>CBDIPP010000007.1:0-176689 GCA_965283695.1 uncultured Parvibaculaceae bacterium | reverse complement strand
ATGCGATTGCGCACGTCTTTGACATGACCGGCCAGCCCATGGCGGGTGCCGGATGGTTGGGTGGTCAGACAGAGAGATGGGCCCACTGCAACAATTTTGGATTCCATGTCTGGTGGCACCTCGCGCTCTTTTTGCTCGCTATTGGTGCGACGGACGAAGTGCTTGATCTCTATGATCATAAGGTTCGCGCAGAACGCACCGATGATTATCGCGACATTTCAAACGCAGCCTCAATGCTTGTCCGTCTGGAAATCGAAGGTGTGTCGGTCGGAAGCCGCTGGGAAGAGCTTGCGGATATCTGTGAGAAGAGAACTCAGGATGGGTGTGTAGTCTTCGCCGACCTGCATTACATGATGCCGCTCGCGCGCTTAGGCCGGTCAGAGGCAGCAAAGGCTCTCATTGAGACACTAACAAAGAGCGCGACGAATATGCACGGAGATATGAGCTCTGTTGCCAGCACTGCGGGTGTGCCGGCTGCGCGGGGCATCCTCTCTTATTACAGTGGCAACTATCGCGAGGCTTACCGTCATTTGGCGGCAGCGCGTTCCTCGATGCAGAGCGTGGGCGGCAGCCATGCGCAGAGAGATGTCTTTGAGCGGCTGACGGTCGATGCTGCAATGCGTGCGGAGCTTTCAAATGATGCAATGCTGGTTTTGCAGGACCGCGAAAAGAACCGAGGCGCTCCAGATGCGTTTTCAACCGCGCGCCTGAAGCCTTCCGAGGTCAAGTCTATAGATGAAGAACCTCTGGTGATGGGGGCTTCAGCACCGCTGCTTGCCTAAAAAAAGCCACTACTTTTCGGCAATTCTACTCTGTGGGCCCCAGGTGTATAGCCCCACAAATGGGTATTAAGCGGCTCTCTAAAGGGGTATGAGGACCGCTTCAGGTGGTTCGACATGGGGACTTTTTTCACGTGACAGAAATTCAGAAACGGCCAAGAGACCCGCGTCTCGACTTTTTCCGCGGGCTTGGAATGTTCATCATTTTCATTGCCCATGTTCCAGGAAACTCCTGGACCTTGTGGATACCTGCGCGCTTTGGGTTCTCTGACGCCACAGAGATTTTTGTCTTCTGCTCGGGCATGGCCTCTGCAATTGCCTTTGGCCGCGTGTTCAATGAGCACTCCTGGTCCATGGGGACCGCCCGCATCCTCCATCGGATCTGGCAGGTCTATTGGTCCCACATCGCCGTGTTCCTGACGATTGCCGCCATGCTCGTGACCATTGATCATCTGGGCGGGTTTGATGGTCTCTATGTCCGAAAGCTCAATCTCCAGCACTTCTTTGCGCGGCCAGCTGAGAACCTGGTGGGCTATCTGACCCTAACCTATGTCCCTAACCTGTTCGATATTCTGCCTATGTATTTGGGTATCCTCGCGCTGGTACCCCTTGTGATGGCTTTGGGTATGCGTCACCCTGCCTTGGCAGGTCTGCTGGTTGCAGGTCTCTGGCTAGCTGCGAATTTTCATTTTCTGGATTTACCGGCTGAGCCCTGGTCTGATCGCACCTGGTTTTTCAATCCTTTTGCCTGGCAGCTTGTTTTCTTCACCGGTTTTGCATTTGGGTTGCGCTGGCTACCGGCCCCACCTGTGAATAAGACACTCATCATCCTTGCCGCCCTGTTTGTTGTTCTCACCATCCCTTTTGCCTGGTACCGCGCCTACAACGCGCTCCCATTCTTTGCGGAATGGAGAGGCGAGATTTCTTTCCTCATCAACAAAACGCGCTTCGGGTTTTTCCGCTATGTGCATTTCCTCTCCCTTGCGTATTTGGCATGGGTTGCAGCCGGGGAGGGTGGAAAGCGCCTCCAGGGTGGCGCGGTCTGGAACCGCTTTGTCATGATCGTGCAAAAGGTGGGGCAGCAATCCCTGGCCGTCTTCCTGGTGAGCCTGGTTGCCGCGCGTTTTGGTGGCTTCCTGCTTGATCAGATGGGCCGGAACTTTGGCTCCGCGGCAGTCGTAAACCTGGGCGGTTTTGTTCTGCTGATCGGGATTGCCTACTCTGTCGGGTGGTTCAAGGGGCAGCCTTGGAAGCTGGCGCCGAAGGCATCAAAAGCCTGATCGCAAAGATCAATCAGGCCGAAGACGGAACGGTGTCAGGCACTGGAAGCGCCGATGCGTCTTCGTCTTCCGGCAGTACGACGGCCTCTGAGGGAGACAGCTGACGATGATATTGATCAGCTAACCTGACAATGGGAGGCGTCGTGAACTGTTCCGGCGCAACCAGAAGACCAAACCGGTCGAACAAGACCCCAGGACGCTGAGCGAGCAGGCTCGAAAGCGGGGCGGCTAGCACAAGTCCGGTGACCACAGGAATGAGCCAAAGCGTAATCACGCCCGCTGCGATCCCATAGAGAAGCCCGAGGCCCAAGATGGTTTCAACGGCATGGGTGCGGAGCAGATCACCGAAATCATCGCGAGCAGCGGAACGACGTTGGGCATTCCAGCCCTGTTCCTGACCTGCCAGTGTTTTTACAACCGCCAGCGTTTGTTGGACCATAAGAACTGGCGCAACTGCTGCGGATAGAAGCACTTCAATGATGAAAGACGTCGCTGTGCGAACACGTCCACCCCATGCCTGCGCACTGTTATGGCGTAGAATCTGGCTCAAAAAGCCCAGCACTTTTGGCAGAAAGAGAACGCCGATGGTCACTGCAAAGATCAATTGCATAGGCGTCACGTCGGAGTTGATGGTCAGGCTGCGGCTCACGCTTTGCCAATGGTATACAGCAAAGATCGATGCCATAGGATCCACGGTTGTGAATAGACCCAGACAAATGAACATGAGCCACATGGGCGCTGCCATATAGGCCATGATGCCGTGAAGGAGGTGGAAACGACTAATGGGGTGCAGACCAGCGGCGCCAACGACACCGACATGCTGGAGATTTCCTTGGCACCATCGTTGATCTCGCACGACATGGTCGATCAGTGTCGGGGGTGTTTCTTCATAGCTCCCGCCAAGCTCGGTCATGAGGCGAACTTTCCATCCTGCGCGGCGGAGCAATGCAGCTTCAACAAAGTCGTGGCTCATCACAACGCCCCCAAAAGGTCCGGTGCCTTTTAGATTGGGAAGCCCTGCGGAAGCGGCAAAAGCGCGCGTGCGAATGATCGCGTTGTGCCCCCAATAATTGCTTTCGCCGGAAAGCCAGGATGCGAAGCCTCTTGCAAGAGTTTGTCCATAGGCGGCCGTCGCGAACTGTTGTAGTCGTCCGAAAAGAGTGTTGGTTTTGATGAGGCGAGGCACCGTTTGAATAAGGCCCGCTGTTGGGTCCGAAGCCATCTCGTCTGCCAAACGGCGGATCGTCTCGCCCTCCATAACGCTGTCTGCATCGAGCACGACCATCGCGTCATAAGCGCCACCCCAGCGCCGCACCCATTCTTCAATGTTCCCGGCCTTGCGACCCACATTGTCTGCGCGACGTCGATAGAACAGAGGCGCATCGGGCATGAGTTGCTTCGCTCTTCTGAACATCGCGACTTCATCTGCTGCAGCGTTGTTGTCGCGCGTGTCGCTCAAAACAAAGAAGGAATACGCATGCTTGCTGTCAGTCTCATCGAGGCTTTTCAGCATGGCGGTGGCATTTGCAAAAACGCGACCCGGGTCTTCATTATAGGCAGGCACGAGAAGGGCGACTTTCATTGAACCCGCGGGGTGAGGTGATGGAAGCGTGTCGCGGTTGCGCCTTAGAAAGCCGAGGATCACGTTTACGCCGGAAAGTGAAATCCAGAAGAAGTTCGCGGCAAAGAGGCAGGCAATGCCGATCTCTGAGGGCGTAATGCCGCCTACAGAGAACGCCGCAAGTGTTTCGTACAGCAGCCAGAGTGTTGTGAGGGTGGCAATGAAAAAGACACCGACACGCCTCAACGAGAGGAGTGCGCCATTTTCAGCTTTATTTTGCTCTGCCGCAGTCGGGTCTGTGAACGGGGCATCAAAACACTGAGCCGGCATTGCCAGAGGCGCCTCCGGCGGCAAACATGTTTTCAATGAGGTCACTGACGCGTCCATCGATATAACCACTTCTCGCTGGCCTGTTTCCCATCCTGTCGCAGTGCTATGCGAAATTCCGATGAATTCTCTTCTTGCGGATCATATTGGAAGGTCAAGCGAAGCCCTCCGGTATGTGGGTTGGCTTCAAGAACAGGAAACTGAGCGACGCCTTTGCTGGTAAAAATTTCTGGGACAAACTCATCTACAATTTGTGCCATGGCAAGACCATTCAGATCGTCTTGACGCGCATAGTCGATGACAACGATTTTACCGCCTTCTGGCCGTGCGCCAATACGGGTATTGATCACTTTCAGGAGACTGTTTGTGACTGGCACACTGTCTCGCCAAGAGAGCGTATAGGAGAATTCGTAGCGCTCTCCTTTGAGAAATGGCGCAGCCGGGCGCCAATAAGCGACAATATTGTCAAACGTTTCCGTCTCTGTTGGCAGTTCCACCAGGGTGACAGAGCCTTTGCCCCAATCGCCATGCGGTGTCACCCACGCAGAGGGGCGATCATTATAGTCGAGAGACAGATCTCCAAAATCTTCGAAGTCACGGGAGCGCTGAATAAGTCCAAAGCCTTTAGGGTTTCGATCCACAAAGGCACTCTCCTGAACTCCCAAAGGGTTGGCGAGCGGTCGCCATAGCCATTCTCCCGCGCCGTTATTGACAGCCAAGCCATCGGAATCATGCGCGCCGGAGCGGAAGTCGTCGAAACGATGTCGGTTCGTCTCGTCAAACAGGAACATGCTGGTCAGCGGCGCTAATCCAAAATTGGTGAGATCGCGGCGCGGAAACAAAACCGCCGAGACGTCCATGTCGGTTGTTTTGCCGGGTTGAGCCTGAAATGTGTAGATGCCGGTTACGCCAGCCGAGTCCATAAGTGCGTAAAGCGTGATCGGCTGATCGGCCTCTACATTTCGTTGAATCCAGAAATCGGTAAAGATCGGAAATTCTTCGCCGGTCTCTTCACCAATATCGATAGCGAGGCCCCGTGCTGAGAGACCATATACATGGCCTTTGGCAATCGCTCTGAAGTAAGAGGCGCCTTGAAAGACGAGAAACTCATCAAGCGTATCGGGCAAATTGAGCGAGCCATGAAGGCGAAACCCTGAATAGTCGCCGCCAATCTCAGAGAGATTTTCGGGTGCGGCCTCCCCTAGCGAGAAGAAGGCTGGATCAAAGGGAACGGGCACGACCTTGCCGTCTTCGATGAGATTGATGCGCACAGGATTGTTGAGAGCCCGCCCAGGCGGGAGCAGCTGGGCCGTCACGGACTCATTGGGGGAAAGAGGCAGGGAAAGGTCAGATTTGAACCGGATCGCTCTGTGTTGATCAAACGTCAGTGATGCCCAGCGCTCACTTGTCGGGATCGCGGGCTCATATGCGCGTTCTGACAGGTATTTTGCGTGCTGGACGAGGCTTTCGTATGTGAATGGCGCCATAGGTCGCGGCAAGGGTGTGCCGACAATGTCAGCACTGTCAGCAAACCCTCGCTGGGCAAATGGCACGCTGAGGGCGGTCGCCAATGCGACTGCGAGGACAAACGCGATATTTCTAATTCTCTTAGACATGAGCTGCCCGGTATCGCGAGGATTTGTGGAGGAAGTAAGGCAGCCGCAACCGCGGTCAAAGCCCGGAAGAGTCTTCTAAAGCTTGAGATAGTTTCAGGAGAAGCGGAACACGTCGCTCGCCGATGCGGGCCGCTATCGCTGAGATCTCAGATCGTCGCCGGGCGGTCTCCGTATTGTCCATAATGTCAGCTTGAAAACCTTCCAGAAAGAAACTGGGCGGTACGTCGAGCACACCGGCTGCGTCTGCAACCAGCTTAAGGCTGAGACCCGCCTCTCCAGCCTCCATCTCTTCTATATGTGGCTGTGAGATCGACAGCAGGGAGGCCAGTTCAAGCGTCGAATATCCCTTGGCATTGCGGGCATGAGCAAGCCTAGAGCCAACATGTTTTTCAATTGTCGAAGCCATAGGGTCTCCGAGATGATCCTGGTTACTGAATAGATGGGGGAACATTGGCCGATTTCTAGCATGTGAGGCCGCCATATGCGTTCACGAGCCCCTCGCTTTTGATGACAATTGCTTGTTCGAGCCCGCGCAGCCGGATTGACGTCGATTTCTAGGAAAATGTGCCTAGTAGAGGCGATTTTTCGCCTTCATAGAACAATTTTCCCGTCACCAGATTGTTGGCCTAATACGCAAGAATGAGCCGGTTTTTGACATATCTCATGTGATCTGACGTTTTGTCAGTTTAATATCAGCGCCAATACAAATAACCAAAAAAGAGGAAGCACGAGAATGGCGGACACACAGACGCTGGAAAAACCGACCGACCAGAAAACAGAGCATTTCGACGTCCTGATCGTGGGCGCTGGGATCTCGGGCGTTGGCGCGGCATATCACCTAAAAGAGCAGTGCCCTGACAAGAGCTTTGTCGTGTTGGAGAGTCTTGAGAGCTTTGGTGGCACCTGGCATATGCATCGCTATCCCGGCATTCGCTCAGATAGCGACCTCTATACATTTGGATACAGGTTCAAGCCATGGACCGGCGCGCCGATTGCGAGCGCTGAAGAAATCTTGAACTACATGGGGGAGGTGATCGAGGAGAATAATCTTGATGACCACATCCGCTATAGTCACAAAATCACGTCAGCAAACTGGTCGTCAAAAGACCAAGTCTACAAGCTTGAAGGCGTGCGCGCGGATACCGGTGAGAAAGTTCACTTCACCGCAAACTTTCTGTGGATGTGCCAAGGCTACTATCGCCACTCAGAAGGCTATACGCCAGACTGGGAAGGCATGGATGATTTTGGAGGCAAGATCGTTCACCCGCAAACCTGGCCAGAAGATCTCGACTATAACGGGAAGAACGTACTCGTCATTGGCTCTGGCGCAACGGCAGCGACCCTTGTTCCCGCTATCGCCGGTGATTGCAATCACGTAACCCTCCTTCAACGCTCACCTACCTATTTCATTCCTGGCCGCAATGAGAATGAGGTAGCAGATATGTTGCGGGTGCTCGACATTGACGAAAGCTGGATCCACGAGATCACCCGCAGGGCGATATTGTACAATCAGGCCGAATTCACCAGACGCGCTTTCGATGAACCAGAAGTGGTGAAAGAAGAATTACTGGCAGGTGTGCGGGAATATCTCGGTCCCGACTTCGACATGGATACCCACTTCACGCCGAAATATCTGCCCTGGCGTCAGCGTATTGCCTTCGTGCCGGATGGCGACATTTTTGAAGGCGTCAAATCTGGCAAAGCCTCAATTGTGACGGATGAAATTGATCGGTTCACCAAGAAGGGCATTCTGCTGAAATCGGGCAAAGAACTCGAAGCAGACATTATTGTGACGGCGACGGGCTTCAATCTCTCAGTGCTGGGAGATATCGACTTCAGCATTGATGACAAGCCGCTTAACTTCGCAGACACGGTGACCTATCGCGGCATGATGTTTACAGGCGTCCCCAATCTGGTTTGGATCTTCGGTTATTTTCGTGCGAGCTGGACGCTGCGTGTGGATATTCTGGGTGACTTTGTTGCCCGCCTGCTCAATCACATGAAGAAAAAAGGCGTTAAGAGCGTCACGCCCGTCTTGCGCGAAGAGGATGAGGATATGGAGCTTCTGCCGTGGATGGATCCAGAAAACTTCAATCCAGGCTATCTGATGCGCTCAATGCATCTGCTGCCCAAACGGGGCAACAAGGCAGAATGGCAGCACACCCAAGACTATTGGGCGGAGAAGGATGAGTTGCCAAAGATTGATCTGGACGATCCAATCTTCGACTACAAGTAAAACGGCATCGCCGTCTCACAAAGACCTATATGAGATTAGGGTCTATCCGGTTTACCCTCCTCCGTGGATCGAATCGCGGGGGAGGGTTTTTCGTGGACGAGCAGAAAAACGGGTCATCTGAGAAGGATGCCCAGGGGAATGTCTTCCATCATGAGGGAGGAAATCTCCCCACCCATGGACACCATGATCAAGAAACGCTCAAAGAAGACGTCGTACGGCTGTATTGGCGTGCGAACCTGAGACTCCTTGGCGGCTTGCTCGTCATTTGGTTTGTCGTTTCGTTTGGTTTTTCCATCCTCTTTGTAGATGCGCTGAATCAGTATTCCCTCTTCGGATTTAAGCTCGGCTTCTGGTGGGCTCAGCAGGGGTCCATCTACGTATTCGTGGCATTGATTTTTGTCTATGTCGTGCAGATGAAACGCATTGAACGCCGCTTCGGCGTCGACGACGACTAGGGGACGACCATGAGCACAGCAATGTTGACCTATCTTTTCGTGGGCGCGTCTTTCACGCTCTATATAGGCATCGCCATTTGGTCGCGGGCTGGAACAACGAAGGAATTCTACGTCGCTGGTGGCGGGGTGCATCCGATCGCAAATGGCATGGCGACGGCGGCAGACTGGATGAGCGCCGCTTCCTTCATTTCCATGGCGGGTATCATCGCATTTCTTGGGTATGACGGGTCGGTCTATCTCTTAGGCTGGACCGGCGGTTATGTGTTGCTCGCACTTCTCCTTGCGCCTTACCTGCGCAAGTTCGGACAATTCACCGTCCCTGACTTCATTGGAGAGCGCTATTATTCAAAGGCCGCCCGGATCGTGGCCGTCATTTGCCTGATCTTCATCTCCTTTACTTACGTAGCCGGGCAGATGCGTGGCGTAGGAATTGTTTTTTCACGCTTTCTCGAGGTCGACATTACAGTCGGTGTGATCGTGGGGATGGGGGTTGTATTTGTTTATGCCGTGCTCGGCGGCATGAAGGGCATCACCTATACGCAGGTCGCGCAATATTGCGTGCTGATTTTTGCCTACATGGTGCCAGCGATCTTCATTTCGATTCTGATCACTGGAAACCCGGTGCCACAATTGGGGCTGGGTGCAACGGTGGCCGATGGGTCAGGGCTCTCTGTGCTCGCAAAGCTGGATAAAACCCTATTGGACTTAGGTTTCAGTCCCTATACGGAAGGCTCAAAGGCGACCATCGATGTATTCGCCATCACCATGGCGCTTATGGTAGGAACCGCCGGTCTGCCCCACGTCATCGTGCGGTTTTTCACGGTACCGAAAGTGTCCGATGCTCGCCTGTCCGCGGGCTATGCACTCATTTTCATTGCCCTTCTCTATACGACGGCGCCGGCTGTGGCTGCCTTCGCGCGCCTCAACTTCGTCGAGACCATCAACAATACAAGCTATGCAGAAGCACCCGGCTGGTTCAAAAACTGGGAAGAGATCGGGCTTATCGGTTGGATCGATAAAAATGAAGACGGGGTTATTCAATATGCAGCGGGCGCTGCTTTTGCGGGCAGCCCGACTTACAGCGACGAAAACGGCGCGAACGGTGAACGTCGTTTGACCAATGCGCCGACAGAGAGCGCCAATGAAGTCTATGCTGATAGGGACATCTTTGTTCTCGCCAATCCCGAGATTGCAAGTCTGCCCGGATGGGTCATCGCACTCGTTGCCGCTGGCGGTCTTGCGGCAGCCTTATCGACTGCGGCGGGGCTTCTCCTGGTCGTCTCGACATCGATATCTCACGACCTGCTAAAGAAAACGCTGATGCCACAAATAACAGAGCGCCAGGAGCTGCTTTATGCCCGCATCGCAGCGGCAGTCGCGATTGGCGTTGCAGGTTACCTTGGCATCAATCCGCCGGGATTTGTGGCCCAGGTAGTGGCGTTTGCATTTGGCTTGGCAGCAGCATCTCTCTTTCCGGCAATCCTGCTCGGCATCTTCGTGAAACGAATGAACAAAGAAGGTGTGATTGCTGGCATGTTGTCCGGCCTCATATTCACCTTTGCCTATATCGTGTTCTTCAAATTCGTATCGCCAGAGCTCAACAGCTCAGAGAACTGGCTGTGGGGGATTTCACCGGAGGGGATAGGGACGATCGGAATGCTGTTGAATTTCCTGGTTGCCTTCTCGGTTAGCCAGGTGACCAGCGCGCCGCCAGCCCATATTCAGGATCTTGTCGACGATATTCGCGTGCCGACAGGCGCGGGGGTTGCCCACAAGCACTGACTTGCTGCTTTTTCGGTTTGGTTAACAAGAGATCGGTCAGGCGGCGGGCCTGCACGTCACGCGCCGTCTCTCTTTTGCCGATATAGGTCTGTTGCGGCCATAATTTCCCTGCTATGAGAGGCCACTTGGCCGCACGCGCGGCGCCGCACGAAGGAAGAAGAATGAGCAAGTCGGCACTGATCACCGGCATTTCGGGACAGGATGGGGCATATCTTGCCCGCCTGCTCGTGGACAAGGGGTACAAGGTTTACGGGGCGCAGCGCCGGGGCGCCAGCCTCAACACAGCGCGTCTTGAAGAGCTTGGTGTTTTGAATGAAATCGAAACCATCCCTTTTGAGTTGTTGGAATACGCAAACATCTCAAGCGTTATGAATCAGGTGGCGCCCGATGAAATCTACAACCTGGCTGCCCAGAGCTTTGTAGGAACATCCTTTGACCAGCCTTTGTACACAGGTGATGTCGATGGGATGGGTGTCCTGCGCATGCTGGAAAGTCTGCGGAGCATGGGAAGTAAAGCCCGCTTCTACCAGGCATCAACATCTGAGATGTTCGGCAAGGTCAAAGAAATCCCGCAGAACGAAGACACGCCCTTGCATCCCAGAAGCCCCTATGCGGTCGCTAAACTTTATGCGCATTGGATTGTGGTGAACTAT
Organism: uncultured Parvibaculaceae bacterium; assembly: GCA_965283695.1. GTDB lineage: Bacteria > Pseudomonadota > Alphaproteobacteria > Parvibaculales > Parvibaculaceae > Mf105b01. The sequence continues at coordinate 166,000 of CBDIPP010000007.1, read as the reverse complement.
CGCGAGAGCTACGACATGTTCGCAACATCGGGCATCCTGTTCAATCACGAGTCGCCGTTGCGCGGCGAACAATTTGTAACCCGCAAAGTAACCCTTGCGCTGGCGCGTATCGTCCAGGGGCAACAAGACGTTCTGAGTGTGGGGAATGTTGAGGCGGAGCGGGACTGGGGATTCGCGGGTGACTATGTCGAGGGCATGTGGCGCATGCTCCAGCAAGATGAGCCGGATGATTTTATCCTGGCAACGGGGCGTACGACAAAGGTCCGCAGCTTTATTACAGCCTCGGCGAAAGCACTTGATCTTGATCTCGAGTGGGATGGCGAAGGAGAGCAAACGACAGCGACAGATAGAAAGTCTGGCAAAGTCATAGTCCGTGTGGACCCGCAATTCTTCCGGCCCGCTGAAGTCGATCTTTTACTGGGCGATGCCACCAAGGCAAAAGACAAACTTGGGTGGGAGCCCACCGTGCAGCTGGAAGAACTGACAGAAATGATGGTCCGGGCAGACTATGACCGCATCAAAAACGGATCGCTTAAATTCTGAGGCGTAAGCTCAAGCTAATCACCGCATCAACAGCATGTGACCAAGAGAAAAGGCGCTTTCCAGAAAATCGGGAAGCGCTTCTTCTTTTTCGGGAGCGCTCAGTATTTCGTCACCTGTCGCAATTGCGCCGACAAATCCTTGCGTGTGCCAGTGTCCCGGTGTCGGTGCGTCGGGCAGCATTGCAGGGTCAAGGTGCGGCCAGGGATTGATATAGAAATAGGGTTGACTGTAGCTCTCATCTCCCGGCGACATGCCAACACCGATGCCTTTGGCTGTTTCGGCACCTCCGGCTTCCAGGCTGACATAGGTGGCAATGTCGAAGTGATGAGGCCAGCACCGCACGGGGCTGGCGCCAGGGTTCAGCCCGGCATGGTCTGCTGCGAGTTTCCTCAAGGACCTATCGGCGAGGTCGAACCAAGCGGCAATTGATCTGAGGCCGTCAGGGAGCGCGTCGGGAATTCTTAAGATCTTCGCGACATCGTCCGGAAGGTCGTAAGGAAGCGGCACATTGGCGGCAGGCTCTAGCGCAACGCTTTCAAGCACATCATCAAGCCAGGCGGCAGCCTCGGCTAGGGTGTGGCCCGTGAGCGGGTAGGCGGACGTGCCCGTTGCACTGTCGATAAGACTGAGTTCGAAGGGAACGAGCGAGAGGCCAACATAAACCTCACCATTGGCGCCGGGGAGGGGCTGGCTCACAAACCTTTGTGCCTCACCATCCCAGCCTAGATTGGAGTGGCTGTCATCGGGCGATGCTGCCAGATTGGCCCGGGCTGCTTTTGTTAGAAGCTGCGCCGCTGCATGGGCAAGTGCACCGGCAGAGCCGAGCTCGGCCGGCGGTATTGCATCAATGTGTTGATTGCGTGCCATGTATTACCTCATGCCGCCATAGGCGACACCCGAAAGGTCTGCCATTTCGTGTTTCCAGGTGGTCAAATCATCTTGCGAAAAATGCGACAGGTGCGAATGCCCGCAAGCGCGTGCCATGACCTTCATAAGTTCTGTCGACGCATCAAAGAAGTTCTTGAGTTGGTGGGCAGATTTCTCGATCACCAGGCGGTTCATCAGATGAGGCTTCTGTGTCGCAATACCGACTGGACAATTGTTTGTGTGGCAGGCGCGCATGGCGATGCATCCGATGGCTTGCATCGCAGCGTTAGAAACGGCGATCGCATCGGCACCGAGCGCAAGCGCTTTCACAAAATCGGCTGGTTTGCGAAGGCCGCCCGTGATCACCAGTGTCACATCCTTGCGTCCGGCTTGATCAAGGTGTCGTCTGGCACGGGCGAGCGCGGGAATGGTTGGGACGGAAATATTGTCCCGGAAGATGATGGGTGCAGCCCCAGTGCCACCACCACGACCATCAAGGATCACATAGTCCACCCCGACCTCAAGTGCCGCATCAATGTCTTTTTCGATGTGTTGGGCAGAGAGTTTGTAGCCGATCGGAATGCCGCCGGTACGGGACCGAACCTCATCGGCAAATTCTTTGGTCTGCGAGACGTCCGTCCATTCGGGGAACCGTGGAGGGGAAATGGCAGACTCGCCTTCGCTCAGGCCGCGAACCTCTGCAATTTTCCCTTTCACTTTGTTTCCGGGCAGGTGGCCACCTGTGCCTGTTTTGGCGCCTTGCCCACCTTTGAAATGGAAGGCCTGGACCTTGCTGAGTTTGTCCCAATCAAAGCCGAAGCGGGCTGAAGCCAATTCGTAGAAATAGCGGGAATTCGCCTGTTGCTCTTCCGGTAGCATGCCGCCTTCACCAGAGCAGATCCCTGTCCCGGCAAGTTCGGCTCCACGTGCGAGCGCCACCTTGGCGGGCTCAGAAAGCGCGCCAAAACTCATGTCAGACACCATCAAAGGAATGTCGAGCGTCAGCGGCTTTTGCGCATTCGGACCGATGACCACCTCTGTTCTGACAGCGTCTTCGTCCAGCAATGGCGGCTTATGAAGCTGTGCTGTGAGCAGCTGAATGTCATCCCAGTCAGGAAGCTCAATGCGGGGCACGCCCATGGCATCGACGACCCCATGATGGCCGGTTTTGGACAGTCCATCTTTTGCATATTGTTGAATGAGCCCGTTATAGGGCTCCTCTTGCGTGCCATGGCTGGTGTCGGCATAGAGGCCGAGATATTCGTCACGGTTGAACGGCTGAGGGTTCTTCTCTGCCCAGATGGTGACCTCTTCCTCATCCACATAGACTTTGCCGCCTTTCACCCAGGAGGTGAATTTTTCAAGGGCTTCAGAATTATTGTATTCGGAAACGCCTGTGTCGAGCCGATAGTCCCAGTTGTGAACACCGCATATGAGATTGTCTTTGTCATCGATAAATCCGTCAGACATGAGAGCGCCACGGTGGAGACACCGTCCGTAAAAAACCGAGACTTCTTTGTCGAACCGAACGATCACGAGATCAACTGTGTCCACGAGCGCATAATGCGGTTCCCGGTCTTTCAAATCATCAAGTTTGGCGATCGCTACTTTTTTCATCACGGGTCCTGTCAGTGAGTTAGGTATCGTCGGTTATCAGCGGCTTGGCTGAGTGAGTAATGGGTTCGGCCTCGGGACATTTTCCCTTTGATCCAACATGAGCGCCATACCAGCGCGCGGCGGGCAAGGCGGAGAGGCCATGAAGAAAAGCGCTGATCCATACTGCATTGATCGCGATGTAGAGAATAGGCTCGCCTATCTCCATATCGATCTGCTGGACAATCAAGAGCGCAAAAAGCGCCGTGGCGAGACCCCGGGGACCGAACCAGCCAAAGAACAAGCGTGTGGTCGTTGACGCGTCAGTGCCGATGAGTGAGAGCCAAATGGCAAGCGGGCGCACGATAAACAGACTGATGAGGATAAGAGCGAGTGTCGACCAGGTAAGGTGTTGGATTGCTTCTGGGACGAGCGCAGCACCGAGCAGGAAGAAGGCCGCCCAGGTCAGGAGCTGGCCTTCGCTTTCTGTAAATTCATAGATGAACTTGCAGCGTCCCTTCACTACATTGCCGAAGCAGAGCCCCGCGATGAACGCCGAGATGAAACCATTGCCATCGACGAGTGTCGCCGCGAGATAGGCAGCGCCTGCCAAGGCGATGGCCCCAACGCCTTCATAGGTATCAGAGGTGAAATCCCGGGATTTCGCCCAAATCAGGACTCGTCCACCGAGATACCCCATGGCGATACCGACAAGCGGCCCGAGGATCAGCTGTTTGGCGCCGAAAAGAGCCCAATCTACGCCATTCTGGTCCATCGCCTCTGCCGTCAGGCTTGCAAAGAGGAGAATGGCCGGTAGTGCAATGCCGTCGTTCAGACCGCTCTCAACGGTGAGGGCGCGGCGGGGTCGTTCCGGTACATCCGGATTGGTGACCACCGCCTGACCAAGCGCTGCATCGGTTGGCGCGAGTATGGCTGCCATGAGAACAAGCGCCACAAGTGGCCATCCTGGCAGAAACGGCGCCGCGCCGATTGCGCCCAATATGATGGTAAGTGGGAGGCCGATCAGCAGCATGCGCTGTGGCCAGACATGCCTTTCTTTCAGGGCCTCAAGATCAATTTGAGAGGCATCAAGGAAGAGCAGAATAACCAACGCAATTTCAGCGACGAGGTGAAGGGTTTCTTCCGCATCTCCATGCAGCATCATGCCTGATTGGGAGAGGAGGAAGCCAAAGCTCAAAAAGACCATCGGTGCGGTGATGACGGTGGCCGTCAACCGTTTGGCGATCATCGTATAAGCCATCGTAAAGACGGCAGCGATCAAGAGCACCGAAGTCATGTTCCCCCCAGAAAGTCTGTGAGAGCTCACGCCCTCACCAAACTAGAGCTAACAGGCTACACGGATAGGGGGGCACGCGAAATCACGACCGGGGGGTGTTTGATCACATTTTCTCGCAAACCTGTGGGAAACAGTGTTTGCAGGATATTCTGGGAGCGGAATGCTCATAAAAAAGGCTGTTCCTCAGGAACAGCCTTCTTGTCACTTTGACGCTTGATGTCAGGTTTCAAGCTTAAGCAGCTTCTTTTGCAGATTCCTGTTTTGCAGCCGACCCTGTCGCACGGGAAAATGTCATCGTGCCATCTTCCACCTTGCCATATCCAAGCGTCACAATATCAAGTGCATAGTTCTGGTGTTGTTTCCAAGGAGCATTCGCGCCCTGTTTTGGAAGAATGCCCTGAGCGCGCTGGATATAGCCTGAAGAGAGGTTCAGCCATGGTTCTTCTTCCATGCTGTCATCTTCCAGCACCGGCATGCACTGCTGTGTACCCGTCTTATCCATGTGGTTGATCAGGCGTGCGACGTAGCCGCATGTGAGGTCACACTTCAATGTCCAGGATGCATTCGTGTACCCGAAGGATGATGCCAGGTTTGGCACGTTGGAATACATGATGCCTTTGTAGCTGATCGTATCGGCGAAATTCACGGGCTTGCCATCGACGCTCACTGTCATGCCACCCAGAACTTCCAGCTTCAGACCTGTGGCGGAGACAACAAGATCCGCTTCAAGTTCTTCACCAGACGAAAGCTTGATACCTGTTTCGGTAAACGTATCGATTGTGTCCGTAACGACCGACGCGGTGCCTGCATTAATGGCATCGAACATATCGCCATTGGGAACCAGGCAAAGACGCTGATCCCACGGGTTGTAATTTGGTGTGAAGTGCTTCTCCACATCATAGTCTGGCCCAAGCGCTTCGCGGACCTGGCCAAGCAGCAGGTCTTTGACTTTGCCAGGCGCTCTCTTGCAAAGATTGAAGAAATACATGCCCAGAAGCACATTTTTCCAACGGGTCAGGCCGTAGGCGAGCTTTGCTGGCAGGTTGCGACGCAGGAAGTTTGCAATTGCATCCTGTGAAGGGCGTGCTGCCATATAGGTTGGTGAGCGCTGAAGCATAGTGACATGCTTTGCTTCGCCAGCCATCTCCGGGATGAGTGTAACAGCAGTCGCCCCTGACCCGATCACCACCACGTTCTTGTCTTTGTAGACAATGTCGTCAGTCCACTTTTGCGGGTGAACAAAACGCCCTTTGAAATCATCAACACCGGCAAAGTCTGGCGTGTAGCCTTCTTTGTAGCTGTAATAGCCGCTGCACATGAACAGGAAGTTGCAGCTCATCTGGATCATCTCGCCGTCGCGTTCAACGTCCAGCGTCCATTGAGCGTCTGCCGTCGACCACGCAGCGTTTTTCACCATGTGGTTGTAACGGATCTTTTTGTCGATGCCGTTTTCAGACGCTGTCTCTTCTAGGTATTTCAGAATGGACGGGCCATCGGCAATTGCCTCGGCGTCGCGCCAGGGTTTGAAGGAGTAGCCCAGCGTGTACATGTCGGAGTCTGAGCGGATGCCAGGATACTTAAACAAGTCCCAGGTGCCGCCCATCGTATGGCGGCCTTCAAGAATGACATAATCCTTGTTCGGGCAGTCCTTTTGCAGGTGATAGCCCGCGCCAATTCCGGAAATTCCAGCACCGACCACTACAACATCAATATGTTCCATTCGTGCGCGTTCCTATAAAATGACAAATTATCAGTTTGGCGGACCTTAGCACGAATCTAGGGTGCGGAAGCAAGGGGTCAAAAATGACCGAAATGAGCGGTTTTTGAGATGCTGCGCTCGACTTGGACCTGAAAAACCTCGATTCGAGCGTCAATTGCAGAGGCTTTTTTGCGGTGGTTTGAGGGCGAAATGAGTGAGCTGATGAAACGATGCCGCTACGGAAGCTTGGGCCTTTGAAGGCACGTTTGAATTGTCCAATCTCTTGTGATGAACTCCGCCCGCGTCGCGATGGGCGGCGGCAGGAAAGTCGGAGGCAGTTACATGAAACTCTACCATTGCAAGGGCGCACGATCGGTTCGTCCGCTCTGGACATTGGAAGAAATGGGCCTCGACTATGAATTGGAGTCAATGAAGTTCCCGCCCCGTTTCCTGAGAGATGGCTATACAGACCTCAACCCCATCGGAACTGTGCCCTACTTCGTTGATGGCGATGTCGAGATGACAGAGTCCGCAGGCATCTCCCAATACCTTGTAGATGTGCATGGACCATCGGACATCGGCCTGAAGCCCGGCGACAAAGACTATGGAACTTATCTGAACTGGCTCCATCGAAGCGATGCCACGCTGACATTCCCGCAGACGATTGTGCTGCGCTACACCCAGCTGGAACCGGAAGAACGCCGGATCAAGCAGGCGGCAGACGATTATGCGCAATGGTTTTTCTCGCGTCTGAAGTCGGTGGAGCTGGCGACGGCAGATCGCGAGTACCTGTGTGCCGGTCGGTTTACGATTGCTGACATATGTGTGGGCTATGCCCTCTATCTCGCGGATACGTTGGGCTTCCGCGAAGGCTTCAAGCCGAACACTGAAAAATACTATGCACGCCTGATTGAGCGCCCTGCGTTCAAACGTGCCATCGAACTATAAAGAAGCAAGGACCTGTCATGAGCGCGATTAGTGAAAAAGAACTAAGCGATTATCGTAGCGAAGCGGCTGCCTGGTTTGCAGAGAACACCATTGCCGATCCTGGTTTCATGCTCCCGCTTACCTTCATGGAAGTAGGAACAGACCAGCAATTTGAGTTCCTGCGGGAATGGCAGAACAAAGTCTATGAGGCAGGCTATTTGGGCGCTGCCTGGCCGAAAGAATATGGCGGTGGCGGCCTCGACCAGAAGTTCCAGACCGTTGCGACGGAAGAAATGGCCAAGGCCAACGGGCCGATCATGTTAAACGCGATCGGTCTCAATTGGGCTGGCCCCCTCATTCTGGATATGGGTAGCGAAGAAGAGCGCAAGCGCTACATCAAAGGCATTCTGTCCGCAGAGGATATCTGGTGCCAGGGTTTCTCAGAGCCGGAAAACGGATCTGACCTCGGCAATGCTCAAACCAAAGCCGTGCGCGATGGTGATGACTGGGTCCTCAATGGTTCAAAAATCTGGACCACCCAGGGTAACTACGCCAAATACATGATCCTGCTGGCACGTACCAATCCGGATGCACCAAACAAATATGCAGGTCTCAGCTTCTTCCTGTCACCCATGCAGGTGGATGGTGTTGAGACCGTGCCAATTCGTAAGCTCACCGGCGAGTATGGCTTCACACAAACCTTCTTTACCGATGCGCGGATACCCGGCGACAGCCTCATGGGCGAAGAGGGTGAAGGTTGGCGTGTTGCCATGCGCACACTGGAATATGAGCGTGGTGTAAGGGGTGGGCAGCCCGGTGGGTATGTTATGCGCGCGTCAGACCCGTTTGAGATTGTAGAGCTTGCGCGAAAGGCGACACGCGGTGGCAAGCCTGCCTTGGAAGACCCCGTTATCAAAGATCAACTCATCAAATTGATGATTGAGGCGCGGGCGCTCCAGCTGAACTCCAAGCGCGGACACATTCAACCTCTGGTTCAGGACAAACCTGCGTCGCTCGCGCTCTCAAGCAAGCTTATGGCGACGGAATTTATGCGCCGGTTGAATGAGTTTGCGATCACTTTGCAGGGTCAGCGCGGTGCCTATTATGTGGGTGAGCCGGATGCCTACGACAAAGGTCTCTGGCAGCGCGCCTATCTGAATTCGTTTTCGGCGACGATTGGCGGCGGCACGTCGCAAATCCAGCGCAACATTATCGGCGAGCATGTGCTCGGCCTGCCAAAAAGCTGAACCGGGTTGAAGGAACAATAAAATGACAAAACGGGCAAACATCGGTTTTAGCGAAGAGCAGGCGCAGCTTCTTGAGGTGGCAACGACTTTCTGCCGCGATAAGTCACCTATCGAAAAAGTCCGCTCCTTGCTGGAAGATGAGCGCGGCTATGACGATGCGATCTGGACTGAGATGGCGGAACTCGGCTGGCTGGCTATTGCCGTGCCGGAAGAATTTGGCGGCATCGGTCTGGGGATGGCCGAAGTCGTGCCTGTTGTTGAGCAAATGGGGCGCACCATGATGGCGGGACCCTTTGTGAGCACGACACTCGCCGCACAAGCAATTCTGGTGGCCGGAACGGACGACCAGAAACAGAAATATCTGGCTGACCTCTGTGCTGGTGCCAAAGCAACGCTTGCGCTTAGCGAACCCCATGGAGACTGGGATCTTGGTCATGTGGAGTGCACCGCAGAGCGTGCGGGCGACACGCTCACACTTTCTGGCCGTAAGACCTTTGTTGAAAACGCCGACACTGCAGACCTTCTTCTCCTCTCAGTGTCTCTCGATGGCGCACCGACGCTTGTGGTTGTCGAGCGATCTGCTCTGCCTGAAGGCGCGCTCCGCCGCGAGGTGGTGATTGACGAAACGCGCCGGTCCTATCAGGTGATTCTTGATGGCGTCGAGGTTTCTGCTGATGGGCTGCTGGATCCCGCGCTGACCACGGCCGCGCTTACGCATGTGGATCTCTGTGCCTCACTTTTGCTCTCGGCTGAAATGTGCGGCGCTGCAGCAAGTTGTATCGACTACACAGTCGATTACCTTCAGACGCGTAAACAGTTCGGCAAGAAGATCGGATCTTATCAGGCGTTGAAACATCCGATCGTGGATGCCCATGTGGGGTATGAGCAGGCGCGCTCTCATCTCTATTGCGCGGCCTTCAACTTTACCCAGCAGGGCGAAGGGGAAGTCGCAACACGGATCGCCAAGGCTCAAGCTGGCGATGCGCTCTCCTTTGCGGCCGATCGGGCCATTCAGTTCCACGGTGGTTTTGGCTTCACATATGATTGTGATGCACAGCTCTATCGCCGCCGCTCGCTCTGGTGTGAAAATCAGCATGGAGACGCTGCTTATCAACGGGCGAAGCTGGCAGACCTGCTTCTTTAGCAGGCAGGTGCTGTATTGACGTAGCGTCCCCGGGTGTGTTCACCGACGGGCAGAGCGCTGCACGAATTTGCACGTGAATGATGGTTGCCGGATGAGGCTCCTTGGTCCATTTCTATAAGGAATGGGCGCCACCTGCGGGCGCGATAAGGGAGGAACATCATGTCTGGCACTGACCGCTATCCACATCTGTTTGCACCGCTTGATCTCGGTTTTACCACGATCAAGAACCGGGCCCTGATGGGGTCGATGCATACTGGACTGGAGGAGCGCGAAGACGGGCATCTGCGCATGGCAGCGTTCTTCGCAGAACGTGCTCGGGGTGGTGTCGGCATGATCATCACCGGTGGCATCTCACCGAATGAAGAGGGCGGCCTCGGTGCGAAGCTCTCAACGTCGGAAGAAGCCGCCCGCCACAAAGTGATTACTGACGCGGTGCATGCAGCAGACCCGGACACCAAAATCTGTATGCAGATCCTGCATACCGGTCCTTTGGCACCACATGACAGGTGTGTCGCGCCATCGCCTGTCCGTTCCCGCATTGCCCGCTTTGTACCGAATGAACTCGACGAGGAAGGCATCGAAAAGCAGATCGCTGACCACGCGAACTGTGCAGCGCGCGCCAAAGAAGCCGGATATGACGGCGTTGAAGTGATCGGCTCGGCGGGATATCTGCTCTCAACCTTTCTTGTAGAAAAAACCAACCTGCGCACCGATCAGTGGGGCGGCACTTATGAAAACCGGATGCGCTTCCCGCTGGAAGTCGTTCGCCGCATCCGTGCGACCGTAGGCGACGATTTCATTCTGATCTTCAGGATTGCCGCCATGGATATGCTGCAAGGCGGGATGTCATGGGAAGAGGTTGTTCAACTTGCCAAAGAGTTGGAGAAAGCAGGCGTCAGTATCATTTCCACCCACTTCACCTGGCATGAAAGCGCCGTGCCGACAATTGCGACAATGGTGCCACGCGCGGCCTTTACAAGTGTGACGGGCCGCCTCCGCAAGGAAGTCAACGTACCGTGCATCACATCTAACCGCATCAACATGCCCGATGTTGCTGAGGAAGTGCTTGTGAACGGCGATGCGGACATCGTCTCCATGGCCCGTCCTATGCTGGCGGATGCAGAGCTTGTCAAAAAAGCCGCTGAAGGCCGTGAAGATGAAATCAACACCTGCATTGGCTGCAATCAGGCCTGTTTGGATCATACCTTCGGTGGCAATCAGGAAGTATCCTGCCTGGTGAATCCGCGGGCCTGTCATGAAACGCTTCTGAAATACGAACCAGCAAAAGCGCAAAAGAGCATTGCGATTGTAGGTGCCGGGCCCGCAGGACTTGGCTATGCGACGGTGGCGGCCGAACGCGGGCACAAAGTGACGCTCTATGATTCAGCGTCGGAAATTGGTGGGCAGTTCAATCTGGCAAAACGCATTCCCGGCAAGGAAGAGTTTTACGAGACGCTTCGCTATTACAGCAAAATGATCGACGTCCACGATATTGATTTGCGCCTCAACACGCGCGTCTCAGTTGGCATGCTGCAGAACGAAAACTACGACGAAATCGTTGTCGCAACAGGAATTGAGCCGCGCACGCCAGATGTAGAAGGCATCGATCATCCCAAAGTCGTGCGTTACGTAGATGTCATTACCGGTAAGGCCAAGGTGGGCAAGAAGGTAGCGATCATGGGCGCTGGTGGCATCGGATTTGATGTCGCAGAGCTCATCACCCACGAAGGAAAATCCAGCGCACTTGATATTGATGTCTTCGCGAAGGAATGGGGTGTCGATTTTGAAAACCATCCCCGCGGCGGGGTGACGGGCGTGGAACCTGTCATTGCGAAGTCAGACCGCGAAGTCTTGCTCCTTCAGCGCAAGACTTCCTCCGTTGGTCGGGGGTTGGGCAAAACAACCGGCTGGACCCACCGGCTGACACTGGCGCGCCGAGGCGTGAAAATGATGAACGGCGTGGAATATTTACGCATCGACGATGAGGGTCTGCATGTACTCATTCAAAATGACCCGCAGACGCTGGATGTGGATACGGTCATCGTCTGTGCAGGGCAGGAACCGCTTCGGACACTCTTTGATGAGCTGGAAGCAACGGGCGCAAAAGTGAGCCTCGTCGGCGGTGCTTATGAAGCCATGGAGCTGGATGCGAAGCGTGCAATCAACCAGGCAAGTTATCTGGCTGCGGCGGTGTGAGAGCAGGCTGTCGAAAGACAGGCTTGTGTCAAGCAAAGTCTCATGTGACCTTCTCGGCCTATTCTTGGTCGGAGGAGACACATGCGCACGACATTGACGATAATTGTAAGTTTGCTTGGGATTGTACTGTCGACGGTCGTCGGGGTCGTGCTGCTCAGGGCAGCCGCAGATGCGCCCCAACCTGTTGATCCGGCGCCTCTCATAGCAAAGGCAAATGACTACAACGTCACGATCCATCGTGATGGCTTTGGCATTCCCCATATCTACGGCAAGACAGATCCGGATGTGGCTTTCGGTCTGGCTTTTGCGCATGCGGAAGATGACTTCGCGACCATTCAGGAAGTAGCGATCGCCGCAAGAGGCCAGCTCGCGGCAATCAAGGGAATAGATGCTGCCGTCACCGATTATCTCGTGCATCTATTGCGGGTGTGGGAAGCGGTAGACGCCAAATATTACACGCATGTATCGCCTGAAGCCCGCGCGCTGGCCGAAGCCTATGCAGACGGTGTGAATTATTATGCAGCACTTAACCCCGGTGAGGTCGAGGCCGGTCTTCTGCCCATGACCGGGAAGGATGTGGTTGCGGGCTTCACGTTCAAAGCTCCTTTCTTCTACGGCATGCAGAACCACATACTCGAACTCTTTGAGCCGGAACGAAAACGTGAAATTTCGATGGGCCCGGAAAATGCCTTCCTGCTGACCGATGAAGCGTTTGCCCACGCAGGGTCCAACGGATTTGCCGTTGCGCCGTCCAGGTCAGCGGATGGAAAAACCCGTCTGCTTGTTAACTCGCACCAACCCTATAAAGGACCGGTTGCCTGGTATGAAGCGCGCTTGAAAAGCGAAGAGGGATGGGACGCGGTCGGTGGGGTTTTCCCGGGATCACCTCTCATGCTCCACGGACACAACCGCCGTGTTGGGTGGGCCTCCACCGTCAATAAGCCCGACCTTGTCGACACTTATGTCCTCACCGTGAACCCGGACAATCCGGACCAGTATCGACTGGACGACGAATGGCGCGATTTTGAGAAGACCAGCGTCGACATAAAGGTAAAGCTCTGGGGACCGTTTTGGTGGACCGTCTCGCGGGACGTTGAATATTCCGAGCATGGACCCGTCATTCGCCAAGAGCATGGTACGTACGCGGTCCGGTATGCAGGCATGGGCGAAGTCGGCAACCTTGATCAGCGTCTCGCCATGAATAAGGCAGGCTCTCTGGATGAGTGGCTGGCGGCCATGGCCATTCAGGCTCTGCCGTCCATCAACTACATTTATGCAGACGCTGATGGAAACATTGCGCTCCTCTATAACGGCCAGATGCCAAAGCGGGTGGAGGGTTTCGATTGGCAGGAATATCTGCCCGGTGATCGATCAGATCTGATCTGGACGGAATACCTGCCCTTTGACCAGGTGCCTTTGCTGCTTAATCCAAAGGCAGGCTTCATCACGGAGGCAAACAGCACACCTTTCAGAGCGACGGCACCGGAAGATGATTTGAAGCCTGAAGACTTCTCCGCAACGCTTGGCATTGAAACGCAAATGACCAACCGTGCCTTTCGCGCATTGGAGCTGCTTGGGTCAGATACCTCCATCACCGCAGAAGAGTTCCGTGCCTATAAATATGATCACGCCTACTCGACCGAGTCAGAACTCGCGTCGCTGATCGCGGAAGTTCTGGCTGTCGACGCGGGCAGCGATGAAGATCTGAAGCAAGCCCAGAATATCCTGCGGGATTGGGACCTTCGGACTGATTACGAAAGCCGTGGCGCCGCGCTTGGTGTGTTGATGGGGGAGCCGGTTGTGCGCGCACGGCTCGGCGGTAAGGAACCGCCCGCGCCATTAGATAGTCTGCAAGATACCATCGCGCATTTGAAAGAACATTTTGGGCGTCTTGATCCCATTTGGGGCGACGTTAACCGCATCATTCGCGGCGGCATCGACATGCCTATTCAGGGCGGGCCGGATATTCTGCGCGCTGTCTATGGCAGGAAGGCTGACGAAGATGGGCGCTTCAGTGCTGAAGGCGGAGATACCTACATCATGTTTGTTGAGTGGGATGAAGACGGCAACGTGTTCTCAGAAAGCATCCACCAGTTTGGCTCCGCGACGATTGACAAAACATCGTCGCATTTTGCCGACCAGGTCCCCCTATTTGCAGAAGAAAAGACGACGCCCGTTTTGCTGGATTGGGAAGCGTTTGAACCGACAATCGCTGAGAGCTATCACCCAGGAGGGCGGCACGGAGGATAAGCCATGACAGGGCCTGAAATCGTCAACATAGTTGGAGCGGTCGTGACTATGGGCATGGGCGGTTTAGGCCTCCTGACGCCCAAAATGGCGTCAAAGCTTGTCCGGCTTGGGCCAACCAGCCCAGAAGGGTTTGCGGAGTTTCGTGCTACATATGGCGGGCTGTTTGTGGCACTGGGAGCAGCACCCCTCATTTGGCCTGAGCCCGGCTTGTTTTTGGTAGCGGGGCTGGCTTGGATGGGAGCTGCCGTCGGAAGGCTTGTCTCCATGGTAGCTGATGAAACGCATTTAAAGTTCAACAGTCTAAGCGTTGTTTTCGAATGTGCGTGCGCGGGATTACTTTTGTTTGGAAACCCCTATCTCTTCACCTGACATTTGCGTCCAAATCTGTTTGAGTGCGGCGCATGACAGATGCGTTTCACGCCACAGATGACTTTGCTGCCCAGTTCGACAGTCTGCTTGCCTGGCGGCGCGATGTGCGCCGCTTCAAAACAGATATGTTGGAACCGGGCCTCCTTGAGGAACTGATTGATCGCGCCTGTCTCGCACCCAGTGTCGGAAACGCGCAACCCTGGCGGTTCGTCTCCGTAGAGAGTCCTGATCAGCGGGATGTTGTTGCGGAGAGTTTTGCAAACGAAAACGCCGCGGCGGCCAAACTCTACAAAGATGAGCAAGCGCAGCTTTATTCTGAATTGAAACTTGCGGGGCTAAGGGAAGCGCCGGTCCATCTGGCCGTATTCTCGGACACTGAAACGCCGCTTGGCAGTGGGCTTGGTCGTCAAACCATGCCCGAGACGCTCGTCTATTCGACGGTCTGCGCCATCCACACACTCTGGCTGGCCGCCAGAACCAGAGGTGTAGGCGTCGGTTGGGTGTCGATTCTCGACCCAAAAGTGATCACGCGCACACTAAATGTGCCAGCCAAATGGCAGTTTGTTGGCTATCTCTGCCTCGGCTATCCCATTGAAAATCATGACGATCCGGAGCTTGTGCGCCACGGATGGCAGGAGCGGATAGACCGATCGAAGGTGTTTTTGCGCCGCTAGCATGACTGCCTGTCCCTTGCCGCCAACTGGCGTATGCGCTACACCCACCCGCAATGGTGCCCCGTTCTTGGGGGTAAAAGGGAATCCGGTGAAAACCCGGAACTGTACCCGCAACTGTAAGTGGGAAGTTTTCTGCCACCAGTAAATGTCACTGAAGCGCCATCGGCACTTTGGGAAGACAGGCAGAAAACGTCGATCCACAAGTCAGGAAACCTGCCATTGCGTCGTCCGTCCCCGGACCGGGTCATGTCCATGGGAGCGGTTTTCGCAGTGACGACAATGTTTGGATGAAGGACGGTTGACCCCGTGCTCCACGCATTGTGGCGGGCCTGTGGTCAATGTCCTTCCTTAATTAGGGACATTGAAATGCCATTGCTAAAGAAAATACTTCTCACCACGATACCGATCTGTGCCGTCGTGCAGCCGGTCCTTGCTGCAGAGCAGGCACCGGAAATTGTTGTAACGGCAACACGAACTGAAATTGCTACCTCGCGGGTCGGCAGTTCCATCTCTGTGTTGACGGCCGACGAGATCGAGGAGCGTCAGTATGCCTTCACGGTTGATGCAATCCGCTCTCTGCCCGGTGTCATTATCAACCAGAACGGTCCATTCGGCGGATCAGCTTCTGTGCGCATTCGCGGAGCGTCATCAGACCAGACGCTGGTTCTGGTTGACGGGGTGATCGTCAACGATCCAGCAAGCCCCGGCGCAGGGTTCAATTTCGCCAATCTTGATCCCAACGACATTGAGCGAATTGAGCTCTTAAGAGGACCGCAAAGTACACTCTACGGATCGCAGGCGATCGGTGGCGTTGTGAATATCATCACGAAGAGAGCGGAAGAGCCATTTGCCTACAGCGCTTTCCTGGAGGCGGGCTCATACAACACGCTTCGTTCCGGCGGAGGTGTCTCTGGAAGACTGGAGGATACGGACTACAGGTTTTCTCTCAGCGGCATTCGCACGAACGGTATCTCCAAGGCCGATGAGAATGATGGCAATACGGAAGAAGATGGTTACAAGAACTACACCTTCAGCGGAAATGTTGGGTCAAACCTGACCGAAATTTTGCGGGCTGAGGGTGGGCTTCGCTATTCTGACAGCCGAAACGAATTTGATGCCCGCGGTGGTGTCGGCGGCGACGGAGACCGGGTCGGGCACACGCGTGAGCTTCAGGCAAATGTCTCGCTTCACCTCAGCACATTTTCAGGCCAACTTGAAAACAGCCTGACGGGCAGTTACTCCCTTACCGATCGTGACAATGAGTCAAATGGCGCTCGTTCTTTTAGCGCAACCGGGGAGCGGACATCGTTAGAGTATCTGGGTACGGTTACCACGTCAGATATCTGGAACGCCATTATTGGCTTAAAGACTGAGGACACAGAAATAAGGGGCACTTCGTCAATTCGAACCGACAGTGTTTTCGGCCAGGTTCAGGTGCTTCCGCTTGAGGGCCTTTCGCTTATTGGTGGTGTTCGTCATGACGACCATGAAAGCACTGGCGGCGTTACCACTTTCCGTTTCACGAGTGCATACGAACTGGCTGAAACCGGAACTGTGTTTCGAGGGTCTTGGGGTGAGGGCTTCAAATCGCCGACACCGTTTCAGCTGACCTTCTTTTGCTGCGGGGCGACCGGGCCAAACACCAATCTGAAGCCTGAGGAGTCTCGTGGCTGGGATCTGGGCATTGAGCAGGAATTCTTGAACGGCAAAGCTGATGTTCAGGTGAACTACTTCCAGCAGGATGTGGAAAATCAGATCGATTTTTCCTTCGCGGCTGGCGGATACTCGAATGTCGATCAGGTTGAAACAGAAGGATGGGAAGTCATTGCTTCAGCACGCCCGGCGGATTGGATTGATCTGAGTGCGAACTTCACTCATCAGTCTGCCATTGATGTGTCGACCGGCGATCAGCTTGTCCGGACCCCGGCGAACATTGCGACCCTGAATGTGACGACTTACCCTACTGAACAGCTAAGCGTTGGCGGTTCGGTGACTTGGAATGACGATGAGACAGATTCGGCCGGTCTGGTGCAGGATTGGTTTCGTGTTGATGTTCGAAGTTCTTACCAGCTGAACGATGAAGTTGAGCTTTACGGGCGCGTGGAAAACCTGCTGGACGAGCAATACCAGGACATTCTGGGCTACGGTACACCCGGTATTTCTGGATTTATCGGCATTCGGGTTAGAGGATGAGTAAAGCGGCAATCGGATTGGGGTTTGGTCTTCTGGTCAGCGGTGTATCCGCTGGCCAGGCGGCTGGCCCGTCAGTTGCCTCTCTTGATTTCTGTGCTGACCAATATGTGTTGGCACTGGCGGACCCTGACCAGATCGTTAGCGTTTCGCCCCACGCAGAGACTGAGTTTTCATACCTTGCAGAAAAGGCGGCGGGTATCCCGAAAATCCGGCCAACGGCAGAAGAAATTTTGGTCCTGGAGCCAGAGATAGTCGTGCGCCTATGGGGCGGTGGCTATGGCGCGAAGGACACATTGGAGCGTTATGGTATTCCTGTTGTTCAGGTCTCCCTTGCCGTCACATTGGAAGAGACCAAAGCTAACCTTCTTGCCGTTGGGGAAGCCCTTGGGCACCTGGACCGCGCAGAGGCAATTGCGGCTGACTTGGATGCGCGCCTCTCGGCAATTCAGGCCGTTCCAGATGAGGAACGGCCGGTCGCCCTTTATGTAACACCCTCTGGGACGACGACTGGGCGCGGCACCTTCATCCACGAAATGATGACAACAGCCGGTGTGGGCAACATGTCGGCAGAGCTTGGGACATCGCCCTGGCACCCGGTGAATTTGGAGGCTTTGGCGCTCAGCCCGCCTGACATGATTGTCGCTGGATTTTTTGACTTGAGGTCGGGGAAACTGAGTAACTGGTCTCTCTCTCGGCATGAGTTTCTGCGGAGACAAGGGGAGACCCGACCTGTCGCGCGCATTCCGAGCCGCGAGATCGCCTGCGCCGCGTGGTTTGTCGTGGACGCCATTGAGGAAATCGCCGCCAAGCGCAGGTCATTGTCATTGGACGCGGTGGAACAGTGAATGTTGGTCGGCCTCGATACCACATGGGTACTTCTAGGCGCTCTCGCACTTGAGGGGGGAGCCGGATATCCGGCACTGGTGTGGCGCACCATCGGCCACCCCGTTTCATGGATGGGGCAGTTTCTGAGCCTCGGAGAATCCTGGATGAACACCCATAGTCTGCACCCACGACGGGACTTCATCACCGGCATGATTTGGCTGGCTGTTGGCGTCACGCTACTTGGTTGGATGACCTGGTGCTTGAGTATGACACTCAGTCAAATGACCTATGGATGGATAGGGGAGCTTCTCATTATCGCGACGCTGATCGCGAGCCGTTCTCTCTATATCCATGTGCGTGATGTGTACGCTGCTCTCTCTAGAAACAATATTGAGCAAGCGCGCGAGAATGTGTCCCTCATTGTTGGAAGGAATACTGACACATTGGAGGAACCTGCAATTGCCCGCGCAGCGGTTGAGAGCCTCGCGGAGAATGCTTCTGACGGTGTCATCGCGCCGCTGTTCTGGGGGCTGGTTGCGGGCTTGCCGGGCATCGCAGTTTATAAACTGGTCAATACAGCCGACAGCATGTGGGGTCATAGAAATGGACGACATGAATGGTTCGGCAAGACGGCTGCGCGTCTGGATGATCTTTTGAATCTGGTCCCAGCGCGCCTGACTGGTGTTCTGTTTTGTATGGCTGCTGTTGGCACCGGGCGAGGCAGAGCAGCGTGTCGGGTGATGCAGCGCGACGCATCAAGCCACCTGTCGCCTAATGCGGGCTGGCCGGAAGCAGCTATGGCGGGTGCGTTGGAGCGTCGCTTGGGCGGGCCGCGAACATATCAGGGGCAGGTCACGGAAGGTGTGTGGCTCGGAGACGGATCGGAAGACCTGGACGCAAGCGATCTTCGGCGCGCGCTGCACATCTACCTGAGAATGCTCGGGCTGGCTGTGTGTATGATCTTGTTCATCGCCTTCCTTTGGGGGTGGGACGTATGAGTCCTGCTCTCCATGGCGGTGATCTCGAAGCGTTTGGACGACAGTATCCAGATGCTACAAGGCCTTTGATAGATCTAAGCACCGGCATCAACCCACACGCTTACGAGACAGCGGTTGACATGGGCTGGATGACCCGGCTCCCGGGACAATCAGACGGAGAAGCGTGCCGCGCTGCCTTCGCGACTTATGCAGGTGTTGATCCAGCGCTTGTGCATGTGATGCCAGGCACTCAAGCAATCATCTCAGGCCTGCCGCATCTCTTTCACGAAAAACGCGTAGCCGTGCTGTCGCCGACCTATGGAGAGCATGAAGCTAGCTGGCGGACCGCGGGACATGCGGTCACAATTTCCTCGGCGTCGGAAGTTTTGACCGCAGCCGCTGACATCATTGTTGTGACCAATCCCAACAATCCCGACGGGTATGTTTTCGAGCCAGAGGCGCTCCGCGCCTGCCAGGCACGTCAAAGGGAACGGGACGGTTGGTTGATCGTCGATGAGGCCTTTGTGGATTGCACGCCTGAGTTCAGTGTCGCAACAGAAGTCCAAAACGGAGGGCTTCTGATTCTGCGGTCTTTCGGGAAGTTCTTCGGCCTAGCAGGTCTGCGCCTCGGTTTTCTTCTGGGACCCGTCGAAATTGCGGCGCCCTTGCTAGAGCGCCTAGGGCCATGGGGTGTGAGCACCCCCGCGCTGCGCATCGCGACCAAGGCCCATAGCGATACGACATGGATCGCAGAGGCCCGAAAAAATCTGCACGAGCAGATGGAACGTTTGCGGGGCCGGGTGACCCCGCTGCTCGGGACGGAAATAGGGCGGACACCTCTCTTCCTGTTACTGAACTGTGTGGATGCTATGGCAGTGGCGACCCAAATGGCTGATCATGGAATTTTCGTCCGCACTTTTCCGAATATGCAAAACTATCTTCGCTTGGGTCTGCCGGGCGAGCCGTGGGCGTGGGATCGTCTCGAAACCGCTTTGACAGAATGGGAGCACAAAAATGAGTGCTAAAGATGAGAACGCGACACACACGGAAGAGATGAAGAAGGTTCAGTCTGCCCATCGCGAGAAAATGTCCGAGAAGAAAGAGGCGGACCGTGGCTTGTTTCTGATCCTCACCGGCGATGGTAAGGGCAAGTCGAGCTCTGCTTTTGGATCGATCATCCGTGCGCTCGGGTGGGGGCATAGCGTCGGGGTGGTGCAATATGTGAAGGGCAATTGGAAAACTGGAGAACGCCAGTTTTTTCAGAAATATCCCGACCTCGTAACCTGGCACACAATGGGTCAAGGCTTTACCTGGGACACCCAGGACAGGGAAAAAGACATTGAAGCGGCACGGGCAGCCTGGGATGTTTCCGCGAAAATGTTAGCCTCCGGCGACTATGACCTGGTGGTTCTCGACGAGCTGAACATTGTGCTGCGATACGATTACCTGCCTGTGGACGAAGTCCTCGCGGGTCTCATGAACCGCCATCCACGCACAAGTGTCATGGTGACCGGACGGGACGCCAAAGAAGAACTTCGAGCAGAAGCCGATCTCATTACCGAAATGACACCGATTAAGCACCCTTTCGAATCTGGGATTAAGGCAAAGCGGGGCATCGACTACTAATGAGCCGACGCTCACCATACACCGCCTCCATGCTTCTGGCTGGCTTGCTGCTGACGACAATGGCCGCAAGCCTGTTCTTGGGCTACGCGCCTTTAGGTATAGCCGAGGTTTTTCAGGGGCTGTTAGGCGTAGGCGACGAGCGCCACGTCTTCATTGTGCAGGACATCAGAGCTCCCCGCATTGTTTTGGGCGCAATGGTGGGCGGTTCTCTGGGGCTTGCCGGAGCTGCTATTCAGGGGCTTCTCAGAAACCCGCTGGCAGACCCAAGTGTGATTGGTGTGTCCTCAAGTGCCGGACTCGGTGCTGTCGTGGCAATCTATTATGGCTTCGCCGCCTCGTCAGCGGTCGTTGTGCCCGTATTTGCGATCAGCTTTGCTATCGCCGCCATGTTGGTTTTGGTGTGGCTTGCTGGCAAAGACGCCAGCATCTTGACCCTCATCCTGGCAGGCGTGGCCATTTCAAGCCTCGCAGCCGCCTTAACATCTATGGCAATGAACCTCTCGCCCAATCCGTTTTCGCTGAACGACATTATCCTGTGGCTATTGGGGTCACTTGCCAATCGAAGTTTCACTGAACTCTGGATTGCGGGGCCTTTTATGGTCGCAGGTTGGGTGCTGCTTCTGGCGACAGCGCGCGCCCTTCCATCCCTTAGCTTGGGCGAAGATGCGGCAGCGTCATTGGGTGTCAATCTGCGACGGGTACGTTTGCAAACTGTTTTTGGGGCGGCCTTTGCTGTGGGTGGTGGCGTTGCGGTAAGCGGCGCCATTGGCTTTGTGGGCCTTGTAGCGCCACACCTTGTTCGCCCGCTGGTTGGACATGATCCAGGGCGCCTGCTGGTACCAAGTGCGCTTGCGGGGGCACTGCTCTTGGTCCTGGCAGATATTGGTGTGCGCACAATTCCGGGAGATGCAGAGCTCAAGCTGGGCGTGGTGACCGCACTGCTGGGGGCACCGTTTTTCCTCTGGCTCATCATCTATACACGGCGGTCCATGCGATGATTGCTGCTCAGAACATATCTGTGTCGCTGGGTACTCACGCCGCGGTCCGCAATGTCTCCATGGAGATAAAGCCTGGCGAGATTGTTGGGTTTGTTGGGCCAAACGGTGCTGGCAAGACCAGCCTGTTGCGAGCCCTGTTGCGTATCGTGCCGGTGGACAGTGGCTCCGTTTTGTTAGATGGCACCGATATAACCGCTGACGCGCCTCACAAACATGCGCAAGCCATTGCCTATCTCCCGCAGGGTCAGAGCGTTGCCTGGCCATTGACCGCCCGGCGACTGGTGGCGCTTGGGCGTGTACCACATCGCTCCACATGGGAAACCCTGAAGCCCGAAGATGAACAGGTAATCGACGCGGCCTTGAAGGCAACTGACGTTGACTCATTTGCCGATCGTCCTGTGACAGAGCTCTCCGGCGGTGAGCGGAGCCGGGTCCTTCTTGCACGTGCTCTCGCGGTGCAGTCGAGGGTCCTGCTGGTGGATGAACCCACCGCATCGCTCGATCCCTATCATCAGCTGACAACCATGGAAGCCCTGAAGGAAACCGCAACCGATGGAACCGCTGTCGGGGTCGTGCTGCATGATCTCAATCTAGCTGGCCGCTATTGTGACCGCCTCTGTCTCATGCACGAAGGGCAGGTTGTCGCAGATGGAACGCCAGACCAGGTGTTGAGTGACGAGAATCTCGCTCGTGTCTATCGCATCGGTGTGCGCCGGGATGATCGCGGCGATGTGGTGGTTGATCGGCGGCTGAGCGACGCCCCATGACACAGGCGCTCATGCTTCAGGGCACAGGGTCCGATGTAGGCAAGTCCGTGCTTGTTGCGGGGCTGGCCCGGGCTGCTGTAAATCGGGGGCTGACGGTCCGTCCTTTCAAACCGCAAAACATGTCGAACAACGCAGCTGTTACCGTTGAGGGCGGTGAGATCGGTCGGGCGCAATGGCTCCAGGCGCGTGCTTGCAAAGTGCTGCCGAGCATTCACATGAACCCTGTTCTTCTCAAACCCCAAAGCGATGTCGGGGCGCAGGTGGTTGTGCAGGGAAAAGTCTGGGGAACGGCGGTGGCCCGGGATTATCAGACTCGCAAGAAACAGCTGCTGACGTCAGTCATTGAAAGCTTTGAGGCCCTAAAAGGGGATGCAGACCTCATCCTGGTAGAAGGCGCAGGCAGTCCTGCGGAAACCAATCTGCGCGCAGGTGACATCGCCAACATGGGCTTTGCAACAGAAACCGGAACGCCGGTCGTCCTCATTGGGGACATTGATCGTGGGGGTGTCATCGCTAGCCTTGTCGGCACCCATGCAGTGCTGGATCCTGCCGACCAAGATATGATTCAGGGCTTCCTCATCAACAAGTTCAGGGGTGACATCTCTCTCTTTGATGAGGGATTGCGGGAGATTGAACGACGAACCGGTTGGCCAAGCTTCGGTGTCCTGCCTTGGGTTCGTGCGGTCGCTGATCTGCCAGCGGAAGATGCGGTGGTGCTGGAGCGCAGCCAGACACACGCGGCAGGCCAGCTCAAAATAGCTGTGCCCATGCTCTCGCGTATTGCGAATTTCGACGATGTCGATCCGCTTTCTCAGGAAGAGAGCGTGGATTTGCAATTTATCCCGCCAGGCAAACCGCTTCCAGGTGATGCAGACTTGGTCATCTTGCCGGGCACGAAATCAACGATTGCAGATCTGGATTTCTTCAGAAAACAAGGGTGGGACATCAACCTTCAGGCGCATATCCGCCGCGGCGGATGGGTACTGGGTCTTTGCGGCGGGTATCAAATGCTGGGCACTCAGATAGATGACCCCGAGGGCATTGAAGGCTCGGCGACCAAAACGCCGGGTCTCGGGCTTCTTGATGTGGCGACCATTATGCAGCCAGAGAAGCAGGTGCGAACGGTCAGCGGAAGGGCTGCGACCTCAGGCGCAGCTTTTTCTGGATACGAGATCCATATAGGTGAGACAAAAGGGCGGGATCTAGAACGTCCGTTCCTGGAAGTCGAAGGCACCCCACATGGCGCCATCAGTGAAGATGGGCGCATCATGGGCGCTTATGTTCACGGGCTTTTTAAGAGTGGCGCATTTCGCAGGGACTTCTTGAGCCGGTTTGGCGCAGCGAGCGATGGTCAAAACCACGACGAGAAAGTCGACCGTGCGCTCGATAGTCTGGCAGATGCGATGGAAGAGGCGCTCGATGTAGAAGGACTTCTTAGTCTTGCGGCGGTGCCTTCAAAATAAGAGGAAGACCAGCCATCACGACAAGGACAGCATCAATCTCCGTAGCCAATGATTGATGCAGCCAACCCGCTTCGTCCCGAAACTGCCGAGCCAGGGCATTGTCTGGCACGATGCCCTGGCCCACTTCATTTGAAATGAACACAAGCCGCGCGGGGCAGGTTTTGATCGCCGCCAACATGTTGGATGTGGCAGAGGCAATGTCTTCTTGCGCTTCCATCAGATTGCCCAGCCAGAGCGTAAGGCAATCGATCAACACGACATCGTTTTCACTCACCCGATTGCGCAGCACGCCTGGTAGATCGAGAGGCTCTTCAATCAATCGCCAGTCTGTCCCACGTCGGTTCTGGTGATGGGTGATGCGCTCCGCCATCTCCTCATCGCGGGCTTCGGCCGTTGCTACATAGACAAAGTCGCCCGTAGATCCTGTGATTAGACCTTCCCCAAATCGGCTTTTGCCTGACCGTGCGCCGCCAAGGATGAGAGCCGCGAAAGGACCTGAGTCCGGCAGATGGAATGAGTTGGTCACTGGAGCACCCTCAAACGAAAATCACACAGGCCAGAAGCAGAAAACTTTCTGAAACCTCAATCCCGGCACCCAGGCTATCACCGGTCTGGCCCTTCAATCGTACCTGTAAGTAAGCCCCCCAAACCAGAAGGATGAAGGGCGCTGCCAGAAAGGCAGGCGCGCCCCAGGCACTCGCGAGAAGAAGGGCAGCCCATGCCCAAGGCGTAACCGAGTTGATCTCCCAGGCAAACCGTTCCCCCATGCCTTCAGCTTCCGTGGATGGTGGACGCAGGACTGGCAGGTATTGGGCCCAGAAAAGCGGACCAAGACGTGCCCAGGCACAAAGCGGGATTAACACCCAAAAGAGCTCTTGTCCGGCAATAAGCATGAGGAAGACGAGCTTCAGCGCCAGTTGCACGATCAGGCTTACGACACCAAACGTGCCGATATGAGGATCTTTCAGAACTTCATGGAAGCGTGTTTCATCTGTGTGCGCAGCGCCAAGCGCATCAGCGAGGTCCGAGAGGCCATCAAGGTGAAGCGCGCCAGTGACGAGCGCCCATGCGCCAAGAGTCAGCACAGCACCCACCCAAGGGTGAATCAGCGATCCGCTCCAGAGCACCAGTGCCAAAAGGGTGCCAACGATAAGACCCACCGCAGGAAAGAAGCTCGAGGCACGGCTGAGCGCTGCTGGTTCAAATTCCGTAACTCGAGGTGTCGGCAAGCGCGTCAGAAACTGAACGGCGAGAATGAAAGAAGTGAGAGGCGCGGTCATCCATCCCCCTTCAATGCCGTCAGCTGGACGTCAAAAGCTACGTTGTCTGGATCGTAATGTGCGGTCATCTCAAGCACGCTTGCGGTCGGCAGCGAGACCTTCCAGGCAGATGCGAAGGGAAGGCCGAGCTGGGTAACCAGCAGAGACCGCATGACACCAGCATGGGTGATTAGCAGGAGGCGCTTCCCTTGGGCCGCGCACGCTATTTCCTCAAATGCCTCTGCGGTGCGGGCGCACATAACGGCCCAGGGCTCACCGCCCGGCGCCGGATTTGCAGTGGGATCATTCCAGAAAGCGGTGAGTGCTTTTTGGTCGGCAGTCCAGACTTCTTCCGTCGACTTTCCTTCCCAGTCTCCGAAATCCATTTCTCTGACCCGGGTATCAACGTCTAGTGGAAGCTCGAGGCTCTCGGCAAAGGCATGACAGCGTTTAAGCGGCGACGTAATGACCTGGTCCCAGGCCCGGTCTTTGGTGCGGGCCACAAGCGAGTCCCATCCGGCGCCTGTGAGCTCCGGGTCGCTGCTACCGCAAAAAAGACCGGTGAGCGGAGTCTCGCCATGGCGCAAGACGGTGATATGGGTCGGATTGTTCATGTGATCGACGATATGCCTGCACTGTCGAACGTCGCCATCTCATTGTGAAGAGAGCAGGCGAGCCGAAGAAGGGGAAGTGCGAGGGCAGCGCCGCTGCCTTCTCCGAGGCGAAGCCTCAGATCAAAAAGCGGATCTGCATCAAGCGCAGAAAGCACGCGTCCGTGACCGCTTTCCGCAGACCGGTGAGAGAAAAGAAGCCAAGGACGAATAGATGGATTTGCGCTGACAGCAGCGAGCATGGCTGCTGAACAGATAAACCCGTCAACCAAGACAGGCACACGCGCCTGTGCTGCGGTGATCGCAGCACCAGCAAGCGCGGCGATTTCATGGCCACCTACTTTGCGAAGTACTTGTGCCGGGTCAGCGTTCCCGGCATCCAGCTTGTGGAAGGCAAGGCTCTCCGCAATGATGCGGGTTTTGTGTGAGATGCCTTCAGCACTAAGACCGGTTCCTGCACCAGCAAGGGCAGCAACGTTTCCGTCAGTGAGGGCAGCTACGACGGCACTTGCTGCGCTGGTATTCCCAATGCCCATCTCACCGAGGAGAAGGAGGTCGGCTCCTTCGCCAATAGCACGCGCTGCTGCGTTCCGCCCGGCTCCGAGCGCGTGGAACAATTCGTCTTCGCTCATGGCATCGCCGCGTCGAAAATTGTCAGTGCCATGGGCAATTTTGTCAGCATGCACGCCATGCGGCACCTCGTGCGCCAGGGTGCCGACATCGACAACCTGCAGCGCTGCGCCTTGTTCGCGTGCGAGGACAGAGATGGCGGCACCGCCTGTAACAAAATTTGCAAGCATCTGGCCGGTGACTTCAGACGGATAGGCTGAAACGCCTTCTGCCGTAATGCCGTGATCACCTGCGAAGATCAGAATATGAGGCGTGGAGACAGAGGGCCGATCCGTGTTGCTGAGGCTTGCAAGTTGGGTCGCAATGTCTTCCAGCTGTCCCAGAGACCCTGCAGGTTTCGTCAGCCGCGCTTGGCGTGCCTGCGCCCGGACCTCGGCCGCTGCGTCCGGCTTTGGCGGTGCACTGGTTACCCAATTTGGAAATTCGCTCATAACCCGCTTTCAACAATGCATTTTGCGGGCTCTTTGTAGCAGAAATGCGCGGTGTTTTGACCGCTTGTCCGTGATTTAGCGCCAGCCTGCCCGGTCATAAATTCTAATCGCAAGCGACTGATTTTCCCCAAGGGCAGAGGCGTTAATCTCATCCTCTTTGAAGGTACCCAGAGCAGTCACGGGGCCTTCTGCATCAACACTGGCGACAGCGGGATATTCATTATTACCGTCGGCGAGTACCTTCTGCGCCCAGTCACTGGTCAGAAATTCGAGAAACCGAACCGCATTGTCCTTGTTGGGAGCGTGAGTAAGCAGCCCGGCACCGGAAATGTTAACATGGGTTCCGCGGGTCTCTTGTTCTGGGAAGATCACGCCGATCTTTTCAGCGACAGCTTGGTCAGCCTCGTCTTCTGATCGCATGAGGCGTGCAACATAGTAGGTGTTGGCAATGCCCACGCGGCACTCTCCAGCCGCAACCGCACGGATCTGGGCCGTGTCGTTGCCCTGAGGCGCGCGGGCGAAATTGCCGACAACACCCTCGGTCCAGGCTTCAGCTGCCTCTGCACCGTCATGGGCCACAATCGAGGCAAGAAGGGAGATATTGTAGATATTGCTCGACGACCGCACACAAACCTGGCCCGCGAGGGAAGGGTCCGCCAGATCGGCGTAAGTGGTGAGCCCTTGAGGCGCAGCCGCATCCCTATTGTAAATCACCACACGTGCGCGTTTTGAAATTCCGAACCACAAACCGTCTGGATGTCTGAGATGGGCTGGCACGCGCTCTTCAATCAGTGTCGATGCGATGGGAGCAAAGAGCCCAGCTTCTTCCGCGCGCCACAGGCGACCCGCATCAACGGTAAGGAGAACGTCGCCAGGGCTGAACTCACCTTCTTGTGTCAGGCGCGCCAAAAGCTCTTCGCTTTTGCCTTCGATCAGATTGAGCTTGATGCCTGTCTCTTCCGTGAACCGCTCATAGAGCATCAGGTCTGTGTCGTAGTGACGGGCGGAATAAATGTTGAGTTCTTCAGATGCCTGACCATTGGAAACGGCAAAAATGACCAGAAACACGCCGATAATGGGGATCAGAGCTTTGCCGAATGTTTTGGACACGGGGCGGGCACCTTTTTAAGAATGACTATCAATTCTGAGAAATGTAGGGCCGCCACCGGTGCAAAACAAGGGATATTGCGCTCGATGGGTCAGTTCGCCGCGGGAAAAAGGAAGACGCCCGTGCCTCCAAAGGATGCGCGAACAGGTGTGCCTTCTTCAAATGCTGATGCATCGGCCATGTGAACCCGGAGCGGAGCGTCGTTTGCATTGCTGGTGCCAACAAGTACAAGCCAATGACTTCCGCGAAACCGCGTATCAAGAACATGAAGTCCGTCACCCTCTGATGCTGGCGTCAGGGTCACACTGCTCGGACGCACCACGAGGTCTGCGACGTCCCCATCAGCGAGCCCGATTGCCGACGAGCTAGCAGGGCAGGTCCCATAGTCGAAAAGCGCTTCGGCCCCAGAGATTTTTGCCCGGAACGTCTGGGCATCGCCAAAGAGAGAAGCGACAAGCGCTGTTGCAGGCGCGTTGTAGAGCTCAATCGGCTCACCGCATTGCAGGATACGGCCTTCATCCATCACGGCAATTTTGTCTGCCATGTCCAGTGCTTCGTCCGGGTCATGTGTCACCATGATGGTGATCGCGCCCGACTGCTTGAGGGCGAGACGCGCATGTTCGCGCAGCTGCCGCCGTCGCGTAACATCGATGCTGGCAAAGGGTTCATCCAACAGGATCACTGAGGGTGCTGGGGCTAGCGCACGCGCAAGAGCGACCCGTTGCTGCTGACCGCCAGACAGTGTGTGCGGGTAGCGGTCTCCAAGACCTTCAAGGCCTACATCGGCGAGTGTCCGCGCAACGATCTCATAGCGATCCGGTGCGGTGCGGGGAAGACCGAACGCCACATTTTCTGCGATCGTCAAATGAGGAAAGAGGGCATGGTCTTGAAAAACCATGCCGATCTTGCGTTCTTCCGCCCGGACATCCCGACCAGGTTGAGAAAGCACATTCCCGTTGAGACCAATGCTGCCCGCTTGAAGAGCCTCAAGCCCAGCGGCCAGTCTCAGAAGGGTCGTTTTGCCGCTGCCAGACGCGCCCAGAAGACAGAGTATTTCCCCATCTGCCGCCGACAGGCTGATGTCTGTGAGCACATTCTCACTGCCATAGGCATGGGCGATATTGCTGAAATCCAAGGGCATGCGCGACTAATTGGCTCGATTGCGGCTAGAATTGCGACTGAGGCGCAAAATTACTTTGCGCAGGCGAGCGCTAT
Source organism: uncultured Parvibaculaceae bacterium (assembly GCA_965283695.1). GTDB lineage: Bacteria > Pseudomonadota > Alphaproteobacteria > Parvibaculales > Parvibaculaceae > Mf105b01. Next base: position 137,091 of record CBDIPP010000007.1, on the reverse strand, counting down.
TTGTATCAAGTGTAGAATGTCAGTCACCCAAAAAGATCACAGTTCTTCAGGAATACCCAATGCTGGCCGCCCTCGATTTGTATCGATGCTCGGCTGGCCTGTGGCGACAGCCGTGGTGGCACTTCTTGTCGCGGCCCCCATTTTGGCCGTGTTGTGGAGTCTCACCCAGACAAGCGGGGACGCCTGGGCGCATCTCGGGACAACGGTGCTGCCGGGCTATGTGGGCAACACGCTCCTGCTGATGGTGCTGGTTGGCACAATGACAATCCTGTTGGGCGTTGGCAGTGCCTGGCTCATCGTCTCGTTTGAGTTTCCGGGCCAACGCATCTTGAGTTGGGCTCTGGTGCTGCCACTCGCAATGCCGGGCTACATCATCGCCTATGTCTATACAGACCTTTTAGAGTTTGCCGGGCCTGTGCAGGCTCTGCTCAGAGACGTGACCGGTTGGCAGGCGGGCGATTATGCCTTTCCACCGATCCGCTCTCTGGGCGGTGCAGCGCTCATGTTGAGTCTCGTGCTTTATCCTTATGTCTACCTCCTCACCCGGACGTCCTTTCAGCGGCAGTCGGTTGCCCTTGTTGAAGCAACCCGCGTACTGGGCGTGTCGCCAACCCAAGCGTTTTTGCGCGTTGCGCTCCCCTGCGCCCGACCAGCCATTGCAGGTGGTGTTGCGCTCGCCCTCATGGAGACGATCGCTGATTATGGCGTGGCCGACTATTTCGGCGTCTCGACGCTGACAGCTGGGATCTTCCGTACCTGGCTTGGTATGGGAGAGCCGGTTGCTGCGGGGCAGATTGCAGCCGTGCTCTTTCTCTTTGCAGGTGCGCTTGTTGTTTTGGAGCGCTTGAACCGCCAGGGCACTGTGGCCAATCCGCTCGGGCGTGACGTGGCTGCGGCGCGTATCGTCCTACCCCCGTTGAAAAGCCTCGCAGCATTTCTCGCCTGCGCACTGCCAGTGACCTTTGGCTTCCTCGTGCCTGCCTTCGTGCTGGTCCGCTACGCCATCAATGTGGGGGATCCGCTCTTGGGCTCACAGTTCCTTGCTTTCGCGGGGAACTCGCTCACGGTTGCTGCGGGCGCGGCACTCATTGCGACAGGCATCGCGCTGTTCCTTGCTTATGCAGAGCGGAGAGATGCGTCACTGCAGAACCAGCTTCTCATTCGTTTGGCGACCCTTGGCTACGCACTGCCGGGCGCGATGATTGCCATTGGGATTCTCGCCCTTGCAGGTACGCTTGATACGAAACTCGCGATCTTCATGCGGGACACGTTGGGTATGGAGCCACGATTGCTGCTGACGGGAACGATTGCGGGTCTTCTCTTTGCATATGTGGCGCGCTTCTTGACGGCCGCTTTCAACAGCACCCAGGCAGGCCTGGAGAAAATTCACGGCACCCTGGATGATGCCGCCCGCATGCTGGGCGCAGGGCCCGGACGCGTATTGTCCGCAATCCATCTACCATTGTTACGGGGGCCGCTGCTCGCTGGTTTCCTGCTTGTCTTTATCGATGTGATGAAGGAACTGCCCGCCACACTCCTGCTGCGTCCCTTTAACTTCGAAACGCTGGCGACGCGCACATACAGGCTGGCATCTGATGAAAGATTGGCGGAGGCATCTACCGCCGCTCTGCTCATTGTGGCCCTCGGTCTCATCCCCACCATCATGTTGAGCGTGTCGATTGCACGCTCAACATTTCAGCGGTAACGGGCGCGCCTTTAGCTGCCAGAGAAAACCAGGTCTTTCTTCAGGTGTTTCCCGGCAACATAGTAGTGGAACGCTGCCCAGATATTCACAAAGGTGAAGATAACCAGGCTGTAGCGAAGCGCTTCCTGCCCATAAGTAGGTTCAAGCAAGTCCGTCACCACGCCCACAAGCGTTGGCCCAAGGCCAAGACCAATTATGTTGATGATGAACAGCAAGATGCCCGCAGCAACGGAGCGCATCTTCAGTTCCACCAGGCCTTGAGTCTGGCTGAACGTGGTTGCCTGATAGAAGTTGCCGAGAAAGATCGGAATGATCATCGCGATAAAGGCAATGGTCGCTGTTCCGGCCAGATAGGCATAGACGCTAAAGGGAATGGAAATCACCAGCGCGACCGCTGTCGTCCAGAGGTACCAGCGTGTGTCTTTCGCGCCAAACTTGTCGGCAAAATATCCTCCCAGAGCAATCCCAAGACCGCCTGGAATACCTAAGATGAGCCCGAACCAAGTGCCGATCTCACCTGTTCCCAAACCGAAGGATCGGATGAGGAAGGTTGGCACCCATGTCACTACGCCATATCCCACAAAAGCGGTGAGACCGGCTGCGAAAGCCAGATGGCGGAAAGAAGGTTTTTTCCAAAGATAGGAAAGGGTTTCGGAGATAGAGGGTTGTTCGCTTGAGGCGACGCGGCCTTCGGCCATGCCCCGCTCAGGTTCCTTGATGGCAAACCGCACCAGAAACGCAAGTAGAATGCCTGGAATGCCGACGACAAAGAATGCCATCCGCCAGCCAAAAAACTCATTGATCCAACCGCCCGCGAAAAGCCCGAACATGATGCCAACGGGAATACCGAGCGAATAAATGCCAAGCGCCGTTGCGCGGTTTTCGGCAGGGAAGTAATCGGAGATCATGGAGTGGGCAGGCGGGCTGCAGCCTGCTTCGCCGATGCCAACGCCGATACGGGCGATCAGCAGGTGCCAGAAATTGAGTGCAAGACCGGAAATTGCGGTCATGAAACTCCAGACGCCAAGCGCGAGTGCAATCAGGTTCCGGCGGTTGCCACGGTCAGCATACCGGGCAATCGGGATGCCGAGCGTCGCGTAAAAAAGAGCAAACGCGAACCCGGTCAAAAGTCCCATCTGAGTGTCATTGAGGCCGAGCTCCAGTTTGATGGGCTCAATCAGGATCGACAATATTTGCCGGTCAATAAAGTTGAACGTGTAAACAACAACGAGCAGACCAAGCGCCAGATGGCGTCCGGCATGGCTCCGTCCCTGAACGGTAGCGTCGACCATAATTCTCCCCCCGAGAAATTTAACTTGGCAACCCTAGCAGCTTTTCTGCAGGGGGGAAGGTGAAGCTCATGCGGTTCGAAGATGTTTCGGCGGTGCGACCCGTTCCAACAGTGCAGCCAGCGCTGGCAAGCCGACAATGGCGCAGATCATATTGGCGATGAACATGAAGGCGAGCAGCGCACCCATGTCCGCTTGAAACTGCAAGGGCGAGAAGACCCACGTGCCCACGCCACCTGCAAGCATGATCGATGCGTACACGACCGCCATGCCCGTGCTCAACAAAGCGCCATGATAGGCATCAGCAATGGCGAACCCTTCGCGCTGGAAGATGCGGATTTGGCTGTAGAGGTAGAACGCATAGTCAACGCCAATACCTGTGGCGAGAACAAGCACGGGCAGAGTGGTGACTTTGAGCCCGATCCCGAACACGACCATAAAGACATAGCCGAGCGAGGTTGCAAGCAGGAGCGGCACGCAGCAGCAAATTATGGCCCGCCAGTCCACATAGGCGATCAGGACCAGAATGATGATGGTGAGGAACACGTAAATAAGCAGAGGTGCTTCTGATGCCTCCACAACCTGGTTGGTCGCGGCAATGACACTGACGCCGCCAAGGCCAATCCGCGCGTTCACACCGTCAAGGGGGTGTGCCGCCGCATAGGCGGTGATCTCATCAATCAGTCGATCAATGGTCTCTGCCTTGTGATTCACGGTATAGATAAAGAGCGGCAGTATTGTACAGGTATCGTTCAGCAGTCCGAGGGCGGGATCAACCTGCGCCGTAGCAGAAATAAGCTGCCGCTCAGTTCCAGGCAGGTTGCGCCACTTCAGATTTCCCAATGCCGAAATAGAGGAGGCGATGCGGGCCGTTGACGCGAGTGAATCAACCTTCAAGACACCATCGATTGACGAGAGATCCCTCGTCATCGCGTCCAGATACTTCATGTAGCCTGGATTGATGCAGGCATCCTGAGGTGTCTCGAGGACAAGTACGAGGACGTCCGTTCCTACATCGAAATTCGAAGTGATGAAGGCTGTATCCTGATTGTATTTGGAATCGGGTCGCAGTTCAGAGGCAGCTGGCGTGAGGTCGCCCACATGTCTGTATTGAGCGCCAATCGCAGACCCGACAAGCACGACAACCAGACCAGCCGCAATTATCGGAGCGGTCCCAGGCTTAGCGACGCCTGCAATCCAGGTCATGATCCGTTCGCGGAAAACGCGGGCCTTAATGAAGAGGCGTACCTGCTTCTCATCCCGGCGAAAGTACGACGCAAGCAGAGGCAACATGATGAGGTTGGAAATGATTTTAAGCCCAACGCCAATGGTTGCGATAATGGCGATGTCGCGCACAACTCCCACAGGGATCAGATAGAGCGTGATAAAGCCAACCAGATCTGTGATGAGAGCCATGGAGCCGGGGACCAATAGCCGTCGAAATGTTTGGCGTGCAGCGTTGAGGCCATCTGACCCTTTGGCTATCTGGGTAGCGATCAGATTGACCTGTTGCATGCCATGGCTCACCCCAATCGCATAGACAAGGAAGGGGACCAGGATGGCGAGTGGGTCAAGTCCCATGCCAATCAGATTAAGCACACCCAATTGCCAAACGACAGAGACCAAAGAACTGCCGATTGCAAGGGCGGTCAGAATGAAAGACCGGACATAGGCAAAGACCGCAACGCCGGTGATCACAAAGGCGAGCAAGAAGAAACTCGTTGCAATGATGGCGCCTTCGGCAATGTCGCCGATGAACTTTGGAAACCCGATGATGGCGACGTCGCTTACGTCATCGCTAAAGGGTGCACGGATCTTGGTTTCCAACAGGCTCGCCACATCAAGGGCCGTCGACTGTGCGCTTTCAATGTCACCAGATGCGCCGCCGGGCGCCTTTATCTCAAAGGCAACAAGGACAGATGTTTCGTCTTCTGAAACAATGGCGCCAATCCAGTCACCGGCAATCGTACGCGCGCGGATGCCCGCAATGTCTTCGTCTGTCAGGCGTTCAGGCGTGATGGTGCCGGGGATCAGGTCTTCCATCTGGAAGCCGAACTCGTCAATCGTCAGCGCGCGGGTGGTTGGATACCAAAGGGAATAGAGACGCGAGCGGTCGACGCCGGGAAGATAGGAAATTTCTTCCGTGATCTTGTGCAGCCGCTGCAGGATTTCCTTGTTCCATATGGTGCCCTCCTTCGCCTTGAGGGCCACAAGCACCAGGTTGGCGCCCGGCATTTCCTGCTGATATTCAAAATAGGTCTGAAGATAGGGATGTTCGGTCGGAACCTGTTTCAGGAACCCTGCTTCCAGTTTGAGGCCGGTCGCGAAATATCCGGTGGCGATCGTAAAGATCGCCATGACGATCAATATCGCGAACCGAAATCGGAAAATGAATTCTTCGAACGCTTTAACCATCAGCTTCCCCCACCGTCAGCTTCCCCAAAAGCTGGTCATCCCCTACGCCTGCCACGGCGGATCAGTGGGTGGGAGAATGACAGCAACCAGGGCGCCCAGCAAGAGGAAGAGGGCCAGAACGCGACCAGAAGGCGACCGGAACGCACGCAGATTTAAATGATTATTGGCAATTGCGTTTGGGCGGTCATGTGTGAACAATCGGCACCTCAAAGGCCGTGACAGGCCAGCGGGTAAGGGGGACTGATCATGCTCAAAGGATTCAAAAAAGCCGCACTGAAGGCATTTGGTGCTGGAAAGAAGGAGCAGTCGGCTCATCAGGAATTTGACCGCACCGTTGTTGCGGCAGCGACCTTGATGGTGGAACTCGCCCATCTCGACACGGACTTCGATGACAGCGAGCGCAAACATATCATCGACATCATCCGCAACCGTTTGGAATTGCAGCCTGACCAGATCGAAGAACTGCTCTCAGTGGCAGAAGAGCGGCATGAAGAGGCTTATGCGAATTGGATTTTCACAAAGACGATCAAGGAAAACTTTGATATTGCCGAACGCGGCGAGCTCATGACCTACCTGTGGGAAGTCGCGCTGGCTGACGGTGAGCTGCACGATCTTGAAGCAGATCTGCTGCTACGCATTGGCCAGGCCATTGATCTACCCGAACATGAGCGCATCAAGTCCTTGTTGCGGGTCACAGCGCGCCTGAATGCGTCTTAAGAGCCGATAATGCCTGGAAGCAGGGTGTCGAGCAGGTCCTCGGACGTCCCCCAATCATAGTAGCTGATGGTCACCTTGTTATGCGCGATGCCATCAAGAGCACAGATGAGCGCATTGAGCTTAGCCGGTGCGGGGGCCGGTATAGGAGGGTTGCTGGCTGCTCCAATCAGATCTACAAAAACAGCGTAGCGTTCGACAATCGCGCTCGCGTCCAGGAAAGCTCCCACGTCAGCTTGCGAAACGCTATCTGACATGAACACCATGTCGTAGCGGTCATCGTGGGTTTCCCAATACTCAATATAGCAAAGGCAAGCGGTCTTCAGTCGTGCTTGAGGTGAGAGCCTTGATTGGGCGATCTCATCAATCTGACTAAATAGATCGATGAAAAACGTTTCCCAGATATGCTGCAGAATATCCCTCTTGGCCGTGAAGTAGGCATAGAGGGTTTTTGGCGTAACGTCGGCTTCCTTTGCAAGGCGACGCATTGAGACAGCTGCCACGCCCTCCTTCTGAAAAAGATCATTTGCTATTGAGGTGATGCGTGCCCGTTCGTGCTCGACGTCTGCTTGCGCTCTTGGCGGGCGACCCCGCCGTTTTTTCTCGGCCACAACATCCTCTTGAAATTGGGAACTGAAGAATTAAATATAACGCGTGATACTTAAATTGAAAGGAAAAACCATGAATGTCTCTTCTCACGTGGCGTTCAAAACGGTTCTGTTCCTCGGGGGTGCCTTCATAGTAATCACAGGCTTAGATACCGGGTTGGGAGGCATGCGGACTCTGGGTTGGCTTGGTCCCAACGAGTTTGTAACGATCACAGACGCGAATGCGTTTTCGGTTCAGGACAATCATTCAAAGTTTTTGGGAGGTCTCTGGCTCGGCGTTGGCCTGACCTTCTGGGCCGGGTTTTTGAACCCCGTCCGTTTTGGTCAAGCACTTCACGTAGCCTTCGGCTTGATCTTTCTGGGTGGTCTGATGAGGGTCGCCTCCGGCAACCCAGAAATTATCTTGAGTGCAGACATATTTGGCTCATGGGTGGCCGAGCTGGTCGGCATGCCGATCCTCTATGTGTGGCACCGCCACTTGCTGCGCGGCGGTGCCTCAAATCTCGACTGACAATGACTATGGAGCGACGATCAGAGTCTCCACAGTGCCAAGCTTATCAGCGTGCAGCACGACCTGATTGCTAGGCTTAAGGAAAGCACCGCTTGCCTTTGCATCTTCAATAACCGTTTCAATGACCCACTGAACAATGGAGCGATCCCATCCGCCAAAGAGCCAACTGAAGACGGCACGAACATAGACAGAGAGCCCGATTTCGCCCTGAAAGATGGTCCCGCTTGGCGTGCCGCCAAGCAGAGCGGTGCGAAGGGGGATGGTACCATTGTCGAGTGGCAGCATGACCGGCGTACCTCGATAGTCCCAGACCACATCGCGACGCTGGTCGATCTGAACGAGCATCTCCTCAAAGTCCCAGACCGCCTGACGCTGGAAGGCGCGTTGTCGCTCTTGGCCATCAACAGATAGCGTCAGCTCAATGTCAGGCACAAAACTCCTCCGGTCGCGGGGAATAACAAACAGATCGCCGATCGGCAGGAGCCCTGGCGCACTCTTGCCTGTCGTGAAGCCCTTGCCTGAGGCCGGATCGAAGGGGTCAATATGACGGAGAAGCGCCGCGCGTTCCGTAAAATCATTGCAAAGAAAAAGCCCCACATGTTCCGGTGGGCTGCTCAAGTCAATTGTTTCAAAGCCGACGAAACAGAGCTCGACTTCAAAGTCCAACAACCACTCATCAGAGTAAGTGAGCTCGCCGCTTCCAGTAGGTTGAACCGCTTTGGTGAAAAGAAAGGGGCCGTCTTCAACTGTAGCTTCTTCCGCGTGCTCCGGAAAGTTTGTGCCCGCCGCGATATGTCGATCCGTCAGCGCGACCGGTATCAGCAGATCTGAGGCCTGCGCCTCAAACCGGGCACCGGATGCGGCGATCAAGGCGTCGAGACCCTCAAACCCCAGCGCCTGAAACGCAGCGATGGGGTCATCTGGTGCACCGGTCAGAACCACACCGGAAACTGCACCCTCCTCATAGCTACTGACTGAGACCAGCTTTGATGTCCCGTCAATATTGACGCGTGCAAGCGTCAGAGCTTCTGAAGGTGCTGCGATTTCGACGGTTGCAGAAGACGCCGCTGCCTCCTCTGTGAATGAAATTTGAGCGGCGAGGGCGACTGCGGCAAAACCAAACAGGATAGGCGAGAAGAAGGGTTTCATCTGGCAAGAACTTTCAGGGTTTAGGAACAACGGGATCAGGCGATGAGTAGGTAAACGCCAACGCTATTGATGATGAACAGGATGGTACCCCCGCCAAGGTTGGTGTCCACGAGATACGTCTTTCCGAAGAGCTTCCAGCGCCAGGGTTTGATCCCATTCACATCTTTCAATGATCCTTCAAACAGGCTCATCGACCCAAGTGTCGCATAGAAAGCGATAAACCAGACATAAAGCAGGCAAACCGCAATCCAGGTATGGGTTGTCTGGTCGGCCACCGGCATCCAGAGCAGCGCCAGTATGATGATCGACACGCCCGCTTGAGTGAGTACCTGCCAGACCACATGGAAGCGCGCGTGCGGCGTCCACAAGGGATTGGTTGCGTGGGTCTTGTTAAAGTCTGCAACCATCGGGCCAACGCTGATGGCGACAGCGATCAGGGAGAAAATAATACGAGCAACAAAGATCGGGTCCATGGTGTGATCCTCCTGAGCATTTCCAGGTGACGTGGAGACCGGTTCACCGTCCGGAAATGCGGTAAAAAAATTTAGATAAGACCGGCGTAAGAGCCGCCGTCGAGTTGAAGGTTTTGTCCGGAGATGAAGCCTGCTTGAGCGCTGCAAAGAAAGGCACAGGCATCTCCGAATTCAGCAGGGTCGCCAAGACGCTTTGCGGCAATGGTCTCCGCCATTTCCGCACGGGCTTCGTCACGCGTAATGCCTTTGAATTGCATGGCGAGCTGAGCCATCTGTTCCTGCCGGTCCGTATCAAACCGCTCAGGCAACATATTGTTGAGGGTGACGTTGAATTGAGCGACGTCTTTTGACAGCCCTTTTGAAAGGGCGGTGAGCCCTGACCGCGCGGCCGTGGAGAGACCCATCGCACTGTGGGGTGACTTCACCATGGCAGAGGTGATGTTGACGATCCGCCCAAAGCGGCGCTCTTTCATGCCGCCAATCAGCGATTTGATCATAAAGACAGGTGCCAGGAAGTTAGCATCGAGGGCGGCCTGCCAGTCTTCCAGCTCCCACTGTTCGAATGCGCCGGGGGGTGGGCCTTCATTATTGTTGACCAGAATATCCGCGTTAGGTGCGACGGCAATAAGCTTGGCCCGGCCTTCTTCTGTATTGAGATCACCGGCAATCGCAGTCACTGTGCCGGAGCCGACAGCCTCAATCTCCGATTTAGCATCGGCTAGCGTATGTTCCGCTCGGCCATTGATCACGACATTGACGCCTTCGCGCACAAGCGATGCCGCGCAGGCTTTGCCGAGACCACGAGATGACGCGCAGACGATGGCTGTCTTTCCCTTAAGCCCGAGATCCATGAAGGAGTTCCTTTTCTTTGTGTGAGAGAAGTGAGGTCAGATCGCTCGAGAGTTGTTCATCCGAACAAACCGACTCATATCGTTGCGCGATATGCCGGTCCGGGCGAATGAGAAGGGCGCCTTGATCTGGCAGGTCGGAAAACCCGTGCCACTCGGCATCCGTCTCAAAGTTGAGCCCGTCGACCAGCAACTCGATGGGCGCCGTGGACCTCTCAATTAGGTTTGCCCACTCACCACCGTCGGGTCCTACCAGCAGGGTGAAACGATCCATGGGAACCAGAGACATCAGCGACCTTGTTTCGCCATCCTTCTGGACCCATTGGTGGGGAAGAATTGCGCCAGTCTGTGTGGACGGGATGTAGCGACTGATATCTATGGCCGCATCTCTTTCGAGCGGCTCTGCATCTATAATTGCGTCTGACACATATCGATATCCAAGCTGGAGATTGAGGCTGTCAAAGTGCGGCCGTTGAAGTTCGATGGCCGGCGCGAGTTCAGGAAAAGCCGCAGGGTCATGACACATTGCGTCAAACCGCTCTCGCGTCTTCTCTGGATCAGCGCCGTAGAGGGCGGCAAAGAGGTCGAACATCTTCCCAGCATTCTCAAGACTCTGTTCCGTATTGATTTGTGCAACCGGGCGGCGTTCAGTTTCATAACTGTCCAACAGCGCGTCACCGGCCCAGCCATTTTCAACGGCGGCGATTTTCCAGGCGATGTTCTGTGCATCACCAATACCGGTATTGAGACCAAGTCCTCCCGTTGGTGGAAAACGATGAGCAGCATCGCCCGCCAGGAAGATCCGACCGGCGCGATAGCGTTCCGCCACTTGGGCACACATCGTCCAGGGGCCAACATTCTTTATCTGAAGATCAGGCAGGGAGGCGCCGACGGCTTTCTCGACCAGACCTCTGCAGGTCGCATCATCAAATGATTCTGGTGAGGCAGTCGAGGGATCAAACCCGTGCATCAGTACCCAGGTCTTGCCGTGGTCATAGGCGATCAATGCGCCCTGAGCGTCGGGCTCAAAGAGAAAATAGAGAATACCGGGTCTGTCTGCCACAAGAGGACGCAGGTCCGCCTCAAAGTGGATCATCATATTGTGCTGAAGGCCCTCGGGACCCTCCAGGTCGATCCCAAGAGCCGAGCGGATGGGTGAATTTGCACCATCGGCGGCAATCACATAGCGACAGGAAATTTTCTCTGCCTCAGTTTCGGCGGAAGTTACGGAGGCCATCACTCCATCAGCGGTTTCCGTCACACTCAAACATTCAGTTCCCCGAAGGAGCGTCACCTGCGGGCAGCGGAGCAACTCAGCCTCCAGCAGTTCCTCAAAATCAGGCTGCGCGATATTGGACAGTGGGAAGGGCGTGAGATCCTTTACGTCATCCTGCTGCCGTTCATAGGGCAGATGCCCGAAATGAGCCCCGGTGAGCGTTGAGACAAAGCGGACCCATCCTGCTTCATCGGCGGGTGCGCCGGTATTGCGTATTTTTTCCGCCGATACCCCAACTGCCTCGCAGATCTCTAGTGTTCGGGAGTTCACCGCATGTGCTTTGGGAGCCGTCAAGCGTGTTTCACGGCGATCAACAATGATGGACTGAACGCCCTGGCGCGCCAGCAGAAGCGCGGCCATTTGTCCGACGGGACCGGCGCCAACAATAAGAACTTGCGTTTCCAACATAACGTCTCCATAAATGAGAGAACTCTCAAAAATGAGAGATATGTCAAAAATGGAAATGTGTCAAATCGTGAGCGTTTCTGGGGTCTAATGGGCCCAATTGACCTGAAAGGAGAGTCGCACGTGTCGTCACAGGCGCTATTTCGAGACCAGAGCAAGGGTTTGCCCAAACGGGACCGGACACGGTTGGCGCTGATTGACAGCACGGTGGAGGTGATCGCGCAGAAGGGCATGGATCTCGCAAAGATCAGCGACATCACGGAGCATGCGGGGCTCGCCAATGGGACCTTTTACAATCACTTCGCGGATAAGGATGAAATCCTGACCGAAGCAGCCCAACGTGTCGCTGTTGAGATGGCGCGCGAGATCGACAATGAGATGAGGGCTGTGGACAGCGCGGTTGCTCGGATGGTTACGGCGACAACGCGTGCCATCCGCATGGCGGTTAGTGAGTCTGCTTGGGGCGCCGTGATCATTGGCGCGCTTCAGCACCTGCCTCCGGTTCGCGGAGACATCCTGCAGTTTCTCAGAGCAGATCTGCAGCTAGGTGTCGACCAGGCAATGTTCGACATTGAACTAGATGAGTTTTTCTTAGATCAGATCGCAAGCCTGATCATTGTCAGCATCCGGACCCAAATCGAAACCGGGGCCGACCCTGTCAAAACTGCCAGGACCTGTGAGGGCCTCTTGCGCCTTTGTGGGCTCACGCCAGCGAAAGCACAAAAAGCAGTCGCCACCCATACGCCAGAATGACAGCGACCGGGGCAATTTGTTTCTCGGCCGCGCACTGCCTACCATGGGCGAAAGCTGGCCGGGAGGGCGCAAGATGATTCAACAACTCAAAATGATATGTGTCCGGACGTCTGCCTGTCTGACATTGATGTTCCTTTGGGGAGGGGTACCTGGCGCCACAACGGCCAGTGCGGAAGAACTGAAATATGTGGAAGCCAATGGCATCACCTTCGCTTATCTGGAAGAAGGCGTAGGGCCGCTGGTGCTTCTGTTTCATGGATATCCCGAGACCGCCCGCAGTTGGGCGTCTGTGCAATCGCGCATTGCCGGGGAGGGCTACCGCGTCGTGGCACCGTTCACGCGGGGCTATCCGCCCACAACCGCGAGCGAGACGGGAGACTATAGTGTACGCGCCTTAGGTCAGGACGCGCTGGCGCTGATTGATGCCCTGGGAGAAGAGAGCGCAATTCTGATCGGACATGATTGGGGAGCTTCAACGGTTTACGAGGCGACCACTGCCAACCCCTCGAAGGTTACGAAGCTGGTTGCCCTCTCCGTCCCCCATGCACGGGCGGTCGCGGACGATCCCTCGATATTTCTCGAGGCCCCGCACTTTCTCTACTACCAGCTGCCCTTCATTCGCGAATGGGTGGCCATGAATGATTTTTCCCACATCGATGGAATCTATCAGGCTTGGGCACCCACCTTCGATGTGCCTGAAGCGGAGCTTGCAGATATAAAAGCGACGATGGGCGCGCCCAATGCCCTGGATGGGATACTGGGATATTATTGGGCGCTCTTCGACGGCGATCTGAATGAAGGGCGCGCGTCTTCAGCGGAGTCAGAAATCATTGTTCCGACCTTGGTGATCGCGGGAGATACTGATGGCGCCGTGTCAATTGAGCGCTACGCTCTTGCAGAGCCAGCTTTCACCGGTGGCTATCAATTCGAAGCCCTAAACGACATCGGCCACTTTCCCCAGCTTGAAGCGCCGGAAAAAGTGGCCGACCTCATTGTCGATTTTCTCAAGGACTAGCTTGCGAGTTTTACGTCCATTGTGTTGCGCAATTCTTTCTTGAGGAATTTGCCGCTCGCGTTGCGTGGCAGGTTTTCTGCCTGGGTCCAGATGTAGCGCGGGATCTTGTAGGCTGCGAGCTTCTCTTTGCAGAACGCCCGGAGTTCTTCTGCTGAAACAGTCTTACCTTGTGCGGGCACGATGACAGCACCGACTTCTTCGCCAAGGCGATCATCCGGCACTCCAAAGACGACACATTCAGCAACCGCCTCATGTTCAAAAATCGCGCTCTCAACTTCAGAACAGAACACGTTTTCACCGCCACGCAGTACCATGTCTTTGGCGCGGTCGACGATGAAGATGAACCCGTCTTCGTCGATCTTCACAATGTCGCCGGTCCGCAGCCATCCATCCTGAATGGCTTCAGCTGTAGCTTCTTCACGGTTGAGGTAGCCCTTGATAACCGGCGCTCCACGTACACACAGCTCGCCTGCTTCACCAGGCTTCACTTCGTCACCATTGGCATCAATGCACTTGGTTTCGAAGACAGGCATGGCCCGCCCCGCACTTGCAGGCTTGTCGACGAAATAGTCGGCGCCAACAGATGTGATGATGCCGCAGGTTTCAGTCATGCCATAACCGGTTGAGGGCCGCGCATTTTCCATTGTCGTGTCGAGCTTGCCGACCAGGTCAGGTTGCAACTGAGCACCGCCACCCCCGATGGAAACCATGGTTGAGGTGTCTGTCGTTGCAAAGTCGGGATGTGCGATGATCTCTCGAGACATAACCGGCACACCGCTCAGATGGGTGATCTTTTCTGCTTCGATGAGACGAAGCGCTTCGCCCGCATCCCAGCGATACATGTGCACGAGCTTCCCGCCACTGACCGTTGCCGCTTGGGCCACGCAGTTATTGGCTGTGACGTGGAAGAGTGGTGTCGCTACCAGCGCAGTCATGGCCGCAGGCTCAGTAGCCTGGAGTTCTTTGACCGCTGCCTCGCCTTCGACCATGGCAAGGGCAAGTCCCTGACACTGGGCAGAGAAGGCGATGTTCATGATATTGTTCACGCACCCCCGATGGGTGAGCTGGGCACCCTTCGGACGACCCGTCGTGCCGGATGTATAGAAGATGCAGGCATCATCATCTGGCGCGATGGTAACATCGGGCATGTTTGGCGTGGTTGCTTTCACGTCCGACCAGGGTGTCACGCCTTCTGTCCCTTGAAGGGCTTCTGGCAAGCGAACGCCGGCGACCTTCATATCAGGAAATGCGTCACGGACCTGCAGGAAGCGCTCAAGGCGCTCGCCATCTGCGATCAAGACTTTCACGTCTGAATCTTCAAGGCCGTATTTCATTTCATCTGGCACCCACCAGGCATTCATGCCGACAGCCACGGCGCCGATAGAAATGATCGCCCAATAAGCAAGCATCCATTCTGGATAGTTGCGCATGGCAATGGCGACGCGGTCATGTTGCCCAATGCCTTGGGCAGTCAGCCACGCAGCAATGGCAGCCACTTCATTGTGGGCTTGGGTGTAAGTCCACCGTTCGTCCTGATAAACAAGATGGTCCTTGTCGCCATGGGCGGCAGTGAGCAACCAGATATCCCGCAGACTTGCAGGCGCATGTTTAAACGTTTTGATGGTCCGGCCGAGCGCGTCAGCGGTATCGACTTCGAACATTTGTCCTGGCTGCGTCAATTCGGTCCACGCAGCATCCAGTTCTTTATACATAGGCTGGAAACCTCCCCAGGTTTTCGTTTTCCCATCGATACCCGGAATTGCGAGCAAAAACAACGAGATCGAGCAAAAGAGCGGGTCACAATGTGGATATTTTTCCACTCAACGTCCCGTCTCTTGGTTTGTCAGAATATAGATCTTATGAAGTTAGGGCGAACTCCTGGAAAAGCACCCCGCCATCGTAGAGCTTGGACAAGGTTAACCGGGCGGAGATTGGCTGGGGGTGGGGCCCAAACAGCCTGACCCCTGATCCATAGAATATCGGTGCCCGCTTCAATCGCAGCAGATCAATGCGGTCGTGCGATAGGAGCCAACCGGCAAAGTCGCCCCCACCACACAGATAGATGGGACCGGGCCTGGTTCGCCTCAGCTCATCAATCCGGTTGAGCGGAGCACGCTCAACAGCCTCAACCTCCGAGGTCTCCGGAAGAACGATATTTTTTGAAAAAACCAGGGATTGCATGGCCGGGTAGGGGTTAGCTCCTGGTGGCAGCCCATGGGCGTAGCCGAACTCATAGGTTCGCCGCCCCATCAATGCACATGAATAGGTCGCCATCCGTTCAAGATAGTCGTCAACGACTGGGCCGGAATGGGGAAAAAGAGATGCGTCATCGGACGCACCACAGATGAAACCGTCCGCCGAAACGGCGACGTCATAAATAATCGGTTGCATGAAAGCTCCAAAGATCAAATAGCCAGAAAGCGCGGGCCGCCCAATTGTGGGGCCCGTCGTCACGAATTTCCGGTAGTTATTTGATCACTGTCAGAGCACTCCTAAGAGAAGCTGCGATTAAATCACAGCTTCCTTTTTTGAGAAGGTGTTAGCTCTAGGCTTCGCGAACAGCTTCTTCGGTCCAATAGCGGATTTTGTCGAGCAGCTGATCAATAGCGACAGGTTTTGCGAGATAATCGTTCATGCCGGCGTCAATACAGCGCTCGCGGTCACCAGCCATGGCGCTCGCGGTAATGGCGATGATTGGTACATTGGCAATCTCCCCACCGAGCTTGCGAATGCGCTTTGTGGCTTCGATGCCATCCATATGAACCATCTGCACGTCCATGAGCACCAAATCATAGGGAAGCGAACGCGCGGCACTTACGGCCTCGCGGCCATCGCCGACCGTATCCACGGTCACCGGGTGCTTCTCAAGGGCGCTCTGGATGAATTTCAGGTTGGTTGGATTATCATCTGCTAGGAGAATGCGGCAGCCTGCGCCATCACCGGATGGTCTCTTGGGCGCCGGAGAATTTTTCTGGACCTTCTTTGAGGTCTTTGCTTTTGCCTTTGTCGGCAGGTTTTCGAAGAATCGGTTGAGTGTGTTGATCAGGCGTCGCTGACTTATGGGCTTGGGAGCAATTGCATCAAAACCCCATTCCTCTGCCTGACTTGCCGTGGCAATGCCGGAAGATGAGAGGATGAGTTTCACAGGCTTAACCTCAGCATCATCCTGAAGCTGAGCGGCCAGCTGAACCCCATCCATGCCGGGCATCATATGATCGATAATGATCGTCTCAAAGGGTTTGCCCTTTTCCTGAGCTGCAAGAATGACATCACGGGCACCGAGGGGGTCGTCGACCGTTTCCACGCGGCACCCATAGGCAGCCAGCATAAGACCGATAACACGCAGATTGACTTGGTTGTCGTCTACAACAAGGAGTCGACGTCCGCGCAACGTCTGGGCATCGTCGGAGTCGAGATAGCGCTCATCACCATCATCTGCTTCCAGGACGATACGGGCCTTAAACGTACTGCCTTCGCCAACCTCGCTCTGAACCTCAAGTGTTCCTTCCATGAGCTCCACAAGGTCGTGGCAGATAGAAAGGCCGAGGCCGGTGCCGCCAAACTCGCGCGTGGTAGAAACATCGGCTTGCGTGAAACGCTCAAAAAGTTGGGCCTGTTGTTCAGGTGAGATTCCCATGCCCGTGTCGCTGACACTGAAAAGAATAGCGACCTTGTCGCCTGGAAGGCGGTCTTCCAGGCGCACCTCAAGAGAGATGCCACCTTCTTCCGTAAACTTGATCGCATTGCCAATAAGGTTGACGAGAATCTGGCGGATGCGCCCCTGGTCTCCGATCAGAGAGACAGGGATGTTCGGGTCCACATAGGACGCGATTTCGAGGTCTTTCGACTGAGCGCGCACGGACATCAAAGCCATGACGCTACGAATGAGCCGTTCAATATTGACTTCGGTTTCGTCCAGGTCGAGCGCACCGGCTTCAATCTTCGAGACGTCCAGGACATCGTTCAGGATCGAAAGCAGAGACTCGCCGCTTTCGGCGATGGTCTCGACATAATCCGACTGACGCTCATCAAGTTCGGTGTCCTTAATGAGGCTCGCGAAACCCAACACAGCATTAAGCGGTGTGCGTATCTCATGGCTCATATTTGCAAGAAACTGCGACTTGGCGCGCGACGCGGCCTCCGCTTCTTTCTTCATGTCTTTAAGTTCTTGCTGGCGCACCAGCTCGTCGGTCATGTCAATGGATGTGCCCACCCACCGATCGCCGGTCATAGGTCTGTGGGTAATCAGGAGTGTGCGGCCGTCAGGCATGGCTGTCTTCAGGGGCTCGCCGTCCAGCAGCATTTTTACTGCAGCTTCTGCAAGCTCATCCAGGCCATCATCGGCAGAATATTTTGTGAGGCTTACCAGGGAGGCAAGCATAGCGTCCTTTAATGTGCCGCCAGCTTCAATGACTTCGTACCAGTCTTTAAAGTCTGTTCGCGCTTGTGCATTGGCGTAGAGCACACGGAATTCGCTGTCATAGACGGCAAAGCCGTCATCGAGAGCCTCGATGGCTTCCGAAAACAGCGCTTCAATGTCACTGGCGCTCACAGTATTGGCGCTATGTTTTGCAACTGCCTCGACCATCTCACTCCCCCGGGAAATCAGGGGTGTATTTAGTCAGTACAAGGTTAAAAAAAGTAAAACCCGGTCTCTATTTGGCCCGTCAAATCGTTCCCAAACCAAGAGATTCTCCAATATTCTCCTGTATTCAGTGTTTTTGCATGATCCGGGGTCAGAGCAAATCCGAGTCTGAGATGATTTCGACCAAAGCAGGTCCGTCGTGCGCCAGCGCTTCCTGGATCGCCTGGGCGAGCTCTGCCTTATCAGTCACCTTGACTCCGTGACCCCCACAGAGGCGTGCATAGGCAGCAAAGCTGGGGTTGTGCAGCGTGGTCTGCCAGACCGGCCATTCACCTGCCTTTTGCTCTTTGGAAATCTTTCCAAGCTCTGAATTGTTGAGCAGGATGTGGGTAATGTTCATGCCGTATTTCACCGCTGTGGTGAACTCCGCCATGTACTGTCCAAATCCACCATCACCAGAGACGGAGACAACTGGACGGCCCGCATATTCAGGGAAATCCTGAACGGCTGCCCAGGCGCCCATGGCGGCCGGAAACGAGAAGCCAATAGAGCCCAGATATCCAGACATGAGGACGTCCTGGTCGGTGCACTCAAAATAGCGCCCGAAGGAGTAGGTATTGTTCCCCACATCAACGGCGATGACCGCGTTTTCGGGAACAAGCTCCGTAAGCGACGCAAAAATGCTGGCCGAGTTCAGGCCGTCGCCTCGGTCATCTTGAGCGCGGCTCTTCTTTTCGTCGCGCCAGATTTGCCAGCGTTCAGCGATTTCATTTGTCTGGTCTTCTGCGACGAGGGTCTTTGGCAGGCCTTCCTCAAAAGCGGCAAGTGCCTGTCCAATGTCACCGAGTACAGGGCAATCGACAGGGTGTGTCTTGCCAAGGTGCATGGGGTCAAAGTCCACCTGGACAATGGGTTTCGATTTTTCGATGCCTGTATGATCGGAGAAGGAACTGCCAAGGGCAATCAGCAGGTCTGCTTCATTCATGAACCAGCTGGCAATCGGCGTACCGGAGCGTCCGAGCACGCCAGCACCACAGGGATGCTTGTCGGAGATCAGCCCCTTGGCCTTGAATGTTGTGAGCACCGGTGCGTTGAGGCGCTCGGCAAAGGCAATGACGGCGTCAGACGCATCGCGAGCACCATAGCCTGCAATGATGACGGGGCGCTTGGCCTTTGAAATGAGGTCAATCGCCTGGGCAATGGATGCTTCTGAGGGCGTCACGGCCATATCACCAAGACGACCGTCCGGGCTGCCCGCTTCGACACCTTCATCGGCAGGGATCGTCTGTACATCGTCCGGGAAGATGAGGTGGGACACATCTCGATTAACAATTGCGCTGCGACAGGCAAGCGTCATCAATTCCGCATGTTTAGACGAGTGCAGAACAGTTTGTGAGAAATGGGCGACACTCTCAAACGCAGATGCGAGATCGATCTCCTGGAAGGAGCCAGGGCCCAGCACCTGCACATTTACCTGCCCCGTCAGGGCGAGCGCAGGCGCCCGGTCGACCTTGGCATCCCATAGGCCGGTGAGAAGATTAGTGGCACCCGGGCCTGCGATGGCAAGACAGGCAGCGGGCCTTCCCGAGAGCTTCGCATAGCCTGAACAGGCAAAGGCGGCAGCACCCTCATGGCGAATGCCGATATAGCCGAGATCGCCGTCCCGCTCCTTCATCCGCAAAGCTTCAGCGACACCAAGGTTGGAATGGCCCACCATGCCGAAGACGCGTTTCACGCCCCAATTGACCATCGTGTCGGCCATGACATGTGAGATCGTGCGCGGGCTGTCAGGTTCTGCGGGTACTTCCACATAAATGCCGTCATCGCGAACATCGACAGAATACATTTTCTGGCCGGTATCTTCATGGCCGCCTGGAGGTTTGCCGGTCAGGGGATCAAAGTCCCACCCATGCCAGGGACAGCGCAGCCAGCACTGGCCGTCGATGCCGTCTTCAATCGAGCCCTCGCCGAGCGGCCCGCCTTGGTGGGGACAGCGATTGTCCATGGCGGCGTACTGCCCGGAAAAATGTGTCAGCGCGAGAGAGAGTGTGCCTGCTGTCACGGTCATGACGCGCCCTTCGGCAAGGTCATCAATTTCAGCGACTTTGACCCAGCTTGTTTCAGTGTTTTCAGCAGTCATGAATGCCTCCCAGCGCTCTTATGTCCCCAGACACGATCTGGTGCCTTGTCGGATCATTGGAGGGGATGTCAGTATGACCGTCAAATCACACTTATTTGGGAACGCGTTACTTTGACCTACGACCACTTCACATTGCCGACATCTCCAAATGATCAGTGTCCGGTGGTTCATCGCTGGCTGGGCGAAGAAAACCCCCGTGCCATTCTTGTGATTGCTCACGGCATGGGTGAGCACGCACAGCGTTATGCACGGCTAGCCGAGGCGATGAATGCTGCCGGCTTCGTTGTGTATGCCAATGATCACCGCGGTCACGGCGCAACCGTGCCCGATGCCTCAAAATTAGGCGAATATGGCGAGGCAGGCTGGCGCGGTCTTGTGGATGACGAAAAAGAAGTGATTGCGCGCGCAAAAAAAGACTTCCCTGGATTGCCAGTCGTTCTGATGGGGCACTCAATGGGGTCCATGGTGGTGCAGCACCTGCTGACCGAAGCCAGCGAGCTGATCGATGCGGCTGCGTTGAGTGGGACCACGGCCGTGGACGTGATGGCTGCTGCAGTGGCTGATCCAGACGCGAATGTTTTTGAAACATTGAACGCGGCGTTCGCGCCGACACGAACAGAGTCGGATTGGTTGAGCCGTGATGATGCCGAGGTGGACAAATATGTCGCCGACCCTCTGTGTGGATTTACGGTGTCTGATGCCTCTTCCGCCTCGCTGGGTGAGGCAGGCGTCGCCTATTCGACGCAGGAAGCCATCAGCAAGGTGCGTAAAGACCTGCCTCTTTATATCTTCTCCGGTGACCTTGATCCGGTGGGTCTCAATGGCGAATTGGTCCGCCTTGTTGCAGAGCGATATCGCGATGCGGGGATTCGAAAGATAGATCTAAAGCTCTATGAAAATGCCCGCCATGAGCTGTTCAATGAGACGAATCGCGCGGAAGTGACCTCTGATTTTGTGGGCTGGGCCAAAAAATCTGTCGGGTTAGGCTGAGAATTCTAATTTCCAGGTCCAGGGCTGGTAAATCGCAGAGATCTCCCCATTTTTACTGGGTATTTGGCCTGGAAATCAGGCCGGGTGGACGTAAAATCCGCCGTTTGATTAACATATTTGACGCGTAATTTACATGATGCGTGCCAAATGGGGCTAGCATGCGCTTTATTCGCACTGCACAATTGTTGCAGATGTAAACAGTCGGAGGCCCATTCCAGATGAAGAACGCGCAAAAGAGGATGGACGACGCCAGCAGTTATGCTGAGTGGAAAGAAGCAGCACATGAACATGATGTGCTTTCGGGCGCCGAGGATTGGAAGCGTCAGGAACACACAAGCCGGTATGACTATGCGACGATCCGCGAACGTCTTCGGGAGATCCGTAAAGCCCGCGACACAGGCGATGATCGCGCTCTACTCTTTGCCTTGAATGAGGGCATTCATGGCAATCTGGGAGGCATGGGCAAGGCCTCACTCTATACGCGTTCGAAAGTGGGCACCAAGCGCCTCATCACGGACTATGTAGATGAGGTGACACGCTCCCTCATTCACATTTCAAAGGTGCGCTCTAACGTTATTACCAAAGCGGAGAAGCTCGACTTCTTCCATAGAGCGAGCCATTGCTTCGGGCGGTCTGCACTTATGCTGAGTGGAGCAGGTGCCCTTGGGCCATTCCATATCGGCGTGATCAAAACCCTGGCGCAGGAAGGCCTGCTGCCGCGGGTCATCTCCGGATCAAGTGCGGGCGCTTTGACCGCAGCGGTGATGGGGACCCATTCTGACGAAGAGCTTGTTCCCTTCTTTGAAGCAGACATAGAGCTGGAAGCGACAATCGAGGAAGCGAATGTGACCTCCGTGCTGGGGTGGCGTGACCGCATCCAGACAGAGGATTTGCGCGAGATGGTTGAGGCCTGGATACCGGACCTCACATTTGCCGAGGCCTTTCAGCTCACCGGTCGCCACATCAATGTCTCTGTTGCGCCGACCAAGAAGATGCAGGCATCACGCCTCTTAAACGCAATCACTTCGCCAAACGTGCTGGTGCGCGAGGCCGTAATGGCGTCTTGCGCAGTGCCAGGCGTGTTTCCGCCTGTCATGCTGATGGCGCGCGACGCGGATGGTGAAAAGCAGCCTTATCTCTCGGACATGCGTTGGATCGATGGGTCCGTCACCGACGACATGCCGGCAAAGCGCCTGGCCCGCCTCTATGGGGTGAACCACTTCATCGCCAGCCAGACCAATCCGATCATCCTTTGGACAATACAAAACCCAAATGGTGAAAGCGGCTTGTTTGGTCACCTTTGGAATCTGGGCAGCAGGGCCACCAAAGAATGGTTCCGCGCCACCCGCAATTTCTCTGATCAGGTGACACGCAGCCTGCCAAGCGTGAATTCTGCGCTCAACATGTTCCACTCCGTGGCGCTTCAGGAATATACCGCAGACATCAACATCATCCCGCGCCGTCGCTTTTGGGATCCGCGCAAACTGCTGGCTCCGCTCGACCGTGAAGAGATGGAATATCTTATCGCGGAGGGCGAAGCTGCGACCTGGCCGCAGGTGGAGATGATCCGCAATTGCAGCATGATCAGCCACACGCTGGACAATCTGCTTGAGGAAATTGAAGGTGACGTGGTTGGCCTCTATCGACCAACGGCCACCCCTGTCGGCACCAAAGCAGTCGCTTAACCAGGGTCCTGCTTCTGATCCAGCGGCCATTCTGAGCAAACCTCGGAAGGGCCCGTTGCGGCGTCGCGCCCGTTCTGCACCACGTTAAAGACCTCCTCGGCGATCGGCATGGTGACGCCGGCTTCCTCGGCAATCTTCATCACCACTGGCGCACTCTTTACGCCTTCAGCAACCATGTGCATTTCGTCGATGATTTGCTCAAGCGATTGGCCTTTGCCGAGTTTTTCCCCGACATGACGGTTCCGGCTTTGTGGGCTGGTGCAGGTCGCAACGAGGTCCCCCATTCCGGCAAGGCCTGCAAAGGTTTCTGCCCGTCCGCCGAGCGCTTCCCCAAGTCGGGTGAGTTCAGCAAGACCCCGCGTGATAACGGCAGCGCGGGTATTGTCGCCAGCGCCCAATCCATCACCCATGCCCACGGCAATCGCGATGATGTTCTTTAAGGCGCCGCCCAGTTCGCAGCCGATCAGGTCATTATTGGTGTAGACGCGGAAGAGGCCGGATTGAAAGACAGACCGGAGAGAGTTGCAGACGGTTTCGTCTTCCATGGCGAGCACACTCGCCGCTGCCGACCCCGCCATAATCTCGCGTGCGAGGTTGGGTCCGGTAAGCACACCTGGCGGGTGACCGGGCAGGACCTCGGAAATGATTTGGGTCATGCGGAGCGACGTGCCCTGTTCCAATCCTTTTGACAGGCTGATCACAGGGACCCAGGGACGGACGAAGGGCTTGGCGTCTTCAAGCACTTTTCGGAACTGTTGAGAGGGGATGCCCATCACAATGACGTCGGCATCTGACACGGCTTCTTCCAAAGACGTGGTGGCGCTCAACGTTTCCGGCAGCTTGGCGTCGGGCAGATATTTCCGATTGGTGTTGAGGACATTAACTTCCGTGGCCGCATCCGGGTTCCGCAGCCAGAGCTTGGTCTCAGCATTGCGGGCGACAAGCGCGGCAACAGTTGTGCCCCAGGACCCGCCCCCTAGCACGCTGACTTTGAGATGCATCGGGTTATTGCGCTCTTGGCGGTTGCGGATCTGGTCGTTCATATGGATGGCGTCTCCCTTTACCAACTTGTTTTTAAGGATGTTAAGCGTAAGTCACAGGCTCTGCCAACCGAGGTAAGCCGGTCGGGGGCGGAAAAATGTCTTAAATACGGGAAGTTGCACTGGCATAAGGTAAGTCTCTCTGTGTACGATCAAAGGCAAGACGGGCAAGCGATTGACGAATTGTCAGTTGTGGGGAGCTGATCTTGCTGGGGACGACAAGAACACGCCTGAAGGAAGGGCTCCATGCGGCGCATATCAAATACAGACGCTTCGTTTTTCTACGCAGACACCCAGCGCACACCGAGTGTCGTGGGCGGGTTGATGATCTACGATCAATCGACGGCTGGTCGTGGAAAAGTACGCTTCAAGGAGATCCTCTCCTGGATAGAGGACCGTCTCCATCTTTGGGGCCCGTTCACGCAGCGCCTGGTGCGGGTGCCGTTCGATCTTGATCTGCCTTACCTGGCTGAAGATCCCAATTTTGACGTGGAATTCCATGTCCGCCACCTGTCATTGCCGAAGCCGGGTGACTGGCGTCAGCTTTGTATTCTCGCATCGCGTCTTTACTCGCGCCCTCTCGACATGAACCGTCCCCTTTGGGAGGTGAACGTCATTGAGGGGCTGGACAAGGTTGAGGGGCTGCCAAAGGGCAGCTTCGCTGTGTTGGTGAAACTCCATCACATGGTGGTCGACGGAATGGGGACGGTGTCGCTATTGCAGGCACTCCACTCAGATACAAAGGTCGCAACACCACCCCGCGCCCCGGTTAGGGACACCGGCAGCGTTAAGCCGCTGCCTGGTGATATGACGATGATTACCAAGTCGCTGCCCTCGCTCGCGCGGCAACCGTTGACGACAGCGCAGTCGGCTCTCTCGCTGGTGAGGGGCGAACTGAAAGCCCGGCGGCTCAAGTCTGAAAACAATGTGGCGAGCGCTCCGTCAGCGCCTATGACCCGTTTCAACAAAGAAGTCTCGCCTTACCGCGTCTTTGAGGCGGTCGATTTCAAACTGGATGATTTCAGGCACATCAAAAAGCTGGTGGAGCGCGCCTCAGTGAATGATGTGGCTATTGCCGTCTGCGGTGGCGCAATGCGTCGCTATCTCGCGGCGACAAACGAACTACCAGATGAATCGCTGGTCGCCATGTGTCCCATTTCCGTGCGGACAGGACCCGCGGGCATGGAAGCGGGCAATCAGATCACAGATATGACGGTCGCCATGGGAACGGACATTGCAGATCCTCTGCAGCGGCTCCAGGCGGTGAAGATGCGCACCGATGATGCCAAGCAGCTGGCCCAGACCCGTGGTTCGGAAATGCTGGAAAGCGTGATGGGGCTTGTCAGTCCCGCAACCGCTTCCTGGTTCTTCCGGTCAGCTGAAGGCATGAAGTGGATTTCCCGCATCAAGCCGGTCTGCAATACGTTTGTCTCAAACGTGCCGGGCATCCCTCATGACATGTATTTCTCCGGCGCCAAGCTCGTCCGGTCTTATGGTCTGGCACCGCTCGGCGACGGCATGGGGATTTTCCACGCAATCACCGGTTACCAAGATCAATTGTCGGTCTGTGTCACGGCCGACAGAGAAATGCTGCCTGACCCGTCTTTCTATGCGGAATGTGTGCAGGCATCGTTTGAAGAATACAAAGCACTGGTTGAAGACGACGATGGGGAAGATCAAACAGTCGTCTATCTTGAATAGGGAGAGAGGTTTCCTGAAGGGAGACCTGGAGGAGAAAGTGTGTCGGAAAACGTCGTAGTGCAGATGCCGGAAAGGGAAACGGAAACCGTTTTCCTTGTGGAGGCCGGCAGCTCGTTTGAGCTCAATTGCATTCGTAAGTGGATTGAAGAACATCCGCGCCATTCTGAAAGTGACGCCAAGCTCGTCGTGATCGGCGATGCGCGCGATGGTGGTCACAAAGAACTGAAAACGCTGATGGATGGTGGCGATATTTCAGGCGACCCCTGGCTGCAGCCACTGCGGGTCATCTGGAAGCCCAGCGAGGACGTGCGCCACGGCAAGTCATTTGTGAACACCTGGCTGGCGACCGTATTTGAGAAGCCTGGCCGCATCCGACAAAAACTGATGGGTGGCTCCGCGCCAGACAGATTGCGGGTGGCGGAAGGACAAGGTGCTTTCTTAAGTACGGTTCGAGAACGCTTTGACGAGACCTGGGGGTCGGAAGGTGTCCGGACGACCCGGTTGCCGGAATTCGTTGTGCGTCAGGCGGTGATTGCCCTTGATCGCGCGGAGCGCAGCATTCGCGGTGCGCGTTACAAGGTTGCACGCCTTTTGATGGGAGATGTCGTCTCCAGCCCGTCTTTCCAGCGGGACCTTGGCGCTCTCGCAGGAACATTGGGTCGATCTCTCTCCGAAGTTGAGACAGAGACAAAAACCTATCTGGACGAAATGAGTGCGCGCCAGACGCCCGTATCTCTCGACATTGCCATGGGGCTCTACCGTCGGGCCTGCCGCAGTCATCACGACGGCAACATAGACTATGTTCCAGAAGAGCTTGAGCGGCTCCGTCAATGGATGGAGGAGGGACCGGTCGTTTTGCTGGTCACACATAAATCCATGCTGGACACCATGGCGGTCTCGACCGTGCTCTTTGAGCACAACATCCCCGTACCGCTGACATTTGGCGGGATCAACCTCAACACGTTTGGTATTGGACGCCTAGCTGCCAATTCTGGCGTCATATTCCTTCGCCGCGCGTTTCAGGACAATGACATCTACAAGGCGACCTTCCGTCGGTATGTGGACTATCTGGTTGAAAAACGCTTCTCGCTCATGTGGGCGCTGGAAGGCACCCGGTCACGGACCGGCAAGCTACTGCCGCCGCGTTATGGCCTGATGAACTATGTGGTTGAGTCCATTGTTAGAACCAAAACCCACGGGCTGCGTTTTGTGCCTGTTTCTGTGACCTATGATCAGATCACCGAGGTCGATGATTATGTCATTGAGCAAAAAGGGCAGGACAAGAAACCCGAAGGCGCCAGCTGGTTCCTGAAATTCATCACCGGCAAAGGATCAGATCATAAAATCTACGTCCGCTTCGGAGAGCCGGTCACTGCATTGGATGTCTTGCCTGGCGAAAGCCTCAACGAGGATCTGCCGGATACAGATAAGAAGAAGCTGGTTGAGCAAATTGCGATCCGCGCCGCCGTTCGGCTGAACGACGCGTCGCCGATCAATCTGACCTCGCTTCTGACCTTGATCCTCCTAGCCAACGGCCCGCGGGCAAGAACGCTGGAAGGTCTCACCCGCACCGTCTGTTCCTGGATGGATTTGGTGGACAGTCGGAACATTCCGGTTGTCGGCGGCAATGATAAGCTGCGCACCCCAAGCCAGATTGAAGCGACCCTGACTTCCTTGGAAGAAAATGGGGTCGTGACCCGTCATGACTCCGGGCTCGGTGCCGTGTTCCACATTGCAGCTGGCCAGTATCACAAGGCGGCCTACTATCGAAACACAGCGATCCATTTCTTTGTCACTGACGCCATTATTGAATTGGCACTGCTCCATGCAGCAGAACAAAAAGACACGGAGATGGCGTTCTGGCGCGAAGCCCTGGCGCTCCGCGATCTTTTGAAGTTCGAGTTCTATTTTGCCACCCGCGAAGACTTCCTGAAGGAAGTGCGCGAGAAAATGGCAGAACGGGACCCGGCCTGGCAGGCCCGTCTCCAGGAAGGCGAGGCGTCAGCCCGCACCCTTCTGGAAGCCCGCGAGCCCGTTGTATCGCAGGGCGTCCTTCGCTCCTTCGTCGATGCCTATCAGGTGTTGGCCGATGCGCTGGTGCAACGGGGCGGTCAACCTATTGAAAATAAAAAGGAATTCCTGCAGCTCTGCATGACCTATGGAGCCCAGGCCCATTTGCTGCAGCGGGTGTTTTCAGAAGAGTCCCTTTCAAAGACCCTTTACGAAACTGCATATAAACTAGCAGATCATAGAGGCCTCATTGCTGAGAATGGCAAGACGTTGACGGGAGACCGCAAGATCTTTGCTGACCAGGTGCGTTCTGTGAGCCGCCGACTGGAGATACTGTTGGGGCTGTCCATCAGCCGCCAGACAGACTAGTAGACTGACCAAAGGACCAAGCGAATGCCAAGCTATCGTTTTCTGATCGATGAAGTGGAAAAGGGGCCGTCTGGTTTTCACATCGCCGCTTTTTTCGACATGGACCGGACGTTGATCTATGGCTTTTCCGCGCAGGACCTGATGATAGAACAGGTGACCAGCGGCGAGCTCTCTATCGGTGAGGTTGTTAATCAGGCCTCTCACGGGATTCAATTTGCCCGCGGCAAGATCGACTTTGCAGAAATGGTGAACAGCACGGCGAAACATCTGCGCGGCCAGGTTGATAGCCGGAACTATGAATTCGGGCGCCGAGTCTTTGAAAAACGTGTTGCCTCGCGCATTTATCCAGAATCCAGGCTTTTGATTGATGCCCATCTGAAAAAGGGCCATGTAGTTGTGATCGTGTCCGCCGCGACACCTTATCAGGTGGAGCCGGTCGCCAATGATCTCGGCGTTCACAGCTTTCTCTGCACCCACTTGGAAGTGAAAAACGGCATTTGCACTGGCAAGGTGGTTGAGCCGGCCTGCTATGGCGAAGGAAAATCCATTGCTGTCCGCAACTTCATTGCAGACCGGAATGTTGATCTTGCCGAAAGCTATTTCTACAGCGATGGCGATGAAGATCTTCCGCTCCTTGAAATTGTCGGCAACCCGCGCCCGCTCAATCCGAATAAGAAGCTGACCTCTGTCGCTAAGTCTCGCGACTGGCACATTACGCGCTTTGAAGGCCGTGGGCGAACGTCAGCGAAGGATGTGGCGCGGACCGGTCTTGCCTATTTGAGCGCGGCGCCAGCGGCAGCAGCAGCCTTGTCGGCTTACTCAATCAATGGCTCGGCGCGTCAGGCGCGGAATATTTTCCAGGGCCTTTGGGGCGAGCTGTCATCCGCCTCAATCGGTCTTGAATTGGATGTGAAAGGACGAGACCATCTATGGTCCCATCGCCCAGCGGTCTTTATGGCGAACCATCAAAGCGCGGTGGATGCCATTGCCGTCCTGAAACTGGTGCAAAGCGACTTCACGGCGATTGCAAAGAAGGAAGTGCAGTCCCAGCCGGTGATCGGCCAGATGTCCGAAGCCATGGGCACGATTTTCGTGGACCGGTCAGACAATAAGGCGGCTCGTGAGGCGTTGCAGCCAGCGGTGACGGCGCTGAAGAGCGGCACATCGATCATCATTTTCCCTGAAGGTACCCGCAGCCCCACGAACAAACTGTCCAAGTTCAAAAAAGGTGGTTTCCACCTGGCGATGCAGGCCGGTGTACCCATTGTGCCGATCGTGCTGCACAACACGACAGATGCCATGCCTAAGAGCGCATTCATTGCGCGTCCGGCAACGGTTCATGTCACCGTGCTGCCACCAGTTGAGACGGCAGACTGGGAGATCGAAGATCTCAACGAGAATATCGATATGGTGCGCAAAATGTTCCTGAAAGAGCTTGATCAGGACGCTGCGGATACGTCTAAGGATGTGATCCGTTTGGCCCAGTCTGGCAACAAGCCGACGACGCCGGTCGAAGATCATGGAAGCAAGCCCAAAAAAAGTAAGGGCTAAAGGTCACCTCTAGACCGATGGTTTATCCCCGAAGAGGGATGAAAAACCAAGGCGCTCTGCGCGTCGTATTTAGCGTAAGTCCCTACTTTTCCTCGGCTTGTTTCTTGGGCGCCGCAACCCATTTCAATAGAAGAACCAAGAAAAAGAGGGCACCCAAGTGGGCGACGCAGTACTTTCCAAAATCCAGGAATTTCTAAAACTAGAAGCCGCAGGCGGCATCGTTTTAATGGCCGCCGCCGTCCTGGCGCTTGTCATCGCAAACTCTGTTTTTGCCGGATATTACGACGCCTTCTTGGCAACGCCGGTCGCTGTGGAGTTTGGCGCGCTCAAGATCGCAAAACCTCTTCTCCTCTGGGTGAATGACGGCCTGATGGCGATCTTTTTCCTGCTGGTCGGTCTTGAAATTAAACGGGAGTTTCTGCAAGGCGAGCTCTCGTCTCGTGATCAGGCAGCTCTTCCCTTCTTTGCTGCTGTCGGTGGCATGGCGCTGCCCGCACTTGCCTATGTTTTCATCACCTGGGGCGACCCAGTTCACATGCGCGGTTGGGCCATTCCTGCCGCAACCGACATCGCTTTTGCGCTCGGCATTCTCTCGCTCATTGGTGCCCGCGCGCCGCTCTCCCTCAAAGTGCTTTTGACCGCGATTGCGATTATCGACGATCTGGGTGCCATCATCATCATCGCGCTCTTTTACACAGAAAACCTTTCGGTCATGTCATTGGGGCTCGCCGCCATCGGCTTGTTCGGTCTTGCTACTCTCAATTTTGCGAATGTGAGAAGGCTGGCACCATACATCATCGTTGGCGTTTTCCTCTGGGTCTGTGTTCTGAAATCAGGTGTGCACGCGACCCTAGCAGGTGTTGCCATCGCTATGGCGCTCCCGCTTAGGGGCGACACGAAAGGCGATGAGCATGGTGAGCCGCCTCTACTGCGGCTGGAGCATTCCCTTCTGCCCTGGGTGGCTTTCGGCATCATGCCGCTCTTCGGGTTTGCCAATGCCGGTGTCTCATTCGCCGGCATGGGGCTCGACAGTTTCGCCCATCCTGTCACAGCGGGCATCATTGCCGGCCTCGTGATTGGCAAGATGGCAGGCGTCTTTGGCTTTGCCTGGTTGGCCGTTAAGTCGGGCATCGCAAAAATGCCGATGGGGGCGAACTGGATGCAGATCTACGGCATCGCCTGCCTCTGCGGTGTAGGCTTTACCATGAGCCTGTTCATCGGCACGCTGGCCTTTGAAGATCCTTCTTACGCAGCCACCGTGCGCCTTGGCGTCCTGACCGGCTCGCTCATCTCCGGTGTCATTGGGTATGTCTGCCTGCGTTTCCTGTCTGGGGCGCCGACGACCGCCGCAGTCGCGCGGTGATCTTCAATAGGGCCCCGTATAGTGACAGACCTCTAAAAGTGTTCGTCCCGCAAGACTTCGACGTCTGAGGCATAGAGCACGCCAATGGCATCACCAATGGCCTCCTTGATCGCTGACATAACGGCAGCGGCGATGGAGGCATCGACTACGCAGATCACCATGACGTTTTCAAAGGCCCCACTGAGTCCGCTACCCCGTCGGTCACCATGGGTGCCGCTGCCCTGAAGGTTAGGCAGAACAGTATAGCCCTTGGCTCCGGCTTTTTTAGCAGCCTCTACGACACGGGGCGCATAGATTGCCTCAACGACCACTTCAATTTTTTTCTTTTTGAACATCTGCATGATCATCTCCCGTTAGTTGTAAAGGGTGGCTATCGCCGCTGCATAAAGCGGGATGCCGACCAGCACGTTGAAGGGAAAGGTAACCCCCAGCGAGAGGGGTATGAATATGCCCGGGTCTGCTTTGGGCAGGGCGAGCCTGATGGCAGCGGGTACCGCGATGTAAGAGGCGCTTGCTGCAAGAACGGCGAGCAACGTGGTGCCACCTGCTGAGAGGCCAACCGCATAGCCAGTCGCTCCGCCAAGTACGGCCCCGATGATTGGCATATAGAGCCCGAACGCAATCGCTGAGGGGCTAAGCGACGAGGCAGTACGAAGGCGGTGTGCCGCCACGAGCCCCATATCCAGCAGGAAGAGACAGAGCACGCCCTGGAACGGATCGACAAAGAATGGGGCGACCGTCTCTAACCCTTGTTCACCGGTGGCCCAGCCAATCACAAACCCGCCAAGCAGCAACATGATCGAGCCGTTGAACAGAATTTCCCGAAGCATCTCGGGTTGAAAAAGCGGCGCCTTGGTTCCGTCTTCTGCGCCCTTTTTGCGTGCGAGCAAGAGGCCTGACACGATCGCAGGTGTTTCCATCAATGCGACCATGGCGATGATGTAGGCCTCATAAGTGATGTCGAGACTGGTCAGAAACTGAGTGGCTGTGACAAAGGTCACGATACTCACGGACCCGTAGTGGGCAGAGACGGCCGCGGAATCGATCGTGGAGAAGCGGGTCGTCATACGCAGCAGGAAAAAAGCGATGTAAGGGATCAGGAAACTCAGCAGGACTGCGGCGATCAATCCGGGAAGAATGGACATGCCGGCGTCGGAAGAAGCCAAACTGGCGCCCCCTTTGAGCCCGATGGCCAGCATCAGATAGATCGATAGCCCTTTGGCGATCGCTTCGGGTATTTCCAGATCGCTTCGAAGGAAGCCGGCAAGACCGCCCAGTAGGAATGCCAGTATTGCTGGTGAAACCAGATTGCTTGCCGCTACCGCGAGTACATCTGCCATAAACGCAAACCCTTTCCTGCGTCGATGCCTCCGTGAAGAGGTCATCCGTCACAAAGTCACCGGCAAGATAGAGGTTTTTTTTGTGCAAACAACGCTAAGGAAAAAGAGGGTATTTAGCTCGCCGGAAATGGAGCGACGCCTTAGACCTAGATACCTATAAACGGTTGTGCGATCCGAGCGCCCAGGCTCTTAAACTTGAGGGGTGCGTCTGTGATGGCGAGGCAGATACAGTCTTCGCCGGGCCCGGCAACAGGCATATGCTCAATATCGTCGTCCGCAGCTTCGACATCACCGCGCAGGAACTCACCCTGATGCGTTGTGAAGGAACCTGTCAGAACAAGGGTAAGCTCTTCACCTCTGTGTCCATGAGCTGGAACAGGCTGGCCAGCGGGCACTTTCAGAAGGCGGGCTTTGCCTTCCCCGTTCCGAAGGGCGATAGGGATGTGATACGCGCCTTTGCCAAGCCGCTTCCAGTTCAACGCATGGAGATCTCCTCCCAGGTAGGACTTAAGCGGTTCAGGCAAGACGGACGGGATTTCAGTTGCCTGCTTCTTCGCGGCAACGGTCTCTTCTTCCGGCTCAGCGGATTCAAGCTTGCTCATCAATTTGTCAAAAGCGTCTTCACTCAAATCGACGGGGGTCAGATCATCCAGGAGCGCGCCGCCCAACTCTTCGGCATCCCTCGCCGCTTTCCGACAGGAAGGGCAGAGCGCCAGATGGGTCGCGACCAACAGGCTCCAGGCTTCAGGCAAGCTGCCCGAGGCGTAAGAGACAAGGATTTCGTCTGCTATGTGGTGGCGAATAGTCATACGCGTCGTCCGTCGGTAGGAGGTAATCTAGTATCATCTAAAGTGGAGCGTAGCTTGCCCAAGGCAAGCCTCAGTCTTGATTTCACGGTGCCGAGCGGGATATTTAGATGCTCGGCGATGCGTCCATGAGACATGTCTTCAAAGAACGATAGTTTCAGAATGGCTTTTTGGTCTTCAGAGAGATGTTTCATGGCTTCCAGAAGCTGCATCTCTGACTGCTTCTGCTCGATCACGCTATCTGCAGCTTCTTCCGGCTCCGGTATAAGGCTCGGATCATTAGGGTCCAGCTCAGGTCGGTTTTCGCGCCGAAAAACGTCGATGCGTTGATTCCGGGCAATTCGGAAGATCCAGGTGGAGGGTGCGGACTTAGAGGCATCAAACTGGCTGGCTTTCCGCCAAACCTTGATCATGGTTTCCTGTGTGAGTTCTTCCGCTTGTCCCGGTTGGCATCCAAGGCGCATGACATAGGCCTTCACGCGCGGGCCGAAATAGGAAAATAGGGACTGGAAGGCCCTTTTGTCCTGATGCGCGCCAACCGCCTGCAGGCATGCCGCATGGTCGTCAATGTCAAACTCTTCCACTAGCGCATCGGCCATTTCTGGGTTGGAGGCTCCTAGGTGCTGGTGGGCGTCATTATTGACGACCACCAAGCGCAGTCTACTGCGCTCGCGACCCGAAGCGGAAATACTATCATGCATGCTCATAATATATTCTACGCACTCACAAGAGGCTTGGATCAGTCCGTTTTTGCGTCATTTTTCCTGATCTAACAGCGCATTTCAGCCGTATTCAGATAAACACACAGAAAAAGGCTGGTCATTTGCCCTACGAAGCGTCCCTCCCCAAAACACAAAAAAAAATCGCCATTATCGGGTCTGGGATTGCGGGCATGTCCGCTGCCTGGTTACTGAACAACGACCATGACATCACGGTTTTTGAGGCCGGTGACCATGTTGGCGGACACTCAAATACAGTTGATGCGGGCAATGGTGAAACACCACTGCCTGTGGATACCGGCTTCATCGTTTACAATGAGCAGAACTATCCAAACCTCGTTGCGCTGTTTGACCGCCTGAATGTACCGACCAAGCCATCGGACATGTCCTTTGCAGCCTCAATCGACAAAGGTCGCTTTGAATATAGCGGGACCGGCTTGAACGGCCTTCTCGCCCAGCGGAGCAATCTAGTGAGCCCCCGGTTTTGGGCCATGATGTCAGACATCCTTCGCTTCTATAAGACGGCACCGACGCTCGATGGCGTGGCGGCCTCAGCGGACCTTTCGCTGGGAGACTATTTGCGCGCGAACAACTATTCCGACGCGTTCATTCGCGATCACATCCTGCCCATGGGGGCAGCGATCTGGTCAACCACCGTCACTGATATGCTGGACTATCCCCTGGCGACGTTCATACGGTTCTTCGAGAGCCATGGACTCTTGAAGTTCAAGGACCGCCCGAAATGGCGCACGGTCGATGGGGGCAGCCGGGAATATGTGAAACGACTGACAGCTTCCTATCAAGACAAGATCAAGCGGGAGGGTGTTGTTGCCATCACTCGGGCGTTCAATGGTGTTGAAGTGATGACGGCTGCGGGTGTGCAGCACTTGTTTGATGATGTTGTCTTGGCCACCCATGCAGATGATGCTTTGACACTCCTATCAAATCCTAGCCAGGGTGAGCAGCGCCTGCTTGGTGCGTTCCAATATACAGACAATGATACTTACCTGCATACTGACGAGCGCCTCATGCCAAAGCGCCGTCGTGTTTGGTCAAGCTGGAACTATATTGATGATGGTGCGGCCGATGCGGGTAAGCAACTCACCCTTTCCTATTGGATGAACCGGCTGCAGGGCATCGACGAAAGCCACCCGCTCTTTGTCACACTGAACCCTCACGTTGCTCCCCGCGAAGAAACCATCATTCGGAAATTTTCCTATCAGCACCCCCTCTTTGATCGCGCGGCCATTAAGGCGCAGAAAGAACTTTGGCAACTGCAGGGACGAGACCGGGTATGGTATTGTGGATCTTACTTTGGCTACGGATTCCATGAAGATGCGCTGGAAGCAGGTCTGGCAGTTGCTGAGCAGCTTTCCGGTACGCGCAGGCCGTGGAACGTCGCAGCAAACAGCTCGCGCGTTAACACAGAGGTGGTTCTGCCCTTAGCGGCCGACTGACATTCATGATTTCAAGCCTCTACAAAGGATTTGTTGAACACGCCAGGCGACGCCCAGCGCGCCACACGCTGCGTTATCGGGTGTTCTCGCTTCTGCTCGATTTGGATGAGCTTGATGAGATCAACCGCACCAGCCGTGTGTTTGGTGTCAACCGCCGGTCCCTATTGTCCTTTTGGGAAAAGGATCATGGGGCAGGAGCGCGCACAGGCCTGAAGGACTGGGTGACGGAGCATGTGACCAAAGCCGGTTTCAGTGCGACCGGTATGCGTGTTCGAGTACTCTGTTACCCGCGTATCCTTGGCTATGTCTTCAATCCTTTGACCGTCTACTATTGCTACGACCTCAATGGCGTGTTGATGGTGACGCTGCACGAGGTTCACAACACATTTAATGAGAAGCACACTTATGTGCTGCCTGCGCCGGTTGATCTCCGCGGGCGCGTCCGTCAAGAGACCGAGAAACGCATGTATGTGTCGCCCTTCACAGAAATGGAAGGGCACTACCAGTTTGACCTTTGTCCGCCGGGCGAAACTGTCCGGGTGTTTATCGGCTTGAGCGATGCAGAGGGCCCGCTGCTGTCAGCCTCCTTCGACGGTAAGCGTGAACCTTGGAGCGACAAGGCGTTGCTGTTCACCTTCCTGCAATACCCGCTGATGACGCTTAAAGTCACTGTGGGCATCCACTATGAAGCTTTGAAGCTTTGGTGGAAGAAAGTGCCGATCGTTCGCCACAAGCCTGCGGCTGAACCCATCACCGCGACGCGCGCCCCGATCAAGATCAGATCAGAAGCAGCGGACTGACTGGGTCACGTTCAGGCAGCAAGGGCGATCTTGTTGCGGATCGAAGACAATGCCCAGCCGATGACCGGGAAATGTTCGTAAAACTCCCGCGCCGCATCCCAATGATCAAAATGAGAGACCACCTGGCCATTGGCATTGAACTGCACCCGGCTCATGCCTTCAAAAGACCAGGGCTTCTTGCGCAAGGTTGAGTGTAAGCGCCAGTAAAGCATACCGGTGTCGCCGTCAGGCGCGCTTGAGACCGCACTGTGAAGGATCTCGAACCGTACATCGCCCACGGTATCGAACATGTGGACGAAGATCTCAGCCATCCTGTCGGCGCCGACCACTTCATTGAACGGGTCACGGAAATGTACGTCGGGCATCACAAAGTCGGGAAGAGTCTCAAGGCTCTCCCTGCTGAGCGACCCCATAAAACGGGCATATTTGTCGAGAGCGGTGGTCATGTTGTGATCATCCGTGAAGTTACTGAAAATAGAAGGCGGTTGGGCAGGAAGCGCAAAAGCTTCATCAGGAAAGCAAAGCGTCGGGGGAAGACGATCTCAAATTTGTGAGCCTCAAGTCCCTGATAAATAGTGGTGGCTGCTTCCTCCGCTGTGACAAGAAATGGCATCGGAAATTCGTTCTTCTCTGTAAGCGGTGTCTCAACAAATCCCGGATTAATGAGGGAGATGGAAACACCTTCCCGGTCGAGTTCCGGCTTCATAGCCTCAACCATATTGATGAGTGCGGCTTTCGTGGCCCCATAAGCAGCCGATGTGGGCAGGCCCCGGTACCCTGCAACAGAGGATACGACCGAGATCCGGCCGCTCTGCCGTGCCAGGAAAACCGGCAGCAGCGCGCCGAGCCCGTTCACCGTGCCCATCAGGTTCGTTTCAACAAGGTGGCGCACCGTATCGATGGAAAACTCTGACGCCGCCATGGGCTGATGCGTCCCTGCATTCAGAACCGCAAGGCTCAGGGGCCCTAGATCCCTTTCAATCTGGGCAAGCACGCTCTGATTGCCTTCGATGTCGACAATATCCAGAGGATAGGCATGGATCGCACCCACTGAATTGCTGGAGGAGATCTCTTGGGCGAGGGTTTCCAGATCCTCAGTGGTGCGGGCACTCGCTGCAACTGTCCAGCCATCGGCGGCCATTTTATGCGCAAGCGCGCGGCCTATGCCCTTACCGGCGCCCGTAATCCAGACTGTTTTGGGTGCATGGCTCATCGTGCCACCTCAAGCGAGGCACTCGCAACACATTGACGGCACCGCAGCTCGATCAACGACCCGTCGTCACCTGGAAACTGCATGGCGACCCAGCGGCCGTCTGCGTCGTACCAGACTTCATTCTGGATCGCGCCCTCATACTTGTATCGTGTGGCTTCCACCATTCCGGCATTGGTGGCAACGCGTTCTGTACCGAGAGCCACCAGACGGACATCGTTCACTTTACCAGTGATCGTGTTCATCAGCTGCGTGCTACCGATCACGCCGGAGTTCCAATGATTGGTCGGGTAAATGCCCATCGCAGTCGTCTGTCGACCATTTGGACCATCAATTGTGAGGGTATCTTCATTGGCGGACGCTTCCACTTCGGAGATGTCACCATTGCGGTCTGTTCTCGCGCTCAGCGAAACAAGCTGCCCATCTTCCCAGAGGGCCTCGGACTGGTATTGCAGCTCAAACAGTGTGACGAAGAGGAGACCGATTTCGAGTTCGAAATTCGTTGTGACTTTCAGTCCCTCTGCCTCATCGCGGAAGGTGACATTGTGTGACCCGATGCGCGCATCATTCCGGTAGATGTCAAAGGCGATGGAGTCTCCATAGAGGGCCTGCGCCTGCTCGGTCATACCTGGCGCGGAGGCCGCTGCGTGAG
Source organism: uncultured Parvibaculaceae bacterium (assembly GCA_965283695.1). Taxonomy (GTDB): domain Bacteria; phylum Pseudomonadota; class Alphaproteobacteria; order Parvibaculales; family Parvibaculaceae; genus Mf105b01. The sequence goes on along the minus strand of CBDIPP010000007.1, from coordinate 99,512 downwards.
GGGGTACGCTGATTGCAGATAGACAGGCCGCAAGTGCAAGTGGCTTGAGGGGCAGGCGCGGGGTAAGGGCTGGAAGCCTCATCAACATCTCCATGAAAGGACGCTATTGATTGGTATACGGGCGCGAGGCAGGACTGGATCAGCCAGAAATCTTAAGGTTTTTTGGCCTTTGTGGACTGAAATGCCTCAAGGGCGCGGGCTCGCGCCTGTTTCCGGTCGACAATCGGAAGTGGGTAATCCTGACCGAGCGTAAGGCTGGCATCTTCTAGAACACCAGCTGGCGCTTCCCACGGTTTGTGCAGATATTTTTTCGGAAGTTTTGCAAGCTCCGGCACAAATTGGGTGACGTAGGCACCATCGGTGTCAAACTTCTCACCCTGCAAGACCGGATTGAAAATTCGGAAATAGGGCGCCGCATCGGCACCACACCCTGCCACCCATTGCCAGCTGGCCGTATTGCTCGCCGGGTCCGCATCGACCAGCGTGTCCCAGAACCACGCTTCCCCTTCCCGCCAGTGAATGAGCAGTTCTTTCACCAAGAAGGAGGCGACGATCATGCGCACCCGATTATGCATCCAGCCGGTCTGCCAGAGCTGGCGCATGCCCGCATCAACAATGGGAAAGCCGGTGAGCCCTTTTTGCCAGCTGGAAAGCTCCCTACTTGGGCCCTGGCTCCAGGGAAAATCTCCAAACGCGGGTCGCAGGGGCGTGTTCGGCAATGATGGGAAGTGATGGAGAAGATGGTAGGAAAAATCGCGCCAGCCAAGTTCGCGTAGGAACCACTCCCCATCACGGGCGAGATCCGGGTTCCGCGCCATCGCGTCCTGGGTGCGATGCCAGATGGTGCGCGGGCTAATCTCTCCAAAACGAAGATGCGCTGAAAGCTTCGATGTGCCGGGCGAATGGCCCGGGTGATCGCGCATCTCTTTGTAGGACCGCAGCCCATCCTCAAGGTAAGCATCAAGTGTCTCTAAGGCTTGGGTCTCACCGGGTGTAAATGCCTCGGCGAGACTGGGCGTCCAATCAAAGCTGCTGGGCAGGAGATGAAGCTCTTCCAGATCGAGGGAGCGAGGCTGATCTGCCACCGGCGTGAGCCTGTCACATCGCACCAGCGGCCCGAAGCTCGCCTGTTTCAGGCAGGTCCGCCAGTAAGGTGAAAAGACGGTGTAGGGCTTGTCTTGCTGTGTCCGGATGGTTTTTGGTGGAAAAAGAACCTGACCCGCAAACCGCTTAATCTCCACGTCAGACCTTACGGCCCACTCATGAAGTGCTGCCTCGCTTTTCTGAACGGAAGGGTCATAGCCATATTGCAAAAAGACGCGGGGCGCACCGGTCTCCTGAACAAGCTCTTTAACTACGTCAATCAGGTCTCCCTTGCGAAAGATGAGCGGGGCGCCCAGATTCACCAGGCTGTTTGCCAGAGATTGAAGAGAGCGGTGTAGCCACCAGCGCGAGGCATCGCCGAGCGGGCGCCCAAAACTCTCATCGAGCACAAATACAGGCACAACCGGACCCAATTCCGCGGCGGAAGTGAGCGCTGGATTGTCGCCGACCCGAAGGTTGGTGTGAAAGAGGACGAGTGTGGGGCTCATGATGGGATGCGTTGATCGGTGTTGAGAGGTAGGATGTAGCCAACCATATAGATCGATGCCTCAAGGAGACCACTAGGTTCAGACCAGCAGGGCATTTTAAGTTTCGGAGGAAGACATGAGTGACGCACCAAATATGAACGAACAGATTGCAGGGCAGGGCGGCATGATCCCAGCGCACGGCCTGACCGCGGCAATCCATATAGGCGAAAGCGATCTGCCCTTCGTTGACTTAGGCGATGGCAGCAAATTGCAGTTGCTACAAGTCGACCTCAATCAAGGCCTTTGGGTTGTGCGCACAAAATTTGCGCCGGGTTACAAAGTCGACAAGCACTATCACACAGGCTCAGTCTTTGCTGTGACGTTGGACGGCAGCTGGTACTACAAGGAATATCCCGACTATGTGAACACGAAAGGCTCCTACCTTTATGAGCCGGCCCACTCTGTGCATACGCTGACCGTGTCAGAGGACAATGAAGGTGAGACAGATGTCTGGTTCGCGATTTATGGCGCGAACATCAATGTGGATGACGACGGCAATGTGATTGGCGTCGTCGATGCTCAGAGCATTCTCGCAGCTTATCGGGGACTCTGCGAGGCCCAGGGGCTCTCTTCCGAGAAGGTCATTGTTCTCGGCGCGCCGACCTGATCACCTGGCTCAAGCGGACGCGGTGTCGTCGGCCATCTCTAGTAACTGGAGAAGGCCGAGCGCCGCCGCTTCGGCAGCTTTTGGGGGCAGTGATCTGTCCCCAATCCCTGAAAAGAACTCATTGGCTTCTGTGAGGCAGAGGATCGCATAGGCTGTTTCCCGGCATCTTGCAGGTGCAGCAGCAGGATAAGCCTTGGAGATTGTCTCGCTGATGCTGGTAATCGAGCGGTCATACCACCCCCAGACAATCGTGCGAATGTCAGCGTCCCGTTCAGCAAGTCCCCAGATTTCCCGGCCAATAACGTCATTCCCGGGAATGCGCTTGTAGCGGTCACTGCACAGAAACTGAATAAGGCTTGTAAGTTCCGCCTGTGGCGTGGAACCGGAAATGGCGGTGTCGACCTCAACGGCTAGTTTCTCACCAACACGCATCACAAACGCCAGAACCAGCTGTTCTTTGTTGCCAAAATAGTGGCTGACCATCTGGAGCGACAGGCCCGATTGGTCGGCGATCCGGCGCATGGAGGCCTGTCCAATGCCATGCTCGCGCACACAGATCTCCATCGCATCCAAAATCTGGTCGCGCCGCTCTGGCGCTTTACTCGGCCGACCCACCATGCGTGTTTTCCAAATGTCCAATCAGGGCATCGCGCGTGGTGAAGACATCATCGAGGCGAACAGCGCGCATCTGTTCGACTTCCTGCTCTGTATAATCGACGAAGCTCGCCATTGTCTTGTCATCGGTGAAGTTTCTGACGATCCAGTTGAGCGTTGCGGCCAACCGATCATTGGGAAGTGTCGACATGGCCGACCCTGGAACCTGCACCAGAAAGGCGCGCCCACCCTCAACAGAAAGCAGCAGGGGGAGCGTTGCCCGCATATCAGGAACTTTATCTGGAAAGCCGCGCCCATCAGGCACATGGCACCCCTGGCAGTGGATCATATAGTCCGCGCGTGCCCGTGCATCGCTGGCAAGGGCTGCGCTGGTTGTGAGCCCCAAGCCGAGCGCGACGCAGAGGAAGCGTGCGCGAAATGTTCTAAGCGTCGTCATCGACACCGATAATGATGGCTGTTGAACAATTATAGATAATGTCGGCGCTGCCGCCCGCACACCAGTTGATATTGTTGGCTGCCTGAGGAAGGTACATGGGCTTGTCGCCTTCATTGCGAACGCAGCCGCATCGTCCACAGCCGCTTTTGCCGCAGCAATCATTATAAGAAATGATGTAGTGCTTATTGTCGCTCGGGTTGAGGCAGGTGCCGACCCAGGTGATGGGCGACATGATGGTGCCGGGTGGGCAGGCTGTATGCGTGCCGCCACAACAGCTACAGAGATATCCATCAATGGCGCAGTAACGCCAATAGTCACAGCTTTCCGGGTCGCCCGGATCATTGGCAACTTCCTCACCGCGCACGCGCGAGACCGGGAGAAGAGGGAAGGCTGCAGCACCGGCCAGCACAGTCCCAATACCGGCAATTATGCTTCGCCGCGAGGAAAGTCGGGCTGTCGTTCGGGCGGTTTTTTCGATGAATCTATCAAACCAGGTCATGGCATATCAGGGCGTGCGGTTAAGCGCGCTGCTGCTCCTGTTCCATATAGTCTTGAATGGAGGCGACGCCTCTTGTCTTTGCTTCGAACAGACTTTCAATATGTTCCCGTGTGTTGGTCAGGCCGTGGGCGACCATGGTTCCACGCTCATCAACCAGTGCGGCATAGGGAAGCTTGCTGACACCAATGGTTAGGCCGAGGTCGGATGAGAGAACGTACGGATAGTTGTCCAAACTCTGGTTCTTCAGAAAGGCGTGATGTGCAGACGGCTCACCGTCGCTTGCCAGCACGACATCGAGCCACGCGGCCTCCCGCGCGCGAACCGAGGCAATGACGGGGAGGAGGGATTTACAGACCGGACAGTCAGGCGACAAAAAGAACAAGAGCGTTGATTTGCTAGCCGCGGTCCCAGCCCCCACTTCCACCTGCCCCCCCGTCAGCGAGGGGAAGGAGAAGGGTGGCAAGGGCTCACCAGCTTTCATGCCCTTGGCGACAGTCAGCGCGCCGACGGGCCCCATGCGCTCATGCAGCAGACCGATCTGGCGTGTAAGGGCGAAGACGATGAGACCCAGCGCCGCAATGGCGACCCAGCTCACAATGTTGGAAATGATAAGGGCGTCGATCATGGATGTGTTCCTTCGTGACCGAGAAGCGCTGCATTTCGCAGCAAGTGTTCTGCCGTCGCATAGAAGAGCAGCAGAATGAGAACTGCGAAGCCTGCAGTTGCATAGTCAAACCAGCTAAGCGCGCGGCTTGTTGCCGGGAGCAGGAGGAAACCGGTGGCGATTGCCAGGACGCTATTGCGGAGTACCAAACCCCAGTGAATTTTCTGATCCGCGCCGATGCCGCCACAACCACACTCAAGCTCCTCACGTCCACGAAGCAGGTTGATCGCGATAGCACCGCCATAAACGATCCAAAGAGACAGGGCGGCAAGCATCGGCAGGGCAGACTCGCTGAACAGGAACAATGAAAGCGCGATCAAGGTTTCCGCAAGTGGGATAATTCTGGACACTGGTTTCTCAAGAGCTTGCGGGAGCAACTTATAGCCGGACACCGCCTGCCAGAACCCAATCGGGTCACGCAGCTTGTGCCAGGCCGCACTCAGTAAAAGAGCAGCGAAGGCGCCTCGAAAGGCAATATCGAAAACGGGATCAATCATCGCGGGTCACCAAGGATAAATCATGCTGGGAAGGTTCCCAAGCTTTGGCACACTGCGCTGGTAGCTGCCATCTCCGGCATCGTAGATATCCAGGCCAAATTGGACTGTGTCGATCAGAGGGGCCTCACCTTCGGTAAGGTAGACCCAGACTTGGGCAAAGAAGGGCATGGGGATGTGTGCCCCAATGCCATAGAGCAGAGGGTCGTCATCCTGTGACACAGCGATGGAGATTGTGAGCTCCTGCAGTTCATACGCCTCAATCTTCTCGCGGGTTTCGAGGTCAAATACCCAGACATGGGTGCCCGGATCTTCAAATGTTTCTGGCGGTCCCTGGTGGGTGAGCAGGTAGAGCTGGCCGGACGTCGCATGAAGCGCCAGATGCTGAAAGCCGCTGATGGACCAGTCATCCTCGCGTTCATCGTCAGTGATTAGGGGCCAGGTTGCGGCAAGGCGCACGCCATCAGCATCCATCTCAAAGTCGTAAACGTCGCCTGCCAGCGACACAAAATACCAGTGATCGCCGCGACGGACACCGGAAATGCTGATCGGGTCTTCAAAGGGATCAAACAGGGCATCGGACCGGCTCTTGCCGGTCACGGCACCATTTTCATCAAACACATAGGTGAGGAACGACCCGTCGCCGCAAAGCAGATGGAAGCTGCGCGCACCGCCGCCATAAATATTGGGGCACCCCGGCGTGTCGATCTCGGCGATGAATGCCTCACGCTCAAGATCAACAAGGGTGAGGGAAACTGCTGGGGTGAAGTTCATCTGTGCGAACAGGCTCTGGTCATCGCTCAGCGATGACGTGCCTTGCATCTTAACGACGCTTGCGCGTTTGGGCGGGATGGTGACTTCAGAGCGGACCTGGAATGTGGTTGCGTCATAGGTTACCAGCACGTCAGAGCGCTCTCCCCGTGTGGTCCGACTGAAATGGGTCTCTGCAGAGATGATCCGCTTTCCATCGGACGGGAGCTCAATCCCCGTGGTCCAATAGCCAAGGTCCAGCATGGAGAGGAAGCGGCCTGCATCGGGATCGATCAGATAGCCGCGACCATGTGCCTGATAGGGCATATTCATGTCGGTCACCCACACGAGCCGGTCGTGATTCTGGCGGGAAAAGCTCACCACCTCTCCCATCGGATCTTCCGGCAGATCGGCTGCCTGTGCAGGGCTCGGCGACAAGGCAGAGACGCCGGTGAACAAGGCGCTCGCAAGCAGAGCGGCGGTGGAAAGAAGTGTTGGGAATGTACGCATGAAACCTCGCCCCGGATCAAGATATCCCTACCTTTAGTGCAGGTAATTTGATTTGTCAAACGATCGTATGATAAATTAGAAGGCTTGCATTTCTGCCATCGCGCTGGCTCACTGCTGCGGAAAATAAAAAGGAGAAGGGGCAGATGCTCACAAATGTCGACCGGGTTCAGCTTGTCGTAGCCAATCGATCAGAAGCTGCAGAAGGATGGGTCAAACTGCTGGGCGCAGAGCATGCGCGCGATGACAAGGTGGCATGCCTTGGAGCGCGGCGCTCTGTCTATCAGGTGGGCAGCTCTGAGGTGGAGTTCCTGGAAGCAGACGGAACCGGCGCTGTAGCGGACAGTCTGAAAGCACGTGGAAGACCGCACCTTTTTGCCGCTGGCGTGGCGACGCCCGACCTTGGCGCATTGATTGCGCATATTGAGACAACAGGGGCGAGCCTCATCAAAGAAGGCAATCATGGATATGTGACCTTCAGCGAGGCGGGACAAAACGATTTGCGTTTTGTGGTGAGCGAACGGGTTGAGCGTGATCCTGTAGGCCTCATCGATCGCTTGTATGAAGCGACCATCCTAGAAGATCCCTTTCAGCCCCTCATTGACCAGATCACTAACCTCTTCGGATTGAACGCAGATCACTACAGCCGCATCACATCTGACCATTTCAAATATGACGGCTACCTAACCCTCTTCCATCCCGACGAGCTCGACCGGTTTGAGGTCATTACGCCCACCTCGCCCGAAACGACCATGGGCCGCTTCCATGGCCGCCAGGGCAGGGCCTTCTACATGTCCTTTGCCGAGACACCTCACATTCTGAAGATCGAAGAGCGGGCAAAGGAGGCAGGTGCAGGATTGACCATCGACCGGCCAGAGGGACGCCCAGAGTCAGAGATGGCCGATCAGATGTGGCTCCATCCGCCAGCGCTTGGCGGCATGATGTTGGGCTTGTCACGTCCGTCCCGTGCCTGGCATTGGTCTGGAAGGCCTGATCGGGTGATTCAGCTCTAGTTGGATAGATAACCTATTGTTTTTAATGTGAAAACAGCACCAGCTGACGTGAAAAAAGAGCTCGAAAGGGCTTGAAACCTCTCAAATAGTTTCCCACATTTATCCCGTAGCGGGGCCCATCGGGACCGCTAGATGAATGTCCGACAGTGTGCCCGGACAGGGGCGCTGGTCGTGACAAGTTGCTTGTGAAAGGACTTTGGCTATGACGCGAATGGCGCGTTTCGACAGTCCCTTTTTGTTGGGATTTGATCAGGTAGAACGTCTGCTCGACAGGGTTGCCCGTACAGGTGCCGACGGCTATCCCCCCTACAATGTGGAAGAAGTGCAAACCGACAAAGGCGGGCAGCTGAAAATTACGCTCGCGGTTGCTGGCTTTGCAGCTGAAGATCTCTCGGTCACGGTGGAATCAAATCAACTGGTTATTCGCGGTGGTCAGTCCGATGAGGAGGATCGCAATTTCCTTCATCGCGGTATTGCTGCCCGACAGTTTCAACGTGCCTTTGTACTTGCAGAAGGTATTGAGATCTTGAGTGCTGATTTGGAGAACGGTCTTTTGACCATTTCGCTGGAACAGCAGACGCCCGAAGAAATTGTCCAGCAAATCGAAATTACGACCCACGGGTCATGAATATCAAAGGGGGTCCTGAGCCGAAAGAGCGCAGGATTGCCAAATCGCCAGGGCGGTTTAAGTCCTTTTAAGCCGCGCCACAAAGAGCACTTCCAGGAAAAATGGTTCCGGTTTTCCGTCCGGAAGTGCGGCGACAAAAAGCTCGAAGGAGCGAAAAAATGTTCGATCAGACAGAAGAAAATTCAACACCTGAACAACTGATCCCCGCCGGGGAGATCACCCAAGACGTGCTTGCAGAAATTGGCATGCAGACGCATGTCTATGCGCGCCCAATTCAGGCGAAAGAAATTCTTGAGGATCTGAAGGGGCAGCTTGATGTGCCGCCGGAGACCTGGCTCTATTCAGTGCATGCGGCGAATGGTGTCCGCGTCGCAATTGTAGACACTCGGGAAGCAGCCTTTCAGGGCGCGGCAGCCTATGGCTATCAGGCACTCAGCGTTCACTAACATGTATCGGTCAGGCTGCGTTTGAAGCCGCGGGCTCTGTTAGAAGAGCAAAAAGGGCTGCTGCATCGTCGGTCGCGCGAAGTTTTTCAACCATCGATTGATTGCGCAGCAGACGCGAGACACGCGCCAGTGCTTTGAGATGGTCCGCGCCCGCTGATTCAGGTGCCAGAAGAAGGAAGATCAGATCGACCGGCTGATCATCAACAGACTCAAACTGAATGGGTGTTTCCAGGCGGGCGAACAAGCCGTGAAGACGCGTAAGCTCATTCAGCTTGCCATGGGGGATGGCTATCCCTTGCCCAACACCGGTCGAGCCTAAGCGTTCGCGCTCAAGCAGGGTTTCGAAGATGGCACGTTCCGGTAGTCCACAAACCGCTGCCGCTTTTGCTGAAAGCTCCTGCAGGGCTTGCTTTTTACTCGTGACCTTGAGATGTGCTGTCACACCTTCTGGGGTCAGAAGTTCATCCAGATCCATGATCCGTTTCCTGTTCACTGTTCCCACTGGGCCTGTCGAGACCCTGGTCGGAGCTTTCTGGTAGGCGCCCCGCCGAAACGGCGTGACCTCCCCGGTGCGCTGTGCCCGGGGCCGGAGCCCTTTAAGCCTTTTTCGAATCGCTAGCGGCATCAATCCAACCAACATTGCCATCGGGACGGCGGTAAACGAGATTGAGCCCACCATCGCCGTTTCTGAACATCACCAGCGGTGCGTCAGAAATGTCGAGCTGCATAACCGCATCACTTACAGACAAGACAGGCACGGCGGTGGTGCCTTCTGCAATGATCATTGGTGCGTCGTCGCTTTCAGCAACTTCTTCTCCGCCTTCATTCGCAGCCAGCACGAAGGAGGGAACATCAAGCATAGGAAGGTCAGCCTTAGGGCTGTTGTGATGGTTCTTCAGGCGTCGCTTGTAGCGCCGCAACCGCTTTTCGAGTTTCTCAACCGCATCATCAAAGCTGGCATATATATCGCCGGCTTGCCCTTGGGCTTGCAGAGTCATGCCTGAGCTCAAGTGGACCGAGCAATCGGAGCGAAACTCATGTCCGTCCTTTGCGAAGGTCACCTGTCCATCCACAGGGCGATCAAAATACTTGCCTACACTGGCGCTCAGCTGATCTTCCACGTGGCTGCGCAGAGCGTCGCCGACATCGAGATGAATTCCGGTAATTTGAACCTGCATCAAGGACCTTTCCAAGCGCCGTTAAAATCTAAGAGATCCGACTGCATCAAATAACGCCGGATTCGGTGTGCCATTATCTAGTAATCAAATGCCGCTATCTGATCGGCCTCGAGCATCTGCCTCGAGGAATGGAAAAACGGAGTTCGCTGCTGCGTCACCGAGCCCTTTTCAATGCTCGGGCTAGGGAGAAAACAGACCCCGGCGGCGCGAGCGGGACGGAAACTAGTGGGCCGCCCCGACCCTGTCAACCAACTCAGTTGATGTTCTGAATTATACTTCAAAAACAGTGTGTTAGGGCAATTTTTTACTGAAAGTTTTGCACCGAAACCCGCGTGAAATCACTTGACGGCAGAGAGAAAAAGCCGTCACACCATTGCGCGTTTTTCGCGTCGGCGCTGAACCGATGAGGGGATTTGCATCGCCTCGCGATATTTCGCAACAGTCCGTCTGGCAATCTCTATTCCATTGGCGCGGAGCAGATCAACAATCGCGTCGTCAGACAGGACGGCGTCAGCGGTTTCCGCATCGACTAATGTCTTGATGCGGTGGCGCACCGCTTCGGCCGAATGGGCGTCGCCCCCTGTGGCTGACGCGATGGACGACGTGAAGAAATATTTTAGTTCAAAAATGCCGCGCGGCGTTGCCATGTACTTGTTGGATGTGACGCGGCTGACGGTCGACTCATGCATTGAGATTGCATCAGCTACCATCTTCAGGTTGAGCGGGCGTAAGTGGGAAACGCCATAAACAAGAAAGGCGTCCTGTTGGCGGACGATTTCAGTGGCGACCTTCAAGATTGTCCGCGCCCGTTGGTCAAGACTCTTCACGAGCCAGTTGGCATCTGCGAGACAATCGGAGAGATAAGTTTTTGCTTCGGTGTCTTTCGCCGAAGCCGCGATGACTTCCGTATAATATTGTTTGTTTACGAGGACCCGCGGCAGTGTCGCCGTGTTGAGTTCAATGGCCCAACCGCCGTCTGATTTTGGACGGATGAATATGTCGGGCACGACCGGTGTCACCGGTTCTTCACCAAACACATTGCCAGGTTTCGGGTTGCAGTTGCGGATGTCGTCAATCAGGCAGGTCAGGTCGTCTTGTTCGATCTGGCAGGCTTTCATGAGTTTGGCCATATCGCGCTTGGCAAACAGTTCGATATTCTCGAGGAAACGCTCCATAACCGGATCAAGGCGGTCTTTCTCAGCAAGCTGCAAGCGCAAACATTCGCGAAGGTCGCGGGCACAGACTCCAATAGGGTCAAACGTCTGCAGAACACCCAGAACGGCTTCCACATCCTCAATATCCACGCCCAGGCGATCGGCAACCGACTCAAGACCTTCCGTCAGATAACCGGACTCATCAACCAGATCTATAAGGTAAGCACCGATGAGCCGGTCTGTCTGGTTTTTGAGCGCGACCACCATTTGATCAGTGAGATGTTCAACAAGTGTTTCGGCACGGGTCAAAGACCCTTCAAGTTCGCCTTCACCGTCAAAACTTCCGCCGCCCTGGCTGCTGGTGGATTGCCAGTCAGAACTGGACATACCAGGTGTCTCAGCATCTGCAACAGGGGCGTCAGCAACACTCTGGTCCGCATAGACATTGTCATAGTCTGTGTCCATGTCCCCATCGGGGGCAGGCGGGGCATTTTCTTCAGAAAGGGCAAGTGTGGAGGCATCGCCAACATCACCGCCCTCAACGCCATCGCTGGCGTTGGGACCATCGGCAAAATCAATGTCGAATTCTTCTTTATGCGGGGTCTCGCCCTCGGTCGGTTCAATCAAACCCGGCTGATCATCGTCGCGAGCTTCATCCAGCAGGGGGTTTTTTTCGAGCTCTTGCTCGACATAATCCGCCAGTTCCAGATTGTTCAATTGCAACAGCTTGATCGCCTGCTGCAATTGCGGCGTCATAACAAGCGACTGGCCTTGTCGGAGTTCTATCCGTGGGTTGAGTGCCATGTCGCATGTCGGTTTGCCTTCTGATCAAAATCAGAGGCTAAACCTATCCCCCAGGTAAAGACGACGGACATCCTCGTTGCCCACGATTTCTGATGGGTGTCCTTCCATCAGAACCTGACCGTCGTGAATGATGACCGCGCGATCGATGAGCTCGAGCGTTTCGCGCACATTATGGTCGGTGATCAAAACGCCAATGCCGCGGTCTTTCAGGTGTGCGACGAGGTCGCGAATATCGCCGATGGCAATTGGGTCGATCCCAGCAAATGGTTCATCGAGCAACATGAATGAAGGTTGGGTCGCAAGCGCCCGTGCAATTTCCACACGACGTCTTTCACCACCAGAGAGCGCGATGGAGGGTGTGCGTCGAAGGTGAGTGATCGAGAACTCAGCAAGGAGATCATCCAGTTGCGCTTCGCGACGATCACGGTCTGGCTCAACCACCTCAAGGACCGCGCGGATATTTTCTTCAACTGACAGACCTCGAAAAATTGAGGCTTCCTGTGGCAGGTACCCGATGCCCAGCCGGGCGCGCCGGTACATAGGCAGATCGGTAACATTGCGTCGGTCCAGGCCGATATTTCCATAGTCCGGCGAGATGAGCCCGGTGATCATGTAAAAGGTCGTGGTTTTCCCAGCCCCGTTGGGACCAAGAAGGCCAACCGCTTCGCCGCGCTGAACTGAGAAGCTGACGCCCCTCACAACGGGACGCCGGCGAAAGCTCTTGCCTATCTTGTCTACAATCAGACCGTCATTGCTGGTCACCAGGCGTGGGCCGCCCTCCGCGTCAAAAGCGGTGGATCCGGCGTCTGCGTCGCCCATGGATGTGTCGATACGATCGGTCATGTGCCCCCATCAAAGCGTTGTTGGCATTAAAATTGTATGAAAGAAGAAATTAACCAAGCAAAATTACTGCTGTGGCGCCTGAAAAAGCCCTCGAACCCGCCCAGAACTGGGGTTTTCCGTGTCCGTAGCGGTAACCCCGCCTTCGACCCGTGCCTGCCCGCTATTAAGGTCGATATTGAGCCGCTGCCCCCGAATGACGTTTTCACCTTGTCGCAAGACAACGGTATCGCCCATCGTGATGTTCTCGTTAGCGACCATATAGAGCGCCCAGTCACCCGAAGCGGACTGATCGTCCTCTGACATGACATGGACATTTGATTTCGCATCAATCCGGGTGATTTCAGTACCGCCTGTCCCATCTTCGGTCCCATCACCGGAAGATGGCGCGCTATCTGCCTTCTGGGCATAGGTAACAATAAGTCGGTCAGCGCGCAGACGTATGGCCCCCTGCACCGCGACAACATTGCCTATGAAGGTCGCCGTCTGAGCGTTCTGCTCAACCTCAAGCGTATCCGCCTCAATTTCGATCGGCGCATCCGGATCGGTTTTGAAGCCGACGGGACTGTCATCATCGTCAGCCTGCGCACCAAAGGGCAAAAAGAGGAGGGCAATGCCCGCCACCATCATGAGTTTTCCCAAGCGACTAATCACACCATCACTCCTGCACAAATCCGCCACCGATTATCCCGCCTTGTAATACACAACGACACGCACACCACCGGTGAATACGATCTTGTCGCCATTGTCCGATGTTTCAACACCATTTGCGTTGAGCGTCCCAACTGGCCCTTGCCCATAAACAGGCTGGTCGCTGATCAGCGATCCCGCCCTGAAATCCATATCGGCTGTTTGAGCATGAAACTCATACCCATTTGCTGAAAAGACGCTGATATCTTCCCGCAGCTTGAGCGTTTCAGCTTCTGTTTGAAGTGTTCCGAAGCGCGATGTCACTGACAACCAATTGCCACCTTCGTCCAACATCAAATCAGCTTCAATGTTTTCAAGAAAAATCAGATCAGGATTGTCGACCTCTTGGGTCGCTGTATCTGCAGTGACAACGTAGGGGCGTCCGCGTCTGTCGACACCGGTGATCCGCGGGCTCACCATCCGCAAGTCGTCATTGAGACGTCCAACCTCGCGAAAGGTTGGGGTGATTTCCGGTCTTGAATTGAAGGTTGTGGATGAAACAAAGACGCTGATGACGAGAATTATTGCCAGCGCAGGAAGAAGAATTTTCATTCCAAGAACAAAGGCGCTGTATCGGCTGCGTTCATCGCTGGGCTCAAGGCCACCGGCGCCCCCATCCGGGCCACGATGCGGCGATCCAAAATTTTGGGCAGATTGGCCTGGTGGCGATTGCACGCTCATCAGCATCCTTCGTAACGCGAGTGTGGCCCCTAGCCGTTCACAGTATGCGCTGGCAGCCGAAGGGGGGTCAACTGCAGCATTCTGGTGAAATCAAGCCTGGCTTAGTGAGAAAAAATGTCCTCATCCGGCCATCCGGCAAGGTCCAGCGACGCCCGAACTGGCAAAAAGGCGAAGCAGGCCTTGGCATATTCCATACGGCCTTCACGCTCCAGCATGTCGTCGAGCACTGTTTTCAGCTTGTGCAGGTGAAGCACATCCGATGCGGCGTAAGACAATTGAGCCTCTGAGAGCGTTTCAGACCCCCAATCGGAACTCTGCTGTTGTTTGGAAATCTCCACCCCAGCGAGCTCTCGGCACAGGTCTTTTAGCCCGTGACGGTCTGTATAGGTGCGCACCAGCTTTGAGGCGATTTTGGTGCAATAAATCGGGGTCGTCACAACACCCAGATATTGCTGCATAACCGCGACATCAAACCGGGCATAGTGGAAAATCTTCGTGACATCCGGGTTCGCCATCAAGGCACGCAGGTTTGGGGCGTCATAGCGCGCTCTGTCGAGCTGAACGATATGGGCGTTTCCGTCACCGGCGGACAGCTGCACCAGGCACAGCTTGTCCCGGGGGATCTGCAATCCCAACGTCTCACTGTCGACTGCGACGGAAGCGCCGAAATCGAGGTCCGCAGGAAGGTCGCCTTTATGGAGTGTGATGCTCATGCCGGTTCTCGTGTTGCCGTAAGGGGCAAACCCGTTTTGCGGCGAACGCCCATATTGCAGCAAACGCCTTGCCGCATCTGAATAGTTGGTGCTCCAAAAACGGAGAGGATTCGAAAAACCCCGCTAAGGAACCTAATTTCATTCCTGGCGTTTCGCTTTGCGAAAAGCCTTTGGTGCCCAGGAGAGGACTCGAACCTCCACGCCCTTGCGGGCACTAGCACCTGAAGCTAGCGCGTCTACCAATTCCGCCACCTGGGCCCAAGGTGCGGAGACTTATCTCCCGTACCCCAGTTTGTCAATCTTACAGCAGCGTTTGGCGGCAGAATAGAAGGGTTTCGGGCGAATCTGGATTTTGATCTGGATGCGATCTCTGCGGCAACCGGCCTCTATACGCCTGTGCTCAGCTGCGCTATCAAGGCGTATCGGCAGGTGGCGGCGACTCTGATGTTTCGAGGGGAAACAAGAAGAGGGCATCTGCCAATCGGTTTGAAGCCAGAATTTTTCAAGAGGGACAGCGGCATGTCAGCGGGCACATCTGGATCAGAGCTTAAGGCAGGGGATCTTGTAACAATATTTGGCGGATCCGGTTTTGTCGGACGCTACCTTGTGCGTGCGCTGGCAGAACAGGGCTATCGGGTCCGTGTCGCTGTGCGTCGGCCTAACGAGGCCCTCTTTCTGAAACCAATGGGGGATGTCGGCCAGGTTCAGCCCGTGCAGGCCAATATTCGCGATCAGGCATCCTGTGCCGCTGCCATGGACGGCGCGGACGCGATCGTCAATCTGGTGGGGGTCCTCTACGAAAGCGGCGCGCAAAAATTCGATGCAGTCCACGCAATGGGCGCGAAGCAGCTGGCAGAGCTCGCCGCAGACGCTGGCATCACCAACTTCGTCCAAATGTCGGCCATTGGGGCGGATGCTGACAGCACGTCGGCCTACGCGCGCTCCAAAGCCACTGGTGAAGCAGCTGTGCTTAAGGCGATTCCGACCGCGACTATCGTACGCCCCTCCATCATTTTTGGACCCGAAGATCAGTTCTTCAATCGTTTTGCAGCTATGGCGAGCTTGGCCCCGGCACTTCCTTTGATCGGTGGCGGCGAGACCAAATATCAGCCGGTCTACGTCAAAGACGTGGCTGCGGCGATGACGGTCGCTCTGCAACAACCTCAGTGGAACGGCAAGATTCTAGAACTCGGCGGGCCCGAGGTCGCGACCTTCGCGGAGCTGATGGAGATCACTCTCAAAGAAATTGGTCGTTCACGGCCGCTGGTAAAGCTGCCAGCCTTCGCTGCGAAGGCGATGGCATCTGTGCTTCAGATCCTGCCAGCGCCTCTACTAACCGTGGATCAGGTGGAGCTCTTAAAGCACGACAATGTGGTCAGCGATGGCGCTCTGGGGCTTTCAAATCTGGGCATAGAGCCTTCTGCCATGTCAGCGATCCTGCCGACCTATCTCTATCGTTTCCGGCGCACTGGGCAATTCGCGGACGGTGTTACCGGCGACGCCTGAATAGGAGCGGTTGTCCGCCGGAGACTTGGGTCGACACAGTGACAACAGCAGAATTTTATAGGTATAGCCAGCCAAGAAGGCCAACGCCCAACACAACCCTATAGATCACGAAGGGGGTAAGGGTCATGTGCGTCATCATCTTTAGAAAGAGATGAATGGCAGCCAGCGCTACGACGAAGGACAAGAGGGCTGCAATGCCCATGTCCGCCCCTAAACTGACATCACCCGCTTCGTAAACTTTGATGCTGCTCGCGACAGCCCCACCCAGGATGGTGGGGATAGAGAGCAGCATGGAGAACCGTGCGGCATCTTCCCGCTCAAAGCCAAGCATGCGCGCCGCTGAGATTGTGACACCCGCCCGGCTGGCGCCAGGGATGAGTGCCAGCACTTGCGCGCCGCCGATGATCATCGCAGCGCTCCAGTTCATCTGTTCAAGACGCCGTGTCACAGCGCCTGCGCGGTCAGTTATCCAGAGCACGCCAGCGAAAATGAGATTGGCCCAGGCCACAATCTCTGCTGCCCGCAGAATGTCGACATAGCCCGTAGAGAGAAGAAAGTATCCCACAATGACTACGGGGATGGTGGCCCCAACGATATAGAGCGCCATGCGTCCATCATCGGTTAGCCGCCCGCGCAGCAGGGTGAGCCCACCAAGGGTCATCGCCCAGACATCCTGCCGGAAATAGAGCAGAACCGCCCCGAGCGTTCCCGCATGGACTGCGACATCGACAAGCACGCCCTGATCTGCCCAGCCCGTCAGTTCATGAACGAGGCTCAAATGACCAGATGAGCTGATGGGGAGAAATTCGGTAATGCCCTGAATGAGCGCAAGAAGGATCAATTGTTCCAAAGACATAGATTTAGGCGAGCTCCTACAAGGTGCAGAAGTGTTATATTATTTGCACGCATATTTCCATTGCCTCAAGCATTTCCAGCTGAAGTTGAAGCACTTCAGCATCCGGAAATGCGATAAATTAGAGAACTGGGAGTGTGGTCTTGGAATTGATGGAGCAGCATCATGAAAATTGGAACCTTGGCCGAGCGAGCGGGGCTGTCGACAAAAACCATCCGCTATTACGAGAAAGTGGGCCTCATTGATCCACCTCCACGAACAGAGGGGGGCTATCGCGCCTACGTAGATGACGATATCGATATTTTACGATTTGTGGCGCGTGCGCGTGGCCTGGGGTTTTCTGTCAAGGAATGTAAGACCTTGCTCACGCTTTATAGCGATCGATCCCGGGCATCAGCGGATGTTAAAGCGCTCGCGCTCGCCCATATTGAAGAGGTGGACCGGAAGATCAAAGAGCTTCAGTCCATCCGCCTCACATTGGGTGAGCTGGCCACTAAATGTCATGGCGATGACCGCCCGGACTGCCCAATAATTGAAGAGTTGTCGAATATGGGCGAAGCGCGGTAAGGGTGAGCATCTAATTCAAACAATTCAGTGCCTTAGTCCTGCCGCCGTAATCTCGCCGCCCTAATCTTGACAAAGGCACTTGTGTAAACTGAGCCTCATGCCCCAACTTTATCATCTTCCCGTTTCCCCTTCCTGCCGTACCGTCCGACTGCTTCTGGGTGAGAAGGGAATTGAACCAGCACTCTTTGAAGAACGTGCCTGGGAACGTCGCGAAGACTTTCTGCGACTCAATCCCGCTGGTGAAATTCCAGTGCTGGTCGAAGATGATGGTTTAGTTGTCCCGGGCTTCTGGCCACTCGTCGAATATTTGGATGAGAAATATCCCAACCCATCATTATTGCCGACTGAGGCAGCAGACCGAGTTGAGGCAAGACGTGTCGCCGATTGGTTTGCGACTAAGTTTGCAGCAGAAGTCTCTGAGCCTCTCATCTATGAGAAAGTCACAAAACGATTCCTAAGTGTCTCCTCAGGCGGCGGCGGTCCGGAAATGGCAGTGGTTCGTGCAGCGCTTCATAATATTCGCTATCACCTCGATTATGTTTGCTATCTCATGGAAAGCCGAACTTGGCTCGCAGGCGATGAGATCAGCATTGCAGACCTGGTTGCCGCCGCCCATTTTTCCTGTCTCGACTATGTGGGCGATGTACCTTGGCGCCAATATGAAGGCGCGAAAGAATGGTACGTACGGATCAAGTCTCGGCCGGCCTTCCGGACATTGCTTGCTGATCATGTTGCAGGCATGCCGCCACCCCGCGCCTACGCAGATCTGGATTTCTGAATCGGAGACAGCGCTTTTACCGCGCATTGGACGGCAGTAGCGTCGTCTAAGGGTAGCAAGGAGACGGGCAATGACGACAGAGCGAGATACAATTGTCCACAATCGAAGTCAGCTGAAATCTCAGTTTGGGAATCTGTTCGACGAAATTGAGGCCATCTTGTTTAAGCATGACCCAATGGAAATAGCCTACCTGGACCATGAACATGTTGCTGACAATCCAGATGAGTATTCACCAGAAGTTGGGGTCATACTACCACGGTTGAGAACTGCGATGGCAGCCGAAGATGTGAGGGAAATCGTTTATGAAGTGTTCCTCCGATTTTTCGACGGTGAAGAAAATATTGGACCGAAGATAAAGTACGAAGCTTTGTCCCTGGAGATTTGGGCGGCATGGAAGCGATTTGATGATGCCCAATCCACCTAACGAAAAACTGATAGCCAACCTCAAAGCGGAGATATTTGCTCAAGCAAAAGCGGCTGGCTTCGACGATGTCGGTTTCTCTCCTGCAAATTTAAGTGAAGCGACACAACAAAAATTCCGGCGATGGTTAGATCAGGGTGCCCATGGCGATATGGCCTGGATGGAGGAGACGCGAGAGCGCCGTGCCTCTCCGATAGCCCTTTGGCCGGAGGTAAAAAGTGTCATCGTCTTGGCCATGAATTATGGGCCGGACAGCGATCCGCTTGAAACGCTGCAACACCCTGATAAGGCCAACATTTCTGTCTATGCCCGAAACCGGGACTATCATGATCTGGTGAAAAAGCGTTTGAAACGCATTGCCCGGTGGCTGGTTGAAGAGACGGGGTGCGAGCTCAAAGTCTTTGTCGACACGGCGCCGATTCTTGAAAAGCCCGTGGCGGCGGGCTCGTCTCTCGGGTGGCGGGGCAAGCACACCAATCTTGTGTCAAACGAACTTGGCAGCTGGTTTTTCATTGGGTCAATTTTTACAGACATTGAGCTCCCGCCAGACGAGCCTCACGGCGACCAGTGCGGCTCTTGTCATGCTTGTCTCGATGCCTGCCCAACGGATGCTTTCCCCAATCCCTATGAGCTCGATGCCCGTCGCTGCATCTCCTATCTGACGATTGAGCATAAGGGGCATATCGCGCCTGAATTCAGGGTGCCGATGGCAAATCGGATCTATGGCTGCGATGACTGTTTGGCGGCCTGTCCTTGGAACAAGTTTGCACAGGCAGCATCAGAAATTGCGCTCAAGCCACGTGAGGATCTAACAAGTCCCCGCCTTCGAGAGCTTCTGGCACTAGACGATACTGCGTTTCGCGCGTTCTTTGCAGGCTCTCCCGTCAAGCGGATCGGACGCGATAGGTTTCTGCGCAACGTGCTGATTGCAGCCGGCAATTCGGGTGATGAGACCTTGCTGCACCAGATCACAGATCATCTGGAGGATGCCTCTGCCTTGGTGCGGGCCATGGCGGTTTGGGCGTTGGGTCAACTTGCGGCGGCGAAAGACATCGAACACGCGCGCGTTGAATATGGTGACCGAGAAACAGATAGGGACGTTAAGGCTGAGTGGGTGCGCTTGCCGTCACTTCCGCGATGAATCCGCTTGCGGCCGTTGCCGCAGGGCCAGGTGATCCATCTGCGCGTCGGTCTGTCACGACAATCATCTGCCAGTCTTCAATTGCGCCAGCCTCATTGCCCATCTCAAAGCGTATGAGGCCGCGCTCCAGACGTGCCGCCACTTCATCTATGCCATTTGCCAGCGCGGCATCGATATCTGCCGCCGCGGCGTCAAGCTGCTTGCTTTGACGATAGAGGCGTCCCCGAAGCAGGTAAGCAGCCGCATAGGTTGGGTTTCTTGCAATGGCCAGATTGACGTCCTGCAATGCGAGTGCAGTCTGCTTGTCTAGTTCATAGCCGCGAGCCCGCCCAAACAAGAGCTCAGGGTTTTCTGGAATAAAGGTAAGGGCCTGTGTGAAAGCGCTAGTGGCATTTACTCCATTATTGGCCAACAGCCAGGCATCACCTGCTTGTTGGTGGAGCAATGCCCTCTCCACATCTTCCATTCTCTGACCATCGACGGCTGCGCGGGTGAACCGGTCCGCAGCAGCGTCGAACAGACCCAAACCGACAAGTGCAAGGCCTGCGCAGTGGGAGGCCCCTCCTGTCAGGTCCGTTTCAGCCCACGCAAGCGCGGCGTCATACGCAGCATCGGGGTCAACGCGGGCCAGCTCAATGCAGGAGTTGTAGTTGACCACCTGCGCCTTTGCGGCCGTCAGGGTGGTAAAAGCCATCATGACGCAAACCGCGCATAGTTTCGCGATTGGTCGGGCGGGAGTCTCTGTGATACGCATCATAGCGCGTAAGGTTCAACATGTGTCCCGGTTTGGCAACAGGTAAGTTTGGGCAACAGGAAAATAGGCGTGGCGGACAGACACCTCTTTGCATTTGGATTTGGATCAACAGCGTCTGTTCTGGCATCACGGCTTCTAGGCAGTGGGTGGCGTGTGTCCGGCACCTGTCGCTCACCTGAAAAAGCAGCAGCGGTTCGGGTCCAAAGTGTCGACCCTCACCTCTTTGATGGAGCTGTGCAGCTTGATCGGGGTGTTTTAGAGGGAGTGACCCATATCCTTCTCTCCGTTCCGCCGGGCGCCGATGGCGATCCAGTATTGCGTATGATGCAAGATGAGATCGTAAGCCAACGCGCGACGCTCCAATGGATCGGCTATCTCTCTACCACAGGCGTATATGGCGACCGGGCAGGCGGCCTTGTCGATGAGACAATGGAAATGGCCCCGACGAGCGACAGGGGCCGACGGCGCCAGGCAGCTGAAGAAGCATGGTTTGCACTGGGGCGAGAGATTGGTGTCCCCGTTCAGACCTTTCGTCTGGCTGGGATTTATGGGCCACGCCGCAACCAGATCGTCTCGCTTCGTACAGGTAGAGCGCGCCGCATTGTGAAGCCAGGTCATGTCTTCTCCCGCATTCACGTCGAAGATATCGCATCGGTTTTGGAGGCGTCGATCGCAAGGCCCAATGCGGGTGCCGCCTACAATGTGTGCGACGACGAAGCGGCCCCGCCACAAGATGTCGTTGCCTTTGCGGCAGAACTCATCGGCATGGCGCCACCGCTGGAAGTGCCTTTTGAGGACGCAGATCTCAGCCCCATGGCACGAAGCTTTTATGCGGAGTCAAAGCGCGTTTCCAACAGGCGCATCAAGGAAGAGCTTGGCGTAGAATTGCGGTTCCCTACCTATCGGGAAGGTCTGCGGGCGGTAGCCAACGCTGGAGACTAATTGCCCCAGATCAAGGCAGCGCGACGGCCGGAGGCCTAGACTCACTCTCAACTGAGAGAAGGAGGTCGGTCATGTCCCACCATTATCACGCTGTCGTTTGGATTGATCATCACGAGGCTCGTGTCATTGAAATCGGCAAAGATGAAGTCGATGAAGTGCACGTGAAGCCACATCATCCGATCAAACACCTGCATACTAAAGCCGGATCAAGTGCCAGCTGGCGCGCACCGGAAGACGTTAAGTTTTTCAAGTCGGTTGCGGAGCGCCTCGGCTCGGTGCACGAAGTCCTGATCGTCGGACCCGCAAACGCAAAGACAGCCTTTGTGAAATACCTACACAACAAAGACCCCAAGACTGCTGAGAAGGTTGTTGGGGTTGAGACTGTTGACCATCCCACCGATGGACAGCTGGTGCACTACGCCAAAGCCTATTTTAAGCAGGCGGACCGCATGTTGCCGCAGCTGGATTAAGCGCTAAGCTCATTGAGCAGCTTGTCGAGTGTTTTTGTGAGCCGCTCAATGTCATCAGGTTCTGACAATCTGTGATCCCCGCTCTTCGTGAGGGAGACCGTGACATCGTCACTCGCAAGCGTTTCGGCGAGCAGCATGGCGTGGCGCCAGGGCACATCTTCGTCCGCCATGCCCTGAAGTATCCGCACAGGCTGGGTGAGGGCAATGGTATCACCTAGAATGAGATGTTGGCGTCCGTCTTCAATCAGGCCATAGCTGATTTCATAAGGCTCATCATAGTCCGATGGTTGGCAGTAGACGCCCTCGGTTCGCAATGTCGTGCGGATGGTTTCATCGAACCCCTCCCACATCAGTGCTTCTGTAAAGTCAGGCGCTGGAGCAATTAGAACCAGAGCCTTGACCTGCTCTGGGCGGGCGAGCGCTGCCAAGAGCGCAATCCAAGCCCCCATGCTGGAACCGACCAATATTTGGGGGCCCTCGCAAAGCTCGTCCAACACAGACAGAGCGTTGTCGCACCATCGGCTGATGGTGCCGTCGACAAACCGACCGCTCGACTGACCATGGCCGAAATAGTCGAAACGCAAATAGGACCGGTCGCGCGCTCTGGCCCAATCAGCCAAAGCGGTCGCTTTTGTCCCAGTCATGTCGGATTTAAAGCCACCGAGCCAGGTAACACCCGCATTGCCACCTGCGCCCTTTTCCTGCAGATAGGCGAGTTTTTCGCCATCAGGTCGCGAAAGAAAAGAAACTTGGGTCTGGGTGCTCATCGGCGCATCCTGTAAAAGGGGTGTCGCAATATTCAGTTAGACAGCGAAAACTTGTGTCAGTGACCTTCATTGCCTAACCCATGATATTGCGCAATCTGAGATTTCGATCAAATACGAGAGTTCCTCAAGTGACCATCAAGCTGGTGCAACCCGCAAAACCAACTGTCCTGCAAGTGATCCCGTCATTGGGAACCGGCGGCGCAGAGCGTACGACAATAGATGTGGCACGCGCGCTGATGGCGGATGGGTGTAGAGCGATTGTTGCGAGCCGCGGTGGCAGATTGGTCAGGGAGCTGGACCAGATGGGCGCCGAGCATATTGAATTGCCGGTCCACTCAAAAAACCCTGTGGTGATGGGTCTGAACGTGGAACGTCTGACCCGGCTGATCGAAAAGCAGAATGTGGACATTGTGCATGCGCGCAGTCGGGCCCCTGCCTGGAGCGCCCTTGCTGCTGCCCGGCGCACGAAGCGGCCCTTCGTGACCACCTATCACAGCAAGGTTCATGAACGTCCGCGCCTCAAAGTCTTCTATAATTCGGTGATGACCCGGGGCGCAGTGGTCATCGCCAACTCGGAGTTTACTGCCGAGCGCATCCGGAAATTTCACGGGGAAACCGGGGCTAAGATCGTCACCATTCCTCGCGGCACAGATATGTCAGAATTTGACCCTTTCGGCCCTGCGGAGAAGCGCGGCGAGGTCTTGCGGGAACAATGGGGCGCAGGCAGTGGAGACACCCTTTTCATGCTTGCTGGACGCCTCACGCGCTGGAAAGGCCAGTTGCTCGCGACGGAGGCGCTCGGACGCTTGAACGCCCGCATGGGGTCGAGTGCAGCCAGTGCCAAGCTGATTCTGGTCGGCGACGCCCAGGGACGAACGGACTATGAAGATGAAATCAAAGCCGCGATTGAGGCTTACAATCCGGCGCTGAGAGTGCGCCTGGTAGGCCATTGTGACGATATGCCAGCCGCTTGCAGCGCAGCCGACATTGTTCTGGCTCCCTCCCTTGATCCTGAACCCTTCGGGCGAAGCGCGGTTGAGGCGCAGGCGATGGCGCGTCCTGTTATCGTTGCCGATCATGGCGGTGCCAAAGATACGGTTCTGGACGCTTCAGACTCTGGGGGCAGTGCAGCAGCGACAGGGTGGCGGGTGACACCTGGCGATGCCGACGCCTTGGCAAGCGCAATGGCAGAGGCTCTGGCGATGAACAGCACGGATCGCCAGGCGATGGGCGCCCGGGGGCGTGCCTTCGTGGCAGATCAGTTTTCCGTGACGGCTATGACCGATCGGACTCTGGCGGTCTACCGTGACCTGGTCGACAGATGAGTGCACAGGCCGTTCTGGTTATTCATCTGGGATATCGAGAAAACCGCGATGCAGTGGCGAAATTTGTTGAGGAATTGGTCGAACGAGGCGACAGCGTCACCATTCTCGCGTCATCAGAGACAGCCAGTATTTATGCGGATTTGGCCGTAACCGTGTGGCCAGACGGCGCGCCTCGGGGTTTTTTGAGGCTCTTGGCGCTTGTGCGTCGGATCTCCTGGGCTCAGTTTGCCGAGATCCATGATTTTGATGCCTCTCGGCGGACAAAGGCCTACAGGTGGTTCGTTCGCCCCAGTCCCACTTGGTACGTGTCCCACTTGGTACGTGTCCCCCTTGGTACGTGTCTCGGGAGGCACAGCCCGCTCGAGTTAAACACCTGTAAACACAAAGCTTCTTGACTCCCACGGTGAGCGTCGTAAACCTTGGTCTTACTCCCGTGCAGGAAAACGTTCCCGCGCGACCCATAACTATAGGAGGGTTTCATAGCCCGTAGAGCCGTATTCGCGCAGCCAACGAAAGAAGGACCGCGCGCCAACCGAGACATTACCGTCCCTAACGTCATGCTGATTGATGGCGAAGGTGAAAAACGAGGTGTCGTCTCGCTTGAAGATGCCCTTACCCTTGCAGATGAGTCAGGCCTGGATCTCGTAGAGGTCTCGCCGAACGCTGACCCGCCCGTATGTAAACTTCTGGATCTTGGGAAATACAAGTACCAGGCACAGAAGAAGGCTGCCGAGGCGCGGAAGAAGCAGAAGACCGTCGAAGTCAAAGAAATCAAGATGCGCCCCAACATCGACACGCATGACTATGACGTGAAGATGAAAAACATGCTTCGCTTCTTCGGAGAAGGCGACAAGGTCAAAGTGACTCTTCGCTTCCGTGGTCGTGAGATGGCGCACCAGGATCTCGGCATGAAAGTGCTGAACCGGGTCCGCAGTGATCTGGAAGAGATCGCGAAAGTGGAACTCTATCCAAAGATGGAAGGCCGCCAGATGATTATGGTGCTGGCGCCGCGCTAAACAGCGACATCAAATATCAATGAAAAAGCGGACTGAGACAGTCCGCTTTTTTGTGGCTTAGAGGTCGTTCAGCCGATCCAGCCGGTCGGTGAGGATCGCATCAATCTGAAGATCCGTGAGACGTTTCATGTCGTCGGGCGCATCAACCGTCCAGGCGGAAATGGCAAGGCCAAGTTCTTTGGAAAGTGCCGTCGTGGTCTCGTCAATATCGCCATGCCAGGCAAACCAGCCGTCAGAGGGACCTGCCGCAATGGCGCGCAGCACGCGCGCACCAAAACGGGCGCCTTCTTGGTTGCGCCAATCAAAGCCGCCAAAGAAATCTGCTCCATTGGCGGAGGCCGTTCGAAGCGCCGCAGCACCCTCGCTGTCATTTGCAATCGACTTGTCATCTGGATCAAAGGAATAGAAAGGCAGGGTCGTGAACGCATTGCGAATGGAAGGAGCCCGCTTCTTGGCTTGTGCGAGTGCGCGCCAGTCGAACGACACGAACACAGTCTGGCCGCCAAAGCCTTTCTGCTCAATGAGATCCACAACTGTGTTGGCGAGTGTCACCGGATCAGAGGATTGTGTCAGGTCCATGAGGTCGGTTTTGAGTTCCGTATAGACCACGAAGTCGGAACCGGCTTTGGCCTTTACCAGATCGATCACCGCCTCAAGGGAGGGAATACTTTCGCCGTCCGATGGGACCTGGTCGGGATAGCGCGCGGAATAGCCCGCACCGGGCTTGAGCCGCCCAATGTCATAGGCCTGCAATTCCTCAAACGTGAGGTCCTTGATAAGCGGTGTCGGTTTTGTGAGCCACGCACCGTCGGCGCCCCGCGCAATAGCGGGCTTCAGCGCTTCGTCATGGTGGACCACCGGCACGCCGTCTTTCGACAGATGCACATCGAGCTCAATGCCTTCAGCGCCGTCTGCGATGCCGCGCTCAAAGGCACCCATCGTATTTTCCGGCCAAAGCCCGGTGCCGCCGCGATGGGCAATCTTAAGGGGACGTCCTAAAGGGTTAGGCATGTAGGGCAGCTCCGGGAGAGAAGGAATTGGGAACACTCTAGAGATTTGATGACATCTTCGCGAAGGGACGGGCAGACCGCAAGCAAAGAGCAGAACCCTGCGTCAATCGCTGAAAGATGGCTTGAGCATTGTGCCCAATGAAGAACCGATCTAGCCTTTCTCTATTGATATTCAGATGAGAGCGCAGCTGCCCCCGTCGTCTTAGGGAATTTGGAGGAACTCATGAAATTCGGTGTCTTTTACGAACTGCAATTGCCAAAACCCTGGAAAGAGGGGGACGAACACAAGCTGTTTCATGAGGCATTGAACCAGGTGATGCTCGCCGACGAGCTGGGCTTCGACTATGCCTGGGAGGTCGAGCATCACTTCCTCGATGAATATTCCCATTCCAGTGCGCCGGAAGTTTTCCTCGCAGCAGCCTCAACCCAGACTAAACGCATTCGCCTTGGTCACGGCATTCGCCAGGTGATCCCGAACTATAATCATCCCGCCCGCACAGCGGAGGGTATTGCGACCCTCGACATCATGTCGAATGGTCGCGTGGAGTTTGGCATTGGCGAAGGCGCGACGCGCCTGGAACTTGGCGGCTTTGACATCAACCCGAAAGAGAAACGCGCCATGGCGCTTGAGGCCGCGGAGCAGGTCGCCAACATGCTGGTGCTAGATCCCTATCCGGGCTTTGAGGGCAAGAGCTTCTCCATGCCCTGCCGCAATGTCCTGCCAAAGCCCATGCAGAAACCGCACCCGCCCATGTGGATGGCGTGTACAAATCGCGACACCATCAAGGTGGCGGCAACGCTCGGCGTTGGCGCGCTCGCCTTTTCATTCGTCGATCCCGATGAAGCAAAAGCCTGGGCCGACATCTATTACGGCATTATCAAGTCAGATGAGTGTAAGCCCATTGGCCACACGGTGAATGCCAACATTGCGATGGTGTCGAGCTTCTCACTGCATGAAGACCGCGCGGAAGCGATCCGCCGCGGCGCGGAAGGCTTTGAGTTCTTTGGCTATGCGCTGGCCTCTATGGTCACGAAAGACCAGCAGCCCGGTCGCACCGACATGTGGGGTGAGTTTGTGAAACAGCGCGGGGACAAGACCGAGCAGATGATCCAGGACTCTCAATCCCTTATGACCCAACCTGCGGGCATTGGCACGCCGGACGATATGATCGAGCATCTGAAAGCGTTCCAGGCGTCGGGCGTCGATCAGGTCATCTTCATGCAGCAGGCCGGCCGCAACAAGCATGAGCATATTTGCGAGTCGCTCGAACTCTTTGCCGACCGGGTGATGCCGGAATTCAAAAAGGACGTGGCCGCCCGCGAAGCCAAAAAGGCAGAAGAGCTGGCGCCTTACATCGAAGCAGCCCTTGCCCGGAAGGAATGGATGGAGCCCCTCAAAGACGAAGACATCCCCTACATCCGCGCCGCGGTCTCCTCACCCCAGGTCAACAAAACGAACGCCGCGGAGTAGGGAGTGGTGCCGCAACTTCTGCGAAATTGGACAGCATCTATGACAGTGGTTGTTTTCTGTCTAGTCGGAGCGCTTGTCTTTGCTTTGATTTTCGCGAATAGCCTTGTTCTGCCACGCCCGGGTTCAAACCACGCGGTTCATTCGGCGGTTGCGCAATCTGTTACAACGACTTTCAAAGCTGCAGAGAGAGTTGCCCGTACAGTCGACCCCTCATCAAGGTTGTGCCAACCCATCGATATTGATTCGATGATGCAAGCCGATGGCACAGTAGACTGCAACATTGTTCGCCCGAGTATGTATCGCAGTGTTTGCGGAGAAGGCATTCGCCTTAGAGGATGCACCGCACTGGTTGTGAGCAACGAAGCCCTCGAACACAATGTTCTTGGACCAGAACTGGCTGCTGCGGTTGAAAAACTTTGCAATGGTTCCAATAGCGGGAGACGGGCTCTTTCGTGGAAATTACTGCGATGTCCGTCGGGGCCGAAAATTGACATTTTCGTTATCGCTGTGGACTTTTTGCAAACTGAGACTGCCTTCAATACCAAGCCAACTGGCAGGGTTTTGCTATTTTCAGCAGGCGGCAGCGTTTCGGAGTTTTTGTTCGAATTTCCTGTGATTAGCAGTCCTTTGTAATTCGCCCGCCAAGGACTTGCTTTTGGCCCAAAACCCCGTATAACTCCCCGTCTTCAAAGCGTTTCCAGGTGAAGTGGGCTTCCGGTTTTCCGTCCGGAAACGCGATGAAACAACGAACCGTCCGGCTCATCTAGGGCATGCCGAGGCGGTTCAAAATGCCTAAAATGCCAGGGTTTCCTTATGGTTTTCGAAACCCCGGCGCAAAAATCTAGCGACTTAAGGAGAGCAAAATGCCCAAGATGAAGACCAAATCGAGCGTGAAGAAGCGTTTCAAGCTGACTGCGTCGGGCAAAGTGCGCCATCCGCAGGCCGGCAAGCAACACGGCATGATCAAACGATCAAACAAACAGATCCGTAATCAGCGGGGCACGGCCATTCTGTCCGACCCGGATGCGCGGATTATTAAAAAGATGATGCCGTACGGCTAAGGAGCGAATTGAATGTCACGTGTAAAAAGAGGCGTCACGACCCATGCCCGTCACCGTAAGGTGATCAAAAAGGCGAAGGGTTTCTATGGCCGCCGCAAAAATACCTTCCGTATTGCCAACCAGGCTGTCGAAAAAGCCGGTCAATACGCCTATCGCGACCGCAAGGCCAAGAAGCGGAACTTCCGCTCTCTCTGGATCCAGAGGATCAACGCTGCCAGCCGGAGCCACGGGCTCACCTATGGCCGATTTATCAACGGTCTCGGGCGCGCTGGCATCGAGGTTGACCGGAAAGTTCTGGCAGACCTCGCCGTCCACGAGCCGGAGGCCTTCAAGTCTTTGGTCGACCAGGCAGAAGCGGCACTTCAATAGAGCGTTTCCAGGAAAAGTGGTAACGGTTTTCCGTCCGGAAACGCGGCGGAATAGAGTGGGAATGATTGGCGGAAGTCTGAACTCAGATAATCCGCCGGTCTCCCCTATTGAACGTCCAACATTCGAGAACCCCGCAGCTTCTCTCGGGCCGCCTGTATAAAAGGCAGCTAGAGGACCCGTGCGGGGTTTTTGCGTTTAAGCCGTTCCTGTATCAAGGGCGGAGAGATTCGGAGCATTTCCAGGAAAAGTGGCCAAATCTGACTTGGCTGGTTTTCTGTCCGGAAATGCGACCAAAAAGGAATCTGGGGAAAATGAGCGATCTAGAAAAGATTGAAGCGGACGTTCTGGCAGCCGTAGCAGGCGCCGCGACCGAAAAAGACCTGGAAGAGGTGCGCGTGGGCGCCCTTGGCAAGAAGGGCAGCATCTCTGTGATCATGAAACGGCTCGGTAAAATGAGCCCGGAAGAGCGCAAGGAAATGGGTCCGGCCTTGAATGGCCTCAAAACCCGGGTGGGCGACGCGGTTGCCGCCCGTAAGGTCGAACTCTATGAAGCCGCCCTCGAAGAGCGCCTCGCGACCGAAAAGGTCGATGTGACCTTGCCCGTGCGCCGGACACCGATTGAACAGGGCCGCATCCATCCGCTCACCCAAACCATGGACGAGATTACCGCAATCTTCTGCGACTTAGGGTTCGCAGTGGAAGAAGGTCCGGACATCGAGACCGACTATTACAATTTTGAAGCGCTGAACTTCCCCGAAGGCCACCCGGCGCGGGAAATGCACGACACGTTTTATTTCCATGAGCGCGAAGACGGCACCCGTCCGCTGCTCCGCACCCACACAAGCCCCGTGCAGGTGCGCACCATGGAAAAGAGCGAGCCGCCATTCCGCTTCATTGCGCCCGGCCGCACCTTCCGCTGTGACAGCGACCAGACCCACACCCCGCAATTCCATCAGGTTGAAGGCCTGGTGGTTGATCGCGACACCCATATGGGTCACTTGAAGTGGACGCTGGAAGAATTCCTGCGCGCCTATTTCGAAACCGAAGGTGTGGAAATCCGTTTCCGCCCGTCCTTCTTCCCGTTCACTGAGCCCTCCATGGAAGTCGATGTGCGCTGCGCTCGCCTTGGCAATGAAATCCGCATTGGTGAGGGCGACGATTGGCTCGAAATTCTGGGCTGCGGCATGGTGCATCCGAACGTGCTGAAGTCCGCGAACATTGACCCTGATGAGTTTCAGGGCTTTGCCTTCGGCGTCGGCATCGACCGGCTTGCCATGCTGAAATATGGCATCCCGGACCTGCGCGCCTTCTTTGAAACGGACCTCCGCTGGCTCCGCCATTACGGCTTTGCCGCTTTGGATGTGCCAACTCTGGCGGGGGGGCTCAGCTCATGAAGTTCACCCTCTCCTGGTTGAAAGACCATCTCGAAACCGACGCAACCCTCGATCAGATCGTCGACAAGCTCACCATGATCGGCCTTGAGGTCGAAGATGTGGTGGACCCGGCAGCAGCGCTCGCACCCTTTGCAGTCGCACGCATTGTTGAAGCAGGCCCGCACCCGGATGCCGACAAGCTGAAGCTTTGCAAAGTGGAAGCGCTGATCGACGGCAAGACGGAGATGCTGCAGGTTGTCTGTGGGGCACCGAACGCGAAGACCGGCCTGCTCGGTATCTTCGCACCATCCGGTGCCACCATTCCGGCAAATGGTATGGTGTTGAAGCCTACAAAAATCCGCGGTGTCGAATCAAACGGCATGATGTGTTCTGAGCGTGAGCTTGAACTCTCCGACGAACATACCGGCATCATTGAGCTCGACGGCGAGTTTGCCGTCGGCACGCCCGCGTCAGAAGCGCTCGGCAAAACCGATCCCATGATCGAGATCGGTATCACGCCAAACCGTCCTGATTGCCTGGGCG
Organism: uncultured Parvibaculaceae bacterium; assembly: GCA_965283695.1. Lineage (GTDB taxonomy): Bacteria > Pseudomonadota > Alphaproteobacteria > Parvibaculales > Parvibaculaceae > Mf105b01. The sequence goes on along the minus strand of CBDIPP010000007.1, from coordinate 68,795 downwards.
TTTATGGCATTGCCCGCGATCTCGCGGCGGCAGGTCTCGGCACACTTAAAGAAAAAGCCGTGCCCACGATATCCGATGCCTTCAAAAGCACTGTTGGTCTTGAACTCTCGTTCGAGGGTGACACGGCGGATGCCTGTCCTGTCTTTGCGGGGCGCATGGTGAAGGGCGTCAAGAACGGTCCGAGTCCTGCATGGATGCAGGAGCGATTGATCGCCATTGGTCTACGCCCCATCAACGCGCTGGTCGATATCACCAACTATCTTTCTTACGACCAGGCACGCCCGCTGCATGTTTATGACGTGTCGAAGCTCTCCGGCACTGTTCGTGCACGGCTGGGCAAAGGCGAAACATTCACCGCGCTCGACGGAAAAGAATACAAAGCTGACGAGACCATGACTGTGATCGCCGATGATGCACGCGTACTGGGTTTTGCAGGGGTCATGGGCGGAGAGGAAAGCTGTTCGACGGAAACAACGACGGACGTTTTCATCGAAAGTGCCTATTTCGATCCCCGCAGAACAGCCTCCGCTGGCCGGAAGACGGGCATTGTATCAGATGCGCGGTATCGTTTTGAGCGCGGCATCGACCCGGCCTCAACACTGCCGGGCGTTGATCGTGCGGCAGCCATGGTCATGGAGCTATGCGGCGGCGAAGCGTCAAGCCTGGTCGTAGCAGGTGACACACCGGACCATTCCCACGTGATTTCGTTTGACCCAGCACGAGTGTCGCGCCTGACCGGGTTGACGCTTGAGACCTCGGAGATTGAAAAAATTCTCGGCGACCTCGGCTTTGATGTAACGGCTGGCGAAGGCGGGCGTCTCGATGTGACGCCACCAAGCTGGCGGCCCGATATATTCGGGGAAGCAGACCTCGTGGAAGAAGTTGTGCGTATTCACGGGCTGGACGAAGTGACATCCACACCACTGCCGAAATCCCATGCGGTTGCGGACCCGGTTTTGAACTTGGCCCAGAAACGCCTGCGTAATGCAAAGCGCGTGCTGGCGTCACGAGGCTTTGTGGAAGCGGTCAACTGGTCCTTCATTCCGAAGGCTCAGGCAGAGCTGTTCGGTGGCGGTGAAAACGCCATCGCCCCTCTTGAGCTGGCCAATCCGATCTCGAGTGACATGAGCCATATGCGCCCGGCTATCCTGCCAGGTCTCATTTCAGCTGCTGGCCGCAACATGGCCCGCGGCGCACAGGACGTGATGTTGTTTGAGGTTGCACAGCAATATGATGGTGACCAGCCAAACGATCAGATCAATGTGGCAACGGGCATCCGTCAGGGATCTGCTGGTATAAATGGTGCGGGCCGTCATTGGCAGGGCGCTGCGAAAGCGGTCGATATCTTTGATGCGAAGTCCGACGCTGCGGCGCTCCTTGCAAGCCTCGGGGCAAAGGTCGACAATCTCCAGGTCGCAGCTGATGCGCCAGCCTGGTACCACCCGGGACGCTCCGGCGTTTTCCGCATGGGACCAAAGAACGTGTTGGCACGGTTCGGCGAAATTCATCCAAAAATTTTGGATGCGCTGGATGTTGCTGGACCGATCGTTGCGTTTGAAGTCATGCTCGACGCGATCCCCAAGCCGAAAGCGAAGCCGACGAAGACCAAACCGGGTTTGGCTATTCCTGACCTTCAGCCGGTGCGCCGCGATTTCGCGTTCATCGTTGCCAAGGATCAGGCGGCAGATGCACTTGTGCGGGCCGCAGCAGGGGCGGACAGAAAACTCATCACCGGCGTGACGCTTTTTGATGCGTTTGAGGGCGGAAACCTCGGCGCAGATGAAAAGTCGCTGGCAATTGAGGTAACTCTGCAGCCGCAGGACAAGACCCTGACGGACAAAGAGCTGGAAGCGGTGAGTGACAAAATCGTCGCTGCTGTCGCGAAAGCCACAGGCGGCAAGCTTCGCGGCTAATTCTTCTTAAGGAGCTGGTCCAGCAAGTAAGACCACGTGCGGGGCCGGTCCATCTTACCGCCAGTTGCTCGTGTGTTCTGGGCCCCGATGCTGGCGAGATAGGCAATGTCGGCGGCATGACGGGCACCAGCTTTGTCTAGCCCGGCCTCCTGAAAGAGTTGCGCAAGATAGGCCCGACGTCTTTTATCGACACGGGCAAGGATAGCCCCTGCCGGGTCATAGCTCGCCGCCCAGCCGCGCAGCACGCCTTCGGCTTGCGCTCCCCCATAGGCGTCAGGCGCAGCGCTAACCGCATGCCCAATGAGCCTCTCCAGCTTTGTGCGTCCCGATCCACCATGAGCTTCAACATCATTGATAATATGATCTGTGGCGATCTCCTCCCAATGGTCCAGCATCGCGGTGTGAAGTGCTGCCCTGTCTTTAAAATGCCAGTAAAAGCTACCTTTGGTGACACCTAGGCTCTTGGCCAAAGGTTCAACATTGATCACAGAAGGGCCACCCGCTACGAGTGCCCGAAACGCTGCAGCGATCCAATCTGTTTTGCTCAGTTCTTGAGGTTTTGCACTCATGCAAGGCTCCAGTGAAAATTTGCCATACGCATCCGTATTGACGGGCGGAGCATATCCAAGGACAGTATCCATACGGAAGCGTATGGAGAATTTCATGACGATAGAACAAATCGCCCTCATTGTTGCAGCTCTGGGCGCCGTAGGGATTGGTCTCACGCACTCGATCCTGGGCGAGCAGGGGATCGTAAAGCCTGTCTTGAAGCGGATGGATTGGGCAGGTGTGCCCCCGGATGCAGATTTCCTGAACAGAACGGTGCGCTTCGCCTGGCATATCACGACGCTTGCCTGGATCGGGATGGCGGCAATTTTGGTAGCACCTCTGATCGGAATGGAAGGACAGCCTGCTTTTGCACCGCTCACGATTGCAGTCACCTTCCTGGTGACGGGGATCGTCACCCTCATTGCATCGAAGGGACGGCATCTCGCCTGGATTGTCTTTTTCGGCATCGCAGCAGGCGCTGCGTGGCCTTATATTTAGGAAAGGCGCGGTATGAACCTTTATGCGATGGCTGCCGCAGTCCTGCTGGCCGGTGGTGTTGTGATCCATGTCTTCTTGGCTGGACGCACTGTCCACGCTGAGATGCAGGCGGCTCTTCATGGATTTCCGAAGGCCCTGGAGAGCCTCACCTGGCATGCAGTGAGTGTTTGGCTTGCGCTGCATTGTCTGTTGGCATTGGCTGGCGCGTTTTACAGTCATGTGTTGTTGACAGGTGCAATCGCCTTTGGAGCTGTCCATGCAGCGCTGCTCGGCGTTCTGTGCCTTGTTGTTTCCCGCGTCCTCTGTCAGTCCTGGACGGCAATGCGACAGGGATACATTTTTCTGGCCATCGCCGGCGCACTGGGAGGAGCCGCGGCTACGTCAGTTGTTTGACTGAAGTTCAGGCGGCTTGGAATAGTCAGTGGTCGCTGGCCCCTCAATCTCACGCATGATGCCGTACTCATCTCTCTCAGGTTGGTCCTCATCATAAGAAAGATTGAAGTTCGTGCCGCCTACGCCCTCTTCCTTTTCGAAACGTTCATCCATCGCGCCGGGGCGGATGGACTGGTATTCTTCCTCGACAACAAAAGTGCCGCTCTGCGTTGATAAATCAATCGCTGGTTTCTCTTCGTTAGCGACGACGCCTGTCGAAAGAAAAACAAGACATATGGAAAGGATAACAAAGGGGCGCATAACGACTCCGCAACTGCATGGCTTTGAGGATGTAATTTACCTGAGCGTCCTCTGAAGGTTCAAGCGAATGGTTTGACAGACAACCCGCCAATTGGCGCTGCAGCCAACCGGATCTTGCTGACATCATCAGAGAAATCATAGGGAGATATCATGATGAAACTCTATTCCGGTCCGCTTAGCATGTTTGGGGCGAAAGCCGAGATCGCTTGCCATGAAAAAGGGATCGACTTTGATCTCGAATTTGTCCCTTTCTCTCTGCGCGAACTTTACGCGCCCAAACATGCCGTCGTGAAGCGGGTTAACCCGAAGGAACAGGTGCCGGTCCTTGTTGATGGCGACCTGGAGATTTTCGATTCAACGCAAATTTTCGAATATCTGGAGGATGTGCAGCCCGAACCGCCTCTCTGGCCGAGGGACAATAAACAAAGGGCGAGAGCACGCCTGGCTGAACTGACATCGGATGAAGCCTTTTTTCCAAACATTGTCTGTCTCATGCCGGCTGGTGCAAAGCGAGTGGGGCCCGAAGGAGTTGCTGCAGCACGCGTCTCGATACAGGCGTTCTATGTCGAAGCAGAGAGCGGGCTGATAGAAGACTATCTGGTAGGTGACTACACCTACGCCGACATTGCCTTCTATATGGCGTCCTATTTTGCAGGGTTCTTGGGCGAACCCATCCCGCAAGCATGTCCCCGCCTTATTGAGTGGCATCATCGAGTAGGGTCACGTTCTGCGGTTCAACGGGTGGTCGAACCCATGACTGTCTTTCTGAATTCCCATGGGATCGAGGCTGCCTGACCTAAGGGGTGCCCAAGGTTGGTCGCAAACAAGCCCTTTTCTGCACTACCACTTTAAAACTCTCCGCTACCACTTTAAAACAGATGGAGCGGAGGGGACATGCAGACATCATCATCAGCGAATGGCAACTGGCTCAGGCGGGTGGTCGACCGCCAGCTTACCATCGACTCTTGGGACAACCGTGGCTTGTCGCCGACGAACTGGATACTGGTTGTCCTGATTTTCGCGAGCGTAGTGTTGTTCACGCTGGAAACGGAGCCAGCCCTTGCAGGCGTGTGGGCTGAAGCGCTCAATTCGGCGAACCTGTTGATCCTCTGTGTTTTTGGTATTGAGTTTCTTTTACGTCTTTGGGCGGCAGGGGAGACGCGGGGGATTCGTGGCGTTACTGAGCGGGCGCGTTATGCAGGCCGCTTCTGGCTGACCGTTGACTTTCTGGCTTTTGCGCCGGAGCTCCTCATTGTTGCACTTATGTCAGCAGGTATTGAGATCCCTTTCTCCGTCGAGGGATTGAAGGCCGTCCGATTGATGCGGTTAGTAAAGCTTGCTCGTTTTGTGCCCGCCGCACAGATGTTGGTGGATGTGATCGAGTCCGTCTGGCGGCAATTGTTGATCAGCTTCTTCCTCTCAGTAACGTCCGTCTATTTCGCAGCCGTCGCAATCTATTATGCTGAAGGCACAGCCAATCCGGAATATTTTGGGTCTATTAGCCGGTCCCTGTGGTGGGCGGTTGTGACGCTCACAACGGTGGGCTATGGCGATGCCTATCCAGTGACGGGCATAGGCCAAATGCTTGCCGGTGTGATCGCGTTGATCGGAATTGGGATCATCGCCTTGCCCTCGGGCATTATTGCAGGCGCGTTTATGGAGCGGCTTGAGGCTGACCGCCGCGCTAAATGAATTTCTGACACCAGACAGGAGCTAAGCGATGGAACTCAAAACGATCAAGGTTGAGCGTGAACGCCAGATCGCCACTGTCTTTTTATCCAGGCCCCATCGGCGCAATGCCTGGACCGGGCGCATGCATACTGAGTATCGCCATGTCCTGACCGAGCTTGATCATGACAAAGATGTGCGCGTGATCATTGTGACTGGCGACCCGGAAGGCAAAGCGTTTTGCGCGGGAGCGGATACGGCTGCGCTGGAAGGACATTCAGAGAAAGGTCGCTATGACAGCGGTACCACCGATGATATCGCGAGGCCGGGCTATGGCGTCCGGGAAGAGTTTGACGCAACTTTTGCCTACCATTTTGGTCTCTCAAAACCGGTGATAGCCGCCATAAATGGCGCGGCTGCGGGTATTGGTGTGGTCCTCGCCGCCTTTGCGGATTTGAGGTTTGCGGTGAAAGGGGCCAAATTCACGACCGCCCACGGTCGCTTCAACTTCCCGGCCGAATTCGGCCTCTCCTGGGTACTGCCCCGGATTGTCGGGCTCACCCATGCCAATGATCTGCTTCTGTCTTCGAGGGTCTTTTTGGCTGAAGAAGCAATGGAGATGGGCTTTTTGAACAAATGCCTGGAGCCAGACGCGCTGATGCCTGCTGTGTATGAATATGCCCAGATGCTGACCCAGTCAGCCCCTGGCTCGCTCAGGGAGACCAAATGGCAGGTCTATTCGGACCAGCACAGGAGCGCTGGTGCTGCTGTAGAGGAGGCTGAGCGCCTTCTGGAGGCCATGGCGCAGCACCCTGACTACAAAGAAGGCATTAAGGCCTGGATGGAGAAGCGCCCGGCGAATTGGTCGTCAGAATAGGCTGACCGACTGCCGCCCCTTAAAGGTTTTGTACTTTTGATTTTGCTTCCTCGGCGTAAGCCGTAAATACGCTGATAATCTTATTGAGGCCGTCTGCCCCGCCGCCCAAAAGAGCTCCGGTGATCAAAATATCAACCAAAGTGAACCAGGAGGAAGGGGCGACGGCGGTGCAGCCTTCAGTCTGCCCGTCAAGACAGCCCGTCCAATCGAACATAGGTCCAAGTGACCGAGCGGCAACGGTCGCAACGAGAATGCCCAAGATCAGATTGATCGTGAGAGCCCATCGCGCGGTCTCGGCACGGTAATTTGCTAAAGCCTGAGCTTGGATGTCCGCATGCCTTTTTTGGTTTTCCAGGCTGATCATGTATTTGCCGATTTCTGCCTTGTCGTTGTTTGTGTGGATCTCTTTCTTGGCCATACGCTCCAGCGCCGCGGTCGTTTCAGCGACCTGCTGGTTTGCGGTGGTCAGTTTCTGGCGAAGCTCTGCGCGTCCCGGTCCACGCCAGATACCGAGGTAAACCTGCGCTGCGCGTTCGATAAAGAGCGCAACAGCGACCAATCCCAAAATCAATGTGACCAGCTCGCCGGTGTCTAACTTGCCACTCTTAGGTGCTGTCCCATCCAAGCTGGGGGAGAATACTAAGACGCATACAGCCAACACGGTGAAAAGGATCGGTATGAGCGGCACGAACGGATTTGTCTTTTCAGCCATGGTTTTCCCTCCTAGGTGAAACACCAGTTTTGAACGAAGGCATACCTGAGTCAAATGAAGGCCTATTCCAAGGATTTCAGTGTGGCTGTTTGGGTGAAGCAGTGATATATCGCGCCCATGACAGACCTCGCACATATCCGTAATTTCTCCATCATCGCCCATATTGACCACGGCAAGTCGACCCTTGCAGATCGGTTGATCCAGACCTGCGGCGGTCTCACGCAACGTGAGATGAAGGAACAGGTGCTCGACAGCATGGATATCGAGCGGGAGCGGGGCATTACCATCAAGGCCCAAACCGTCCGCCTGGACTACAAAGCAGCAGACGGGATCACCTACGAACTCAATCTGATTGACACGCCCGGCCATGTGGATTTTGCCTATGAGGTGAACCGGTCGCTGGCGGCTTGTGAAGGGTCGCTCTTGGTCGTTGATGCGAGCCAGGGTGTGGAAGCGCAGACCCTGGCTAATGTCTACACAGCCATCGAAGTCGACCATGAGATCGTGCCGGTGCTGAACAAGATTGATTTACCGGCAGCTGAGCCCGACCGGGTGCGCCAACAGATCGAAGACGTGATCGGTTTGGATGCCAGTGACGCTGTGGAGATCTCGGCAAAGTCAGGCCTCGGCATTGACGATGTTCTCGAAACCATCGTGACCAAGCTGCCGCCACCGGCAGGAGACCGGTCAGCGCCCTTGAAGGCAATGCTGGTCGATAGTTGGTATGACGCCTATCTGGGCGTTGTGGTGCTTGTGCGGGTCGTGGACGGCGAACTCAAAAAGGGCCAGCGCATCAAGATGATGGCCACAGGCGGCGTGTACCCCGTGGATCAGGTCGGCATCTTCCGACCGAAGAAAGAAAACCTACCATCGCTGAAAGCCGGTGAAATTGGCTTCTTTACGGCCTCCATCAAAGAGGTGGCCGACACCGCAGTCGGCGATACCATCACGGATGAAAGGCAGCCTTGCGAGACCGCACTTGGCGGCTTCCACCCGGCGCAGCCCGTTGTGTTCTGCGGGCTCTTCCCGGTAGACGCAGCTCAGTTTGAAGATCTGCGTGAGGCGATGGGGAAGCTTCGGCTGAACGATTCCAGTTTCGAATTTGAGATGGAAACCAGCGCAGCGCTTGGTTTCGGCTTCCGCTGTGGCTTTCTGGGGCTTCTTCATCTCGAAATTGTGCGCGAGCGGATCGAACGCGAATTCAACATTGATCTCATCACCACAGCGCCAAGTGTGATCTATCATCTCCATATGACCGATGGGTCGATGGAAGAAATGCACAATCCGGCTGATATGCCTGATGTCATGAAGATTGACCATATTGAAGAGCCATGGATCAAAGCAACAATCCTGGTCCCAGATGAGTATCTAGGCGCCGTGCTGAAGCTTTGCGAGGACCGTCGCGGATCTCAGATTGATCTGACTTATGCCGGCTCGCGGGCCATGGTTGTCTATAGTCTGCCGCTCAATGAAGTTGTCATCGATTTCTACGACCGCCTGAAGTCCGTGACGCGCGGATATGCAAGCTTCGACTACCAGATTGAAAGTTATCAAGAGGATGACCTCGTCAAAATGTCGATCCTGGTAAATGAAGAGCCGGTTGACGCGTTGGCCACGATTGTTCATCGCTCCCGGGCGGAGCAACGCGGCCGGGCCATGTGTGAGAAGCTCAAGGAGCTGATCCCACGTCACCTCTTCAAGGTGCCGATACAGGCCGCACTTGGCGGGCGCATTGTGGCGCGGGAGACCATTGCCGCGATGCGAAAAGACGTGACGGCGAAATGTTACGGCGGTGATGTCAGCCGGAAGCGCAAGCTTCTGGACAAGCAGAAAGAGGGGAAGAAAAAGATGCGCCAGTTCGGACGCGTCGACATCCCTCAGGAAGCCTTCATTGCTGCTCTGAAGATGGACGAGAACTGAGCGTTCGAACTATTGGATAGGCACCAAAGATAGCCGCGAGCAGTCCTAGAGAGAGGATGGCGGGCAGTTTCAGCACCGCCACGATGGTGGGATCCCACAAGTCAGGCGACACGTAGCGCTGCGTCACAGCCTGCATGAGATTGAGGCTGCCAGGCGCCAGAGAGAACCAGATCTCGCCACCTGTATGGAAGAGGCCGCTGCGCGCAGGGCCCCCGAACAGGTCATAGAGACCTGCACCCAGAGCCGCCAGAGCAAAAGCGCCTGATAAGAGTGTCAGTAGAAGCCGCACAGTGAATGTCCATTAGAAGTGCATAACGGAGCGATGCCCGAGAGCATGCTCCGTTATGCGGGCGTCCTACAATGCGAAAACTTCCCCCAAAGCGTTCGCCGGGCCACCGAGTTTGGAAGGTGTTTAGTCGCGACGACGGAAGAGGAATGCGATCAAGATACCAATCACGCCAAACACAGCCCAAGACGGGAATGTCAGAAGTGATGTAAATCCTGGATCTGCAACGACGCCTGGCAGGGTTTCTGCCGCCCATGCGTTCGTTGATTCCAATGTCGCGGGATGAAGCAGGGTCCATAACTCACCTAAGGAGCGGATTTTTACTTCCCCGGCTTCGAGTGTCTGTATTCCGTCTGCACCCAATACCATGAGCGCAGCTGCAATAAAGATAAGTCCGATTAGCCTGAAAACGATCATTATTCTTTGGCCCCCCAGCCATTTACTCATCGCGACATGTCACGACTTAACGAAACGGTAACTGCTGAAGAGGCAAACGACAAGATGTCGCGGTGCGATGATTTTGCGACGAACGCTTACAGGTGTTGATTCAAAGGGGGCGTGGGGTATATTGCGCGCCAAATCAGGTGGTTAAGAAGCCGCTGACTGCGGAGAGGTGGCCGAGTGGCTGAAGGCGCACGCTTGGAAAGCGTGTAGGCGGTAATCCCGTCTCGAGGGTTCGAATCCCTCTCTCTCCGCCACCGTTTTCCTTCAGATTCAAACACTTACAATTATGTCAGACGTGGTGACTCATTTTTGACTGGGCTGATCGCCCTACCGGATCGCAATGTTATTGCTCGCAGGAGCTTGTGAGTCTCAGTCCATCAACGCCTCAAATGAGGGGCAAAAAGCCACCTGCGACATGTTTGCATCACCTAAATGAGAAACATGGTTAATCAATCCTGAAGGGTTGATGTCAGCTTGTGCGGCCGACCGCAGACGTCCGGCGCGGGCGCAAAAAGTACTGGTTGGTGAATGTAATGCCGCCCGTCAGATATTGCCCGATGGGAGATGTGTAGGTGTATGTGGCCTCGGCGACGATAACACTGGAGCCTGCTGCGGCGAGGCCAGGGGGCAATATATAGGGCGAGCCAGGCGCAAAAGCGATCCCGTTCAGAGCGTCGCTCCAGTCAACCGTCGTCACGCTGTTCTCATCAGCGACAACGCTGGCAACCACGACCGTTAGCGTGGTTGAGCCAAACGGTTCCATGATGGTCGTGCTGGCGTCGAATATGTCATCCATCAGGTTGTCGTCGATCACGACCGCCTGCGCGACCAGATCCGCGACAGCGCTTCCTGTTTTGTTGAGCTTACGGTCAGCAAGCAGCGCATTGCTGAATTCGACAGCTCCGAAGTAAATGGAGAGCATCAGCGGCAACAGGAGTGCAAACTCGACCGATGAGGTGCCCTCATTTCTTTTGAACAAGGTCCGCACAAGTAGGCTGGTCTTAGAGAATAAAAGGGCCATGATCACGCGCCTCCCGCCAGAATTTCGCCAAAAGGCTCATTACGGAATACTGAACTGGACGCAATCAGACGATTGCCGCCTGACATGTTTTCAAGCCCAATTCCGATGGGTGTTAATACGTCCCAGACGTAGAACGCCCGGACCAGCACCACATCACCAGCGCCACCGATATTATATTGGAAATTATTTGAGAGATTCCCATTCTCATCGATCGGGCTGTCAGCATTGACGGCGCCGAACTCGTCGAAGGTCCGCACGTCGACAACAAGCTTCTGGTCGCAGTTAAAGAAAAGAGGACTCTTGGTGCAGATCTCGGTTTTGAATTCTGCAGCATTCATTCCGTTGTTATGCGCAATGCCAGTCCGCACCATGCGAGCGGCATCTTCCATTGCCCCCTCCATGGCCACAGAGGCAAAGAAGATGAGCGTTGTCTCAATCAGCGCAAAAAGGAGTGCAAAGAAGGGGAATGCGACGAGGCCCATTTCGACTGCCACGCTGCCGCCTTCATCTTGCCTATAGGACTGAGAGGCTGGCAAATTTCGCCATTTCCTCAGAAGTCCCGTTCTTGTGCCCTTGTACGTCACGGGGTGCCTCGCTCATTGACCTAGCGCCTGTCAGGGTTTGACAGTTCGTTCATCTCACGAGGAATAGGCGAAAAGGTTTTCTGGAGCGTCAGTTTTGGTGGGGCAATTTGAGCCAAAAAGGATGCGAATTTGTCTCAAATTTTATCCATTTCGCTCGCTGTCAAATAGCGACAATTTGAGCCAAAATTTACCTTCGCAATTGAAGCGCCCTTAACACCGGCAGCCTAGTCTGATGCTGATTTCAATCCCCGGCACGGGAGTGTTCCGAGAACGGAGCAACGAGAATATGGATCAGATTGGCAATAGAATGGCGCTAGCAGCGTTTAAGTTCCTAGCGACGATCGGCGAGTTTCGGCGCAACAGGCAAGGCAATGTAGCGATCATTTTTGCGGTGGCATTGATGCCGATTATGGCCGCCGCCGGAATTGGCGTCGATCTATCGCGCGCCTACCTCGTAAAGGCGCATCTGACACAGGCTTTAGATGCAGCCGGACTTGCTGTTGCCGGGTCGCCTGGTGCTTCAGAGGAATATCTGGAAACACTGGCGCAAGATTTCTTCAATGCGAACTACCCAACAACAGCGATTGGTGTTCCAGGCGAACTTCATCTGAACCTTGGGGACAATGTTGTCACCTTGTCTGCGACGGCAACCCTTCCAACATCGCTCCTGGGTATTTTCGGTGTCGATGAAATGGATGTCGGCAGCGAGATTGAAGTCACCAGAGAGAACAAGGCGCTGGAGATCGTCATGGTGCTTGATAATACAGGCTCCATGGGATCGAGCGGCAAACTTGATGCGATGAAAGAGGCAGCGACATCTCTTGTGAATATCTTGTTCGGGGATAACCCGGATCTGGATAAGATTCACATTGGCCTTGTTCCCTTTGCTGCCGGTGTAAACGTGGGAACGGACTTTCCGACCTCTGCCCTCGATATGACGGCGGCTTCAAGCATTCACAAAGAGAATTTCAAATTCAGCGCGCAGCCCACGGTTGATAATCTGTGGGACCTCTATGACGAGATAGATGATCGCTCCTGGAGTGGGTGTGTGCAGACGCGTCCTGAGCCACTGGACGAACTGGATACGCCGCCAGGATCGAGCGACACGCTATGGGTTCCCTGGTTTGCTCCAGATGAGCGAAGCAGCGGTTATTACAACAACTATCTTTCAGATGCCGATAGTTCTCAGGGAAACGGGAAAGAACAGAAAGATCTTTCCAAATACATGAGTTCACATCTTGGCTCCACCAGCAGAGGTCCGAACTATGGATGCACAATGCGTCCCCTAACACCCCTGACCAATGACAAGGATCTTTTGCTCAGCGATATCAACGCCATGAACGCGAGTGGGGTAACCCATATTCCTGTCGGGCTTGCCTGGGGATGGCGAGTCATCTCGCCAGAAGAACCTTTTAGTGAGGGGCGGGAATATAATGATCTGGACGTGGACAAGGCAGTAATACTGCTCACTGACGGATCAAATGTTCTCGGCACTGCGAGCAACCACAACAGATCCAGATATACAGCTTATGGGTATGTTCGCAGGGGCCGTTTAGGCACGACGAACTCAGGTGCGGCCGAGGATCGTCTTGACCCAAAAACAGCAGACATCTGTGAGAACATCAAAGATGAAGGTGTTCGACTGTACACGATCACCTTCAAGGTCTCGGACACCGAAACGCAAGCGCTGATGGAAGGGTGTGCAACCAGTCCTGCATTGTATTTTGACTCACCCAGCAATGAGGAACTGCAGACCGTCTTTCAGGCCATTGCGCGAGACTTATCGAACCTGCGCTTGAGCAGATAGAAACACCGAACTAGCGGCACAAAAAAGGGGCTCCTCAAAAAGGAGCCCCTTTTTCCGTAGTCTTGGCGTGTGTCTTATTCGGCGTCTCCAGATGCCGCAGCGTCAGCATAGCTAGTGACACTTTTGGTCGTGGCGACCAATGAATCTGTCAGCGTCGGCTCATCGGCAGTGTCTATAACCCGAACGCATCGAGGCGCACATGAGTAGGACATCTGGCTCGCGCCTCGATTGACCACCATGTTCGTGCCGCCCGACTCTGTTACCCTGACATCAAGATTGGCAACCTGCCGACCGGTCGCATCAAGCGCGATTAGGTTGGTCATGCCATAGGTCTTTCCAAACACAACAAGCGTGTTGTTATTGCTGATCGAGACATCGGCTATAGCCGGGTTGCCGACAATCAGGGTCGACGCAGCTTGTTTGAGTGTGTGTAAATGCGAATGATTGACTTCGACTCTGAGGTCTGCTGCCCAAGCAGGGAGCGCAATTAGACCCCCGGACAGCGCGGCGGCATAGGCGAAAGCGCGAAATGGCCGCTTCGAAACGTGCGTCATCTACATAGATCCCTTCGGTTGCGACAGGTTTTGTCGCAGGGTTGTTTAGGACTGGCCCAACCTTAGGCCGGAAAGGCTAAACGCTTTGCAAATGAGATAGTTTGCTGAAAATTCGGTTTGATGGACCGTCGGCGCATCGCGCGCACCTGTCGCGGAAAGCCTTTTTCTCTGCTTGAAGTGTTGCAGTCCGCGATCCTCTGCAGTCACCGATTTTTAACCAACCTATTGCGAAAGAGCTATCGCAGTGAGGGTGGCTATTTGAACAAATGAAGTAAAGATGTGATAAATGGAATTTTAAGTTGTATTGAGTAAAATTGTTCAAATAAAAAATCAGGATATCGGCGTTTTTCATCTTCAGATTAACTTGGAGGTAAGGCCCGCCAAGTAGATTGGATGAGCTCAAAGACAGCGGTCGCAAGACGGCGGGTTTGGGCTGGTGCTGTACTAAGAGTATTTATGAGGATCTAGTTATGACTAATTTTATGAAGCGTTTCATGGACAATGAGTCCGGTGCGACTGCCATTGAATATGGTTTGATTGCTGCGGGTATCTCAGTTGCGATCGTTGGTGTTGTTGGCACGATCGGTGGCGATGTATTGGCGATCTTTAATGCCATCGATACTGCACTTGTTGCACCGACCTAAGGCTCTTTACAGGCGTCCTGCCATTTAGGCCGGACACTTGGCGAGACCTCGAAAGTAAGACCGTTGACCGCATAGCGTGTCAGCGGTCTTTTTTTGTCGGCATCAGGCTGAAATCACTAACGCGGAAAAACGCACCATCTTTACGTCGTGTTTACACCCGCCGAGACACTCTCTCATTCTGAGTTCAACTGTTCAAAGTACTTGTTTTCATTCAACTTTTAGGCTTTTGCGTGTTGCAGACCACCATCCTCACCCTCTTTCCAGCGTTGCTCATTGTGGCAGCGATCAGTGACCTGCTGACCTTTCGGATTCCGAACTGGGTGTCGCTCGCGTTGGTGGGACTGTTTGTTGTGGCGGTATCTTTCGCTGGGATGAGCTGGGCGATGATCGCCGGCCATGTTGCGCTGGGAACTGCGCTGTTGTTTGCCGGCATGGCAATGTTCGCGATGAACCTTTTGGGTGGTGGCGACGCCAAACTCATGGCGGCAATCGGCCTGTGGGTAGGATGGGCTTCATTGCCGGTCTACCTCGCTTGGACCGCGATCATTGGCGGCCTCCTCGCTCTCTCATTGCTCATGTTTCGTCGGGTGCCATTGGCAGCGGCGATGCAGACAAGACCCTGGATTTCACGACTGCACGACAGACAAGCAGGCATCCCTTACGGGATAGCCCTAGCCGCAGGTGCCCTCTTTGCCTTGCCGCAAACAGTCTGGTTTGCGCTGGCGGTGTCCGGCATCTGACCAAAACCTTGGAAGGAAAGACCAAAAAACAGTCCGCACATGCTGGGACCTGCTCCCAGGAAAAAGGCGTAGCAAAATTAACTATAAGTTGATCGAAAAGTCGTTTGATAGGGCAGATCGATCTCTCACAGCCGGAAATAAGGTGGTGATCCTGTGAACGCGATGAGAATTGGAATTTTAGCTTTGGCATTGGTTGCTGCGGGGCTCGCGGCATTCCTTGCACGATCACTCGTGTCCAACGAGACGCCGCAGGTCGTTGTGCCACAAGTTATTGAGCAGCCGATGGCGGAAGTGCTCGTGGCCGCTGCTGATATTCCACTGGGTCAGCGCGTTGGGAAGGGCGACCTTGTTTGGCAGCCATGGCCAGAGGATGCGGTCGCAGGCTCATTTGTGACGCAGGATGTGCAGCCAAATGCCTTGGATGTTTTTGGCGGTGCCATCGCGCGCAGTCCAATTCTTGCCGGGGAACCTATTACATCTGGAAAACTGGTCAGTTTTGAAAATGCAGGCTTCATGTCGGCACTGCTGTCTCCAGGCATGCGGGCTGTTTCGACAAGAATTTCGCCAGAGACTGGCGCCGGCGGTTTTATCCTGCCTAACGACCGGGTTGATGTGATCGTGACCATGCGTCTTCGCTCAAGTGGTGAAGACGGTGGCAGTGATGGTGGCTATCGCAGCGAGACCATTCTCCGCAATGTGCGTGTTTTGGCCATTGATCAAACGTTCAAAGAAGTAGAGGGCGAACAAGTCGTTGTTGGTAAGACAGCCACACTTGAAATGTTGCCGTCCCAGGCTGAAGGCTTTGCTCTTGCGGTGGCTCAAGGAGAGCTTTCTCTGGCATTGCGGCCCTTGGCCGACAGCGCGCGGACCGACCAGGTGCCAACAAGTGTTTCCAGCCAGCAGTCAGGGCGCAGCAGTGCAGGCCAGGGAGCTTCCGTTCGTATTCTGCGTTATGGCGTTGAAACAACCCAAGCAACAATAGCAGGGAGAGGGCAATGACCAGGATGGCTGCGTATCGCTATCGCTTCCTGTCACCGGTAAAGCTCCGGAGAGCTTTAGCATTTGTATTTTTAGGGACGCTTTTCGCTGTCTCCGGTCTGACGCCTAACGGTGCCGTTATGGCAGCGGGTGACGCTCAGCTCGTGCGTATCACCGAAGGCGGCGCCAGTACCGCATCTCGAACCCTAACCCTAGGGCTCAACAAGGCGGCCATCATTGAGTTGCCGGTGGATGCAAAAGATGTCTTGGTATCCAATCCAGCCATCGTTGATGCTGTCGTGCGCACTGCGCGCAGGACCTATGTCATCGGCATGGAGATCGGCCAAACGAACGCCTTTTTCTTCAATGCGCGTGGCGAGCAGATTTTGAACTTGGAGATCCGTGTAGAGCGGGACCTTGTGGGGCTTTCCGGCATGATTGCCCGTTTTCTGCCTAACGCGCGTGTGAACGTCGAGGCCGTGAACGACAACATCGTTTTATCTGGCTTTGTGCCCAATGCGGCTCAAGCATCACAGGCCCGTGACCTTGCTGCCCGCTTTATCGGCAACCCAGATCAAATCCTCAATATGCTTGCAGTCGAAGGCAATGAGCAGGTCAATTTGCGCGTAACCGTCGCTGAAATGCAGCGCAGCTTGATCAAGCAGTTGGGTGTCGATCTAACAAGTTCCGTGGATATCGGGAGTTTGGCATTGAGCCTCGCCACTGCCAACGCCCTCTCTCTTCAGGGCGGCTCTCTTGGTGGTTTGACGTCGGCGCCAAACGGGCTTCCGGCGACTGGTGGTTCAGACATTACAGCGGCGTTAAGCGCGCTTGAGCGCGCAGGGCTTCTTCGCACTCTTGCGGAGCCCAACCTTACTGCGATCTCAGGTGAATCAGCGAGCTTCCTTGCCGGCGGTGAATTCCCTGTGCCGACGTCCCAGGACCGAAACGGTAATGTAATCTTGGAGTTCAAACCATTCGGTGTCGGGCTTGGTTTTAAGCCGGTAGTGCTCGGTGAAGGACGAATTAGCCTACAGATTTCGACAGAGGTCAGTGAGCTCACCTCCGAAGGTTCGTTTGTGTTCGAAGGATCCAGTGTTACGGATTTAAACGGAAACACTATCCGACAAGACGGGGTGACGGTGCCAGCCCTGCGTGTCCGTCGCGCTGAAACGACGGTTGAACTGCCAAGCGGCGGTTCCATGGTCATGGCCGGTCTTCTGTCTGAAACGACAAAACAAAATATTGATGGCGTTCCCGGGATCAAGGATGTGCCAGTTCTAGGTTCGCTCTTTCGAAGTCGCGACTTTCAAGACAACGAAACAGAGCTGGTTGTTATCGTCACGCCTTACCTCGTGGACGCGACCAGTCGCGATAAAATTGTCTTGCCGACAGATGGATATGCACCAGCATCCGATCTCGACACATTCCTGATGGGTCGCCTGAACGCCACCTATGGTGTGGCGGGCTCTGAAGGCTCGGATGGCGCTTTGCAAGGCCCTGTTGGCTTTGTGGTGGATTGAGGGAGTGGAGATACTGATGACTAGATTGATCCTAACCCTACTCGTGTCTTTTGGGTTGAGTGCTTGCGGTGCCTTCAACGGACGCGAGGACGCGCTGTTTGACGCGAGATACCAGCATCCAATCAGCGTCGACCCACAAGTCGTGACGTTTCAAATGGACGTGCCAAAGGACAAGGTTGCGCTCACGCTTAGCGACAAAGCAGCGATTGATGCCTTCGCGAGAACCTATAAAAGTCGCGGGCACGGCACTCTGACAATCGCTGCGCCCAGCGGGTCACCGAATGAAGCCGCGGCTGTATCCATCGTTGCAGAAACACGGGCGGCTCTGGCTGACGCAGGTTTGAGCGGTTCAGAAGTAGGGTATGCCGCTTATCGTGCCTCATCAGCAAACAGCAGTGCACCGGTCATCTTGACCTTTCGTCGATATGTGGCGAGCGCGAGCCCATGCGGCAACTGGTCGAAGGATTACGCCTTCGCACCGAACAATGGGCGGACGCCAAACTTTGGGTGCGCCTCCCAGAGCAATCTGGCCGCAATAGTGGCGGATCCTGCGGACCTGATGGGTCCGCGTGAATGGGACCCGGCTTACGCGCCGCGGCGGGGTGAAGTGATTGAGAAATATCGTACGGGTGAGGTAACGGAAGCAGCAGAATCCGGCAATGCCTCAGGATCAGTGAGCGAAGTAGCTGAATGACCAACGCAGAACAATTACTACCGGAAGACCCGGTATTCGAAGATGACGATGACGGCGATGAAGAGTTCGTCACCCAATCTGTCGTAAAGCCGGTTCCCAGAATCTCAATCGAGGTCTTCTGCGAACAGCCTGATACCGGTGTTGTCATTCAGCGGGCCGGCGAAGACCGCCGCCTCGCAAAAGCTCACGTGACGGTTCACATGGGCGGCATTCCTGCTGCAGTTAAGTACTACAAAGACACAGGCACCCCAAGCCTGATCATTGTCGAAACCGTTGAAGGCGGAGAAACACTCTTCAAGCAGCTAGGCGCTTTGGCAGAGGTCTGTGATGCAGGGACGAAGGTCGTTATTGTCGGCCACCTCAACGATATTACGCTTTACCGTGAGATGATCCGGCAGGGTGTGAACGAATATCTTGTAGCCCCGCTGTCTCCGATCCAGATCGTCGACTCCGTGGCTCGTCTCTATGCAGATCCTGATGCACCACCGATCGGTCGATCGATTGTTTTCTTGGGTGCCCGCGGTGGTGTGGGGTCCAGTACGCTCGCGCACAATGTGAGCTGGTGTATCGCAGAAGAAATGCGTGAAGACGTCACTCTGATCGACATGGACCTTCCTTTCGGTACAGCGGGCCTCGATTTCAATCAGGACCCTGTGCAAGGCGTGGCGGAGGCGCTGATGCAGCCAGAACGTCTTGATGATGTGCTGCTCGACCGGTTGCTGGTGAAATGTACAGATCGCCTCTCAATTTTTGGTGCGCCAGGCACGCTGGACCGGGACGAAGACCTCCTGCCGGAAGCCTGCGAGTCTGTCATCGAGACGGTCAGAGAAACATGTCCCTGCGTGATTGTGGACATGCCACATGTGTGGAACCGCTGGTCGCGCCAGACGCTGCTTAATGCAGACGAGATTATCATTACAGCGACGCCTGATCTTGCAAGCCTTAGGAACACAAAAAACTTCTTGGACCTCGTTAAGAAGCAGCGGACCAACGATGCCGCACCTCATGTCGTGCTGAACCAGATGAGCATGCCCAAGCGGCCAGAAATTCCGGCCGATGATTTTGCCGAAGCGATCGAACAGGAACCGACTTTGCTCCTGCCGTTCAACCCGGTTCTGTTTGGCACGGCCTCCAACAATGGCCAAATGCTCCAGGAGATTGACCCGAAAAACAAGACAACTGCCGCCATTCGGCATCTGTCGACATTGGTCACAGGTCGGCACGCAGTTGTTGAGAAGAAAAAGGGTTTGTTCTCGTCTTTGCTCGGTGGAAAGAAGGGATAACCCATGTTCGGCCGGCGAGATTCTGCAAACGGGCGATCATCTTCAGCGCCCGCTGAGGGGAAGGCGCCGCCGCCTCCGCCTGCAACATCGGCAGTGCCGAAAGCTGCGGCCCCTGAACCTGCAAAACCAAAAGTCACAGCGCCAAAGCCAACAGCGCCGCAGCCCGCGCCTGCGCATGTAGGAGCTGATGTTCGTTCGCCTGAATATTTCCAAACGAAGACAACAATCTTCAATGCGTTGATTGATACAATCGACCTAACCCAGCTCGCACAGCTTGATACAGAAAGCGCGCGCGAAGAGATCCGCGACATTGTTAGCGAAATCATTGCTATCAAAAATGTCGTTATGTCTATCTCAGAGCAGGAAGATCTGCTTCAGGATATTTGTAACGACGTGTTGGGATATGGTCCGTTGGAGCCGTTGCTCGCCAGAGATGACATTGCTGACATCATGGTCAATGGCGCGGGCCTTACCTTTATTGAGGTTGAAGGCCGTGTCGAGCCGACCAATGTGAAGTTCCGTGACAACTCGCAGCTCTTGAACATATGTCAGCGCATTGTGAGCCAGGTGGGTCGGCGTGTCGATGAATCGAGCCCCATTTGTGACGCGCGCCTTGCAGATGGCAGTCGTGTCAATGTGATTGCACCCCCTCTTGCGCTGGATGGGCCGACCCTCACCATTCGTAAGTTCCGCAAAGACAAGCTCACGATGAACGATCTGGTGGGCTTCAAGTCGATCTCTCCGGAAGGGGCGGATGTGCTGGCGGTTATTGGTAATGTCCGCTGCAATGTTCTTATCTCTGGTGGTACGGGCTCCGGTAAAACGACCCTGCTCAATTGTATGACGGGCTTCATTGATACCGACGAGCGTATTATCACCTGCGAAGACGCAGCGGAGCTCCAGCTTCAGCAGCCCCACGTGGTCCGGCTCGAGACACGCCCGCCTAACCTGGAGGGGCAGGGTGAGGTGACCATGCGCGACCTGGTCAAAAACTGCCTGCGTATGCGCCCAGAGCGGATCATTGTCGGTGAGGTGCGTGGACCAGAGGCGTTCGATTTGCTTCAGGCAATGAACACCGGCCATGACGGCTCCATGGGAACGCTTCATGCCAACTCCCCGCGCGAGGCACTCTCGCGTTTGGAGAGCATGATCACCATGGGTGGTTTTGCGCTTCCTTCGAAAACAATTCGCGAAATGATAGTTGGTTCTGTTGATGTGATCGTGCAGGCAGCACGTCTTCGCGATGGCTCTCGTCGGATCACTCATGTAACCGAGGTGCTGGGCACCGAAGGCGATGTGATTACGACCCAGGATCTCTTCATTTACGATATGGATGGCGAAGACGACCAGGGGAAGATTATTGGTCGGCATAAATCGACCGGCATTGCGCGCCCTGCGTTCTGGGACAAAGCGCGGTACTACAATCAACATCACAAGCTTTCCCAAGCGCTTGATCGGGCGCAGGACTGAGGCCGTCGATGGATCAAACAACAATAGCAGTCATTGGTGTTGCTTTACTGGTTGCCATTTGTGTTGGTGCGGTGGGCTTTGTTTTTGCGGGTGCAAAAGGCGGCAAGTCAAGCCAGCGCATGGCGAGGGTCGCGCGCGGAAATCCACGGAAATCTTCTGTTGAAGACAAGGACGATCTTCAATCAGACAATGCGGGACCGCGCCGAAAACAGGTTCAGGAAACCCTGAAAGAAATTGAAGCAAAACAGAAAGCTGAAAAAGAAAAGCTGACTGTACGACTTCGATTGCAGCGCGCCGGGCTCGAAATTACGCCTAAAACATTCTATATCGCGAGCGCGGTGACCGGGCTGTTTGTTGCGATCTGCATGTCACTTTTTGGATTGCCCATTGGTGCGGTGGTGCTAGGTGGGTTTGCTGGTGGATTTGGTGTTCCCCGCTGGTTTGTGAATTTCAAAACGAAAAGGCGCCAAAAAGCGTTTGTGGAAGAATTTGCGAATGCTCTGGATGTGATTGTCCGTGGTGTCAAAGCGGGTCTGCCCATCAATGACTGTTTGAAGATTATTGCGAACGAAAGCCCTGAGCCAGTCGGCAGCGAATTCAAAGAACTTGTAGACGGTATGGCCATGGGCGTTACCGTTGAGCAGGGCCTGCTGAAAGTGTATGAGCGCATTCCACTTTCTGAAGTGAACTTCTTTATGATCGTGCTCGCAATTCAGGCACAGGCGGGCGGTAATTTGTCCGAAGCCCTGGGTAACCTGGCGAATGTTTTGCGCGATCGAAAAAAGATGCGGGCGAAAATCCAAGCCATGTCGCAGGAAGCAAAAGCGTCTGCTGGGATTATTGGCGTTTTGCCGCCCGGCGTGATGGGGCTTATCTACCTCACGACCCCAGATTATATCAGCGTCCTGTTTACCACCACGTCAGGAAACATGATCATTTTTGGAAGCCTGGTTTGGATGGGCATGGGAATACTGGTGATGCGCAAAATGGTCAATTTCAACTTCTAGAACGGGAAACGATGAATGTCTCCACTCGTTGAGAGCCTGTTCAGTGTAGAGAACATTGTCACAATGTTGATGGCCTTAGCGGCGTTTGCAACAGTGCTGACCCTTGCCGCACCTATGCTGTCGACGGACAAATTGTCAACGCGCATGAAATCAGTGTCGAGCGAACGGGAGGCCTTGCGCCGCGCCCACCGCGAGCAATTAGAACGGGAGCGCGAAGGCAAAAAACTCCGGCAGGATCCCAAGACCTTCATCAAGAACTTTGTCGACAAAATGAACCTGATGGAGCTGATGGAGAGTGATGCCATTCGCGGCAAACTGAAAAAGGCAGGTTTCCGTGGGCATGGGCCTGTCTATTCCTTCATGTTCTTCCGTTTCTTTATGCCAATCATCCTGTTCGTAGTGACGATGTTCTATCTGTTTTTTGCGAACTCGTTTGGTCTTGAACCATTGGCCCGCGTTGCAGCTTCTTTTGGAGCGGCTTTTATCGGCTTCTATTTGCCAAATGTTTTTGTCGAAAACATGATCGCGCGCAGACAGGAATCGATCAAAAAGGCGTTTCCAGATGCCCTCGACTTGCTTCTCATCTGCGTCGAATCCGGCATGTCTGTTGAGGCCGCCTTTCATAAAGTAGCAGGCGAGATCGGCACACAGTCTGTTGAGCTTGCAGAAGAGCTCAGCCTCACGACTGCGGAGTTGTCCTACATTCAGGACCGACGCCTTGCCTATGAAAACCTTGCGACCCGGACCGGACTTGATGGGGTGAAAGCGGTGACGATGAGCCTGATCCAGGCGGAGCGCTACGGGACGCCGCTGGGTACGGCGCTGCGAGTCATGGCACAAGAGAACCGCGACATGCGCATGGCAGCTGCGGAAAAGAAAGCCGCAGGTTTGCCGCCCAAATTGACCGTCCCAATGATTACCTTTTTCCTGCCAGTGCTCTTCTTTGTGATCTTGGGTCCGGCGGTTATCAATTTCTATCAGTAAGATCCCGCCCGCTCAGCGTTTGGCGTAAAGAAAAACCCGCACCTGGACGAACCAGTGCGGGTTTTCTTTTGTCTTTGACCTGACGAAAAGCTTCTTAAGGTATCGGGCCTGAATTCTGCCATGACGTATCAACAGGAGCGTCTAGAGCTTCCATCTCCTGCCAGAGTGCAGGTTGGGCCAGCATTGACCGGATGGTTGTCATATTGCTGGAAGCAAGGCTCGGAGGAAGGTCGGCGCGTGCAAGGCGCTCCGCTTCTTCAAAATCACCCTTCAGTCCCAGTACCAAAGAAAGGTTTTGGCGGGCATGTGCGCCGGCAGACGGATTGGCCACAGCGCGGCGAAGGGTTGTTTCGGCGGCAACGAGGTCGCCTGACAGAGCATGAGAAAGACCAAGGTTGGTCAGAATTGTCGGATGATCAGGTGCGAGGCGGAGAGCGAGACTGTATTGATCTTTGGCTCTCTCGTGCTCACCCATTTCATCTAGAGCGACACCAGCGGCTGACAGAATCGTCCAGTCATTGGGGCTCAACACAGCAGCTTTAGCCAGGAGTGCGGAGGCCTGGTCTGGCTTGCTACTGGCGGCAAGCGTCTTGCCATATTCCGCCAAAATGGCTGGATCGTTGGGATGAAGTGCATTTGCTTGGCTCAAAACACCAAGTGCCTGGGTGAGGGAGCCCAGGTGGCGCAGACCGCGCGCATATCGCGCAGCAGCTTCCGCATTTTTGGGGTCTTGCTCATAAATGCCACCCCAATAAGCAGCCGAGGCGACAAAGTCCCGCGGTTCAGAGAGGTGCACAGGAAGATCGGATGCGGCGCCCAATCCAGGGCGCTCAGGCTCTGCATTTGTTGCACACCCGCCAAGCATCAACGCGCCGAGCGCAGTGCTCATAACAGATCGAGCAAGGACAGACCGCTTAAGGCCGGAGTGTGAACGAAGGAACGTTGGATAAGCCATTGGTTTCCACATTTCATAGCAAATCGGTGGACACATGCATTTGTCCACGCACCATCCTCGCCTACAGGTCTCAAGAAAGGTTTAAGCATAAACTTGGTCTCAAATTGCCCGTACCTCTTTCGGCGGGTGCTTCCTTGTTTGTATAGTGGGGCATGACGTCAGATCGTTTCGATAGCTTCATTTTAACAATCCGTAAAGGAATAGACCGGCTGGGCTTCGACCGAGTCTTGCTGTTCGTGCTGGGCGCTGCGGTTTTGGGCCTTTTGGCTTTGGGCATGGGAAAGAGCCTTTATGGGGGCGATGAAAATGATGCCCGGGTGACCTTCTTCCAGATAGGGACGGGCTCAACAGGCGGGACCTATTTCCCCATGGGGGAAGCGCTGGCGGCGGTGATCAGTCGTCCGCCTGGTTCAGATCCCTGTTTACCCGGCGGCCGCTGTGGGGTTCCGGGCCTGGTTGCCATTTCCAAAGGGTCGGCTGGGTCGGTTGCCAATGCGAGAGCTGTGGCCGACGGTCGTCTGGATTCAGCGCTTGTCCAGGCAAATGTCCTGGAGGATGCGTTTCACGGGAGAGGGGCCTTCGACGGCGAGCCGCCGCGTGAGAACCTTCGGGTGATTGCAAATCTCTATGTGGAGGCCATCCATCTCGTCACAGCGCGGGGTCTAGACATTAATGGCGTTGAGGACCTGAAAGGTCTGCGGGTGTCAATCGGGTCAGAAGGCTCGGGCACGCGCGCGGATGCCATCTCCATCCTAAAAGCCTTCGGTGTATCACTCACCGATATTGAGCCCGTCAGCGCAGATGCATCTCGGTCAGCAGAATTGATCCTGTCCGGTAATCTGGATGCGTATTTTCTCGTTGCGGGCGCGCCGGCGCGCTCTATCGAAGATCTCGCGGTCAGAGGAGCGATTGATATTGTGCCGATTGAAGGCGAGCCAGCTGATCGCTTGCGGATCGACCGCACTTACTACAGCAACTTCATCATCCCGGAGAATACCTATCGATTTGTGGGCGACGTCAAAACCATCGGTATCGGTGCCCTCTGGATAACCAGGTCGACAACAAATTCGGATCTGGTTCATGCCATAACCCGCGCCTTGTTTGATGACCGCAACAGGGAAACGCTGGTCACAGCCAATGCAAATGGGCGTCACGTCAACCCAAATGCCGCTGTTCAGGGGGTTCCCATCCTTTTGCACCCAGGCGCAGAACTTTTCTATTTCGAGAAGGGCATTCTGGAGCGTTGATTTTTATTAGCTCTCTTTGATAGCTGTGTCGCGGACAACCGCCTGGGCAACGATCGCTCGCTCACCGTTGAAGGTAATCGCGGGCGACCCGTGCAGGCGATAGCCGTCATCAAGCGCCTTGGAAACACGTTCACAGAACGCATGGTCATCTGGGCCGGTGAGCAGTCGATATTTCAGATCAGACATGGGCACTCCTTGCGGGCATGTGGTTCAGGTCAAGTAGGCGCTGGGATTGCAGGCCATTCAGACCCTCTATACTGTTTGCGGGCGTTTGAGCAAATTCAAAAGAGGTGGCGCCAGTGGAAGATGTGTTTGTAACCGATAAAGATGCCGTCGCCTTGCCGGTCTGGCCTGTGAAGTCCGGAGACGTGCAAACATGGTGCGATGCGCACGCAGGCGCCGGCGCTGCCTGGGTCGGGACATCCGGTTTTACAGGTGAAGCCGGCCGCGTTTTGATGCTTCCAGATGAATCCGGCAGTCTTGCCGGGGCGCTCCTGGGGTTAGGCAAGGCTGATGATCCCTTCATTTTTGCCGCTCTCTCTGAGAACCTGCCTGAGGGAACCTATCGGCTCGCCAGCATGGAGGGCCTGGATGCTTCTCAGGCGGCCCTTGGCTGGGCGCTCGGCACCTATAGTTTCAGCAAATATAAGTCCCGCGACAGGGATCTGCCGAAACTCGTGCTTCCTGAAGGTGTGGATCTGGGCGAACTGACGGACATTGTCGACGCAATATTTCTCACACGCGATCTGGTCAACACACCGACAAGCGATCTGGGACCCGCTGAGCTGGAAACGGCTGTCCGACAAGTGGCCGATGGCTTCGACGTCCCTTGCTCGGTGATTACCGGCGATGATTTGCTCACGCAAAACTATCCCATGGTGCATGCGGTTGGCCGCGCGGCGGCGGAGAGTGCGGCCCCTCGTCTGATAGATTTTACTTGGGGAGACGAGACGGCTCCCAAGGTGACGCTGGTTGGTAAAGGAGTTTGCTTTGACACGGGCGGGCTCAACTTGAAGCCCGGCAACTCCATGGCATTGATGAAGAAGGATATGGGCGGCGCGGCGCATGTTCTTGCCCTGGCGCAATTGATCATGCGGGCGAATTTGAATGTGCGCCTGCGCGTGTTGATCCCTGCGGTTGAAAATGCCGTTGCGGGCAATGCCTTTCGACCTGGAGACGTCCTGCCCAGTCGCAAAGGGTTGAGCGTCGAAATTGGCAATACAGATGCCGAGGGGCGCTTAATCCTTGCGGACGCTCTGGCGGAAGCTGACAGCGAAGGACCGGAGCTGCTGATCGATATGGCGACCCTCACTGGTGCTGCCCGTGTGGCCCTGGGGCCGGACCTTCCGCCCTTCTACACACATGATGATGCGTTTGCGGCAGCTTTGAGTGAAGCGGCAGAACAGAATGCCGATCCCTTGTGGCGAATGCCGCTATGGCAAGCCTATGACGGCTGGCTGAGCAGCAAGATTGCTGACGTCAATCATATCTCTGACGGAGGCTTTGCCGGGTCCATTACGGCGGCGCTCTTTCTCGCGCGCTTTGTGGAGAAGGCCAAGACTTTCGTACATTTTGACGTCTTCGCTTGGGCACCCCGTGCCAAGCCAGGAAGGCCTGTTGGCGGCGAAGCGCAGACCATTCGGGCCCTTTTCGCCTATCTCAAAAATACATATGGCTACCGCTGAAACCCTTGGCGCAAGGCAGGTAGGCGGGTAGACTGATCCGGCTCCGAAACGGAATACGAGCCCCTGATTCTGAACCCGGGAACCCGATGGACTTAAAGCCGCTTGATGCGCTGAAGCTATGGCACGACGTGGTGCTTGATACGGTGCGCCGTGATGTGCCTGATCTCTCAGCACGGCAGCTTGCCATCCTCCTCACCGTTTACCTTGAGCCGCCACCCCACACAGTGCGAGGGTTGGCGTCGAAGCTTGATGTGTCCAAGCCAGCGATCACCCGCGCTCTCGACACGATGGGCCAGAAAGATTTGCTCAAGCGAAAACGTGATGACACGGACAAGCGCAATGTGCTGGTTCAACGAACTGTGGCCGGCTCCGTCTATCTAAGTGAGCTTTCAGACACAATAATATCCAAGGCAAAGGATCACCTGGCGTGACAAGCAGGACTGGTCTCGATAAACGGCTGAACCCTTACCGGGCAGATCTGGCAGCTGCTTACCTACGCGGCGAGGTGGACGCTGACCGGTTTGTGGAGAGTGAAGACTTTCAGGTGGCGGCACCGCGCGCACCATTGCTCCGCCGGGCGGAAGAGCATGCACCCATGGATACCGAATTGCTCTACGGCGAAACTTTCCGCGTCTATGAGACAGTAGGGGACTGGTGTTGGGGCCAGGCCGCCGGGGACGACTATGTCGGCTATGTTTCAGCTACCCTGCTTCGGCCGTCTAAAGGTGCTGTCACTCACCGGGTCGTGGCTCTTCGAACCTTCATCTATCCCGAAGCGGACATTAAATCGCGCCCGGCCACGCCGCTTTCTATGAATGCGAAACTGGTCGTGACAGGCGCTTCGGGAAAATTTGTTGAATTGGCAGGCGGTGGCTATGTCGTCTCCTCCCACTTGTCGAAAATCGATACGTTCGCGACAGACTATGTCGCAGTCGCTGAGGAATTCCTTGGTGTGCCTTACCTGTGGGGAGGGCGCGATGCGCGGGGTCTGGATTGCTCCGGGCTTGTTCAGATGAGCATGGAGAGATGCGGCATTGCCTGCCTGCGGGACACGGATCTGCAGGAAGCAACGCTCGGCGAAGCGTTGCGTGATCCCCAGGATCTATCAGTCTTGCAGCGCGGCGATCTCATTTTCTGGAGAGGGCACGTGGGCATCATGGTGGACGGGGAGACGATGCTCCATGCCAACGCAACCCATATGCGCACGGTGAAAGAACCGATTGTCGAAGCCGTTCGCCGGATCGATAAAAGCGATGGGCCGGTGACAAGCATCAGACGGCTAAAGACCTCAGGCTGATGCCTCAGGAAGCGGCCTCTCCGGGCCCGGTTTCCAGGTCGAAAGCCGCTGCCATGAGGGTCTTTGTATAATCGGTCTCTGGCGCATCAAAAATCTTGTCCGCTGGACCCTGCTCAACGACTTTGCCGGCCCGCATGACAATCACCTGATCTGCCAGGGCGCGAACGACTTTCAGGTCATGGCTGATGAAGAGATAGGCCAGATTGTACTTCTTTTGCAGGGCACGCAGCAGATCAACAATCTGCGCCTGCACAGACATATCCAGCGCGCTTGTGGGCTCATCCAACATCACAAATTTCGGCTGCAATGCCATGGCGCGGGCAATAGCAATGCGCTGGCGTTGACCACCGGAAAACTCGTGCGGATAACGATCCTGCATCGCCGGATCGATGCCCACTTCCTGAAGGGCGGACGTCACCCGTGCACGGCGTTCAGTGGGGGAAAGACCTCTATTTTGAACGATGAGGCCTTCTTCCACGATTTGTGAGATGGAGAGGCGCGGCGACAGAGACCCGAACGGGTCCTGAAACACGATCTGCATATGCTCACGAAGGGGACGCACATCTTTTTCTGAAAGCCCGTCAATCTGCTCCCCTTCAAACTGGATCGGGCCATCACTGGAGATGAGCCGAAGCAGAGCAAGACCAAGGGTCGTCTTGCCGGAGCCGGACTCGCCGACAATGCCCACTGTCTGACCTTCTTGGACAGCAACGCTGATGCCGTCGACGGCTTTCACGTGATCAACCGTCTTGCGCAGAAGCCCCTTTTTGATCGGGAACCAGACTTTGAGATCATCTGTCTCCATCACCACCGGTGCGTCACCGCGCGGCGCTTCTGGGCGGCCCTTCGGTTCGGCGGCGAGCAGGTGTCTCGTATAGTCGTGTTGTGGGTCGGAGAAAATTGTCTCGGTCTCGCCCGTCTCAACAACCTCACCACCCGTCATCACATAGGTGCGGTCTGCCATTTTTCGCACGATGCCTAGGTCATGGGTGATGAGCAGCAATGCCATGCCCATTTCGCGCTGCAGGTCTTTGAGGAGGGCCAGGATTTGGGCCTGCACCGTCACATCAAGGGCGGTTGTCGGTTCGTCGGCGATAAGGAGATCGGGTTCGTTGGCGAGCGCCATGGCAATCATGACCCGCTGCCTTTGGCCACCAGAGAGCTGATGCGGATAGGCACCAAGGCGTCCTTCGGCGTCCCGAATGCCGACTTTTTCGAGCAACACGAGAACTTCTGCGCGCGCAGCCTCGTTGCTCAGGCCCTTGTGGCGGATCAGAACTTCCCCCACCTGCCGCTCAATCGTGTGCAATGGATTAAGCGATGTCATGGGCTCCTGGAACACCATGGAAATCTGATTGCCGCGGACGGACCGCAGAGCACTTTCATCAGTGCTCATCAGGTTCTCGCCACGATAGCGAATGGCCCCGTGAGGGTGAGACGCCTGCGGATAAGGCAGGAGTTTCAGGATCGACAAAGCGGTGACCGATTTTCCAGAGCCGGACTCCCCAACCAGAGCGACGGTCTCACCAGCATCAATACTGAGAGAGACGCCTTTGACCGCATGGGTCACTTCTTCTCCCTGACGGAAATCCACATGAAGATTGTCGATCTCAATCAACGGCGCATCGGCGCGGGTGCCTTTGGTGCTGTCTGTCATGCTCACATCGCTCATGTCTCCGTCCGTCATGTCAGTGTCTTTCTGGGGTCAAACGCGTCCCGCACCGCTTCGCCAATAAAGATCAGCAGGCTCAACATGATCGCGATGGTGAAAAAGCCGGAGAAGCCGAGCCACGGTGCCTGTAGATTGGCTTTGCCCTGGGCAAGCAGTTCGCCGAGCGACGGAGAGCCCGGTGGCAGGCCAAAACCCAGAAAGTCGAGCGACGTAAGCGTTGTGATGGACGCGTTCAGGATGAAGGGCATGAAGGTGAGTGTTGCGACCATCGCATTGGGCAGCAGGTGCTTATAGATGATGGTGCCATTGGAGACGCCAAGGGCGCGCGCCGCATTCACATATTCGAAATTACGCCCGCGCAGGAATTCAGCGCGCACGACACCTACAAGAGCAACCCAACTAAAGAGCAGAAGAATGCAGAGCAATATCCAGAAATTGGGTTCGATGATCGCGGCGATGATGATCAGAAGATAGAGCTGCGGCACGCTCGTCCAGATTTCAATAAATCGCTGGAAAATGAGATCGAGCCAGCCGCCGAAATAGCCCTGAATGGCCCCAGCCGCGACGCCAATGATGGACGAGAAGATGGTAAGTGTGAGGCCAAAGAGCACAGAAATACGGAACCCATAGATGAGCCGGGCCACGACATCGCGGCCTTGGTCATCGGTGCCGAGCCAGTTTTCTGCACTCGGCGGGGCAGGGGCGGGAACCGGCAGATTGCGATTGATCGTATCGTAGCTGTAGCGAATGAGCGGCCAGATCATCGTTCCGTCTGCCTCAGAAATCAATTCCTGAACAAACGGATCTCGATAATCCGCTTCTGTCGCAAAATCACCACCGAACGTTGTCTCTGCATAGGTGTTGAAAGCGGGGAAATAGAGCGAGCCGTCATAAGTCAGGACGAGCGGCTTGTCGTTCGCAATGAGCGGTGCAAAGAGCGTGAGGAAAAAAAGCACCAGGAAAATCTGAAGCGACCAGAAGCCGCGCCGATTGGCTTTGAAGTTCCGCCAGCGACGTTCGTTGAGCGGCGTCATCTGTGAGATCGTGATGTTGAAGCGGGCGAGCAGGGACCGAAGCATCAGACCTCCCGCGTTTCAAAGTCGATACGTGGATCAATCCACGTATAGGTGAGGTCGCTGATAAGCGTGATCACAAGACCCAACAGCCCGAAGATATAGAGCGTTCCGAACACAACCGGATAGTCGCGGTTGATGATGCTTTCAAATGACAGAAGACCAAGCCCATCAAGTGAGAAGATCGTCTCAATAAGAAGGGAGCCTGTAAAAAACACGCTGACAAAGGCGCCCGGGAAGCCCGCAATTACAATCAGCATGGCGTTCCGGAATACGTGTCCATAGAGAACTTCGCGCTCGGTAAGCCCTTTTGCCCGCGCAGTCACCACATATTGCTTTTTGATTTCATCAAGAAAAGAATTCTTGGTGAGAAGCGTCGTAGTCGCAAAGCCGCTAATCACCATCGCGGTGATGGGGAGCGCCAGATGCCACATATAGTCAGTGACTTTACCGAACCAGGAGAGTTCTTCCCAGCCATCGGACGTGAGGCCCCGCAACGGAAAGACATCGAAATAGGACCCGCCTGCAAAGAGCACGATAAGCACAACGGCAAACAGGAAACCCGGGATGGCATAGCCCACAATAATCACCGCACTCGTCCAGACATCCAGGCTGGAACCATCGCGCACCGCCTTCATGACACCAAGCGGGATCGAGATCATATAGGTGATGAGTGTGGTCCAAAGCCCGAGCGAAATGGAGACCGGCATTTTTTCAATGATGAGATCAATAACCTGCACATCGCGGAAATAGCTCTCGCCGAAATCAAAGCGCGCATAGTTCCACACCATGAGTGCAAAGCGTTCATAGACCGGCTTGTCGAAACCGAATTGCTTTTCAAGGCTCGCAATGAATTCCGGATCAAGGCCCTGTGCGCCGCGATATTTCGCGGTGACATCGCTTACCGCTGCCCCACCGCCAGAAAAATCGCTGCCGGCGGTGCCCCCGACCCGCGCCGTGGCGGAAACCTCGGTGCCTTGGATTTGAGCGATGATCCGTTCAATCGGGCCACCTGGTGCAAACTGCACAATCGTGAAGCTCACCAACATGATGCCCAAAATGGTGGGGATCATCAGAAGAAGCCGTCGAACAATATAGGCGGCCATGGTCTAGGTCCGGTCTTGTTGAGATGCGGGCGGAAATGCCCTCAGAATGCATAGAGAGTCTAACTGAATCGCTACCATGTCCCAAATCGCCTTCAAATTGGAATAACGATCATGTTTTTTGCAAGCGGCCGTTCAAGGTTGTTCCGCCTGAGGGGCATTCTGAGCCTTTGCAGGATCAATCCACCAGGTGTCGAGAACACCCCGTTTGTCTGTAACAGCACTCCCGCGTGAGTAGCGAGGTGCCTTGTCTGGCCGGGCAAACACGTCCCAGAAGGCCAGCGTATGAGACGCCTTGTACCAGTGGGGCACCCAGTAAAAACCGGCGCGCAATACCCGGTCGATGGCGCGCGCCGCCTGGACCTGTTCTTCGCGGCTCTCGGCATTGATGATTTTGTCCATCAAAGCGTCAATTACAGGATCGCTCATGCCGGAAAGGTTGAAGCTGCCGGGAGTCTCTGCCGCTTCCGAGCTCCAATAGTTGCTGATTTCCACCCCAGGCGTTGCGGATATGGAAAAACGGCGAGTCATCACATCAAAGTCGAAGACTTTCACCCGTTCCTGATACTCGGCCGAATTGGCAGGCTTGATATTGGTCTCAATGCCTAGCTGAATGAGATTGGCCTGAAAGGCTGAAATCACCCGCTCGAAGGTCGGTGCATCGTTGAGAAACTCTACTGAGAGGGTGTCTCCAGCGGCATTTCGCCTTTTGCCGTCCTGTATGGTCCAGCCAGCAGCGTCGAGCAGTTTGCTCGCCTGTAGGAGAAGGCGTCGGTCCTTGCCCGAGCCGTCCGAAACCGGTGGCTCAATCGCCTCTTCAAACACTCGGGCGGGCAGTTGATCCCGGTAGGGTTCAAGCAGTTCGAGCTCACCTGGCCCAGGCAGATCTTCGGCACGCATCTCTGAGTTTTCGAAATAGCTGCCGCTGCGTTGGTAGAGACCAAAGAAATGATTGCGATTGGTCCATTCAAAATCGAAAGCAAGGCCCAGCGCCTCGCGAACCCGGACGTCTGCAAACTGGTCCCGGCGCGTATTAAGGAACCAGCCCTGAGCGCCAGAGGGTGTTTCGTCCTGCATGGTGAGAAGGGCGACACGTCCATCTTCGACAGCGGGGAAATTATATTCCGTCGCCCAGACCTTGGACGTGAACTCTTCGCGAAGCAGATACTCTCCGGCCTTAAACGCTTCAAATTGCGCTGTTCGATCCCGGTAGAATTCATAGCGCAGCGTATCAAAGTTCCAGCGTCCCACATTCACATTGAGATCGCGGGCCCAATAGTCCTCGACACGGCTATAGGTGACATAACGCCCTTGTTCGAACTCTTTCACCCGGTAAGGACCGCTGCCCAAAGGGGCGTCGAGGGTCGTCTTCTCGAAATCATGGATCGTGTAAAAGGCCTTTGAGAAAATCGGCAACCCTGTGATGAGCAGCGCCAGATCGCGGGTCTGATTGCCCGTGAAGGTAACTTTGAGTGTATGGGGTCCGAGCGCTTCGGCTCTCGCCATCTCGCGGATTGTCAGCGAGATCAAGGGGTGCCCTTTTTCTTTCAAGAGCATAAGAGAGAACGCCGCATCTTCTGCTGTGAGTGGGCTTCCATCATGGAACCGCGCTTCCGGGCGCAGCTCAAAAACAATGCTGTTGCCGTCGTCTGCCATGTCCGCCGTTTTAGCGACAAGGCCATAGACCGCATCCGGCTCGTCCCCTGAGCGTGTCATCAGCGTATCGAACGTAAGCTCCGCACCCATCGCCCCATTCCCCTTAAGAATGTAGCTGTTGAGGCTGTCGAAGGTGAGCGGCGATTGGTTGAGAATCCAACTTGGGCCAATCTGGCTGAAAGCTCCGCCCTTTGGTGCGTCAGGGTTCACATACGAGAAGTGCGGAAAGTCTTTCTCATACAGAAGGTCACCAAAGATCGACAAGCCATGGCGTGGTTCTGCAATCGCGCTTCCCCAGGAAAGGGCAAAGCTCATTGCTGCGATCGCCGCTCCCGCCCCAATGCGCGGCATCAGTTTTGGGCCTCATCACCTGTATGCCACCAGATGGTGGGGAAGCCTGGATTGAACGCAGGTGTGGGATCGGGATGTGCAATGTGCGACCAGACCGCGGCGCGGGTGAAGGGGATATGCCACTGCGGCACTATGTAGTGGCGCCAGAGAAGCACGCGGTCAAGCGCGTGACTTGCTGTCACAAGCGCGTCCCGGTCTCTGGCAAGAATGATCTCATCAATCAGCGCTTCGACAACCGGATCGCAAATGCCGATCGCGTTGCGGCTGCCATTGCGTTCAGCAGCTTCGCAGCCCCAGAACTCCCGTTGCTCATTACCCGGCGAAAGAGACTGCCCAGTACTATGAATGATCATGTCAAAATCGAAACTGTCCAGGCGGTTCTGGTATTGGGATGTGTCGACAATGCGAATGCTGCCATTGATGCCAAGCTTCTTCAACGCCTGGAGATAGGGTTGCACCACACGTTCAAAGGTCGGTGAGACCAACAAGAACTCAATATCAAACGTCCCGCCACTCTCATTATTGACCAGAACCCCATCTTCATTGACCGACCATCCTGCGTCTTGAAGCAGCTTGGTGGCAGCGCGCAGGTTGCGCCGATTTTCACCGCTGCCGTCGGTCGTCGGCACGCTGAATGTCTCTGTGAACAGAGAGGCAGGCAGCTGATCGCGGAAAGGCTCGAGAAGGGCAAGCTCATCCCCCTCAGGCGCGCCACTTGCTGCGAGTTCAGAGTTCTCAAAATAGCTGTCCGTCCGCGTGTACTGGCCATAGAAGAGTGTTTTGTTGGCCCACTCGAAATCGAAGGCAAGTCCGATCGCTTCTCGAACACGGACGTCTGTGAATTTGTCCCGTCGCAGGTTCATCGAAAAGCCCTGCATGGGTTCAGGGTTTGACGTGTAAAGTTCCTGTTTGCGCACGAGCCCCTCGCGAGCTGCCGGGAAGTCATAGGCCGTCGCCCAGTTCTTCGCGGAGTTCTCAAGGCGAACGTCAATCTGACCGCCCTTAAAGGCTTCAAGAGCGATGGTGCTGTCACCGAAATAGCTGAAGCGAATCTCATCGAAATTGTAGGCGCCAATATTCACATTGAGATCAGCTGCCCAATAGTCGGGCACCCGCTCAAAAGTGATGGAGGTTGGTGCGTCAACTTTCGCCACCCTGTAAGGGCCGCTGCCAAGCGGTGGCTCCAGCGTGGTTTCGTTGAAGTCGCGCGTTTCCCAGTAGTGTTTCGGCAGGACCGGCAGCTGCCCAACGATCAGCGGCAGCTCTCGGTTGTTTGACACTGAGAAGTTGAACCGCACTTCAAGCGGGGACAGCTTCTCGACGCTTTCAACATCCGCATAGTAAGCGTTGTAGAACGGCATGTTCGTGGTCAGCGTTTCAAGAGACCAAATAATGTCTTCGGGCGTCACCCGCTTTCCATCATGCCACTTTGCGTTTGGGCGCAGTTTGAAGGTGACAGAGGAATAGTCGTCTGGGTGCGAGACGCTTTCCGCCAACAGCCCATATTCGCTGGCAGGTTCGTCCATGGAACTCGTCATGAGTGTGTCGTAGAGGAACGTCGAGACACCCGCAGCAGCCCGACCTTTGACAATGAAAGGGTTGAGGCTGTCAAAGCTGCCAATGCTGGCATAACGCAGCGTGCCGCCCTTAGGCGCGTCTGGATTCACATAGTCAAATCGTTCGAAGCCCGCGGGATATTTGACCGATCCGAAAAGGGAGAGGCCATGTTGTTCAGTGTCCTCTGCCAAGGCGGCACTGATGCCCATCGCCAGAGCCAAACCTGCACCCGTAAAACGTCCAATCCACGCCAAACCGACTTCTCCCTCTAGACCCGCACGACAACCTGCTCATTCCACGAAAGGAATGTGGCGAGACTGCGATACTCAATAGGGGAGATTAGCATGAAAAAAGGCGCTAATCCTTGCCGGACCAGCGCCTCTTAAGAAACTTTAATGTGCCAAATCAGCGTTGGCTTACTCAGCGGCAGGTAGAGGCACGTTCGAACCAAGCGAGTTCAAATAGGCAATGATGTTTGCCCGGTCAGCTGGCTTGCGCAGTCCGGCGAATGACATAGAGGTGCCAGGTGCGTAGCGACCAGGCTTTTCAAGAAACGCGTTCATCGTTTCAAAGTCCCAAGTGCCGCCCATGCCCGACAGAGCGCCCGAATAGTTAAAGCCATCAACCTGGGCTTTTGCACGGCTGACAACACCATAGAGATTAGGGCCAACCTTGTTGGCGCCGCCGTCATCAAACGTGTGGCAGGCCGCGCACTTTTTGGCGACCTTTTCACCTTTGCCGATATCGGCGCTGGCGAGCAACGTAGCAAGGCTTGGGCCTTCGTCGGCGACTGCGCCGGCGTCACCGCCAGCAGGCGCGCCGCTGTCAGCAACCTCTACCGGATAAGAGGCGGGGTTTGCCGCGTCAGGCGAAAACATAACGGAGGTCAATTCCCGCACGCCCATCAGAAGCAGGATCGAAAAAAGGAATGCACCTGCGATTTTGTTGAATTCAAAACTATCCATGGAAAAGCGGCTCCGGCCTTAATAAGTCTCTGGGAAGGGTCTCGGCGATCACAAACAGCACCCGCAAAGCCCCCACCCGCTGGTTGGCGCGGAGATTACCCGCTTCCGTGAGGGCCCTGCAACCCGTATAACAGCCCAAAACATGCGGCGCTCTGCCGCCCTTTTAGAGCCTGTGCCGGACGGGTGAGCTGTTCGGATGGGTCTTAAGAGGCCGAATCACCCATTTTTGCCCCATCTGAGCGGATTTCATGGCTACTTCCCCAATTATCCTCATTCCAGCCCGTTTGGCCTCAACCCGGCTGCCCAACAAGCCTTTGGCCGATATCGCGGGCGTTCCGATGATCGTTCAGGTGATGCGCCGCTCAGAAGAGGCAGGGATTGGCCGCGTGGTGATTGCAGCAGCCGAGCAGGAAATTGTGGACGCTGTGGAAGCGGCCGGCGGCGAGGCGGTTCTGACCGATCCAGACCTGCCTTCTGGGTCTGATCGGGTATTTGAAGCGCTGAAAGCTGTTGATCCGGGTGAGAACCACGACGTGATTCTCAACGTTCAGGGCGATCTGCCGACGCTTGATCCGACCATCATCAAGGCGGCCCTGGATGTGCTCGAAACCACCCCGGCGGATATTTCGACCCTGGTGGCGGAAATCACAAATGAAGAAGAAAAGACCAATCCGAATGTTGTGAAAGCCGTCCTTTCGATGGCAGAAGGCGTTGGGGCTGGCAGGGCGCTTTATTTCACCCGGGCAACGGCCCCGGCAAACGAAGGCCCGCTCTATCATCACATTGGGCTATATGGCTATCGACGCGAGGCGTTGGCGCGGTTTGTGGCGCTCCCGCCTTCACCATTGGAGGTCAGGGAGAAATTGGAACAGCTGCGCGCGCTTGAGGCAGGCATGCGCATTGACGCCGCGCTCGTTGACACTGTTCCGCTCGGTGTCGATACTCCCGCCGACTTGGAAAAAGCCCGCGCGGAATTGGCCGTTTAGTGGTGCATAAGAA
The DNA here is from genome assembly GCA_965283695.1 of uncultured Parvibaculaceae bacterium. Lineage (GTDB taxonomy): Bacteria > Pseudomonadota > Alphaproteobacteria > Parvibaculales > Parvibaculaceae > Mf105b01. The sequence continues at coordinate 31,386 of CBDIPP010000007.1, read as the reverse complement.
GGGCGGCTCCCGCCGCTAACCAGATGGCAAAGCCAGCGTCTCCCGAAAACACAATCGCGTTCCAGGGTGAATTGGGAGCAAATTCCCACATTGCCTGTCAGCAAGCCTATCCGGACATGGATGTGCTGCCCTGCGATACGTTTGAAGATGCCTTTGCAGCACTGACCGAAGGGCATGCCCGCCTTGCCATGATCGCGATTGAGAACTCCCTCGCTGGGCGCGTGGCTGACGTTCACCATCTGCTGCCGCAATCTAAGGCTTATGTGATTGGCGAGCATTTCTTGCCCATCCGCCACCAGCTATTGGGTGTGAAGGGTGCTGACCTTGCAGCACTCAAAACAGTTCAATCCCATGTCATGGCGTTGGGGCAATGCCGCACGCTTATTCGCGATATGAAGCTGAAGGCGGTCGTGGGCGCCGATACGGCTGGGTCCGCACGTCAGATCGCTGAAGCTGGCGACCCGAGCCGGGCAGCCATCGCGGCCAAGCTTGCCGCAGATGTTTACGGGCTCGATATCCTGAAAGAGGACATTGAAGACGCGGCCCACAACACCACGCGTTTCCTGGTGATGGCGACAGAGCCCGATGATGCTGAGCCGGAAGAAGAGCCCGTGATTACGAGCTTCATCTTCCGCGTCCGCAATGTGCCCGCCGCGCTCTATAAGGCCATGGGCGGCTTTGCCACAAACGGCGTCAACATGACCAAGCTCGAAAGCTATCAGCTGGGCGGTTCATTCAACGCGACTCAATTCTATGCGGACGTGGAAGGACATCCCTCCTCACGCAATGTGCGTTTGGCGTTGGAGGAGTTGGAGTTCTTCTGTTCAGAGCTCAAGATCCTGGGTGTCTATAAGGCCAGCCCTTTCAGGGCTGAGATGCCGGCGACCGATTGACGCCTGGCTGAGACCGTTCAGGAAAGCATCCACTTCGGCTACTGCCCGCCGTCTTTTCTCTTTGGTGGGATCAAGCGTGGCGCCAACACCAAGACCATCTACCAGCGAGACAAGACGGTCTGCAAGGATGTCTGCTTCTTTTGCTGGCGCTAGGGGCTTCAGGGCGGTGCGGAGCGCAGCGCGCCACTCGCGGTATCGTTTCTGGTTCTCCGCTGCCAGTGCTTTGTTGCCGATGGTGGCGGCCCAGAAGCTGAGCCATACCTGCCACTCCTTCAACCGGCGGGCATCAAGGGGCAAACTTTCCAGTAGGACCGCCCGCAAGTGCTTCAATGGATCATCTTCACGGTCCGCGATGGCCTGCATGCGCGCGGCAGCCTGGGCATGCGCCATGCGTAGAGACGCAATGAGCAGCTCATCGCGGCCCTCAAAATAATGGGCAATCCGACCTGTTGTGCAATTGGCGGCATCGGCAACCCGCCGCAGCGATACGCCGTCCAGTCCATCTGCACACAGGACGTCCCAGCTGGCCTGAACCAGCTCGCGTCGGCGTTCATTATGGTCAATTTTTCTTGGCATGAATCCCAACCGAGTTGGTAGTTGCGTATGTCAGTATTTTAACATTACTATCGTTACGTAACAATCATAATGTTAGGTTCATGATGAGATCAGAGGACGTTTTCCGGAAAATGCGCCCGTGGATGCTGGGCACTGACTGGCTCTTGCTCACTTATTGGTTCGTCACGGCGCTTGTAACGCTGGGCATTGTCTCTATCCCGGAAGGGTATTTGTTTAAGGACTATTACGATCCGCGTGTGGTCGCTTGGAATTGGTCCTTCTTTCCTCTGGATGTGATCTTTGCCGTGCTTGGTATTTATGCCGCACGATTGTTCACCAAGGGGGATTCCCGCTGGTTTGGCTACGCGCTGGTCTCCGCAGCGCTGACCTTCTGCGCGGGATTTATGGCGATCTGCTATTGGGTGATCCTTGGCGACTTCGATCCAAGCTGGTGGATACCCAACCTAATCATCGCGGCATGGCCGGTCTGGTTTGTTCCAAAGCTCATCTCGACAAATGAAAGAGCCAACGCTTCTGTCACATAACATTTTGGTGTGAATTGTTGAATTTCAAATTGTGCGCGCAGCGCACATTTCCAGGGTCTGCATCGGTGAACTGATGCAGGTGCGCGGAGAGTATGTGCTCTGCGATAACTCATGGTGGAGTTCTTTTTGGCTGATCCAGTTTCCCAAAAACACCCTGCGCCTTCCTCCAGGGTGGCTCAGGTGAGCGACGGTCTGGTGATCGCACTATTGATAGCTGCCGGTTGTGCCACTCACTTTTTGCATGGCAGTGAGCAGTTTTATGGAGAGAACGCCCTTTTTGAATCAGGACAAAACCTACTTCTGCTGCTCGGCAGTACGGCGTTCTTTGCTGCCACGAGTTGCGCGCTCGATAAAAGCTGCCGATCTGTTATGTGGGCTTTGACGCTTGTGTGTTTCGGTATGTTTCTGCGCGAGGTCGACGTACGAGAGACCGACCTGGAGCCCTATTTGGGTGCGGCCTTTGAGCGCCGAATTCCCTATCTGGTCCTTCTGGTGTTTGGCGCAGCGCTTCTGTTGACGGTTGCGATGGACTTGAGCAGAACATGGCGCAAGGGCGTTCGCTGGTTGTTCAGCCTGCCAGGCGCCTGGTTTGTGACCGGACTTATTCTTTATGCGTTCGGTGATGCCTCCGAGAAAAACCTTTTCACCGACAAAAATCACTTAGCCCAAATGACAGAGGAGTCGGCTGAGTTTCTGGGCGCTTTGTTCATCTTTTGCGCCGGTTACGTGACGCTACGCCGATCGATAGATCTCACCATTTCTCAACGAACGCTTTCACCAGATGATGGGCAATAGCGAAGGCAGGCGGCACGAAAAAACCGTCAGCTTTTCCGTCAAGAGCCGCAGCCAGTTCGTCTCTTGTAAACCAGCGACCCTCTGACAGCTCAATGCCGTCAATCTCAAAATCCTCGCTGGTCGCTTCTGCAATGCAGCCGATCATCAGGCTGGAAGGAAAAGGCCAGGGCTGGGTGGAGTGGTAGCGCACTGACTTAACGTCAATCTTGGCTTCCTCATCCAGTTCGCGGGCGACAGCTTCTTCAATGCTCTCGCCAGGCTCTACAAAACCCGCGGCAGCAGAATACATGCCTTTCGGGAATATCTTCTGACGCCCAAGAAAGGCCTTGTCGCCATAAGTCGCGAGCATAATGACGACCGGGTCTGTCCGCGGGAAATGTTCTGCATTGCACGACGGGCAGCTGCGTTTGTACCCGGCTTCTGCAACCTCCGTGGCCGCACCACAAACGGCGCAATGGCCGTGACGGGCATGCCAGTCGATCATCGCTTTGGCTTGCGCGAGGATCGCAAGTTCAGTGTTGGGCAGTTCACCCATCATGCCGACGGCGCGAAGGTCTTCAAACCCGCCCATGCCCTTAAAGGGGCCATCGCCCTCAGGATCCTTGAGGCTGGATACATCATGGGCGAAGAGCGATTTTCCCCGACGATTAATGCCGAGGAAAACCGTCGTACCGCCAGGAGCGGGGGACTGAACCATATTGACCGGTAGCCAGCCGACATCTTTTCCTGCACCTGGTTGTTCTTCTGGCAAGATCAGAGGTTTCAGGTTCCACAACGGCACGGCAAGGCTGGTGCTATCTGCCAGCTTCTCGGCGATCCAATCAGGATTCGTGCGGAAATGCCCTGCTCGGTCGAGGGGATTATTGGCAAAAATGTTGGGATTGGCTTCCAGCGCCATGGGCCTGCCTCCAAATTTGGGAATTTTTTGTTCTGATGGGCGGCAAGGTGGCATGGCCCCCCGCGAAATGCAAAACCCGGAAGAATGGCGGTGATTTCCTATCCAATTCTTGCCAATTCCCTCGCGAACCCTGATATAGTGTCCCCGGGAGGTTGGCGGTGGACGAGTTTCTCGCCAACCCGGTCAGGTCCGGAAGGAAGCAGCCGTAACGAGCCCTACTCGGGTCTCTGTTCCAGCCTCCCACTATAGAATTCCAGCCCATGCGTCGGAGATGAAGGCGAAATGCCCCCGGGCGCTGGCCTGCCAACCGGGGAGCGGCAAACCGCCAGATGGATGACGTCGCTGACAGTGCACCTGAACAGGTGCCCACCGCTGAGCTGAGGCCCGATCCCACTACCGAGCCTGGATTCGATCTAGGTGGTGCACCGGTCGCCGCGCCTGATGCGGGTTACCGTGTTCTTGCCCGGAAATACCGTCCCACTACCTTTGATGACCTGGTGGGCCAGGAAGCTATGGTGCGCACCCTCTCAAATGCCTTTGAGAGCGGTCGGATTGCCCATGCCTTCATGCTGACCGGTGTGCGCGGCGTCGGGAAAACGACAACAGCGCGCATTCTTGCCCGCGCGCTGAACTACTCGAAGGCTGAAGGCGACAAGCCCACAATCGAACTCCATGATTTTGGTGAACATTGCGAAGCCATTATGGAATCGCGGCACCAGGACGTGCTGGAGATGGACGCGGCGTCGCGTACCGGCATTGACGACATTCGCGAGATCATTGAGAGCGTTCGCTACAATCCGGTGAGCGCGCGCTACAAAGTTTATATCATTGACGAAGTGCACATGCTTTCAAAGGCAGCCTTCAATGGGTTGCTCAAGACGCTTGAAGAACCGCCGGAGCACGTGAAGTTCATTTTTGCGACGACAGAGATCCGAAAGGTTCCGGTCACAGTGCTTTCCCGCTGTCAGCGCTTTGACCTGCGCCGTTTGAGCGCGGAAGAGCTGATGGGCCTTCTGAAAAAAGTTGCCGACAAAGAAAGCGTGGCTATTGAAGACGCCGCCCTTGGGCTGCTCGCACGCGCGGCGGAAGGCTCGGCACGCGATGGTCTGTCACTACTCGATCAGGGCATTGCGCACGGCGCAGGCGCCATCAAAGAAGAAGATGTGCGCGACATGTTGGGGCTCGCCGACCGCGCTAGGGTTTTCGACCTGTTTGATCTGGTCATGAAGGGCGAAATTGCCCCGGCACTTGCCGAGCTGCGCGATCAGTATGATTCAGGAGCAGACCCCGCCGTCGTTTTGTCTGACCTGGCCGAACTCACTCATTGGCTGACACGCCTGAAGCTTGCAGAGAGTGCCGCTGACGACATGACGGTCACGGAGACCGAGCGGGTGCGCGGTCAGGAAATGGCGAAAGCACTACCGGTGCGTGTGCTATCCCGCACATGGCAGATGCTCTTAAAAGGCATTGGCGAAGTTCAGGGCGCGGCGAAGCCCATTGCGGCCGCTGAGATGATCCTCGTGCGCTTGGCCTATGTGGCAGACCAACCCTCGCCGGAAGAACTGGTAGCCAAGTTGAAAGACCAGCCAGCCAGTGGTGGAGGCAACGCACCGACGATGGGCGGAGCGCCAAACGGTGGTGCGCGCGCTTCAATGGGTGGTGGTGGAGCGGCTCAGGCCATCGGTCAGCCTCAAGCAAGCCCGCAGGGACAGCCTGCGCCTGCCCGAGCCCCGGAATTTCGGTCCTACGCTGACGTCATTGCGTATGCCCAGTCACAGCGCGACATCAAGCTCGCCCACCTTATGGAGTCTGGCTTGCGTCTCGTGCATTTCGAGAAGGGCCGCATCGAAGTCAATGTCGTCCATGGCGATAATTCCGTTGCGGGCCAGCTTGCTGAAAAACTGCGTCAATGGACCGGCGAGCGGTGGCTTGTTTCCATTTCCAAGGCAGAAGGGGCACCGACCCTTCGCCAGCAGAAGGAAACCCGCCGGGATGAACTGCACCTTGAGGTGCAGGAGGATCCGCTGGTGAAAGCGGCTCTTGAGACATTTCCCGGCGCGAAGATCAGAAATGTTGTGGAGCCGGAACTTCTGGGTCCAGCGCCTGCTGAAGGCGAGAGTACAAAAGATGAGGACGCAGATTGAAAAACCTGACCGACATGATGAAGCAGGCGCAACAGCTGCAATCAAAGCTCGCTGACACACAGGCTGAGCTTGAGAATGCAGTAGTTGAAGGATCAAGCGGCGCCGGGCTCGTCAAGGTGACCCTTTCCGGCAAAGGCAGCATGAAACGCCTTCACATTGATCCAAGCCTTATGAAGCCAGACGAAGCTGAAATCCTGGAAGACCTGATTGTGGCAGCCTTCAATGACGGCAAGGCGAAAGCCGAAGCACTGGTGGCTGAACGCATGAAAGAGCTGACCGGTGGTCTGCCTCTGCCACCTGGCATGAATTTCGGACTCTAACAATGAGCGCCCTAAGCGGTCCTGAGATTGAGCGGTTGATCCAGCTGCTTGGCAAACTGCCGGGCTTAGAAGTGTTACCAGGAAAAGTGCGCAGCGGTTTTCCGTCCGGGAACACGACACCTAAGAAGATAGGAATATGAGCAGTCTTTCCGGCCCTGAGATTGAGCGGTTGATCCAACTGCTCGGCAAACTGCCGGGCTTAGGCCCCCGGTCTGCACGCCGCGCCGTCCTGCATCTCGTAAAGAAAAAACAGACCCTGCTGGAACCGTTGGCAATTGCGATGGCGGATGCAGCTGAGAAGGCGGTGATCTGCACCACGTGTGGAAACGTCGACACACAGGACCCCTGTATGATTTGTATTGATCCACGCAGGGAGCCCAAAAGCCTCTGTGTTGTGGAAGATGTGGGCGATCTCTGGGCGTTGGAGCGGGCTGGCGCCCATAAGGGCCGCTACCATGTGCTGGGGGGAACGCTTTCAGCGCTTGATGGTATCGGACCCGAAGACCTCACCATTGGATCTTTGCTGGAACGTGCATCCGGTGATGAGGTCGTCGAAGTGATCCTCGCCACTAACGCGACCGTTGATGGTCAGACGACAGCGCATTACATCACCGACAGGCTGGCGATGGCAGGTGTCTCAGTCACGCGCCTTGCCCACGGCGTGCCCGTAGGCGGTGAGCTGGATTATCTGGACGATGGCACGCTTGCCGCAGCAATGAAATCCCGCCGCCCTGTTTGATTGGGGTCAAACCACTTTGTCGACCGCGATGCCCTTCATCTGCTCCATCCGTGCTTGCCTCAAGTAGAGAAACATCGGCAATCCGCAGGACACACCGACAAGGAATGTGCCTGCAACAGGCATCCAAAGCCGTTCCATGCCGAGCCGCTTTCCTTCAATCAGAATGAACGGGATGAGCACAAACGCCGAGACGATGACATCCCACCCAAAAAAGCCACCGATGCGATTGGCGAATAGGTCCGTAAAGAAAAGCGGAATATCCAACCCGTGCTCAGACAGCCAGGGCAGGAATTGCGACAGCGGCAGCAGTGTACCCGCCACCATCGCGCACAAGTAGAACCAGCGGAGCATGGGATCGGTCCTTCGTCAGTCCGCGCTTTGAGGGTTCGCGGCTCGTTTCTCCCAATAGGTCTTGGTCGCCTTGAAGACCATGGGCCCGAGGATGATGAGGCCAATCAGGTTCGGGATCGCCATCATGGCGTTGAGCGTATCGGCCAAGAGCCAGATGAAACCGAGATTAAGCGTCGCCCCAACCGGAATGGCCACGATCCAGATGACCCGATAGGGCAGGATCGCAAGATCACCAAATAGATATTGCACTGACCGCTCGCCATAGTAGGACCAGCCCAGAATGGTGGTGAAGGCAAAGACCGCCAGAGCAACCGAGACAATCTCAGCACCGCCTGGCAGGGCCATGGCAAAGCTTGAGCTGGTGAGCGCCGCTCCGGTCTCCCCAGATGTCCAAAGCCCCGATGTGATGATCACGAGGCCGGTCATGGTGCAGACAATGATGGTGTCAATGAAAGTACCCAGCATCGCAATGTGCCCCTGACGGACAGGATCATTTGTCTTCGCTGCCGCATGCGCGATCGCGGCAGACCCAAGTCCCGCCTCATTGGAGAACACCCCACGGGCAATCCCGAAGCGAATGGCGGCGGCGACTGTTGCGCCCGCAAAACCACCGACTGCAGAAGCTGGCTCAAACGCGTGATGGAAGATGAGAGCAAACGCATCCGGGATGGCGGCTGCGTTGATCACGAGGATCGTAAGTGCTGCCCCTACATAGAGAATGATCATGAGGGGTACGAGGGCGCCCGCTACATCCGCGATACGGCGAATGCCGCCCAAGAGAACAGCGGCCACAATCGCCATCATCACCAGGCCAGTGGCGATATGAGGCACACCAAAGCTTGAACTCATGGCGTCTGCCACCGAGTTAGCCTGCACGCCATTGCCGATACCAAATGCGGCGACGGCAGCAAAGAGCGCAAACAGGGGTGCCAGCACTTTGCCAAGTGTTGGGTATTTTTCCCCGACACCGTTTTTGAGGTAGTACATCGGCCCGCCGACATGATTGCCCTTGGCGTCTGTTTCGCGGAACGTGACGGCGCAGACGGCTTCAGCGTATTTCGTGGCCATGCCAATAAGAGCGATGAGCCACATATAGAAAAGCGCTCCAGGACCGCCGAGGAAAATCGCGGTGGCAACGCCGGCAATATTCCCCGTGCCGACCGTCGCAGACAGCGCCGTCATCAACGCCTTAAAGGGGGGGATGTCGCCTTCGCCCTGGGTCGCCGGGGAAAGCAGCAGCTTGAAACCATGCGCGAGCTTTCGCAGGGGCATGAACAGAAGGCCCGCCATCAGGAAAACGCCCGTCGCCCCGATCAGAATGAGCATGGGCACACCCCAGACGATGCTGTTCACCTGTCCCACAAATGCTTCGATCATTTCCATGTGCCGTCCCCCCAAATGTCTTTATCAGACGTGTTTTATTCACCGGCAAGCAGGTCTGGTTGGCTTCCCGCCACCTTGCTGCCTGATTGTAACTTGCTCTCAGAAGGCGCGGATAGTTCGGCGGGATCTTCCAGCTCGACTTCCTTAATCCGCTCGCCTTTCCGCGTTATTTTTGCCGTCGACGTCTCGATGTCGCGGATATCCTTCTCAGCCTGCGCGAAATGTCCTTTGAGCTTGTCGACCCGTGCGTCGAGGCGTCCCACATCTTCGAGCAGCTTGGCGACTTCTGCCTGAATGACATGGGCCTGCTCGCGCATCTGTGCGTCTTTGAGCACCGCGCGAACCGTATTGAGTGTCGCCATCAGCGTAGTGGGTGACACAATCCAGACCCGTGCCTTGTATCCCTGATCCACCACATCCGCGAACCGGGCATGCAGCTCTGCATAAACCGCCTCGGACGGCAGAAACATGAGGGCGGACTCTGCTGTCTCGCCCGGGATGATGTATTTCTCTGAAATGTCTTTGATGTGTTTCTGTACGTCTGCGCGCAATTGGCGGGTCGCGGCCAGTTTTGCAGCTTCGTCAGACGCATCAACAAGCCGCCGATAACTGTCGAGGGGGAATTTGCTGTCGACTGCAATGGAGCCGGGCGGGTTTGGCAGTTTGATCAGACAGTCAGGACGGCTTTTATTGGAAAGCGGCGTCTGAAACGAATAAGCAGATGGCGGCAGCGCGCTTGTCACCAGGTCATTCAGTTGAATTTCGCCGAAGGCACCCCGCGCTTGTTTGTTGCCAAGCACTTCCTGTAGCCCGACCACCTCAGTCGTCAAACTGTCCAGTTTTTTCTGCGCTTCGCCGATGACGGCAAGGCGGGTGTTGAGCATGCCCAATTGCTCGCCCAACTGCTCCCGGTTTTTCAAAGACGTTTCTGTGAGGTTCTTGCTGACCTTCTCCAGTCGCTCATTGAGCGTCTGATTTGTTTTCTGGGTGCTTTCTGTGAGGCTTTGATTGAGCCGCTGGCTCACCGCATCAAGCCGCTCATTGAGCGCCTGATTAAGCGTCTGTTGGCTCGTGGTCTGACCTTCCTGAAGCGTTGCCAAACGGCCAGCCAGCTGGTTCTGCATATCTGCAAGCTGGGCCAGCTGCTGCTCGACCGGATTGGGGCCTGTCGGCTCTTCCTCAGGCTTGCCCTTTTGCAGGCGCAGCATGAGGAGCGCGGTCACCACAACCGCCGTAACCACCGCTGAAACCAGATAGGGAAGAAATGAAGCGTCCATCGAATCTCACTTTTTGCACCAAGGACCAACTATACCCGAAATCAGGGAAGGTGCAGCGCCCCACCTAGATCTTGACCTCAACCGAAGCCCCCGGCCATAAAAGAGGGGGGTAAGTCTCAAGGACGAGGGGATGTGATGAAAATTCTCAGAAATCTGGGCCGTTTTGCAGGGGCAGTGCTTTTTGCAGGAATTGTGGCTGCCTGCGGCCCGGTGATTGAAACCCATTACGACTACACCCCGCCATCCCAGCAAGGTGGCATGCAGTGCCTTACTCAGTGTCAGGCTGGCCAAAATCAGTGCACGCGCAATGCCGACGCAGAGCGGTCTGATTGCCGATACCGCGAAGACCAGCGTGTTCGCGATGAAAACGCCCGAGCCCAGGAAAACTACGAATATGAGCTCGATCAGTACCTTTATGCGAAACGCCGGGCTGAAAAAGCACGCCAACGGTTTTTCCGGGTGAACGGCACCTATGAAGGTGCCCCTGGTCTGCCGGAACGCCCAGATGCACCCTATGAGCGGACAGCCTCCTACTATCAGTGTGAGGATATCGGGTCTCAGTGCGTGGGCCAGTTCAACATGTGCTACAGCTCGTGCGGTGGTCAGGTGCAGGAGCGGCAGGTTTGTGTCGCAAACTGTGACTGATAGGGCGGCGTTTGGGCCGCAATAGTGCGAGACCGCTGGTCCCTTTCAGCCTGTCTAAGGCTTGACGCCAGAACGCTGGGGGCCTATCTCGTCCCACATGACCATTCGCCCGATTGTGACAGCCCCGGACAGACGCCTGAAACAGGTCTCAACACCTGTGGAAAAGGTGGATGACGAACTGCGCTCCCTCATGGATGACATGTTGGAAACCATGTATGACGCGCCGGGCATTGGTCTTGCCGCCATCCAGGTCGGCGTGCCCAAACGTGTGATCGTTATGGACCTGGCACGCGAAGGCGAAGAGCCTGAACCCCTCTATTTCGTCAATCCGGAAATCACCTGGACTGACGACAGCGAGACCCGGGTTTACGAAGAAGGCTGTCTCTCAGTGCCGGAATTCTACGATGAGGTTGAGCGTCCCGCGAAATGCCGTGTCCGTTTTCTCGACTATCAGGGCGAAATACGCGAAATGGACTGCGACGAGATGTTGGCCACCTGCCTCCAGCATGAGATGGATCACCTCGAGGGCGTGCTGTTCATCGATCATCTCTCCAAGCTGAAGCGCGACCGGGTTCTAAAGAAGCTCCTGAAAGAACGGCGCCTGAAAGAAAAAGAACTGGCCTGACCGGTTCCAAACGCGCACTTTTAAAACATGACAAACACCAAACCTCTCCGCATTGCGTTCATGGGAACGCCTGACTTTTCAGTGGGTATCCTTGCCGCTCTTGTTGAGGCGGGCCACGAGCTTGTCGCGGTTTATTCGCAGCCACCGAGGAAGGCCGGCCGCGGCATGGACCTGAAAAAGTCTCCCGTGCATGCGTTCGCGGAGACAAACAGCATCGAAGTGCGCACACCGAAAAGTTTGAAGGGTGAAGAAGAGCAACAGGCGTTTGCTGATCTGGATTTGGATGTGGCAATTGTAGTGGCCTACGGCCTCCTGCTTCCGGCGCCCATTCTCGAAGCCCCACGTCTCGGTTGTCTCAACCTTCATGCCTCCCTCCTGCCACGTTGGCGCGGTGCCGCGCCGATCCAGCGGGCAATTATGGCGGGCGACGCCGAGACCGGTGTGATGGTGATGCAGATGGACGAAGGCCTTGATACGGGCCCGGTGCTGGGCACAGCGCGTATTGCGATTACCGGCGATATGACAGCCTCAGGCCTCCACGATGAGCTGGCGACAATCGGGGCGCCTTTGATGGTCGATACACTGGCGAAGCTTGCCGCAGGCGAAGCCACTCCGGCTGAGCAATCAAAAGAGGGTGTTACCTACGCGAAGAAGATCGACAAGGCGGAAGCGCGTATCGAATGGGCACGGCCTGCCAAAGAACTGGACTGCCACATTCGCGGACTTTCCCCATTTCCCGGTGCCTATTTTGAAATCATCCGCAAGGGCAAACCTGAACGGGTCAAAGTACTGCGCGCCGAGGCAGTTGCAGGCACTGGTGAACCGGGATCGGCCTTGGACGATAAGCTCACCATTGCTTGTGGCGAGGGCGCGTTGCGCTTGGCTGAAGTTCAGCGCGCTGGCAAAGGACGGGCAACCGCCGAGGAGTTCCTCCGGGGTTTTCCCCTTGCGAAGGGCGAAAGTGTCAGCTGATGCCCCGCTACAAACTCACCATTGAATACGACGGCGGCCCTTATAATGGCTGGCAGTCGCAAACGAATGGTCGCGCAGTCCAGGATCAGGTGACGAAAGCCGTTCGCGCTTATAGTCGCGAAGAGGCAGAAGTCTTTGCCGCAGGGCGGACGGACACCGGCGTCCATGCACTCGGTCAGGTGGTCCATTTGGATCTGGAACGGGGCGACAAAGCCGACAAGGTGAAGGACGCAATCAATTTTCATTTAAAGCCCGCGCCGATCTCTGTCGTCGCGTCAGAACTGGTCGGTGACGAATTTCACGCGCGCTTTGACGCCACAAAGCGCCACTATCTTTACCGCATCATCAATCGCCGCGCGCCACTCACGCTTGATCTCGGGCAGGCTTGGGCGGTGCCCGTGCCCCTTGATGCGGACGCCATGCACCGGGCGGCGCAGGCACTGATTGGCAAGCATGACTTCACGACCTTCCGGTCCGTTCATTGCCAGGCAAAGTCACCGGTGCGAACAATGGACGAGATCACCGTCTCTCGCTATGGCGAAGAGATTGAGGTGATCTGCCGCGCACGTTCCTTCTTGCATAACCAGGTCCGCTCCATCGTTGGCTCGTTGAAATGCGTTGGCGAAGGAAAATGGCGTCCAAAAGAGATGGAAGCAGTGTTGAAGGCGGTGGATCGCTCTCGCTGTGGACCGGTTGCACCCCCAGATGGTCTCTATCTGACGGCAGTCGATTACGACTGAGCGCGAGCATTTTCAGTACAAGTTGTGAGACTTATGTGGTTCGAAGATGCGACGAAAAAAGTCGCTACCCGAGTTGAAGGTCCACCAGCTCGACAGCATCTGCAGCAATGTCAGAGCCAAAGAAGAGGCCGCCCACACGTGCAAAACGTTCCGGCGCGTCCGTCGCCAGGAACCGCTCGGACCCTTTTGACGAAGCATCCGTCGCAAGGCCATTTTTTCCGAGGGCCGCAGCCACGGACTCTGCGGTCGTCGCGGCGCTATCGACCAGAGTCACCCCGTCACCAAGAACTCTGGCGATCGCGGGGGCGAGCACTGGAAAGTGGGTGCATCCGAGCACAAGCGTATCGGGCGCTGTTTCCGGGTCCTCAAAGAGTGGTTCGAGATATCGTTGAGCTGCGGCTTCCGCGATGGCATCGTCGCCCCAACCTTCTTCTGCAAGCGCAACGAAGAGGGCACAGGGCTGCTGGCGTATGTGGACGTCCGGCGCTAGTGCAGAAATTGCGCGGGCATAAGCGCCCCCTTTGACCGTGCTTTCTGTTGCAAGCACCCCGACCCGTTTTGTTTTGGTGGCAGCAACTCCGGCGCGAGCGCCAGGCTCCACCACGCCAATGACTGGAAGGGGCGCATGTTGCTCCGCTAATGGCTCAATCGCGACAGCGCTTGCCGTGTTGCAGGCGATCACGACCATTTTCACGTCATGAGCGAGCAATTTTTTGGTGGCCTGTAGGGCATAGGCGGTGACTGTATCGGCGCTTTTTGTGCCATAGGGAAGGCGCGCTGTGTCGCCTAGATAAACAAGGTCTTCGTGCGGGAGTGTGTCACGCAATGCCCGCAGCACAGTGAGCCCCCCCATGCCTGAATCAAAGACGCCAATTGCACGCGGATCACTCATCTATTGCGGCCCGACACCCAGAAAGGAACTGGCGACCATATTGATCATGAAGCCCAATGCGACTTCGAAGGCAACGATACCTGCGGCAGTAGCCGATGTTGTTCTGAATGCCGTAACAGCGATCTGCCAGTGATAGAGAAGGGCTGTCACAAAGACGAGCAGGATGAGGAAAGCCGCTGTTTCAATGGTAGCGACCCCGAAACTGTAAAGCACATAGGGCGGCGCCAGTAAGACCGCAACCAGCACAGACGACCAGTTGAACACTATTATGTAGGGCGCAAATTGGTGTGTCAGGTTCAGCCTCCGACAGATAAAAACCATCGAGAGGGGGTACAGGACCCAGAACGCCACGTAGGATAGAAATTCGATCGTGGTATAGCCGAGCAGTGAATTGGTCACGACGATGTCGGCTTCTCCGATCATCCGCCATTCAGCGCTGATAAAGACAAGATAGAAGGGGCTCGCAAAGATGAAAGCTGCAAAGGACCGCCAGAAAGCATCTGCGCTGAAATCGAAATGCGACAGGGCAGAGGGATCGCGCCGGGCGATTTTCCAGGCGCCGATGAAGGCGTTGATGATTTCCGTGCTTGTTGGCATGTGCGCCTAGTGTGGTGAATTTAAAGTTCGCATTACCATTTGCAGCATTCTCAACAGCGAACTTCAAATTCTAAACCACACTAGAAATAAACATGCTGCTAGTGTCCTTGCGATTCATAAGTTCGTTCTGAGCCAGCCGCACGATCATACGAACTTATGAAACGGGACACTAGCTGAAATAGCCTCTGAGAACAGTTTCATAAATGTCTGTAAGGGCGACGATATCATCGACCTTCGCATGTTCGTCGACTTTGTGCATGGATTGACTGACGAGCCCGAATTCGACAACACGCGCATAGTTCTTGATAAACCGCGCATCAGACGTCCCACCACTGGTGGATAATTCCGGCGTACGTCCCGTCGTGTGGGTTGTAGCGTCAGATATCAGCGTGCTCAATTTACCTGGGGCAGTAAGAAAAGCATCACCACTCGCAATCATGTTGAGGTCGTAGGCTCCCCCCATCTCAGCGGTTACGGCATCTAGATGCGCCCGCACCCGGGCTTCCAGCTCGTCTGGTGTATGCAGATCATTGAAGCGAATATTGAACCGCGCTTTGGCTTCCGCAGGAATGACGTTCGTTGCTTCATTGTCGATGCTGACCTGCGTGATCTCAAGATTGGACGGCTGAAAATGGTCTGTGCCTTCGTCCAACAGATCGCTCGTCAAGCGTTGAAGCATGGCCACAAGGCGCGGAGTCGGATTGTCAGCCAGGTGCGGATAGGCCACATGGCCCTGAGCGCCAAATGCTGTAATCCAGCCATTTGTGCTGCCGCGGCGCCCGATCTTGATCATGTCGCCAAGCTCTTGTGGGTTGGTGGGTTCGCCGACAAGGCAATCATCAATCACCTCGCCGCGGGCCTCCAGCCATTCCAGCACTTTCCGGGTGCCGTTGATCGCGGGTCCCTCTTCATCGCCTGTGATGAGGAAACTGATGGACCCCTTGAAGCCAGCATCAGCAACAAGCCGCGACACGGCCGCTGCAAAGGCAGCAATCGAGCCTTTCATGTCCGTTGCGCCGCGTCCTAGCAACAGGCCATCTTTGATGACTGCCTCAAACGGGTCGACGCTCCAGGCTTTCGCATCGCCCACCGGCACAACATCCGTGTGACCGGCAAAGCAAAAATTGGGGGCTTCTTTCCCAAGACGGGCATAAAGATTGTCGACGTCCGGCGTGTCTTGATCGCTGAACGGAAGGCGCGCGCAGATGAACCCAAGCTCAGTGAGACGGGCCTGCAGCAAATCAAGTGCGCCGCCCTCAACCGGGGTGACGCTCTGACAGCGGATCAGGTCTTGTGCCAGGGAGACTGGGTCAATCAGGCCAGCATCTGTGGGTGTATCGGTTTCCATGACCCCCGGTTTACCCGGTTGTGCCCACGAGGGTCAAACAAACCGGTCAAACCGGTGCGATCTTCGCGCGGTATCGCCTCTAGTCTCGCAGAAGCTCATTCACCGACGTTTTAGACCGTGTGCGCTCATCTACGGTTTTGACGATGACCGCACACGCGAGGCTTGGGCCAGGTGTCCCGTCTGGAAGTGGCTTGCCAGGCAGTGCGCCAGGGACAACAACCGAGTAGGGCGGAACATATCCTACATGGGTCTCGCCCGTGTCGCGGTTCACGACTTTGGTTGTCGATGTGATGAACACGCCCATGGAGAGGACAGCACCGGTCCCCACAATAACGCCTTCCGCCACTTCAGACCGTGCGCCGATAAAGCAATTATCTTCAATGATGACAGGTCCGGCCTGGAGTGGTTCGAGAACGCCACCAATGCCAGCACCACCTGAAATATGCACATTCTTGCCGATCTGGGCGCAAGACCCGACCGTTGCCCAGGTGTCGACCATGGTGCCGCTGTCAACGCGGGCACCCAGATTGACAAAAGACGGCATCAGGACAGCTCCTGGTGCGATATAGGCTGACCGACGCACAATGGCACCCGGTACGGCACGGAAGCCGGCAGCGGAAAACTCCTGCGGTCCCCAGCCTTCAAACTTCGATGGAACCTTGTCCCACCAATTCGTGCTGTTGCCGGGACCCCCCGCGATTGTTTCCATGTCATTCAGGCGGAAGGACAGGAGCACAGCCTTTTTCAGCCATTGATTGACCACCCAGCCTTTGTCGCCTTTTTCGGCAACCCGAACCTCGCCATTGTCCAAGAGCGTCAGGGCCTCGTTGACCGCGTCGCGCACGTCACCGGTCGTTTTGGTGTCGATGGCGTCCACATTGTCGAAAGCCGTGTCGATGATGGATTGAAGCTCTGCTGGGGTCATCTTGGGGATCCTTATTTATCGGCAGCTTTGGCCCGGTTTCGAGCGCCGCGGCACCATAGCGGGGGGTGGGGGCTTGTCAACCAGAGCATTTCCAGCGGAAGTTGCAGCACTTCAGCGTCCGGAAATGCGACAAACAAAGGATTTGAAGCGCCAGGCTAGAGACCTTGAAGAAATTCCGTCAGATCATCGGTCACATGGTGGACATGGCCCCCGTCGGCACCTTCATGGGACATTTGCTGGTGCTTTTCCGGGCCGGGTTCTCCGGGACGCACCCAGACGGTGGTCATGCCCATGTCGTGGGGTGCCTGCAGATTCCGGGCGATATCCTCAAACATTGCCGACCGGGTGGGGTCGATACCCGTACCAGATACAAACCGCTCATAGGCTAGGACAGCGGGTTTTGGCGTGTAGTCGACGGCCACAATGTCATAGACCTCGTCGAAATGGTGGGTGATCCCCAACTGCTCTGTCACGTTTTCGGCGTGAGCAACGGTTCCGTTGGTGAAAATGACTTTGCGGCCTGGCAGGCGCTCGATCGCCTGGTTGAGATCATCTGCCGGCGCGATATGGCTCACATCGATTTGGTGCACATAGTCCAGGAATGCCTTCGGTGCGAGATCATGCATTTTCATGAGACCGCTGAGCGTTGTTCCATGTTCAACGTAATAATGCTTCTGCAGGCGTCGGGCTTCTTCTGGATCAACGTTTAAATAGTCTGAAATGAAGTCCCGCATTCGCACATCCACTTGCGAAAACAGATCACATTCGGGCGGATAGAGCGTGTTGTCCAGGTCAAACACCCAGGTCTCAATGTGGAGAAACTCGGGGTTTTTCAGGCTTTGCTTAGGCGTTTCAGACATATCAGGGGCACTCGTGGTTCTGAGCCGCACTCTGCCGACGCATTCACCAATTGGCAACCAACTTAAATCACTGCTTAAAGGCCCATTAAGAGCCAATTGTTAGATTTGAGCCCTGTATTCTTGAGTTCAAAGGTTCCTGGTTTGATGTCCACCGCGCAAACTGATGTGTCTTCGTCGGAGCTTGTTGATGTTGCATCAATCGCGCCGCGTGAGCTGCTGCAGCGTTTCCGTGGACCGGGCTTGTTGCTGGCGCAGGACGGTGCCGTGCTCGCAAACAATGAGGCGGGTGACGAGCTTGTCCGTCTTATGGGCGTGACAGAGGGACGGGCTCTGGACCAAGTAAACGAAACCGCGAGCGCCTTCCTAGATGTTGGCCGCACAGGCGTGCCCCTGTCCAAGCGCATTATTGTGCCGTCGGCAGCGCGCGATGAAGGAAACTTGACCTATGACATCACCGCCCTTCCTGTGGACCTGTCCTTGAGTGCTGGCGCGGGCATCCTATTGCTGGCACGCAATGTCTCGCTGGAAGGGAACCTGGTCGAGGCCTTGGTCAGTTCCCGCGCCCTTTATCGCGACCTCGCAGACTGCTCCGGCGATTTTGTCTGGGAAGTCGATGCGTCGTCGAAATTCTCATTTGTAAGCCCCCAGGGCATTGTCGGCTATCTGCCGCTGGCGTTGAATGGTGCGTCGCCTGCGGGGCTGGCGATGGATCCCCACGAGGCAAGTCATCTCGTGGCGCTGTTCGCGGCACTAGAACCGATTACGGAAACCGAAGTCTGGATCCGAGGTGAAGATGGGAACGCCGCCTGTCTTGTCGCCTCGGTTCGGCCATTGACCGATGATTGTGGTGAATGGTGTGGTGCGCGCGGTGTGGCGCGCGACGTGACCGCCGAACGCCGCCGGGCGCGCGAACTGGACGAACAGCGCGACGACGACGCGCTCATCTCCGCGATTGCGCGCGCGATCCAGCAGGAAATGCAACCCCACGATATGCTGCGTGCTGCGGCCCGCGTTCTGGTGACATCCTTTCAGGCCGCCGCCGCATGGGTTGTGCCGCTCCAGGCTGATGGCACTCCGTTGAAGCCAGCAGCACGGCACATTGACTCGACCATTGCAACAGATCTGCCTGACCCGGATTTTGGCAGTTTGATGGACACCGCTATTCCGTCCGATGAGCAGGCGCAGGCCTACCAGATTTGGCGGGAGGGACCCTTCCTCTGCCTTCTCACCCATCATTGGGATGTCATGAACGGGTTTGTCGTACTATTGGATACAGCCGGCCGTGCAGAGGCCATGCTTGCCCATGCTGCAGACCATCTCTCGAATGCTATTGAACATGCCCGTCAACTCCGTGAGCTTGATCGATTGTCCCGGACCGATGAACTGACGGGACTGTTGAATAGGCGTGCCTTCATTGCGGGTGTGAGCGAAAGCTTGGCTCTGCATACCGGCGAGGATGCCGCTGGCAACCTCATGTTCATCGATATGGACAATTTCAAAGCGGTCAATGACACCTATGGTCATCCCGTTGGCGATGCATTGTTAACATCACTTTCTTCCCTGATGGGAGACGCGATAGCAGACCTGCCCTGTGGGGACCATCTCGCCGCCCGACTGGGGGGTGATGAGTTCGCCATGTGGATCGGGTATTGTGGTGAAGCGCCCGGCGCCCTTGCTGCCCTGACAGCGGAACGACTTGTCCGAGCATTCAATATTGTCGCAGCGGAATATGGCGAGGAGGTTCTGCCGGGCCTCTCTATTGGGATCGCAAGTGCAAAGCCCGGCGAAGAACTTCAGAGCCTCATGGCTCGCGCCGACCACACGCTTTATGAAGTGAAGCGGTCTGGCAAGGGAACCTGGAAAATGGCGTCTGAGAACAGCCTCCCGACTGTTGATCAGGCGGCGCAGCCAACAATCGGCAATGGGATAACCGGGGAACTGTCCGAGGGGACATCATGAAGAACCTGTTGAACAAAATCTTCTCCTGGCGGCGTTTGCCCAACGAGCTGAGCTATGAGGACGCGCGCGCTGTCCTGGAGAGGCATTCCCGGGCAGCCAAACGGGAGCTGGCCTCTCGAACCGACGCGCCTCGTGAAGTGCTCTATTACCTGTCGGAAGACGAGATGTTGGATGTTCGCGTCGCAGTTGCAGCAAACCCGTCCACACCCATCCAAGCCAGCGAGATTTTGGCGGACGATCCTGAAGAGCTTGTGCGCGTGGAACTTGCACGGCGGATCTCGAGACTGGTACCCGGTGCCGATGAAAATATGCAGGGAGATTTGTTAGAGCGGGTGATTGCACTTGTTGAGAAGCTCGCCGCTGACAAGCTTCCGCGTGTGCGTGCCATTGTCGCTGAAGAGATTAAGGCGACCGACAATGTACCGGAGCGCATAATCAAGAAGCTCGCCAATGACGTTGAGATATCTGTCGCGGCCCCGGTGCTTGAATATTCGCCGCTCCTGTCCGATGCGGATCTGATGGAACTGATCGCTGGCAGCGCGGTGGATGGCGCTGCAGAAGCCATTGCGCGCCGCGAAAACATGGGCGACGAGATTGTCGAGAAAGTAGCGCAGTCTCTGGACATACCAGCTGTGACTGCATTGCTCGCTAATCCTAACGTGCAGATCAGGGAAGACACACTCGATCTTCTGATTACCACAGCGATTGATGTTGAAGCGCTTCATGAGCCGCTAGTGATGCGGCCGAACCTTTCCATCCGTGCCATCAAACGTATTGCGAGCTTCGTTGCCAGATCCCTTCTGGAGGACTTGTTGGCGCGCGAAGGCTTAGACGAAGAAACGCAGAAAGAACTGCGAGACCGCGTCATGGAGCGCGTTGAGGGTGAAGATGGCACCGAAAAGCTCGATGCCACTCTTGCATCCGTTCGCAAGGCTTATGAGGCAGGTAAACTGGATAATGCCTTGGTCACCACGCTTGCAGATACAGGGCAAAAAGAATGCGTGAGCATGGCGCTCTCACTCTTGGTCGAAGTGCCTGTGAAAAAAGTCACCGAAATTATGGACGCCAAATCACCAGAGGCGATCACATCGGTCTGTTGGAAGGCGGAACTCAGCATGAGAACGGCGCTGGCCGTTCAGAAGGCGCTCAGCATAAAACACACGGACGTTCTGCTTCCCAAAAACGGGTTCGAATATCCGCTTGAAGACAAGAAAATGAACCTACAACTGGCATTCTTTGAGATTGAACCCAAGGGAGAGGGTGGGTAGCTATTTGAGCGTTTCTGTCCACACAAGTGCTTCACCTGTATCGATCCGTTTAAAGCCGGTGTCATCAAAACCGCGCTCTGGGCATCCTTCGCGGCCCTCAATCTCAAACCGGGTGCCCTTAGTGCAGAATGTGTGATTGCCCGCCCAGACGAGATCCTGGCTCGCGCGGCGTGCGACCAGCCCGCCGCCGTCAACAGCCTCTGCGTAGGTGTAATAGTACTGCTCTTTTAGTTCGCCCTTGATGGCCTTTTCGCAGCGATCCGGTTCGATGCGGATCCAACCGCTGGATGCAAAATCTTCACCGCTTTGATAGCCAACCGCAGCCCAGACGAGAAAATCTGTCGTGTTGCAGATCGACAAGCCGGTGGCCGCCTGGCGCTGATCAGCGCTTTCGATAAGAGCGTTGAAAAGAGCAGGTGTAATCTTGCCATCTGCTCGGAGGTTCTTTGATTGCTGGAAGTTCGTAATCGCTGTTGTTGTGCGTCTGCCGCTCAGGCCATCGATCTGGGAAATTGAGGCGCCGGTGTCGCGCAGCAGTCTCTGGGTTCCGGCGATCTCTGCGCGCTTCCGGGTGTAGTTGCTGGGTTCTGAGAAGGTCGTCGTCCATTTGTCGCCTGTCCGGGTTTCTACGCGGGTAAAGTCGAACCCATCAAATCCGCGCGTGGCGCAATTGGTCCGGTCATTGACGAGAAAATCCCCCGGCGCTGTGCAGAAGCGATCGGATCCGCTGAAATATTTTGTGCCACCTTCATGGGCATCTATCGAGCGGGCAAAAACATAATATTCGTCATGTTCAATGCGCCCGGGAAGAACCGCGTTGCAGGCGCCGGGCAGGATGCGAAACCATCCCTGGCTTTGCCACCCTTCGTCGGATTCGTAGCCAATCGCAGCGTCCAGGACATAGGTGGTGGTGTTGCAGAAGCGATATTCTGCTTTCGCCGGAGAGGCCAAGACAAGAGATGCGAAAAGGAATGCGGCGCAGAAAATGGCGGTCGCAAGTGCGTTATGCGGAGCGAACCATCGCAGCCCGCTGCTAACTTCGTTCATATTTCTCGACCCAAAATACGTGCCCCCCGGCCAAGTCTCTCTGTTCAGACAATAGCATTCCAGGGAGGTCTGCCAAGTGCTCTTGGGTCTCTGCGGCGTGATTGTCGCTGCGTTGGCGCTACCCGTCTTTAATGAGGGTGCCAACACCATGTTCGGTAAAGAGTTCCAGCAGCACCGCGTGGGGCACCCGACCGTCTAGAATGACCACAGCCTCAACCCCTTCATTCACGGCGTCAATGCAGGTTTCAAGCTTCGGAATCATGCCACCGGAGATGGTGCCATCTGCCATCAAGGCGTTGGCTTCCGCAACAGTAAGGCCGGTGACGAGTGTTCCTTCTTTATCGAGAACACCGCTCACATCGGTGAGAAGGAGAAGGCGTTTGGCATTTGTTGCAGCAGCGATGGCGCCCGCAGCGGTATCAGCGTTGATGTTATAGGTGTCCCCTGTCTCTGACACACCAAGAGGCGCAATGACCGGAATAATGTCAGAAGCAATCATGGTTTCCAGAATTTCCGGGTTTACCTTCTGAGGTTCGCCAACGAATCCAAGATCCACGGCTTTTTCCACATTGGAATCTGGGTCGTGCTTTTGTGCGACTTTCCGAGCAATGAGGAGATTGCCATCTTTGCCCGAAAGGCCGACAGCCCGCCCACCCGCTTGATTGAGCGCACCCACAATCTGCTTATTGATCGAGCCGGCCAGCACCATTTCCACAACTTCGACCGTATCTTTGTCGGTCACCCGGAGCCCATCGGAAAACGTGCTTTCAATATTGAGCTTCTTCAACATGGCCCCAATTTGCGGGCCGCCGCCATGGACGACGATCGGGTTAAGGCCAGCCTGTTTGAGAAGGACAATATCTCGGGCGAACTGAGCTGAAAGGTCGGCATTGCCCATGGCATGCCCGCCATACTTGACGACAATCGTCCGCTTGTCATAGCGCTGCATGTAGGGCAGCGCTTCAGAGAGGATTTTTGCCCGGTCGATGCCGGTCCCTGGGTCGTTTTCTTGGTCGATCATCACTGCTGTCTGATGGGTGCGCCATACTTGCGCAAGCGCACGCCTGTCCCCTGCATTGTGAGCCTGGTTTCGCGCCAGACTTTACGTGTCAGCTTTATATCCCATGGGAGCAAGCTCTGCCAGTTCGGCAATATGGGCGCGGAGTTCAGGAATGCCTGTGCCCTTCTCCGAGGAAGTGACGGCGATTTCTGGAAAAGCTGCGACATGTTTGCGGAGCTGGGCCTTGGTTGTTTCCAGCCGCTTTTCAATCTCACCCTTTTTGAGCTTGTCAGCTTTGGTGAGCACGATGAGGTAGGAGACAGCGGCCTTGTCCAGCATGGCCATCACTTCTTCATCATTCTTCTTGATGCCATGGCGCGCATCAATAAGCAGCAGGACCCGTCGGAGCGTTGCGCGACCCTGCAGATAGGTCATCACCAGATCGGTCCAGGTTGCAATCCGGTCCTTGGATTCCCGGGCGTACCCATATCCCGGCAGATCAACGAGAAAGAGACCCTCACGGCCCGGCTGGCCAAGGGTGAAATAGTTCACTTCCTGGGTGCGACCGGGCGTGTTCGATGTACGCGCGAGAGTCTTGCGACCCGTCATGGCGTTGACGAGGCTCGATTTGCCCACGTTAGAGCGTCCCGCAAAGGCGATCTCAGGGAGCGCGTCGTTGGGAAGCCCATCAAGTTTGACGACACCTTTCACGAAAGTGCAGGGCTGCGCAAAGAGCCAATGCCCTGCTTCCAGCGCTGCTTTCTCCTTGGGAGTATCGTCGTCCATCACGGGTTAAGTTTCGTCTTTGCTGGCAGAGCGCTTAAACAATTTCTCAAAGCCAAGGTTTGAGAAAAGCTCAATCGGCACGCCCTGACGGCGCATGATAACGCCCTGCTGCAGAACTGATAGCAGGTTGTTCCATGCCCAATAAATTACGAGACCAGCAGGGAAGCTTGCCAGGATGAAGACAAAGAAGAGCGGCATCCAGGTGAAGATCATCTGCTGCGTTGGGTCCGAAGGAGCAGGGTTCATTCGCTGCTGCACAAACATCGTGATGCCCATAAGAATCGGCCAGACACCAACCATCAGAAGCGATGGTGGATCCCATGGGATCAGTCCAAACAGGTTGAACAGGGTCGTTGGATCAGGCGCGGACAGATCCTGGATCCAGCCATAGAAGGGCGCATGACGCATTTCGATGGTGACGAAGAGGACCTTATAGAGAGCAAAGAAGACCGGGATCTGAATCACGACCGGCAAACAACCAGCAAGGGGGTTCACTTTCTCCTTCTTATAGAGCTCCATAATCTCTTGCTGCTGCTTCATCTTGTCATCAGCATACTGATCCCGCAGCTTTTCCATATCGGGCTGCAGCTTCTTCATCTTACTCATCGCTTCGTAGGAGCGGTTAGCAAGCGGGAAGAAGAAGATCTTGATGATCACGGTGACGATCAGGATGGCGATACCAAAATTGCCGACAATGCCGAAGACATAATCAAGCCCAACGAAGAGGGGTTTGGTAAGAAAGTAGAACCACCCCCAGTCAATCATCAGTTCAAAACGGAAGATACCTTCTTCGTCATAAGCGTCGATCATCTCGACCACTTTGGCGCCCGCATAAAGCCGTGCTGTGTGATTGAGAGAGGTGCCTGGCTCCGCTGTCAGGCCGTCAACGACCAGATAGTCAGTCTGATAAACATTCTTGCGCGGGTTGGGACCTTCAGAGAACCGCGCATCAAAATTGGCGCCTTGTTCAGGGATCAGAACCGTCGCCCAATACTTATCGGTTATGCCGAGCCAACCTTCATTGGCGGTGTATTTGATCTCGCGGTCTTCAAGGATCTCGTCATAGTCAATTTCGACAAGCCCTTCTTCCTCACCAAGCACCCCAATCATGCCTTCATGCAGGATGAAGAAGCCTTCAATTTCCGGCGTGCCCGTGCGCGACACCAGGCCGTACGGATAAAGTGTGACCGCTGAGCCGGTATTGTTGGTGACATTCTGATCGACCGTGAACATATAGTTCTCGTCGATCGTGATGGTGCGGTTGAAGATGAGGCCTTCGCCATTGTCATAAGTGAGCGTGACGGACCCATTGGCGGCAAGCGACGCACCAGAAGGTGCTGTCCAAACCGTGTCGCGGGTCGGAAGCGTCAAGCCCGCAGAGGCAGGCGCAGACCAGCCAAACTCAGCGAAATAAGGTGAGATCGAATTGGCCGGCGAGAAAAGCACAATTTCCGGTGATGTAGGATCAACCGTCTCACGGTAGGTGTGCAGTTGAAGGTCATCGATCCGGGCACCGGTGAGCGAGATCGAGCCTGCGACAAGATCTGTATCAATCTGGACGCGTTCGCTCTGGGTGAGCGCCAGGTCACGTGGCAGGCCGGTCAGCAATGTACCATCGCCAAGATCAGCGGGGCTGTTGGGTCGGCTGTCTAGGACCTGTGGAATGGCTGATTCAGCTGCTTCTTCTTGCGCCGCGGCGATTTCTGCCTGCACAGCGCGCTCGGCTTCCATCTTCGGCTCAATAAAGAAGTACTGCCAACCTGCAAGAACGGCCATCGATAGGACAGCGGCAAGAAGTAAATTCTTATTGTCAGACATGAACTAAGATCACCCTTGTTTCTGAGATGCCTGTCGCCGCTTATCTGTGTCCGCGCGTTTCTTCTGCGCGTGCACTTTGGCGAGAGCCGTTTCAAGATCCTTCGTAAGATCAGGATAGGAGCGGGAAATAGTTCCCGCGCGTCCGATTAGGACGTAGTCGTAACCCGGACGCGCGGCAAGTGCCAGAACGTCAGATGCGACAGAACGCAGCCGACGTTTTGCCCGGTTTCTGATATGGGCTTTGCCCACTTTTTTTGTAACGGTAAAGCCGACTCGCGCCTCTACTAGAGGCTCGGCCTGTGCCTGGGTTCGCTTCTGAGCCTGAAGCACGAGCCCTGGCGCCGCCCATTTGCGGCCTCTGGCGGCTTTCAGGAAATCGCGGCGGGCCTTGAGGCGCTCCATTATCGGGTCCCCTTGGGTCCTCGAAAAGAGTGGGTAATCGACAAGAAAAGGGGCTCTCCGCATCAGAGACCCTGCTGAGAGGGTCATCTCGCCCTAAGGGAAAGATTAAGCGGAAAGCTTCTTGCGGCCTTTTGACCGGCGCGCAGAAAGGATTGCGCGGCCAGCTTTTGTTGCTTTGCGAGCGCGGAAACCATGACGGCGTTTGCGAACGAGTGCGCTTGGTTGGTATGTCCGTTTCACGGGTCTTCTCCGACTAGGGCTCCTGACCAGAACGTTGCTGGCGTGCCCCCATAACAATAGAAGCCGCGGGCGGATGCCCAACGGCTAGACTGGCCGCGTGTATAAGCAATGGCGGGGGGCAAGTCAACGACTCTCGGGCCGTGTTTTGAAGGTAAATGCCGCAGAAATCAGCCAATTTTGGCCTCAAATGGCCAAAGAGACCGGAAAAGTCGCAGAATCCGGCACTCTCATACCAATCACTTGGGGGTCACCTGCTCTGACACTCTCTCACAAGCAGGTGACTTTTGCGGGTTTTTTCGCATGGGCTCCCTACCTTCCGGTACACACGGAGAATTGCGTCTGGAAAGCATAGCAGTCTGGCGCAAGAAGGAGACGACATGGTCCTGACAGTGACAGAGCGGCATTATCAACGGCTGGGCGGTTCAAAAAAGCGCTCAAGGCCCATTGGGTTGTTCTTTCTAGGCATAATCGCCCTAGGTTGGCTTTTAATCGGGGCGACCCAGGTTCCAGCAGCCGATGCCTGGACCCGGTGGAGCGCTTATGAGGAGAGTTCGACCATGACCATTGATCATTCCGACTGGCAGGCTCTTTTGGATGCCTATCTCGTGCCCGGCGGCGGACGGCGAAGCCAACAAGGTCGACTATGCGAGCCTGGCGGCGAGTGAGGAAGATCGCGACAAGCTGGAACTCTACATCACGAGCCTTGAGGCGGTGGAAGTGGATGGGCTCAATAAGAACGAGCAGTTCGCCTTCTGGGCCAACCTCTACAACGCGACAACAGTCCGGGTGATCCTCGACCACTACCCCGTCAGTTCCATTCGCAAGATTAGTATCTCCCCGGGTTTTTTCTCAACAGGCCCCTGGGGTGCGAAGCTCGTTACTGTCGACGGAGAGCGATTGACGCTGGATGACATCGAACATCGCATTCTGCGCCCTATCTGGAAGGACCCTCGTGTCCACTATGCAGTAAATTGCGCGTCTATCGGATGTCCCAACCTGCCGACCAAACCATTCACGGGAAAAACCCTGGAAGCGGATCTGGAAGCTGCAGCCCGCGACTACATAAACAGTCCCCGTGGCGCGACCTTCCAGGGAAGTGCGCTCCGTGTGTCTAAGATTTATGATTGGTACTCAGAAGATTTCGGCAAAGGCACAGCCAACCTTATTGCGCATCTGCGGTCATATGCCGAAGGCGATCTAGCCGAGAAACTCGAAAACACAACACGTGTCCAGGGATACGATTATGATTGGTCCCTGAACGACACGTCTGGTTCGTGAAGAACCGACTGGGAGGAAAAGAATGAGCGACGAAAGTTCAGATGTGAAGCAGTCGGGATTCAGTCTCGGCCGATTGATACCCTTAGTGATACTCGCTGCGGGGCTCGCTGCGTTCTTTGTTTTGGATCTGGGGCAATATGTCAGCCTTGATGCTCTGAAAGAGAACCGCGAATTTTTGCAGACCTTCGTTGCTGAAAACACGGCGCTGGCGTTCACGGTCTATATGGCGATCTATACAGTCATGGTCGCTTTCTCATTGCCGGGCGCTCTCATTGCCACGCTGACTGGTGGCTTTCTTTTCGGCACCATCTTTGGTGGGTTGGCGACTGTGGTTGCCGCGACCATCGGTGCAACCATTGTCTTCCTGATCGCAAAAACGGCACTCGGCGACACATTGCGCGCAAAGGCAGGTCCCGGCATTCAAAAAATGGAAGCAGGCTTTCAGAAGAATGCATTCTCTTATCTGATGGTGCTGCGCCTAGTGCCCCTCTTTCCGTTCTTCCTCGTGAACCTGGCACCGGCTTTCCTGGGTGTGAAACTGCGCACCTTCATCGTAGCGACCTTCTTCGGCATCATTCCAGGCACTTTTGTCTTCGCCAGTGTTGGCAATGGTCTGGGCGCGATTTTTGATGAGGGCGGCGAACCCAATCTCGGTATCATTTTTCAGCCGGAAGTTTTGGGGCCAATTCTGGCGCTTGCCGCTCTGTCTTTGGTGCCTGTCATCTACAAACGTTTTTCAAAAGAAGAAGCATAACTTGAGCGCAATCAGGAAAAGTGTGGGCGGATTTTCTGCCAAAGACTTAGTCGAGTGCGCGTCTAAAAAAGGCACCTCTATCTGGGAGTGTGAGGAAACATCATGAGCAATGTGATTGAAGCGGACATTTGTGTCATTGGAGGCGGGTCAGGTGGCCTGTCTGTTGCGGCGGGTGCTGTGCAGATGGGCGCGAAAGTTGTCCTCGTCGAAAAGGGCAAGATGGGTGGCGACTGTCTGAACTATGGCTGTGTGCCTTCTAAAGCTTTGATTGCTGCCGCCAAACATGCCCATGGCATGGGCGACGGCGAAGCTTTTGGCGTGAAGCCTCAACCGCTGGACGTCGATTTTGGCCGCGTTCATGATCACATCCACGAAGTGATCGCAGGGATTGCTCCAGTAGACAGTGTTGAGCGGTTCGAAGGTCTCGGCGTTCAGGTCATCCAGGCGGCCGCGCGCTTTGCGAGTCCACAAACTGTGCAGGCTGGCGATCAGACCATTAAGGCGCGACGCTTCGTGATTGCAACCGGGTCGTCACCTGCCGTTCCACCGATCCCCGGCCTCGACACGGTGCCGTTCCTCACCAACGAAACCATGTTCGATCTGAAAGAACGCCCGGATCATCTCATCATCGTGGGTGGCGGACCCATTGGGATGGAACTGGCGCAGGCGCATCGTCGTCTCGGTGCCAAGGTCACTGTTCTGGAAGGCCTGAAAGCGCTCGGCAAAGACGATCCTGAACTTACCGCCCTGGTGTTGGATGCCATTCGGGAAGATGGCGTCGATATCCGCGAGGGTGCGAAGGTTACGTCTGTCGCAAAAGAGGGTGACGGTGTCAGTGTCTCCATCGAGACAGAGGCTGGTGAAGAAACAGTGTCCGGATCACATCTGCTGCTTGCTGTGGGCAGGCGTCCAAATGTCGAAGGGCTCGACCTTGAAAATGCGGGTATCAAGTATGAACGTGCAGGAATCACCGTTGACGGGCGCCTCAGAACCACAAACAAGAAAGTCTTTGCGATCGGTGATGTCGCAGGTGGCCTTCAATTCACCCATGTGGCTGGCTATCACGCGGGCATTGTCATCCGGAATATTCTGTTCCGCATTCCAGCGAAAGCAGACCATTCTTCGATTCCCTGGGCGACCTATACCGACCCGGAGCTTGCTCATGTGGGTGAGACGGAAGAAGAAGCCCGCAAGAAACACGGCAAGATCGAAGTGCTGCGCTGGCCGCTGGCAGAAAACGACCGGGCGCAGGCTGAACGCCGGACACGGGGTCTTGTAAAAGTCGTGACCGACAGTCATGGACGCATTCTGGGTGCCAGCATTGTCGGGCCCCATGCCGGCGACCTGTTGCAACCCTGGGTGCTTGCCAAGTCACAGGGGCTGAAAATCGGTGCGATGGCTGGCGCGGTTGCGCCATACCCGACCCTGACTGAAATCAGCAAGCGGGCAGCCGGTTCTTATTACACGCCGACGCTCTTTAGCTGGAAGACGAGGGCAATTGTGAAGTTCCTTGGCCTGTTCGGATAGGGTCCCTTTCCGCTATACTCCTGAACAGCGCATAAGCGCCGCGCGACGGAAAACAGGCGGAACATGGATCGAGAGATCAACGATGTGACGGATGCAGATAAGGATGTCGGGCCACAGGTCACCGCGGCACCGGTTGCGCGTCTTGTTGCCCCCCTTGCGCCGCAGCCTGTCGGCACAGCTCCTGGTGCTCACCGTTCTGTTTGTGATGCTGGCAGAAGTCTTGATCTATGTGCCCTCTCTCTCCAACTTCCGAGACAGCTGGATCAAGCAACGTTTGGCTCAAGCCCAGATCGCGACCCTTGCCCTCGAAGCAACACCGGACAATATGGTCGCGAGCACGCTTCGCGATGAGCTTCTGACAAATGCAGAAGCTTTTGCCGTTGTTCTGCATAGAAACGCAGCGCGTCGATTAATCCTGCGAGACGACATGCCACCGGCGATCGACGCGACCTATGATCTGCGCGATGCGACCTTTCTCGACATTGTCATGGACATGTTTGACTGCCTGATGGCGGAAGATGGCCGCACCATTCGCGTGATCGGCAAGCCTCGGTTTGAAGGCGGGGACTTTATCGAAATCGTCTTCGACGAGACGCCGCTTCGGCAGGCCATGCTCGATTTTTCGACCAACATTCTCAACCTGTCGATCCTGATTTCCATCATCACGGCGTCTCTTGTCTTTTTTGCCCTGAACTTTTTCCTGGTCCGTCCCATGCGACGCATCACTGAAAACATGGTGGCCTTTAGTGAAAAGCCTGACGATGCATCCCGTGTCATTGAACCATCGGCGCGACTTGATGAAATCGGTGTTGCCGAGCGGGAATTGGCTGACCTCCAGACACAGGTGCGCTCTACCTTGAACCAACAAGCGCGTCTTGCGTCGCTCGGAACCGCGATCAGTAAGATCAACCATGACCTGCGCAACATATTGGCGAGCACACAGCTGATCTCAGACCGCCTGGGCGGTGTCGATGACCCAACTGTGCAAAGCTTGGCGCCGCGCCTTTTTTGCATCCATTGATCGTGCCATTCAGCTCTGCACCAACACACTCAAGTTTGGCAGCAGCGAAGAAGCGCCACCGGATCGTCGCCCTGTCGCGTTGAAGGATCTCGCGACGGAGGCGATGGAAGCAATAGGTCTTGAAGAGGGTAGTCCCGTTTCCATCCGCATTGATGTTGCCGATGGGCTTGAGGTCGACGCTGATCCGGATCATTTATTTCGAATTCTCCTCAATCTTGGGCGGAATGCAGCCCAGGCTATGGAAACGGGCGGCGAGATTTCAGTATCAGCGTTCAATGATGTAGAGTCAGTGACCATTGAGTTGGTGGATACCGGGCCAGGTATTCCCGACGCTGCCCGTGAACGTCTGTTCCAGCCTTTCGGCGGAACCACACGCCAAGGAGGAACTGGGCTCGGTCTTGCGATATCCGCGGATCTGGTGCGCGCTCATGGCGGTACGCTGGAGCTTGTTGAAACCAGTGCCACCGGAACGCGATTTAGAATATGGATACCTCACCGCAAGGATGTTGTCCGCGCGGCGCAGTAAAAAGCGATTATTGAGTCGACTGAACCGTCTGACGAAGAGCTTCGAACGAGAGAGGTGCACCATGGAATACATTAGAGACGGCTCGCGCGTTCTGGTCGCAGACATTGGCGGTACTTATGCGCGTTTTTCCTACGTCGATGCCAAGCTTGGTATGGAGACCCTGACACCGCCGGTTGTGCTGGAAACGGAGGACTTCTCAAGCTTCGGTGACGTGGTGCAGGAGGTTTTGGACGAAACCGGGCGTCCAGATGTAACC
>CBDIPP010000006.1:67500-180549 GCA_965283695.1 uncultured Parvibaculaceae bacterium | reverse complement strand
CCGAAATGAGCCTGGAAGATTGGCGTGTCCAAACGTCCATCAATATTGATGGCGTGTTCCTTGGCTGCAAATATGCGATCCCAGCAATGACTGAGAGCGGCAGCGGATCGATCATCAATGTATCGTCTATTGCGGGGCTTGGTGGGGCGCCAGGGCTTTCGGGATATTGTGCCACCAAAGGCGCTGTTCGCCTTTTCTCTAAGGCGGTTGCTCTTGAGTGCGCTCAGGCAGGAAACAATATTCGCAGCAATTCGGTGCATCCAGGGATCATCGATACGGCGATCTGGACGAAATCTATTATCGACAATGACACGTTCGGCAATTCAGAAGCGATTGTAGATGGTGCCAATGCCATTGATCCAGATACGCTTGCCTCGCTCAGTGTCCCTGGTGGTAAAGCAGGACTTCCCGCAGACATTGCTGCTGGTGTGGTCTTCCTGGCATCAGATGAGTCCCGCTATATGACCGGCACAGAACTTGTCATTGATGGTGGCATGACTGCCAACTAGTCCGCGCCCTTTAGGCGTTGAGACGAAGATTATGGGTGGCGTCAGGCTCGCGGGTCGGATGAAACCCATAGCTTTCATAAAAAGCTGCTGCCTCCGCGCTGTCGGTGCGGAGGCGAACGCGGTGAAAGTAACTCCCGGCTTGCGAGAGCAACGTGTCAACAAGAGCGCGACCAATGCCGCGCCGCCGATGGGCTGCCGTGACATAAAGATGGCGGAGGCGGCCGGTCGTTGCTTCGATGGCATATGGGTCTTTGTTTAGGCCGCCAATTGCGACCAGCCTGTCACCCAAGCTGATACCCACCACATATTCGCCGGGTGCAGAAAAGCGGTTTTTGCCCGTGTCCCAATCGTCTTGCATGCGTTCCAGGAAGGCATGGCCCTCACCGGCAGCTTCTGCTGCCAGTGCGGGAAAGCCATGGTGCGGCAATGTCAGCACCGTCTTGTCGAAACGAAGATCCATCATTGCGCACTACTAGCTTGCCTTCATGACCAAGAAGCCAGCCCGAGGGAAATGAACGACCACATCGCCGACACGGGGGTCGTTGCGTTTAATGGCTACGTGTTGCGCGGAGGACGAGACCAGCACACCAGCGATTGGATCGCGGCCGTAATCGTCTGCCATCACATGCACCTGATCTCCGGGCATCAAGCTATTGGGCTCTCCCTGATCCGCCGTTTCGGTCTCTGTGCTGCTTGTGTCTCGGGCGATGTCCA
Source organism: uncultured Parvibaculaceae bacterium (assembly GCA_965283695.1). Lineage (GTDB taxonomy): Bacteria > Pseudomonadota > Alphaproteobacteria > Parvibaculales > Parvibaculaceae > Mf105b01. The sequence goes on along the minus strand of CBDIPP010000006.1, from coordinate 179,326 downwards.
GGGCTTCTTCGCGACCGAGCTCCTGCCTGTCGCCATGGCCGATTTCCTGAATGCGCTTCTCCCAGGCAACAACGTTCCTAAAGGCGTCGATGACAGCGGCACCTGCTGGTGCAATCCAGCGGATGAAGGCTAGGTTGTAAAAGGCGTTGACGTCGGCGATGCCTGCATCGGCTCCCATCAGGAAGGCACGACCATCGGAGAGTTGTTCTTCCAGCCAATCAAGTTGCGCGCGCAGCTGTTCCATCATCATAGGTGCGCCAGCTCGCATCTCATCGGTGTTGAAAGGACGGCCCATCAATTTCTCCCGGTCCTTCATGAAGGCCTCGTCTGCAAAACCCTCAGTGGTTCCGAAAATTACGGCCACAGCAGCCTGAAACAGCACTCTGTCCGTCCAAAGGCCCATGCCCCAGCCGAGCGCTTTGTCACCGCCCACAAAGAGCGACGGGGTTGGATAGCGCTTTTCGATCTCACGCAGGATGATCTGGGTGTCGCAATAAATGTCTGCTCCGATCTGCATGACCGGGATCTTTCGGTACCCGCCGGTAAGTGTCGTCAGTTCCGGTTTTGGCATAATGACCGGTTGCTCGACGGCGTACCAGGTGAGCCCCTTGATGCCAAACGCTACGCGCACCTTCTCTGAGAAGGGTGAGATGTCGTATTGATGGAAGAGAATGGCATTTTGCATGTCGGTCATGATGTGCTTTCAGAGAGGGAGTGGAGCTGTTGAGAGGTTGAAGTGTCTATAGCCACCTGATTTAGACGTGAGTAAGAATGGCTGACAGATCATCTATCTCGCAATCAGGATCCAGAGACTTTAAATGTTCAAAGTCGTGAAACAAGTTGTTCTGATGTGGTGTGAATAAGCAAGTACGGCAACCGAGTGCTTTTCCGGCCTCAATGTCCACGTGGCTATCTCCAACTATCAGCGTTTCGCTTGCAGCGGCGCCCATTCTTTCGAGAGTTTCTTTGAAAGGCGTTGGGTCTGGCTTGTGCCCGTAGCCATCATCTCCTGCGATGGTGGATGAAAAAAATATGTGCAGATCATGCGCCTCTAAGCCATTCGTTAGAAGTTGTCGGGAACTGGAGCTCACGAGGCTGAGTGATTTTCGGTCTAGCCTTAGCTGTTTCAGTGTGTCTAGCGCACCGCAATAGAGATTCACTTCATGAGAGGCTTTAAACACATGATCGCGTGTTTCGGCTGCTATTGCAGGAAAATCAATATTGGGATGCCTGTCTGGTACTTCATGGTGGTTATGGAAGAACTCCTCGACAATCTCTCTTGCTCCAAAACTCAGGCCACGGCTTTCGAGAGACCTTTTGTAGCCCCCAAGCCATAGGTCTAGGGTTTGAGCCAGAGTCCCGTCCCAATCAAAAATGATGTTCTTGATGTTCACTCTAGACCTTCTTTCGATCGAGCTGAGGGATCAGCCGCGATCTTTGGCAAGTTCTGCCATCTGCCCGAAGAGCGTCGGAATGTCGGGTTCGGTTTCTTCGCCAGAGAATTCCCGGTAGAGGGTGGTGACGTTGATGATGATGCGCTCGCCGTCTCCCCAGCTGTCATAGTCAGAAAAATTGATGTCCTTACAGGCCTCCATGGCACTCATACCCGCGTCATAACGCTTCTTGGCTTCGTCGCGGGTGTGGATGAGATAGTCCTGCACAGCCTTTACCCCGCGTTTGTCGGTGATTGGGCCATGACCGGGAACCACAGTCTCCACATCCATAGCCATGATGGCGTTGCAGGCATCGATCCAGTTCTGGACGGGTCCTTCCCACATGATGGGATGCCCCTCGATGAAGAGGATGTCACCTGTGTAGACGGTTTTGTCTGATGGTACGTGGGCAATGATATCGCCAGGTGAATGTGCAGGGCCGACATGGGTGAGATGTACTTGTTTGTCGCCTACTTTGCGGGTGAGTTCCGTCTCAAAAGTTGTTGTCGGAAGTGTTTGTGTGACGCCGTCAAAGTCAAAGGCGCCGAAGCTTTTGGTGATGAAGTCGCCCAGGTCGCCCAGGTCTGGCGCCATATCCAGGAAGCCAGCGAGCAGCGCTGGCGGTTCTTTCAGCATGGCTTCGGCTGCGAGCTTGTGAGCAATGATCTCTGCGCCTTCACAGCATTCATTCCCGTTGCAGTGGTCCCCATTGTGGTGCGTGTTCACAAGTGTGTGGATGTTGTTCGCTGCCTTTGGTTCCGCTGCGCGCATGGCATCCAACATTTCGCGGGTGAGAGGCACGTCAAACAATGTGTCTACAAGCAACGCTTCATCGCCATCCACGATGAGCCCCGCATTTGACCAGCCCCAGCCCCCATCTGGCTGCAGATAGGCGTAGCCGCCATTACCCAGATCATGCAGACCTTTGGTGTAGGCGAATTGGGGAAGCCCCAGGGATGTGTGTGCAGATGACATGCTCGTTCCTCCAGATTGAATTCAGCGGATGGTCGAAAGGCCTGCGTCGACGGCCAAGACCTGGCCGTTAATGTATGATGCCTCGCCGGACATGAGGAAGAGTGCTGCATAAGCCACCTCCCAGCCTGTGCCCTGGCGGCCTCCAGGTATGTTTGTGCGAGCGCGGCTTGGGCGGCCCTGTGTCGACAGACGACCAAGGGGCGTGTCGATCAATCCAGGCGCCACAATGTTTGCTCTGATCGCTTTGCGTTCTGCCTCTAGCGCCACGTGGCGCATAAGGCCAGAGAGTGCTGCTTTGGATGCGTCATAGGACGGCAGGCGGCTGCCTGGCTTCATGGAGGCAACAGAGGAGATGAAGAGGATCGCGCCGCCCTCATTCATCAACGGTAAGGCCGCACGACAGGCAAGCATGGGGCCGCGGAGATTTACATCCAGTACCTGGTCCCATAGCTCTGGGGTTGATCCTTCCAGACCCATGCCCGCTCCTATGCCCACATTGAGGACGATACCATCCAGCCCGCCCATAGCACCGCTGGCTTGTGTGACCATGGATGTCACCTGGTCCGGGTCTGAGATGTCAGCGGTCAGGGCAACAGCTTTGCCCCCTTGGGATGCGATTTGATCAACAGTCGTGTTTGCGGACGCCGTATCCATATCTGCGACGGCTACTTGAGCTCCTTCACGTGCAAAAAGCAGAGACATGGCGCGGCCATTGCCGACAGGGTCTGTCTCGGCATCGACCGTGCGTTGTCCGCCGCCAACAATGAGAATCCGTTTGCCCGTCAGCCTACCGCGTCCCGGTGCTTGCCCTGCTGCCTCCTCACCGACAGGCAGGGGGACGTCGGAAGGCTTCTTCTTGTCATCGGCCATCTTATTCGCCACCGTTCAGGCTTTTGACGCTGGCTTCGATTTCTTCCAGGCCAGATCCGTCAATATCGGTTTCTTCAAGCTCGATTTCGAGCGTCTCCAGGAAACGGCAGACCATCAGGTAGGTTCCAACGATGATGGTGAGCTCAACGACCTGAGGGTCAGTGAGATGCTTATGCGTTGCTGTGAAGGTCGTATCGCTGACCTTCACCTGCGCCACCTGTTCGTCTGTGAATAGTAGTGCCGCATTCTCTGCGTCACTGAGAAGGTCATTTGGCAGTTTGTTTTTGGCCGCTTGAATGCGTGCTTCCGACATGCCCAGCGTGCGCGACACGCGCTCATGCTGATGTACTTCATACGCAGACCCGCACAGATGACCGACCCTCAGAATGACCAATTCCCGTAGTTCAGGATCAAGGACACCCTCATTGAGGTAGGCGCTGATGAACTGCATGAAGGGTGCAAAGGAGGCGCCTGCGCCTGACATCATCCGAAAAACATTCAGAGGCGGCAGGCTTGCCATAAGATCTCTGTTCTCTGGCGACAGGCCCTTCAGATCTGGATAGGGAAGGCGTGCCACTTATTTGCGCTCCAGAGACTTAAGGTCGACGCTTGCTTTGTTCCCTTCTTCCTCAATGTCCACATCGAAGGTTTCCAGAAAACGGGACACCATCATGTAATACCCGATGGTAAGCGTGAGCTCTTGCATCTCTTTGTGGCTTAAATGCTTGACGAGCGGATCAAATGTCGCGTCGCTGGCGCGAACATTTAAAACAACATCATCAGTGAAGGCCATCACAAGGTGCTGCAGGTCATCAAACGCAGATGCGTCTGGCCCAGTATGGATTGCTTTGATCAGGTCATCTGACATGCCGATATCTCGGCCAATCCGTTCGTGCTGATAAACCTCGTAGGATGCTTTGGACAAGACCCCAACCCGGATAATTGCGATTTCACGCAGAACGGCATCCAGCTTTGCACGGCCCAGAATGTGATTGCCGAGTCCCGTGAATTTCGCGAGCAGGTCTCCCGAATGGGCCATCATGCGAAAAATGTTGAGACCTGGCAGCTTCTCGATTGTCTCTTTAAGCCGGCCTTCAGCATCGGCCGGATTAAAATATGGAATACGCGCCATGTTCTGCTCCCTGTTTTGTCTTCGCGGCTTAGCGCCGTCTCGGGCAATATCCTAGTAGGCGCTGACGGACTTGTCGCGCTAGACTTGCCTCCCTCGCGATTTTACAGGAGCAGACGGAATGGGTGTGACGCCAGCAGGCATCGTCACGTTCTGGACAGAGGCGGGACCAGAAAAGTGGTTCAAGAAGGACGCTGCCTTCGATCAAACCATTGCCGCACGCTTTGGCACAACAGTCGATGATGGGCTGAAGGGTGGCCTCGACCACTGGTCAGAGACGTCATCTGGCACGCTTGCTCTTATTCTTGTGCTTGATCAGTTTACGCGGAACATTTGGCGGGATGATCCGTGTGCTTTTTCTGGCGACGAAAAGGCTTTGGAGATTGTTGAGCTTGCGATTGAGCGTGGACAGGACATGCTCGTGCCACTTGACGAACGCAAATGGCTCTATATGCCTTTCATGCATTCAGAACGGTTGGATGTGCAGGAGCAAGGACTTGTCTATTTCAAAGAGCGAATAGACGATGCCAATACTTATGACTTTGCGGTGCTTCATTGGGATGTAATTTCCCGGTTCGGGCGTTTTCCTCACCGGAATGCTTTGCTGGGCCGCGTAACGACAGAGCAAGAGCAAGCGTTTCTGGATGAGGGTGGGTTCAAGGGATGAGGCAAAAAAAGAGGCGCCCTTGGGCGCCTCTTTGTCTTAACTCTGAGAGCGTTTAGGCCGCTCTTACATCCGTCAGGAATTTGTCGACTGTCGACTTCAAGGACTCAGCCTGACCGGCTAGCTCGCCTGCCGCTGACTGAACCTCTGTCGCAGCACCCGCTGACTCCTGCGCTGCGGAGGAAACTCCAGAGACATTGGATGTCACTTCGTTGGAGCTTGATGCTGCTTCCTGCACATTGGAGGAAATCTCAACTGTCGCTTCTTGCTGCTGCTCAATCGAGCTGGCAATCGCGCCCGAGATCTCACTGATTTCTCCAACAGTGGAGGTGACTTCGCGAATGGCGGAAACCGCTTCATCCGTCGACGCCTGAACAGCGGAGATTTGCTGACTGATCTCTTCAGTCGCGCGTGCTGTCTGATTGGCGAGTTCTTTCACCTCAGAAGCAACCACTGCAAAGCCTTTGCCTGCGTCGCCAGCACGTGCTGCCTCAATGGTGGCGTTGAGAGCCAGTAGATTTGTTTGCTCTGCAACATCCTGAATGAGGGTGACGACCTCACCGATCTGGCGCGCAGCTGAGGACAGGCCTTCGATACGTGTATTGGCTTCCTGTGCGGTGTCCGTTGCTTTGCGCGTTACGTTTGTTGATTGCTCAACCTGCCTGCGGATTTCCTGAATTGAACTTGCGAGCTCTTCAGCTGCCCCGGCGACGGTTTGCACATTAGCACTTGCTTCTTCAGATGCTGCCGCAATCGCCGTCGATTTGGCATTGGTTGTTTCAGAAGTGGAGGTCATTGCCGAGGCGGTATGCTCCATCTCAGTAGCTGCGGCACTCACCGCACCCAGCATTTGACCCATCGAATTGTCAAAATCTCCAATGAGCTTCTCAATTCCGGCGGTCCGTGCCTCTTTGGCTTTTTGTTCCTCGGCCTGGGCGGCCTCCAACGCGATGCGATCCAGTGCGTTCTGTTTGAACACTTCGACGGCACGCGCCATCTCACCGATTTCATCTGTACGTGTTGTGTTTTCGATTTCCAATTCTGTCTCACCAGCAGCCAGGCGGTTCATGGCGTCGGTTGTATGAGAAATGGGATTGGCAATCTGACGCGCCAGAAAAATGCCGGCGCCGGTGATAAGCGCCACCAACGCAAGCGTGATGATCGCAATAATGTTGCGCATGGCGGTCAAATCAGCGGTGACCTCGTCCTCAGTGATTTGTGCTGCCAGCGCCCACTTAACGCCCAGGAACTCAATACCGCGGGCGTAAGTACGAACTTCATTTTCCAGATGGTTGACATCGTAGTCTGATCGGCCGGTTGCCTCTCCGGCAAAGACTGCATCAATTGCTGGCGTGTCGACCCGTTCTGACAGGAGTGTAGATGTTTCAGACAGACGAGAGTCAGCGCGCATCAGACGATCCTCACCGACAAGGAGGACCTCACCTGTTTCGCCGAGGCCCTCAGCAGACTGCATAAAGGCATTGATGACATCGATCGGCATCTGGAAAGACACAACGCCGATGCGTTGACCAGCATCGTTGTAAACCGCCCGGGCGATAAAGCTCGCCGGCGCGCCATTGCTTGGTGCATATGGCGTGAAGTCCGTAAAGGGTGTTGCGGATGCATCCACGGCCTTCATGGTTTCGCGATATACAACGCCCAGATCAGAGTCTTTCCATTCGCCTGTGTTGATGTTTGTGGCGAAATCTAGCTCTTTGAAGACGGAGTAAATCAGGTTGCCCTTCAGGTCGAAAAAGAAGATGTCGTAATATCCCTTCTGTTCCAGAAAGGTACGAACCCATGGGTGATGCTCGGCGTGTAGTTTCGAATAGCGTGACCCATCTGTCCCAGCGCCGAGCAGATGTTTGCTGCCGGTGGGGTTTGGATTGGAATTGATATAGACGTCCTGCAAATGCCCGGTGGCATTGCCGCCAAGTGTGGCCCACGCCCTAGAGAACTCAACAATGGCGGTCTTTACCTGCGGGCTCTCTGTCATGATTGCTAGGTCTTGTTCGATTGATGCAAGGTATCTTGAGAAGGCTTCGTCGCGGTCTGCAAGCGTTGCAGCAAATTTGGCATTGGTGGCGTTCTCAACCGTTGAAGCGGCTTGGAAATAGCCGGAAATACCGACCCCTAATGCAATGGCAAGCGCGCACCCTACGATAGTAATTGGCAGTTTTTGCGCGATCTTTAACTCAGGCAGTTTGTTCCACATCTTATTGATCCCCATAAGCCCAAAGTGAAACTATAATTTCAACGCTGACGTGTATTCGAGGTGTAATAATGGGGCACAATCACTAAATTTTGACTTAAAGCCCTACAAAAGATCTAGGTACTCGGTTTTCCCTATGTTTCTTGGGTTTTTTTTTTATGAGGAAATTGTCGCCGTTGAAGAGTGCTGCTAGCTCCGCAATACTCCGAGCCAACAAAAATTGGGGAGATTCGCACAAATGACACTTGATCCACAGGTGAAGGCGCTGCTTGACGGGATGGCAGAAGCGGATGGTCCGCCAATGTCTGAAATGACGCCTGCCGAGGCTCGGGCGATGTATGTCGCGTTGAAAGACCCCATTGATGTTCCTATCGGGAAGGTTGAGGACAAAGTGGCGCCTGGACCGGGTGGGGATATCCCCGTGCGCCTGTACACGCCTGTTGCCGCAGGTGGCGGAGCCCTTTCGGCGATTGTGTTTTTCCATGGTGGGGGATGGGTGATCGGCGATTTGGACACGCATGATGCGCTGTGTCGGACGCTTGCCAATGAAAGCGGCTGTAAAGTCGTCGCTGTTGACTATCGTCTGGCGCCGGAACATCACTGTCCAGCTGCAGTAGATGATTGTTATGCAGCCGTCGAGTGGGTTGAAAAGAACGGACCCAGCCTTGGGATTGATGTGAATGGTTTGGGGGTTGCCGGTGATAGTGCTGGTGGCAACCTTGCTGCCGTCGTCTGCCAATTGGCCAAGAAGCGTAAAGGTCCCGCTATTCACCATCAGCTGCTGATCTATCCGGTCACCGACACAAAAACAGATACAGCGACCTATCAATCATTTGGGGAAGGTTTCTTCCTGGAAAAAGCCACGATGGAGTGGTTCATCGACCATTATGCTGGGCCGGAATTTGATCGCGCGGACCCGGCAATCGCGCCTCTGCGGGAAAAGAAACTCTCAGGCCTGCCGCCTGCCTATGTGATTACAGCTGGTCATGATGTTCTCAAAGCAGAGGGTGCGGCTTATGCGGACGCGCTCAAAGCGGCAGGGGTGGACGTCATCTATATTGACTATCCAGAAATGATCCACGGTTTCTTCAACCTGATGGGCATGGTGGAGGCGAGCCGGCCAGCGGTGGCTGCTGCCGCTGCGGCGGCGGGTAAAGTGCTCACCTAGGACATCATTGATCTAGAGCGACAAAGGCGGACCTGTCTGACAGTTCCGCCTTTTCTTATGTCTGTTCTTTAGCCGAGTAGCTTGCCGGGGTTCATGATGCCTTTTGGATCAAGCTCTGCTTTCAGGGTTTTTAGGACAGTCATGCCCATTGCCCCTTTTTCTTCAGCCATCCACGGCGTGTGATCGGCGCCTACGCCATGGTGATGCGATATTGTGCCGCCGTTCGCCGCGATGGCGTCTGATGCTGCGCGTTTCACCCGCTGCCACTGACCAGTTTCATCCTTGAGATCACGCGGAAAGACGAAGGTGAAGTAAAGGCTCGCGCCATCTGGGTAGGAGTGGCTGACATGACCCATGACGATGCCCCTTTGTCCGGGCTCGCCCATATTTTCATCCAGCACGGTTTGGATTGCGCCGATCATCTTTTCATGCAGCTTGAGGATGTTGGACCAGGAGGTTGCCGTCTCCAGGGTATCGACGCCGATGCCCCGATCCATCATCGGGTCACGGCTGTAGGGCGATGAAAAGCGTCCGTGATACCACCTGTCCCCCGCGCTTGACCCAATAGCGAGAGCGCCAGCCTTTTTGCAGACACTGCTCGTGCGTTCTTTCGCCCACTCAACGGTTGTTTTATCGCCTTCAAGGCCGATAAGCATGAGGCAGGGGTCTTTGGCGAAACCTTTCCATTTTAAAAGGGCATTCTGCAGTTTGGACTTCAGGCCGCCGCCGCCGCTTGAGCCGAAGGTCTGAAAGAAATAGGTCTCTGCTGCGTCGGAGAGGCGGACCATTGCGACGGGAATATCTGCATGGTTGATGGTGCGGGCGACTTCTACGCCCGTGGCGAAGTCTTTGAACAGGTAGCCGCGATAGTCTTTTGCTTGCGGCTTTTCGTGGATTTTGACGGTTGCGTCACAGATGACGCCGAGCGTTCCTTCTGACCCCGCGATCAACTGATTGAGGTTCGGGCCTGCGGCAGAGGCTGGAAACTCTTCTGTCGACCAGGGACCATTTGGTGTGGCCAGTCTTGCTGACACGACCCATTTCTCAGCCTTGCCGTACCGATTGGATTGTTGACCTGCGCCCCGAGCTGCGATCCACCCACCAAGCGTCGAATATTCGAAGCTCTGGGGATAGTGGCCAAGGGTTAGCCCTTGCGCGTTCAGCTTTTCCTCAAGGTGGGGACCATAGATGCCGGCGTCTATGCGCGCAGTCATAGCGACGCGATCCACATCGTGGATGCCGTCCATCAAAGTGAGGTCGAGAGTGATGACTTTGTCTGTCGCAGACCGGGCGGTTGCGTTGACGCCCCCTACAACGCTTGAGCCGCCGCCAAAGGGAACCACGCTCATGTCGTTTTCAGCGCAATAGGAAAGGAGCAATTGTACTTCGCCCGCTGCACGGGGATAGACCACTGCATCGGGCGCGACGTCCAGGTCACCTGCGCGAACATAAAGAAGGTCGTGATAGCTTTTGCCGCGAGCGTGAAACGCGCGCTCGTAATCGTCGGTGCGAACCTGGTTCTCGCCGACAATGTCTTCAAGGCTCTTTATTTCCCCTGTGCTCAGGTGGCAGGGTGGCAGCGTAATGTCCGACAGGCGCTTTGCGGGCGTGGAGGGTAGAACTGCCATGCCAAGCGTTTCCTTGATCCAGGTCCATTGCGGTGCGCCATCAGGCATAGGATTTTCCTGTTTGGCGGGGCCCCAGCCGTTCCAGCGAAGTGTCTGACGATCAATTGTCACGTGTCTTATCCTTTGGTCTGTCGCCTTGATGCCTGGTCAGCATCTAAGTGTGAGGGCGCTCGGTAAAATATCAAAGCGCGCAGGCAGTTTGCCGGGTGCCTCGCCGTCAATATCTAGAAGTACAGGTGCGGTATCAATGGGCTCGGCCTCAACCCAGCGGGTCCGAGTGACGATGACTTTCTCGTTCTCTATATGAGTCCCGTCATAAAGAGAGCCGGAATCCTTGAAGAGGTCACCTACACTGGTGTCTCGCATGATCACCAGATCAAACGCGCCATCGTCGGGTGCGGCGTCAGGGGCCATCATCATGCCGCCCCCAAAGAACCGCCCGTTGGCGACCGCTGCGGTACCCACATTGACCACCTCGTCCCACCCGCTTTCGGTACGGATGCGGACAGCCTGTGGGCGATAGCGGAGCGCTGTAGAAAGCGTTGCCCAAAGATAGGCGAACGACCCGCCAAACAGTTTGGAAAAACGGGCCCTGTTGACCGCCCGATCGACGGCGCCAGACATGCCGAAGCTTGCAATATTGTTGAAATGGCGCGCCATGGGCTCATTGTCATCTGCATTGAAAGTGAGGCGCCCAATGTCGATGGTTCGGCTGCCGCCACTCGTTAGCCGCTCGATGCAGGCATCGAGATCCGCTGGCACCTCGAAAGTCTTTCGGAAGTCCCCGCCTGTCCCAGTGTTGAGGAGGCCGAGGGGGGCAGGCGCCTGTCCGTCAGAGACATCGTGAAACAGACCGTTGATGGTTTCGTTGATGGTGCCGTCGCCGCCGACAGCGATGATGAGGCTAGCGCCTTTATCTGTGGCGTCTCTTGCAAGGTTGGCCGCTGGCAAGTGCGCAGGCGTTGCGGGCCCGTCTGTGAAGAGAGGGGTCACAGGGCCCAGGGCCGCTTCGAGTTTCTTTTGGATCTCCGGCCAATCGCGGCCGGTCCGGCCACCACCGGAGGCCGGATTAATGATGGCAAAGGTGCGCCCGCTCACGCGGCTCCGTCGAGCGTCTTATAGCTCGCCTCTACTTTTTCGATCTGTCTGCTGCGCTCTGCGTCATCCCAGCCAAGTTCTCTGGCCATAAGATCGGCTGTGCGGCTCAGCGCTTCTTTGCCTGGGTGGACCAGGGTGCCCAGCCCGGTTCTCCGGAGCAGCGCGTCTTCCAAGGTCACGGCCATTTCATGACGGACGGCATGGACGATCTGTGCACCGATATCGTGTGTGGTCGCTGACAAAGGTTGCAGCAGTTCTGGTGCTTCTCCCTGTCGCTCATTCGCCGTAGCCAACACCTCTTCATAGCGTGCACCGTGATAGCGGGTCAGGTTGCGGATAATGTCTGCGGGGATGTCAGCGTGTGAGGCGATGGCATTGTCTGTGAAGGGCAGGAAGCGTCCGGTGGCACCACCATAGAGAGGAACGTCTTCGGTTGTACATTTCGGCTGCTGCCCCAGCTTTTTTGTTGCGCTGTCGACGACTTTCTCTGCCAAGTGCCTGGAAGTGGTCCATTTGCCCCCCATGGCAGACAGGAATCCTTCGACGCCATCTACTTCCGCATGATCAACAATCTCTGCCGCGCGGCTGGCATTGTAACTATCGGAATCGTCTTCGTCGTCCTGTGGTGTCGTGTCCACCAAGGGGCGGATGCCGACATAGAAATTCTCTACATCGTCGCGCGTGAGATTGAGCGTGGGCAGGCCATCATTCACGACAGCGAGGAAGTCTTCAATGTCTTGCTCTGTCACGCCGATCTTGTCGGGCGCATCATCAAAGACCGTGTCGGTTGTGCCGAGGATTGTTTTTCCGCGCCAAGGCAGGACAAAAAAGTGTCCACCAATCTTGGACTGAACAGCGAGTGCGTTTTCGCCAGAGAGATCTCGGGTTATGAGGTGGATGCCCTTGGACCGGATGAGGCGCCGTGAAGGTTTGCCATCATCGGTCAGTCCCATGAGAATGTCTGCCCAGGGGCCGGCAGCGTTGATGGTGAGCTTGCCTTTGATCGTGTGGGTGTCGCCGGTGAGCTCATCCTTGACGGTGACGCCGGTTATGCGACCGTTTGCAGCGCCGCCTGCTTCCTTCTTAAAGCCTGTGACCTTGGCATAGTTGGCGGCGTCGGCACCTTTTTCCACCGCACCCAGAACGAATTCCAGACAGAGGCGCTCTGGCGCGAACATCTGGCAGTCATAATAGATTTTGGCACCGGTCAACCCATCGGGATTGAGCGAGGGCATGAGCTTCAAAGCTTCATCGCGCGAGATGCTTTTGTAGCCTGGGAGTTTTTTGTCTGGATCGTCCAGGCGGTTTCTGTCATAGGCCAGCAGATCATACATGGTGAGGCCGATAGAGAGCACGAGGCCGCCCTTCATCCCCCGGCCATAGGTTGGAATGATGAAGGGGAGGGGGTCGACCAGATGAGGTGCGTTTTGTTCCCAGACGCGCCGTTCCCTCAGGGACTCGCGCACCAACCCAATTTCGCCGTTCACGAGATAGCGCAGGCCTCCATGAATGAGCTTGGAGGACCCGGCGGTCGTTGCGTGAGCAAAGTCGTCTTTCTCCAGCAGGGCGACCTTCAAGCCCCGGAGTGCCGCATCCCATGCAATGGAAGACCCAGAAATGCCGCCGCCCACGACAATCAGGTCGTACTCGGTCTGGCTCATGGCAGAAAGATCGCGTTGCATGGAGGTCCTTAAATTTGACGCTGCGGGAGGAACGGTTTTCGCGCCTTATGACCGCTCTTGCAAGCCGTTTTGCTTCATCCGCCAAATGAGTTGATCAAGCCTGTCCTGGCCGAAAAAGGGCTCCCCCTCAAAGACCATGAGTGGCACGCCCCAATGGCCTGCTGCTTTCTGAGCGGCCTCATTTTTGGTGATGATGTTATCAAAATGGGCCTCATCGGCTGCCACTTTGGCTTCCAGGTCGCCCAAGTCCAGTCCGGCGCGCGCGGTGGCTTCTTTCAGGTGGTCGCCCTCGTGCCAGTCCTTCACCCCGCCAAAGATGATGCTGCTCACTTCATCAATGAAGGCGAGGCCATTTCCGGCTTCGGCTGCGGCGCAACCCAGGCGGGTCAATCGGTGAATGTAGGGCTGATCTTTGGGGACCTCGCCGGATGCCAGGTCCATGACGACTGGGTCAGGCGAGGGCCAATTGTAGGCCAGCCCCTCCATTTCAGCGATCCGTACCGTGTCTTTCATGAGGTAGGGCGGCCACATGGGGTTCACAGTCTTGAAAAACCCGTCCATCCGAACAGCTATTGGGTAGACCGGCCGCACATTCACATTCACGTCATAGGCCTTCTCGATGGCGACCAGGCGTTTGGTGGCGAGATAGGAATAGGGCGAGCGAAATGACCAAAATACGTCAAATTCCGGGGTTTTGGTGGCTGGCATGAGAGACTCCCTTAGGCACAGATTTGGCCGCATTATTTGAGGTTCTGTTTGGGCCCAACGTCCGGCTTTTGCGCTGGCTTTGCAACCCCTGCTAAGCTTTCCCTCAAATGATATAAACGATCCAGCAGGGGGCGCGACATGGCGCAGATTTCAGCCAACGGAATAGATATCGAATATGAGCGATTTGGACCGGAAGACCGGGAAGCAGTGCTTCTGATTATGGGCCTCTCGGCTCAGATGACCATGTGGCCGGTTGAGCTCTGTGAGGAGCTCGTGTCGCGCGGCTATCATGTTGTGCGTTTCGACAATCGGGATATCGGGCTCTCGACCAAGTTTGAAGAAGCAGGCTTGCCGGACATGGGTGCGCTTATTGGAGCTCTCTTGTCCGGGGAAACTCCCGATGCGCCCTATTCACTTGATGATATGGCGGCTGATGCGGTTGGTTTGCTGGATGCGCTCGGCATCGACAAGGCCCATATCGTTGGCGCGTCTATGGGTGGCATGATTGCTCAATTGGTTGCGATCAATCATCCGGAAAGAACGCTCAGCCTCACCTCGATCATGTCGACAACGGGCAATCCTGAATTGCCTCAGGCAAAACCGGAGGCAATGGCTGCGCTTGCGGCGCCTGCGCCTGATCCCACTGATCTTGAAGCGGTGGTTCAACGCGGCATGAATACATGGAACACGATTGGCAGTCCGGGTTTTCCCACTGACGATGCTCAGTTGAAAGAATGGGTGCTGCGCGATTTCCATCGGTCTTTCTATCCTCAAGGTATCTTGAGGCAGATGGCCGCTATCATGTCAAATGGCGATCGTCGCGAAAAACTGAAGGCGGTAAGTGCTCCAACGGTGGTTTTGCATGGTATTGATGATCCCCTTGTCCCCATTGAGGGTGGGCGGGATACAGCTGCCAGCATTTCTGGTGCTGAACTTATTGAAGTGCCGGGTATGGGACATGACTTCCCTCTGAGCCTCGTCACTACCTTTGCAGATGCGATTGCCAAAGCCGCATCTCGGTCCTCATCCCAAGCTGCAGCGGAGTAACCTGATGCAAGTAAGAGCCAACAATCATTCGTTTGAGGTCGAGCGTTTCGGCCCGGAAGACCGGGAAACCATTCTCCTGGTGATGGGGCTTGGCGGTCAGATGACGCTATGGCCGCAAGAGTTGGTCGATGACCTGGTTTCGCGGGGCTATCATGTGGTGCGGTTTGATAATCGCGATGTGGGGCTGTCGGCAAAGTTTGATCATCTGGGCAATCCGAAAATGGTGCGCCTAATCCTCGCGGATGCGCTCGGGTTTAGCCCGAAGGTTCCTTATCTGTTGGATGATATGGCCGAAGATGCGGTTGGTGTGCTTGATGCGCTTGGCATCGATAAGGCGCACATCGTTGGGGTTTCCATGGGCGGCATGATTGCACAATTGATTGCTGCAAATCATGGGGATCATGTTTTGAGCCTCACCTCCATCATGTCGACGACAGGTCACAAGTCGCTGTCGAAACCATCGAAAAAGGCGCGAGCGGCCCTGCTTACACCGCCACCGAAAGACCCGTCCAACATGGAGGCGGTGTTCGAGCGGATGCTCAATACGTTTTCTGTTATCGGAAGTCCTGGCTACCCGGCGAGTGAAGAAGAGCGGCGTGCCTTGATGATGGAACAGTTGGAGCGGAGTTATCATCCAACGGGCCTCGTCCGTCAGATCGCAGCTATCGTTGCGAGCGGCGACCGACGGGAAGCGCTGAAGAACGTGTCTGCTCCGACAGTTGTGCTTCATGGGGAAGATGATCCACTTGTGCCCTTGGATGGCGGCAAAGACACCGCACTGCATATTGCTGGGGCGGAACTGATCACCGTCCCGGGCATGGGGCACGACATGCCGAAGGAATTGGTGCCGCAGATTGCAGATGCGATCACCCAGGCCGCAAAAAAAGCTCAGGCTACGCCTGCAGCGCAAGCAGCGGAGTAAGCGCCATGCAGGTACAGGCAAATGGCATCGCCATCGAAGTAGAGGATATGGGGCCTAAGGATGGTCCGACCATCCTTCTTGTAAACGGCTATACATCGCAGCTGATCAACTGGCCGACGCCGCTTCTTGATGGTCTTGTTGCGGAAGGGTTTCGGGTTGTTCGCTATGACAATCGGGATGTGGGTTTCTCGCAAAAGTTTGAGGGGGCGCCTGATCCGTCTGAGACCCTGAAGGCAGTGCTTTCCGGCAAGAAGCCAGATATTCCTTATGTGATGGCTGACATGGCCGCGGACGGCATTGGCGTTCTGGATGCGCTCGGCATCGACAAGGCCCATGTCGTGGGCGTCTCTATGGGTGGCATGATTGTGCAGTTGATGGCGATCAACCACGCCGATCGGGTACAGTCGATGACATCCATCATGTCGTCGACCGGCAATCCGGATGTGCCGCGGGCAACGCCCGAAGCTCAGCAGGCATTGAATGAGCCAGCGCCCAGCCAGGAACGGCAGGACGTTATCACCCATTCGATCAAGGGTCGGCGCACATATGAAAGCCCTGCGTACAAAAAGACAGATGCTGAGTATGAAGAGCTGATTGGCGAAGCTTATGACCGGATGTTTTATCCGGAAGGGTATATGCGTCAGTATTGCGCCATTGTTGCTGACGGCAGCCGCGTTGAACGTTTGGGAAAAATCTCAGTACCCACGCTGGTGATCCATGGAAAAGATGACAATCTCGTGCGTGTTGAAGGCGGTATTGATACAGCGAAGTCGGTTCCTGGCGCTCAGCTCGAACTGATTGAGGGCATGGGCCACGACCTGCCTGATGCGTTGTGTTCGAAGTTTATTGAGCTAATTGTCGGCCACGCGCGGAACTCGTTGGCATCGGTCGCTGCTGAGTAAGACGATCTGAATGCAGAGAAAAGGCGGGGTTCTGACCCCGCCTTTTTTGTTTCTGTCGTCGGCTGCCTTACATGCCGCCGCCGACCTGACTTGCACCGCCGTCGCACGGTACACATGCGCCCGTGGTGTAGGCGCTGGCACGGGAGGCCAGGAAAATCGCTACACCTGCAATGTCTTCAGGTTGGCCGATGCGCTTGCGCGGGTTGGCGCCCGCAATCTCATCACCAAGAGTGGCGAGGGTTGCGGCCATCATGTGGCTCTGGAATGGACCAGGCGCGATGCAGTTCACCAGAATGTCGTCGGTTGCCAGGCGCTGCGCCAGGTGACGTGTCAGCATGATCATGCCCGCCTTAGAGGATGAGTAGGCATAGGTCTCAAGCATGGGTGGGTTGATGCCATTGATTGAGGCGGTGTTGATGATCCGTGCGGGCGCTTCGTAGGTTGACGCCTTTTTCAGGAGCGGCAACATCTTTTGTATCAGAAAGAAGGGACCCTTGACGTTGATGTCAAAGACCTTGTCCCAACCGCTTTCTGCGTAGTCTTCCAAGGGTTCGCCCCAGGCGGCACCCGCATTATTCACGAGAATGTCGACCTTCTCTTCGCGCTTGGCGATTTCTTCTGCGAATTTGGTCACGCCTTCAACGGTGGACAAGTCACCTGGAATAGAGATGCAGGTGCCGATTTCGCTCAAGCGTGCGGCTGTGGCGTCGCAGGCCGCTGCCTTCCGCGCGGTGATGTACACTTTGGCGCCGTTTTCGACGTACCCTTGCGCGATCATTTCACCAATACCGCGCGAGCCGCCGGTGACGATGGCGACTTTGCCGCTAATGTCGAAGAGGTTTTTCATTTTGGATCCCTGTATTTTTCTCACCCGGTAAGGATGTCTAAGTCTTTGAAGACGCGAGTGCCTTCCTGATTTTGATGGCGGGCACGCTATCATGGCGTTGGGGACTTGCGAAACGTGAATTTGAGGGTTTCAGCCCAGATCGCTTTCAACAAAGCTGATCGTGTCTTTGATGTGCTCGATCGCCCATTTGAAGATACCCGGTCGGTCCTCTGGGGCATTCAGCATCTCAATTTGCGCCATGAGATCAAGAATGCGTGACAGTGATTGCCAGTTGGGCGGAAGCGCCCCAGCTTTTGCTTCATAGGCGGCGATAAAGGCTTCGTCGAACTCAGGCGGTTGGTAGGGCCGATGCCGCAACATGTTTGCGATATCTGTGAGCGGCGTGCCTGCATGGGCAAATTCCCAATCGAGCACAGCGGTGAGCTTTCCATGAAAAATCATGAGGTTTGGCGGGTTGAAGTCGCTGTGAATGAGGCAGGCGCGTTTAGGTAATTGGTCGAGGAGCGGTGCTGCCCATAGCGCGAACTGCCGCAGATGGTTGGTTCGTTCCGCACCCAAGCGTGTCCCGGCACGTGCGTCCAACGCAGGTCCAACAAACGAGAGAAAACTTTCTTGTCCAAGAGCGAAGGGCTTTTCAACCTTCAGGCCTTCGCCAAAAAAGCCTGCTTCTGGAAAATCCAGCTGGTGGATGTCGGCGAGAACGTCGCCTGCCTGGCTCCCAAGGTTTGCCGGACTTCTGCTCTGTTGATCAAGGGTGTGATCCAGCGTTTCCCCGTTGATCCAATCAAGGACCAGAAAAGGTTGGGCATTATCTGATTCGTCCAGAAGCACTTTCGCGACGGAGACCCGACCTTCGAGTGCTTGCAGGATGTCGCGTTCCATCCGACATGTTCTTTGACCGCGCGCATAAAGGCGCAGAACCGCATTGAAGGGATCTGCCTTTAAGCTCAGCGCATAATTGGAATTGATCTTCCCGCCACCTAGGAGAGTTGATTTTTCCAACGCATCCGGACCGAAACACGGGCGAATAAGGTCGCCAATTTCATTGTCAGAAAGATCGATGAATGCGTGACGGCGTTCCAGGCGGTGATCAGTCAGGGGCCGTCCTCTTGCTCATCAACATATGACCCGTTGGGGCAAATCCCCGGCGTTCATAGATGCCGCGTGCGCGGGTGTTTGTGTCGGTTACTTCCAGGTGGAGGTAGGCAAGCCCCAGCTCTTTTGCTTGGGTGTCGGCAAAGCGCATGATCGCCGCGCCGCCGCCGGACCCTCGGAATTCTTCTTTGAGAAACAGTTCGTCGATGAACCCGTCTTTGCCGCCATAATACATGGAGAAGCCGATGGTGAGGATGAGATAACCCGCAGGCGTACCGCCTGTCTCAACGATCCAGATTTTGACGGCCGGGTCGCCTTTGACCAACTGATCTAAGGCCGGCCCATGAAGTGACGGATCGTAGGTGAGGCCATCAAAGGCATAATAGGCGCGCACCAGCTCTTCGATGAGCTGCCGGTCACTTGGGGCTATAGGTCTAAACGAGAAGCTCATGGCCGCCTCGCATAGAGGGCGAGCAGCTGGAAGGCGATGGTGGCGCCTGCAAGGGCTGTTATCTCGCCTATGTCATAGGCCGGGGCTACTTCCACCACATCCATGCCGACAAGGTTGATGCCCTCAAGACCGCGCAGAATATCCAGTGCGTGACGAGTGGTCAGGCCGCCGACACACGGTGTGCCTGTTCCGGGTGCGTAGGCCGGGTCGAGACAATCTATGTCGAAGGTGAGGTAAACCGGGTTGGTGCCGACGGCCTTCTTGATTTGATCTGCAATTGTCCTGGCATCAGACCTACATGTCTCTGCGGCACCCAGAATGTTGAAGCCATGGCTTTTGGGGTTGTGGGTTCGCAGGCCCACCTGGATGGACCGTTCCGGGACAATGAGACCCTGTTCTTTGGCGTGATAGAACATGGTGCCGTGATCGATGCGGCCTTCTGCGTCTTCCCAGGTGTCTGAATGCGCATCGAAATGGATGAGCGAGAGGGGACCGTGCTTTGCTGCATGAGCCTTGATCATCGGAAAAGAAATGAAATGATCTCCGCCGATGGTGAGCATGGCAGTGTCTGTTGCCAGAACGTCCGCAGCATGGCCTTCAAGGCGCTCAATCCAGGTTTCGGGTCTGCCTGGATCAAAAACACAATCGCCCCAATCGGCGATTTTCAATTGGTCTAGGGGGTTGAAATCCCAGCCTTGTGGTTGATCCCATGCGAGGTTGACGGAGGCTTGGCGGACAGCGCGTGGTCCGAGCCGTGCGCCGGGACGCCCGGTGGTTGCCAGATCAAACGGCACGCCTGATACCGCGACATCAAACTCAGTCAGGTCGTGGGTGTACTGACATCGCAGGAAGCTTGTTGCACCTGCATAGGTGGCCTCATAGGAGCCACCGTAGGGCGACTTGCGCGTGAACGCGGCATCACCCAGTTCTTCGCCTATCAGGGATGGATCATAGTCAGCCATTGGTCTCTCCTCTGCGGGTAGAATGAGACATGCGGCTGCTTCTGGGAAGGGGGAAGGTAAGTCTTATCCCGTTATCTGTTGTGCATTTTTAACACTGGGCACACCCCAGCCAAGGTCGATGAACTTACGTTCCTCCAGTTCCTTTGCGAACTTGAGGCCATCGGAACTGTCTTCTGCATCATAGCCAACTGTTTCCATCATATGATTGACGCAAACGAATTTCGGCAAGCTGGGGCGATCAGGTGCGATAGGTAGGGTTAGGGTTTCCAATCGTGCAATCTTCCCTGATGGATGCTGATTGTGTGCCATGTGATACATGCCGCATGGCAGTGATTGCATGGTCTTAAAATCATGCACCACGTCGAAGCCTTGATTGGCGGGCGTTGTTGCCCTCAGGTCCACGCCGGTAATGTCCGTCTTCATGCGCGATATGACAGCAGTTCCAGCCATCCGGCAGATAATTCTTCCATCTTCATGCAACTCCCAGAAAGTAATGTCGGGTAGAGCCGCCGGGATCATGACGAAGTCGAACTCGCGTGGGTTGGGCGCGCCGTCCTTTGCCACTGACTGCCAATAGGCCAGTACTTGATCGAAATGGAGAGAGTTAAAGGTCAACACACATCACCCGCCAGGTTCAAGAAGATTGCGGTGGCAGTATGCGTGTCCAATTCTTGCCAGAAGACAAACAAAAGCCCCGATGTTTCCACCGGGGCTTCTAATTTTTGTCTATGCAACTCGTTTAGGCTGAACGCCTTATGCTACGAAAGCGTCTTCCTCGAGTTTCATAATGTCTTCGGATCCGAGCTCAATACGCTCCAGGTAAGCTGCCGTATTAGGCACTTCCCGTTCCAGCCAGAATTTGGCGAGAACCAGCTTGCGGTTGTAGAAATCCGCGTTGCCTTCGCCTGCTGCGAGTTTGGCGAGCGCGACTTTCGCGGTCTGTGCCCACATCCATCCAAGGGATACTACGCCGAAGATGTTCATCATCTCGTATGAGGCAGCGCCTGCATTGTCGAAATTCTTCGGTGCATTTTCCATGAGCCAGCCTGCGGCTTTGCCCATGCGCTCATATCCAACCTTCAAAGGTTCGATATAAGGTTTCATGGCTTCGTCGCCTTCATTCTCTTTGATGAAAGCTTCGATCTTACCGAAGAAGGTCATTGTTGCGCGGCCACCCTTGGCCGTCATTTTCCGGCCGACTAGGTCAAGTGCCTGCACGCCGTTGGCGCCTTCATAGACCTGGTTGATGCGAGCATCACGCACGAACTGCTCCATGCCGTGATCGCGGACATAGCCGTGTCCACCAAAGACCTGCATGGACGCGTTTGCCGCTTCAAAGCCTTTGTCAGTGAAGTAGCCTTTGATCACAGGCGTCAGAAGTTGGCTGAGATCAGCGGCTTCTTCCCGCTCCTTCTCATCGGCTGCATTGTTCTGCACGCTGAAAAGCATGGAGACATACATGGCAAGTGCACGGGCACCTTCCACGAAGGAGCGTGACTGCAGTAGCAGGCGACGCACGTCAGGATGCACGATGATCGGATCAGCAGACTGATCGGGGTTTTTTGCCCCTGTGAGTGAACGACCAGCTGTGCGCTCCAGCGTGTAAGCCGCACCGTTCTGCACGGCGACCTCGCCGACAGCGATGCCCTGGATGCCAACACCCATGCGGGCGCCGTTCATCATGCCAAACATGCCGGCCATGCCGGACGATTTGGATTTTACTTCCTTGCCGTCTGTGCCTTTTTTGACTTTCTGCGGCGCGCCACCAAGCTTGTAGGCGACTGCATTGTCGAAGTTCAATACGCAGGTGGCGTTGCCTTTGATGCCCATTTTCTTTTCGATGGACCCGGTAGAGACGCCATTGCGCTGGCCCATCTCGCCGGTTTCTGGATCGACGATGAACTTTGGTACCATGAAGAAGTTCACGGTCGACAGATCGTTGGCAAGCTTGCCATCTTCACCAGGGATTTTTGCAATCACCATGTGGACGATATTGTCGGTCATGTCATGGTCGCCACCGGAGATGAAGATCTTGGTACCGTTCATGCGGTAGGTGCCGTCTTCTTGCTCAACGGCATTGGTGCGCATGAGCTTCAGGTCCGTACCACAATGTGGTTCGGTGA
The DNA here is from genome assembly GCA_965283695.1 of uncultured Parvibaculaceae bacterium. Taxonomy (GTDB): domain Bacteria; phylum Pseudomonadota; class Alphaproteobacteria; order Parvibaculales; family Parvibaculaceae; genus Mf105b01. The sequence continues at coordinate 157,410 of CBDIPP010000006.1, read as the reverse complement.
GGCACATGGTGCCGGTCCATTCGCCCGCGACCATTTTCGGGACGACATGTTCCTTCATCCAGTCTTCACCGGTTGCATGGAGTGCGCCGTAGGCAGCGTTGGTAAGGCCCGGATACATTGTGAAGGCCTGGTTCGCTGACGATCCCATTTCGGAGAAAGCGAAGGTGATGACGGATGGGAGACCTGCGCCGCCCATTTCTTCTGATGCGCCAAGGCGGTTCCAGCCGTCTTCGCAGTATTTTTCGAATGCTTCTTTGAAGCCTGGTGGTGTGCGAACAACACCATTTTCCAAAACACAGCCGTGTTCGTCACCGATCTGGTTCAGGGGCTGCAATACTTCTTCACAGAATTTCGCGCCGCCTTCGAGAATGGCTCCGGTCATATCGGGGGTTAGGTCTTCGAAACCGGGCAAGTCGGAGCGTTTGTCGATTTCAAGAAGTTCGTGGAAGAGGAACATGAAGTCCTCAACAGGCGCCTTATAAGATGGCATGGCGTCGTGTCCTCAATTTTCAAAATTGTCAGTAAGCGGGCCGAATTCTATTCGCCCGTACGCGTTTGTCGAGCAGATTCGACGCTTTATTGCCCCTAAGAGTCCAGCAAAAATCGTAGGTTCCCCCACGAAAATCGGGGGTATTCCGGAATTGTGGTCCGAGACCATCAAGTATTTTGATAGTTCGGCGCCCGTTTTCCTAGAAAAGCACTAATGCCTTCACGAAAATCTTCTGTTTGGGCGCAGAGAATCTGGTTGCGATCTTCCATGGCGACAGCGGCTTCCAGGCTCCCGGCGTCCACGCTCATATTGAGGCACTCCTTGGTCAGGCGGAGCCCCAGCGGTGTTGTTGTCAACATTTCGTCGAGATAGGGCTGTACAGCTTCTGTGAGTTGATCGTCCGGCACGACTTCTGAAACGAGCCCAACGCGTTCTGCGCGGGCCGCGTTGATGAAGCGTCCGGTCATCATGAGTTCGCTGGCGACGGACACGCCTACCAGACGCGGTAGAAAATAACTCACGCCAATATCGCAGGCAGAGAGGCCAATGCGGATGAAAGCGGCGTTCATTCGCGCGCTTTCGCCTGCAATGCGAATATCGCTGGCAAGCGCGATGGCAAAGCCGCCGCCGCAGGCGGGCCCATGCACCAAAGAGATGATGGGTTGGGGCGCGCGTCGCATGCGCATGACGATCTCGCTGATCCGCCGTTGGCCTACCAGACCTGCTTGTGGGCTGGAGGATGTGTCCGCCTCAGGCGTGTTGGAGCGATCTTTCAGATCAAGGCCTGCGCAGAAAGCACGGCCCGCCCCGCGTAACACCACCACCCGCACACTGTGGTCCATGTAAAGGCCACCAAAATAGTCGAGCAGGTCGGTGACAAGTTCCGGGTTCATGGCATTAAGTGCATCGGGACGGTTCATGGTGACCCAATCGACCGCGCCCTGTTTTTCGATTTTCAATGTCTTGTAACTGGTCATGACAATATCCTCCCGGCCATGATTTGGTTTCTTGGAATCTCTGATCAGCGGTGGCGGGCGATCTGATCCAGCTCGCGCTGAAGCTCTGGGTCCATGTTGAGCCAGCGCAGCGCTGTGCGACCGTTCTCGCCCTGACGCACAATGTCAGCTTGAAACGGAGAAAGAGTTTCTGTGCCGGACCAGCCTAAAAGTCCGGTGACAAGGCTGCCTACGGCGCCACTGCTGTGGAAATGGTCAATTGCAGCGCCGCCAACCGACCAATCATGAACGATATAGGCAAAGCCCTCTGTTTCCACTCTGAGCCAGGGCTGGTTTGCCCGGATGTGGAGACGGCGTTCTTCTTGGAGGCTGCGCGCCCAGGAGAGGGCTGCGGTTTCACTCGACATCAAACATCCTCAGTGGGTCTAAGATTGGCCCGGTTGGTCGCATTCTCGCATTTTGGCACGTCTGGGCTGGGTTCGAAACGGTCATATTAAGGGCTGGGCCGTCCTCTCAAGTTCCTTTATAAAGCGGCTTCCTGAGATGAAACTGTCTCCAGACTAGAGCGAGAATACCATGGCCGACACGCAACCCATCATGATCGAAGTAGGGGCAGGTGAGTTGATCGATAAGATCACCATCCTCACCATTAAATCCGAACGGATGAGCGATGAAGCCAAACTGAAGAATGTTCGCCACGAATTGGGTGTGCTCAGTGCGGCGCGGGATGCAGCGCTTGAAGATACCGCAGAACTACAAAAGCTCACGGCGGCGCTTAAGGAAGTGAATGAGGCGCTTTGGGTGATTGAGGATGATATTCGCGAATGCGAACGGGACAAGGATTTCGGTGAAAAGTTTGTTGCTCTTGCGCGTGCTGTCTACGTGACCAATGACAAGCGTGCCGCACTGAAGAAAGATATCAATCTTGAAACCGGTGCCACAATCGTCGAAGAAAAGTCCTACACCGAATTTGAGTGAGCGGTTAATCCGGCTTTCACTGCTTCATGTACCCGTTCAACGGGCAGGTCGTGCAGGTCTTCGACCTCAATGGCATCAAACCGATCTGTTTTGATGCCGGTCTTCTCCACGGTGGTGTGTGACCCGAAAAGAGCGAGGCCGGGCTTGCCCATATGTGCAGCAAGGTGCGACGGGCCGGTATCGTTGCCAACGATATAGGCGGCTGCTTTCACAACACCGGCAAGATCAAACCAGCCCAGGAATGAGCCGCCGGTGAGCGTTGTTCCAGGAATGGTGGCGCAGAGGTCTATCTCATCAGGGCCCGGCACAGTGACCACGTGCCTTCCGTCTGCAATGAGACGCGCGGCGAGCTCCTTATAAAACGGCCAACGTTTGTGAGGGAGAGAGGCGGATGAGCCAGGCACCAAAAGAACAAAGTCAGGTTTAAGCCCCGCCTCTTCCAGCAGAGCCTCCACGTCGTTTGCCATCCAACTAACGTTAGGTTGCAGGGCGTGTCTGCAGGTCAGTCCCGCGTCAACAAGCTGCCCTTCCATTCGGCGGAGGCTGTGGATGGATTTCGGGTCTCTCGCTTTGTGCGGGTGGGAGCATCCAGGCGCGGTACCTGACCATTCCACATTGGCGAATGCCCATTTGAAATAGTCCGCCGTGCGTGTCGAGTTTTGAAGATCGTAGACCCGGTCGATGTTGAGGGTCTTGAGGGTGCGTCGCAGGGCCCACATTTTGTCGAGCCGCCAGCGGGGCTCGCGTGGGTCGCGGACCACTTTATCGATCCAGGGGCAGCGTTCCATGATCTTCGCGTAGGCCGGCTCTGTCAGCACGGTGATCTGATCATTTGGATGATGATCACGAATGTCATGCAGTGCGCCTTCGCTCTGCATCACGTCGCCAAAGGCGCCATGCTTGATGATCAGGATGTTTTTGATGCTGCCCATGAGGGCAGTCATAACAAGCCACGCGCTGTCGCGAAACCTCGAAGATCATTGATCTAGAAGATGCCAGATCTAGAATATTCCAGGTATCACACGTGTGCGTACGCGAGACATGTAGTCAGCGTACCCGTCCAGATCCTGCCTGAGCTGTTTTTCTTCGATCAACATACGGGGCAGAAGGAAAAGGAGTGTGCCGGGCGTGGCGATAAGAGCTGCGGCAGTTGATTCCAGGAACAGCCCAGTTCCAACGAAAAACAGAATGAAGCTCGTATACATGGGATGGCGCACGCGGGCGTAGGGACCGGTATCGACAACATATTGTTCGCGTTCATGGGTTTTGACGATATTCGCTGCAAATGTATTGGTGCGGAAGGTTCGCCAGACCATGAAACACCCGGCGAGAAAAAAGGCCACGCCGCCCCAATACCCAATCTGCTCGGGGAGTGACGGCAATAGTAGTAAGCTGTGCACGTCCCAGGGAATGAAGAGAAACCATGCGAATATAAAAGTGGTAAGTAGGGCGGTGGCGAACTTGTCAGCGAGCGGTTGATCACCTGCAAGCGAGGTTCTGTCTTTCAAAAGGTCAGGGTCTGTCCAGGTAAGCCATATGGTCGCGATGACATAGGCAGGAGTGAGAAGGAGGATAAATTCCCATCCTCGCGGCCAGTCGAAGCCGCCAGTCAGATACCAAGTCGGTGCGAACAGCATGACTGTATAAAAGAGGATCGCGATAGCCGATCCGATAAGACCTCTTAAGAAACCACCATTGCTACTGCTCCCCCCAACCCTGAGAAGCCAATTATCTCTCTGTGGATTGATTGGAACTCCATATGCGGCTTATCCCACAAGATCCCAGTAGGGTTCGCCCCCGAAGCGCTCATAGATGAATTCCACCAAGAGCCGGACGCGGGTGGCGAGGTGCCTGTTGGGCGGATAGAGCAGGCAGAGCTGCAGGGTTGTGGGTTTCCAGTCGGGCAACACTGTTACAAGCCGGCCTGCCTGAAGCTCCTTGCCCACAATGAATGTGGGCAGGAGGGTAATGCCCAATCCTGCGACAGCGCCTTCGCAGAGAATGTCCCCATTGTTTGAGCAGAGGGTTCCGCTGATGCGGATTCTCTTTTGTGTCTCTCCCTTGGTTAGCGGCCAGGAGTTACCGGTCGCAAGATTTCCATAGTGTAGGCAGGGAAGTTTTCTGAGGTCGTCTGGCTCTTGCGGTGCGCCATGCTCTTTTAGGAAAGAGGGCGCAGCGCAGAGAATGCGCTTCATCTCTACTATTTCATGATCGATCAAAGAGGGGATGGGGTCTGATGCGCCAATGCGCACGGTAATGTCATAGCTGTCCGCCACGGGATCAACGAACCTGTCGCTCAGGTCCAGTTCCGTGGTGATCTCCGGATAGAGTTTCATGAAATCGATCAGCGCCGGACCAAAGTGTGCAACGCCGAATGAGAGTGGCGCATTGATTTTGAGTGCGCCTGCGGGGCGGCTGCTCGCGTCTATGAGGCCCCGTTCAGCCTCTGCCAGATCATCGAGGATTGTCCGGCACTTCTCATAAAAAGCCTGACCGCTCGGTGTTGGTGATACCTGGCGGGTGGTGCGCTGAAGAAGTTGCACGCCCAGATCATCTTCCAGATTGATCACCGCCTTGTTCACTTGAGACCGGGAAACGCCGAGCGCACGGGCCGCTGCGGCAAAGCCGTTTTGCTCTACTACTACTGCGAAGGCTGAAATCGCTGCGAACTTGTCCATGGGTTTTCTATTGTCGTTGAAATGACGACATTATGTAGAAAAATAGACCAATAGTAAAATTTATGACGACAACTATCTTCTCTCTCAAGGCAATCATGAGGAGTGAAGCAGATGTTGAAAATCAGAAAAGCAGAGGATCGCGGGCAGGCCAATTTTGGATGGCTTGCGTCCCAGCATACGTTTTCCTTCGGCCATTTTTATGATCCAGACCATATGGGATTTGGCCCCTTGCGGGTCATCAATGAGGATCAGGTCCGGCCTGGTGCGGGGTTCGATACCCATGGCCACCAGAACATGGAAATCATCACCTATGTTCTGAAGGGTGCGCTGGAGCATAAAGACTCGCTCGGCACTGGCTCAGTCATTGAGGCGGGTGAAGTTCAGGTGATGTCGGCGGGAAGCGGCATTCGACATAGTGAATACAATGCCTCAGCTGAAACCCCCGTGCATTTTCTTCAGATATGGGTGATGCCCGAGGAAGATGGCAAGACGCCTTCTTATGACCAGAAGCGCTTCTTTGATGCCGGGGAGCGACCAAGCGGGTTCAAGCTTGTGGCTAGTGGAAGTGGGCGCAATGGCTCACTGAAGATCGGCCAGGATGCCGATCTCTATGCGGGCCGTTTCGCTACCGGCGAGCGATTCACACACACGGCTGAGCCAGGGCGTTTGCTTTGGTTGCAGGTGGCGGAAGGGACGCTGTCGATTGCCGGTGAAACCTTGGTGGCTGGTGACGGGCTCGCTGTCGCAGATGAAGATGTTTTGGCACTCGATATTGTCGAAGATGCTCACCTGCTCTTGTTTGACATGATCCCCTGACCAAAATGCCATGCCTTGAGTTCAGGGCCTGACGCCCAACTTGTTTTAAGAGCCCGCCCTGAGGAGATATCAGATGACTTTTCAAAGAAATGAAACGCCAACCTGCGCAAAGGTTGAAGGGTGTGACGCCGTTGAAGTTGTGATTACGCCGAAGACGAAGGATCTGGGCGGATTCGATGTACGCCGTGTGCTGCCTGCTCTTGAGAAGCGCAGTGTTGGGCCTTTTGTCTTTTTCGATCAGATGGGCCCTGCGGTCTTTCCTGCGGGCGAAGGCATTAGCGTTCGTCCGCATCCGCATATCGGACTTTCAACACTGACTTGGCTTTTTGAGGGAGAGATCATGCACTGTGACAGTCTGGGCTATGTGCAGCCTATCCGACCGGGCGAAGTGAATTGGATGACGGCTGGGTCTGGCATAGTGCACTCAGAGCGCACGCCAGAGGAGTTGTTGGGTCAGGAACGTAAGCTGTTTGGGCTGCAAGTCTGGATGGCTTTGCCGCAGGATCTGGAAGAAACCGACCCTAGTTTTCAACATGTGGCCGCAGGCGATATCCCATCCTTTAAGAAGGAGGGCATTACGCTCTCATTGGTCGCGGGTAAAGGGTGGGGCATGGCGTCGCCGGTCACTGTTCATAGTGAAACCCTCTACGTGGATGTTGAAGCGGTGGAAGGAGCCGTGCTCACTGTCCCCGCCGATCATGAGGAACGGGCTGTTTATCCGGTTCGCGGCACCGTGGAGATTGGGGGTGCCCGATTTGAAGCTGGCACCATGATGGTTTTGGAGCCTGGCCAGTCCGTGGATGTGTTGGCGCCAGAGGGTGCGCACTATGTGGTGATTGGCGGTGCGCCGATTGATGGGCGACGCCACCTCTATTGGAACTTCGTGTCCAGTCGCCAGGAGCGGATTGATCAGGCGAAGGAAGACTGGCGGGAAGGTCGCTTTGCGTCCGTCCCAGGGGACGATGAGTTTATCCCGTTGCCTGACTAGTTCCTTCTTGAAAATACGTCTGACAGGAAATCAGAGATGATAAGGCGCATCGGTGTCGGATTCTGTTTTAGTAAGGCGATCAGCTCCTGTGCATCTGATCCGTTCATTGATCCGCCGAATTCGCGAGGGCCTTCAGCCTCGATATGGGAATAAGCCATCGCCCAATTCGACAGACTGCGGTGCGGTTTGTTTTCCTGCAACAACGCTTCCACATTCGAGTGGCGATCGTCTGAGCATATACGGCGGTATATTTGTTGTACGTCTCGCTCGGCGCCCTCAAGGAGCTGAACAAAATTGACGCCGTCGAAAAGCAGAAATCCGGTAACACCGATTTTTGCGTTGTTTCGTTGGGCGGAAACCAGAATGGCGTCCAGCTCGCTTTTGGCCAGGTTGGGCTGTGCCTTCGACGTATAGAGCAGCTGAGCTACGGGCAATCCAAGGCTCCTGAATTGGATGGTCGCAAAGCTATTGCACCAGCTTTGCGACAGTCCGAACTGCGCATAGTCTAATCACGGAACTCTTTGAACGGTACTATGAATATTCCCTGGGAGTTGGTGCACTAAATCTCTCGGGCAGGGCTGATTTCTGCTCGCCAGATCACGCAGTCTGCAGGTTTAAGCGCTTCACACCGGCTATCTGGCCACTTGCGAAGGTTGCAACGCCAAGGCCGACCAAGACCATTGCGGTGATCCCAGCAGAGGTCAGTATGTCTGCAACGAATGGTAGGAGGGCGACGGAGCCTGCAACCCATCCGATATCCAGCGCGATGATGACCCAGGCAAGGCGGGTTGAGATGTTCTGGCGTGTGGCTATCCAGACAATTGCTGCGGCGAATAGGAGCAGCTGAACACCAAGGCCCGGCAAAAGAGTTGGATCGGGAATGCCAAAAGCCTGGGTGAGCGGGGCTGCATCCACCAGGCAGAGAGTGCCGGTGAGGGTTGAGAAGGTCGCGTTCCCCAACAAGAACCGACGCAGCAGTCTGCTTTCAGGGTTGAATGGTGCGTCGCTTTTCCATGCGTCAGTCAGAAACATTTTTGACTCTCCTTGTTGTTCGGCTTTCTGCTGAAAAAGTGCCACGACAAGAAGGCGCGCCCAATTCTCTCTGAGGTAAGTGTTTGCCTTTAGGTGTTGCCAATAAGGGCAATCCAGTTGTCGCGGCTTTCCTGGTCCGCAGGTAGAAAGGATTCGATGCGGATCTCCTGCAGCGTCACATCCTGCGCTGTGCCAAGCGTTGTAATGGTCGTGACCAGGTGAATGGTCTTATCCCCTATTTCAAGGATCACCGGTACGAGCGGTGGTTGCTGAGCGCCAATGTCGATGACTTTCCACTGAGGTGGAAGGTCGTAGGTCTGCATCAGCTCGTCCAGCAGGTCTCTGGTCGAGGTCTCGTTCCGACTGAGCTCCGCGATGGCTTCGCGATGGAGGCGCTGGACAATCGGGTAGGCGACATCATCCCAATTGACGACGAGGTCTCGGAAACCGCCGGGCGCAAACATGCGCGTAAGGAGATTTGGTTTTGGACCTGCGGGACCTGGTTCGCCACCCGTCGTCGCCCAATAGGTTGTGTTGGCGCTCAAAATATTCCAATGGCGGTCAATGGCAGCCGCACAAAAAGGTTCGTTGGCGCTCAGCATGAGGTCGACCAGGCTTCGGATGTCACTCATTTCCGGACTGTCATAGTCAGACTCGGAATAGGCTGACGGGTATCCCGCTGCGATAAGGAGTGCGTTTTGGTCACGCAGGGGAACCTCAAGAGTCTCGGCCAGCGTCAACACCATCTCTCTGCTCGGCTGTGCCCGCCCTGTTTCCACGAAGCTCAGATGTCGGGGGGAAATGTCGGCGTCGCAGGCGAGGGCCAGTTGGCTTAAGCCTCTGGCAGCTCGCCATTCTTTCAGCAAGATGCCAACGGCACTTTGTGTATGGGCTGGTTGCATGAAAGTCCGATCTCCTTTTGTCCTATTCAGACTTAGGAAGAAATCGCCTGAAATGAGGGACCATTCGATTGGACGATAGGGGAACCAATGTCAGGCATGAATGCTTACGCGAGACAGAATTGGCGGCGTCCATGGAGTTTGGAAGGGTCACTGCCTTAAACTGTTTTGAAAGGACCTCCAAATGACCAAGCCTGTTCTCACCACCACAGATCTTTCCAGCTACGGAAAGACGGCGCGCCTGATCCTCGCGGAAAAGAATATTGACTATGAGCTTCATAAGGTTGAGTTCGCCAGCCTTGGTGGGGATGACTATCGCGCGAGCCATCATCCTTTCGCGAAAGTTCCCGCCTTTCGCCATGGCGATGTGCACCTTTATGAGACGGCGGCCATAGCGCAATATGTTGATGAAGCGTTTGAAGGACCGTCGCTGCAGCCGGTTGATCCGATGGCTCGGGCGCAGATGCGCAAGTGGATTTGTGTCGCTGATGCGTATGTTTATCCCGCGGTGATTACCGGTCTGGTGATGGAGCGGGTCGTTGCTCCCATGAATGATCTTGAGCCCAATGAGGAGGTGATTGCGGCGTCCCTGCCGGAGATTGCCCGCGTGTTGGATGTGATTGAACACGAACTCGCAGGTAGGGACTATCTGGCTGGGTCGCTTTCGCTAGCGGATTTTTTCAACGCAACAATGCTGAGCTTCCTGCCGCTGGCCCCCGAAGGTGCAGGGCTTTTGGAAGGTAGAGAGGCCGTCAGTACCTGGATTGCCCGGATGACGGAACGTGAAAGCTATGCTCAGGCTGCGTAACTAATTTCACTCCACCGTTCAAAAGGCGAGAGGTGCCCCAGGGCACCTCTCGCATTCGTCATTCACCAAAAGTCGTGGCGACCTATTGTGCGTAATACTCGACCATCGGTTCGCGGGTGCCGCTCATATATTGAATGAGGTCATAGGTATCGAAGACCAGAGAGATAGCGAGGGTCACTGTTGCTGTATAGAGCCAAGCGCGGAAATAGGGGCGCCCGTCGGTCTCCGCCTTGCTAGTGAAAATTCGATGTACGAAATAGACAAAGGCGACGGCCCAAAAAACATGTCCGAGACCAAAGAGCTTGGTGATCATGTTTCCCTGCGCTGTGTAGATGTAAAAGCCAAGTGCAAAGTTGAGAACCTGCGCGGCGATCAATACCTGCGCTTCCCGCCTCTTGATGAAGAAGAAGGGTAGGAGGATGAGCAGCGTCTGCATCCAGGTGAGCCACCATTGCAGCCATTCCGGAAATTGCGCGATCTGCGCATTCATCTCATTGAACATATCCATTGCCGTTCGTCCTCGTGGGTTGTTTTATCCACAAGCTAGGTGGTGTTGCACGCTCACCCAACTACGCGACGGGTAAGGGGTGCGGCAAGAGATAGAAGAAATGCAGAACTGAACGTCGTTTCCTATTCGGTCTCCCGTGAAGCCCCAGTTGCTCAACTCCGCGGTGAGAGTTAGGGGCATTCCTTCCCTAACGTCATCAGTCAATGGTTCGTGTGGCAAATTGGCACGTTCAGTTTTTAATTGGCGCGCGAATTAACCAACAAATACTGGTGATTACTCAGTTTTGAGTGGCTCGATCCAAGTGGCGCGCTACTAAAGATGCTTGCTGTGTGCGTGGTGACCCCGGGTGGATTCGAACCACCGACCCTCAGATTAGGAATCTGATGCTCTATCCTGCTGAGCTACGGGGCCAAAGATACCGCAATTGGGGTTTGTATAGCAGAGAGCCGCTATGGGAGGTAGGTGGTTCCCTTTCCGTTTTTGTTGTTTACGCCGATTGTCTTCAATCCAGATACGGCCGGTTTCGCAGGCGTGTCTAAGATTGTTTCTCCCCCTGTGCTTCTTGGTGTCAAAGTTCTGCCAATGCCATGCGCAGTTGTTTTGACTGTATTGTCTTCTCGATACCTGTCCGAACGATGGGTGACCTTTGCGATTACATGTGAAACAAGTATTCCATCAAGGAAAGCCCGGAAACCCTGTTTCTAAAAGGGAATTCAGCGAATTTGAATGACGCGTCGTCATTGTCGCAGGCTTAAGTCTGTTCTATAATTCTTGAATTAGTAATTTCACTATTGGACTTCTGTGTCTCTTTATTCCAGTTGATTGGTGAGCCTGGCGGGTCGTTGATCATTGGCTTTTGAGGTGCAGTGCGCAGGTCGGGGGACTAAGCGTTATGGATTTGGTTGTTGTGAGTGAGCACCCATGCTGTCGCATTGGGTTGGCCACAATCTTGAAGGGTGTGGATTCGGAGGCGACAATAGTTGAAGTCGCGAACGTTGATGCGCTTGTCGAACGAGTGAAACAGGGTGGTTCTGTTGACCTGGTGTTGATGGAAGGTGCCGCGCAGGTTGGCCGTGAAATGGCATCCATTTCCCGTCTTCAGGAAACTGAAGGTGTCGGCTCTGTGATTCTGCTTCATGAGCAGGATCAACCGGAGATTGTGCGTCGATATCTTGATATGGGCGTTCAGGGCGTTGTGCCAAAAACCACAGAAGCGGCAGTTCTTGTCGGTGCTGTACGCCTTGTTCTGTCTGGTGGCCGATATGTTCCGGAATCTATTCTGTCTAAGGAAGGCAGCGGATTTGGGGAATCAAATTATTCGTTTGATTCAGCAGGACTGGACCGTCTTACACGGCGCCAGATGGATGTGCTGAAGGAACTGGGCCGCGGGGCTTCCAATCAGGAGATCGGTACTCAGCTGGGTATCGCATTGGCAACGGTAAAGCTTCATGTGAATGCCATCCTCAATACGCTGGGTGTACGGAACAGAACGGAAGCGGCGATCATTGCCTACAAAGCCGGCCTAACCGACTTAAACGCGCAGGCCTAATATCGTCGGCCTTGTTACTTCGTTGACACAGATTACGAGCAAGCTGCTTTGGGCATTTGTCTTTTGTGCCTTTGTCCCAATTTCAGCCCTTGCTCTCCCCTCTTGCGATCTTGAGCGATCAGAGACAAGCAGGGTCGTGTCGATTGTCGATGGCGACACTGTTGTCTTGCAGGACGGACGGGAAGTCAGGCTGGTCGGACTGCAAGCGCCTAAACTGGCTTTGGGGCGGCGCAACTTCACTGACTGGCCGTTGGCTGCTGAGGCGCGAAAGGCTTTGGCGGCACTGGTCAAGAATGAAGATGTGCAGTTGTCTTACGGAGGGCGCCAGGAAGACAGGTATGGTCGACAGCTTGCCCACCTGTACTTGGCAGACGGGCGTTGGGTGCAGGGCGCTATGATTACTAAGGGTCTAGCCCGCGTTTATTCTTTCCCTGACAATAGGTCCTGCGTTGCCGAGCTGTTGCATCTTGAGAAGGAAGCACGAGAGGCGCGGCGGGCGATCTGGGGCCATCCGTATTATGCAGTTCTGCCTGCAGACGAGCCCAACAATCTACTTGCCCATATTGACAGTTTTCAGCTGGTTGAAGGTATCGTGCAGGGGGCGGCGCTGGTCCGTGGCAGGCTCTATCTCAATTTTGGGGATGATTGGCGCGAAGACTTCACGTTGACGATAGCGCCGAAGCATCGCCAGCAGTTTTCCGAAGATCTTGAGGTTTACCGTGATGCGCGCATTAGGGTGCGCGGTTGGATCAAATCCTATAATGGTCCTGAGATCGTGGTGACCCATCCTGAGCAGATTGAGTTCCTCGATGGTCCTGGTCGCGCGTCTTGATCTGACATAAGGATGTCAGGCAGGTTGTGGCATAGGTTTCGGGTCTGGCCTTGGGGATTGGATGATTGCAGAGAAATCGGTTGTTACACGCGATGCGTTCTTGCAGGGGGAGTGGCCGGGCGAACTGGGCGCTGGCGCCCTTGGTGGTGGCGATAGCTGGACAGATCCTTTCGGCCTGCTCGTTTGATGCTGGGCGTTCCGGCAATTTGGGGACGGCATCCCCTCGCGCGGTCGAGCGTGTTTCGATCAGCGCCCACGAGCGCATTCTTAAGGCACATGGCGGTGTCTATGAAGATGAGGCCCTCACCACTTATGTAAGCAGCGTAATAGAGCGGCTAGGCGGTCATGGCGATTTGTCGACGACGACCTATGACCTGACCATCCTCAACAGTCCCTTGGCCAATGCAATGGCTCTGTCCGACGGTAGGGTGTACCTCACCCGAGGGATGCTCGCGTATTTGAATGATGAAGCAGAACTGGCCGCCGTGCTCGCGCATGAAATGGCGCATGTCAGCGTAGGCCATATCGCAAGCCGGAGGGACGTTGCGTCTGATATCGCTCTGCTGGACAATCTGGTAGGTGGCCTTGTCGGATGGGATGACCGCGCGGGCATACTGTCGCGCAGCGGTCTGCTTGCAGGATATTCTCGTCTGCAAGAAAGCGACGCTGACCGGCTAGCCGTCACCTATTTGGACGCGGCGGGATATGACCCGCTTGCTGTGAGCGATGTTCTTGAGGTGATGAATGCCTATACAAAACATCGCGCACGTCAGTTGGATGTGGCTCTTTGGACCTCTCCAGTCGGGTGGCTAGCAAACCACCCAGATACGCAAGACCGTGCTCGCCGAACAGCGGAGCGGGCCCAGGCGCTTCGCCTGTCTGCTCAGCCCAAGGAGCGGCGGCGAGCGCGATATATGGCTGCCATTGATGGTTTGCTCTATGGCATGCCGGCAGAACAGGGTTTTGTGCGTGGCAACCGTTTTGTGCATCGTGTTGAGGGTGTCCATTTCCAGGTGCCGGATACATTCCAGCTGTTTAACACCGGTGAAGGTGTGTGGGCGCTTGGGCCTGACAAAGTCATCATGAAATTTGATCGGCGCCTGCTGGAACAAGACACGGACCCTTTGGGCTATCTCACGAATGATTGGGCAGGGTCTCTCGCATTGCAGAATGTGCGTCAGTTTGATGTCAACGGCCTGCCTGCTGCATCTGCGTGGATGCGCTTTCAGGGCCTCAATACACTCGCAACAGTGATCTTTGCTCGCCCCGGTAGGGCATATCGTTTTCTCATCGGTGTGCCGCCTCAGGTCGGCGATCAGCATCATGATGAGATCCAGGATATTGTCACGAGTTTCGGGCTTGTCGATGAAAGAGATGCAAACACCGGCCCGCTCCAGATAGGAATTCTGGAAACCTCCAGAAGCGAACAGATGAGCGATGTCGCTACACAACTTCAGCTCTATGGGGAGAGCGAAGCATTGTTCTTTCTAGTTAATGGCAAGCGTGCGGACGATCATATCCCAGCAGGTACTCTGCTCAAGCGTATTGAAGAAGCGTCTCGGAGTTAGGCTGATAGAAACGTAGCGGCAACGGGGTCGTCGATTTTTTCGGTAATCGCGGCTTTCATTTTTTCCAATGCGCGGTTTTCAATCTGGCGAACCCGTTCTTTCGAGATACCGAATTTTGTCCCCAGCTGTTCCAGGGTAACGGTCTGGTCGCTCAGGCGGCGCTCCGAAATGATCGCCCGCTCTCGAGGATTTAGATGCTCGAAGGCACATTCGATCCATTCTCTAACGCGTTCGTTTTTGTTGGTCTCTTCGACCAATTCGGACGGTGTCGGTGCATCGCAGACAAGCAATTCCTGCCAGGTCGACCCGCCTTCATCTTCCTGGCCGCCCGGCACTACATTTAGCGACCGATCGCTTGCCGACAGTCTAGTTTCCATTTTTTCGACGTCGATAACATTGACGCCCAGGTTTTCAGCGATCGACTGACGGTCATCGGGAGTTAGCTTGTCGCGCGTCCCGTTTGCGATGCGGGCTTTCAACCGGCGCAGGTTGAAAAACAGAGACTTGTGAGCGGCCGTTGTGCCTGTGCGAACAATTGACCAGTTCCGCAGGACAAAGTCCTGAATGGCGGCTCTGATCCACCAACCCGCATAGGTTGAGAACCGCACATTGCGGTCAGGGTCAAAGCGCGCTGCAGCCTGCATGAGGCCTACATTGCCTTCTTGCACGAGATCGCTGACAGGCAGGCCATAGTTGCGAAACCGTGTCGCCATTGAAACGACAAGGCGGATGTAAGCACCGGTCAGTTCATGGAGAGCATTCACGTCCTGATTGTCGCGCCACCGACGTGCCAGATCGCGTTCATGCTCTTCAGACAGGAGCGGTTTGGTCATAACCTTTTTGATGAAACGTCGATTGGCGCGTTGTGTCTCAGGCGTATCGATAAAAGCTGTAGATACCATGACCGTTCCTTGTCCCCTCCCCAAAGGTCGTAAACGCGACCTCAAGGCGATTTTTGTGTCATGGGGTATACGGGCCGGCTACCGGGCTGGATCACAAAAAAAGCCCGCTATGAGCGGACTTTTCCTGAAATCGGTCTTTGAGCTGAAATTTAAGCTTCTCCAGCCGCCTCAGCGGCAGCTTCCGCTTCGGCTTCAGCCTTCTTCTCTGCCTTGCCAGCCGCGGTCACCAAAACGGTCTCCAGCCGGCCGATAGCGGCGGTGTCGTCCATATTGTCGGCAGCAGCAACCTCGCGGGCCATTCTGTCAATGGCCGCCTCAAAAAGTTGGCGTTCTGAGTAGGATTGTTCTGGCTGTTTGTCAGAACGGAAGAGATCGCGAACGACTTCCGCAATTGAGATCAGATCACCGGAGTTGATCTTCGCCTCATATTCCTGCGCACGCCTGCTCCACATGGTGCGCTTCACCTTCGCTTTACCCTTTAGCGTATCGATTGCCTGGGTGATGACTTTTGGCTCAGACAATTTCCGCATGCCGACTGCTTCGGATTTGTTTGTCGGAACCCGCAGGGTCATTTTGTCTTTTGCGAAGGTGATCACGTATAGCTCTAGCTCGTGACCGGCTACTTCCTGGCGTTCAACAGACGTAATCTGGCCCACGCCGTGTGAGGGATAGACGACGAATTCCTTGTTTTTGAAGTCCAGCTTACTCGGCCTTGGATCTGGCGTTGCTGTGACCTTCGGTTCTGCCTTGGGAATAGGGCGGATCGACGCTGGTTCTGGAATGTCGACTTTCGCAGGGCGTGCGATAATTGGCGTTGTCCTCGGGACCTTTTTCTCAGGAACGATGTCGAGCTTTGCAGCTTTTTTTGACGTGGCCTTCTTGGCTGCGGTTTTCTTTGTCGCTGCTTTAGGCGCGGCCTTTTTGGCTGCAGGCTTTTTCGGCGCAGCTTTTTTTGCCGCGGTCTTCTTGGCAGCGGTTTTTGCAGCAGCCTTGGGCGCGGCCTTTTTGGCGGCAGGTTTTTTCGGCGCCGCTTTTTTGGTTGCAGCTTTCTTCGTGGCCGTCTTTTTAGCCGCAGGCTTAGCAGCCGTCTTTTTTGCTGCAGCTTTCGGCTTTGCCTTGGCTTTCACGGGGGCCTTGGCGGCCTTTTTTGCCGCTGTTTTCTTTGCGGCGGCTTTCACCTTGGTTTTGGCTTTTGGTTTTGCCTTGGCCTTTGCGGCGGCTTTTGTCGCCTTCTTTGCACTGGTCTTCGTCTTTTTTGTGGCCTTGGCTGCCATGATCGCTCCATCTGCTTGCTGGTCTTGCCAGCATTTGGTTTTAGGCTTTGGGGCGTTGGATGGATCAAGCAGACCAGAAGAGCGGTTCAATTTGTCCGCCACTTTTTGTCCAATTTATCCGTATGCGTGAAGAGACCGCCGGATGTCGCCCCATTAACGCCAGGAGGCTAGATCAGCTTTTCTTCGGATCCCCTATCTCATCTCCAGGTTTGACCCAGAAAAGGACCCACGTTGGCGGACCGCCTGTATCCAAGCTTTGCCGCCCAAATTGGTGCCCAAATGTCCCGGTCATCCCTCAACCGGGGCCTAGTTGAATTACTTTGGCGGGAGCATATCACAAAAATCGCCTGAAATAAAGATCGGGCGGGGAAAGCTCAGCA
Source organism: uncultured Parvibaculaceae bacterium (assembly GCA_965283695.1). GTDB lineage: Bacteria > Pseudomonadota > Alphaproteobacteria > Parvibaculales > Parvibaculaceae > Mf105b01. Next base: position 140,752 of record CBDIPP010000006.1, on the reverse strand, counting down.
AAATCAGACGCATAGAGCGGGGTGAGGTTAATCGCCCTCGCCGGGCTCCGTGCTGAAATGCTCTTCGAATTTGTTTTTCTTGCCGTCCCATTCTTCCGCATCGGCCGGTTGCTCACCTTTCATGGTGATGTTTGGCCATTTCGATGCGTATTCCGTGTTGACCTCAAGCCACTTTTCGAGGCCTGGCTCTGTGTCCGCCTTGATCGCCTCCGCAGGGCATTCTGGCTCGCATACACCACAATCGATGCATTCATCTGGATGGATGACGAGCATGTTCTCGCCTTCATAGAAACAGTCGACCGGGCAGACTTCGACGCAGTCCATGTATTTGCACTTGATGCAATTGTCGGTCACCAGATAGGTCATATTCTACTCCGAATTCCGCATTGTGAGTGCGGACATTGTGTGTGGTCTAAGCTTCCAGGCCTTAGTCCTCGATACCAAGTCGGGTGAGGACCCGTTTCCTCGCAAGGCCTGCTTCGCGGTCGGGAACGTATATCAAGCCTACTACCCGCCGCAACAGGCTCGCTTCATAGTCGTGCAATTCGCCGTCTGCGTAGACAACTTCCCAGAGCTGTTCGATCAGTCGGGCGCGTTCTTCCACTTCATAGGCATCTTTGAGTGTCTGGGTCCAGCGGTGCAGCCCGACGGCACGCTGTTCTTCACTTTCTGCGAGACTGATGAGCTCTTCTGTTTCTTCGTCGGACAGTTCAAAGAAGGTTTTCAGAACCTGCCGGATCGTCGCTTGTTCTGTTTTTCCATAGACTTCATCCATGGTCGCCGCGCAAACCAGTAAGGCTGCCGCTGCGACTTTTACGTCGTCGAAAGTTTTTTCCTCTGTTTCCTCAGCCGGGCTTTGGAACAGGGCTTGAATCCGCTTGAGCATGGGTCCGCCATTTGTTGGTTGGATTTCACTTATAGGTTTGGGAGAACTATTTCAACCACATAAATATAATGTGATTTCAGTCGAGGCGCTGTTTCAAAGCCGTTGTTTGCCGCCTTTCACGTTTTGTGGGACGACCGGCGCCTGCCTCTCTTTCCGCTACTTTTGGCGGCTTATTGGCTGCTTTTCGCGGCTCGGGCGGCGCTTGATCCTCGTAGAGAGCCTGAGCCTCTGGGGCGGGGCCTCGCCTGGTTCCAAGGTCGACGATTTTGATGACCCTGACCTGCTTTGCGGCCGGGAAGGTGAGGACATCGCCTGTTTTTACGGAGTGGCTCGGTTTGCTGACCCGTTCCGCATTCACCCGAACTTTGCCGGCACTGACAACAGTTGCGGCAAGGGTGCGGCTTTTGAAAAACCGCGCAAACCAAAGCCACCGGTCAAGTCGCTGGGTTTTGGCATGTGGCGTTTCTGCTGCCATCAGTCCTTCGGTGGTGGGTTTTTGAGCGCCATGAGGGCGGCGAAAGGCGAGTCCGGGTCAATCGGTTTGTCTTTTGGCTTCGGCTTGTGGTGGGGCCGGTTTGCGCCTTGATCTCTCTTGGGGCCTTTGCCGGCACCTTTTGGTCCGCGCTTGCCCCTTTTTTGCGTGTCATGGGCCTGTTTATCGCCACCAGCATTCTGCTGATTTTTTCCCCGATTGCGCTGAGGCCGACCACCCTGATGGCGCCGCTGTGGCCGCCAGATTTCAAGGTCGGTATCGACAGGGGCTTCTGCTTCCTGCTCAGGTTCAGGCTGTGTTGCTTCTGCGATTTCGGGTGTTTCGGTCACTGCTTGGGAATCGGCATCTGCTGGTGTTGCTGGTTCTTCAGCGGTTTCGGGGTCCGCGGCAGCGCTTTGCTCTTCAGCAACGGGCTCTGGGGTTGGCGCTGGTTCAGGTGTTTCTGCGGCTGCTGGTGCAGGCGTCTCGACCGCACCCTCAGCAGATGCCTCAGAGGCAGACTCGGGTGAGGTTTGCTCCGGCGATGTTTCCTGGGGCGATTCCACTTTGTGGGGCGCAGTTGCCGCGATTTTCTTTGGTGCTTTTGCTGCTGCAGTCAGGCGTTCGGCTTCGGCCAGTTCTTCTGGCGTAAACTTCTCCGTGCCAACTCGGTAGCCCAGACCCTTTAGGATCCCCGCCATTTCTTCAGCGGAGCACCCCATGAGTGACATCATATCAGGGTCAATAACAAAGCCGCCCTTATAGCGGCGCTCTGAAATGACCGGCCGGATCACATCTGCAAGGCGTTCAAGCATGTCCCGTCGAACCGCACGAGGCCCGCTTACTCGGAAGCCGCTGGCTTCATAAAAATCAGCAGGCGCATTTTCGGGCACGGTCATGGACGTGAGACCGGGTGCTGGGGCAGGAGGCAGACCGTCAAATGGGTTGGCATCCTTGTCGTCCATGGGACGGCTCAGTGTCCAAAGGGTCAGGATCAGGTTTGCCGCTGCCGGTTTCAGCAGGATGGGCATGAAGATGGAGTAGGCGCCAAAGCGCACACCCTTCTTCCGCAATTGCCCACGTGCGTCCTGGTCGAGTGCTTTTACGTCGTCGGCAATGCGTTCGCGGTTGATCGCGCCCAGATTTTCGACAAGTTGGAACGCGACGCCTCGGGCAAGGCCCGTGAGATCTTCGCCTGTTGAAAGGCCAATCAGAGGTTCAAGAGTTTTGGCGATATGAACCTTGATCCAGCTTTCCAGACGTTCTTGTGCTTTTTCTCTGTCCGGACCGTTGAGCTGTTCGCTTGCCAGCAGTTCGATCCTTGGAGCCAAGGGGCTGTCGCCAGCGATCAGGCGGCCGACTGCGTGCCCGTCCCAGATAAACCGTCCCTGGTCGGCGAGTGCAATCTCGCTTGCCGGGGCGCGTGAGAATTTCTCGGCGCGTGCGGCGATTTCACCGGCGAGCGCTTTGTCGGATGCTGCGCGTAGCGCTTTGCCATGCACGCCGGTCGCCCTTTCGTCTGGCACAAAGACAAAGCCTTGTAGCTTGCCAACGAATTCCCCTTCGACGAGTACATCGCCTTCTTGATTAACCGACGCCATTAATTCCTCGCGTTCTCGCAAGCGCTTCATCAAAACACTGGTCCGTCTATCGACAAACCTCTGGGTCAGGCGCTCATGAAGAGCATCTGACAGCCTATCCTCTACAGCGCGCGTGCGCTCTTGCCAATGGGCAGAATCGTCTAACCACCCAGCTCGGTTGGCTACATAGGTCCAAGTACGCATGTGAGCGATGCGATTAGACAATGTGTCTATGTCTCCATCGGTCCGTTCATGGCGTTTTACTTGGGTATCCAGCCATGTCTCAGATATGCGGCCCTCTTCCGACATCAAGCCCGTATAAATATGTGCAAGAAGGTTTGCATGCTCGCTCGCCATGGTTTTTCGAAAATCTGGTACTTGAGCAACATCCCAGAGCATGCCGATAGAGGCAGGACCTGCTGCCATGGCGGCTGTTTCTTCGTCTCTTGATAGATGAGTTAGCACTTCCAGGTCTGTCGCCATGGGCGCTCTGGTGAGGCCGCGCCTGTTTGGCGAGGCTTCGAGAGACCGGATGAGATCTTTAAGAGTCGAATAGTCGAGATCGCTGTTGCGCCAGAAGAAGACCTGTTCGGCATCGAAATTGTGATCTTCAATGCGTTCAATGGTTTCCGGATCCAATGAGGGCGCTTCGCCTGTGGTCCCGAAACTGCCGTCATTCATGTGGCGGCCGGCGCGGCCGGCGATCTGGGCGAGCTCTGCCGCGCGCAAAGGGCGGTGTCGTGAGCCATCAAATTTAGACGTGCTGGCAAAGGCCACATGGTCCACGTCCATATTGAGGCCCATGCCAATGGCATCGGTCGCAATGAGATAATCCACATCGCCGTTTTGATAGAGCGCCACCTGAGCGTTGCGGGTCCTGGGACTGAGCGCCCCCATCACAACAGCAGCGCCGCCACGTTGGCGCCGGATCAGCTCAGCGATCGCGTAGACCCGGTCGGCTGAGAAGTCGACGATCGCGGTGCGTCTCGGCAGCTTGGTGAGCTTCTTCTGGCCAGCATGTGACAGGATCGAAAAGCGGGGACGGTTGGTAATGCGGGCGTCTGGCAGTAGGCGTGAGATCAAAGGCCGCGCGATCTCAGAGCCCAGGAACATTGTTTCTTCTTCGCCGCGGGCGCGCAGCAGACGGTCAGTGAAGACATGGCCACGCTCCGGGTCGGCGGCGAGCTGGATTTCGTCGACGGCCAAGAAGTCGACGGTTTTGTCGAGGGGCATGGATTCCGTCGTGCAGACAAAATAGCGCGCATGTGGCGGCACGATTTTCTCTTCGCCGGTCATCAGCGCCACTTCGGACGGGGAGACGCGCTTCCTTATGCGGTCATAGACCTCGCGGGCGAGCAGCCTCAGCGGCTGTCCGATCATGCCTGTTTTGTGGCCGAGCATGCGTTCGACAGCGAGGTGCGTTTTGCCGGTATTGGTCGGTCCCAGAACGGCGGTAATCGTGCTGCCATCGGGGGCGGGAAGGGCGCGGGGAAGGTCCATGTCGGCGCGCACCTTCGCGGCTCTGGACACGGAATGCAAGGCCTTGAAATCGGCAGATCAAAGGCCAGTGAAGTGTCTGATCTGCGTTAATATTTCCATCGTTAACTTTCAGATCATTGTGAGAACGAATCACGTCCGAATCGATGACCTGGGGATTTTCCCGATCCGTTCACGGCTAAATCTAGTGTTTGGTAAGGGATGAGGGCGGACGGACGTTAATGAAATCTGTGGATAACTTGCCCCCCTTACGTAACGTCCCGTCTGGCGCACGCTGCTCGAGCCTCTATAGTCAATTCCATCAAAATCAACCTTTTAAAACTACATCCGGGGAGGATGGCAGATGGATTTCGAGATTCCACAAAAGCTTCGCGACTATTTGGCGGTGCTGGACCAGTTCATAGAAGATGAGATCAAGCCGCTCGAGAACAGTGACGATAATATCCGCTTCTTCGATCACAGGCGGGAACATGCGCGCACCGATTGGGACAATGATGGGCTTCCTCGGGAAGACTGGGAAGATCTGCTTCGAGAGATGCGCAAAAAGGCGGATGCCGCCGGACACCTTCGTTATGCGCTGCCGGAAGAATATGGCGGGCAGAACGGCACCAATCTCGACATGGCCGTGATCCGCGAACATCTCGCGACCAAAGGATTGGGCCTGCACAATGACCTGCAAAATGAGAGTTCAATTGTGGGGAACATGCCGCAGGTTTTGATGTTCCGGGATTTTGGAACGCCGGAACAGAAGGATGAGTTTATCGGTGGCATGTTGGCCGGAACGCACAAAGTGGCCTTCGGTCTGACGGAACCCGATCACGGGTCCGATGCAACTTGGATGGAAACCCGCGCTGTACCAGAGAAGCGCGATGGCGTCGATGGGTGGCTCATCAATGGGTCGAAGATGTGGAACACCGGCCTTCACGTTGCCAATTACGACATGATCTTTGCGCGTACGGCGGGCGATGATGGTGCCGCTCGCGGCATTACCTGTTTCCTGGTGCCCACAGATGCAGAAGGTTTCAAGATCGAAGAATATCTCTGGACCTTCAACATGCCGACGGACCATCCACGTATTTCGCTCACCAATGTTTGGGTGCCAGATACAGCGATCCTAGGCCCACGTGAAAACGGTCTCGCACTTGCGCAGCACTTTGTGCACGAAAACCGTATTCGTCAGGCGGCGTCCGGTGTTGGTGCGGCGCAGTTCTGCATCAATGAGAGCGTACAATACGCGAAAGACCGGAAGCCCTTTGGCAAGCCGCTTGCTGCTAATCAGGCGATCCAGTTCCCGCTCGTTGAGTCTCATACGGAATGCGAGATGATCCGGAACCTTGTCTACAAGACAGCTTGGCAGATGGATCAGATGACCAAACCTGAAGTGGCGATCCATCTCTCAGACAAAGTCTCTATGTGCAACTACCGGGCAAATCGTCTGGTCTGTGAAGCTGCCGACCTTGCGATGCAGGTGCATGGCGGGATTGGCTACTCACGGCACAAGCCGTTTGAACATATCTACCGGCATCATCGCCGCTATCGGATCACCGAGGGGGCGGAAGAAATTCAGATCCGCAAAGTCGGCGGTCATCTGTTTGGTTATATCAACAAGAATGCCGCACCCAAACAAGCGGCGGACTAATCGGATGAGGCGGGTCGTGGATCATGTCTAAGACCCGCCTATTCCTTATTCGTCATGCTGTCGCTGCACCTCACCCTGATATAGATGAGCCGGACTGGCCGCTGACCGACGCAGGCCATGCACAAGCCCGAGGGCTCGCGAAATCATTTGGCCAAGAACCCATAGATGCAATCTGGAGCAGTCCCTATCGGCGATCCGTTGATACGGTTGCGCCACTTTCTGATTACCTGTCTCGCGAGGTCCGGGAGCATGCAGGGCTGAGAGAGAGACGCTGGTCAGATGCCTGGCTGGAGGATTTCCTGCCGCATCTGGAACGATCCTTCAATGAGCCGGACTTCAAACTACCTGGCGGGGAGAGTGCCCGCGAGGCTCTTTACAGATTTGAAGCGGCGCTGATTGAAATTGCCGTCGTCGCCGATGGGGCACCTACAGTCATTGGGACCCATGGAAATGTTCTGAGCCTCTTCCTTCGATCTCTGGACCCCCGCGTCGACTTTCGGTTCTGGAGAGAGCTGCCGCATGCGTCTGTTTTTCAGGTTGAGTGGCATGGACGCTTTCGCTGGCTTGACTAGCGAGGACGATTCACCCCTGCGCCATGACTTCCATTTTTAAGGTGCGACAAAGTCGCTTGACACGGCTGCAATTAAATATAACATATCAGTTATGGAACGAATTGGTTATATTGAAGCAAAACCCAATCTGGATGCTGTGTTCTCAGCGCTGGCAGATCCGACCCGGCGCGCAATTCTCTCACGGCTGGCGGACGGTCAGGCGTCGGTGAATGAACTGGCCGCTCCGTTTGAGATCAGCCAGCCTGCAATCTCTCGTCATCTAAAAGTTCTGGAAAAGGCGGGGCTTGTAGAACGTGATGTTGATGAGCAGCGTCGCCCGGCTCGGTTGAAGGCTGAGACCATGGCAGCGGCCGTCGACTGGCTTGTCGAGTTTCAAGAATTTTGGGGAAAGAGCTTCGATCAGCTCGATGATCTTCTGATCCAACTAAAACAAACCCACGCGAAGGATACGACCCATGAGTGAGTTGCCGGAATTTGTAACCGACCGAGAATTTGATGCGCCTCGCAACCTCGTGTGGCGGGCCTGGACGGATCCGGAGCTCCTTGCACGCTGGTATGGACCCAATATCGAGACGGTCATTCACAAGTTTGACCTGAAGCCTGGCGGCGTCTGGCTCAATGAAATGAAAATGAAGTCCATGTCTGACCGAAGCATCATGACTTTCAAAGAGATTGTGCCTGAGGAAAAAATCGTCTGGCATCATGCATCGGCAGATGAAGACTGGAACCCGACTTCAAATCCCATGATGCCGGACTGGCCAAGGGTTCTCCTGACAACAGTGACGTTTCAGGACAAGGGCGAGAAGACCCAGGTGCGTCTGACGTGGGTGCCCCATGAGGCAACGGAAACAGAGATCGCCTGCTTTGCGGGTGCGATGGAAGGTTTTGGCAGCGGTTGGGGTGCAGGCTTCACCATTATGGACGGCATTCTCAAAGAGCTTCAGGGCTAGGCCTACGTTCTCTGGAAGGCCTCTCAAGCGGTTTCGTTGGAGATCCGGTCTGTCGCTAAGATGAGTCGGTGCGGCGGGAAAGTGAAGCTGACTTTCGTGCCGATGCCTTCTTTGCTTTCCAGGCCGAAGGTGCCGTTATGCATCTCGACAAGGTGTTTGGTGATCGAGAGGCCGAGGCCGGTGCCGTGATGTTTGCCGGTCATGGAGCTTTCGACCTGCACAAAAGGTTCAAGGGTCTCGCGGACCCGGTCTGGCGGGATCCCGATGCCTGTGTCGGTGACCGACACTGTCAGACCATTGTGGTCATGAACGCCTGCAGTCACGGTTATGGAGCCGCCTGCTTCTGTGAACTTCACCGCGTTTGACAACAGGTTCAACAGCACCTGACGCAGTGCGCGCTTGTCTGCGTAGACCAGAGGAAGATCGTCTGGAACATCAAGCTTTAGTTCGAGGTCACCCTCTGCCAGCTTGGGTCTGATGAGTTCCGCAGACCATCGGATCACATCATCCAGTTCGATGTCGCGTTCTTCAAGGTCATACCGGCCGGCTTCGATCTTGGAGATGTCGAGAATGTCGTCGATCATGCTGAGTAGATGGCGTCCGCTAGTCAGAATATCGTTTGTGTAGTCGCGATAGCGGTCATTCCCGAGCGCGCCGAACATTTCCTGCTGCATGACTTCTGAGAAGCCGATGATCGCATTCAGGGGTGTTCTGAGTTCGTGGCTCATGGTCGCCAGGAACCGCGATTTGGCGCGGTTGGCCATTTCAGCGCTTTCGCTGGCATCGCGTAGCTGACGTTCTTGCGTCCGCCTGTCGACCGCAATGCCGGCTAGATGAGCGGCGCCGTCAATGTAGATTGTCTCTGCCTCGCTAGGGGTCATTTGTTCGTCGTAGAATGTGGCAAGTGTGCCCAGGATATGCCCGTTGCGAGAAAAAATTGGCTGAGACCAACATGCGGCATATCCAATTTCGCTAAGAATATCGCGATAGTCTGTTTCAAGGGGATCAGTGCCGACGTTTGAAACGACGACCCTTTTTCCGCTCGCTATTGCGGCGCCGCAGCAACCGTCATTTGGATTGAGTGTTACGCCGGTAACAGCGTTTCGCAGGCGTTGGTCTACACCAGGGCCAACCGCATCTGTAACGGATTTGTTTTTGTCGACAAGAAAGATTACCGAGTGCCCGCCGCCGTCCATTTCATCGACGCTGGTGGTGATTTTTGCCAGAATTTCATTGATTGCAATGCCGCGTGCCAAGGCATTCAATACTTCCAGATGGTTGCGCATTTCGTCATCAGCGCGTTTGCGCTGGGTGACATCTCTAATGTTGAGGACCAGGCCGCCAACGGCCTCCGTGCCGCGTAGATCGGTTACAGAGGCTTCAATCCAGGCATCGTTGCCTCGTGGCGTTTGGATGTGTTCTTTGAACTCGCGGATGCTTCCCTGACTATCATCTTCGATCAGAGATGTTTTGAGCTGGCTATTCTCATCAATCGGCGTCAGCAAATCAGAGAGGCGTCGCCCGACTGCCTGGTTGGGCAAAATGTCGAATTGGCGAACAGACGGGGCGGCGTAACGGACGAAGCCTGCTTCGTCTGTCAGCATGATTGTGTCATATGCATTTTCCACCAGGGCACGAAAGAGTTCTTCGCGTTCACGTGCATTCAGGTTTGCCTGTTCTGCGCGTATGCGGGCCTGATCAGATGATTGCTTTTCCTGCGCGAGATCAGCGATCAGTTCCTCATTCTGGAAGCGTACGCGGTAGGTATCGACATTTTGGGACTGCGCTGATCGCGCTACGCACACCAGGAACGTGTAAAAGGCAATCACCAAGATGCCCATCACCGGATACACAGGTCCACCGGCAGCCAAGCACCCTGCAACAACTGCGGCGATTGGTGGGACACTGTTGGAGAAGTAGATCGTGAAGTCGCGGAACGAGATGGCTGTCACAGTGACGATGTGACAGATCAAAACCAGAAATAGGAGCATGTTCTGTGTTTCGTTTTCCGGATTCCAGAAGATGGGAAGAAACAGAACCCAATTGGCGTTCACTACCCAATAGATCGCTGCATATTGCTTGATCCACTTTTCTGGTCGCTCACTGGCATTCGGCGACCGGAAATAGAATTCTTGGAACACGGTTTTGGCTGTGTAGGTTCCGAATACGGCTAGAAGCCAGGTCAGCGTCAGCGCTTGGGAATACTGGCTCTCGAAGAAGAGGTAGAGTGCTACGCCAACGCCACACATCAGGAAGGGTGCTGCGCGGTAAGCGCGAGCGATGGAATCGAACTGACTAGCTTTGATTTTTCTTATGCAGTCGGGTGTGAGCGAACTTGCGACAAAGGGACCGCGCCAGGCATTGCCGGTCAATTCCTTCAGTATTTGCAAACTCTGTCGCACCACACATTCTCCCTGCGTCCTCGTGCAGTCGCACTTCGGACATTTGATCCTTAGTTCTATTTTCGGGCAGGTCTGGAAAAATTGTCTAAATAGGCGCCAAGAACATGGCTGCGAGGTCACAAAGGTCCGATCATCCTTAATCCTTCGTTACGGGCTTCTCTTCACACACTCGTGCTTGCCTGTGTTTTGTCTCTCTTTGGAACATGCTGAAAAATGGACCTGTGCACGAAGGACTCCCAGCCTGAGTGTACGTTGATCTGGTGCGGCGCCCCCTAGGTACACCCCTAAGCGCTCTTGCTCCGGATCGCGGCGACGGGTTTGCGTACCCTATGGCCCGTCGCCGCATTTTCTTTGCATTGCCCCAACGTTTTCGTGTGTTTTTGGCTGTTTTTCGGGCTTTGTTGACCGGACGGCGCCGTTCCACGATACTCCGCGCCAACTTCTGACCGGTTAGGATTATGGACGCATGGGCAGTGACACCCCCCCGATAGAGACTCCGATTGAGACTTGGCGCGCTTTGGCTGAAAAGCAGATGAAAGGCCGCTCAGTGGATAGTTTGACGTGGGAGACCCCCGAAGGGATCGACGTCAAGGCGCTCTATACAGCTGCCGACCTAGAGGCTATTGCCGAAGAAGGGTATGACGCCAATTCCATGCCGGGCATGGCGCCTTTTGTGCGTGGTCCGCAGGCAACCATGTATGCGGGGCGTCCCTGGACCATCCGGCAATATGCAGGCTTCTCGACGGCGGAAGAATCAAACGCGTTTTACCGCCGTAACCTGGCGGCAGGTCAGAAGGGTCTTTCGGTTGCCTTCGATCTGGCGACGCACCGTGGCTATGACAGCGACCATGAGCGGGTCGTAGGCGATGTGGGTAAGGCCGGCGTCGCGATCGACAGCGTGGAAGACACGAAAATTCTTTTCGATCAAATTCCGCTTGATGAGATGTCGGTCTCTATGACAATGAACGGCGCGGTCATTCCGAATCTTGCAAATTACATCGTTGCTGCTGAAGAGCAGGGTGTGACGCCAGATAAGCTCGCAGGCACCATTCAGAACGACATTCTGAAAGAGTTCATGGTGCGTAACACCTATATTTATCCACCTGCGCCTTCGATGCGGATCATTGCCGACATCATCGCTTACTGCTCAGCGAACATGCCGAAGTTCAACACGATCTCCATTTCGGGCTATCACATGCAGGAAGCGGGCGCGACGCAGGTGCAAGAACTGGCCTTCACGTTGGCCGATGGCATGGAATATGTCCGTGCGGCTCAAGGGGCAGGGCTTGACGTTGATCAGTTTGCGCCGCGGCTTTCCTTCTTCTTTGCGATTGGGATGAATTTCTTCATGGAAGTGGCGAAGCTTCGCGCGGCGCGGCTTCTCTGGCATCGCATCATGTCTGAGTTTGGGGCGAAGAACCCGAAGTCCCTGATGCTACGGACTCACTGTCAGACGTCGGGCGTCTCTCTCACGGAAAAAGACCCCTACAATAATGTGATGCGGACAACGCTCGAAGCGTTGGCGGCTGTGTTGGGCGGCACTCAGAGCCTGCATACTAATGCGCTTGACGAAGCCATTGCCTTGCCGACGGACTTCTCGGCTCGCATTGCACGGAACACACAGCTTGTTATCCAGGAAGAGACCGGCATTACCAATGTGATCGATCCTCTTGGCGGCTCCTACTATGTGGAAACGCTGACGCATTCGATAGCATCGCAGGCCTGGGCAAAGATCCAGGAAATTGAAGAGCTTGGTGGCATGACCAAAGCCGTTGAAAGCGGCATGCCGAAGCTTGAGATTGAGGAGGCTGCGGCGCGCAAGCAAGCGCGGGTCGATAAAGTCGAAGAAGTCGTCGTCGGCGTGAACAAGTACAAGCTTGAAAACGAAGACGATATCGACATTCTGGAAGTAGATAATGCGAAAGTGCGTGAATCTCAGATCGTGCGTTTGAAGCAGATCAGGGCCACCCGCGATGAAGCGAAAACGCAGGCAATCTTGAAGGCACTGACAGAAGGTGCCCGTGGTGACGGTAATCTTCTTGCTCTCGCGGTTGACGCGGCTCGTGCCCGCGCGACGGTTGGAGAGATTTCCGATGCGATGGAAGAAGTGTTTGGACGTCACCGAGCGGAGGTGAAGACTGTGTCAGGTGTCTATTCTCAAGCCTATGAGGGCGATGGTGGATTTGAGAAAATCCAGACAGAGATTGAGCAGTTTGCAGCAGATGAGGGCCGCCGTCCGCGCATGTTGGTGGTGAAGGTTGGCCAGGACGGTCATGACCGTGGCGCGAAGGTTGTTGCGACAGCGTTTGCGGACCTAGGCTTCGATGTAGATGTCGGGCCTTTGTTTCAGACACCGGCGGAAGCCGCGCGGGACGCGATCGAGAATGATGTTCATGTCATCGGCATATCCAGCCTTGCTGCCGGGCACAAGACGTTGGTGCCGGAGATTGTAAAGGCGCTTGAAGAAGAGGGTGCGGGCGATGTGGTCGTGATCTGCGGTGGGGTCATTCCTGCGCAGGACTATGACTTCCTTTATAAGGCTGGCGCCTCTGCCATTTTCGGTCCTGGCTCGAACATCATCGAATGTGCGGCAGACGTACTGCGCCTGATCCGTGAAAAACGGTCCGCTTAAAAACGGTCAGTTGATTGCAGGCTGAATGAGAGCTTTGCCGTCGACCTCAGCTGTCGTGAGATGCGCGATGGCGTTGACGATGCTTGTTTCAAACATCATGCGGACCGGTAAAACCAGTGGCTGGTTGCCGCTCGGTCCCATTTGCTCGTCAAATCGGGCGAGCCATATTGTGAAGGGTGGAAGTGGATTCTTTGCCCGTTCAACGAGAAACTCGCGGGTGAACCCAGCAACGGGATCATAGAGGACACTGCATTTCCATGCTGGCCCGGCATAGGTTCCGGCGCCAATAGGCTGTAGCTGGGTTTCATCCAATTCCTTGAATTTCAGATTGAAAATCCGGCGGCCGTCAAAGACAGGGATGATTTGGGAGCAGGGCGCTGCTGAGGAATTGATTGCTGTGAATATGGAAGCAGTTAGAGGATCAACCTTTCCCCGCACTCTGGACGCAGAGAACCCTTCTTTGTGAATTCCATCCACCGGCTGGGCGGCGACGTTATACCGACCGCTTTCATCCAAAGCCATGGTGATTGAGCGCTCACCAAACCGTCCGTCATATTCCTGTGAATAGTTGAGAAGGCGAGGTCCTGCTGGTGTGAGCAGCCCACTCGCCGTGCTTGAGCCACGCCCGTGGAAGAGTGTATCAGCGACACCTTCGGTTTGGAATTGGGCAGCTATTTCATAACGTTCTGGTGTCAGGACTGCCTGTGTTCCGAAGGATACGATGTGTAGTCCACCGCCATAGATTTCGAACGTAAGGTCGACCTGGTTGGCGCTTGCGTCAGGCGCATCCGCCGTCGTGGGTGCTTCAGTCGCGCTTGCGGCGCTTGCGTAAAGCGACGCAACAGAAAAGATAAAACCCGTCATGAGAAGGGTTCGAAGTGATGGTCTTGCGAATGAAGTCATGCGGTCCTCGTATCTCCGAGCCGGACGATGAAAATATCATCTCCCTTTCAGAATACGCGGGCAAGGCCCTTTTCGATCACATTTTCTTTTGGTGCGCCTATTCGTTGGAGGCCACTTCAAATCGTGTGGCCCGCATAACTGCGCCGCCAAAGGGGGTGCGAAGGGTCATTCTGACGGGTATCCAGACATCGCTTCCCTCTAAAGGTGCGAGCCAAACCCGGATCGAATCTTCGCGTGCGAGCAACTTAATGAGGGTTTTGCGCTCGTAGCCTGCGACCGGCAGCATGCCCACGGAGCACCGCATGGCGGGGCCGTTATAGGCATTCTCGCCGCCGTTTATTTCGGTCATGCCATCTTCGCGCAGTTGCAGGTCATAACGGCGACGCCCGTCGAAGAGGGGTAGTGAGCGGTCACAAGGCGATGCAGTGGCAGTCATTGTCGGCAGAAGCAGGGCACTTATAGGGTCCTGGGTCATCAGGATGTCGTTCAATTGCACATGAGGGCCGAAGCCGTCTCCATAAGCGGGCTCTGCGGCCATCACAGGCGCCCCTCGGCTGGGATAGGTAAGTTCCACCCTGCGCGATGAATCAGCGTCCTGATAGGTGGATACAAAGCGGGCCGGCTTCACCCGATTGCCGGAAAAGGAGCCCTGACTTTCCAGCGCAAAGGTGGTTTCGAAAAACTGGTCTGCGATTCCTTCGGTCCTGATCGTGGCATCGAGCTCGTAACTTCCATCGCCCAGATTTGCTTCTACATCTGCAGTGCCAAGGTCGAAGCCGCCAAGCGCGATGGAATAGTCCACCTTCAGATTGGTCGGGAGCGTCTCCGCCATGGCCGACATTGATGCCGATCCGGCGAACAGGCAGGACGCACCGATGAGGGCTGCTGCGGGCGATGAGGCTTTGAATTGGGGGCTTTTCTGTTTCATGAGGTTATTTTGTCCCCCTCAAATGAACCCTGCCTGAACGCTTATCTACAGGAATTGGGGCGATAGGCTCTAAAACTGACCAAAAAACTAGATTGGGCTCGCCTGCTCCGGTATGCAAACGGGATGGCAGTTTTGGGGTCAAAATCGGGAAAATCCGCGCGGTCTGAGCGAACAGACCCGACTGTTCTTGCGGCGGGCATTCGGGCTGGCGAGCGGGCGGCGCTCGCGCGCGGTATTACACTTGTGGAATCAAGCCGCGCAGATCATCAGGAAGCCGCGCAGGAACTGCTCGCTCAAGTGTTGGATCTGAGCGGTAGCGCTGTGCGGATCGGCCTTTCTGGGGCACCCGGAGTGGGTAAATCTACCTTCACGGAGGCGTTTGGGCGGTATCTCATTGATCTGGGGCTCAAAGTAGCGGTGCTGGCTGTCGACCCTTCATCGGCACGCACTGGTGGTTCTATCCTCGGCGATAAGACCCGGATGGAATTCCTGGCCCGTGATCCATCCGCTTTCATTCGTCCCTCCCCCTCTGGCGGCACCCTTGGGGGTGTGGCACGTCGGACCCGGGAGGCCATGCTGCTCACAGAAGCCGCGGGCTATGACGTTGTCATCATCGAGACCGTCGGCGTTGGCCAGTCAGAGACAGCTGTCGCGGACATGGTCGATATGTTCTTGCTGCTGCTGTCCCCTGGCGGTGGCGATGAATTGCAGGGCATCAAACGCGGCATCATGGAGCTTGCGGACCTGGTGGTGGTTAACAAGGCCGATGGGGATCTGAAGCCCGCCGCGCGTCGGGCAGCGGCCGAATATGGGGCGGCACTTCATCTCATGCGGCCCAAGAGCCCCAATTGGACCCCGGCAGTCGCTCTTGCTTCGGCGTTGAAGAGTGAGGGCCTTGAAGAAATTTGGGCGTCCATTCAGGAATTTCGCGCAAAAATGGACGAAACCGGGGAGCTTCAGGCGCGCCGTGCGGAACAGGCAAAGACCTGGATGTGGACGGAGCTGCGAGAGGGACTCCTCTCTCAGCTTCGCACTCATGCAGAGGCGAGTCGGTTGGTCGGCGAGCTTGAAAATGACGTCGCCTCTGGCGGCATTACCCCTACGGCTGCAGCAAACAGGCTATTGGCGATTTTGTTCCCGGACAAGCAAGCTTAAGTCACTGGGATTAAAGGGCAAAATCGTCGCCACTTTGACAGGTCTGGAGGCTTGACGAGAAGCCCTGCCAGCTCTATACCTCCCCGCTCACGAGAGGCGCAGGTGAAAGATCCCGCGCCTTTCTCTGCGAGAGTTTACAAAATCCTTTTGCGCTGACCCGAGATGGTCGGGAGATGGCAGCGAAAGGCGTTCAAGATGGGAAGAAGCTATGGCACGCCGCTGCGAGCTGACTGGAAAAGCAGTCATGACAGGCAATAATGTGAGCCACGCGAACAACAAAACGCGTCGTCGGTTCCTGCCAAACCTCTGCAACGTGACCTTGATGAGCGACAAGCTCGGTCGTCAGTACAAGCTGCGGATCAGCGCGCATGCGCTTCGCTCTGTTGAGCACCGCGGTGGTCTCGACGCATTTCTGCGCAAAGCACGGGAATCAGAACTGTCGACGAAGGCGCAGCGCATTAAGCGCGAGATTGCCAAAGCTGAGGCAGCTGCTACCGCCAGCTAATCGCTACAGGTCAGTGTGAAAAAGAATGGGCTTCTCATAGCGAGAGGCCCTTTTTTGTGGCCGGATGCCTATCAAACGAGCATTGAGCAGCCGATCTCCTTCGTCGTTTACGATGTTTTCTGAAGGTGTGTTGCTTCCACTAGGAGATGGCCTCTGGCTCCGCTAACATTCTTCCCAGTATCGTTTGGGCGTTTTGGGGTGGGCTCGTAGAGCTTTTTTCTCCGAAATGCGTTGGCACTCATTCGGCGGGGTTATGAGTGATGCGTGCTTTTTTCAACGCGCTTGGAAGAATGATTTTGCCGGTTGCCGCTTTGTTTGGCGTGTTCGCGCTCGCCTATCTTGGCTCGACCCGGTTCGTCACCCAGTTTGATGTCTTCCCGCCTGACCAATGGTTTCTTAATCCGGGGTACTGGCTCACTTATGGGCACATGGCGCTGCCCCTCATCTTCCTTGTTCTTAATCTGGTGAATCGCAAATACGGACCGGGGACAAGTATCGCTTCGGTGATCGCTACCTGGGCTATGGTGGCAGGTACCTTAATCTGGGCCATTACAACCTATGGGTTGGGGACGGTTGAGGGCCAAGTCGCTTCTCTGGGGATCATGGCAACATTTTTCGGGGCGCTTTTTGCGGGCCAGCTCGTTTCAATCTATGTCTTTGATCAAGTACGCGGCATTCCCTGGTGGCGTGCGCCCTTTTACGGTGCGCTCTTTGGCGGGCTCATCTTTGCTGGCTTCTTCTACGGGCAAATGGCCTATGGCGCGGAAGAGCCATGGGCGAACCGTCTGGCCGTCATGGCAGGTATCTATGCCGGTGCGGCCTTCTTGAACGTCTTTATCTATTGGGTGCTCAGAAGCTTCATTCGACCCCTGCCTGGCTTTGGCGGCGCCTGAGTCTAGTCGCCCAGCGCGAAGACCAGCAGCAGCGTGCGCTGGACTGCATTGAAATTATCATCTGAGACCAGATAGAGCAGTGTGCGTCCCTCGCTGTCCTGGCGTATGGACAGACCTTCCATATTGTCGATGGAGCGGGTGTGATTTGCTTCCACGAGAACCTCGCCATCAAGAGGTTCATCCTTCTCAAGCGCGCCTGCCGGAATACGGCGCATCATCATGGAGACACCTGCAAGCGCGCTGTAGTGGCGCTCCAGGGTTATGAGGTCCCCGTTTGGGAGGACATCGATATCTGTGAGTGCATAGGGCAGGTGCTGTTTCAGGCGGACAAGGGTCGCGCCATCTTCCGATAGCCGTGCGCCGATGATGTGTCCATCCCCGTCAAAGGTCTTTTCAGAGATGGCGAGCAGTGATCCGTCTGGTAGATAGGCAATTGCCTCCAGCCCACCATTGTTTTTCAGATTGTCGAAGACCCCGAAGTCCTCAATAGGCGTTGCGGAAGCCTCAAACCCAAGACTTGTCAGGTCATGGCTCTGGAGGCGGTGATAGCGCTCAAAGCCAACCAATGTTGGGCTGTTTCTCGGATCGGTGCCAAAGGCAACGGTGAGGCTTTCAGCATCGGTGTTGCGCTTCCCCGATAGCTGTTCGCCACTGGCGTCGAGGATTGGTGCCAACAGTGCGTCTGTAAGACCTGTTGGACGACCTCCTTCTGCGAGGATATTGGCTGTGAACCAGTTGCCTTGATCCGTGACGGCAATGAGAGCATCACCGGATTTGCCGACGATCAAGCCCGAGAGCCCGCCAAAGTCTGAATGGCTCGATGCGAGTTCCAAACCGCCAATATAGGTGAGGCTTCCTGCTTGCGTATCTCTTGGGTTTTCCGGATCCCAGGCGATGGGGCTCGCACTAACTGTGATGGAGGCTGGTTCTGCAAGCGCGGGCTTTGAGCTGGTCAGCCAGTAAATACTCGCCAGTGCACTAACAGCAACTAGTCCTCCAATAGAGATGAGGGCGGCGGGCGATGTGACGCGCGGCATGGATGTTTCTCCGTTTATCAGGCCCGGTTAGCTTAGCAGAACCGCGCGACAGAATTTGTCAGCAGATTTGCGAAGACCCAGGGCTCCAAAGCCTAAGAGGCCTCTTCGACCATGGCGATGAGTTCTTTCACAAAGGCTTTGTCAGAGGGCATATCCAGAATGCCGGACTGATAGAGCGACAATCCGCCGTGAAGCATCACATGAATTTTGAAGACAGACCTTCTCTTCTCATCGGTTGGCGCGGCCTGATCGCTAAAGAGGCGGATCGCTTCGGTGATGACAAGGTGCGCTGCTTTCTGCAGCTCTGGCTTTTCCTTCATGGTGGCATGAGGGCGGCTGGTCATGAGCGCATAGAGATAGGGATTTTTCAGGGCGAATTGGGTGTAGGCGCTAACGAAACTGTTGGGTGTTTCGGCGGTTGCGAGCGCTTTAGCAAATGCTTCGTACCCTTCTGTCGCGACGGCATCGAGCAGGGCATCGCGGTCTTCAAAATGATTGTAGAGCGAGCGGTGGGCGATCCCGACCTGATCGGCGACACGCCTAATGCTCAGTTTTTCATAGCCTGATTCTGCGATCAGGGCGTGCGCCGCGGCAAGTGCGTCTTCTCGGACATTGCCGTGGCGATAGGTTGTGCGGGCGTTTTCGCTCATGGCTGCACCATAGCGGTGTCGCCTTTTTCTCGCTACCACCTGCCTCCATGCAGGATCAGGAGAATTTTCGACTGAGCCAGCTTAGCATCAGATCATTCAATGCACTCGGTGTCTCGGTGGGTGTCCAGTGTCCACAATTTGGGATTGTGTGGGTTTCCAGATCCTGGATGTAGTCCGCCATCTCCCCACCTGATGAGGGGGGCAGAACCACATCATTTTCAGCAAAGACCATCAAGGAGGGCACTTTGATGTGCTTTGGCAGATTTTCTGTCTGTTGCCAGTTGCGCGAGAGGTTCCGGTACCAGTTTAAGCCGCCTTCCCAGCCTGTCCGTTCATACGCATGCACGTAAATGGCGTGGTCCGTTGAACTGTGCAGTGGGGCTCCCGGCCAGTCCGTTTCCGGCCGCTCCATTGATTTGAGCATGTTGAGCGCTCTTTTCTTTGGCGCGCGGCGCTGGGTTGCGGGCATGCGGCGGTGGAGGAAGCGCAATGTGCGGTCTGTGTCATTCTCCAGTTGTTTTTCCGCTTCGCCATAGGGTTGGAAGTGCAGCATGTACATGTCCGGTCCGTGGACAAGTTTGATTAGCTCAATGGGATCAATGTCTGGACGGGGTACATAGGCGGAATTGACGCCAATGACGCCCGCGACTTTTTCCGGGTGGCGAAGCGGCATGTCCCAGGTGACAAAGCCACCCCAGTCATGGCCGACAAAGATGGCGGGCGGCAGATCCAGTGCATCGCAAAGATGCGCCAGATCGCCGGTGAGATGCTTCATGTCATAGAGCGAGACCGCACCCTCTCCCGTCGGGCCGCCAGTGCGTCCATAGCCTCTCATGTCGGGTGCCAGGACTCGGTATCCCGCCTGTGCCAGCGGCTCCATCTGGTTATGCCAGGCAAAGGCAAGCTCCGGCCAACCATGGCAGAGTAGGACGGGTTGGCCGTCTGTCGGCCCCATCTGATGGACGGCCATGGTGAGGCCTGGCAGTTCGACATAGTCAGGATCAGGAAAGGATGCGGTCATGGTGTTACCTCAGGCTGCCTGACGTCGGTCGACGGTTTTTTGTGCGCTCTCAAGGCTTAGTTCGCTGTCGATTGCCGCTTTCACCGCCTCGATCACTGGGCGGCGCACGCGAAGCTTTGTTGCGTGGTGGTCTGAGAAGCCGATGGTTGCAGCAAGTTCTGCGGCAGCGTTCTTTGCAGTTTCCATGAGTGCTTCAGGAGCGACGACCAGATCCAGGAACCCGGCTTGCTGAGCGTCTTTGCCAGAGAACAATTCGCCAGTTGTTGCTGTGCGGTTGAAGTAGGGCGGGCTCAGGCGAAAACGTGCGAGCTCGGTTGCAAAATGGGGAAGTGTCATGCCGATACGGACCTCATTCAGGCCGATTTTGATGTCTCCTTCCACGCCGATCCGCAGGTCTGAAGAGAGGAGCAGGAATGCGCCCATTGGATAGGCACTGCCCGGCGAGGCCGCGATGACAGGAAACGGAAAGGCAAGAAGTTTGAGGATGAGCTCTCCGCCCAGCCGCATCATTGTGTGGATTTCTGCTGCGGTGCCGGTGGCGAAGACACCCATATCGAACCCAGCAGAGAATAGCCGGGAGTTGCTTGAGAGCAGGACGACTGCCTTGTCTTTCTCAGCTCGATCAAAGGCGTCATGGAGCGCCTGGAGCATTGTGGGCGACATTGCATTCACCTTGCCATCATCCATAGCGATATGGGCAACGCCGTCCTCAAGTGTGTAGGTCACAGGATTGGTCATCTTCATTCTCCTAATAAACATCCAGTGGATGCTTTTAGGGAAATGAGGCTGCGCGGCGCAAGCGGGTCGCATGCAAAGCGGGTTGCACCATGTAAGAGACAGGTTGTAATTCGCTGGAATCCGCGAGGGAACTTCGGTGCAAAAAAATGCTGAAAGGACAGCCGAAATGGGCCGTACCCGCTACCTGAAGCAGGCAGTGGGCCAACACTTAGCCGTAGAATGTGCAGCTATTGGCTGGAATGTATTATCCGCGGCGCGCGGCGGCGACGTCCTGGAAACTGGTTTTGCTTAAAGAACTCGGACCTTTGCCTGCGGGTCTTTTGGCAGCATTCTGCCGTTCCTGCTTGCGGCCCTGGGGCCCTGTCTTTTCGTCAAAGAGCTCGGCAAGTTTGTCAGTCATGGCACCGCCCAGCTGTTCAGCATCGATGATGGTGACCGCGCGCTCATAATAGCGGGTCACATCGTGGCCGATGCCGATGGCGATGAGCTCAACCGGTGAGCGGGTTTCAATGTCCTCGATTACCTGGCGGAGATGGCGTTCCAAATAGTTGCCTGCATTGACCGACAGGGTGCTGTCATCCACGGGCGCACCATCCGAGATCACCATCATGATTTTGCGGTGTTCAGGGCGCGCAAGCAGACGGTTATGCGCCCAGATGAGAGCTTCGCCATCAATGTTTTCTTTCAAAAGGCCTTCGCGCATCATCAGACCCAGATTGCGGCGCGCGCGGCGCCAGGGGCTGTCGGCTGACTTATAGATGATGTGGCGCAGATCATTGAGGCGGCCCGGGTTGCCGGGCTTACCTTCCGCGAGCCATTTTTCACGGGCCTGTCCGCCTTTCCAGGCGCGGGTCGTGAAGCCGAGGATTTCTACCTTCACACCGCAGCGTTCCAGCGTACGAGCGAGAATGTCTGCGCAAAGGGCGGCCACTGTAATAGGCCGTCCGCGCATGGAGCCTGAATTGTCGAGCAGGAGGGTGACGACCGTGTCGCGAAACTCCGTATCATTTTCCATTTTGTAGGCGAGCGGCATCATGGGGTCTGTGATCGCACGGGTAAGCCGTGCAGCATCCAGAATGCCTTCTTCCAGATCAAACTCCCAAGTGCGGTTCTGCTTCGCCATCAATTTGCGTTGCAGGCGGTTGGCAAGTCGTGAGACGACGCCGTGGAGTTGATGAAGCTGCTGGTCGAGATATTGGCGCAACCGGGTAAGCTCTTCCAGGTCGCATAGATCTTCCGCGCTGATGACTTCGTCATAGGTTTGGGTGAAGACTTTGTAGGACGGCGCGCGCGCGGCTTCATCCATTCCATCTGGACGCCACGGCTGGTTGCCGTCACCCATATCTTCCATGTCTTCACCGTCGGCCGGCATGTCGTCGGCATCGACTTCAACAAGTTGTTCTTCGCCTTCTTGACCGTCGCCTTCAGCCATCTCGGCTTGTTCGGCGCTGGCCCCTTCAGGCTGTTCTGCTTCGCCGGCCTCAGCGTTGTCATCTGGCTGATCTTCGCCACCTTCTTCGCCGTCCTGCTCGTCGTCGGCGTCATCAGGGCTGTCGCCGAGCTCGTCGCCCATCTCAAGATCGGTGAGGACGTCGCGCATCACTTTGGCGAAGGCTTCCTGATCTTCAAGGACCTCACCCAGACGCTCAAGATCGCCGGAGGCTTTCTCTTCAATCCAGGGGCGCCAGAAATCGACCAGGTTTTGTGCGGCTTCCGGGACGGGCGCGCCGGTCAGTTTTTCGCGCGCCAACATGGCAACGGCTTCAGCAAGGGGCGCTTCGTCTTTGTTTGTGATTTTGTCGTAGCCACGGGCCTTGCAGCGTTTTTCGAGCGCTGCTGTCAGATTGTCGCCCATGCCGGACATTTGCGTAGCGCCAATGGCTTCCACGCGGGCCTGTTCAACCGCGTCAAAAATGGCGCGGGCATTGCTCCCGTCGGGTGCCACTCTGGAATCCACCTCAGCATCATGGTGAGCAAGGCGAAGGGCATAAGCGTCAGAGAAGCCGCGTACTTCGGCAACTTCACCGGCTTCCAGCTCCCGGCTTGGTAAGGGAAGGCGCGCGCGAAGCCCGCGAAGTCCTGGTGGTTCCGTGCCAAAGGTCACGGCCAGTTCTTCCTGCTCGGCAATGGTCTTCATGGCCGCCGTCAAAGCTCGCTTGAACGGTTCGACCGGACCTTCCTTATTTTGCATGGACGCGATCCTTCAGCCCTGGCAGCTCTAAGCGTATTGCTCAGGCCACCATGATTTTTGCGGCGCTGTCTGGCAGATCTTCCCCGAAACAGCGTTGATAGAACTCAGCAACAGTTGCCCGCTCGAGCTCATCACATTTGTTGAGGAAGGTTACGCGGAAGGCGAAGCCAACATCATTGAAGATTTCTGCATTCTCCGCCCAGGTGAGCACTGTCCTTGGGCTCATGACGGTAGAGATGTCGCCCTGAATAAAGGCGGCACGGGTGAGATCTGCAACGCGCACCATGGAGGAGACGGTTGCTTTGCCTTCTTCCGTCTTGGCGTAGGCCTGCGCTTTGGCGAGGATGATGTCTGTTTCCACATCATGGCTCAGGTAGTTCAGCACGGTCACGATGTTCCAGCGGTCCATCTGACCCTGGTTGATTTGCTGCGTCCCGTGATAGAGGCCGCTTGTGTCGCCAAGGCCAATGGTGTTTGCCGTTGCGAAAAGGCGGAAATGATCGTTCGGACGGATCACCTTGTTCTGGTCGAGCAGGGTGAGCTTGCCTTGCACTTCGAGAACCCGCTGGATCACGAACATCACGTCTGGACGGCCGGCATCATATTCATCGAATACGAGCGCGACGGGGTGCTGCAGAGCCCAAGGAAGAAGGCCTTCGCGGAATTCGGTTACCTGTTTGCCGTCTTTCAGGACAATGGCGTCTTTCCCGATCAGATCGATCCGGCTGATGTGGCTGTCCAGGTTGACGCGGATACAGGGCCAGTTGAGGCGGGCAGCGACCTGCTCAATATGCGTGGACTTACCTGTGCCGTGATAGCCCTGGACCATCACGCGTCGGTTAAAGGCGAAGCCTGCAAGAATGGCTAGGGTTGTCTCGCGATCGAAGAGATAGTTCTCATCGAAATCAGGCACATATTCGCTGCGCTCTGAAAATGCGGGCACTTCCATATCAATATCAATGCCGAAAGCCTCGCGGACTTTCACCGTTGTGTCCGGGCCTTCAACTGACAAACTGCCCTGTACTTCCGCTTCCATTCTGCTCTTCTCTCTTTCCCATTGTCTGGCCAAAAACAACAAAGCCAGCCGATAGTATCTCACGTTCAAACGTGTTCGCCCTAGCTTGCAAATTGGCAAGGCAGGCTGCGCTGGCTGTGTGATCTCTTCGATCTAAAGCCGCGCGAAACTTTCTATCCTGTCGCATTTGCCGATGGTGCAGCGTTTCTGCCCACCCGGAAATGCTTCAAAAAGCGCGGCAGGAGATCAGCAGAAGCCACTCTTTTTCAGGTAGTCGTGTGCCTGGATGACTTTCTGGAGCCGGTCTTCAGCAGCCCGGTCGCCCCCATTTGTGTCGGGGTGAAACTTCTTCACAAGCTCTTTGTAGCGGGTCTTTATGTCGTTCATCGTGGCGGTCTCGTCAAGACCAAGCTCCAGCAAGGCTTTTTTCTCTGCGTTGCGTGGTGGGCGCTTGCGCGTGCCGTCTGCATTTTCTTTATAGGGGTCATTTTCCCCGAAAAACCCAAAAGTGTCGGCGAACGCTGGGTCAGCCTGGAACCTGCCGCCGCCAGACCCTTCGGGATTCATACCCATTTTCCAGGTGGGACGGTGTCCGGTCCGATTTTGCTCCTGATATCCGCGGACTTCGTCCTCACTCATATTGGCGAAGAAATTGTAGTTTTTGTTGTATTCGCGGATATGGCTTTCACAGAACCAGGCATATTGGCCCTCAGAATTGCGGCCTTTGGGCGCGCGGTGAGGCGCCGTTGAGGTGCAATCAGGCCATTCGCAGGGGCGGTTGGCCTTTTTTTCTTTCTTCTTTTTCTGAGGCGCGATCCGGATCGAATCGAAATATTTTGACGTGGAATTCACAGGAGCAGCTCTCGTTTCAAATCTTCGGACTATGTCTGTACTTAGTCTATACCAGCGGTGATGTTTCGCACTGTACCAGCACAGAGTTAAGAGGGTGGATGACTATAGCAGAACAAATCGAGGAAATCGTTAGTGAAGCGCTTCAGCCGGTGAGGCTGGAGGTCGCAGATAAATCTCATCTTCATGCCGGCCACGCCGGGGCACGGCCTGAAGGGGAGACCCATTTTCATCTGACCATCGTCTCCTCCTTTTTCGAAGGGGAAAACCGGGTGGCGCGCCACCGTCGGGTCAATGCGCTTTTGGCCGATCTCCTGGCTGATCGGGTGCATGCGATGCAGCTGAAAACGTTGACGCCAGATGAGGACAGGGCCTAAGCCGTTGCCATTGTCTTGACGGGCCGGACACGCAGCTTTGTGAGCTGGTTTCGCTGCTTTTCTTCGATGGTGAAGCGGAACCCGTGGAAGGTGAAGGCCTGTCCCTTTTCAGGGATTGTCTGTGCTTCATGGATCACGAGTCCGGCAATGGTGGTTGCCTCTTCGTCCGGCAGCGTCCAGTCCATATTGCGATTGAGATCGCGGATGGTCACTGTGCCATCGACGAGCACCGAACCGTCGGCCTCGCGGTTGACGTCGATGAAGTCGATGTCATGTTCGTCAGCAATGTCGCCGACAATCTCTTCAAGAATATCTTCCAGCGTCACGAGGCCCATCAGACCGCCATACTCGTCAACGACGAGGGCGAAGTGCGTTTTCATGCGCAAAAAAGCATTGAGCTGACCCTGAACACTGGTGGTCTCTGGCACGAACCAGGGTTTGGTCGCGAGACTTAAGATGTCGAGCGTATCTGGATCGGCCTCATCACCGGCAATGGCGCGCAGCAGGTCTTTGGCATGCAGGACACCGACAATGTTCTCAGGCTCGCCTTGCCAAAGGGGTATGCGGGTATGCGGGCTTTGCATCACCTCGCGAATGATGTCGATGGCGGGCTGATCTGCGTCCACCATGATCATGTTTTTTCGGTGCACCATAATCTCTTCGACCTCAAGCTCGCTGAGGTCGAGGATGCCGCCGAGCATGTCCTTATCGCGCTTGACCACCTGGCCTTCCTGATGGTGCAGGTTGATGGCGCCTCGGAGTTCATCATGAACGGAGAGGGCATGGTCGGCGCCGTCTGTCGACACGCCGAAAAGGCCAAGGGTCCGCTGCACGATAAAGGCAATGGTGGTTGTGATGGGGGCGAAGACGCGCACAACGAACCCGATAATGGGCGCGACGGCGAGCGCCATGCGGTCTGTGTGAGAGATTGCATAGGTCTTTGGCATGACTTCCGCAAAGATCAAGACCAGAGCGGTCATAACCAGGGTCGCGTAGACAACACCGGCATCGCCAAAGAAGTAGATGAGCAGGCTGGTTGCGAGCGCTGAGGCCAGGATATTGACCAGATTGTTTCCGAGCAGAATGGCCCCGATGAGACGTTCGCGGTCTTCGGTCAGACGTTGGACGTGCTGGGCTCTCTTGTTCCCATTTTCACTCAGATGGTGCATGCGTGCTCGGGAGGCAGCCGTGAGGGCTGTTTCAGATCCTGAAAAGAATCCGGATAGGCACAACAGAATAAATATGCTGATGAGTGTCAGAATGAGGTCGATGGTGTCCATCAGACGGCCTTTTGGTCAGTCATAAAGTCAAGCAGGTCGCTGCTGCTAACATCGCGGGTGATAAAGGCACTGCCAATGCCTTTTGCCAGGATGAAGGTGAGAGTGCCGTCGACAACTTTTTTGTCCTGCCCCATCAGTTCGATCAGGCGATCGGGGCCCGGCAGGTCGCCCGGAATGTCTGAGAGTTTTGTTGGCAGGCCCGCGGCTTCCAGGTGGCGGGCAGCGCGGGTCGCATCCTGGCCGGAACAAAGGCCGAGCTTTGCGGACAGGTTGATGGCCAGTACCATGCCAATGGCAACGCCTTCGCCATGGATCAGACGGTCCGAAAAGCCCGTCGCTGCTTCCAACGCGTGGCCAAAGGTGTGGCCTAAGTTGAGGAGTGCACGCACGCCCCCCTCGCGTTCGTCCTGAGCGACAATGCGAGCCTTGGACTGGCAACTTTTGACAATTGCCTGGGTCAATGCCTCTGGGTCTCCGGCCATCAGCTTTTCGACGTTTGCTTCCAGCCAATTGAAGAAGGGAGCGTCGTCAATCAATCCATATTTGACGACTTCCGCGTAGCCCGCCCGCAATTCGCGCGGCGGGAGGGTCTTCAATGCTGAGATGTCGGCAAGTACCAATCTCGGCTGGTGGAAAGCGCCGACCAGGTTCTTGCCTTGTGGAACATTGATACCGGTTTTGCCGCCGACGGAGCTGTCCACTTGTGCGAGCAAGCTTGTGGGGATCTGTGCGAAATCAACACCACGGCGCAGTACGCTTGCAGCAAAGCCGGTCAGGTCACCGATCACGCCGCCGCCAAGGGCAACGATCAAATCGCCACGTTCGACACCCGCGTCGAGCAAGTCTCCTAACACGGATTGCAGTTGATCGAAGTTTTTCGTCTTCTCGCCTGCAGGCAAGATGAGGGCATTTGACTTGATGTCCGCGGCCTTCAGGCCTGTCTCAAGCGTGGCGAGATGGCGGTCCGCAACATTCTCGTCAGTCACTATGACAACCCGTCCTCGCTTCAGGAGCGGGGCGATATGAGTGCCGGCATTGGCGATCAGGTTCGGGCCCACAAGAATATCGTAGGCGCGATCTCCCAAATCCACTGTGACGGAGTCGATTGTGACTTTGTCTGCTGTGAGGCTTGTCATTTACTCTATGTCTCCGTCCCGCCGCATTTCAGCTCGATGGCGAGTGCGTGGACAATTTCGTCAACGACCGCGTCGTGGGGGCCTTCTTTACTGTCGATACTCAGATCAGCTGTCGCATATATAGGGTAGCGCTCATCGATCAAGCGTTTCATGACGGCTTCCGGATCGTCATTCTGCAATAGCGGCCGATGAGATCGTCGGGAAACGCGTTTCATGAGGACGTCCAGATCTGCTTTCAACCAGATAGAGACGCCGTTCTCTTGCGTGGCTTTCCTCGTCGCAGGGTTCATAAAGGCCCCGCCGCCGGTTGCCAGAATCTGCGGTCCCTCGCCAAGCAAGCGATGAATGACCCGCTGCTCCCCGTCGCGGAAGTGGGCTTCCCCAAATTCCTTGAATATGTCTGCAATGCTGGACCCGGCTGCTTTTTCGATTTCCGTGTCGGCATCGACGAATGGCAGATCCAGGCGGTTTGCCAGGCGGCGTCCCACGGTGGTTTTGCCTGCGCCCATGAGACCCACAAGCACAATTGACCGGCTTCCGAGCGCCTTTGCGACGGAAGTGGCTTCCTCAGATTTCCGCGCAGCGTCATGGGCTGGCGGTTTGCTTTTCAGCGGCTGGGTGCCGCTCATGGAATCACCTGTTGCTTGTAACCTGCCGCGCTGGGGGCGGTGCGGTCATGTTCGTATCTGTCTGCTGAAAACAGACTGTTTGGGCCATCTTAGAGCACTCTGGCAGAGGTTTCAGCCTTCTTTCCGATATGCCCTAATTTGGCCAAATGTGCACAATAAGTCAGATTGGAAGCCAGAGTGTCTGTCGTTTGCCTGCTAAGCCCTTTTAAGGGTGCTGGTATCTGCCAGGGCCGTGAAGATCAGTTGGAGATGGGGCCGATGAAGAGTTTTGTTCGAGGGCTGGTGGTCTTGGTTATCCTGGCGGGAGCCGGGTTCGCGGGTGTCGTGTATCTGGCCCAATCGACGGCGCCTACATCAAGCCCTGTGGAGAAGACGATCTCCAGCGACAACTTCCCCCGCTAGGCAACATCGACAATGAAACAAACATGGCAGCCATGGGCTTCGGGCCTTCTGTTCTTTGTGTCCTTCATGGGACCGGTTCTAGCAGAAGAGCCCTCCAAAGATTGGCCGTTTGACCGCAATCCTCCACGAGAGCAGAGCTGGCCATTTAACCGGGATCAAGAGGTTGGCACCGAGGACCAGGCGACAGGTGCAGAAGGGATGCGCCCGGTTGCAGAGCCGGGTGATCCGATTTTGGAGGTGCCCGCAGATTGGGACGCGACTGTCGGTGCCCCACTGGAGGCTTTGCCGGCGGCTCCACTAGTGCAAACCGGCCCCATCCGGATCTTGCCGCCTGGTGTCGGTACAGCGCCAGAGGCATCTGGTGACTTTGAAGCGCCAGCCAATGACCCAGTTACGCTTTTCCCGGCTGGTCCGAGTGCCGGCGGGCGTGGTGACCTTCCCACGCGTGCTGTCGGTGCGCGCCCTGGCGAAGCGGGGACAGGGATAGAAGTTGGTGCGCTCGGTAAAGTTGATGAAGCAAGTGTCGGTTTGCTTGATGACAGAAATGGTGGCTTGGGCACGACCATGTGGTCAGGCACTGACCGACGGGTTGTTGAGCAGCTGATTGTTCAGGTGCCAGGCCCGACAGATTCATACGTTCTGGGGGCACTCTCACGACGATTGTTGCTTACAAGCGCACGCCCTCCACAAGGAGCGAGTGGGGGGACGAGCGGTGGCCCATCTCTCCTGGCACTGCGGCTGCAACGATTGAATGAGGCTGGGCGTTCTGATGACATTGCGCGCCTGTACGCGCGTGCCGGTGTTTCGCAGCCGACGCCTGCGGCAGCTATGGAGTTCGCGCTTGCGATGCTGGCTACGGGTGAGAGAGATGCGGCCTGCAATCTGCTTGGTGGTCTGCCGGTGGGCGGGGATTCTGGAACTGACCCTGTGGCGGGATTTGCGCTTAAGCTCTCAATCTTTTGCCAGATTTCCGGCGGTATGAAGGCGGCGGCGAACCTCACTGTTGATCTTGCCCGCGAGCAGGGCCTTGATGCGCCCTATTTCCTGTCATTGGCTGTTGCCGCGACAGACGGGCTTTCATTGGATGCATCTGAGCCCCGCCTGTTTGACCCTCTTACCTACCGGATGATGGGGCTGGCGCAGCGCCCCCTTCCTGGTGACGGTGTGGGGCGTTTGGTGCCGGCCTTGTTGGTACCCGTCGCAGAGGATGGCTCACTTGATCCTGAGTTGCGGATTGCCGCTGCCGAGCGGGCGGCGGCTCTCGGCTTGCTTGATGGGGACCAGATGGCAGCTGCTTATCTGGCAGTTGCCTATACACGCGAAGATGTGGCGGGAGTGCGTGTCGGTGTTGAACCTGCCTCGCCTTATCGCAGACGGGCCCTGTTTCACCAAGCTGTGCTGGACGAGCGTGTGCCTGCAGGTCGGGCCGATCTATTGGCGATGCTCTTCTTTCGTGAAAAAGGCGGGGAGGCTTATGCGGCCACTCTTGCTGCGCATCGTGGATCGCTTGCAAGTGTTCCGCCGTCCAATGTGCTGACTTCTTTTGCGCCGCTGGCTGTTCGCGCTTTTGTCGAGCTAGGGGACCGTGTGCGCGCGGGTATGTGGCTTTCTGTTCTTGAAGGGGCTGTAGCCGATACCCAACAGGTGCGAGAGCTTCAGGCCGTCCTGCGTCTCATTGATCCAAACACGGTTGCCGGTGCGTCTCTGCCCCTATTAGCGGACGCAAATGCAGAAGCCGTTCCACCGACCTCCATCCCCTCATTTTTGCAACCTGCGCTGACTGACCTTGCAGCGGGCGGTGCGGCTCGCGAGTTTGCGGCGCTGGAGATCGTGTTATTGGATGCGCTTGGGCTACCGCTGCCTGCGTCGGTTTGGGATGCACTGTTGGTCTCCGGCGGGTTGCCGGGAGGCGAGGTCGCCCCGGTCGCTGTGACCCAACGACTGAAACTTGCGAGCAATCAGAAACGTTTTGGTGAAACCGTGCTTCTCACGCTCGCCGCATTGTCTGAAAGCGGCGTGGGGCAAGCCCATCCGCAAACCCTCTCTGAAACAGTGAAGGCGCTGCGCATTGTCGGGCTTGAGCAAGAGGCCCGCAGGCTCGCTGCTGAAGCCTTGATGGCGCGCGTCAGCGACGGGACTTAAGTCTATGGCGAGGCGTGGACCGGGTACGGATTCCTCTCATCTTCCCGCTGATGCCTATCGGCTGGAAGCCTTCCTTGAGATGCTCAGTGCTGAACGGGGTGCCTCCCAGAACACGCTTGATGCTTATGCTCGAGATTTGAGGGATTTTGGTGCGGCGCTTAAGGCGCGACACAAGGTGTTCTCGGCTTTTGATAGCAGTGACGTACGTGCGTATCTTGCGCTGATGGAGCAGGCGGGGCTGGCTGCCTCAACGGCTGCCCGGCGCCTATCCTCTATTCGTCAGTTCGCGCAGTTTCTGATGAGTGATGATGTGCGGGCAGATGACCCTTGCGCGATCATTGAAGGTCCAAAACTGTCCCGACCTCTCCCAAAGACGTTGAGCGTCGAAGAAGTTGACCTGTTGCTGCGGGCGACGGATGGCTATGGCGCCGCGATTTCTGATCCCGTGAAAAAATCTTACCGGCAGGCCCGTACGCGGTGTCTGATGCAGGTGATCTACGCGACCGGTCTGCGGGTGAGCGAGCTTGTTGGGCTTCCTGTCGCAGCGGTTGGCGGTGCAGAGCAAATGCTTGGTGTGAAGGGCAAGGGGGGGCGTGAACGGTTGGTGCCCCTCAGTCAACCGGCGGCAGATGCTATTGCCCACTATCTTGTCTGCCGTAAGGAGGTACTGGGTGACGCGAAAAGCGCCTTCCTGTTTCCCTCGCGGGGCAAATCAGGCCACCTGACACGGCATCGGTTTGCTCAGATGCTGAAGGAATTGGCGGAGATTGCGCAGATTGACCCGACGCGCCTGTCTCCACACACGCTTCGACATGCTTTTGCGAGCCATCTTCTCGCCAATGGGGCTGATCTGCGCTCAGTGCAGCAGCTTTTGGGGCATGCGGATATTTCAACCACACAGATTTATACCCATGTTCTGGAAGAACGGTTGCGAGAGCTGGTGACCAATCATCATCCGCTTGGAAAGAGATAGACTGACTGGAACCACCATGTTTTTCTCCGAATTCCGCCATTAACCGGCATTTTGTCTGATGGTTGACAAGCGATAGGTAGCAGGCCAGTGTGCCGCCGCCGATCGCATTTTGGGCGTTAAGTAAACTTAAGAGCGCATGCATACATATCTCGAATTTGAAAAACCGATTGCCGAGCTAGAAGGTAAGGTTCAGGAGCTAAAGCTTCTGGCGCAGGAAGATCCGACCGCGGGCATTTCCGACGATGTTTCTAAGCTCGAGGCAAAGGCAGCTCAGCTTCTAAAAGACATGTATGCCAATCTCGATACTTGGCAGAAGACGCAGGTCGCCCGACATCCCAATCGGCCCCATTTCCTCGATTACGCGAACGCATTGATCGAGGATTTCACACCTCTTGCGGGTGACCGGAATTTCGGTGAGGACGAAGCCATTGTTGGTGGCCTGGGTCGTTTCCGCGGTCGCTCGGTCGTCATCATGGGTCACGAAAAGGGAAATGATGTCGAGACCCGCATGAAGCATAATTTTGGCATGGCGCAGCCGGAAGGTTATCGCAAAGCGGTTCGCCTAATGGAAATGGCCGACCGTTTCTCCATGCCCGTAATCACGTTGATCGATACGGCTGGTGCTTTTCCTGGTCGTGAAGGTGAAGAGCGTGGCCAGGCAGAAGCGATTGCCCGATCGATCGATACCTGCCTCAATGTCCAGGTGCCTTTCGTCTCCCTCGTTATCGGCGAGGGTGGATCAGGTGGTGCGCTTGCCATTGCCACGGCGAGCCGTGTCCTGATGCTGGAACACTCAATTTACACGGTTGCCTCACCGGAAGCCTCCGCCTCAATCCTTTGGCGCAATTCAGACAAGGCAAAGGATGCAGCGGCTGCAATGAAAGTCACTGCGCAGAGCCTGCTTGAGCTCGGCGTGATCGACAGAATTCTCCCGGAGCCTGTCGGCGGCGCTCATCGTGAGCGTGCGCAGATGATGGCAGACGCAGGCGATGCTATTGAACATGAATTACGGGACCTCTCTGGGCTGGATGGGGCGTCTCTTCGCCGTCAGCGGCAGGAGAAGTTCATGGCCATGGGCCGCGGCGATCTATCCTAATTCCAATCTGTTGTCGGATTGTGGCTGCCTGACTTAGTGGCGGAATCGCTGAATTCTGCGGTTTAGGACGCTGTGTGCGCAGAGCTGCCATCAAGTAAAGCTAAACCTATTTGTGTAATTCTGGCTGGGCTATTGGTTTTGGCCAACAGGATGGAACGCAGTGCCAGAATTCAGAGATGATAATACCAAAATTTTCTTCGATTATTGGATGAGTCTCCGCGGGGGACGCATGCCGGCCTATCGTGACTGGGATCCGATTTGCGTGGCGAAACAGATGCCTTGGTGCACGATTGTGGAACGAGGTGGGGGAACTGGATACCGGCTGCGGTTTGCAGGCACAGCTATTTGTGAATTTTACAATGAAGAAATGACGGGGCAGGAAGTTGGCCACCGCATGAGCGCTGAAGCGCGTCAGGTCTATTTTTCTTGGATTGAGGAAGCCCTGACCCGACCGTGCGGCATGTTTTTCAGCACACATGCGCGATCAGATAGTGGCCGCGACTGTCTGTTTGACACCTTGGCGCTGCCATTCGCCGATGAAAATGGTGAAGGGTGTCGATTGATTACACATCAGTCGAATGTTGAGGAGGTGACTTATGGGGAGGCGCGAACGCGTTTTGCCATGCCTGAGGTCGCAGAGTGGATTGACCTTGGCGATGGTGTGCCTCCGCAGATTGATTTTAATGTTGGCTCAAAGTAGCGCTGAAAAGGCATTGCGCACATTGTCTGCGAACGGTTCCGGTTCCTCCATGGCGGCGAAGTGGCCACCTTTGTCCATCACCTTGAACTCTTTCAGATTGTAGCTGCGCTCTGCCCATGATTTCGGTGTGATGGGCAGTGTGTCCATCGGGTATTCCGAGTAGGCGGTTGGCACATCCACTTTTTGGCCCGGCTTCAGCAGTGCTGAGCCTTCTGCGGGACCTGCTTTGTAGAGTGTGTTGGCGGAATTGATTGTGCCGGTGAACCAATAGATTGAGAGCTGTGTGAGGATTGTGTCCATGGGGAAGCGGGCTTCCATGCCTTCCCAGGTGTGCGATTTGTCCGTGTCACCCAGGCGGTAATATTTATCCGCCAACCAGCCTGCGAGACCAGCTGGTGAATCCATCACTGCGTAAGCAAGCGCCATCGGCTTGGTCGACTGGATGGACCGGTAGCCCTCTTCGCCGGCCCACCAGCTCCTCATCTCTTTGATCCAGGTGCTTTCTTCGTCGGTGATCGGCGGTTGGCTCTCGTGCCGCAGATTGGGACGAAGGGGCAGCATGGTGAGGTGGATTGCACGCACAGCATCTGCATGCTGCAAAGCAAGGCAGGAAGTGACAAAGCTTCCCCAGTCGCCCGCTTGTGCACAGTAGGTGTCATACCCTAATACGTCGGTCATCAATCGATGCCAGAGATCAGCCATGACGGCTGGACCTATTGGCTGACGTGGCAGAGATGAAAAGCCATAGCCAATGAGCGAGGGTACGATGACATCGAAGGCGGGTCCCGACCGACCATAGTTTTCAGGGTGTGCAAGCCGATCGATGACGTCAAGGAACTCCCGAAACGTGGAGGGCCATCCATGAGTCATGATGAGTGGGATGGGGTTTTCGCCTGACCCTCTTTCATAAACGAAATGCACTTCGTGGTCCTGATCTGCCTCGTCGGTCAGGGACACTTTGTATTGTGGGAAGGAGTTCAACCAGGCTTCCTGCTTACGCCAATCAAAATCATCTCGCCAATAGGAGATCAAGCGCTCCATGTAGGACAGGCTGGTGCCATAGTCCCAATGCTCGTTTCCATCAGGTTCATTGGGTAGGCGTGTCTGTTCCAACCTGTGTTTCAGGTCCGCGATTTCATGATCGGGAACATGAATTTTAAACGGGTCGGCTGGAATGATAGGCCGGGTCATGGCTTAGCCTTTCACTTGTTTGGCGAATGTGCGGACATCGTCGGCGAAAACTGGCCCGGTTTCCAGCGCGGCGAAATGACCCCCTTCACTTGGCTCAGTCCAGTGAATGACGTTGAATGCTTTCTCTGCCATTGAACGCGGCGGGATTGAAATGAACTTCCCCTCTTCGGGCATGCGCATAAACCCCGTTGGAATTTCGAGCGTATCGCCTGGTGCCATGTTGGAGCCGCCTTCTTCCATCATTCCCCTATAGAACCAGGTTGCGGTGTTGAAGGTGCCTGTTACCAGATAGATCATGATATTGGTGAGGAGCTGATCTTTGGTGTAAGCGTTTTCTATATGGGACCCATTGGGGCCGCGCGTATCAGACCAGCCATTGAATTTCTCAGTGATCCATGCTGCTGCACCAACTGGACTGTCCATCATGGCGTAGGAGAGGGACTGGGGTTTGGTCATTTGAAGGCGGAGGTAAGCGCCCTCCATCTCAAAATCGAATGCTGCTGCTGCGGCCCAAGCCTTCTCTTCTTCAGTCTCTGGCGCGGTGTCCGGCCGGATACCCCACATGTTCAGATGAACGGCTTTGCATCCGCCGCCTTTGTTGGTTCCGTGATTGTAGGCAAGGGCGCCGGAGACCACAGATCCCCAATCACCGCCCTGGGCGATATAGGTGTCATAGCCGAGCGTCTCGCGCATGAGCTTGTCCCAAAGCTCGGCTGTTCGTTTTGGTCCCAGCGGTTTTTTGGGTTTGCCCGAAAAGCCGTAGCCGGGGAGCGAGGGGATCACGAGCGTGAGACCATCTTCTGCATCACCGCCATGGTTTTCCGGATGGGCGAGAAGGTCGATCACGTCCAGGAATTCAAAGACAGAGCCGGGCCAACCGTGGGTGAGGATCATGGGCTGTGGTGCGCTGCCTGAGCCTTTCACGTGGTAGAAGTGGATTTCTTGGGTCTCAATGGTTGTTTGGAATTGAGGAAAGGCGTTGAGCTTTGTTTCGGCGGTGCGCCAGTCGAATGAGTTCACCCAATAGTCACAGAGCTCCTTCATGTATTCCATATCCGCGCCATAGGCCCAGCGGTCGACGCCTGGATCAATCTCGGGCATCTCATGCCACTCATAGGCTTTTACCTTCGCCAGAATGGCGTCAATCATGGATTGCTCTATTGCTACCTGAAAGGGGGTTGGGGTGCTCATCATCTCTCCCTGAATTTGTTTTTTTCTATTATGGCAGGGCGGGTCGCCTAAGCAACAAAAGGCAGCATTTGAGGAATTGCTTTGCCGCTTCGGGGTGCCCCCGGTAGGGTGGCGAAAAGAAACTTCACTCCGGGGGGAGACATGGCTACTCAAGCGGTCGCGGACGCGACGGAATTCACGATGTCCAAGACATATCGGCGATATGCGCTCGGCATCCTGTTGCTCGCGTATATATCCAGCTATGTCGACCGACAGATAATGGGCGTGGTCCTGCCGGCCATTAAAGAAGAGTTTCTGCTGGCAGACTGGCAGCTCGGATTTTTGTCGGGGATCGCATTTGCGATTTTCTATGCGACGTTGGGTATGCCGATTGCGTTTCTGGCCGACCGATCGAACCGCCGCAACATTATTGCGGCTGCCGTTTCTATCTGGAGCCTGATGACGGCGGCATGTGCGTTTGTTTCCGGTTTCGGCACCCTGGCTATTGCACGGATCGGCGTTGGTGTCGGGGAGGCTGGATCGAGCCCCCCTTCACACTCAATGATTGCTGATATGTATCCGCCGGAGGAGCGCAGTGGTGCGCTCGCCATTTATGCATTGGGTGTTTATCTCGGCACCATGATCGCGTTCGCTGTGGGTGCCTTTGTTGTCGCGCAATATGGCTGGCGTGCGGCCTTTCTTCTGGTTGGTCTTCCCGGTTTGGTAATCGCTCTCCTCGTGCGTTTCACGCTCAAAGAACCGCCACGCGGTTTCTCAGAAGGCAGAGAGGCGCCTGAGACCGGCCCAATCGACTGGAGCGAAGCGCGTGGCCAAATCGCTTCAGGCTTTCGGCATCTCTGGATCGACCGTGCGTCATTCCACACTGTTATGGGTGTAACGATTATCTCGTTTGTGGGATATGGCGGCGCGGTCTGGGGCTTTTCCTTCTTCATTCGCAGTTTTAAAATGAGCTACGAAGAAACCGGCATCTTCCTCGCGCTTGTTGTTGGCATCTTTGGGGCAATGGGCGCCATTTTGGGTGGCAAGCTGGCGGACAGGATGGGCGCGAAAGATGTTCGATGGACTCCTTGGATCGTGGCTATCGCTAAAGTCGCCGCTGCGCCTATTATTCTCGCCTTCTTCCTCGTCGAAAAGGAATTGGCGCTGTGGCTCTATGTGCCAATGACAATCCTGGGCGCGTTTTATCTCGGACCCAGCTTTGCGCTCATTCAAAGCCGGGCGCCCATTCATATGCGCACAACGATCTCATCGATTATGTTGTTCATTCTCAACATTATCGGTCTTGGGTTTGGGCCACAGCTTGTCGGTATTCTGAGTGACGTGCTGGAGCCAACCTATGGCATTGAGTCTCTGCGCTATGCGTTGCTGCTGATGAGTTTTGTCAGCCTATGGGGGGCATACCACTACTACCTCGCAGGCAAAGCGCTTGGCCGTGAGGCCTCTGATAGCTAGTGCCAGGGGCGACTAATGTCTGGAATCACTCTCTACGGACCTGCCTATAGTGCCTATACGCGCATTGTGCGTTTGGTGCTGGAGGAAAAGGGTGCGGCTTACACCCTGGAGGAGGTGGACTTCATCTCCGCCGGCATGTCTGCAGCGCAGAAGGAACGTCACCCGTTTGGCATGGTTCCCGCTCTTGAGCATGATGGGCACATGCTGTTTGAGGCGGGGCCCATCTGTTCTTACCTTGATGAGGTCTTGCCTGCACCAACACTCACGCCGAAGGATCCGCTAGCGCGGGCCCGCATGGCGGCGACCATCTCGGTTCTCGACAATTACATCTGGCCGGATCTTCGGGAGTTGGTGACCCAGGCTCTTTTCACAACGCTCGTGGGAGGGTGGCCCGACGATTCCATCAAAGAACGGATGGTGAAGCGGCTAAAAGGGTCACTCACCAATCTTGATGAAAAATTCGTTGCCACGGGTGCCCTTAATTGCAACGAGGTCACGCTCGCTGATCTCCACGCCGTGCCGATGATTGCCTATTTGGCGCAGAGTGTTGATGGCCAGCTTCTCCTTCAGGCTCTGCCCGCACTTTCAGTGTGGTGGAACGAGATGAAGACCCGACCTTCTGTCGTTGCGACAGAATTTGATCTCGCAACCTATCCCTGGGCTCAAAGATCTGAGGACTGAAGCTTGGCTCAAATCAGAGGCTATATTGCTGCGAGCCTGGACGGCTTTATTGCAGATGCCGATCATGGAGTCGGCTGGCTGGATGATTTTGATGGAGCCGATTTCGGCTATGAGAAGTTTATAGCTGACATTGGATGCATCGTAATGGGGCGCAAAAGCTTCGACTTTGTTGATGCCTATGACGGCGACTG
Source organism: uncultured Parvibaculaceae bacterium (assembly GCA_965283695.1). Taxonomy (GTDB): domain Bacteria; phylum Pseudomonadota; class Alphaproteobacteria; order Parvibaculales; family Parvibaculaceae; genus Mf105b01. The sequence goes on along the minus strand of CBDIPP010000006.1, from coordinate 102,796 downwards.
GCCCTATCCCGGCAAAGAGGTGGTTTTGGTGACCCATCGAGAAGTCGCGAACCTGCCGCCGCAATCGCGCATCTGGGCTGGCGGTGATGTCCGCCCGTTGATTGAGGACCTACGGCGGTTTGATGGAGGCGATGTCTGGGTTGTCGGCGGATCAGATCTTTTGCATCAGTTTCGCCAGGCAGGCGGTTTAGACACACTTGAGATTTTCACGATGCCGGTGCTGCTAAGCGAGGGTGTGCCTCTTTGGCTCCCTTCGTCTACCAAGGAAATGGCGACACTTGTTGAAAGTATCGCCATGGACTTAGATGTTGTGCGGTCTGTGTACCGGTTCTAGGCCAGAATGCCGCCGCAATGCTTTCTCACTTGCCTGCCCAAAAGGCATCCGCTGTTGTTGCTATAAGGCCTGTCAGGTCATTGGTTTTACCAATGTAAGTGGACCCATTGATCGACAAGTGTCCATCATCTCGATAGAGCGGCAACCCATCAATGCTGACCTCGCAGGTCGCTGTGGAGCCTTCGCTCAGGCAAATCAGATTCTTGAGAGAAACGAATGGCGCATGTTCTGACAGTTGTGACATCAGACGGTACGCCTGTTGAGATTCGGCCGACATCTGGTCAGGCGAGAAGTTGCAGCGCTGCGGGTCTGCTGCAAACAGAAGTGCTCTGGTAAAGCACCGCCCAATATCCTCGCCGGTATTTGGTGGTGGTGCCACGAAAATAGGTTTCTGGCCGTTTGCGCGAATGAGCTCGATGGTGGCCTTCAGGTGATCTAGAGCAATCGTTTCCTTGTCTTGCGTTATGATATCGCCGTCAGCCGTCAGTAGATCAAACTTGATATAGGTGAACGGTGAGGCAAGGACCACATACTCAATCGTGTTTTGTGTCGCGAGCCAGTCCAGCACATCGGTGCCCTGCGCCAGACACCGTTCTGCGCGTGACGGTGAGACAACATTACCGACAATCGACAGACTGGTCACGGGTATGCAGCTGGACATGGTGTGCTGTCTAAAGGGAATGTTGGTCTCGCTGCTTTCTAGCGCCGGCGCAAGATGCATACCGTAGGAGTCTCCCCAAAGGATCATTCTTGGTGATGGGGAGTTGGTGCACTCATCGGTTATCGTAAACTGATGGTCGCATGTAGGAGAGAGACCGTGGTTTGGAGCGAGCATGCGGTCAAAATCTGAAAACGCCATATTGTCTGTGGCGGAACGACTGGCGAAGCCGTCATTAGAGGACAGGATGACACCGACCAGGATCAGGGCAGCGCTCGAGGCACCAGACAATATGAATATCTGTCGTTGCGAGAATTTTTTCTTATCTCGGAACGGGCGTTCAACATATCGCCAGCTGATGTAAGCCAGGAATATGGAGAGCGCGGCCAGACCCATCATGAGATCTAGTGATGGGGCATCGAGACTGCGGTGGCGTGCAAACGCAAACAGGGGATGGTGCCAGAGATAGGCGCTGTAGCTAATGAGGCCCAATCCAACGAAAGCTCTGGTGGCCAGCAGGCGGCCAACAAACGTGTCTGCTTGCGCAAAAAGGATGATAAGGCCGGTACCGATTGTCGGGACCAGAGCGTAGAGCCCGGGAAAGGGTGTTGCTTCTGTATATGCAAACACAGAGATTAGAATTAGAGCGAACCCCAGGGCACCCAAGAGCTCATTTGAAGCAACCTTTTTTGCGTTTGGCCTGAGCACATAGACAGCGATGAGGGCGCCGATCATGAGTTCCCATGCGCGGGTTGGCAAAAAGTAAAAGGCAATCTTTGGGTTGGTCGACAGGCCCCACTGTGCAAGACACAGGCTGACTATTCCGATGGCCGCAATGAGCACACCGTTGCTCACCGCCCGCCATTTGTGCGCCAAGATGAGAAGAATAGGGAAGAAGACATAAAACTGCTCTTCGACCGCCAGACTCCATGTATGCAGGAGTGGTTTGAGCTCGGCTAACGGCGTGAAGTAATCGCTTTCCCGCGCAAACAGGATGTTGGATGTGAAGGTTGGAACTGCGATCAGGCTTTTGCCAAAGCTCTTTAAGTCCTCCGGAAGGAGCCATGCCCATGCAAACGGAATACAGGCAATAACGACCAGAAAAAGGGCAGGGAGAATGCGCCTTGCTCTTCTTTCGTAGAAACGAATGAGACTGAACGTGCCTGTCTGTTGTTCTTTGAGGATGATTGATGTGATCAGGTAGCCGCTGATGACGAAAAAGACGTCTACGCCTACGAACCCACCGCTGAACAGTTCGACACCAGCGTGAAACAGGATCACCGGCAGAACGGCGACGGCTCTAAGTCCATCTATTTCACGGCGATATTCCATGCCGAAACTCTCCCCCAAAGAAGCATCGGTATGGGTCTAAGCAAGTGCCCCGTGGCAGTGCTTGTATTTTTTGCCAGACCCGCACGGGCAGGGCGCATTGCGTGCAATTTTGCCCCAGGTGGATGGGTCATTCGGGTTCATGGCAATGTCTGCGGGTCTGTTGCGTGCCGTGCGTGGCCGCTCTGCGAGGGCAACGTCGCCGTCAGCATCTGCCATTTCGTCACGGCCTGTCAGCGGATCCACATGGTGGGCCTGCATTTCCGGTAGGTCTGGTTCCCCGAGTTCCGGCGGTTCCTCTGTGACAAATTGCAAAGTCATGAGCTGTCGGGTCACGTCTTCACGCAACCTGGTCAAGAGGCTTTCGAAAAGCGAAAAGGCTTCCGTCTTGTATTCGTTTAGGGGGTCGCGCTGCCCATAGCCGCGCAAGCCAACGGACTGACGCAGATGATCGAGCATCTGAAGGTGCTCGCGCCAGCGCTGGTCAACGGTTTGCAACAGAATTGCTTTTTCGATCTGGCGGAAGGTCTCAGCACTTGCATCGGCCACCTTTTTCGCCATGGCGGCGTCGCCAGCCTGGTAGATGCGGTCCTTGATCTCTTCGTCGGCAATGCCTTCTTCCTCGGCCCATTCTTCTATGGGCAGATCGAGACCAAAAATTTTCACGGCCTCTTCTTTAAGACCGTCAACATCCCATTGCTCCACATAAGCTTTCTCGGGGATATGCACACGAATGAGATCGTCAATGCATTCATGGCGCATGTCGCGTACATCTTCAGACACGTCTTCGGCGTGCATGAGATCGATGCGCTGTTCGAAGATCGCTTTGCGCTGGTCGTTCATGACATTGTCGAACTTGAGCAGGTTCTTCCGAATGTCGAAGTTACGGGCTTCAACCTTCTGCTGTGCTTTTGCCAGTGCCTTGTTGATCCAAGGGTGGATGATGGCTTCGCCTTCCTCCAGGCCGAGTTTCTGCAGCATCCCGTCCATACGGTCGGTGCCGAAGATGCGCATCAGATCGTCTTCCAGGCTCAGGTAGAATTTTGACCGGCCGGGGTCACCCTGACGTCCCGCACGGCCGCGCAGCTGGTTGTCGATGCGCCGGCTTTCATGGCGTTCGGTGCCGATGATGTAGAGACCGCCTGCATCCAGGGCTTGTTTTTTCTTGGCGGCGACGTCTGCTTCAATCTCTGTAGTCCGCTTGGCGCGAGTCTCTTCGTCGAGACTTTCATCAATCTCATCGGCGATGCGCATTTCTAGATTGCCGCCGAGCTGAATGTCGGTCCCGCGACCAGCCATATTGGTGGCGATGGTCACAGCGCCCGGCACGCCTGCCTGTGCGATGATGTGCGCTTCTTGTTCGTGATAGCGGGCGTTCAGCACATTGTGCTTCACCTTCTTCTTTTTCAGAAGGTCCGCCAGATATTCAGATTTCTCAATAGAGGTTGTGCCGACAAGAACGGGCTGGCCGCGTTTCGCGCAGTCTTCCAGTTCCAGGATAATCCCGTCGAATTTTTCGCGAGCGGTCCGGTAAACCTCATCATCCTCGTCAATCCGAGCAATGCCGACATTCGTTGGAATTTCCAACACGTCGAGTCCATAGATGTCCATGAACTCTTCTGCTTCAGTTAGCGCTGTACCGGTCATGCCGGCGAGCTTGTCATAGAGCCGGAAATAGTTCTGGAAGGTCACTGACGCCAGTGTCTGATTTTCCGGCTGGATCTCAACCTGTTCTTTGGCTTCAAGGGCCTGATGCAAACCTTCTGAATAGCGACGGCCTTCCATCATGCGGCCTGTAAATTCGTCAATGATGACGACCTTGCCGCCTTTGACAATATAGTCTTTGTCTTTCTGGAAAAGCTTGTGGGCTTTCAGCGCGCAGTTGGCGTGGTGCACGAGAGAGATGTTCTCTACGTCGTAGAGCGTGCCTTCTTCCATAATTCCCGCTTCGCGGAGCAATTCTTCCACATGCTCATTGCCCTCGTCGGTCAGGTTTGCTGTCCGGGATTTTTCATCCATGTCGTAGTCTTCTTCGACCAGCGACGGAATGATCTTGTCCACAGTGACGTAAAGCTCTGAGTTGTCTTCCAGAGGTCCAGAGATGATCAGCGGGGTCCGCGCTTCGTCGACCAGGATCGAGTCCACCTCATCGACAATCGCAAAGTGGTGGCTGCGCTGGACCATGGCATCCAGCTGGTATTTCATATTGTCGCGGAGATAGTCGAAGCCCAACTCATTGTTGGTGCCATAAGTAATATCAGCCGCGTAGGCGGCGCGCCGTTCTTGGTCGCTCAGGCCATGCAGAATGACACCTGTGGCCAGCCCTAGGAATTCGTATACCTGTCCCATCCAGGCCGCATCGCGGCTGGCGAGGTAGTCGTTGACGGTGACCACGTGAACGCCCTTTGCTGGGACGGCATTCAGGTAAGCTGCAAGGGTCGCGACAAGGGTTTTCCCTTCACCGGTTTTCATTTCTGAAATGCGACCCTCATGGAGCGCCATACCGCCGATCAGCTGTACATCGTAATGGCGTTGGCCAAGGCTTCGTTTTGCGCCTTCACGCACGGTCGCAAAAGCTTCTGGCAGCAGATCGTCAAGGGTTTCGCCTGCTTCAAAGCGTTCTCTGAATTCCTGGGTCTTTGCGCGCAGCGCGTCGTCCGACAAAGCTTCCATATCGGGTTCCAACGCGTTGATTGCACTCACCCGAGCTGTCAGAGATTTAATCTTGCGGTCGTTGCTGGAGCCAAAGATCCGCTTGGCAAATGCACCCAAGCTAGCCATCAGGGTATGTCACCTTGTTGGGGCAATCAGCTCGCTTGCAGAAGGCCAGCGGTGATGCCCGGTTATTATGTCAGGAGCAGCCCTTCCGCTTCGAAAAAGCGCACAACCGAACCCACTTGATGTAAGGGGGGGCTTGGTGCTTGTCAACGCTTCCCACGGGTTCAGGCGGGGGGGTGCTGTGGAGCTTCCAATATTCGTTAATGTCTTGCATTCATTGCGAAATCTTAATGGCGGTCACCCTTGTGTGAACCTGCCGTACCCCTCACTATAGGGTCTCACCTGAAGCCCGGATGAACCGGGTCTCGCTGTTCTCTTCAAGGTTCTTCTCCCATGATGTTTTCGATGACTTCTCTGGCCGTGCGGACGCCGGCCTGGCTCCTTGGTGTTGCCCTGATTGTGGCAGTTTCCCTCAGCTATTCCTTGCCTGTATTGGGAGCAGAAGAGGACGACACCGTTGTCGCGCGGGTCAATGGCGTGGAAATCCGGTTTTCAGACCTTTTGTTGGCTGAAGAAGAGACAGCACAGGCGCTTGCCAATGTGCCCGAAGACGTGAAGTTTGAGTATCTGCTTAGCCTTCTCATCGATCGGGTGATTGTTTCCAGCGATGCCCGTACGAAAGGCCTGACGGATGATCCGGGTGTTCAGCGCCGGATGGCTTATTACGAAAATAAGGCGCTTCGGGACGTGTACTGGACCCAGCTCATCACCTCGCGCATTTCTGATGAGGCGGCAAAAGAGTTTTATGACGCACAGGTGGGGGCTGTTGAGCCTCAAGAAGAGATCAAAGCCCGTCACATTCTCGTGGCGACCGAAGAGGAAGCCCAGGCGATTATCGACGCATTGGATGCTGGCGGCGACTTTGAAGAGCTGGCGAAAGAACATTCGACCGGCCCAAGCGGGGCTGAGGGGGGGGATCTTGGCTATTTCACAGCGGGAACCATGGTCGCGGAGTTCAACGATGCGGCGTTTGCGCTCCAGGCCGGAGAGATATCCGTACCTGTAAAGACCAAGTTTGGCTGGCATGTGATCAAGGTGGAAGACCGTCGGGTTCAGGAAGTTCCGGGATTCGAGCTCGTGAAAGATCAGGTGATTGAAGCATTGGCTCAGCAAGAAGGTCGGACAATGATGGATGAAATGCGGGCGGCAGCAACAATTGAGATTGTCGGTGCGGAAGGCGAAGCCAGCCGACCGTTGATTGCGCCTCAAGAATAGGTCATATGAATTAGGTCGAGGGACATGTGTCCGCTTGGCTCAACCCATTTTTGAACCCTAATTGATTTAAGGGCGCCTCTTCATGTCCAAGCCATCTGCAACGCCCGCCAAAGGTGCGCTCAAGTCCGCTGCTAAAGCCCCGTCTAAGAAAACAGTGAAGAAGAAAGCCGCGAAGAAAGCAGCCAGGAAGGGTGCGGAGGAACCGGTTTCTCCTTTGGCGCCTAAAAAACTGGCCAGCCTGCCATCGCTTGCTGGTGTGGAGCTCGCGACAACGAACAGCGGCACAAAGTACAAAGGTCGTGATGACCTTCTTGTTGCGCGTATGGCTGAGGGCACGCAGGTGGGCGGTGTGTTTACAACGTCCAAGACAGCGGCGGCGCCGGTCACCTGGTGTCAAAATTCTCTCGAAGACGGGATTGCTCGAGCTCTTGTGGTCAATGCGGGGAATGCAAATGCGTTTACCGGGAAAGCAGGGATGCAGACGGTTCGTCAAACAGCATCCGTCGCCGCAGCGATTTCGGGGTGTCGTCAGAAAGACGTTTTCATTGCTTCAACCGGCGTTATTGGTGAAGTGCTGGATGGGGATGCGATCGGGACAGCGCTGACAAAAGCTGTCAATGCGGGCGACCCAGGCTGGGAAGCTGCCGCCCGGGCGATCATGACAACCGACACGTTCCCGAAGCTTGCGACAAAAACGGTCAAGATTGGCGACGTTGATGTCCGCATCAACGGGATTGCAAAAGGGTCCGGCATGATCCAACCGGATCTCGCCACTATGCTTGTCTTCCTGTTTACGGATGCGGCGCTGCCGGCGTCGGTCCTTCAGACTCTCCTCATGCTTGGGGTGCGCGACAGCTTTAACTCCATCACCGTCGATAGTGATACATCGACCAGTGATACGGTGCTCTTTTTTGCAACCGGTGGAGCCATGGCAGCGGCAGAATCCAATGGCGTTGCATCGCCGAAAATTTCACGCGCAGGCGATCCGCGGCTTCGGGACTTCCGTGATGCCTTGAATGATCTGATGCTTGATCTTGCGCATCAGGTTGTCAGAGATGGCGAAGGGGCCTCGAAGTTCATTGAGGTAAAAGTGACTGGCGCTGCAAGCTATAAAGCGGCTCGTACAATTGCTCTGTCTGTGGCGAACTCTCCGTTGGTGAAAACGGCGATTGCTGGCGAAGATGCCAATTGGGGTCGGATTGTCATGGCTGTCGGGAAGGCTGGAGAAGAGGCTGACCGGGACAGGCTCAAGATCGAGGTCGGGGGCATTCATGTCGCCAAGAATGGGGTTGCTGTTGAAGGCTTTGATGAAAAGCCGGTCGCGCGCCACATGAAAGGCAAAGACATTAAGATCGCCGTTGATGTTGGTGTGGGGCGCGCCGAGGCAACGGTCTGGACGTGCGACCTTACCCATGAGTACATTCGCATTAATGCGGACTATCGCAGCTGACCTGGGTCGGCGGTATTTTCGGGCGAGCGAAGAATTGACATACCACTCAAGCGATAAAGGATATGCAAGTGCACCTCGCCTGCTCGGCGGCGGTTTGGGCGCTCGGTCCCTTTTTACACCCCGCTTGACACTGCGTTGGATTGCTCCCAGCGATGCGGAGAGGCTTAGCGCCTTTGCCGCTGATCCGCTGCTCCTGCAGAAGACCGAAACCATTCCCTACCCTTATGATGTTCCAGCCGCCCATGAGTGGATTGATGAAGCAGAAGGCTTGAGAGAAAGAGGCTCTGCTTACCGATTTGCAATTGAAGAACGATCAGCGCCCGCGTTTGTTGGCGTCTCAGCATTGATGATGCTCGATCAGGGTGTTGCTGAGTTAGGATATTGGCTAGGACGTGACTTTTGGGGGCAAGGATATGGTCGAGAGGCTGTTGCAGCCACGGTCGCCTATGGCGCGGATATTCTGAAATTGCAGTCCATCCAGGCTGTGGTCTATTCAGAAAACACGGCGTCGGTTGCTGTGTTGCGTGGGCTTGGTTTTGAAGAACATGCTTTCGAAACCATTAACGTGCCAGAGCGCGGAGGGTCACGTCTCGTTCGGCGTTTTATCTCTGATCTGCGCAAAGCCCCTAAGCCATCAAACGTTGTCCCCATGTCTGGCAAGGTCGCCTGATGGCGGATGCAAACCTCCATATCGTGCTCGTTTCCGCCTGTGCACTGGTGGATATTGAAGGCCGGGTGCTTCTAGCGCAGCGTCCTGAAGGCAAGTCGATGGCGGGACTTTGGGAATTTCCTGGTGGCAAAGTTGAGCCTGGCGAGGCACCGGAGGGCGCATTGATCCGGGAATTAAGAGAAGAACTTGAAATAGATGTGACAGCTTCCTGTCTCGCCCCGTTTACTTTTGCCAGCCACACTTACGAAAAATTTCATCTGTTGATGCCACTTTATGTCTGTCGGAAGTGGCAAGGTATTCCGACACCGGTTGAAGGGCAGACCTTGAAATGGGTGCGCCCCGTCAAAATGGGTGACTATCCAATGCCACCGGCAGACGAGCCGTTGGTCGCAATGCTGAGGGACTTTCTGTGAACAAATTGATTTCAGATATCCATCAACCTGGCCGGCCTGCATTGGTCATTCGTTTTCTCCAGGACACAAAGGGAGCGACTGCCGTTGAATATGGTTTGATTGCTTCTCTTATCGCTGTTGCGATTGTCGGCGTGATTGCCACCATTGGCGCTGACGTGTCTGCGCTTCTGCGCAGCGTTGATCTGATTTAGACGTTCTTGGGCTTTTTGGGCTCAAAGGGACGTGCTGCCTCGCCCGTGCTGATTTCCTCTGTTTTCAAAGCGTCTGCCAGCCGCATCGCCGCGGTGCCTGGGCGCATGGGCTTTTGCTGGCTTTCGTGTGGTGCCCAGCCTGTGGCGTAAAGAATTTCGAACGTCGCTCGAATGCGCCCATCTTGGTCCGCATATTTCTCCTGATAGAGTTGAGCTGCGCGCATTAATGTGGCTCGTTTGAACGGGCTCTTTCTGCGCTCGGTGATCGCATTGGTCTCGCCCATGGCACGCAGATCGCTCAGCAGATTAAAAATCGTGTCATAGCGCACAATGATCTGGTCTGCATCGACGACAGGAAGTGCGAAGCCGCTGCGTTGGAGCAGGCCACCAAGATCACGCACATCGGCGAAAGGTGAGACACGTGGTGACACGCCGCCCTCACATTCTGCTTCGGCCTGCATGAGGACATCGCGCAGCTCGTGCAGTGTCTCACCGCCAAAAAGTGCGGTAAGGAAAAGGCCATCGGGCTTCAGAGCCTGCCTCACTTGCAGGAGCGCACCCGGCAGGTCGTTCACCCAATGTAGAGACAGGGCACTGGTAACAAGATCAAGAGATCCGGGCCGGATGGGGAGAAATTCTTCGTCCGCCACAATGTGGGGCCACGGTGCCTGACGCACCATTGATGGAGATAAGTCGGTGGAGATTACCGTCTCCACCCCGGCGGGCTTTAGAATGTCACGGGCGAGCAGTCCATTGTGGCAGCCGAGATCAAGGGCTGTGTTGAAGGCGCGATTGGTCGTCTCCAGTCGCCCACCAATTTCTTCCGCTGCCCTTTGGACCAGAAAGTCCGCAGCCGAGAAGCCTTCTGCCGCGCGGTCACGATGGCGCGCGACGAGGTTTCGATCAAATGGGGCAACGGCAGAAGTCATATTGCGCACTATGGCAATCTGAGCTGCACGTGCAAGTTGCTTTCGCACTATGTTCTTCTCAGCCTATCCTTGGCCTATGGCAATGTTTGGACAACAGATGGTGCGTTCTGGTCGAACCGCTCGCGAGGCAATGCGATGGACGGCCAATCTTCTGTTGCCTCCGCGGTGCGTGTCCTGTGGGGCTCCCCTTTGGGGGGAGACGCAGGTGTGTGCCACTTGTTGGTCGGACCTTGTCTTTATTGAGGCGCCTCTGTGTGAGGTGAGCGGTGTTCCCTTTCCCTATGACCCGGGGCCTGGAGCACTCAGTGGGGAAGTGCTGGCGCATAGACCGGCCTACGGGCGGGCGCGAGCGGCACTTCAATATGATCAGACCAGTGGTCGGCTTGTTTCCCGGTTGAAATATGGGGATCGTTTGGAAACCGTGCCCCTCTTCGCGAAATGGATGGTCCGGGCGGGAAATGAATTGCTTGCAGAAGCCGACCTCATTGTTCCCGTGCCGTTGCACCGGGCGCGGCTGTTTCAGCGCCGCTTTAATCAGTCAGCGGAAATGGCTCGTGCGGTTTCACGATTGTCGGGTGTTCCCTGCGCTCCCGAATTGTTGATCCGAACGCGAGCGACGCGGGCGCAGGTGGGGCTTTCGGCATCAGCACGGCGACGCAATGTGTCGGGTGCCTTTGCGTTAACGCCGGGAAAAGGGGAAAAAGTCGAAGGAAAACGCCTTTTGCTGGTGGATGATGTGCTCACGACCGGGGCGACGGTTGAGGCCTGCGCAAAGTGCTTGGCTGCTGAAGGTGCTTTGAGTGTGGATGTTCTAACCCTTGCGCGGGTTGTTCCACAGGACCAAGCCCCTATATGATCCCGCGCAATCCGCAAGTTCGTCCAGGAGTGACCCGATGGCTAATGTAACCATATACACAACGATGATGTGCCCGTACTGCCATCAGGCCAAGAAGCTACTTTCGCAGAAGGGCGCGAGCTTTAAGGAGATTGATGTGGGCATGGACCCGGATCTGCGCCGGGAAATGATGTCTCGCTCTGGCGGCGGTCACACTGTGCCGCAAATTTTCATTGGTGATACCCATGTGGGCGGGTGTGATGATCTCTATGCGCTGGACTCGAAAGGTGCACTTGACCCTATCCTTGCTGGTTGATCGGTGACGGGCCTCGGAGACACATTCACTGCCGCCTGCGTGCAGATGCGGACAGGCACTGATATTGATCGCAATATTGAGGATGCGAGCGCGCTCATTCGGGAGGCGGCGAAAGGCGGTGCGCAATTTATTGCGACGCCTGAAACGACGGCTCTCATGGAGCTTGGGGCCAAACGGCTCTTTGCCAATATTGTCGCTGAAGAAGAGGACCGGGCGATCAAGGCTTTTCAGAACCTGGCCTCAGAGCTTGGTGTGCATCTTCTGATCGGGTCACTTGCGGTCAAAGTGGCTGACAACAAAGCCGCGAACAGGTCTTTTCTCCTGTCGCCTGAGGGCGAGATCACCGCGCGTTATGATAAGATCCATATGTTCGATGTGGATCTCGGCAATGGTGAGGCGTATCGGGAATCGAAGAACTATCAGGCGGGCGAGACATCGGTCCTGGCGGATCTGCCGCTGCTTGATTTGGGCGGCAAGTTGGGCATGACTGTCTGTTATGATCTGCGTTTCCCACATCTTTATCGGCAGCTTGCCCATGGTGGTGCCGGGTATCTGACGGTCCCTTCTGCATTTACCAAGCCCACCGGTGAGGCGCACTGGCATGTGCTGCTGCGCGCACGAGCGATTGAAACTGGGTGCTTTGTCTTTGCACCGGCCCAGGGCGGGACCCACGAAAATGGCCGGGAGACATTTGGTCACTCGCTCATTATCGACCCTTGGGGCGACATTCTGGCGGAAGCGGCGACTGACCCATGCGTGATCCTCGCAGAGATTGATCCGGCGAAAATTGAGGATGCTCGAGGCCGTATTCCAAGTTTGACCCATGATCGTGCTATCATCGCATCAGATACACCGACTGATGTGTGAGAGATGATCAAGTATCGCCTTATCTGTGAGCAGGACCATGAGTTTGACGGCTGGTTTGCCGGGTCAGACGCGTTTGATGTTCAGGTTGCTGCCGGTGAAATCGCTTGTCCCTATTGCGAAAGCACGAAGGTCCAGAAGGCGCTGATGGCACCATCTGTCGTGACCTCAAAACAGAAGAAGCGCGGGGGGACGTCTCCAACGGAGGCGGTCGAGCAGGTTCAGATGTTCATGAGCAAAGTGCGTAAACATGTGGAGACGAATTTTGACTATGTGGGCGATCAGTTTGCCGAAGAAGCCCGCCGCATCCACTATGGCGAAGCGGATGAGCGCGAAATTTTTGGTGAAGCGACGCTTGATGAGGCCAAAGACCTGATCGATGAAGGCGTGTCTGTCGCGCCGCTCCCTGGCGAAGACAAGAGCAAGGCCAACTAACGTCAGGCGCCTTGCGTAAAGACCGGCCAGCTCTCGGTGATCTTTCCGCCATCAAACACTTGAATGTCACCAAATTGCAGAAAGACGAACTCGCTTTGCGTTGGGCGCAGGACGACTGTGTCGTTCACCTCGAGGTCGATCATGTCTGACCCGTTCAGCATTTCCTGATTGCTGGAGCGTCCAAACACACCATTGGTTCTGAGACCTGGTGGTGAGACCGGCTCAGCCAGCCAATTGCCGCCATAGATGAAGAAAGTCTGGGCGGTGTTGCGATCCCATCGGCGGGTCGGGCCTGTAAGTGCTTCAAGGCCTGGAATGTCGGTCCGCTCCGCTGTCTTTACAACCGGTGTGGTGATGAAGCTCGCAGGCACATGGTCGCTAAGTGTTGAAACATCGAAATGGGTTGGTTTTACAAGGGCTGAGCCGACGGCAAGTTCATTGGCGTGTGTGGTGTTATTGTGCAACTGATAGGTGGGGCTGCCGGCGGTGTTGAGGGTCAGCTCGTCGGACTTCCAGTCCTCTCCGTAATGTTCAGCCGCCGCCTCGACGAAGGCCTTGTAGATGTCCATTGATGTTTCGATGGCGCTGCCTTGCCATCCCAAAATATCCGGGACAGAAGCAAGGTGCGGGTCATAGCCCATAAAACCTGCGAAGGTGAGGAGTGGATCTGCGTCAATGGTTTCCAGAATGGATTTCAAGGATGTCGGGTCGGTCAGGCCGCCTCGGTGAAGACCGACATCCAATTCCAGGTTGATGCGCATAGCCTGCCCACGCGTGTTAGCGAGCGCCTGATATTCCGCGAGCCGTTCCGGCGTGTCGATGAGCCATTGCAACTGTGTTGCGGGGTCAAAAGATGTTGGCCCCAGCTCGTCATAGAAGCGCGCTGCGGCTGCGACAGGCATGGGCTTGCCCAGAAGCACGTCGGCGCCTGGTTCTTCCTTTGCCACCAGATTGACGAAAGGCTGATGAAACAGCATCAACTTGTTCGTGTCGGCCGCCGCCATGACATGACGAATAAGTGGTAATGACGGCAGGGACTTCGCGACAATCCGGTATCCCATTCCCGATCTCAGGTGAGACCGCATCACTTCGATGTTTTGATCGAGGCGGGCAAGATCAACTACCAGGGTAGGGCGCGCGAGGCCTTTTTCTGTTACCGCGCTGCCGAGTTTCTCGAAATAGGGTTCAACGGGCCCGCCTTCTTTTGCGGGGCGTGACAGAGTCAATAGACCGAGCGTGGCGAGACCACCGCCGCCTAGGATGAGCGAGCGTCGGCTCAAGCTGTTGAAGCGAGATTTCAGCTGATTGAGGAGGTCACGCAATGCCGAATACCTCCCTCAAATGGTCATTCAGGAACGCGCCGTCTGGATCCATTTCCCGGCGCACTGCCAAGAAGTCATCCCAGTTTGGATAGAGCGCGGCGAAGTCGGGCGCTTTGAGTGTGTGCAGTTTGCCCCAATGAGGACGACCGCCATGCTTCTGCAGGATAGGTTCAACTGCTGAGAAGAGTGGCTTGTAGTCTTCTTCATAATATCTGTGGATCGCGATGGAGCAGCTTTCCCTCCCCTGGAATGGTGAGAGCCAGATATCGTCGGACTTCACATATCGGAATTCCCAGGGGAAGAAGAGATCAATATTCTCGCCCTCAACCAGGGTGCGGATCTCCTTCAAGGCAGCAAGGGCATTCTCCCGGGGCAGATGATATTCCATCTCGTTGAAGCGAACGTTCCGGTCACTTGGATAGACCTTCCAGGACGTGTCGGTAAAGGTTTCGTCCGGCAGGTCTTCAAGGGCGGAGCGGATGAAATATTCCCGAAGCGAGGGTGACCAGCTGAGATAATCCGCCAGGGCCTTTAAGGTCATGACGCCGTCATCATCCTCCGCGATGGATGGCGCGAGAGGTTCATCTGTCTCATTGTGGCTGATCCCCATGCACATGGATGAGAAGGGGATGTAATAGAACTCAAAGTTTCGGTTCTCTGCTGCAAAGGTATCTGCCTGTTCCATCATCTCATCGAATGGCACAACCCAGGTGCGTTTGTTGATGCGGTGGGGTGTTCGGTTCTGCAGGCGGATCTTAGTCATGATACCAAGCGACCCAAGCGAGACGCGGGCTGCCTGAAAGAGGTCTGCCTGTTGGTCTTTGTCGCACCAGACCGTGTCGCCTGCGGCGGTCACGAGTTCAAGGCCCGTCACATAGCTTGAAAGTGAGCCGAAGTTCTCGCCGGTGCCATGGGTTGATGTTGAAATAGAGCCCGCCAATGTTTGGCGATTAATGTCGGGCATGTTGATGAGTGCCTGGCCCTGTTCTTCAAGGGGGGCACCAAGGTCGCCCAGTTTGCTTCCTGCACCCACTGTTGCTTCCATGGTCTCGTCATTCGTCTCCAGGACGCCGCTCAAGCGATCGAGGGACATGATGGTGCCGTCAGTGGGGACGAGGGCCGTGAAGGAATGACCTGTGCCAACGGGCCGTATGGGATTTGGACTGGTCGCAATGATCTCAGCGACTTCAGCGGCGTTGGCTGGAGCGAGCCTTGCTTCTGGCAGGCAGCTTTGACCGCCTGACCAGTTTTGCCACTTGATCCGTCGCCCCTCTGCTTTGGCGGGTGTTTCTGCGAAAGCAGAGAAAGGCTTCCCAGTTGCAAGCGCCGCGACCGCGGCCCCTTGCATCATCATCTCACGTCGACTGAGGCTCATTTCTCTTCTCCGATGTCATCGCTGGCCAGAAAGGCAATCAGGTTTTCAAAATCATCCATGCCGCAATCGGGGCAGGCGCCAAGCGGGGGCATGCCCTCAAAGCCGTTGAGGGTGCTTTGCAGAAGTCCCTCTGGGCCCCGTGCGTCCATCCGCGGCGTCCACGCGCGCACATCACCAGACAGCGGCGCACCATTGTCTGGATCTGCATGACAGGCCTGACAGGCGCGTTCATATTTTTCTGCAAGGGCAGGGTCGGCAGGAACCCGTGTTTCTGCGGCAGCGATGATTGTTGCGCGTTCCTCAGCGGTTTGAGGCTCCTCGCCGCAGGCGGCGAGGCCCAAAGCGGTTGCGAGAAGCAGCGCCTTTGCGCCCAAGATGACCGGTTTCATTGTGTGTCCCCTATGTGCAGCGATCTACAGCCTGCACATAAAAGCCCTTTTGGGGTTAGGGGTCAATAAAATAATAGTTATAACTATTATTTTGAGCTTGAGATGATTTGCTGCCAATAGGAGGTGATCGCTGTCGTGGCTTCTCTGAGCACCGTTTCGGAAGCGAGCTCTTGTTCCTCCATCGCCATTTCGATGGCGGCATAGCCAATATCCACGGTCAGACGCGCTTTAATCCAGAGCTCAGGCTTCGGGATGTTAGGCAGGAGGGTGCTTAGATGTTTGACCCATTCGTCGGTCACCTGATGGTGGGACGCCAGCCGTACCTGTTGCAGGGTTGGGACTGCGCGAAGGGCGCGCATAATGGAAAGACCACCGGGGTGTTGTTCGGTCACCCGGAGTGTCTCCATCAGGTTGACATAGGTGCCTTCGATTTGGGCTTCAATGCTGCGGCCCGCGTCTGTCAGGAATCTCTCGAAGACCTCATTCTGCTCCTGCATGAGCCGGTCGCCGAGCGCACGCAGGACGGCATATTTGTTTGGGAAGTAGCGATAGAGGGTCGGCGGCGTGACGTCGGCTTTTTCGGCGATCAGATTGGTGGAGATGCGCTCTACGCCTTCGTCGTCCAGCAGGCGTGCGGCGACGTCCAGAACTCGCTCATAGGTCTCTATGGCGCGTTTCTGCCGCGGCTTGTTCTTTGGTTCTAGATCAATCGATGGGTCGGTCATTGGGCGGGCTGTGGTTTGGTTGCCACCATCATGTAATTGACGCCCATGTCGGTTGAAAGTGACCAACGGTCAGACAAGGGATTGTACGTGACCCCTGTTTCTTCAGTGACTTCGAGGGCCGTGCGCTCAATGCTTTTAAAAAGCTCGGCAGGGGTGATGAACTTGTTCCAATCATGGGTTCCCCTTGGAAGCCAACGCAGAATGTATTCTGCGCCCACGATTGCCAGGCCGAACGCCTTCAGAGACCGATTGAGGGTTGCGCAAAACAGGATGCCACCTGGTTTCAGCATTTGTGAGCAGGAGACGAGGAACCCATCCCGGTCGGCCACATGTTCGATCACTTCCATATTCAAAATGACGTCAAATTGGGCACCGCTTGCGGCCAGGTCCTCGGCAGTGGTCACTCGGTAATCAATATTGAGGCCTTGTTCTTCAGCATGGACGCTTGCTGTCTTGATGTTTGCTTCGCCTGCATCTGCACCAATCACGCTGGCACCAAGGCGGGTCATGGGTTCGCTCAAGAGCCCGCCGCCACAGCCAATGTCCAGTAAGGAGAGCCCCTCGAATGGTGCGGTTTTTGCAGAATCCAGCCCAAAGTGATTGACAACCCGGTCTCTTACAAAGGCAAGGCGCGTTGGGTTGAATTTGTGTAGCGGGGCGAATTTTCCTGTCGGGTCCCACCATTCTGCCGCCATAGCAGAAAAACGGGCGATTTCGTCCGTATCGACGCTGGATTTTGGGCTTTGAGCAACGTCAATCACTTGAACGCTCCTTCTGCAGGCTGTTGTTGCAGCCAATGTTGCGGATGGGGGGGCATCCGAGTATGTATTGCCCCGCAAAAGCGGATGGGTTGATGAGGGCCTTGCCTCAGAAGCACACCGCTTTTGTTTGTGTATATGTGCATGGCCTGATCGCGCGGTCCAGTTTACCGCGGCAGTCTACCTGGTATGGGCCACTTGCGTGAAGGTTAGAGACGATGGCCCGACTGGTCATGAAATTTGGTGGTACCTCTGTTGGTGATCTAGATCGGATCGGCAATGTGGCGACCCATGTGAAACGCGAAGTTGAGGCTGGCCATCAGGTTGCCGTTGTTGTGTCCGCTATGGCGGGGACTACAAATCAGCTGGTGACATGGACCAAAGAGGCCGCCGCCCTGCACGACGCGCGGGAATATGACGCAGTCGTTTCTGCCGGCGAGCAGATCTCTGTAGGACTTCTGGCGATTACCCTTCAGGAGATGGGGGTATCAGCGCGCTCCTGGCTAGGCTGGCAGATCCCGATCCTGACAGACGATGCCCACGGCGCGGCGCGGATTGCTGACATTGACGCAGCTAAGCTTGGCCAACGTATCGACCAGGGGCAGGTCGCCGTCATCGCTGGGTTCCAGGGCATTAGCCCCGACGGACGTATTGCGACCCTTGGGCGCGGCGGGTCGGACACGAGTGCTGTTGCCGTGGCAGCGGCGCTTAATGCTGAGCGCTGTGACATTTATACGGATGTGGATGGGGTCTACACAACGGACCCCCGTATTGTGTCGAAAGCGAAGAAACTCGACAAAATCAGTTATGAAGAGATGCTCGAAATGGCATCGCTTGGCGCCAAGGTTCTCCAGACCCGTTCTGTAGAACTGGCAATGGTGCACAATGTGCGCCTTCAGGTTCGCTCTAGTTTTGATGCACCTGATTCACCTCAAGGAACCGGAAGCGGATCGTCTTATGTTGGTCCGGGGACACTTGTCTGTGGCGAGGAAGAAATCGTGGAACAAGAAGTCGTAAGTGGTATTGCCTATACGAAAGACGAAGCCAAGATCACTTTGATCAAGGTTGCTGACCAACCTGGTGTTGCGGCGCGTATCTTTGGGCCACTGGCGGACGCCGCCATCAATGTTGATATGATCGTTCAGAATGTTTCAGAAGATGGCGAGCGGACAGATTTGACGTTCACCGTACCTGTTGCAGATCTGGAGCGGGCTGTCTCTGTTATTGAGGCGGCGTGCGATACGATCGGCTATGAGCAGATTCTAAGTGATACGGATGTTGTGAAAGTATCGGTCATTGGGATCGGCATGCGCTCGCATGCAGGTGTCGCTCAGAAAATGTTTCAGACGCTTGCGGACAAGGGCATCAATCTCCAAGTGATTTCAACTTCCGAAATCAAGGTGAGTGTTCTGATCTCAGCTGAATATACAGAGCTTGCAGTGCGGGCTCTCCATTCGGCCTATGGTCTTGACGACGAAGCTGCTGCATAAAACGGCACGTTTAAATAAGAAAGACAAGATGTCGGTTACGAAGGCGCATAACGATGCAGCCCGTTTTACGGGTGTGCGGCTGCTCTCCTGGGAGGCGAGCTGATGCCCGGGACGCAAGGTCCACGCGTTCTCCTGCGCCGTTTGCGTGAAGCAATGGCGGAGGTGAGCGAGTCACAAGCGCGCCTTGATCAGGTAGCACACCTGATCGCTCAGAACATGGTCGCGGAAGTGTGTTCGATCTACTTGATGCAGCCGGGCGCTGAGCTTGAACTCTATGCGACAGAAGGTCTGAAACCGTCTGCGGTTCACAAAACCCGTCTGAAAGTCGGCACGGGCCTTGTCGGCGACATTGCTGCGCACGCGCGGCCTCTCAATCTCTCGGATGCACAAGCGCATCCAAATTTTGCCTATCGGCCGGAAACAGGCGAAGAAATCTACAAATCCCTTATGGGTGTCCCCATCCTTCGGTCTGGACGGGTTGCCGGTGTGCTTGTGGTTCAAAACCGGACCATGCGCCATTATTCGGAAGAGGAAGTCGAAGCGCTTGAAACCATCGCGATGGTTTTGGCTGAGCTTGCGGCGGCTTCTGATCTGATTGCCTTTGATGATGATGGTCAGGACGCGGCGTCCCAACAGCCTCACTATCTTGAAGGCGCGGCGCTCTCTAGCGGTCTTGCCCTCGGCCATGCGGTTCTCCACGAACCGCGGGTTCATGTGACGCGATTGATCGCGGAGAACGTTGACGTCGAATCCGAGCGGCTTGAAAAAGCCGTCTATGAGTTGCGGTCCTCCATCGACAAGATGCTGACCACATCAGATCTCAGTCATGCTGGCGAGCACCGTGAAGTGCTCCAGGCCTATCGCATGTTTGCCAATGATCGGGGTTGGTTGAAACGCATGCTGGAGGCGGTGAAGACTGGCCTCACCGCTGAGGCGGCCGTTGAGCGCGTCCAGAACGATACGCGCGCGCGCATGATGCGTCAGACAGATCCGTATTTGCGGGACCGGCTGCACGACCTGGACGATCTTGCGAACCGTCTTCTGCGTCACCTGACTGGTGTGGCGCTTTCGTCTGCGAGCGGTGACCTTCCAGACGATGCCATCATCATTGCGCGCAATATGGGTCCGGCTGAACTGCTTGATTATGACAAGGATCGGCTGCGCGGCCTGGTTCTCGAAGAAGGCTCGGCGAATGCTCACGTTGCAATTGTGGCACGTGCGCTTGGCATTGCGGCTATCGGACGAGCGCAAGGCATTCCTGACCGGGTTGAGGATGGCGATGCCGTCATTGTTGATGGGGATACAGGTGAGCTTTATGTCCGGCCGAGCCAGGATATTGTCGATGCCTATTCTGAGAAAGCGCGTTTCCGCGCGCGGCGTCAGGCGCAATATAAGGCTATTCGCCATGAACCGTCGGTCACGCTGGATGGTGTGAAGGTAGCCCTCAATGTGAATGCCGGTCTCATGGTCGACCTTCCGCATTTGGAAGAGAGTGGTGCAGACGGGATCGGGCTCTTCCGCACCGAGCTTCAGTTCATGATCGCCTCAAAGCTTCCCAGCCAGCGGGAGCAGGTGGAGCTCTACAGTGATGTGATGGAGAGTGCTGGCGATCTGCCGGTCGTCTTTCGGACACTGGATATTGGCGGCGACAAGATGCTTCCCTACATGCAGCAGGCGGAAGAGGAAAACCCGGCGCTCGGGTGGCGTGCCATCCGTATTGCGCTCGACCGCCCGGCGCTTTTGCGACACCAGGTCAGGGCCTTGCTTTCGGCGGCTGTCGGACGCGACTTACGGATCATGTTCCCCATGGTCGCTGACGTTTCTGAATATCAGCGTGCCCGGGCGCTGGTGGACAAAGAGCTGGCACGTCTTGATCAGCATGGTCGCGAGAAGCCGCGCTCTGTTGCCGTCGGAACCATGCTCGAAGTTCCCGCTCTGTTCTGGCAGATGGAGGCTTTGCTCCCTAAAGTGGATTTCGTGTCCATTGGTAGCAATGACCTAATCCAGTTTCTGTTTGCCAGTGATCGCGGGAATCCGCGGGTTGCGAACCGCTACGACCTTCTGAGCCCCGGAGCCCTCAATTTCTTGCGTCAGGTGGTGCTGATCTGCGCTCGCCATGATGTTCCGCTGTCGCTTTGTGGTGAAATGGCTGGAAATCCGCTCGAGGCGATGGCGCTGCTGGGCCTGGGGCTTCGAACCATCTCCATGTCTCCGGCGGCCATTGGCCCGGTGAAGATGATGGTTCGTTCTCTCAATGTGGCGGATCTTGAAGGTTTCATGGAAGGTCTTTACAGCCTTCCCGACGCAAGTGTCAGAGATGCTCTTCGCGACTATGCTGACGTCCAAGGAATTGCAATTTAAGAAGAATTTGCCGTATGCAGAGCAACTCTTTATTTGCAGGACCTCACATCTTTTGATTTATTTAACCATCAGATAGGCACAATTGGGGAATAGTATTGTGCTGCGTCATTATTCTGACGAGATGTTGACGCATATGAGAACTCCGGATGAGGGGAATTCAGGTTCAGATAGCCTAGGAGTGGCTGTTTTGCTGGGTTTTTCTATTGACCCTGCTTCGCGATAGGAGTGCGGGTTGCATCCAGACGAGGAAGCTAACGGATTGAGCGGTATGAACCGCTTAGAAGAGACCAGAAACTCGCACCAGGCTGCGAGACCGGGAAGGCCGATGAGTTCGGAAATTGAAAAGACGAATGTGACGAAGTTTTCCGCTGCCGCTGAGGGTGGCGAGGAAGGTCGACGTATTCACCTGCGTGATATCACAGCGGACACGCCACTTGATGGTGAAGAGGCCGGGACCGTGCTGCGGAAAGCGCGGCTAAAGACAGGCGAAGACCTCAAGTCGGTTTCTGACAAGCTCCGTATCCGACGGCCATATCTGGAGGCTCTCGAAGAGGGCCGCCATGATGATCTGCCTGGTCGCGCCTATGCCATCGGTTTTGTGCGCACCTATGCGGTTTATCTTGGGCTGGATCCGGCTGAGCTGGTCGCTCTCTACAAATCTGAAACAGAGACTGAGACTGGGGAAACGAACCTTGGTCAACATGCCTATCAGGAGGTTCGCCAGGACGCGCGGCTTCCTCGAGGGTCTCTATTCATTCTGGCAATTCTTCTCGGTGCAGGTGTTTATGGCGCCTGGCTCCTGTCAGTTTCTGCGGACCGGATGGTGACTGAGCGGGTTCCGCCTGTGCCAGAGCGTCTGGGTCTTGCCTCAAGCACAGTTGCTCAGCCGCCAGCGGCTGAACCGGATGTCGCGCGCACAGAACCCGTAACCAGTCTTGCGGGCGACAGTGCCTCTGCGGCTGGCAGCACCCGTGATGTTCCAACAATCAGACAGCCGATTGGCGAAGCTCCTCTTGTTGAGCCTGCTGCGGTGGCGCCGGTCGCTGAGGAAACTCCAGCCGCCGCTGGTGAAACGCCTTCGAACGAGATCGATATAGCGGCATTGACGCCGACCACACCACCAGCAACGCAGTCTGGCGAAGAGCCTTCAGTGGTGATTGCTGATGATCTGGCGCTTGCTGTCGGCGGGGCTCGGGTTTATGGCCTTGAGAATGAAGGTGCGCGGGTGACCGTTCGCGCTTTGAAGCAGGCTTGGCTTCGCATTGAAGCGGGTGATGGTTCCGTTCTCCTCAATCAGACATTGACTGAGGGCGAAATGTACCGGGCGCCGGTAGATGCTGGCGCAATTCTGGTGGCGCGGGATGCTGGCGCTTTTGAGGTCTTTGTTGATGGTGCGCTTTTGGGTGCTGCTGGCCCGTCAGGTCTGGTGCTGACCGGAAAGTCGCTCAATCCAGACGATTTGCTTCGTCGCTGACCTCCATTCTATTGCGAATTGATGTCGCACTCTCGTCGGCGCCCACTTCCGTGCCGGGATTCGGGCGTTTTTTTGCCGCGTTTTCGGACGGAAAACCGCATACACTTTTCCTGAAAACTGCTCCGGCATTTGCTATAGAAGCCCAGTCCCTCTTTTCAGGTGAAATGGCAGACTGACATGAGTATTCGTCCTTGGCGTGATATTGAACGGCGGAAATGCCGTCAGATCCATGTCGGCTCTGTTCCGATCGGTGGGGACGCGCCGATTGCCGTTCAATCGATGACGAATACACCTACATCTGATGCGGGTGCTACGATTGACCAGATCCGGCAGCTTGAAGATGCGGGCGCTGATATTGTTCGCGTCTCCTGCCCAGATGAGCCGTCAACGGCGGCGCTCAAAGATATTGTCCGCGCGTCCAATGTGCCGATCGTTGCGGACATCCATTTCCATTACAAACGGGCATTGGAAGCTGCGGAAGCAGGCGCTGCCTGTCTTCGGATCAATCCTGGCAATATCGGTTCGGCAGAGCGGGTGCGGGAAGTGGTTCAGGCCGCGAAAGATCATGGTTGTTCCATTCGCATCGGTGTGAATGCGGGTTCCCTTGAGCGCCATCTGCTCGAAAAATATGGTGAGCCGTGTCCTGATGCGATGGTTGAAAGCGCGTTGGAACATGTTCGGCTGCTCGAAGAAAATGATTTCCAGGAATACAAAATCAGCGTCAAAGCCTCAGACGTCTTTATGACTGTCGCGGCCTATCAAGGATTGGCTGACGCTGTTGATTGTCCGCTCCATCTTGGGATTACCGAAGCGGGTGGTCTGACGAGCGGCACCGTGAAGTCTGCCATTGGCATGGGCTCGCTCTTGTGGGCCGGGATTGGCGATACGATCCGCGTGTCTCTGTCAGCAGATCCTGTCGAAGAAATCAAAGCCGGTTTTGAGATCCTCAAGTCGCTTAACCTCCGGCACCGTGGCGTAACAATCATTTCCTGTCCGTCGTGCGCGCGTCAGGGCTTCAATGTGATTGAGACTGTCTCTATTCTTGAAGAGCGGTTGGCGCATATTTCGACCTCCATGTCGCTGTCGGTTATCGGCTGCGTTGTGAACGGACCTGGTGAAGCCTCTCAAACAGATATTGGATTTACGGGCGGTGGCGCTGGGTCCGGCATGGTTTATCTGCGTGGGCTTCCTGACCATAAGATGGCCAATGACAAGATGGTCGATCACCTGGTTGAGCTTGTTGAGGAAAAGGCGTCAGAGATTGAGGCGGCGCGGGCAGCAGAAGATGCTGCGAAAGAGGGTGCGCCAGCTGTGCTGGCAGGGGATTAGCTGGGACCAACCCGTCCTTTAATTTCCTCATCTTCTCGCATCGGCTGCCCATTCCATGATTCCTCACGAAAAACTCGCAAAAGTACTCGAACGTTTTGACGCTGTTCAGGCAGAGATGAACGCAGACGTCTCGCCAGACCGTTTTGTTGCACTCTCGAAAGAGTTTGCGGAATTGCAGCCTGTTGCTGAAGCAGCGCGTGGCCTTGACGAAGCACGTCGGGCTGAGGTGGATGCAAAAGAGATGTTTGCCGATCCAGAAATGGCAGAGATGGCGCGGGAGGAGCTGGACGCTCTTTCGGAAACGTTGCCCAAGCTTGAACAGGAAATGCAGATCCTGTTGCTCCCCAAAGATGCGGCAGACGAACTTAATGTCATTCTTGAAGTGCGTGCGGGAACTGGTGGCGATGAAGCTGCGCTGTTTGCGGGAAATCTCTACCGCATGTATGAGCGCTATGCGCAATTGCAGGGCTGGAAAGTGGAGCCCGTCTCTATTTCTGCCGGGGATGTTGGAGGCTTTAAGGAGATCACGGCGTCTATCAGTGGCAAGGGTGTTTTTGCGAAGCTCAAGTTTGAATCCGGTGTCCACCGGGTACAGCGGGTGCCGACAACAGAGTCGGGCGGGCGTATTCACACGTCAGCGGCAACGGTGGCGGTGCTTCCTGAGCCTGAAGAAGTTGATATTGAGATCGAAGATAAAGACATTCGCATTGATGTCTTCCGTGCAAGTGGTGCCGGCGGTCAGCATGTGAATACGACAGACAGTGCGGTGCGAATTACGCACCTTCCCACTGGTCTTGTGGTGCAGCAGCAGGATGAGAAATCGCAGCACAAAAACAAAGCGAAAGCGTTGAAGATTTTGCGGGCTCGTCTTTATGACGCGGAACGGGAACGGGCGGCGAAAGAACGCGCCGATGACCGGAAAGGTCAGGTGGGCTCCGGTGATCGCTCAGAGCGCATTCGGACGTACAATTTCCCGCAAGGTCGGGTGACGGACCATCGGATCAATCTGACATTGCATAAGCTTGATAAAATCATCGAAGGCGACGGCGTTGCTGAGCTGATTGATGCGCTTATCGCAGAAGACCAGGCAGCGCGCCTCGCCGCGCTTGGAGAAGAGAGCGACGCGTGAGCGCTTCTGCGCATCCTGGGGCTGCGACGCGGGGTGTCGTCTATCGTGATCTCCTTGAGCAGTTTCGGTCTGCGGAGATTCCGTCTGCCGAACTCGACGCGCGACTACTCATGGCTGCTGCGGCGCAGGTCGACGACATCGCGCTGATTGCTGATCCGGATCAGCTGGTTGAGGTTCAACATCTTGATGTGCTTCGGGGCTATGTCCGCCGCCGCCTGTCAGGCGAACCTGTTTCACGCATACTGGGTCACCGTGAGTTTTGGGGCCTGCCCTTTTCGCTCAACAGCGCGACGCTCGACCCACGGCCAGACAGCGAGACATTGGTCGAGGCGGTGCTGGCCCATGGGGCAGGCCGAGACGCTTCTCTCCAGATCCTTGATTTGGGAACAGGGACCGGATGTCTGTTGTTGGCTTTGCTCTCCGAATTACCAAATGCGCGCGGGCGCGGCATTGATTGCTCGTCGGATGCGGTCCAAGCAGCGGTGGACAATGCGTTGCGGCTTGGTCTGGCTGACCGAGCGACGTTCAGTGTTGGCAATTGGGGTGAGGGGCTTGATGGCCCCTTTGATCTGCTTGTTTCAAACCCGCCTTATATCCCATCTGCGGATATTGCAGGCTTGTCCAAAGAAGTCCGTGCGCATGATCCCATGGCGGCGCTCGACGGGGGCGATGATGGCCTGACCGCGTATCGAGACATTGCTCGGGAAACACAGCGCCTTTTGGGGCCCGATGGGGTGGCGTTTTGGGAACTCGGTATCGGGCAGTCGGAGGATGTATCGAGCATTGCATCAGACGCTGGCCTTGAGGTTTGTGGACTTCATGCAGACCTTGGCGGTGTTGCCAGGGTTCTTTGGGTAAAACGGCGAATCTGAAACCCAAAAAAACATTTGGACATGGGGCGCTCAGAGGGTAGGTTCCTTGAAGAGATTCAAGCCTCTAGACACATTTCGCCGCCGGTAGGGACCGGATTGGCTGGAGATGATGGGGCTGGGGCGAGACATGGTGGTAAGCCCCATTGGACGTCATCTAGCTGTAAAAATTGTAGCTTGATCGTCTGGAACATTCTTTCATGACCGCTGTCCTGTTAGTAGATGGGGCGTGTTGAGCATGGGTTGGGTCAGTGTGTAGGCCTTGAGAACGGGCACACATAGAAGGGCAATCGCTTAGTCCTGGCGAGTTTTAGTCTCGTGGTTTTGTCTGCCGATTTGCAGAAACGAGCCGCTGGGTCGCCGTGGACGGTGCATTTTTCAACTGGTAGACAGAGCCGGAGTGATATGAGGCAGGGCCAAAACCAGAAGCGCTCTCGAGGGCGCGGACGTAAACCACAAAATCCCCTTAGCCGGAGTATGGAAAGCAACGGCCCGGATGTAAAAATCCGTGGCACGGCGAGCCATATTTTCGAAAAGTATCAGGCGCTTGCGCGTGATGCGCAGACGTCGGGCGACCGGATTGCGTCGGAAAGCTATTACCAATATGCGGAGCACTATCACCGTCTGATCGTTGCTGCGCAGGCGCAGCAGGAACAGACGCGTCAGGAAAATCCGAATCGTCAGGAGAACCAGGGACGTGATGGTCAGAGCCGCGATGGCCAAGGCCGCGATGGGCAAGGCCGGGGCGGTAATGACCGGGCAAATGGTGAAGACGGCAGTATAGAAGATCAACCTGCCGCAGAAGCAGCTGAAAAGCCTGCGTCTGAGGAAGCTGTTGCTGAAAGCGATGCGGCTGATGGTGACGGGGAAGAAAAGCCCGCGCCACGTCGTCGGGCTCCCCGGCGTCGTCGGGCTCCGGCTAAAGCCAAGTCAGACTCCAATTCGGATGGGGGTGATGACAAACCCGCCTCAGAAGACGTCCCTGCTTAAGCAAGAATTTCTTGTTTACGGCTGATTTCCGCGACTTTTTTCGTTTTGATCCGGGCGCCCTCTTGTGTTGCCCGGATGTCACACCCATATATTTCAAGTCGATGCCTATAAGAGGGTCGTCAACGGTTTGTGCGGCATACTTGTGCCTGTGCAATCGCGTTTGGTCTTGATCTAGGCCATGTCGCTGGCAGGAAACTGGGTTCAGTTTCCTTAGTTGACATGTCTGAGGCGTACGTTTGTGGCCCGCCAGCTCGGCATTGGGGGCAAGTGGTACGTGCTTGAAATGGGGGTCCAGATGGATCTTGAAAAATATACAGACCGAAGCCGTGGCTTCGTTCAGTCAGCTCAGGGGCTGGCATTGCGTTCCGGACATCAGCGGTTCACGCCGGAACATCTCCTTAAAGTTTTGCTCGACGATGAAGAAGGCCTCGCAGCCAATCTCATCCGCGCGGCCGGCGGACGGCCTGATGCGGCGCTTGACGCTGTTGAGCTAGAACTTGGCAAAATGCCCAAGGTCGAAGGCGGCGGCGCAGGCCAGATCTATCTCGCACCAGAAACCGCCCGTGTGTTTGACCAGGCGGAGCAGGTCGCCAAGAAAGCTGGCGATTCCTATGTAACAGCTGAGCGGCTGTTGCTGGCGTTGGCTATTGAACAGCGTGCTGCATCTGCAGGCATTCTGAAAAACGCCGGCGTGACAGCGCAGGCTCTTAACGAGGCAATCAATTCGGTGCGAAAAGGGCGGACAGCGGACAGTGCATCGGCGGAAGATGCTTATGATGCGCTGAAGAAATATGCGCGCGACCTCACTGAAGATGCAGAGAATGGCAAGCTTGATCCTGTGATCGGGCGGGATGAAGAAATTCGTCGCTCTGTGCAGGTCTTGTCGCGTCGCACGAAAAACAATCCCGTGCTCATTGGGGAGCCCGGTGTCGGTAAGACGGCGATTGCCGAAGGCTTGGCGCTTCGCATCGTTGATGGGGATGTGCCTGAAAGCCTCCGGGACAAAAAACTTCTCTCTCTCGATATGGGCGCGCTGATTGCCGGTGCGAAATATCGTGGTGAATTTGAAGAGCGGTTGAAAGCTGTTCTGAATGAAGTGAGCTCGTCAGACGGCGGGATCATTCTCTTCATCGATGAGATGCACACGCTTGTAGGTGCTGGGAAGACAGACGGGGCAATGGATGCTTCCAACTTGTTGAAGCCAGCACTCGCGCGCGGTGAGCTTCACTGTATCGGTGCGACAACGCTTGATGAATATCGCAAGCATGTGGAAAAGGATGCAGCGCTTGCGCGGCGGTTCCAACCGGTGATGGTTGAAGAGCCAACAGTGGAAGATACGATCTCCATTCTGCGTGGCTTGAAAGAGAAGTATGAGCTTCATCACGGGGTGCGGATCTCTGACGCCGCGCTTGTGTCGGCAGCTACACTCTCTGATCGCTACATTTCTGATCGGTTCCTGCCGGACAAGGCCATCGACCTGATGGACGAGGCAGGCAGTCGTCTGCGTATGCAGGTGGACAGTAAGCCTGAAGAGCTAGATGAGCTCGACCGGCGGATCATTCAGCTCAAGATCGAGCGAGAAGCGCTGAAGAAAGAAACCGATGAGGCGAGCCAAGACCGGTTGGAAAAACTCGAATCAGACCTGGCAGATCTCGAATCCAAATCGGCATCCGTTACGTCTGTCTGGCAGCGGGAGAAAGACAAGCTCGGTCAGGCCCAGAAAGTTCAGGAAGAATTGGATGCGGCACGTAACGAGCTGGTTCAGGCTCAACGTGGTGGCAATCTGGAGCGGGCCAGTGAGCTTTCTTACGGTGTGATCCCTGAGCTTGAAAAGAAACTTGCTGAGAGCGATGAGCCGGAGCCAGGCGAAGCCATGGTGGAAGAAACCGTCACTGCACAACATGTGGCGCAGGTCGTCTCTCGCTGGACGGGTATCCCGGTCGACAAGATGCTGGAAGGTGAGCGCGAGAAGCTCCTGCAGATGGAAACAGAACTGTCGGCCCGGGTGATCGGGCAGGCAGAAGCGGTGAGTGCTGTGTCGCGGGCTGTGCGCCGGTCGCGTGCTGGCTTGCAAGATCCCTCAAGGCCGATTGGTTCCTTCATGTTCCTTGGGCCCACGGGTGTCGGGAAGACGGAGCTTACAAAGACGCTAGCTGATTTCCTCTTTGATGATGATCAGGCGATCTGTCGTCTCGACATGTCGGAATATATGGAGAAGCACTCCGTTTCCCGGCTCATTGGGGCGCCTCCCGGCTATGTTGGCTATGAGGAAGGTGGTGCACTCACCGAAGCAGTTCGGCGTCGGCCTTATCAGGTGGTGCTCTTTGATGAGATCGAGAAAGCCCATCCGGATGTCTTCAACGTGCTGTTGCAGGTGCTCGATGATGGTCGTCTGACAGACGGGCAGGGCCGCACGGTCGATTTCAAGAACACGCTCATCATCATGACGTCCAATCTCGGGTCTGAATTCCTGGCTGATCAGGAAGCAGGTGCTGACACAGAAGCTGTGCGCGATCAGGTGATGGATGTGGTGCGGATGCGTTTCCGGCCTGAGTTCCTGAACCGGCTGGATGAGATCCTGCTCTTCCATCGTCTCACGCGTGACCAGATGGATGGCATTGTCGATATTCAGATGCAGCGTCTGGATGCGTTGCTTGTTGACCGGAAGATTATTCTGGAACTGGATGATGCAGCGCGCAGTTGGATTGCCGACAAAGGCTATGACCCGGTCTATGGGGCGCGGCCTTTGAAGCGGGTTATTCAGCGCAATGTGCAGGACCCCTTGGCGGACCTGCTGCTGGAAGGTGTGGTCAAGGATGGTGAGGAGGTCAGTGTCTCAGCCGACGCAAATGGCCTGGTCATCAACGGCCGCGCGCTTGAGCAGGCAGCGGCGGACTAACTAATCCCGATAATTGCATGAAAGGGTCCCGCAAGCCGGGGCCTTTCCATTTGTGATGCAAGTTGTCGTCTTCCTTGCTATTGCATGCCGTATCTATCTACTCTTTGAAGAGGCGCAGAAGGGCCTTCTTCGCGAGTCCAATCGACGGAGAGTTGCGGGAGTAAGCGAAATTGAAACGAACATGCCCTGTGTGTACCCATAACGAATGGGACGCATTCTTTAAAATTGATTCAAACCTGATCCTGACCGGAGACCAGAGAATTGAACCGGGACGTCTATCGAAGGTCATCTGCAAAAGTTGTGGCGTCGTTGCCAATGAAAGCTCACTTAGTGATGGTGAGCTAAAGACATTTTATGGTGAAGCTTATCAGCTGAATACTTTTGGCGGAGAAGAGCACCTATATTTCACGCCTAACGGTCCGGTTCCCCGTTCGCAGATCGTATTTGAACGGATAGTTGAATATTTCCCAGCGGACGCCAAAGCCGTTTTGGAGATTGGTTGTGGCGAAGGCAATGTTCTGCGCCGGTTCGCTGAGTTGCAGCCGCCGCCGCAGAGCGTTGTTGGTTTTGAAGGGAGCCGAACTGCGGCAAAGCTGGCAAAGGAGAAAGGGCTAGAGGTGCGCAACGAATTGCTCCTTTCGAGAACCCAACCAATCCCTGAAAGCGATTTCGTCTATTCATATAACGTTCTCGAACACATCGAGGATTTAGACGCTTTTTTGGGCGCGCTAAGGTCATCGCTTACTCCCAGGGGAGTAATCGTTTTTGGTTTGCCGGTGCAGGACAATGGCGGTTACGACCTCTTCTTTGCCGAGCATGTTTGGCATTTTACCGTTGGCCACGTACTTTTGCTTCTAAAAAGGCATGGGTTCGATGTTTTGCTCCACGACGCGCACCATCCTGTCGATCAGGGAGGTGGGCTGTTTGTCTGTAGGCTGGACAATGACGAGAGCGAATGTAGTAGGTTGGAAAAGTATGAGGCTGACCATGCTTCTTGGAAGGCCGTTCAGCATTCAAACAGAGACCATTGGTTAAGTGTTTATGCAGTGGCCAGCATGATTGTTGAAAAAGTGGGTGACGCGCCGATTGCCGTTTATGGATCGGGGGAAGTTCTTAGCCTACTTCTCAGTTACAGCAATCTGTCCCGCGCAAACATTGTTGCTTGTCTAGATGAAGATCCTAAGAAAATTGGAACCTTGAAGCATGGCATACCAGTGTACTCGCCAGAATTTCTTGATGAGCATTCTGTGGAATGTGTGTTGTTAACAGCCAATCTTCAATATCATCCAAACATTCGTCGTAGGATATCTATGTACAATGTTGAGGTGTTTTCCTGCTTCTCCTAAGCTTTCGCAATTTGCCGTAATGATTATTGCAGAACCCTTTGTGATGCACGGTGTGCTCGGTTTTGCAAGTGTGACGAAAGGCATTTGATTCAGGCAACTTGGGAGGTGGCGATTATGAATAAGCTTTTGTTGGGTTTGGGTGTTCTGATAGCGCTCTGTGCGGGGGTGTTTGTCTATCTGGATCGCACAAGCAATGGCATTGTCGGCTTCTATGCCTGGAAACTCATGCCAGGCAATCTACAGACTGAGGCCCGCGTCGATATCAATGGTATCTCGCTCTATTACGAGACCTATGGTGAAGGCGCCCCTGTCCTCGTGCTGCATGGCGGTAGTGCCTTTATCGAGACCATGCACAATCAGATCACCGCACTGGCGGACGATCATTTTGTTGTCGCGCCGGACAGCCGAGCTCATGGGCGGACGAGCGATGCCGATGGTGTGCCGCTTTCCTATGCGCAAATGGCCGATGACATGATCGCGCTCATGGATCATATGGGACTTGAGAAAGCCGACATTTTTGGGTGGAGCGATGGCGGCAATATCGGGATTGATATGGCGATCCGCTATCCCACTCGCGTTGGCAAGCTCGTGACCTATGGGTCGAACTTCCACACGAATGGCCTGGTGCCAGATGAGGAGGGTGAGGGGATCAATTCATCACCTGATGATCCCGGTTGGGAGGTTGTGCGGTCTTTCTATCAGTCAGTTGCGCCCAACCCAGATCACTGGCCGGTGTTTCACGGCAAGCTCATGGCCATGTGGGATAGCCAACCGACTTTCACGACCGGTGATCTGGGCGCGATCTCAAGTCCTGTCCTGGTGATGGCGGGAGAGTTTGATTCCATTAAAGAGACGCATACGAGGGAGATGGCGGCGTCTATTCCAAATGGGACCCTTGAGATTGTTGAAGGCGAGGATCATTTCGCGCCCTTAATGGCGCCGGAGAAGGTGACGCCTCGCATCGTAGAGTTTCTGAAGTAGACGGGATCTGGATGGGATTGGGCTCCCTTTTGATCTGAGTCAATGCAAACATGACTATATAAACATATCCTTATGTCTTTATTTTTAAGAGACGGAGGGTGGTCATGAACGAAAAACCGACAGCAGTAGAAGCGACAGCGGTAGAGCCGATTGAGGCTGAAAAGAAATTGGCGCAAGAACCGGTGGCGGCGGAAAGTGCGCCAGCGGACGCCAGCAAGGTTGTAGCGCCTGGCGCGGGTGGTCTCGCAGCTGTCGAAAGCAAGGCTCCCCGAGCAAAAGAGGCAAAGCCAAGGTCAAAGTTGACGGCTGGGGAGCAGCGCCATGTGTTGGCAAAGATGCGCCACGACCCTGAGGCTATCCGCCATGCTTTTGAGACTGGCGCTTATCCCTACAAAACGAAGATGAAACGCCCGACCTATGAGCGGCACAAAGCCGAACTGCAGGTCGAATTGCTGAAAGTTCAAAAATGGGTTGAAGAAACGAACGAGAAGATCGTTGTTTTGTTTGAAGGTCGAGATGCGGCGGGCAAAGGCGGAACGATCAAGCGGTTCATGGAGCATCTGAACCCGCGGGGCGCCCGCGTTGTTGCGCTTCCTAAGCCAACGGACCGGCAGAAGTCTCAGTGGTTTTTTCAGCGTTATATTGAGCACCTCCCCGCTGGCGGCGAAATCGTGATGTTTGACCGCTCCTGGTACAACCGTGCAGGCGTTGACCGGGTGATGGGTTTTTGCTCTCCGACGGAGTATCTGGAGTTTATGCGTGAGGCCCCTGAACTTGAGCGCATGCTGACCCAAAGCGGCATTCGCCTGTTCAAATATTGGTTTTCGGTGACGCAGGAAGAACAGAAGCGTCGGTTTGCGTCCCGGGAGGTTGATCCGCTTAAGCAATGGAAGCTCTCTCCGATTGATCGGGCCTCGCTCAACAAGTGGAACGACTACACAGAAGCGAAAGAGGCGATGTTCTTTTACACCGATACTGCAGACGCGCCATGGACCATTGTGAAGTCCAACGACAAGAAGCGAGCGCGTCTCAATTGTATGCAGCATTTTCTGAGTGCTTTGCCCTACCCGGACAAGAACCTTCATGTGGTGCGCGGCCCTGATCCACTGATTGTTGGCAATACGGAACATGTGATTGGCCGCAATGAACATATTCTTGGTGCGAGCCTGCATCCTGATCTGCGGCGCAAGGGAGAGGGTGCCGTCTGATCCGGCCTCTCCCCTAATCCAGTTGCCTTGATGGACCGTGCGTCCTAGCGTTGATGAAAAGAAGCATCAAACGCAGGGAGCGCGCTCATGAGCATTACAGATACAGGTACCAAGCATCTTTTGGCAGACCTCAAGGAAGGTGTGCTGACGCTCACCATGAACAGACCAGAAGCGCGTAACGCTATGTCCGGAGAGATGACGGGCGCGCTTCAGGCAACGCTCGAAGCCGCGCAGCTGGACACAGATGTTCGCTGCATCGTGTTGACGGGTGCCGGGAAAGGGTTCTGTGCTGGCGGGGATGTGAAAGGCATGGCGGCAAGTGGTGATGGCTCTCAAGACGAGAATACGATCGACTTCCGTATTCATCGCCAACGTCTCAATCAACGTGGCACGTCGGGTAGGCTTTACGAAATGCCCAAGCCGACCCTTGCCGCCCTGCCAGGTGCGGCAGCGGGGGCCGGGCTCGGGCTCGCCCTTGCATGTGACATGCGTATCATGGCGCGCAATGCGGTCATGACCACAGCGTTCGCGCGTGTTGGCTTCTCAGGCGATTATGGTGGCACGTTCTTTCTGACCCAGCTCGTGGGGACGGCGAAAGCGCGCGAACTCTATTACCTGTCGGACCGTGTGTCGGCCGAGGAAGCGTTGGACCTGGGGCTGACAAACTGGGTGTGCGAACCAGAAGAGCTGCAGGCGAAAGCGCAGGAGATTGCGCAGCGTCTGGCGACAGGGCCAACGGTTGCCTATCGCTACATGAAAGAGAACCTCAACCGCGCGATCTCGTCGGGTGATCTCAATGACTGTATGGACCTGGAAGCGACCCATCACATTCATTGCGGTCAGACAGAAGACCATCAGAACGCAACGAAGGCGTTTGTTGAAAAACGAGAGCCTGTTTTCAACGGTCGTTGACGTCTCCTTCCGGTTCTATTTTAGCGGAACATATATATCGGTGATGAGGTCCGCGGGCGCTGTCGTCTTCGGATCGTTCATGTTGATTTCAAAGAGGGGTGCGCCATTGCGGGCCTCTCCGGAGGCGGGCAACCAGTTCTGGAAAAGTTCGGTATAGGTGCGTGCGAGCTCTGTGTAAGGACCGACATGCCGGGCGATGGCGTGTGGGCCGCCCGGGATTGTGTAGCTCCGCGTTCCTTCGCCGGGCTCTTTTCCCTCAGGGCGTGGGATGGCCGCGAGGGAGGTTAGTCCTTCTGGCGGCTTCTGCGTTGGATCATTGAAGAAGACAGCTATGCCCTTTGTCTCCGGCGTGATGATGCCGTCAGTCGTGAATGCCGCCGTGCTGCTGTAATGTGCGACGCGTGCGACCTGCTCGATGCTGTCTGGTGTGTTGAGGAGTTGATGGGCTGCGCGCCAGAGCCGACGCCGGCGAACAGTCTGCGAGGCTGTCTCTCCCATGATCTCCCGATAGATACGGTGCCAGTGATGGGGTGAGAGGCAGGCGATCTCTCCCAGGACATCCATGTCGAGGGGTGCATCCAGATTTTCGTGAATGTAGGTCACGACCCTGTCGATGCGTTTTTTATGTGCTCCAACTCTTGTTTCTTGCGCCATGCTATCTGCCGTCCCTTTTGGAAAGTTTAGCGCAGAGGCACTTGATCAAACTTGCGATTTATCGGGTTTGGCCAAGAAAAAGGCCGCATCCCAACTATCTGGGAGCGGCCTTTTGAAACTCAATTGGTTCGTCTTATTGGGAACTGGTCTCGTCTGTATCGGAGGTCAGTTCAGCTTCAGCCATCTGCGTCATGGAAGGTGCCTTCGCCATCATCGTATTGATGTTGGTGCGCGCTTCCTGGAAGGCGGCCAGTTGCTGGCCGGAGAGTGTGCGTCCTGTTGGGACGCGGATGCGCTGTGGGTTCACCTTGTTGCCATTGTGGATCACTTCATAATGCAAGTGCGGACCGGTTGAGCGGCCGGTTGTTCCCACATAGCCAATAACCTGACCCTGGCGAACACGGACACCTTTGCGGATGCCCCGACCATACCCGCGCATGTGCGCGTAGGCTGTCTGATATCCGTTGGCATGACGAATGCGTACATAGTTGCCAAAGCTGCCATTGCGCTGCGCCATCTCGATGGTGCCGCTGCCGGCTGCGTAGATCGGCGTGCCGCTGGGTGCTGCGAAGTCTGTGCCGGCGTGCAGTCGTGTGTATCCGAGAATCGGATGACGACGGTTGCCAAAGCTTGAGGAGATGCGCGCGCCATCAATCGGTGTCTTCATC
>CBDIPP010000006.1:0-62500 GCA_965283695.1 uncultured Parvibaculaceae bacterium | reverse complement strand
CAGTTGGAGCCCAAGGTTCGTCCTGGGTGACAGCGTACCTTTTGTATAATGGGTCAGCGACTTAATC
Organism: uncultured Parvibaculaceae bacterium; assembly: GCA_965283695.1. GTDB lineage: Bacteria > Pseudomonadota > Alphaproteobacteria > Parvibaculales > Parvibaculaceae > Mf105b01. The sequence goes on along the minus strand of CBDIPP010000006.1, from coordinate 62,433 downwards.
TAGCAAGCAAGCTTAAACCGTTAGGTGTAGGCGTAGCGAAAGCGAGTCTTAATAGGGCGACTAAGTTTGTTGGATTAGACCCGAAACCGAGTGATCTAGGTATGAGCAGGTTGAAGGTGCAGTAACATGCACTGGAGGACCGAACCCACGCCTGTTGAAAAAGGCGGGGATGACTTGTGCCTAGGGGTGAAAGGCCAATCAAACTCGGAAATAGCTGGTTCTCCGCGAAATCTATTTAGGTAGAGCGTTAGATGAATACCATCGGGGGTAGAGCACTGGATGGGCTAGGGGTTCTCACCGAATTACCAAACCTAACCAAACTCCGAATACCGATGAGTAATATCTGGCAGACACACTACGGGTGCTAAGGTCCGTAGTGGAAAGGGAAACAGCCCTGACCGCCAGCTAAGGTCCCTAAGTTATGGCTAAGTGGGAAAGGATGTGAGAGTGCATAGACAACCAGGATGTTGGCTTAGAAGCAGCCATCATTTAAAGAAAGCGTAACAGCTCACTGGTCAAGCGCTCTTGCGCCGAAAATGTACCGGGGCTAAAGCCATACACCGAAGCTGCGGATGCACATTTATGTGCGTGGTAGCGGAGCGTTCTGTAAGCCTGTGAAGGGTGACCCGCGAGGGCACTTGGAGGTATCAGAAGTGAGAATGCTGACATGAGTAGCGATAAAGAGGGTGAGAGACCCTCTCGCCGAAAGACCAAGGGTTCCTGCGTAAAGCTAATCTGCGCAGGGTTAGTCGGCCCCTAAGGCGAGGGCGAAAGCCGTAGTCGATGGGAAACAGGTTAATATTCCTGTACCTGGAGGTAGTGACGAATCCCGTGTGTTGTTTACCCTTATTGGATTGGGTAGGCCGCGAAGGGGTTCCAGGAAATAGCTCCTCCATTATAGACCGTACCCCAAACCGACACAGGTGGTCTGGTAGAGTATACCAAGGCGCTTGAGAGAACTATGTTGAAGGAACTCGGCAAAATGCTCCCGTAAGTTCGCGAGAAGGGAGACCTCTACTTAGGCAACTAGGTAGGGGTGGCACAGACCAGGGGGTGGCGACTGTTTACTAAAAACACAGGGCTCTGCGAAGTCGCAAGACGACGTATAGGGTCTGACGCCTGCCCGGTGCTGGAAGGTTAAATGGAGTGGTGCAAGCTGCGAAATGAAGCCCCAGTAAACGGCGGCCGTAACTATAACGGTCCTAAGGTAGCGAAATTCCTTGTCGGGTAAGTTCCGACCTGCACGAATGGCGTAACGACTTCCCCGCTGTCTCCAACATAGACTCAGCGAAATTGAATTCCCCGTGAAGATGCGGGGTTCCTGCGGCTAGACGGAAAGACCCCGTGCACCTTTACTACAGCTTCACAGTGGTGTTAGTGACGGCATGTGTAGGATAGGTGGTAGGCTTTGAAACTTGGGCGCCAGCTCAGGTGGAGCCACCCTTGAAATACCACCCTTATCTTCATTGACATCTAACCGCGGCCCGTTATCCGGGTCCGGGACCCTGTGTGGTGGGTAGTTTGACTGGGGCGGTCGCCTCCCAAAGAGTAACGGAGGCGCGCGATGGTAGGCTCAAGCTGGTCGGAAATCAGCTGTTGAGTGCAATGGCATAAGCCTGCCTGACTGCGAGACTGACAAGTCGAGCAGAGACGAAAGTCGGTCATAGTGATCCGGTGGTCCCGCATGGAAGGGCCATCGCTCAACGGATAAAAGGTACGCCGGGGATAACAGGCTGATGATGCCCAAGAGTCCATATCGACGGCATTGTTTGGCACCTCGATGTCGGCTCATCGCATCCTGGGGCTGGAGCAGGTCCCAAGGGTTTGGCTGTTCGCCAATTAAAGCGGTACGTGAGCTGGGTTTAGAACGTCGTGAGACAGTTCGGTCCCTATCTACCGTGGGTGTAGGAGAATTGAGAGGATCTGCCCCTAGTACGAGAGGACCGGGGTGGACGTACCTCTGGTGGACCAGTTGTCGTGCCAACGGCACAGCTGGGTAGCTATGTACGGACTGGATAACCGCTGAAAGCATCTAAGCGGGAAACCAACCTCGAAACCAGTTCTCCCTTGAGAACCGTGGAAGACGACCACGTTGATAGGCCAGGTGTGTAAGTGCAGCAATGTATTGAGCTTACTGGTACTAATCGTTCGATTGGCTTGATTACTCTCATTTACCAATGCCCATCTCGGGTTAGCGCAAGCTGGCCCATTTGGATGGCGGTGAGTGAATGTGGTTCAGATCAGAAAGTGATTGTCGTTTAACTCAGAACTTCTGAGCGTTTTTGCCTTTTGCCGACCTGGTGGTTATTGCGAGGGGCCTGCACCCGATCCCATCTCGAACTCGGCCGTGAAAACCCTCAGCGCCGATGGTACTGCATCTTAAGGTGTGGGAGAGTAGGTCGCTGCCAGGTCTGCTAAATGCAAAAACAAACGATGATCAACCTGTCTTAGGTCCCTTCTTTACACTTTATTGCTTCTGGCAATTCCAAAACGCCGCTTGAGCCTCACCGCTCAGGCGGCGTTTTTGTTTGTGGCTCATCGATTGCGCTGAGGCGATGCCAGATACATCGAAAAGATAAAGCTGATTGCGGCGATGGCCAGCGTGACTCCAAGAATTTTGATCACGATGTCCGGCTCTCCGTTTGAGTTTGCGACGTCCTGAGCCAATCTCTCATATCGGCCGAAAAAGGACCGATAGTTCAGACAGAGAGCAAACCCCCAGGCAGCGGCCAGCCATCCGGATGCAGACGCTGTCCTGTCCTTCAGGGAATAGGCGCTGCCGAGCAACATGAGCCCGATGGCGATGAGGTCGACAATGTAGGCCGGTAGCGGTTGGCCCAGGGTGACGTGGTAGTAGGTTTCCCCCGCAAAATGGGTGAAGGCCGTTACAAGAGTGAAAATTGCGAAAGGAGTTTCGAGTTTTGATCGCATGGGACTTCCAGAGCATTGCAGGTAGCTGCGCATGGTAGCGAGAGCTTAGGTACGCAACAACCTGACCGGAGGGGTAGGCTGGTCCCAGATTGTTTGACTGGAAACAGCTCTTGTGCAGCAGACACAGACGCTCTATATCTCCGCGCCCTGACTTAGCAAAAACACTAGATGGTATTTGGGTGGGACCAGTGACCTGGGCGTTGTCCGTTCTTTTCGGACCACAAAACGCGCCAAGTTCACGCGTTTTGTGGTGCAAATCATGACAGACAGACATGGAAACGGCCCTCACTGGCTCGGGGTGGATTTCGGCACTTCAAACTCTGCTGCTGCCTATATGGCAGAGGGGCAAGTGGTGCATGTGGAACTTGAAGAAGGCCGGGAGACTATCCCGACGGCACTCTTCTTTGACCTCTATGAAAAGCAAGTGCTGACTGGGCGCCCTGCCAACCAGGCGCTCCTGGATGGTGCCGAAGGGCGCTATATGCGGTCGCTTAAAAGCGTGCTCGGCACGCCCTTGATGAAGGAGCAGCGTTTGCTTCTTGGACGGCGCACGGATTTTTTTGAGGTTGTTTCCGCGTTTATCACGCAGCTAAAATGTCGGGCGGAACAGTTTGCTGGCGTTACGTTCGACCATGTTGTGGCCGGGCGGCCGGTGTTCTTCCACCGGGTAGACGCGGATCGCAATGCCCGAGCTGAGCAGGACTTGAAGGCTTGTTATCACAAGGCTGGCTTCAGACAAGTCCGGTTTATGTATGAGCCCGAAGCGGCGGCGCTTGAAAGTGCCCGCGACTATCAGAAAGGCAGTGTCGGCCTGGTGGTTGATATTGGCGGGGGGACCTCCGACTTCACCCTGTTTGAGGCAAAGGATCGGGGGGTGCGGATCATCGCATCAAACGGTGTGCGGGTTGGCGGAACCGACTTTGACCGTCAGATCTCTTACGATCATTTTATGCCGCTGCTTGGTCGCGGGCAGCAGCTGACGCGTCGCTTTGCCGAAGGCACCATTCAGGCGCCGGCGCATATCTTTTCTGAGCTGGCCACCTGGGAGAAGATCCCCTTTCTCTATGACGAAAAGACGCTGCAGCTTGCAAAGGGCATGGAGCGCGACGCGGTCAACCGTCCGGCCTTTGCGCGCTTGGTGAAGGTTCTGGAGAGACGGCTCGGTCACGACCTTGCCTTTGAAGCGGAGCGAACCAAAATTGCGCACAATGAGGGCAGCAATCAGTCACTGGTCGACTTGAGCCTGATCGAAGCTGGTTTGCAGACCGAGCTCACAGAGGAAGGGTTTGAAAATAGTCTCCTGCGTTTTGGCGAAGAGATTGCTGACGCTATCCAGGAGACCTTGGACGCAGGGGGCATTGAGGCGCAGCGCGTTGAGGCGGTTGTCAGTGTCGGGGGATCTAGTTCCATGAAAATAGTCACGGATGCGATCCAGGGATGCTTGCCAAACGTCGCCGTGAAGCAAGGCGATGTCTTCACGTCCATTGTTGATGGGCTGGCGATAGCGACGCAAGCTTCCTGAAAAATCAGTGGCCTAATCCCATAGGTGGTCTTTTGCGCCTGATCGCCGCACCCGAATATCCTACTAAAATCAATGGTTTACTATTTGAGATTAAGTAGATCAGTTCTTTTGTTTTATAACTACTGTTTCACCTTTGAAATGGGACTATTTGAATTAGTACAAATTTTATAAATAAACAGTACTTTTGGATTGGGTGGTCAATGAACAGATGCAGGTGCGTGGTGCGCAGTTGAGGTGGAGCTTCTTCTTCGGGGGTGAGCACATGATGGATCTCGGCGTGTTCGGTCTGCATCAAAGGGGGATATGATGGGGACATCCGGCAAGGAAGTATTTTTCGATAGTGACAGTTTGATCGTGAGTAAGACGAACCTGAAAGGTCATCTTACCTACATGAATGATGTTTTTCTGGATATCGCAGGATATCAGTCGGAGGAACTGGTCGGGAAACCGCACAATGTCATTCGTCATCCAGATATGCCCAGATGCGTTTTCAAACTTCTTTGGGACGAGGTCCAGCAGGGCAGAGAAGTGTTTGCCTATGTGGTCAACATCACGAAGAGCGGCGACTATTACTGGGTAATCGCCCACGTTACGCCGAGCTTTGGTTTGGATGGATCAATTGTTGGCTATCATTCGACCCGGCGGGTGCCGAACCCCAAGACCGTTCGCGATACCATCATTCCCCTTTACAGAGAGCTGAGTGCAATTGAGACGAGCCATTCCAGTCGTAAGGAAGGTCTAGCGGCTTCATACGAGAAGCTCCTTTCCATACTTGCTGAGAAAGACCTCGGTTATGACGAATTCGTCGCTCATTTGATGCTTGCTGCTTAAGGGGAACGTGATGAGAAAGCTATTTTCGAAAATGAAAATGCGGTCTGAACCGGCTGCTTCTAAATCTGATGATGCGTTGCAAAAGCTTGATGAAGTCATCTCTGTGTGCGAACGGGTGAGCAAGGGAGATTTTGAAGCACGTATTCAGGATGTTCCTCACGAGGCCGGGCAAACGCGCGATCTCTGTCTGAGGCTGAACGACCTTATCGACAGAACTGATGCCTACATTCGGGAATCTACGGCCTGTCTAGGATATATGGAACGCAATCAGTATTTCCGTCGGATCTCCGAAACGGGGATGCTGGGGGCATTTCTGGTCGCCTCGAAAACGATCAATGCTGCGGCGGACGGTGTTGAGCAAAAGATGCTTGATTTTGACGAGCTTGCGGCTTCGCTTGAAGCTGCAGCAAGCACTCTTAACAATTGTGCAGAAGAGATGCGCAGCTCTAGCTCTACTTCGGAAGAGCAGGCAACCGGTGTTGCTGCGGGTGCGGAAGAAGCATTGACGAATGTTCAGACAGTTGCTGCGACGGCTGAAGAACTCAACTCTTCGATTGTTGAGATTAATCGGCAGATCACGCAATCCACAGAGATGACAACGAATGTGGAGAATGAGAGTCAGGTTGCCGGTACAGCCATCGGCGAGCTTTCCCAAACCTCAGAGCAGATTGGTGCGATTGTTGAACTCATTACCGGCATTGCCGCACAAACGAATTTGCTGGCACTCAACGCAACAATTGAAGCCGCACGTGCTGGAGAAGCGGGCAAAGGGTTCGCTGTCGTTGCCTCAGAGGTGAAGGCGCTCGCTGCTCAGACCGCGAAAGCCACCGAAGAAATTGAAGTTCAGGTTGGTGCTGTGCAGGCGGGGACAGGGCGCGCCGTATCATCTATTGAATTGGTCACCAAAACACTTGCTGATCTGAATTCGGTTTCAGGCGCGATTGCCGCTGCTGTTGAAGAGCAGGGAGCCGCAACGACAGAGATCGCCCGGAGCATGTCTGAAGCGTCAAATGGCGTGGGCGATATTTCTGAGGGTATTACTGGAGTCTCCAGGAATGTCCAAGAGGTGAGCACCGGTGCCGCCGAGATCTTGAAGATTTCGAAGAATCTTTCCTCACAGGCTGGTTTGCTGAAGCAGAGCCTTGAACGAAAAACTGCTTAGAGCGTCTAAGACTGTTTATGGTATGGGCTCAAGCACCTGATCACTTGAGCCCGGACCTTTTTGGATGAACCAACACCTGTTGAGTGCCGATTGTGCGCGATGTGCTGCACTATGTTGTGTGACATTTGAGTTTGAAGTGTCGGACGATTTTGCCATCAGTAAACCAGCTGAAACAGCCTGTCCCAATCTTGATGAGTGTGGTCAGTGCAAAGTGCATGATGACCTCACAGAGTTGGGTTTTCGGGGCTGTGCTGTCTATGAATGCCACGGTGCCGGGCAACGGGTGACACAAGAGCTCTTTGGCGGGCGGTCCTGGCAGCAAGACCCCACGCTCATTCAACCTATGTCCCGCAGTTTCCGACAGGTGCGTCGCCTTCATGAGCTGCTGATGCTCTTAGAAGCGGCGGGGACGCTTCCACTTTCGGCTGAAGATGACGCCGCCCGCGTGAACCATGTCACAGCGGTTGATGCCCTCGTCATACAGATGCCTGCGGAGCGTGGGGTGGACGAAGCTGTTGCCTATGTGCATGGTTTTCTGCAGTCCCTGCAGGGCTACGCGTCCAGAATTTCATGATGTGAAAGGGTGATGCCCGCCGACCGGGTTCGCTTTCCACCGGCTGGTTGGTTGCTGGGGGTCGGCCGACGGACATCGTCCGGCTTACCCGCCGCGCTTGCTTGAGCCGGAGCATTTTTGGCGGGTCCGACGTCGAGCGGTTGCGAGGAAGCCAGTAAGGTTTACCTGTGCGGGCTCGATTTTGGGGTTTGGTGGGTATTTCGTCTGTCATCTAGATGACAGTTTGCAAACTATAATTTTAGTGTACCCGCACATTCTGTCGGCTGAGTTCTTGTTGGGCGGCACTCACGTTAAGGTCGCGGAGCGGGGTGTCTTGTTTCACCGATAGGGCAGCTGCGACGCCTGCGCCCTGACCGGTTACCGCACAGCAAGACATGTTGCGGGTGGCGGCGTGAGAGATTTTGTCCCCGCCAATTGCCCGCCCGGCGACAAGCAGGTTCTCAACCTTCTTAGGCAGCAGCGAGCGATAGGGGATGTGCATATAGCGGCCCGTGGTCGGCAGGGTCAGAATGCCATAGCCATCAATGAACTCCGGATAGATCCCGATCGAGTCCTCAAAGCGCCCTTCGTACCGAACATCCTCTTCCGTCATGTTGTAGACCGCATCGATTTTGCGCGTGTCTCTGATGCCGATGCTCATGCCGAAATTGCGCAACCGGGCTTCTTCGCAGCCGGGCGTGTATTTTCGGAGCACGTCAATGGCAGCGAGCGTTTGGCGGCGGCCCTCCATTTCAAATTTAGTAAGGCTTTCCGGATCGGTTCCGTCGCACTCATTCAGATGGATGAGGTTCATATAGGTAAGCTCCCCGCTATCGTGGACAGCGCCCCAGGTGCCACCGATGGTTTTAAGTTCTGCCGGTATCACCCCGTCCTTGATGGCCCGATCGAAGGGCTTGCCGAGGAAGGGTGAAAACATCTCATCTTCCTTGCCGTCGGTTTCCATGTGCCAGGTGCTGTTTTCCCAGTCCTTATAGGTCTGCGGGTTGTCCCTCACCCCTTGGAGAAATGCCTGCTTGTCGACGCCCGCGAGATGAAACATGACCGATGCCGCCTGCATGTCCTCTAGAGGGGTTTTGATGGTGGGCGCGCCTGCGCGGTGTGCAACATCGGCGTCCCCCGTCGCGTCGATTACGCGCTTGGCGAGAATAGCTTCGCGGCCCGCCTTGGATTCCACGATTACACCTTCGATGCTGTTGCTGTTCATGATGGGGGCGACAAATTGGCGGTGTAGCATGGGATGGATGCCTGCTTCTTCAACCAACCTGTCGGCAACCAGCTTGAAGCCTTCAGAGTCCAGTTCGTAGCTTAGCGACTGGCTTTCTGGCACGGCTGCGCCCATTTCCTTGGCGCGGTCTTCAAACTCCTGACCGATGCCGCCTGCTTCCACGGTTTCTTCGTGGCGATACCAAGCAAAGCCCTCCACGCCGACGACGGTGATGTTGCCACCGAAACAACCAAACCGTTCCAGCAGGGCGACGCGCACGCCGGAGCGTGCTGCTGCGATGGCTGCTGCCAGGCCGCCCGGCCCGGATCCTACAACCAAGACATCAGTCTCATGAACGACAGGTGTCTCGCGTGCAGGCTCGGCTATGGTTTTGGTCATGGTTTCCCCCACCTGTGACGTCGATCTTTGACTGCCAGTCTGCGCTGAACCATGATTGTTGTGAAGTGAGCTTGGTCGACAAATGGGAGATCGGCAATGAAACCTGCCATTGATGCAATGAAGGTTGATGCTCTTAAAGGCGGCAAATCTCTGCCTGTGGAAAGTGATCGCGCCGCTCTAGGCCCCCACGAGCTTGGCGGACCCTATGAAAGCCGGAATCTGGGTGACCTATTCGGACTGACACAGTTTGGGGTGATGATGGAAACGCTCCCGCCCGGTTCCCGCTCTTCCATCCGTCACTGGCATACAAAATCAGATGAGTTTGTGATGGTGATCGAGGGTGAGTTGACCTTGGTCACCACTGAGGGGGAGACCCTGATGCGGACTGGCATGGTTGCCGGATTTAGGGCCGGCGAGGAAAATGCTCACCACCTAATCAACAAGTCCAACACAGATGCCCGTTTTCTTGTTGTCGGGTCACGTGTGCCGGGCGATGAAGTGCACTACCCGCATGATGATTTCAAATGGGCGGTCAACGAAGATGGCACCTGGTATGCGGCCCATAAGGATGGCACTCCCTATTGACGCAAGTGTAGGCCTTTAAGGTGCCGCTCCTTCCAGCATGTCATTCAACATTGCGCGGTCAAGAACTGTCCCGCGGGTGATGACGGTATCGATGGTGCGCGTATTGGCGATGTCTTCGAGTGGATTGGCGGTGAGGAGTACCAGCTCGCTGCTTTTCCCTACTTCGATGGTGCCCATTGTTTCTTCGAGGCCAAAAAACTCTGCTGGGCGAAGTGTGGCACTTGCTAGGGCCGCTTGCGGTGAAAGACCTGCCTTGACCAGCATTTCCATCTCCAGATGAAGGCTGAAACCAGGTGTGAGCAGGCCGATGGGGGTGTCTGTTCCGGCCATGATCGGCACCCCAGCCTCATGAAGCTGGCCGACCATTCCTAGGGACCAATCCGCAAAGGCCACGTAAGCCGGATCAATGGGTGTGTCTGCGGCGCCGTCCGCGAAAGCGTTCCATTTATCTCGAACGGCAGCGGGGAGATGCTGGAACGGACCGCGCTGTCGAGGCTCAAGGAACTGCCGGAAGGCGCCGCGGGTATTCAGGGCGAGGGTCGGTGTCTGAAAGACCTGCGCGTCGGCGAGCGCTTTAATGACAAAGCCGCACCGTTCGGCATCCTGAGACCCGAAGGCAACGGGTCGTTGGGCGGCATGGATGGAGGATCTGAGCGTGCTGCCTTCCTCCTTTGCTCCATCACGCAGCATGGCCTGTCTTTCTGCGAGCAGCACTTGTGATTTGTTCGAACACGCAAGGCCAATATTGCGCAGATGTTCCATGCCTTTGACGCCGGCGGCGATTACGGCTTCGGCGTCCATGCTGAGCGGAATGTGAGAGGTGACCGGCAATTCGCGTTCTGTTGCACGCACGACAAGCGCCCGGAAGACGTCCGGCGTCAACATTTCGTAGGACTTGATAAGGCTTGCGCCGGCTGAGGCGAGCTCGTCGACGATGCGTTCCGCATCCTCAGGCGTTGAGGCGCCATCGGAGATGTTCGGGAAGCGGGCGGGGGTGCCGTCATAGACACGCGGCATGCCATCTATGAGTGGGCCTGCGAAATAGATCTCTGGAGCTTCTGGGCCTCTCTCTTTCGCAATGTCCCGCACCAAGAGTATTTCAGAGAGAAGCCCACCTGTGTCGCGAACGCGGGTGATGCCGTTAGCGACAAAGAGGGGAAGGGCGGCGTTTCCGATGTCCATGTCGAAGGTGAGGTGCACATGGGCGTCCCACAGAGCCGGGATGACAAATTTTCCGCTGCCGTCGAGCGTGTCTACGGGTGCGAAAGTCGCGATGCTGCCATGGTCTCCAATGGCTGCGATGGTGCCGTTGCCTATCAGCATGTCCTGGTTTTCTGTTTCACCTGCGACAGGGTCGATGATCGTTACATTCTGGATCATCAGATCAGCCCATGCGGGCGAGGTGATGGCGATAAGTCCACAGAATGTCAGTGCCGCTTTTGTCGCGAGACTGTTGATCCATTCACCCATAATACCCTCCCAAGACAGTTGGCACTTATAGTGAGTGGGAACGGCGATCAGCGCAACGGGTGCGACGGGAATTAGATCCAGCGACGGGTGTGGGCCTTATATGTCAGATAGTCGGCGCCGAATATCTCTTCCATCTTTCGCTCTTCAAAGGGGATGTACCAAAGGTTGGTAATCACAAAGAAGGCCGCAACCACAGCAAAGGGTGCTGCGGTCCCCAGGCCAATGGCAATGCCGACGAGGAAGAGGACGAAACCCAGATACATCGGGTTTCGGGTGATGCGAAAAAGGCCCGTAGTCACAAGGTGATCCGGCTTGTTGAAGGTTTTGATGTTGGTGCCAACGCGGGAAAAAAGCCGCGCACCGGAGAGGGTGAAACCCACTCCGATTATTGCGACAATGACAGCAAGCAATGGTCGGTCAATGAGGACACCCAGCGGCACCAGCAAGTGAAGTGCAGTCATGACTAGAATGCAGATCGCGACGAGTGCAGGGGGCAGAAGTTTTTGCATGGTTTGCTCTCCAGTGGAGTCTGAGTATGCCTCGTACCCCTGGTCGGCGTTTTTCTCGCCAATTGCGATTTGTAACAATGTGTTGCGCGTCAAAGGCGTTTCATTGAGAGGGTCGCGTTGACGCCGCCGAACCCAAAGCCGTTGCACAGCGCGTGATTGACATCCCTCTTTGTTGCCTTCAATGGTGTGAGGTCGAGATACTCCATGCCTTTGTCTGGAGTGTGCAGATTGAGGGTGGGTGGCAGCAATCTGGTGAGGAGAGACTTGGCAGTAAACACAGCCTCGACGCCGCCCGCAGCTCCCAACAGGTGGCCGATGGCAGATTTTGTGGACGAGATAGCAACTTCGGGAATGCGAGTACCAAAGACCTGTCTGAGGGCTGCAATCTCTCCGCGGTCGCCAACAGGCGTGGAGGTTGCGTGTGCGTTTACATAGTCGACGTCGGACCCGTCACTTCCGGCCATGCCTAGGCAGGCGCGCATTGATCTGGCAGCGCCGGAGCCGTCCTCCGGTCCCGCTGTCAGGTGATAAGCATCTGCGCTGGTTCCGTATCCTGTGAGTTCAACGAGGGGAGTTGCGCCGCGGGCTTCCGCATGTTCCAGAGATTCCAGCACAACAAGACCGGCGCCTTCGCCCATCACAAAGCCGTCTCTGTCTTTGTCAAACGGACGAGATGCTGCTTCGGGTGCGTCATTGCGGGTTGAAAGAGCACGGGCAGCGGCAAACCCTCCCAGGCCCAGTGGATCGACGCAAGCCTCGGTCCCACCGGCAAGCGCTATATCAGCCTCTCCGCTGGCGATCAGGCGCATGGCATCTCCAATTGCCTGGAGGCCCGCCGCGCAGGCGGTGACCGGTGTCCCCAGCGGTCCCATAAAGCCATAACGGATCGACAGGTTTCCGGCGGCAAGGTTTGCGAGGAATGCTGGCACAACGAAGGGAGACAATTTGCGGTAGCCTCGAGCATCCATCGTTTCTTTCGCGGCTGTGATGATCGGCAGGCCGCCGATCCCGGTGCCGATTATGGTCGCGGTGCGTTCTCTTTTGGATTCTTCTTCAGGTTTCCAATTTGCCTGGGTGAGCGCTTCTTCAGCGGCCGCCATTGCGTAGATGGTGAAGAGGTCAACCTTACGTCGCTCCTTTGGCGAAACCACCGCGCTTATATCAAGTCCAGATGGATCGTCTGCGATGTCCGGCACGAGTCCGGCAATGTGCGTTGGCAAAGCGCTCGCATCAAAGCGGGTGTTGGTCCGTATGCCGGACATTCCTGCGACAAGGCGCTTCCATACGTTGTCCACGCCGACACCCAGCGGAGTCACCAACCCCATTCCTGTGATCACAATCCGCTTGTTCATGGTTTCTCCAGTTCTGTATATGCACTACTTGATGAAATGTTTAGGCCAGATCGCCAACGGCTGTGAGGGCTGCCTGGACGCGGTTCCACTCGCGCTCACCGAGCTCATCTCGAAGGTCGTTCTGCGCTTTGATCCATAAAGGGGCGACATTTTCGACGATTTTCTTCCCTGCTTTTGTAAGGACGACTTTTTGTGCACGTCCGCGTCCCTCATTGTCCGAGGTTATCAAACCTGCGTCCCGCAGCACTTTCAGGTTTCTGGTCAGAGCACTGCGCTCAATCACAAGATGTTCGGCTAGGTCGGAAATGGATTCGAAGTTGCCAGCGTGAATTACGGACAGGAGATAGGCCTGGGTACTTTTGAGGCCTAAAGGTTTCAACAGGGTATTATAGCGCCGCGTGACCGCCCGCGCGGCCCGACGGGTCTTCAACACCATGCAGTGATCGGTCATGTCGGGTGGGAATGGGCTTTTCATCTGAGCTCTCTATCATAAGTTATGTATATACACAATATGCCTGAAATGAACTCATGTGAGGTGAGAGATGTGCGTTTGTCGGTGCTTTCTGAATTGCGCAGTGTGCGCCCATTCAAGTGTCAGCATGAGAACAAAATGACTGAGATACCTCAGGGCTTTACGCCACATTTTCGAAAAAGCCCCCTTACGGACCCATGGGAACCGCTTTATTCGAAGGCAGACGATAAGTCAGTTGTGCTGGGATTTTTCGCAGCAGAGCAGCACACGAATTCCCGCGGTTTTGTGCATGGTGGGTTGCTGAGTGCGCTTGCTGACAATGCGATGGGACTGTCCTGCGCGGTTCAGCATGATGCAGTCGGCGGCTTGGTCACCGTCAATCTCAGTGTTGATTTTCTGGGGACGGCCCAGCTCGGACAGTGGATTGAAATTAATTCACCCTTCACCAAGACCGGCCGCACGCTCGATTTTGCGCAAGCATTTGTGACCGCGGACGGCACCGTGTGTGCACGGGCGAATGCGACATTCCGTGTGTTGCCATCGAGTGATAGCAGAAAGCGCTAGGTTGTCTTTTTGCGCTTCGCCTTTGCGGGCGCTTTTTTGGTTTTCTTCGCGGTTGGCGCCGGTTTCTTGCGGGTCGTGCTGGCTGTGGCTTTGGTCGCTTTTTTCGTCTTTCGCGCTTTTACCTTCGCGCTGACCCGCGCGACTTCTTCATCCAGAAGGGCGGTTGATGCGGCATCGAGCTCTGCAAAGGCTTCCTGCATGTAAGAGGAGATTTTGCCGAGGTCATCAATGGATTCATGCGCGGCAATGAGCCCGAAATCGAGACTGTCCTCCCTCGACAGAACCGTGATGTTGAATGCCTGATAGTCGATCAGGACCGAGACCGGGAAGATGGCCGAGAGTTTTGCATCGCCAAGATAGAGCGGGTGCCTCCAGCCAGGAACATTTGAGATCACCACATTGGTGGGCGGCATAGAGAAGTCGCCGGCACCAACCAGTTGCGGGATCAAGGCGGAGAGACCAAAGATCGTGGCGTAGTTCTGTGCGGCTGTTGAAGTGAGGCCGCTGATTTTTTTCTTTTGCGTTGCCGCCCAGATGGAGACGGCCTTCAAGCGCTGGACAGGGTCTTCTATGTTGGACCCGGTTGTCGCTGCAAAGATGGAGACATTATTGCCTTCCTGCTCGGCGCCTGCCGGACGGACAGACACAGGCACACCAGCCAGTACCGGCTTGTCGGGCAACTCTCCGATTTCTTCTAAGTAGCGACGTATGCCAGCCCCGCTGATGGCAATGACCACATCATTGACGGTTGCGCCGAAATCCTTTGCGATTTCCTTGGTGCGCGACAAAGGCAGCGAAAACACATCGAGATGCCGATGCCGGGTGATGGCTACATTGAAGGGTGTTTTGGGTGCTTGGGATCGACCGAGAGATGGCATGCTTCCGTGGCTGAGTTTGTCCAGCTCACCGCGCAAGAAGTTTCCAGTGATCTGTCTCAGCGAACTCACCTGCTCGAACGCGTCTTCCATAGTGTGACGCAGAGCAGCAACGAAGGATTCCTTGTCAGGCGCGGGACGTTTCTTTTTGGGGATTTGCCAGATTGGGTGCAGGGGACCTGCTGCGCTCTTTTCTTTCGACAACGCACTTTGCACAAGCGCCATACCCGCGACACCGTCGATCAGAGCATGGTGGGTCTTGAAATAGATAGCGACCCGGTTGTCTTCGAGGCCATCAATAAAATAAAGCTCCCAGAGTGGGCGGTTGCGATCGAGAACCGGCTCATGCAGGCGCTCAACCAGTCGCATGAGCTGATCCTTGTCTCCGGGTGCAGGTAAGGCAACGAAGCGAATGTGGTAGTCGAGATCAATCTTGTCGTCCTCAACCCAGCTCGGCCAGACATCGAGCTTGCTCCAATCGGAATGCAGTTTCTGATTGAAAGGAGGGGAGGCGCTCATGTCGCCAAACCGTTTCATCAGGTTGGGGACGAAGTCCCGGCGTTTGGTGTATTTTTTCGGAAGGTCAAATATCTGCACGCTGGCAATGTGCATGGGGCATTCGATGCTTTCTGCCTGCAAAAAGGCTGCATCCTGGACACTCAGTCGTTTCATTCATTTCCTCCCGAAACCGGGCGCGGACCTGTTGTCGTCCTGCCCATGGCTTGAAGTATGGGTGAGGAATGAGGACCCGTCAGCTCTAAATCGGTGTTTTACCTCGCTGCCTGGGAGCGGGAGCCTGGCTTGTTGACGGCTGTGTCAGATTCGTCCTAGAATTCATTATGCGTATCAATGGTACGCAAAATTGAGACCTGTTCGTTATGAGCGGTCTTTGACAGTGATGGTTTTGGGAGGGGACATTGGTCCAGGTTACTTATATCGAGCATGATGGGACGACCCATGAAGTGGATGCGGCTGAGGGGCATTCCCTGATGGAGGTCGCGATTGAAAAGATGATCCCTGGAATTGATGGGGATTGCGGTGGGGCCTGTGCTTGCGCGACGTGTCATGTTTTTGTCGACGAAGCCTGGCTCGCCAAGACCGGTGAGAAAGACGATATGGAAACCAGCATGCTCGAGTTTGCAGAGGGCATTGAAGCGAATAGTCGCCTAGCCTGTCAGATTAAAGCGACCGCCGACCTTGACGGCATTGTCGTCCGTCTGCCTGAATCACAACATTAAGTTTGCTCCGGAGGAGACCGTTATGAGCCAAGCTGCCGTAAAGCCAGAAGTGAGTGCTATTCCAGACCCCTATTCAGTTCCCCTTGAAGAGATCGATATGGGGAAGGCTGCTCTTTATCCAGCGCAGGCGCACTGGGCATATTTCGAACGCCTTCGCAAGGAAGATCCGGTTCACTTTTGTGAGTCAGAAGAGTTTGGTCCCTATTGGTCGATCACCAAGTTTAATGACATTGTTCATGTGGACACGCATCATCATCAGTTTTCTTCTGAACCGCAGATTGTCATCGGCGATGCTGTGGACTTTCAGCCACCCATGTTTATCGCGATGGATCAGCCAAAGCATGATGTGCAGCGCAAAGTCGTCACGCCAGCAGTGTCACCGGTTCAATTGTCTGAAGTCGAGCCGTTGATCCGCAAGCGTGTGGGCAATGTGCTGGACAGCCTGCCGGTCGGCGAGACGTTCAATTGGGTGGATTTGGTTTCGATCGAACTGACAACACAGATGTTGGCAACACTGTTTGACTTCCCGTTTGAAGAACGGCGCAAACTAACCTACTGGTCGGACGTTGCTGCTTCTGGCCCTCAGGTTGGCGACGATTCCATGACGGAAGAGTTTCGGTTGCAGGAGCTGACTCAATGTCTAGAGGAATTCAATAAGCTCTGGCAGGAGCGGAAAGCGGAGCCGCGCAAGAACGACTTCATTTCGCTGATGGCGCACAATCCTGATATGCAGAACATGGACCCGATGGAGTATCTGGGGAACCTGATACTACTGATCGTGGGCGGGAATGACACAACCAGAAATTCCATGTCCGGGGGCGTTGTGGCTCTCAATCAGAACCCGGCGGAGTATGACAAGCTGCGGGCAGACCCGTCTTTGATCCCGAACATGGTGTCAGAGATTATTCGCTGGCAAACGCCGCTGGCGCATATGCGTCGCAATGCGACAGAGGATGTTGAGCTCGGTGGTAAGACCATCAAGAAGGGCGACAAAGTTGTCATGTGGTACGTCTCGGGCAACCGGGACGATGAAGTGATCGATCGCCCTGATGAATTCATCATTGATCGGTCAAAGGCCCGCCATCACATTTCCTTCGGCTTTGGCATCCATCGCTGCATGGGCAACCGTCTTGCCGAGATGCAGTTGAGAATCCTTTGGGAAGAGATTCTCAAAAGGTTCTCGAAGGTTGAACTGGTGGGTGAGCCGGTGCGTGTGACCTCCAACTTTGTCATGGGGTACTCGGACCTGCCGGTTAAATTGCACGCGAAATAGCTGCTAAAAATCCCCAGCCGGACAGCGTATCGGTCCGGTTTCGCGCCTTCCCAGAAGGGCGCTACCGTCGCTCATCCCCCGTGAGCGGCGGTTTTTCTATGCCTAACCGATTGACCTTGCGGAAAAAGCCCCAATATGGAAAGTTGACGCTACCGTCATTTTGGCCCCACCCGATGTGGGGTCTGGTCTTTGGAGGAACCATGTCGCAATCGGCCGTGCTTGATCGTGAAGCCACAGATTTTGATCCCAATTCCATTCCGCTTGATAAGCTGGATATGGCGAACGGGGACTATTATCAGAACCAACAACACTGGGCGCTGTTTGACCGCCTGCGCAAAGAGGACCCTGTCCATTTCTGCGACAGCGAAATTATTGGCCGATACTGGTCCATCACACGCTACGAAGACATTGTTGCTGTGGACACGAACCACAAGCAATTCTCCTCTGAGCCATCGATCTTTCTGACCACGTTGGAGAATGAGCTAAGGGCTGAGGAAAACAACTTTAATCCTGAAACCTTTATCGCGATGGATCAGCCAAAGCATGATGTGCAACGCAAGGCGGTAACGTCTGCCGTCGCACCACCGGCTCTAGCTGAACTGGAGCCGCTCATCCGCGAGCGCGTTGGCAAGGTTCTCGACAGCCTGCCTGTTGGCGAGACGTTCAACTGGGTGGAGAAAGTTTCGATCGAAATCACCACGCAGATGCTTGCCACGCTTTTCGATTTCCCGTTCGAGGATCGTCGGAAGCTGACCTATTGGTCTGACATTACAACCGCTGACCCGGTAACCCTTGAGGAATATGGCCTGACGGAAGATGAGCGTCGGGAGCACCTTCTGGAGTGCTTGAAAACGTTTGGTCAGCTCTATGCGGAGCGGGCAGAACTGCCGCCAACCAATGATTTCATTTCGCTCATGGCGCATAATCCAGCCATGAAAGACATGGACCCGATGAACCTTCTCGGGAACCTCATTCTGCTCATTGTTGGTGGCAATGACACCACGCGGAACTCTATGTCTGGTGGTGTGCTCGCACTCCATAATCATCCGGAAGAGTTTGCGAAATTGAAAGCGGACCCATCTGTCATTCCGAATATGGTCTCAGAGATCATTCGTTGGCAGACACCGCTGGCTTACATGCGCCGTACTGCGCTGGAAGATGTCGAGTTTCGTGGCAAAACCATCAAGAAGGGCGACAAGGTTGCCATGTGGTATGTCTCTGGGAATCGCGATGACAGTGCTATCGATCGTCCGAATGAATTCCTGATTGATCGTCCTAAAGCGCGCCAGCACCTGTCCTTCGGGTTCGGTATTCATCGTTGCATGGGCAACCGTGTCGGTGAGATGCAGGTTCGGATTCTCTGGGAAGAAATCCTGAAGCGCTTTGATCGTGTCGAAGTGGTGGGCGAGCCCAAGCGGCTTCACTCCAGCTTCGTGATGGGCATTACCGACCTTCCAGTGGTTGTGCACCCGCTCTAAGCGTTCGTCTTGAGCGCACTGACTCTTGTTGAAAAGGCCCGGGATTCCCGGGCCTTTTTGCGTTGTCAGACGGTGTTAAGACCGGTTTGGTAGCATTTACGTTCTCTTGCCCCTCGTGTGAAGAGACCCCATATGTAAAGTTGACGCATGCGTCATTATTGACCTAATGTGGGTGAAAATAAGCGCTTTCTTTTTGGAGGAACCATGTCCCAGGCTGCCGTAAAAGACGATCAACAGGCATTCGATCCCTATTCGATTCCCATTGAACAACTCGATATTGCTCAGCCTGAGTTCTTCGCCAATCAGCAGCATTGGGCCCTGTTCGAGCGCCTTCGCAAAGAAGACCCTGTTCATAAGGCGCACTCTGAAGAGCTTGGTGATTACTGGTCAGTGACGCGGTACCAGGACATCATGCATGTCGACACAAACCACCAGATCTTTTCCTCTGAGCCGACCATTGTGTTGCCGGACCTGGAAGAAGATTTTGCACCTGAAATGTTCATCGCGATGGATCAGCCAAAGCATGACGTTCAGCGCAAGGTGGTTTCTCCAGCGGTCGCGCCGCCTGCTCTGGCAGAACTTGAAGAGCTGATCCGTGAACGCGTCGGCAAGGTTCTCGATTGCCTGCCGGTGGGTGAAACATTCAACTGGGTGGATAAAGTTTCCATTGAGATCACCACGCAGATGCTCGCCACGCTTTTCGACTTTCCGTTTGAAGAACGCCGGAAGTTGACCTTCTGGTCTGACGTTACGACTGCAGGTCCAGATGGTGGCGACACAGGTTTGGATGAAGATGAGCGCCGTGCTGAGCTGCTTGTCTGTCTTGAAACCTTTTCCAAACTGCTTGCTGAGCGTGCGCAGCTGCCACCGAAATCAGACTTCATTTCGATGATGGCTCATGATCCACAAATGTCGAAGCAACAACCATTCGAGCTGCTCGGTAATCTGATGCTGCTGATTGTTGGTGGCAATGACACAACACGGAACTCCATGTCCGGTGGTGTCTTGGCGCTCAATGAAAATCCAGCGGAATATGCGAAGCTCAAAGCAGACCCTTCCTTGATCCCGAATATGGTGTCAGAGATTATCCGCTGGCAGACGCCGCTCGCTTACATGCGCCGCACAGCGATGGTGGACACAGAGCTTGGTGGCAAACAGATCAAGAAGGGCGACAAGCTCGCCATGTGGTACATCTCGGGCAACCGGGATGAGGACGCCATTGACCGTCCAAATGAATTCCTGATCGATCGTCCGAATGCACGGAAGCACCTTTCCTTCGGGTTTGGTATTCACCGCTGCATGGGTAACCGTCTTGCTGAAATGCAGATCCGCATCTTGTGGGAAGAAATTCTAAAGCGTTTCGACAAGGTCGAAGTGGTTGGCAAGGAAACGCGAGCGAATTCCATTTTCGTGCATGGCATCACAGATCTGCCAGTTCGGGTGCATCCTAAGTAATTTTTTGTTGTCGCGTTTCCGCCGTAGGTTTTGGCGTAAAACCGCTGCGCACTTTTCCTGGAAACGCTTTCAGGCACTTGTATCTGAGACTGAGAAGGCCCGGCAGAAATGTCGGGCCTTTTTTCTTGTGCGCTGCCGCTTGACGCTAGAGGAATGCTGCCAGCAGGTGGCGACCCAGTGTTTTTTGGGCTACGTGCAATGGGGCCGAAGAGCGGGGAGGGGTCGAAATAGGCAGTCCGCTCTTTCACCAACCCGTCCTCCAGAATAACCTTGTCGGTGACCGGCAGCCTTTGTTCGCCGCGCCCGATGGGAACAATCATCGTCCAATCGATGAAGATGAGATCCCCGGCTCCAAGCCCGCCATGTACATCGCCCTGAAGGCCCGGGAACTGCACGAGGATTTTTCGGAAGGCTTTGCGCGCAGCGTCTTTCCCGTGCAACGGCTCTGAGAGCGGTTGGATCAGGGTGACATCTTCGCGCAATGGCGCCATAAGATCATCGAGTGTTGGATTGTTCCAGATCTCCCGAAATTCCTGAATAAAGGGATGGTTGTGTATCTGGGAATTGGTCATGGCTTGGTCCTCCTGAGATCACGGGAGGGTGTCGGATGATGGCTCGACTGGGAGGAGCCAGCCTGGGACATGGGATGCGGACCACTTTTTTTCAAATTGGGGGTTTACCGATTCTGGCAAATCAGTTCATGCTCATGGTGTTTTCCACCATTGAAAGGAGGTGACCCGATGTCCAGTGAGATTTTGTCGCTAACTCGGGAGAGTAGGCGTGTCCAGGGGATGATGGAGCAACCTTCGTTTACCTCCTAAAACGCTAGGCCTTCTTAGGACGGCCACTCGAGCGAGTTAGCGCGCTCACGCTTAGGGGTCGTTCCTTTGGGAACGACCCCTTTCACGTTTTGAATGCTGAGTGATCAGCTAGTCAGCTGCCTAATGTGGCGGCGAAGAAGCCTTCGGGCACGATCCAGATTTTCCTTTGTGGGGTTAACCGCCGCGTGCAGTCCCACACCATTGATCAATCCGATAAGAAGATCAGCTTCCTGCCTCGCGTCTGCTTTGGGTGCCGCATCTTTGATGAGGTCGGCAAGTTCATCGGCCCAGGCCTGATGGCGCGCATCGTTTTCAACGGCGAGTGCTTTGTCGACAGTCGCTGCGCTCCAGAAGGCGATCCAGACCTTCCACTCGCGCAAGCGTTCTTCATCTGCGGGCAGCATCTCTTCTGCAAACTGCAGGAGCATTTCCTGATTGCTGGAGTTGTTTGCAATCGCCTGACGGGCGCGGTCTCCGGTGACGTCATAGGACGTACGAAGGGAGGCCAGGATTAGTGCCTCCCGGTCTGCAAAATAGTGGGTGAGCCTTCCTGTCGTGCACCCAGCTTCGGCGGCGATTTTGCGCATCGTGACGCCCTCAAGGCCCTCGGCGGCAATGACACGCCAGCTGGCTTCAATCAGCTCCTGTCGGCGTGCATCGTGATCAACTATTTTTGGCATTCGCAGATTTTAGCCGTTTTTCGCTCTTTACACAACATATGTTTTGTAATAAGTTTTTTACAGAACAAGTGTTTTGCAAAGGAAACGGGCATGTTGGACTTTCTTCAGGGGCTCTTGGCGATCCGCGATGTGGACCAGATTGGCATTCTTCTGGTGCTGTTGCTGGGAGAGGTGGCGCTGACATGGGTGCTGCGTCGCAAGTTTTATGAGATGTCCGATACGCTCTGCTCAGTGGCGATGGGGCTCTTTTATGCAGCCAGCATCGCGTTGGCCGCCGGGACGGTGTTGCTGACATTTTACTGGGTGCATCAGTTTGCTTTCTTCGACATAGACTGGACGAGCAGCGTGCTGTTGATCGCTGCGGCCTATGTCTTTGTCGACTTCCTGTTCTATTGGTATCACCGCGCGATCCACGAAGTGCGCCTTGGATGGGCAGCGCACGTGAACCATCACTCCAGTCAGCAGTATAATGTGGGGACTGCGCTCAGGGCTTCATTTGCAGAAGCGTGGATTGAACCGGTTTTCATGATCCCCGCGCTTCTGGTCGGCATCAACCCGATCATGGTGATTGCTCTCTTGTCGCTTAATCACCTTTATCAATATTGGTTACACACGCGGCACATTGGGAAGCTTGGGCCTTTGGAGTGGGTCATGAATACGCCGTCCAACCACCGGGTGCATCATGGGTCGAACCTGCAATATTGTGACCGCAACTATGGCGGCACATTCATCGTCTGGGATCGCCTCTTCGGGACCTACGAAGTTGAAGACGAGGAAGTGGTGTACGGCATCCGCCACCAGCTTGAGACGCATAATCCGATTAAGGCAACGTTCCATGAGTGGATTGCTTTGAGCAAAGACATCAAATCATCGGGGTCGCTGAAGAACGCGCTCGGGCATTTGTTCCAACCGCCAGGCTGGGCACCAGATGGTAAAGGGGAGCTGACACGCGACCTGCAGGCTCAGATGCGTGCTTCGGCCAATAAGTAGGCTCGGATTGGTCCCTTTCTCTTCTTGTCAATGGTCATTTCCGCAGAACCAGTTCAATGCATGATGGACTGGGGATGAATGACTAGAGGAAGAGCAGATGGGAGACAGTATCGGCGCGGTCTATAGCGGCGCGTGCGAACTAAACGAGTTGGGGCAGTCTATCGGGGAGGCTCTCCCTGATTGGTTACCTGCCTCAGCCCCGCCGCATACGGCCATGGACGGACGCTTCTGCAGGCTCGTTCCGTTGGACCCTTCGGTGCACTCTCGAGAACTGTTCGAAGCTTTTGCGCTCGACCAGGAGGGGCGGAACTGGACCTATCTTCCCCATGGGCCT
This sequence comes from uncultured Parvibaculaceae bacterium, assembly GCA_965283695.1. Lineage (GTDB taxonomy): Bacteria > Pseudomonadota > Alphaproteobacteria > Parvibaculales > Parvibaculaceae > Mf105b01. The sequence continues at coordinate 39,714 of CBDIPP010000006.1, read as the reverse complement.
TTCTTGGAATTCTCCATCTTTGAAAAATGGATGGCGGCGGTCTGTCGGCAGGACGATATTCAGTTCTATGCGATAATTGATCTTGTCGCTGGCCAGGCAGTCGGCTTTGCGAGCTATCTGAGGATTCAACCCGATGCGGGTTCCATTGAGGTCGGCTATCTCAATTTTTCACCTCTCTTGCAAAGACGTCCAGCGGCGACGGAAGCGATGTATCTGATGATGCGCCGCGCCTTTTCAGAGCTTGGCTATCGTCGGTACGAATGGAAATGTGATGTGCTCAATGAAGCGTCCCGGAAGGCTGCAACCCGTTTGGGTTTTCGCTTTGAGGGGCTTTTCAGGCAAGCGAATGTCTATAAAGGACGCGATAGAGATACCGCTTGGTTTTCCATTCTGGACCGTGAGTGGCGTGCGCTCGAGCCTGCCTATGAGGAATGGCTGGTAGGTGTTGAAGCCTCGCCGGCGGGGCTGCAGAAAGAGCCATTGAACATAATTATCAAACGGCATGTGGCCGCGCTGGGGTCCTGACGCTAGTCTCACTATGTGGCATTGTCATTTGTAGGCCGGGTGTCAGGGTTTGAAAAAAATAGTTCTCTATAGTGTCCTGTCCTTCACTGGGGTCGTCTTTCTTTTTGGCCTCCTGCTTCTCAGGGGGCTCTCTGACTTTGACCTATCTGAGTACACTCATACAGAGGTTCAGTTTTCGACCGATCAAGGCTTGATAGCTGGCACACTTATTCTTCCCGGCGAGACGGACGATGCGCCTATTGCGATATTCGTTCATGGCGATGGCCCGCAAGACCGTTTCTCCAGTGACGGGTATCTGGTGCAGATGCATCTTCTGCTTGAAGCGGGTATCGGGGTCTATTCCTGGGATAAGCCGGGTGTTGGGGAAAGCGAAGGCAACTGGCTTCATCAATCCATGAGTGACCGTGCCCGCGAAGCTGATGCGGCACTCCGCACCATCCAGCAGCTCGATCATGTGAATGCCTTCAAGGTGGGGTTCCTCGGCTTTTCGCAAGCGGGCTGGGTTGTGCCGGAGGCCGTGAGGCCTGGCTCGACCGCTGCCTTTGCAATTCTGGTTGGGGGCGCGGTGAACTGGGAAGAGCAGGGTGCCTATTATGGTCGACAAAGGCGCGCGCAAGAAATCCCTTCCGCATCAATGTCGGCAGAGCGCTCGGCCTTTGTGGAGCGCAACCGGGGGGCTGACGGGCGGGCAGCTCTTGCGAAAGTCAGTGTGCCCTTTCTGGCTCTTTTTGGTTCGGGCGATTTGAATGTTGATCCCGTGGCAGATTCAGAAACCTATCGTCAGATAGTTGTGCCGTTGCGGCGGGAGAACAAGGTCGTGGTGGTTCCAGAGGCGACCCACGGGCTTTTGCGGGCACCCCTCTTCAACTACCAGCTTGTGTCGCAATGGCCAGATTGGCTCCTGGCCATGTATGTGATGGCCGGGCGCTATGCCTTCGCCCCGGGGGGGTGGCAACAAATTGCTGTTTGGATGCACTCAGTCGTGCCGGCTGATCAATAAGATGCGCTTCCTCACGACAGACGAATGGGAAGCGCGGTAATCGGTTGCCCCGTGAATGCCGCCACGGCGTTTGCTATCGCTGCGCCTGATGCAACGATAGCGGCCTCCCCGGCTCCCGCTGGCGCTGCGTTTTCCGGCTCAATGAGTTCAATTGAGATGGCGGGAGCATCGGAGATTGTTGGGATTTGATAATCTCCCAAATAGTCGGCGCTTAGGCGTCCTTGCTCGACTGAGAGCTCTTCGCTTTTGACCATGCCAAGACCCCAAATGAGATTACCTTCGATTTGTGCGTGCACCTGGTCTGGATTGATCACGCGACCGCAATCATGAGTACAGGCCAAGCGGGTTACCTGAAATGTCCCGGACTCCTGGTCGATGTCGACATCTGCGATGACTGCGACATAGGTCACGCCTTTGTAAATTCCACAGGCAATGCCACGTGCCGACCTATCCGTTGCCGAGCGACCTTGCCAATCCGCGTTTTTCGCGACTTGCTCAAGGCAGATAGATAGGCGTTTGTGTTCGGGTGGCAGGTTGGCAAGGCGGAAGGCGAGGGGGTCCAGACCTTTGTTTGATGCTAACTGATCTATAGCGGTTTCAATGGCGAAATTGTTGGGCGCAGCACCAAGCCCGCGCCATGGTCCGGTCTTTACCGGCATGCGAACATCGGAGAACGCCACTTCCGCGCGGTTGGCGACATAGTGCATTTTGGCCCCGCGCGCTGTTCCCGGGTCGCTGGCGAAACTTGTCACTGCCTGCATCCACGGGGGCATAGCGGCAGATGTAAAAATCACATGACCTGACTTGAAGCCATGACTCCAGTCAGTGAGTGCGCCATCCTCGTTCGCACTCGCCTTTATGCGGTGTTTGGATGGAGGTCGATGAAAGCCTTCCTGAAATTCGTCTGGCCGGGACCATTGGACTTTGACCGGGCGTCCAGCCTCTTTAGCCAGCAAGGCTGCCTCGAGTTCGACGGTGCACAAGGTGCGGCCACCGAAGCCGCCGCCCACTCGCTGACTGTAAACAACGACATCTTCTTCACTCAGCGCGAAATTCTTTGCAATGTGGGACCGGACGTAGAAGGCATCCTGTGTCCCGGTCCATATTTCGAGTGTTGGGCCTGAGCTTTCATTCCAGCGGGCGACAGCGGCTCGCGGTTCAATGGCGGCGTGCGCCGCGAAAGGTATCGAGATTGAGAGGTCAATGTCAGCTTGTTCGTTTGGTCTGTTGGGGGTTTCAAGCACAATGTGCTCAAGCTCACCGACAGGTTCGACAAGTGCTAGAGAGGTGTTGATGGCGTCTTGGTTTGCGGGTTCTGTCAGCTGCCAGCTTGTTTCAACGAGGTCCAATGCGTCAATGAGGGCGGTCTGTGTGAGAGCAACCAGACCCGCTCGCTCACCATCAACATAGCGCGCCAAGATTTGGTCTTGGGCAATTGCATCGAAGCTGGCCTGTAACAGAGTGGCGCCCAGTTGAGGGGCCCTGATGAATGCCCCGTGGACAAGGCCTGGTAGCTGGACATCTCCGGCAAAGAGTGGCGCACCCGTCACAATGTCGGATATGCGGTCTGTGGGGACACTTGAGGGAAGGTGGTTTGCCGGATTTGGCTGCAGCGGTTTTGCTGCGGTGGGGGCCTCGCTTGGGTCCAGAAGGATGGGCGCGCCTGCCGCAAGCTCCGACAATGAAAGTCTTGACCCATCGCCTGAGACAAATTCCCTGCCAGTGAAGGCCACGTCCGCAGGCTTGGTGTCGAAATGCAGTGCAGCATGGGCACGGAGGGTCTCCGCCATGATTTGGCTGATTTCGGTGACGGGCTCTAGGAAGTCTTTGATGGACTCGCTGCCCACGGTGGACTTTGCTTGTGCGATGATGGAGGTGTCCGGGGCAATGACCTCTACTTGTTCCATCTCCACACCGAGTTCTCGAGCTATGACAAGGTTGAGGGTGCTTGCAATACCCTGCCCAATTTCTTGTCTAGGGGAGCAAAAAAGAAACTTGCCATCCGGTTTGAGCTGAAGCCAAGTGAAGGCATCTGTCTCGGCCAACTCATTCCTGGAAGGAAGCACTGGAACAAGACTGCAACCAGAGACCGTCACGGCGATTGTGAGGCCTGTGGCGGTCCAGCCGCTGCGGGCAAGGAAGGTTCTGCGTGATAAGGTGTGTGGCATGACTTAGCTCGCGTCCTGATTGGCGCTTGGAGAAGTGTTCCGTGCGGCTTGTTTGATTGCGCTTCTAATTCGATCGTAGGTGCCGCATCGGCAGAGATTGCCGGACATGTCGCGATCAATGTCGCTGTCACTAGGCGCAGGGTTTTCAGCGAGGAGAGCAGCGGCAGACATGATCTGTCCGGCCTGACAATATCCGCATTGTGGAACAGAGTGCTCTATCCAGGCTTGTTGTACAGGGTGGAGGCTGGCGTTCGGTGTCGTGCTTGCAAGGCCTTCGATGGTGGTGACGTCGTGTCCGGCAACATCCGCTGGTGTGGTTTGGCAGCTCCGCACAGCTTTTCCATCCACATGAATGGTGCAGGCGCCGCAAGTGCCGACGCCACACCCGAATTTAGTTCCCACTAGCCCAAGTTCATCGCGCAGGACCCAGAGCAGGGGGCTGTCGGCGCCGGTGTCCTTTACCTGCCAGGAACGTCCATTAACGGTGATATTCATTTTGTCTCTTCCTTCGTTTGCCTGAAGGAAGATTTGGGGCTTTAGGGCTGTAACGCTTGAACAATCGCGCCACGCTGCCGATTATTTGACGGTCGGAGGACCGGCGGTCCATGCTTTGTGAAAATCCCAGAAATCTGCGGATTCTTTTCTGAGAAAAGGGCGCTTTGGAGGTTCACAAATCTGACAAAGCTGATATAAAGCGCGCTCTCCACTTGAGCGTGGAGGCTCTGACGCGGGGTGGAGCAGTCTGGTAGCTCGTCAGGCTCATAACCTGAAGGTCATAGGTTCAAATCCTATCCCCGCAACCAAAGAAAAGCCCTTGGTGCTTCACGCATCAGGGGCTTTTTACTTTTGGGCGATCTGCGACGTTTGAGTAAAAAACCTGATGGTCGTAGGTCGGGACACGATGGTCATTCATCTACATAGTTGATGAAGAACATAGATCTAGATCAGGACGTTGGGGTTTCCTGTTCTGATCGACCTACACAACTCATACACATATTGGAAATTGTAAGAGCGTCTTGCTGGTGCTGTGCTGATGCTAATGAATTGTGAATGCACTCCGGGAGGCTTTTTGAAAAAAAAGGCCCTCCAAAATTGGAGGGCCTTTCGCATTTTGTGGTTCTGCTTAGAAGCGATAGCTGATGTTGCCGCCGACGCCCCAGCCGTCGAACTCATCGCGCAGAACAGAGTAGTTGCCCGAGATGCCACCGGAAAGTGGGCCATCGCCAAACAGGCTGATGCCTGCTTCCAGCTGAACTTCGTCCTTGTCGTTGGCAGGTGAGGGCGGTGCAACCGCAGTCACATTGTCGCTAATGACATCATACTTATAGGTTGCGCCGACATAGGGCATGTAACTGCCACCATAGTAGCTGACTTTACCACCCAGTGAGATCTGACCGAGCTGCGAGTCCGTTGCAGCAAATGTTGTCCCAAGGCTATCTGTATAAGAGTCATTGTCTGTATCGGAGAAACCCCAGCCAAGACGGCCGCTGACGCCGATATTGTCATACCATTTCATAGCATTGAGGCCGACAGATACGTAGGTGGAGTCACCATCCTGGTTGCCGGTTGCGATGACTGCTCCGACGGTGCGGGTATTGTCGATGTCACTGGTCGTGTAGGCGAGGCTTGCATCTACACTGAACATGTCATCTACGACGAAGCTGGCATATGGCCCAAAAGTAATGGCCTGCGTATCTGCGCTACCGCCATTGAAGGAGCTGTTCGTGTCTGTGTCATTATAGGAAAGGAAGGCACCGAGAGTGACGTAATCGGAGAGGGTATAGTCTACACCAATCGAACCACCGACTGTTTCCGACTTGTAAGCGGTCGGTGCGAAGTCGCTTTCAGCTTCTGAGTAGTTAGCGCTTGCCCAAATGCTCAGCTTGTCTGTGATCGCGCTGGATTCTTCCCCTGCAGCAATACCTGTAAAGTTTCCAGACATGTCCGGTGAACTTGAGTTGTTGCGTTGCTGTCCGAGCTGAATCATGAAGAAATGGTTCTGCAGAAGTGTTGTTAGGATCGCGACCTGATAAATCTGGATGAGTGGTGCGATCGCATTCAGTGTGCTCTCGGTGCTCGATGCCACAAATATTGACGAGCTACTATGCGGCGAGGCATTGGCTGAGGTTGTTGCCCCTACCGCCAAAAGCATTGTGCTTGCCAGGGCTGTTGTCTTGAGCAATTTCTGTTTCATGTTCGTATCCCATTCATTTGTACACTTGCAGGCGTTTAAGGCTGCGCCTGCTCCCCTAAGTGTCTGCAAAGGTCTCGCCCTAGGCGGTGGGTCTTTGAGGACTCAGTCGAGCTTGCTTTCTCCCTAAATTCGTAGCGTTTGTAGAGGCTGGCGCATAGGGAGCAGTTGCCGAATCGGCGGGTTTCTAGGGCTAGATCGACAGTTCGTTGTCATCATGCAACATGAGGACTAGTCCTTTTGAGGGGCTGAAAAAAAATCAGTGTCGGGAGGGATAGGATTGGTGCGTAAATGGCGGAATTCTGCCGGAACTAGGCCATTTTGGCGTTTGTGAAATCAAGATTGCGTCGCTAGCGTCAACGCAGGTTGATGCTAAATGCCTATGCGCGAGGCTTGTCGAGCCTAGCCGAATTTGGTCGGAGTTGGAGGTGATAAGGATGAGATCGCTGATTGTTGTGCTCGCTCTTTTAGTACCCACGAGCGTTGCGCTCGCTAATCATCATTATCACCCCCCCTCTCCTCCATCTCCGCCGCCAACCCAGCACCGTCCCCCGGTCATAAACCGTCCTCCGGTGCAGCCGCCGCAGCAAATCCTGCAGCAGAGACAGTTGCAGCGTGGCGTGGCAGACCAAATGCGAGCTGCCGCAGGAAGCTCGGTCTCTTTTAAGGCGATCGATGACAAGGTCGGCGACTGGGGTGATTTTGCGACCTTGTCGGATGCTGAACTGGCAGCGCTTTTTAAAGAGATGGGTGTTGGTGACGCCTCGTTCGACCGGAATGCCATCAAAAAAATGATGCTGGCAGAAATGGCTGGATCGGGCGCGCCGCCAGAGGTGCTGCAACAGTTAAGTGCGAATTTGGATAGCATGTTGGGCATGCTTCAAACGACCATTGGCACGAGCATGGCAAATTTCCCGACTGATATGGCGCGAGAATTCAAGCAGATCTATGCCGCAAACTGCTGCGGCAAAGCACAGTTCATTGCAGCCCTGGGTGCGGCGGAGACAAAACTAGCAAATGCCTTCCGCAATGAGTTTGCCAGTGGCATGGCTGGCCTCGCAGCGCAAGGCGGCGCGCCCTCCGCGCAAGTTGCGGCGATGAGAGGTGCTCTGGCTGGGGGCACCACGGTGATTACTTATGACGCCGGTGATGCAGCAGTTATTGCCGCCTCGAACATGGTTGGGAATGGGCGCGGCGGGGCAAGCAATGTTGCGTCCAACACAAACCCCGGTGGCAACAGCAATCAGGCGCCACCTCTGCCCACCAATTCTGTGCCTGCGACGACGACGACAGGTAATTCGGCGTCTCCACCATCGCCTCCCAATAACACAGTGTTGGCGACACCGACCAATCCGGTCCAGCCCGTCAACCCGACGCCGACCAATCCAATCCAACCGGTAAACCCAACACCGACCAATCCGGTCCAGCCGGTCAACCCGACGCCTGGTACACCAAACCCGGCACTGCCAACCAATTCAGTGCCCGCAACGCCTGTCACTGGAAACCCACAACAGCCACCAGTGCAGCCAGTGATCGTAAACCCAGGTGGTCAACCACCATTGCAGCCACCGGGCGGACAACCCACCGGACTATTGACCCTCGTGACACCGCCGGGAGGTCCGGAACCGGTGACGCTGGTTCCAGGCGGCATCAACACACCTCCTGTTGAACCATTGGATACCAGTGGATTGCTTGACATCACGCCGGGTCAAGATCCTGCTCCTGTTGTCTCAGACGGTTCATTGCCTGACCCGACGAACACACAATCGACTGGTCCAACAGTATTGGATCAGGTCACAAGCTATCGCCCGCCAGCGGAAGCCCCGCCACCGCCCTGTACGACTCAGGCATGTATCCAACGGGATTTGGACAATCTTGCGATTGAGCGGGAGGTATTGGACTTTGAGCGCAGGATCGAGCCTTTCATCCAATCGCTGGACACTCTTGGCAATATTGGCACTGCTGTTGGTGGCATTGGGTGCGCGACGCTCAATCCAGCCTGTGCAGCGCTGCCGCTCGGGATTGCCCTAAAAGGTCTTAAGGTGCTCATCGTTGGTGCAAAAGACGCCAAGGTCGCGGGCATTCAGGGAGATGGTAAGTACGAGCGACTAGGCACATTTGTTGGTTCAACGGCAGAGGGTGTGGCGGTTGAGGTGGTCAAAGAAGGTCTTGGTGCTGGCGTTTCCAAAGTAGCAGGTGCTGTTGTCGGCGCCGAGGCGATGGAAACCTTCGGCGGTGCGGTTTTTGATGCTGCTACGGGCGCGGTGATTGACACAGGAGGCGACGTGCTGGAAGGAGAGCTTAAGCTCAACGAATTGCCAGGTGACGTCTCCCGCGCCTATACCGGCGGAGGGCTTTGACCATGCTGAAATCATGTCGCTACGCTATATATTTGGTTTGTATGTTGATGATGATGTCGGCATCTCTTGCGCCGGTCTTGTCCGCTGAGGCGGAGTCCGGCCCATATCCGCGCCACGTTGATTTGGCAACTTTGGGCACCGTCCTGGGGATGCGGGGACAGACCGCATCGGAGAACGGCTTGCCGGTGCGCTTTGCCTCCTCTGATGTCGCATCACTCCTTGTCGAACCTGAATTCAAGTATGAGGGTTTTTTTCTGCATCAAATCCTGATTAGCAAAATCGCGACAATCGCGGGGCAGCCAGATAGCTGGCGCGTAGGGGGGGTGCTTGTTTTCGAGGATGCGGCAGGACGGCGTGCCTATGCACAATATTCCACCTACTATCGGGTGTTGAATGATGGGATCGAGATTACACGGACGGTTGCGCGCGCGTTCACACCAACAGAACCGACGATCGTCTGGTTTGCCGTCCGTCAGGAGGATGTTCCAAGGGAAATGCTCACTCCGGAAAACCACGCGGAGCTTATCAAGCTGGCTGCGACCCAGTCACTGGAGCGGGTTCCGTTGAATGCTGATGATTATGTGGTCTTCGCTTTGTCGATGGACCGTATTGCACCAAGCGAGCAGATGGCGTTTGGTACGGACTTGACGGATATGGAGGTCACAAGTGTCAATCTTGGAGGCTGGCCGGTCGGCATTTTCGCAGGCCAGTTTGACCCGGACGAGATTGACGGCAAGCTGTCGGCGAAACTGGTTGGCGATGTGTTTGCCGCAGACACGGTTTCGTTGCACAGCTTCCCCACAAGGCCGTTTGAGTGGGATAGCAACGTCCAATAGCATCAGTTCATCGACGTTCTAGCCACAAAGGCTAGCAATGGCGCTGAAATCTGCAGATAATTGGCACAGGAAATTTGCTGCCAATGGACTTCTGTTGGTTTAGCACTTGAAAAGACTGGGTGTTAGCGATGAGTGAAGGAGAGGCCGTCCACGAACCACCAAAGGTATTGGTTCACAACGCGGACGATGCTGCTTCTCCGGCCGGAACTCCTAAAGAGAAACACCTGTTCAACGCCCAAGTTCGCATGATGTATGCGACCGCCAATCCGGGGGTCATGCATACATTGCTCGTACTCATTGTTGGTTGGATGTATTGGGGAGTTGCGGACCGGAACTCGTTGTTCCTCTGGCTTGGCGTGATGCTCACCATTTCCATGGCTAGACTTGCAATCGTGCAGGTTTTTGTCGCGCAGTCTCCTGGGGATGACGACATCGCCTGGTGGGACCGGCTTTATCTTGTCGCGGTGTTTGTAACGGGTATTGCCTGGGGCGCGGCTGGTTTTCTTCTCTATCCGCCCGATAACACAGTCTATCAGGTAACTCTTGCATTTGTGATTGGCGGAATCAGTTCCTCAGCGACCGCCTCCTTGGCGGCACGACAAATCGCAGTCGTGCTAGCTGTTTGTCCGGCATTACTCATTGCCTCAACCCGGTTTCTGTTTGATGGAACCGAAGGCCACATCGAAATGGGTGTGCTCCTTCTTCTATACCTTGCTGTGTTGATGAATATTGGGCGGGCGATGCATCGTCAGATCGTCGACGCTCTTTCTCTACGTTTTGAAAATCAGGCTCTGGTAGAATCGCTGGAAAACTCCGTGAAAGACCTTGAAGTGGCAAGCGGGATTGCGGAGCAGTCGAACCGTGCGAAGACTCGGTTCCTGGCATCAGCAAGCCATGATTTGCGTCAGCCAGTTCATGCGATGACACTGTTCGTATCGGCGCTTGCGCGCCGTCTGGCAGAGGACGAGAAAAGCCAAGAGCTTATCGCCAAAATCAATCGCTCACTTGATAGCGTAAGAGGCCTTCTCGACTCACTCTTGGATATTTCAAAGCTCGACGCAGGAATTGTTCATGTGCGCGAGGAACGCATAGATCTGCGGGTTTTGCTAGATCAGGTCGTAAATGAGTTTGCCGGAGAAGCGGAGGAAAACAGTCTGTACCTGCGCGCTGCGGGTCCGACCACATTTGTTGACAGCGACCTCGTATTGTTAGGCCAAATAATTCGGAACCTTACAGCAAATTCTATTCGCTACACCAAAAGTGGCGGTGTTCTGGTTGCCGTGCGCAAAAGCGGTGGCACAGCGCGGATCGAGATTTGGGACACAGGCGTGGGGATTAAAACCGAGGATCAGGAAGAAATCTTTCAGGAGTTTTTTCAGCTCCGAAATATCTCTAGTGATCAACAGGGAGGACTTGGGTTGGGCCTCTCCATTGTAAGACGAACTTGTGACCTGCTTAACTGCAAAATAGAGCTCATGTCGGAATTTGGTAAGGGGAGCCGGTTCGTGGTGACGCTGCCTCTCGCAGAAGACCAGGCGCAACGCGCATCCCATTTGGACATGCACGCGCCGGACATGTCCGTTGGACAGAATGCATCTCATGTTTTGTTGATTGAGGATGATCCACTATCAGCTGATGCGTTGAAGGGGTTGCTCGAAAGCTGGGGATACAAATGCGCACTGACCGATGGTCTGGCCGGTGTTGCGGAGGCTGTCGGAACTTTAGGAAGCAGAGTTGACCTCATTATCTCCGACTATCGGTTGGCTGATGGGGAGACGGGTGACCATGTCGCGAAGGAGGTCCGGTCACAGGTCGGCAAAGACACACCAGTGCTGATTGTGACTGGCGATACGGGGCCAGACCGGCTCCTGGACATACGTGAAACGGGCTTTGATCTTTTGCATAAACCTGTTCAGCCTGCAGAACTTCGCGCTATAGCTCGGCATCTACTGGCACCGAATGCGGACTAACCAGCATCTGGTTTGAGGTGTTATTTGGGACCTGCTTCTATTACTCCCAGCCGTATGGCGGTTTGCACCGCCTCTGTCCGGTTTCGCGCTGACAGTTGTCTTAAAACCGCGGCAACGTGAATTTTGACAGTCGGTAGCGCAAGGCCTAACTGGTTTGCAATGGTCTTATTAGGGGCTCCTTCAGCCAGCAGACGTAAGACCTGTGTTTGTCTGTCCGTCAGATTTGGCTCTCCCTCCTTTTCCAGCATCTCCAACGCTGACGGCGGCACATAAATACCCCCTGACAGAACGAGTTGCAGCGCTCTGAGCATGATGGTTGGAGACACTGATTTTGGAATAAATCCAGCGGCGCCGGCACTAATCAATTGTCGAATAGTGACAGGATCATCAGTGCCAGACACAACAACCAGAGGCAGTGCTGGGAATTTTCCTCTTATCTGCGCCATGCCGTCTGTTTGCGTCATCCCGGGCATATCGAGGTCCAGCAGCAGAAGATCAAACTTGCGCCCACCTTCTAGTGCAGAAATCACGTCAGTATATGAGGCTGCTTCGGTAATCCTGACCTCGTCGCCAAGTTCTGAGAGCGTATGGCGGAGCCCCTGGCGCACAAGCCAGTGGTCATCAGCGACGAGGAATGAGTAAGCGATGGTATGGCTCCCTATGTTTGAATTGCTTCATTCCTTAGGACAAAAGCGACTTCGTTGCCTCAAGTAAGCACAAAGATTTTGGGGTTTATAGTAGTTCAAGAGGACTAGTCCTCGTCGGCGGTTATTTGCGATTGGCGAGCGTCACAACCTCTTTGTACCCATGTTTTGTTCTAGTAAGGGGTGAGCCAGATCAATATCCGCTGTCTGTTTTGAAAGAATTACCAAACTTATAGCGCGCAGTAAGACCATTGAATGTCATTCAACCGGACATGGGAGCTTTGCCAATGATTGAAGGTTTTCGCTGTATCGGGCAAAATTTTCCCGAAACTTACACACTTTTCTACTCTTTCACTCTTTTTAATCGAAATACACCATGTAAATCGAAGAGATAGCTTGAGTGCGTTTCGGCTCATAACCTGAAGGTCATGGGTTCAAATCCTATCCCCGCAACTAAAGAAAAGCCCTTGGCGCTTCACGCACCAGGGGCTTTTTGATTTTGACCGAACCCATAACAGCTTGTCCGCGACTTAGTTTCTTTTGAGCGTCGGCGTCATCAGAGCCATAGGCAATTCGTGACAATACATCAAAAGCTTCACGGGGAATGATGGGTGGATAGGGACTTTCGGGGTCTTCTGCCAACGTTGCTGGCGCGCATGCCGAGCTATCTGGCCCACACTGTGAGTAGAAACCACTTGGAGCGGTCGAGAGCTTCTTGTCCCGCAGTAAATGAGGTTTTGTTGAGCATACACCCAGCGGTTTTTGTGTCGCCTGTTAACGGCATTCCCAAAGTAGGTTTTCTCCTTTCCATAGCTTCATTGTCCTGAAGTAACCAGCAGGGAAAAACTCACCCGTTGATGGCGCAATTTGTCACCTAAGTGACATCGCTTATTTCGAACGTTTGATAAAACGATTCACCGGCTTGGTGCCGACCGATCTGTCCGTAGGCGCGATACCCGATAGGGGGAACGCTGATTGCATAGGGGGATAACTATGAATGACGGTAGGAATGGTGGGAAATTAGGACAAACTTGCGGATGGACTAAGCAAACAGTTTTGTATGAGGTCGGTTTTCGGGTTGCGCTTTTCTGTGTGCTGGGGCTGCTGTCGTCCCTGATTGTCTTCGCGTCGGGTGTCTTGGGCGGTTCATTCGAGCCAAATATGGCGGTTCTTTCTTCAGGCGGTTAACGTCCCTTTCCATCTGCCTTATTCATGATCTGGGCTCATTTGGTGCGCTCAGGGCCTTCGCCTAGAGCCATGCGAGGGCTGTTGGTTTTTGAGGCCTGTGGTGTACGCATTCTTAGGTTGCTGTTCCTGGCGTCTTATTGGAAGCTCGCGCTCGAGCAAAAAGCGAGCGACAATTCACCAATCGGAGCGCAATGAATGATTAAGTTGGAACGAAATGCGGATGTGTTCACTCTGACAATGGATGCGGGTGAAAACCGATGGAATACAACGTTCGTACGTGAAATTGCACAGGCGCTTGATGAAGTCGAGGCGTCAGAGGGCGCTGCTGCTCTCGTGACGCGTTCTGCGGATGAGAAGTTCTTTTCCAATGGTCTGGATCTAGATTGGGTGCAGGCACCAGATGACCACCCCGAAGGCGGGGACAGACAGGTTTTTGGCGGAGAGTTTATGGCGCTGATGGGGCGCATTATCACGCTTCCTGTTCCCACGGTTTGCGCGATTAACGGTCATGCTTTTGGCGCAGGTTTTATGATGTCGCTCTGCCATGATGTTCGGGTGATGCGGGTGGATCGCGGGTTTGTGTGTGCTAATGAAGTGCAGCTCGGCATGAAAATTCCCGAACCAGAGTTGGCGCTCTTCCGTCACAAAGTTCCAGCCAACGCCTTTTTCGAAACCGTACAGCTCGCGCGGCGTTGGGCAGGGCCGCAGGCCCTGGAGGCTGGCATCGTGCAATATGTGTCGGAGCTTGATGAGCTATTGCCATTGGCAACCCAAAAAGCGCAAGAGCTTGCGCCGCTAGGCGCGAACCGTGAGATTTATGGCGGACAGAAAGAGCGTCTGTTCGGTGAGAATGCTGCGCTCAATCTGCCGCACGGGGCAGCTTACATGCTCAAGAACTCAGACAAATTTTCGCACTAGAGTTTTTGGAGATTCTCTAGAGGCGATAGACGCGCTTTGCGGTGCCAGAGAACATCTGGTCTTGCTGTGCATCGGTGAAGCGGCCTGCGATTTTCTTCAGGCCGTTCCAGAGAATGGGATAGCTGATTGAAAGCCGATCCACCGGGAAGTTGCTTTCGAACATGCATCTCTCCGGGCCGAAACAGGCGATCATATGCAGGTAGTAGCGAGATTGAGCTTCCGCGAATTCGTCTGATGAAGGCGGCGCAGAACGAGTGTTCCAACCAAAGCCATTATCCGGCATGGCAAGGCCACCGATTTTTGCCACCACATTTGGGCACTCGGCGATAGCCGCTACATCGTCTTTCCACGCGGCAAATATCTCTTCGCGCTTTTCTTCATAGGGCCCCACGCCAAGTGGGGTACCAAAGTGATCCAGTATCATGGTCGTGCCGGGCACAGCTTTTGCGAGATCGAGGAATGCTTTGTTCTGATAGTGGTAATGCCAGGTATCATAGGTGAGGCCGCGTTCGCCCAGACGGGCAACGCCCTGCCTGAAGGCTGGACGTTCATAGAGATCGGCCGGCGCACCGCCGGGGATGGAGAGCACTTCGGGGTGATGGGCGTGCGCGCCTGCATGGCGAATGCCTTTGAAGAGATCACCACCTGCCTCTACATGGGTGTCGAGAATTTCATCCAGGTCATCATGGTCCAGGTCGGCCCTGGCGACGATGCCGGAAATGGTTGCTCTTCCGTCCGTGTTTGCTGAGCGTTTTGCCCGCTCTGCGACATACTCTGTTTCGCCGACGGGCTTAAGGTGGTCGGGACCCGCGTCTCGGTAGCTTGAGCCACATTCCACAAATACAGTCTGGGTGATGTTATGTCCGCTACCAGTGTCGCCCCACAAGTCTTCAAGATCGTAGAGCGTTGCTTCCTGATGCCAGAGATGGTGATGCGGATCGACGATTTCACGACCGGGATCGAGGATGTCTTCGGTACGTTGGTTCAGCCATTCGTCGTTTTTCCACATGGACATGCATTCTCTCCCCGTTTTTCTCTCATCCGAGTTTGATGAGAGAATTTATGAGAAGACTAGCCGTCCGGAGGCCTCGCTGCCAATAGATCCTTGCTACGATCCTGTCATTGCGGTTCTGAAGGTCTGGTCGCTCTGCTTCAGATCGATAATATCCTGCGTACCCTGTGTCACCTTTGGGTGCATGTGGTCTGCCACCCCGGCTTGATAGCTTGGTCGGTCTTGGAGTGTCTTCCAGTAGGCGCGGATATTGGGACGCGCATCGATGAGGAATTCATCTAACCAGTCGCCTTCGCGCAGGCGGTCGAAGATCACCATGATACCGACATCGGCCAGGGTGAACTGATCTCCCACAATCCAGGGACCGCCAGACTTTGTAAGCGCCGCTTCCAGCTCATCAAAATGTATCTGCATTGCTTTCTTGGAGCTATGAAGCAATGCGACAACTGGCTTCATCTTCGGAAGATTTTTCAGGCCGAACAGTTTTAGGGCGAGGAAAAAGACAGCCCGCACTTTCAATCGGTGGAAGAGCAGTCCGGTTAGAATACGTCGCGTCGGGATGTGCTTCACCATTGCCGCGAAAATCGGCGTTGTGAGACCCGGAACTGCATTTCCCGCTGTCTCGTTGATGGCCTCCAGTGGATTGTCTCCAATCAGAGACGATTTATGGACCCAATGGTCCATCAGCTCCCGCTTGGCGGCATTCTGTGGCACAAGAAGATTGGGGTCGGATGAGTATGCGGCGGCATATTCAAGCTGATCATGGGACTCGTAAATCGGGTGCCCATTGTGAACCAGAACAGGAACTATCGCGCCAGGATTCACTTTGAGGTAGTGCCGGGAGAGTGTTTCGTAGGAACCAGTTTCGATCAGGTCGATGTGGTGAGGTTTGTAAGGAATGCCAAGTTCGGCGAGACACACGCGGCTCTTCTTGGAGCAAAGCGAGAAATCATTGTGGTAGAGTTCCCATTCCTGCTCATGCGGGAGCGAGATGTCAGGATGGAGCCCGCCGGACATTGCGCGGGTTTTGCGGTGCCGCAGCTCCCAAATATACCAAACCACGAGTAAGCCTAATCCCACAAGAATGATCGTCGACATCAGCTTCTTCCCAGAATGCGCCGCTTGGTGAGATGCGACCAAACAGCGAGAGAAAATTTGTCCGTGGGCGGCGTTTGCTGCGCTCACGGCCAATCGAATATGTAAGAGTTCAGCTCATAATCAAGACAAGATTCACAACTGACCGTTAATCATTTTTGACTGACGGTTGGTTGCTGTTCTTGCGACCAGGCTTCTAGGACGCGACATTCAATTCTGGTGGTCGACGCAGGTTTTCCGCCAAGCCTTCACCCATCAGGTCCACAAAGTTTTCTGAGTAGAAGCGTTCTCGGATGTCTGGCGTGATGTTTTCGAGACTTTGGTCAAACCGTTTCAGCGGATTACGTCCGCCTTCTACATGTGGGAAGTCAGAAGAGAAGAGACACATTTCTTCACCAGAGTTTTCAACAATCCAACCTGCATCTTCATGTGGGTAGGGCGCGACACGCAGTTGGCGTCGCGCGATGTTTGATGGCTTATCGGAGAGTTTTTGCAGGCGTTCTTCATTGCGAACAAAAGCATGGGCGGCGGAGTCGATGGCGCGCATCCAGCCAGGCAGCCAGGAGGCGCCGAGCTCAATAGCGCCCCATTTCAGTTTTGGAAAACGATCGAAGACACCGTCGAAAATCAGGGTCGCAAGTGTTTGCATCACCGCGTTGGGGATGGGCAGGTAACTCACAGAAGTAAAGTTATCGTCGCCACCGTGAAAATCTGGAACCGGCGGCAAGCCGTTTTCTTTGTAGGTCAGGTTGAGTTTCTCCTCACCGCCTACATGGAAGAGAACGGGAATACCTGCTTCTTCGGCCATTGCCCATACTGGATCTAGAGCAATGTGACTGGGCGCATGATTTTGCGGGCAGAGGGAGGGCACCATCAATGCTTTGGTTCCCATTTTGAGTGCCGCTGCCGTGCAGGCCTTCGCGCGATCAAAGTCTTCTAGGGGGATGTAGGTTGTTGCGAGAAGACGCGCATCAACAGAACAGAAGTCGGTCATCATGCGGTTGTGCGCATCGGCGGCCCCATAGCAGAGCTCCATGTCCGCCCCCTGATCCAGCCCGAAATTTCCGAGACAGAAAGTCGTAAAGACAAGCTGGCTTGCAAAGCCCATAGCATCAAGGGCAGCGGGACGATCGGCAGCAAGGAAAGAGCCTTGGGCATCAAAGTCTTTGCGCAACATGATTTGTTCGCCCATCTCGGCGCGAAACTCGGGGTCTTCGTGTTTTGCGCGTGCCGTCTCGGCCCATGTCTCTCGGCGGCGTTTTTCCTGATAGGCGGGAAGTGCGCGATAGCGCTCTAGCAGCCTCTTCTCCAGGTAGGGATTGAGGCAATCACTCAATTCCATCAGATGGCTGTCTGCATCGTGAATGAAGCGGCCTTGTGCATATGTCATGTGTCTTCCCCCGTTTGGAGAAAGGTTAGCGCTGACGGGGGCTCATGAAAAGTCCAGAGACACGGATGCGCTGATACGCCAAAAACAGCCAGATTTAGTGGTGCGTAGCCTCATCCTTCACAATGCGCCCGTCCTCCATGGTGATGATCCGGTCGGCCATCTCCAGCACCTTATTGTCGTGGGTCACCATCAAGGTGGTGGTGTTACGCTCTGTGCCGAGGCGCTTAAGAAGGCTCACCACCTGGTGGCCACTCTCTTTATCGAGAGCGGCGGTGGGTTCATCTGCAAAAACAATGTCCGGATTGCCGACCAGGGCGCGGGCGACGGCGACGCGTTGTTTCTGACCGCCGGACAGATTTCCCGGCAGATAGTCGAGCCTGTCGCTCAGGCCGACCAGGTTTAGGAGATGGGCGGCCGGTGCTTTCCAGTCCTTGCGCGCCTGGGGGCCGTGCACATCGAGCCCCATACGGACATTTTGCATTGCCGTCAGGCTTTCATGAAGATTGTGCGCCTGGAAGATGAAGCCCAGACGCCGTCGGCAGGCTACGAGCGCGTTTTCGTCCGCGCCGTTTAGCTCCTGACCAAGAAGTTGCACGCTGCCATCCTGTACGTCTCGCAAGCAACCCGCGAGAGTGAGCAGTGTGGTTTTGCCGGAGCCTGATGCGCCCATGAGGATGACAAGTGACCCGCGTTCTATGGTGAGGTCAATGTCGAACAAAGCCTGCTTACGAGCTTCGCCAGACCCAAACCAGTGATTGAGCCCGTGCATGTGAATTGGGCTCTGCTGGTCGGTTGGTGTAGCTGCCTTTGATGTCTGGTCTATGTCTTTGTTGAACAGTTTCATGTCGCCCTCAAAACAGGTCGGCGGGGTTGGCGCCGGCCAGTCTTCTTGTGGCGATGGCGCCAGAAATGAGGCACATGGCGCTGGTTCCAAACAGGACCGCTATGGCCCTTGTGCCCGTCATCTCTACGGGGAGACCGGTAGCGCTGGTCAGGACGTCATACAGCCCTAGAGCAAACAGGACTCCTGGTATGAAGCCAAAGATGGCCAGGATGATGGCTTCTTCAAAGACGATGCTGAGGAAGAAGCTCTGCTTATATCCAACGGCTTTGAGGGTCGCATATTCACGCAGGTGATCAGCCACATCGGTTGAGAGAACCTGGTAGACGATGATGAGCCCAACGAGTACGCCAATGATGACGCCGAAGCCGAAGATCACGCCGACAGGGCGCTCTGTGGTCTGATAGGCCTCGTCAGCGGCTGCAGCTTCTTCAACCGTTCGAATGATGACGTCCTGTTCCGGGATTGCGCTCTGCAGATTTCGCACAACTGTCTGTGGTGATACACCGGGCTCCACGGTAACGAGGATGTGGGTTGGCGCGCCAGCAGTGCGCTGTGGATACATTTGCAGAAAGGTCTGGTCTGACACGATGAGATAGCCGTCTGCTTCGAAGCCCGCGCCGATTGAAAAGGTTCTTACGGCACTCAAGGTTCGCCCGTTGGCCTCAAACCGGTGTGGCATCCCCCCATCAATACTGGCGGCGAGTTCGGACTCAATGTTGCGGGCTGACCTGTCGAGAAGGGCGGTATCGAGAAGTTGTAGTTGTGCCCGAGCCATGTCGATCTCTGGATCGTTGAAGATCTGCTTCGTGGGATCAATGCCAAAGACCTGGAAGTTGACAGTCGTTCCATTGTCGCGCTGCCAGTCAAATTTCCCGAGATAGAAGGGGCTCGCGTCTGCGACACCAGGAACAGCAAGCGCCTGATAAAGCCGTTGGCGGGCAACATTGCTGCCGTCTGAAAGCGTGTTTGCATCGGATGCGGAAATTAGAATGTCCGCCACCATGGGCCGGTAGGGGAGTTTGGTGGTCTCAACCAGCGCGCCGAGGAAGCCCAGCTGCATAAAGATCAAAATGTTGGCGAATGCCACGCCGGCGATCGCTGCTGCAAGCCGTGACTTGTTATGTTTCAGCTGTAGCCAGCCAATGGGAAGCCTGCCGAGGAGTGTTGTGAGCAGAGCTGTCATGAGCCATTCGCTGTTTTGATCGTCGCGACTACTTGAAGATTTGTATATCGTGCGGCGATTTCAGAAGATGCGTCGTTCAGCAAAACGGTCACTTCCACGATACGGGCATCTGTATTGGCTGCCGGATCATCGTCAATCAATGTCTGACGTTCGACTTCCAGGCCGATTTGCGAGACGCTACCCTGCAACGGAGAGGGTAGGGCATTGGCCGTGATGCTAACGGGATCTCCAAGTTTTACATCCCCAATCTGCGTTTGATAAATTTCAACTTCCGCTGTCATGCGCTCAATATTGCCTATGTTCATGACCCCTTCAGCGCCCGGCTTTTCTCCTGGGCGAACGTGAATTTTGAGGACTGTGCCGGTGATGGGTGCGCGGACATAGGCTTTTTCAAGGTCTCGCTCAGCTTGTGTGAGAGCTGCCTTTGCAGCGTCGTAGCTCCGTGCAGCGACCACAACATCGACCTGACTGTCTATCTCACCCACGTAGCGGGAGAGTGTGGCGCGTGCCTGATCTACAGTCCGAGCTGCCTGGTCACTGGTCGCCCGCCTCTGGTCCAGCACAGATTCTGAAATGCTTCCCCGCTGGATGAGGGATTGTGCGCGTTCATAGTCTTTGCGGGCGTTCAATGCAGCCGCTTCGGCGCTGCCTAGGCTCGCGCGTGCCTCTTTCAGACTGGCCTCAATGGAGGTGCGTGTCTGTTCCAGGTTTGCTTGTTTGAGTGCGACATTGGCCTCCGCCGCTTCAAGTGCTGCTTTGTATTGTGCTTCATTGTCTAGAACGGCGAGCGTGTCGCCTACTGTTACCTGGTCGCCTTCATCGACGACCAATGTCGTTACGCGCGCATCGCCTGCGCCAAAGGGCGGGGCGATTGTTGTTACATCTCCATCGGGCAGTAGTGCACCCAGACCAATGACCGTATCGGGGCCAGGGGTGGCCGAGGGATCAATCTCCGCAATGATAGTGTGATTGAGAGGGACTGCTATGGGGCTTGAGGTGCCCGCCCCTGGTTCCAGGCCGAGCGTCCGCATTGCGAGTTGGAGTCCAGGAGGCTGAAAGTAGAGGCCCATAATGCCGCCGAACGCGACACAGATCATGAGGATGGGAATGATCCGGAAGCTTTTTGCTTTAGCCCAGAGCGCATTGGTTTTGTTCATCGTCTTGTCCATGGAGCGATCAACGGCTTCCAAGGGGAGGTCGGCACCCTCTGTCGATTCTTCGGGCAGTTGCGCCATTTTCTTCATCCCTATGGTTGGTTTCGATCTGCAATCTTGACTATTAATGACCGTTGGGTCATTAATGTATAGGCGAAGTGAAGATGAGAATCCAGACCTGAATATGACAAAACCAGAAACAGTGTCCCGATCGACCGCACCGACGAAAAGACAAAGGCGAAAAGACGCTCGCCCTGCTGAAATTGTTGAAGCTGGACTCGCTGAATTTGCTGAGAAGGGGTTTGCAGGAGCTCGTCTTGCCGATGTGGCGGCTCGTGCTGGCGTGGTTAAAGGCACGATCTATCGCTATTTCGACAATAAAGAAGCGCTTTTTCAGGCAGCGGTGACGTCCCGTGTCATTTCAACTCTCGATAATGTCGAGGAGTTGGTCGAGAATTATCCAGGCCCTACAGACGAGTTATTGAAGCTCGTGCTCAAGGTTATCTATGAAAAAATTGTTGCTTCAGACGCCCGCATATTGCTGCGGATCATCATCGCCGAGGGCGCACGTTTCCCGGAAATCCCGGCCAACTATTATCGCGGCTCAATTTCGAAAGGCATGGCCCTGATTGATCGGATTGTTCAACGCGGCATCACGCGAGGGGAGTTTCTAGATGGCCCCATGAGCAAGATGCCCCATATTATAATGGGCCCGGCAATTTTCGCAGCTGTCTGGAAAATGACATTTGAACCTGTTGCACCTCTCGACCTAGATGCGTTCATGGAAGCACATGTGGACATGGCTTTGAACGGATTGTTGCGATAGCGTCGGCACGTGATGGACTATAGGCGCCTCTATAAACTCATTGCTGAAATACCTGCTGGTCAGGTTGCGACCTATGGGCAACTTGCCAAGATTGTCGGGTGTGGCCCCCGACAAGTGGGCCAGGCGCTGGGTGCCCTTGATGGCAAGAACGCTAAAAAAGTGCCGTGGCACCGGGTGGTGAATTCGCAAGGCAAGATCAGCGTCCGGAATGAAGGGGGCGGCGAAACCTTGCAAGGTGACCTGCTGCGCCAAGAGGGCGTTATCCGGCGCGCCAGTGGGCGGATCGACCTTAAGGTCTATGGTTGGCCCGGTCCATTTGATCCCGATGCCTGGAGATAGAACGCGGCCAAGTCTCTGTGTCGGATTGGGCGAGCGGTGTGCGTCCTAGGCATGATCTCTCACATGTAAAGGACACCTCATGCCTTATGATCCTCATCTTGCGGACCTGATGCGCGACACATTAAAGCGCCGAAAGGGTATTTCAGAAAAGAAGATGTTTGGCGGCTATTGCTGGATGTTGAACGGCAACATGCTCTGTGGTGTGGGAGTGGGGCGCTTTATGTTTCGCGTCGGGAAAGACTTGGAGATAGAAGCGCTGACCCGACCAGGGGCAGAACTTGTTGATTTTAACGGGCGACGCATGGGCGGCATGGTCTGGGTGGACGCGGATGCCTGTCTCGAGACGGGGCTCAAAGACTGGATTTCTTTTGCTGCAAAATTTGCAGGGAGCCTGCCGCCGAAGTAAGAACGCCATAGTTGCCCTTCGCGGAAATGTGATCTGCCAGGTCGGTTGCAACCTCTCTGCAGAGAAGCAACATTGCTCTCATGGACATTCTTGATGACATCCTCGATACGCTCAACCTGAAAGGGGTGCTTTATTTCCGCACCGATTTTTCGGATCGATGGGCGGTCACCGTACCGGATCTTGAGCAGGCAGCGCGGTTTCACCTTGTTGTTCAGGGAAGCACCCATGTGCAGTTTTCTGATGGCACCACCGTCACGCTTGGTCCCGGTGATCTGATCCTTATTCCTCGTGGACGTTCTCATATTCTTGCTGATCAGGCTTGCGCGTCCGCACCGGATCTAGAGACGGTTCTCCGCGATGTCGGATATGACGGGCAGGGAGTCGTCGCTGTTGGTGCAGGAAACAAGGATGCCTCCACTCAGATGGTCTGCGGACATTTTGTTTTTCGGCCCGGGGCTGACCACCCTTTGCTCAGAGCCCTACCTGATTTTCTGGTGACGACAGCCTCAATGCGGGCGCGCGAACCCTGGCTCGATGAAATGCTGCGCGTGCTAGTGCGGCGGGCTTTCTCCGCTGAAATGGGATCGGCAGCATCGGTCACCCGGCTGTCTGAGATTGTGTTTATTGAACTGCTGCGGGTGGGAGTTAGTCAGAGTCCTCAGCTCGCGTCAGTCCTAGAGGCTTTTCAGGACAAACAGATTGGCAGAGCCCTTCAAGTCATTCATGGCGCGCCTGCGGAAACCTGGACTGTTGAACGGCTTGCATCAGAAGTCGGCATGTCCCGAAGCCGTTTTGCGGAACGTTTCAGGCAGCTGATGGGGACAGGTCCCATGGCTTATCTTTCTGACTGGCGATTGCAAAAAGCCCTTTCCCTTCTCGAGGGGTCGCAATGCAGCATGCAGGAAGTCGCGAGCCGATCGGGCTATCAATCCTCGGCGGCCTTCAGTCGCGCGTTCTCCGGCAAGTTCGGGGTCGCACCCAGCGCCTATCGGCGCGCCCAGGCATAGATGGCCGGGCATTTCCCTCCCAATTTCTCTTCCTTTTTGCAATCCGTCCCAAGTGGTTTGCGTTCAGTCCCAATCTCTTTGGGTTCGATTGATAATTCGTCCTGACGGGCGCACCTAGATCCTCGTTGATGTCGAACCCCATTCAAGGAGATTCTGGGATGTCTAAATCACTCACACTTGCCGCTATTGCTCTGGCCGCCATGGCAACAACGGCTCCTGTACTTGCCGCTGACGAGAATAATGTCGCTGCTGGTCTCACCGCTGCTGGCGCGCCGCTCGGCCTTCATGGTGTTGACCCTGTTGCTTTCATCGAGCTCGGCAACCGGTTGGACGGTGCAGCGCCTTACACAGCAGTCCATGAGGGTGTTGCTTATTACTTCTCGTCCGAAACCAACATGAACACGTTTACAGCCAATCCTGAGAAATACGTTCCTCAGAATGGTGGCTTCTGCACGTTTGGCGTTTCTGTCAGCAAGAAGTTCGACGGTGACCCGCAGTTTGCGGCGGTTGTTGACGGCAAGCTCTACGTCTTTCTGAACGAAGAAATCTTTCAGGCGTTCAACAAAGACCGTGCTGGCACGATCTCCAAGGCTGCGACCAACTGGATCAAGATCGAGCACACAGCTGCGACGGACCTCTAAGACATTTGAAGAGAGGTTTTACCTCTCTTCACTTTCCCCTTTCCAATTCTGGAGAATATTGATGAACATTATTGACCACCTGAGCGTTGGCGTGCCCAGCATTGACCAAGGTAAAAGATTCTACGATGCCGTGATGGAGACCATTGATTGCGCATGCCTTGCTGCCACTGACGGCTTTGCTGCCTATGGCAATGGCGCTGTCCAGTTCCTCATCATGCTGCCAAACGATGGCGCAGCTGCGACCGCGGGGAATGGCGTCCATATCTGCTTCAAAGCCTCTTCTAAGGAAGCTGTTGACGCCTTCCACGCAACAGCGATGAAGCTCGGCGGTGTGTGTGCCGGGGAACCAGGTCCGCGGCCTGACTATCCAATGCCGGATGTTTACACGGGCTTTGTTCGCGATCCTTTCGGCAACAAGCTTGAAGTCATCCATGGTGGCTTCGCCTCTTAACTTCACGCGCATTACTGGGAAAAGATCATGCAAGACGTATTTATCTATCTCGCGTTAAGCGGTGTCCTCACTGTTCTACTTTGGACGCCTTACATTCTGGCGCGCCTGTTTGTTTGGGGACTCCCCACCTTCCTGAACAATTACCCGGAGGGCTTTCCGGCGAGCCAACCAGAACCGCCCCTTTGGGCACAGCGGGCGCAACGGGCCCACCTCAACATGGTGGAAACCATGCCTGCCTTCATCGCTGTTGTTGTTGCAGCAGCATTTCTGGAGACGGGTTCTGCTGCGGCAGTTGCACAATGGGCGGCGGTGTTTTTCTACGCCCGGGTTCTGCATGCGATTGTCTATATCGCAGGTGTGCCTTACCTGCGGACACCGGTTTACCTTGTGTCCTGGGCGGCGATCTTGATGATCGGTGCAGAGGTCCTTCTATAGATCGACCTACACGACGAGTTGCCTGGTGGGGGTCTCTCCACCAGGTATTTGTATTTTTGGTCACCGTTAATGCCAGCCTGTCGGATTTCTGATGACGGGTGCGTCTTTAAGTGAAAGATGGGTCTGTATTGATCGGGAGGCGAAAATGGGTGTTGGATTCGAAGGATTTCCGAAGGCAGGGATCAAGTTCCTGAAAGATCTTGAGAAAAACAACTCACGCGATTGGTTCACTGCCAATAAAGCGAACTATGAGCGGAATGTGAAAGCTCCTGCGGAGCATTTCCTGAGCGAGGTTCAGGCGGCGCTCGAGAAAAAGCTGGACGGCGAAGTCGTTCCCAAGCTTTTCCGCATTCATCGCGATGTTCGCTTCTCCAAAGACAAGACACCCTACAATACCCATGTGCGCATGGCATTTTTCGGAACGCCCGGGAAGACGGGCCAGGGGACCCATTCCGGTTTCTATTTCTCCCTTGATACGAAAGGCGTCTTCTACGGTGCGGGGGCGATGAACTTGGACAAGCAGGCGCTTGAGCTATATCGCGCCGCTGTGTGCGACCCTAAGCGCGCCGCGATCCTAGAGAAGGCCATGAAGTCTCTTGTCAGAAAGGGTTGCCGGTTGAGTGAGCCTGATCTGAAGCGGGTGCCCTCCGGTTATGATGCCGATCCGGCTTATGCCCATTTGTTGCAATATAAAGGACTTGGTGCCTGGATCGACAATAAGGGACATGCCAAAGCTACAGGTCAGGATGCTGTCAAACAGGCGGTTTCTGCTTTCACGACCGTTCGCCCAATCCATGATTTCCTGATGGGCCTCTAAACTTGGGCTTCTTAGTTGGGGTCTGGCCGTTCGGCAGCAATCCAACTGAGGATAGATTTCCGATCGTCCCGTCGTTCCGTCTCTGCAATACGAAACCCTGCCTTCTCAAGAAGCTGTTTGACGTCGGCAATGGTGGGGAACGCGTAGATGTTGCCCGGGAAGATCGAAGCGGCGCGTGCGTCATCTCCCGGCCGAAACCCGATCACGAAACGCCCGCCGGGTGCGAGCACTCGAAAGATCTCTCCAAAATGGGTGGCCGCATCCTCCCAGAAGTAGATCGTGTGCATGGTCAGGATTTTGTCGAAGCTCTGGTCGGCATAAGGCATGGCGTCGCTCGCACCTTCGTGCAGATGAAGCTTGCCTGATTTCAAGAGCAGTCTGTTTTTCTTTCGGGCGATCTTCAAGGCAGTGGGTGAGAAGTCGAGACCGTCCAAAGAGCCTGGATCGTTAAGTGTTGCGAGGGTGGCGAGTGCGGCGCCGTGGCCTGTGCCGACGTCCAGCACCCGATCGCCCGGCGACACGTTTAGCAGGGCGATGGCAATGTCGTTTGCGGCGGCGGTTTCTTTCGACATGATGCGCCCAACTAAGGAGCCAAAGAGGCCGGATGGCTGGCGGCCTTGGCGGGCGATGAATTGAGGTTTTCTCATCCGATACTCCTAATCCTTGTGGGCTTGGGTGATGGTTGCGGGACAGACAGATTGCGGTCGTCGCCAGATCTGGGTCTGACAGAAGATACCCAGCACACAGCCGGTCACGTTCAGAGTTCCATCCGCGCGGGGCTTCAGCGATGCTGCGTAGGTGTTGCCATCTTCCGGGTTGTAAATTCCGTCGCCCTGCCAGCGTCCGTCGCGAAGGCGCGCGAAGTTCCGAAATATGGGTGTGCCGATAAGTGGTCGATCACGCAGATGAGCGGTTGGGTTTTGTTCGTCCGTTAACAACCGCCCCTCCGCGTCTCGGCCCGTCCAAAGCCAGGTGATCTGCCCACACAGCTTCTCTCCCGCGTTGCCACATGGCGTAATGAGAATCTGCGCGCCATATCCCTGGGTCGCCCAGGTGCCGACGAGTTTTTCATGGTCGGGTGATTTCGCCAGTGCTGGGATCGAGAAAAGCAAGCTCATCCCCAGCAGCGGGCAGAGCCATTGCAAGCGTTCATGCATCGTCAAATCTCCTTTGGTGTTGTGACCAAAGGTGATGCTGCTTTCCCTTAAGATCTTGCCGATTTCTGGGATGAGGCTGAAAACTGCGAAAACGCTCAGCTTTTTCAGAAATAGGCCATATGTTTGAATGGCTTGCCGGCAACGTCTGCTGTGATGTCGGATTTTGCCGTGTCCGCCCGTCCTATGAACTGGCCAATTTTGGAGGGACCATGCTGTATTCAATTTTGATATTTGGGGAAGACGGAACGTTCGATCAGCTTTCTGAGGACGAGCAGGCAGCGGTCATGAGTAAGCACTATGCCCTTCAGGACCGTCTTGCGGAGGAGAAGCAAAACGGTCCGGCGGCTAAGCTCCATGCGACAGCAACAGCGGTGACTTTGCGGGAGCAAGGGGGTGTGCCGGTTGTAACCGATGGCCCTTTTGTTGAGACAAAAGAACACCTGCTCGGGTTCTACACAATTGAGTGCGACACGATTGAGGAAGCGATTGAGGCTGCGAAGCTGCTGCCATTGGATATAGCATCCGTCGAAGTGAGGCCGATCAGCTGGTTTGGCCCAGGGCAGGTGATCGCTGCTGATGATGGCTAAGGCATCACCTCTCTCTCGTCACTTTACCGCTGCGCGGCCACGTGCGATGGCGGCGCTCACGCGCTACTTTAGAACTGTCGATCTGGCTGAGGATGCGTATCAGGATGCCTGCATGCGGGCGATTAAGTCTTGGCCGAAAAGCGGTGTGCCGAAAGACCCCACAGCCTGGCTCATTCTGGTCGGTCGAAATGCTGGCATAGATGCGCTTCGCCGGCGCGAGACAGAACGGACCGTGGTTGAAGGTGGCGGGGGCGAGGCTGACCTGGGCGACGTTGAAGCAGATTATGCAGAAGCGATTGATATGTCTGACTACCGGGACGATGTGCTCCGGCTTCTTTTTATGTGCTGCCATGATGAGCTATCGGTCCAGGATCAGTTGGCCCTTGCGCTGAAGGTGGTTGTCGGCTTTTCAGTTGAGGAAATCGCGCGGGCCTTTCTCGTGAAGCCGAAGTCCATGGAGCAGCGGATTACGCGGGCCAAGAAAAAGGCCGCTCTTGTGGCAGCGACACTTGAGACGCCGTCTCCTCAGGAGCGGGCTAAACGGTTACACGCCGTTCTGGTGATGCTCTACCTCTTGTTCAATGAGGGTTATTCTTCCCATGGCGGACCAGATCACATTCGACATGCGCTTTGCCAAGAAGCGATCCGCCTTACACGGCTCCTTCTGCAGCTGTTCCCTGCGCAGCCAGAAGTGATGGGGTTGCTCGCGCTCTGTCTTTTGCACTATGCGCGCAGTTCCGCCCGGCAGGATGTGTCCGAGACACTTGTGCCTTTGGACGAACAGGACCGCAGTCTTTGGGATCGATCCGCAATTGCCGAGGGTCAGGTTTTGGTGGAAAAGGCGCTGCGTCGTGGGCGTCCCGGCGCTTTTCAGATTCAGGCGGCAATTGGCGCGGTTCATTGTGCCGCGCCAAATGCAGAAGAGACAGACTGGTCGGAGATTGAACGCCTCTACCGAGCCTTGGAGCAGGCGCAGCCCTCGCCGGTGGTGACCCTCAACAGATTGGTCGCGGCGTCTAAAGTGAGAGGTGCAGCGGAGGCGCTTAAAGGCATGGAGCCTATCGCGGCGGATCTACAGAACTACCTCTATTTTCACTCAACCCGTGGCGCGCTTTGCGCCGAATTGGGTGACGAGGCAGCCGCCCGAGAGGCGTATGAAAAGGCGCTTATGCTTGGGCCGTCAGATGCGGAACGGGATTATATTGAACGCCGTCTTTCTTCTCTGAAAAAGTAAGTCGTGCTTGTCGGGTTAGGCATTCTTTACGCGTCCTTGGGGTGATCGGGTACAAGCCCGAAACGAACAAGGGAGAGAGACATGACAACGAACCCCACAACAACCCATGGCATGCCAAGTTGGATTGCCCATAACAGCACTGATCCTGCGGCAGCGCGGAAGTTCTATGAAGGTGTGCTTGGATGGAATGTGGTCGACATGCCTATGCAGGACGGCTCAAGCTATCCTGGCATTATGGTCGGTGAAGGTCCGATCGGCGGCATTCCTAACACACCGTCCAATGACCCTGTCTGGGTTGTCTACATCACGGTTGATGATGTGGATCAGCGTTTTAGCGCAGCAGTGAAAGCTGGCGCCGAGGAGGTGAGTGCACCGGCGGACGCACCAGGTGTCGGACGTATGGCGACAATCCGCGATCCGTTTGGCGCGAGCATTGCGTTTATCTCCTATGAAGCCCCTCAGGCCTGAGCGTCTCATGGTTTTCCACAAAGGGCGGGCACACTTGTGTGCCTGCATCTATCTGCAGCTAAGGAGATTGCTATGACCCTTTACCTCACAGCTCTGTTCGCCGGCGTGTTGATCTTCATTCAGATCGGCCTGACCACCCTGGTGGGCGTCCATCGTGGCAAGGTTGGGATCAATTTTATGCATGGTGATGATGATGTACTGCTGCGGCGCATGCGTGCCCACGGCAATTTCACGGAAACTGTGCCGATAGTCTTGATTGCCATGGCACTCGCGGAATTGGCTGGTGCGCCTTCCTGGCTTATGCTTGCTGGTGGCACCAGCCTGGTTCTTGGACGCTTGATCCACGCCGTCAACTTTGTGGGATCGGGCGGTGGTGTGGGCGCTGGACGCGCGGCAGGTATGGTGTTCACCACCATTTCAATGGCGGCTTTTGCGATCTACGGTCTGATGATTTTTGCAAACGCCGTTTGAAGAGACAGCTTAAGTATTCGTGGGCGGCGGCGATTTTTTTGCTGCCGCTTCCTCGGGCTTGAAGAACATGCCGAGCTTCAGGCTTTCGGCGACACGTTCTGCCTTATCAATGAAGATTGCGGCGGCGGGTGGAGGGCAGACTTCTCCTGCCGTCTCACGAAACAGGGAGAGCCATCTATCGAAATGGTATGGTTCGACCATTTTAAGCTTCATGTGGGCGACCATGGGCTGACCCTTGTAGCGGCCAGTCAGCATGGTTAGGGATGACCAGAAGGAGAACATCTTTTGAAGATGAGGCTCCCAATCTCCCGTGATCACATTCCCAAAAATCGGCCCAAGTTCCTTGTCGGCACGGATTTTCGCGTAAAAGGTACGTACGAGCTTTTCAATCAGTGCCTCGTTGATAGAGGGGTGAAGAGGCTCTCGAAACGGTTTTCGTTGCTCGGACATGGGTTTGTTTTCCTGAAGACGGAACGACCATTAGCATATAGAGATTAATCAGTTTCATTGCATGTGGCGGGTCGTCTCAGGGGAATTTCATGAAATTTGCGAGTGATAATGGCAGCGGTGTCGCGCCGGAGATTATGTCTGCTCTGGGTGCTGCAAATGAGGGGGCGGCTCCAGGATATGGGGCGGATGAGTTCACGCAGGAAGCGTGTGACCGTCTCTCTGAGGTTTTTGAGAGAGATGTGGCCGTCTTTCTGGTGGCGACCGGGACGGCCGCCAATGCGCTCAACCTTGCGGCGATTACAGAACCACATGGCGCTGTTTTTGCGCATGAGCGTGCTCATGTTCATACCGACGAGTGTGGAGCGCCGGAATTCTTCATGCACGGGGCCAAATTGCTGCCGCTCGCTGGAGAGCATGGCAAAATCACCCCGATGGCCATCAAGCGGGGTCTTGACGGGTTTGCTCAAGGGATTGTTCATCATCCACAAGCTCAGGCGATCAGCCTGTCTCAGGTGACGGAAAGCGGGACGGTCTATTCGGTCGCGGAGATTGAAGCTCTGTCTACGCTGGCGAAGACGCACTCGCTGCGTGTGCATATGGATGGTGCACGGTTTGCCAATGCGGTGGTGTCGCTCGGCTGCAGCCCCGCTGAGATGACCTGGATGGCAGGTGTGGATGTGCTTTCTTTTGGTGCGACGAAGAACGGCGCAATGGGCGTGGAGGCTGTGATCGTTTTTGATGAAGCTCTAGCCGCAAATCTCCCTTTCATGCGCAAAAGAGCCGGTCAGCTCATGTCCAAGGGCAGGTTCCTCGGTGCCCAGATGGGCGCCTACCTGAAAGATGGTCTTTGGTTGGATATGGCTGCTCATGCAAACAAGATGGCGGCCTTGCTGGCTGACGGCATCGAAAAATTGCCGGGTGCGCGGCTCCGCCATGCAGTGCAAGCGAACCAGGTGTTTGCTGTTCTTCCCAAACCCGCGCACAAAGCGCTCGTTGCTGCAGGGGCCGCTTACTACCCATGGGAGCGTGAACCAGACGGGATTGCTGTGCGCCTGGTCACATCCTTTTGCACTTCAGAGGAAGAAGTGGAGGAGTTTCTCTCTATTGCTGGCGGTGCCTTGTGAGCGGATGGCTCACCAGTCCTCTTTGAATGGGCGCAGGTCGAGTTCGTGTGTCCAGGCGCTTGGGTGCTGCACATGGAGCTGCCAGAAGGCTTCGGCAATTGCGGTCGGCTCAAGGGCGCCATTGTTGCCTTTGCTCTCCAGGTACCCTTCATAAATGCTGCGGACCATATCTCCGTTCACAACGCCGTCGATCACGACATGGCCGACATGAACCCCTTTCGGGCCGTAGTCCCGCGCAAGAGACTGCGTGAGGTTTCTAAGGGCGCCTTTGGCGGAGGAGAAATGCGCAAAATTGGGCTTGCCTCGCATGGATGCAGACGCGCCAGTGACGAGGAAGGAGCCAGACCCTTGTTCCGCCATAACCTTCAAGGCCTGTTGTGCCACCAGAAACGCACCATAGGCGCCTGTCCGCCAAAACTGTTCAAACTGCTCTGGCGTTACCTCTTCAAAAGGGATGATGGCATTGTTGCCCGCATTGTAGAGCACAGACCCTAAAGGTCCGTGTTCTTTGGCAACTTCAAACAGGGTTGCTACCTGATCGGGGCTCGTTACATCGCAGACTTGCGTATAGGCCGTGCCGCCATTTGCCGTCACTTCCTTCGCAACGGCTTCGATCTTCTCTGCTGTGCGTCCAACAATCAGAACCGGTGCGCCGCCTTTGGCAAAACGATGCACAAGGGCCCCGCCGACACCATTTGATGCGCCGACGCCGATGATGACACTGAGGCTTTGAACTGCGTTTTCTGCGGTCACGTGATCTCTCCCTTTTGGTTCAGCCCAATGTAGGGTGGCCACAGTGACTTACAAGACTGTTGCTTGCGGAACCTCTTGCAAGACGTAGATGGCTGTGCCAGCGTCCCGAAAACAGGAGACGAAATCCCATGTCACGACCCATTTTTCTCATCATCGCTGTGCTTGCCGTTTTGGTCGGTCTGGGCTGGCTGGCCTTTGAACTGGTGGATGAGGCAGGGGAGACTCGAGGGTTCTCCAGGGTGCATGGCCCTGTTCTGACGTTGGACACCCATGTTGATATTCCGCCGACCTACACAACGATGCCCGAAGTTGACCCTGGTCTTGAGACGCGGCTTCAGGTGGATTTGCCTAAGATGGAAAGAGGGGGGCTCGATGCGGCTTTCTTCATCGTCTATGTGGGGCAGACCGCGCGGACGGAAGAAAACTATGCGGCTGCTCGAGAGGCGGCTCTCGTTAAGTTCAACGCTATTCACGCGATGACGGATGCGCTTTATCCAAGCCGCATTGGCCTGGCGTCGACGCCAGCAGATGTGGTTGATATTCACGGGTCGGGTCGCAAGGTCGCGATGATCGGGATCGAGAATGGCTATGTGATCGGTAAGGACCTGTCGCTTGTTGAAGAATATTATGATCGTGGCGCGCGCTATATGACGCTTGCCCATGTCGGCCACAATGATATCGCTGACAGTTCGATGCCGCGGATCGATCTGGGCGATGCTCCTGCGGAGCATGGTGGGTTAAGCGACTTTGGGCGCGACGTGGTGAAGGAGATGAACCGCCTTGGCATGATGGTTGATATTTCTCACATCTCGCACGATGCGATGATGCAGGCGGTAGAGCTGTCCGAAGCACCGGCGATCGCGTCTCATTCAGCTACCACAGCATTGGCAAACCATCCCCGGAACCTTAGTGATGATCAGATGCGCACACTTGCGACTAAAGGTGGCATTGCGCAGATCGTTGCCTTCTCCACCTATGTGAAGGCAGACCCTGGCCGGACGGCGGCTGGCATGGCGTTGCGGAACCAGATTGCTCACGAGCAGGGCGCGGCGCGGTTTAGCTTCCTTGCGCATGGCAAACTGCCTGAGTTCCGTGAGGGGATGGCGGAGATCAATCGGCTTTACCCGCGGGCGACGCTTGCGCAATTTGTTGATCACATTGACCATGCCGTCAAAGTGATGGGCATCGACTACGTGGGCATTTCATCGGACTTTGATGGTGGTGGTGGCGTGGTCGGTTGGGACGATGCGTCCGAGACCGCGAATGTCACTGAAGAGCTCCTCAAGCGCGGCTACACCTATGAGGAGATTGAGAAACTCTGGAGCGGCAATTTCCTTCGCGTTTGGGCGGAAGTCGACGCTGTTGCGGCGCGTCTTCAGGGCGGTGCTGCAAACTAGTCTTGGTGCCTCTTAGGTACGGTTTCGCGGTTCGTCTATCAGCAAGGCGACCATCAGCAATGCGATGCACATGAACGCCATGGCGCACCAGAAAACTGCTGTGTAGGAAAACCAGAGAGCCACAAATCCACCCATGAGAGGTCCCAGGCCCATCATGAATGAGTTGCCCATGTTGGAAATTGCAATCCGCATGGGCAGGTCCTGTCGGTCGCCAAACTCCAGCACCATGTTTTGAGAAGAGATCTGGAAGCCGCCAAGTCCGGCGCCGAGCCCAGCGAAGACCAGGCCGAGCAGGATGATGTCATTTGCGAAGAACAACAGGACCGTTGAGAGAATCCAGGTCACTAGGGTGGCCATGAAGACGAAGCGGTTGCCGGTCTTATCCGCGAGCGCGCCCCAGCCGAGATTGGTTGCTGTTTGGCTCAGGAGAAAAGCGAGGGAGAGAATGCCGAGATTGGTCCCGCTCAGGCCCACAACTTCCCCGGCGTAGAGCACATAAAAAGGCACTGCGATAGTGCCAAGAGCGCCAAGCGAGCGTGCCATGAAGAAGCGGGTGAAGCCAGGGTCGGCCCGTAGGAGTGCTGGGATTTCTTTCATACGCCCCAGGAAACTGGCCTGCGCCCGGATCACCGGAGGCACGGGTTCTTTAATGAAAGCCAAGAGACCGAGCCCGACACTGGTCAGAATGAAGGCCGTCAGGAAAGTGGCGGAATAGCCATTGCCTAGCGCATTTGTCTCAATGAAATATTGGCCGCCGAGATAGGCAACGCCCGACGCGGTGAGCCCCGCCATGAAGTTGCGCAAGCCGGTCAGACGACCGCGCAGGTTCACTGGAATGACTTTCGACATCATGTAGTTGAAAATTACGGCCTGCATGCCGTTAAAAAAGCCGAAGAGGCACAAGAAGAGGCAGGCGGCGACGAGAGCGACTTCACCATCGAGAAAGAGGCCTGCGAGAGCCAGGCCCAGGACCTGGACACGCATCAGGCCGCCAACCACAAACCCGATAGGGATGACTTTCTTGCGGTGCTCGATAAGAGTGGCGCCTAGAAGGGATGAACTGGCAGCACCAAAATGCTGCGCGGCGAGCGCCAGACCGACGGCAAGTTCAGAGCCCGATAGAATGTAGATGAAAGCAGGCACGAAGGTGGGTGCTTGAACCAGCCGGAAACCGGTCTGTCCCAAAAGGCCATGCACCATGTTGACGGCATAGTTTCGCGGCAGGTCGCGGCGGACTTGTTCGTCAAAGGCTTTTTCGGCGTCTGCTAGGTTTTGTGATGTGGGTGTCTGCGGGTCGATGGTGCTCAAAAGGTCACTCTCTGCCGCGCTCGCGCGGCAGTAAATTGGGGGCAATTGGGTTGTGGTTGGCCGCACTATAGGCGCAGATCGTGAAACTCTGAAATTTTGGGGTCAAACTTATCCTCAGGTGGTTTGTCGGCTTGTACGCTGACGGGTCTCGAGTCACAGTCTATTGGTCTATGTTCGCGAATCTGCGGAAAAAGAGAGGAAATATGATGCGAAGATGGTCTCTTCTGGTTCCACTGGCGGTTTTGATTGTTGTAGCTGGGTGTGACGAGCTGGTTGTCGAGGCGACTATCGTGCCCCCACCGGTCGTTAAGCTCGAAACGGTCAGTGAGCGTGCGACAGGACAAGTCCGAAGCATTTCCGGTGTTGTTGAAGCGTCTGACCAGTCGATCTTGAGTTTCCAAGTAGGTGGCCGCGTCACGGAAGTGAATGTTTCTGCAGGTGAAACGGTTGTCGCGGGGCAGGTGCTGGCACTTCTGGACCGTACCAACTATCAGATTGCGCTTGATAGTGCGCGCTCCCAGCTTTCCAGCTCGCGGGCGAAGCGCTCAGAAGCCAAAGAGGATCTGGACCGCAAGCTTGCTCTCATTGACAAAGGCTTCGTGACGCAGGCTGCTGTTGACAGTGCCCAGGCCGCCTATGATGCAGCTGCTGCTAGCGTGAGCGTTTCAACAAGTGATGTAGAACGCGCGCAAAAAGATCTGGATCGCACCATTCTCTCAGCACCCTTTGCAGGCACGATCTCCAGTCGGGAAATTGACCCCTTTGTGGAAGTCTCTGTCGGGACAACGCTCTTTGAAATTCAGTCAGCAGGAGACTTGGAAGTTCGAGTCCTGGTGCCTGAGACCATCATTCGCGAAGTTGACTATGGCCAGCCTGTTTCGGTCTCTTTTCCGACCTTGAAAGGCGAGCTTTTTGGCGGCGCTGTTTCAGAGATTGCGTCTCGTGCGGAAGCTGGAAACGCCTTCGCTGTGAAGGTGGCTCTTGTGGAGCTTGGCGATGCGGATATTCGAACCGGCATGACGGCGAAAGTCACGTTCAACTTCCAGTCCTACCTGAACGGACGGGAAGCATTTCTTATTCCGTTGACTGCGATCTCTATCAAGGATGCAGACCTGACGATCCGTGAAGCCGGTCGGCCTGGCGAACATAGTAAGGCACCCGTCTTCGTCTATGATCCTGAGAAAGAGGCTGTCTTTCGTCGAGAAGTTGGGCTTGGCGATATTCGGGGCAACGACATTGAAATTTTCTCAGGTCTTGCTGAGGGAGAGCAGATTGTGACGGCGGGGGTAGCTTTTCTGCATGACGGCATGGCGGCGCGTCCCTGGCAACAGAACCAGTAGGTCAGCATCATGGGAAACATTGCTGCTTATGCCATCAAGAATGGCCGCTTCACACTTTTTGCGTTGATCGCTCTACTGAGTGCAGGGATCACCATCTATTTCAGTCATCCAAGCCAGGAAGACCCGGAGGTCACCATTCGCACCGCGGTGGTTACAGCCTATTTCCCTGGCATGTCGGCAGAACGTATCGAGCAGCTGATCGTGAAGCCAATTGAAGAAACGGCCAAACAGATTTCAGAGGTCACCGATATAACCTCAACCGCTTCTACCGGAGCGGCGATGGTGAAGGTGGAGGTCGGTGATAAATATTTCGATCTCAGTCCCCTCTGGACCGATCTGCGTAACAAGATGGACGATCTTGCGCCCGACCTTCCTTCAGGAACTGCGGGGCCTTACGTAAACGATGATTACGGACGTGTTGCGGTTGCGACGCTAGCCCTTTCTGGCCCCGATTTCTCTATGGCTGAGATGCAGGATGTTGCTCGCGACCTTAGAGATCGGATTGGAGCGCTACCATTGGTCAGCCGCGTTGATCTGTATGGTGTTCAGGAGGAACAAATCTGGCTGACAGCAGATCAGGCATATATGGATCAACTTGGTCTGTCGCAGGTGGCGGTTATTAACGCGCTGACAGGGCAAAACGTCATTCTACCTGGCGGTTCTGTTGCGGCGAACGGGCAGCGGATTTCAATTGAACCTACGGGCAGTTTTAACTCAGTAGAAGAGATACGTAATGTGCCGTTGGATTTGTCCGGCGGCGGCATTGTCTATTTGCGCGATATATTTGAGGTAACGCGCGGCTATGTTGACCCGCCCAGTCGCCCAACGTATTTCAATGGTGAGCAGTCGATCATGCTAGGGATCGCGATGGTCGCCGGAACGAATATTGCGGAGTTTGGCGCAGACCTAGAGGCCCTGCTGGGAAGTGCGGAAGGGTCTGTTCCTCTGGGCATGGTGCTGCAATTTGCGACTTACCAACCGCCATTGGTGACAGCGGCCGTAAGTGATGCGACGAATAATCTATTGCAGACAGTTGCAACTGTTCTGGTCGTGGTCATTTTGTTTCTCGGCATTCGTACCGGGCTGATCGTGGGATCAATTGTGCCACTGGCCATCCTGGCAGCGCTGGTGGGGATGAGTCTGTGGGAAATCCCGCTTCATCGGATTTCGATTGCTGCGATTATTATCGCGCTGGGGCTCCTCGTTGATAATGGCATTGTCATTGCCGAAGACATCAAACGACGTATGGAAGAGGGCGTCGATCGGCTGGAGGCGTGTATTGGCGCGCCAAGAGAACTGGGGATGCCGCTTCTCTCGTCCTCGCTGACAACGATTCTCGCATTCATGCCACTCTATCTGGCGGAAGATGTGACCGGTGAATATGTTGGCGCGCTGGCGCAGGTGTTATTTTTAGCCCTTACTGCTTCTTGGTTCCTTTCTATAGCCATCACGCCAACACTTTGTTTTTGGTTGCTAGAGGCCGATAGCAAACGAGCAGATGGAGCGGTTGTCTATGACAGCGCGCCCTATCGGTTTTATCGGCGCATTCTGTCTCTTATTCTTACCCAGCGTTTGATCTTTGTTGCGGCGATGGTTGGTCTGCTTGTGGTGGCAATTCTTGGGATGGGGTTTGTCACCTCCCGGCTGATGCCGCCGTCAGACCGTGCGCAGTTCGTTGTGCATATTGAGCTGCCAACCGGGACGGACGTCAACGAGACCATTCGCGTGACGGATGGATTTCTTGCCTGGCTGTCGGACAAAGAGATCAATCCAGAAGTTGTCCAGCATGCTGCCTACATTGCTGATGGCGGCCCGCGCTTTTTCCTTGCTATGTCGCCGGTTGATCCCGTGCCTCACAAGGCGTTTGTCTTGATCGATGTCACAGACCTCGATGTCGTTGGTCCTATGCTGGCGAGGTCGTCGGCCTATTTTCGTAACGAAGTCCCGGAAGCTCAGGGGCGCCCGGAGACATTGTTCTTTGGTACGACCCCACCTGGGACTGTGGACATCCAGATTACGGGTCCGAATATCGCGAAACTTTATTTGCTCGGCAATGAGATTGAAGCGGCCTTCCGGGGTGTCTCAGGTGCTTCCTACATCCGAACGAATTGGGGAGCGCCGGTCGTTAAGGTGCTTGTTCAAATTGACCAAGAGCGCGCGCGGCGGGCCGGTGTCTCAAGTGAAGATGTCGCGAATTCTCTTGCCAGCTATTTTGATGGCCTGCCGGTGACTGATTTCAGAGACGGAGATATGGTGATCCCGATTAAGATGCGGGCAGCAGAAGACCAGCGAGACGAGCTGGATAAGCTTCGTTCCATCACTGTCTATTCGTCGGCCAGCAATGTTGCCGTGCCGCTCATTCAGATCGCGGATATTGATGGAATACTGGAGCCATTTGAAATCCATCGTTTCAATCAGGAACGAGGCTTAAAGGTCTCAGCCATTTTGCCCGGACGTCAGGCAAGCGAGTTTTATGCGGAGCTTGAACCATTGCTCAACGCAATTGAATTGCCTCGCGGTTATGCGATTGAAGTTCAGGGTGAGTTGAAAAACTCAGGAGAAGCTACAGGCGCTCTATTTGCCTATTTGCCTCATTGTGCTGCGGGCATTCTGGTGTTGCTGGTTTGGCAGTTTAATTCCTTCCGCAGGCCTGCTGTGATTCTGCTCACAATTCCACTGATTATGATTGGTGCAGTGTCGGGATTGCTGCTGACAGGTGCGTTTCTCGATTTTAACGCCATGCTGGGGCTCTTGAGCCTTGGCGGAATTATCATCAATAATGGGATCGTGATGATTGAACGGATCGATCTAGACCGCGCTGCTGGCAAATCGGTCGATGAGGCGGTCGTTGCGTCTGCGCTGGTGCGCGGGCGGCCAATTATCATGACGACGCTGACGACTATTCTCGGTCTTATGCCGCTCATGCTGTTTGGCGGCGAGCTTTGGTACGCAATGACCATTGTCATCATGTTCGGCCTGGCGGCGGGGACGGTTCTTACACTCGGTGTGGTTCCGGTCCTTTATTCACTGTTTTTCGATTTCGCACGATCTGATAAGGGAACTTCCCCAGTGCGGGTGTGGGCGTAAGGGTGTTTTTTTGGCCGTAAAGGGCGGTTCCCTAGCCTAAAATGTGTGTTCCGTGGGTCTACAGGCAAGCGCGCTGCTTTGGTTCGGGCGTCCTTGCCCGTCAGCACCCGAAAACGTGTGCGATTTTGCCAAATATTCGCTCGATCCCCTGTTCACAAAGTGGCTCAGCCCCTTATGATGTCGACCAAATGCGGAGAGCTACTCCGCTCAAATAATGTGAAATGGGCCCTGGTTCTCTGGGGCCTGCCTTATCTCAGGAAGGCCTCAACGGAGGAAGCCATGAAAGACACAACAAAATTCTACATTAACGGTGAGTGGGTTGCCCCAACCACGCCAAAAACAATGGACGTGATCAACCCGGCGACAGAAGAAGCATTTGCTACGATCTCTATGGGCAGTGCTGCTGACGTGGACAAAGCTGTAGCCGCCGCAAAAGCTGCATTTCCTGCTTTCTCCCGCACGTCGCGTGAAGAGCGGATCGCTCTTATGGAGAAAATCATTGAGGTCTATAAAGGCCGCTACGCAGAAGTAGCTGATACCATTTCTAAGGAAATGGGTGCACCAGCGTGGCTTGCACAAATCGCTCAGGCGGCAATGGGGCCAGCTCACTTTGCGACTGCCCTTGAGATCCTCAAGAAATATGATTTTGAAGAAGACCGCGGCGCTACCCGCATCGTGAAAGAGCCTGTTGGTGTGTGTGGTTTCATCACGCCGTGGAACTGGCCGGTCAATCAGATCGCTTGTAAAGTTGCTCCTGCGCTTGCAGTGGGCTGCACGATGATCCTCAAGCCTTCTGAAGTTGCGCCGC
This sequence comes from uncultured Parvibaculaceae bacterium, assembly GCA_965283695.1. Lineage (GTDB taxonomy): Bacteria > Pseudomonadota > Alphaproteobacteria > Parvibaculales > Parvibaculaceae > Mf105b01. Next base: position 130 of record CBDIPP010000006.1, on the reverse strand, counting down.
TCAATGCGCACCTTCTTGCTGAAATTTTTGACGAGGCTGGTGTTCCTGCCGGTGTGTTCAATCTGATAGACGGTGACGGCCTTGAAGTAGGTGCACCGCTTTCCTCTCACCCTGATGTCGACATGATGTC
>CBDIPP010000005.1:0-280890 GCA_965283695.1 uncultured Parvibaculaceae bacterium | reverse complement strand
TTGATCTTATACAACATCGCCTTTATGTAACCACTGGGTTACTTTGAAAGAATAGAAAAATTTCAACGAAAAGAGGGTGCCATGAACAGCAGTGAAGATAAGTCCGTCACCCTGCCCCAAGGGCGCGTGACCTATCGCGATGTTGGAGCTGGCCCGACCATCGTTTTTGTGCACGGCCTTTTCCTGAACGGAACGATTTGGGACAAGACGGTCGAACGCCTGACCTCTCATCGGCGATGCATCGTGCCTGAACTCCCGCTCGGCGCGCATAAAAACACCGCTCAACAAAGAGGCCGACCTGTCATTGACCGGGGGTTGCCCAGCTCGTCGCAGACTTTCTGGAAGAACTGGATCTCAATGACGTGACTCTTGTTGGCCCTCGATTTCGGAGGTGTCATCGCACAGATCGTGGCAGCCCGGCACAATGAACGGGTCTCCCGCCTTGTTCTGACAAACTGCGACGCTCTTGAGGTCTGTCCGGCAAAAGGGTTTGGCTATCTCACCTGGTTGCCGCGGGTCCCTCTCGCAACCTGGGTTCTTGGAAAGCTCATGCACCATGTAGGGCCACTACGACGCCACGAGACATCCTTCGCGGCATTCGCAAAAACGCCCCCTGCCCGACGCCCAGCTTAAAGACTGGGTCCGTCCCATGGCGGTCTCGTCCGGCGTGCGCAGAGACGTCAAGAAGCTGCTGCGCTCAATTGACGCCAATCTGACACTGGCGCTTCCAGCCGAACTCAAAAGCGCAGCTACGTCCGTTCTTCTGGCCTGGGGTTCTGAGGACGAACTGTTTTCAATAGACCTGGCTCAAAGGCTCGCAGCCGCCATCGGCAATAACGCGTTCCTGACGGAAATACCTGAGGCAAAGACATTCGTTCCCCACGACGCCCCAAAGGCCCTCGCCTCTACCATTTTGGCGTTTACAGCGACACCGCCCTGGAAGCTCACAAGCGCAAGCCAGGCCAACCTATTCAGAACCTGCTTAGGAGACACCCATGTCACTCAAAGGCATTGCCCACATCAACTTCACTGTCAGCAATTTCGAGAAATCATTCCCGTTCTACGAGAAGCTGTTCGCGCATTTGGGTCTGAAGGAAATGATTAACGCAGACGGCTACTATTACTGTGTTGGGAAAACGGACCGCCATCGGCATCCAGGCATGTAGTAAGGAAAATGCCGGCCTGCCTTTTGATCAGGGGCGTTCAGGGCTGCATCACTATTGCCTGTCCATGGAAAGCAGAGATGACATAGACGCACTTGCGGGTTTCGCAAAAGAGATCGGTGCTCGCGTTATCAGAGAACCCGCCGCGCAGGATGATTGGTTTCCGGGCATGTATTCATGTCTCTTTGAAGACCCGGACGGCATTCGCATTGAAGCGAACCATATTCCAAAGCGCAGCTAATTTGGGTGAGGATTAGTACGAGGTGGCGGTTCTCCGTCGTCGCATTAAGCGAAGGACGGCAACCAGAGAGACGCAAGCCCATACACCTTCCAGAACGACAAAGGGCAGATAGGCGATGAGCCAGGACGCATAGGTCGCAAGCGACGCCCCTATGAAGTTCGCACTCGGATAGGCCAAGCTCTCTTTTGCGACCATGCCCAAGAGGTTGGCAGCAAAAGCGCCGAGCAAAAGCGCAACACCTGCCGCACCGATGAGATCTGCCCCAAGCATCACGACCCCGCCTTTGTGAGTTCGCTGAGCCACCATTGGTTAAGCTGCCAGATTGACCGTTCCAGGGGTGACAAGCGGCCCTGTGAGGTCAGCGGGGCGTTGAGGCCTTCCCACACCATATCGTTTGCCTCGATATCCTCATGATGGATTACGGAGAGAAGCGCCCCTGCGCCCTCAGCAATCTCATCAATGTTCGACACCTTCGCGGACGATCTGGGCACCAGGAAATGAATTTTGAGATGAAGGCGATCAACGCTTGCTGGCGTGATTTGATACCAGGTCGCGGATGTCCCCTGGAACGCCAGCAGGAAATAGGGAAACAAGACTGTCGCCAACAGATCATCCTGCTGCCACGCTTCCAAACCTTCGATGAGTGGAAGGCCATCCGGGTCGTCTGCATGTGGCTCCTTCGCAGGCATATGAAGAATGGAATAGGGGCCACTTGCATTCGGAATTTTTGATTCCTTCGCAGGATAAACCGGCTCGAAGGTTTCTTTATGGATCGCGATGTGATGATACGCCTCCATGAAATTCTCAACCAAGACCTTCCAGTTCCAGGGACTGTCAAACTCCAGGGTCTTGACGATGACCATGTCATCAAGCTTGTAGTTCGAAAACGTTTTTTGATAGGTCGCTACTTGCGGCGCGAAAGGTTCAGCATCATCGTCAAAATTGATCATGACGAAGCCTTCCCAGATCTCGGTGCGCAATGTTGGTAGCTTGCAGGACTTCTCATCAAAACCCTCCGCACCTTCCATCAAAGGCGCACGGATGAGCTGACCGTCGGTCGCATAGCTCCACGCATGGTACGGACAGGAAAAGAGTTTGCGATTGCCAGTTCCCTCTGCAATCGGAGCCGCACGGTGGAGACAAACCCGTGACATCACACGGACGTCTCCATCCATTCCGCGCACAAGCATCAAAGGCTGATCGTACAGGGTGAAGCAAATATAGTCGCCCGGGTTCGGCACCTGATCAGCTCGACCCACCGGCAACCAGTTTTTGCGCATGATCTGCTCAATCTCTACGTCATACAGATCGGGGTCGGTATAGGCAGCCGTTGGGAGTGTCCAAGCCTCTTCAAGCGGCGCGGAGACACGGGAAAGCTCTTCCGCCGAAAGGCCAGGAAGGGTGAGAGAATGTGTATTCATCATCTATCTCCTTGGGCGGCGGGTGTGAGCCAATCGGCAAGACCCAGCTCTTCCATGACATAGCCACGCCACTCTTCATCAGAGGTGACTGCGCGCGCAGCTTTCAGTTCAGGCGCAGCGAGCCCTGGCTCCCAGCGCAGCTTCGGCGTAGACGTTGTTGCCGCGTCGACAATCATCTCTGCGACGAGCTGCGGGTCCTCACCAGCAACTTCGCCTTCTGAGGTCGAGGCAACAACACGCTCGTTAAACGCGTCATATTCCGTTCCTTTTGCAAAGAAACTCGACGCATCCGTATTGTGCATGCTCATGCCAGTGTTGAAGAAGGCAGGACGAATAGTGCTCACTTGGATACCGAAGCGTTCAACTTCGAATGCAAGAGATTCAGCCAAACCTTCCAGTGCAAATTTGCTGGCACAATAGACAGACTCGCCGGGAATACCGGTGACCCCCGCCATAGAGGTAACAAAGAGAACGCGCCCGCTGCGCTGTTTTCGCATTTGAGGCAATACGGCGCGGGTGAGGTCCACGGCGCTGAAAAAATTCGTTTCCATGGTCTCCCGGATATGCCCGTCGTGAAGCGTTTCCAATGCACCGAAACTGCTCATCCCAACATTATTGACCACCACATCAAGCTTTCCCGATCGCTTGAGGATCTCAGCTACGACATCCCGGTTTGAAGCGGGGTCATTTACGTCATGTTCCAATACGTGCAAATCGACCCCTTCCTCCTTAGCCCAGTCCAGCAGACTCTGGCCGCGCGCGGCACCACGCATGGTTGCAAAAATGGTGTGTCCCGCTGAGGCAAATACCTTGGCGGTGAGCTGCCCAAAACCTGTCGGCCTGGAACACCCGGTAATCAAAACTGTCGACATGAGAGACCTCCCCTTCGATGGCGGATAATCCACCAATGAAATCGGAGGCACCATAAATCTGCTTGGCTCCAAGAGTCAATTATTTTTGTTCAGATGAAATAAATTAGACATTGGCAGTTTTCTGGGATAAATTGAGGCATGGTGGAAACAAGAGAAAAAACACCCGCACAAAAAACAAAACGGCCCGTGGGCCGGCCGCGGGCAGACGGACGACCACAGCTCACAAAAGAGGCTGTGTTTTTGGCCGCAGCCAAACATATTGCCAAGGACGGATATGCGGGCGCCAGCATTCGCAAGATCGCCGCAGAACTGAAAGCCGCTCCAGCCTCCGTCTTCAATCTCTTTCCAACGAAAGACGTGCTGTTGAACGAATTGCTGAGCTTCGCCGCAACGCCGTCCATGGCGTTTTACGAAGAACTTGCCAAGTTCGAACTCCCTCCAGCAGTGGCGCTGTTTAAGTCGATCGTGGAGGAGGTAACGGCCGTCGCGTCGGCGGACCGCGACTTCCCGGCCATCTTCTACTTGCCGGAGCTGTCAAAGCCTGGCTTTGAACCCGCGCAGAAAACGCGGGCCACCATGGTCGCACACTATCGCGCCCTCGTAGAAGCCGGGCAGCAAGCCGGTCTGTTTTCGGTCGACATACCCGCGCTCTCAGCGGAACAGGTTTTCCAGCTGACCGAAACGAGCATCATCGCACAACAGGTCGCAGCTGTGACTCCGCCTGCAATAGCCGCCCGGGCAACAGCGCGCTTTTGTTTGCGCGGATTGTTGAATGATCCGGCAGAGTTGGCCGCGATTGAGCAAGCCGCAGACCAGGTATCTCTCGCCTTTGTTCTACCCGAAAGGGTCTGATCTACCTGTCAGACTGACCTGTAGATCAGTTACACGGCAACACATTGTCTGTAAGAGCAACGCCGCCAAAGGCAATTGTGCCGGTGAACGACGCCGCGCCATTTGTCTGACAGACCGTCGGCGCATTCGTCAGACTGTTGAGATTGCCTGAGCCATCAAGAACATTTGTCGCGCCGGCCCCGCCGCCAAAGCGGAAGACTGAACCGCCGCCTGTCGCAGCTGTCCCTTGATGATCGTTGCCTGTGTAGGTCAGCGTTGAGTTGGCCCGCGCGTCTAATGTTGTCCGCGTGATATTGCGCAACGTATTGTTGGTTATGACTCCGGTGACATTCGTTCCCATGTCGAACGCGCTGAAAATACCATGATCAGAAATTGTATTATTGGTGAAAGTAAACTGCGAACCGGCATCAGCCTCTACACCGCGACCACCCAGATTCTGCAAAACATTGTTGTCAATGTAGACGTTCATCACAGCGTTTGGAATGTTGATACCATCTGTCGCTGCTGACCCATCACTACTAATCGTGAGACCAGTCACGTGGCTATTGCTGGCCACCCGAACCGCGTCGGCTTCTGCCAGGACATGGATAGTAGCCGCAGCGCCGGGTCCAACATAGGTATCCTGCACGCCAGTCGAGCGGCCCTCAACGAGAATTCCCTGCGTACCGCCAACAATAGATTGATCCACCTGCAAAATGGTTTGACCGAAAGTCCCATTGTCACCCTGCAGAACCAAAAGACTGTTGCCTCCAGCCGCTGTCACTTGGGCTTGCGATGTAGCCGGTGTGTCCACAAAGACAACCTGGTCCAGATCAACATTGGTATTTGCGTCTTTTACGGGCTCAAGGGTTGTTGGCAAATCAACCGACGTCATGCTCGTTACCGTCGAACCGGAACGACTGCGGGTCACAATGTCTGTATCCCGCTCCAGCGCTTCCATCATTCTTGCAGACTGTGAAACGCGCACCCGGTCCGAGCGGTTGGGCGATCCCAGCGGAATGCGGAGCCTCACACCAATTTCGAACTGCTCTTTGCGCACATCATCATGTTGCGCTTCCATCTCAAAAGTGAGCCGCGACCCTGGCAGCCCGCCAAACACGTCATTAAGCCGCCACTCGGCACGCAGACGCGGGCCCCAGATGGCGTCCGGGAAGAGCGAGTTGTCGAAATAGAAGCCGCCAAGAAAGATCCGGGCTTCATGATCGAAAAGATCAACGCCCTCTTCAACAGGCTGAACCCAGTCGAACCATTCTTCCAGTGGCGCGCGGCGGCCAACTTCGCCATCCACACCCCAGGCGGCAAGATCAAAACCGGCGCTTGTGGTCGTTGTTGTTGTGGTCGTGGCACCGCCGCGGGCAAAGAACAATTGCGACCCAACGAGACTCAAAGCTGGGCCGGTCGTCACCGTTGCAGACGTGGAGGTCGAAGATGACGTGCCGACGCTTTTCTGATCCTCAAGCGGGTAATACCCGTTCAGCCGAACATCCCAGTCCTTGGAGAGCGCTTCCACACCCCCTGCGATCTGATGAAACGTGTTGCCATTCTCAGACGTCCGGACGTCGTAGCCGCCCCAAACACCGAGGTTCCAGCCGTCGCTGCGCATCTCCCGATAGCCCAGCGCAAAATTGCCTTCTTCCGACCCACCCTCAAAGAGTTTGCCGCGTGCTTCGACAAAGAGAAGCTGATCATCGTCCTGCGCAACCGGCGCGAAGCCCACCACCTCTGCACGGTCATTGCGGTTGGACAAAGTCCCGCCAGCCTCAACCCAGGGTTCCCAGTTTGGCGTGGCGCCAGCGCCCAGCCCCGCATCAGCAACTGCCGGCCCGGTGAGCACCCCCAAACACACTGCGAAAACGGCCCATGACGCCACATGGCGGGCCAACCCCGTTAACACTATCCAGAACCCCACAAACGCACGCAATTCTCCCGAACTTCAAGAATTCTGCGGCTTTTCAGGGATAGACCCTACCCAACCCGACGCATTTGAGCGACCAAAAGTCAGTCTTATGGTTAACAGTGAGAAGGGGATGGGCCTTAGTCCAAGCGATCTCTGAACCGATCAACAAACCCAATACCAACTGGTCCCGCGATATGAGAAGTGGGTTTGCTCACCGCTTGATGATGCATGCAGCTGCCGAACTCTGAGCAAAAATTATCTCGCGAGTAGCGCTCAAGGATGGCGCTGAGATCGGTCTTGGGAACATCTTCCAAACGTGATCCCACAAGATCGAGACCGGCTCCAAAATGAACAAAAGCGAGTTCCGGGGCGCATTTATGGACCACGCCAATGGACGAATGCAGTGCAATTGCATCATGCACAATATCCGCCCGGCTCTCGGCCAACCCATTATCGAGACAGAACGTTCTAGCTAAATCCGCCCCGACCCATTCAAACGACCCAGGATCGTCCTTGTGCGTCTCGCTCAAGCCCAGATCATGGAGAATACACCCGAGATAGAAGAGCTCTTTGTCCAGCTTCAGACCATCGCGGGCAGCCAGAAGAGCCCCAAAACAATAGGTTCGCTCTGAATGGGCAACCAGCATCGGCGAGCAGAGCTCTTCGGCATATCCGCGTGCCTGATTGGCCAATGCGCTATCCGGCGCCTGCCAATCCTCAGGCACCACATCTTGCAGGCGTTTCAGGCCGAGACGAAGAGCGAGCCGATGGCGCGCACCTCTCAGTTCAGCGCCAAGTATGCGCCCAAGAACTCTAGGCTTCGACAATCGACCTGGATCTTGAGCGAGGATCATCGGTCTGCTCCTTCATATTTGTTGTTTGAGCTTGAGAGATAGAGCGCGATGTTGAGCGCATCGAGGGCAAGACAGATGCCCATTATGAGCGTCACAAAGGCAAGCCAGGCGCTGTAAAGATCCGCCACTCCCCGGTCTATCAGGACCTGAACGAGGTAAGGAAAGAGCGGCAGCCAGACTATGTGCACCAAGCTTGAGAGCCGGGTAAAGGGCACCCGCTTATGCATCTGAGCAGCGATCAGAACCGATCCCACACAGCTGATAAGAATAAGAACGGCTTCGAAACGATTGAGGAAAATCAATCCCCCGAGCACCATCGGCGCATTCAGCAAGGGCCCCCAGACCCGCATGAAGGGGGACACTCGTTGCAGGTCCTCAATCATGCTTTTGACGTCTCTTATCCACCCCATAGGCATCTCCTGAGATCGAGGTTTATTTTTGTACCAATCCGCTTAATAATGCGCAGATGATTGCCGGGGTCAAGAAATATATGCGAAACGGTATAGAATAATGAAAAGCACGCCTAAAACCAGTGCGAGAGGGCGCCCGCGCAAGTTTGACAAGGACGCGGTCCTCCAGCTGATCGTGAAAGTCTTCTGGGCGAAAGGATATTCAGGCACATCTCTGGATGACCTCGCCACCGCAACCCGGCTCAGCCGCCCGAGCCTTTACGCTGCCTATGGCAACAAGCTCTCTATGTATTTGGCTGCACTGGAGGTGTTCGGACATCGCATGGCGACCGAGGCTGGGGGAGCCTTGGCCACCGGGCCCGATCTGCGCACAGGCCTCCTCAACTTCTATGACGCGGCGCTCGACATTTACCTCGGCAAAGATGAGGAAATGGCCCAAGGCTGTCTGGTTTTCACCACAGCAGTGACAGAAGTGACGAATGAGCCCGAAATCAAAGCAATGGTACAGGCGCAGCTCGCCGGCATGGATCAGGCGGTAAAAGCCCTTATTGCTGATCGTGCGCCCGGTATTGCCCCCTCCGCTATCACGGCAGCGGCAGAACTGGCCACAGGAACCCTGCTCAATCTGGCAACCCGGGCCCGCGCAGGTACCCCGCGCGAAAGGCTGCGTGAAGTTGCCCAGGCAACTGCCGATGCAGTCGCGGCGCTGACACGCGCCCGACCGGCCTAACCGCTCTTAGGTTCAAACAAGAACGATCACGACAGCAGCAGCAAGGGCCAAAATCATCTGCGCTGCGTCCATGACATAGATGAAATTCATCGGCCCGGTAGCGACATCCCAGAGCGTGTCATCCGCCTGCCGTCCGCCATTTCTGTGAATGGGCACATTCGGCGCAAACTGGGAGAAATGCGCCGCCGCGAGCGCAACCAAAATGACCACGCGCTCAGCTGGATCAGTGAACAAGTCGAGCCCCAGCACTAAGATCACGATGAGCATCCAACAAAGAAGAGCCAAAGACCCGTTCATGCCACCGAGGAACCGAATGCCTGCTGCCATGGTGGGAAACACCGGCGAGTGTCTTTGACTCTTGGCGACCATCACTTTCGCGGCCGCAAAATGCTGAAATCCGAAATAGCGCAGTGCCGCAGTGAACCAGAGCGCGCTTGCAACCAGGGCAAGGATGTAAAAAGAAGAAGCGATCATGGATTTCTCCTGTGACAGATGCGGTGATCATGAACGGGCCTGTTGCGAATGAGGCCCGAAGCAGGTATTTCAAGGTTGAAGCTTTTTATTTCAACGTTGAAGTAAAATCAATGACAAAGTCACCACGCATCTTCCACCTCCTTCAGCAGGCAAACAGCCGGCTCTTCAGCGCTGTGGATCGTCAGCTCAAATCCCGAGAGGGAATTGCGACCGCACACCAGGTCATTCTTTTCGTGTTGGCGCAGGAAGATGGCCTGGCGAGTGCCGAAATTGCCAAACGCGCAGGCATGTCTCAATCACGCCTGACCGGGTTGGTGGACACACTGGTCTCAAAAGGGATGGTGCGGCGGGAAAAAGCAGACACAGACAGTCGGGTCCACAAGGTCTTCATCACGGATCAGGGGACCGCACTCGTCGCCCGAACAGCAGGGCAGGCGAGAAGTCTCAATGAGGAGCTTCTCAAGCCCTTTGCCGAAAGTGAGCGCGAGACCGTCGCGCGCTTCCTGAAACATGTGTCTGAGACAGCGAAGACCATCGAAACAGGCTGAGCTTCTTCACCCGGCACTGACACTGCCCGTCGACGACCGGCAATTGTCAGGAACACCGCCTGGAGCTTAGGCTTGGCAGGTCCCCGTCGTGCGCCGTGGCGGGTTGATGTCGTGGTCTGGCGGGTCCCTGTCGTGGTTAAATCAGGCGACATCCGGCTCTCATGAAGCCACAGCGGAAAGGTATCCCCATGAGCTTGCAAACATGAGCATTCAAAAAAGACGCCTCGAAAAAGGGTGGACGCAGGAACAGCTCGCAGAGCATGCGGGCCTGAGCGTGCGCACCATCCAGCGTATTGAAAGTGGAAATCCGGCGACCTTGGAATCGCTGAAATGCCTCGCTGCTGTTTTCGAAACAAGCGTAACACGCTTAACGCAGGAGCCCGAGACAATGAACAATCTATCCCAAGACACATCCCTCAAAGACCGGCAGGAACGCGACGCCATTCAATATGTGCAAAGCCTCAAAGGATTTCATATGCACTGGCTCTCTTACGTTTTGATCATGCCCGGTCTCTATGTGCTCAACATCATGACGAACCCGGATCGACTCTGGGTCATCACCGTCGCCCTTGGGTGGGGGTGTGGTGTCCTGCTCCATGGGCTAACCGTCTTTGGCTTTTTCAAATTCTTCGGTGGCGACTGGGAGCAACGCCAGTTTAAAAAACGCATGGAAGACCTGAACCGGCGCTAACGCTGTCGCCGCAGCGTAGCGCCCATGCCAAATCGGCCCGTGAGGGGTTGGTCATACTTTTGATAAGGAAAAATTGGAGCGGACGATGAGATTCGAACTCACGACCCCGACCCTGGCTAGACATGGCAAGGGGGCGGAAGCTTCAGCAGCCACCCCTGTGTTAGACCGGCAATCGCCTAGTAACTCACCCGAAACCCACATCGCGATAATTGACACTAATAGTGCCACTATTTGGAATTTGCGGGGGAAGCGCAATTCGACGGCATTCGCTCAGGTCATCGTAGACCATTATGTCACTGACATTGCGGAGCTGGAAAATGAAGATACAGATACCCTGGTGGCTAACGATCATCATCATCGTTGAAACCGTGCCCTATGTTCCTCGGTCCGGTGGCAGCTTTCTATTTACCCGGGTTTCTGGGCGGCATCAGCGACGAGGGCGTCAATCAGGTCGCCTATATCTATTCAGCTCGAAACCTGGCGGTTGGGTTTGCTTTCATCATTGCTTTCGCGCTCAAGAACGGGCCAATGCTCTTTATACTGATCTTTATTCGGCTTTTCACCGACCTGGTCGACATGCCAATTTTTTTGCTTTTCGACCTCGCGAACAATACCGGGCGCATGATCAGTATTTTCGTTTTTCTCTATTACATCCCGGCGCTTTTTGCCCTGCGATATCTGTGGAAACAGATGAAGCTCCGCGAAGGAGAGTGACGACCAAATCCATCATGCGCACCCCTCAGCGCTTCCTTGGCGCACGGTGTTTGCGAACACTCAAGCGTGATTTTCAGGTTCGGTCAATCCGACGAGCTTTCGAGCGCGATAGGACCGGCACGCGATCGCGCCGGCCGTCTAACCCCAAGGGCCAAACGGGAATGGTTTCCTGATGTGGGAAGATTGGAGCGGGCGATGAGATTCGAACTCACGACCCCAACCTTGGCAAGGTTGTGCTCTACCCCTGAGCTACGCCCGCGCTCCAGACGGGATATATCCCCGCCGAGGGGGGTATATCGCGCATTGGTGCCGCCTTTGCAAGCCCTTATTGCGCCTAACTTTTCCAGGTGCAATGGAACACCTTTAGACAGCTTCAGGCCTTGGCAAGAAGCGCCCTTGGTGGCATGAGAAGCAGATGACGACACAAGGTCCATCATCAGAACCGACGCCAGCACCCGCCGCTGGGATGCAAGACCCCTCGAGCAAGGAAGGCCTGCTGACCCTGCTTGAAGATCTGGCGATCACCGCCGCCACCATAGACCACCCGCCCCTCCATGCAGTTGACGACGCTCAGAGCTGGCGGGCAGCCAACTTGGGCGCCGAAACAGGCGGCTTCTGCAAAAACCTGTTCCTCAAGGACAAAAAGGGCGTTCTTTGGCTGGTCGTTACGCTAGAGGAACGAAATATTCGCCTGAACAGCCTGCCTAAAAGCCTGGGGTCTGCCCGCCTCTCCTTCGCAAAACCGGAGCTTCTGTGGGAAACCTTGGGCGTCCGGCCGGGTTCCGTCACCCCATTTGCGCTGATCAATGATGAAAGCCGGAAAGTCCGCCTGATCCTGGACGCCCCCATGATGGATCATGACTGGCTGAACTATCATCCGTTGACCAATGAGGCGACCACCACCATTTCAAAAGCCGACTTTTTGAAATTCATCCGCCATTGCGGCCACGAACCCACTATTATCGATCTGGAAGCAGCGGCAGGCCTTTAAACAGCGCCTTTCGCTCTATCTCTTTTGCAGACAGAAAATGAAGGAACCTCATGTCAGATCTGGCAGGCACCCCTGATACGCCCTCAACACCGTCCGGTGCGGGCGACTACATCAAGGACACAACAACAGAGACCTTCATGGCAGATGTCGTGGAGGCCTCCAAAGAGGTTCCAGTGATTGTCGACTTCTGGGCGCCCTGGTGCGGGCCCTGCAAACAGCTCACACCCATTATAGAGAAGGTCGTCAACGCGGCCCAAGGTGCTGTGCGTCTTGTGAAGATGAACATTGATGATCATCCTGAAGTTGCCCAGCAATTGCGGGTGCAATCAATCCCTGCTGTGTTTGCTTTCAAAGACGGTCAGCCCGTAGATGCTTTTCAAGGTGCGCTGCCAGAAAGCCAGATCAAGCAGTTCATCGAAAAGCTGGCCGGTGAAATCGGGCCCTCCCCTACAGATCAATTGACCGAAATGGGACGCGAAACTTTCGCCCAGGGCCAGTTGCAGGAAGCGGCACAAATGTTCGCGCAGGCACTGCAACAGGAAGCCGGTCACATCGGCGCCATTGCGGGCCTCGCCCTTTGTTATCTCCAGAGCGGCGACGCAGACCGTGCAAGCCAAACGCTCGAACTCGCACCCCCCGACAAAGTAAATGATCCTGAGCTTGCAAGCGTGCGCGCAGCAATCGCTCTCGACGCAAAGTCAGGCGATGTCGGCGAGACCGCAGAGCTACGCGCAAAGCTGGACGCCAACCCTAAGGATCATCAGGCGCGGTTTGATCTCGCACTCGCGCTCAACGGCGCAGGCGATCGCGAAGGCGCAGTAAACGAACTCCTGGACATCATCGCCATGGACCGGGCCTGGAACGAAGAAGCCGCCCGCAAGCAGCTCCTTGAATTCTTTGACGCGTATGGGCCAACAGATGACGTGACGAAAGATGGTCGCAAACGCCTGTCCTCAATTCTGTTCAGCTAAGCGATGTGATCAGACCCCAATGGCAGCTACCGCCATCAAGAAGGTGATAAGTAAACCGTGAGTGGAAAATATCTCAAAGCAAGCGATCTCCCATCGCGCATTCCTGTGTTTCCGCTCACCGGTGCGCTGCTGCTTCCGCGCACCCAGGTTCCCTTGAACATCTTTGAACCACGCTATCTGCAAATGGTCGAAGACGCTCTGGGCGCCGAACGCCTGATCGGCATGATCCAACCTTCCGTTGCCGCGCCCACAAGCAATGCCGGCATTGTGGAGGAGAAGCTGCCCCTGCACACCATCGGCACCATCGGGCGCATCACCTCTTTCATGGAAACCGACGATGGCCGTTTCCTGATTACCCTTACCGGTGTCTGTCGGTTCCGCATTCGCGAAGAGCTCGACACTGTCACCCCTTATCGTCAGTGCTTTGTAGAGACGGAAGAGTTCGAAGGGGACCTCAAGGCCGGGCTTGGCGAAGACGATGTGTCCCGCGACCGGCTGCTGGAGATCCTCAAACAATATTTAGAGACCAATGGATTATCCGCAGACTGGGACGCCATTAAAAACGCTCCCAATGAAAGCCTAGTCAACTCCCTGTCGGTGATTTCACCCTACGGGCCAGACGAAAAACAGGCATTGCTTGAAGCCAAAACCCTGGAAGACCGAAACCAGATGTTGATCGCCCTCACCGAAATTGCGCTGGCGCGCGACAACACCGACGGCAGCTCGACCGTTCAATAAGGTTTGTCTTCCTCATATTCCCGAAAAAGAGTTCTTATGACCGATACCCCATCAACACCCCCTGCCAATATTTCCCCTGCGGTTGATCCAAAACTGCTGGAGATCCTGGTCTGTCCCGTCACAAAGGCAACCTTGCACTATGACCGCGACGCCCAGGAACTGGTCTCTGAAGCTGCCGGTCTTGCCTATCCCATTCGCGACGGCATTCCCATTATGCTGCCTGACGAAGCCCGGCAGCTGGGATGAGCAGCGAAACGGAGACGCCGGATCAGGACCGACCCTGGCCAACAGAACTGCGCCTTTCTGATCAAGGACGCTTGCTCATCGTCTCCTTCAATGACGGACAGCAGTGCGAGCTGCGCGCGGAATATCTGCGGGTGGAAAGCCCAAGCGCCGAAGTGCAAGGCCATGGCGCAGGGCAAAAGAAAATCGTGCCCCACAAACAAGATGTTGCGATCACAAACATCGAACCCGTGGGCAACTATGCCGCGCGCCTCCTGTTTAGCGATGGGCATGACAGCGGATTGTTTACCTGGGATTACCTTCATGAGCTCGGTCGAGAATATGAGGGAAAATGGGCTGATTACCTGGCCAAACTCACCGAGGCCGGCCTCGCACGCTGAGTGCAATCGCAAGACATTGCTCCCATTCGATAAATATCTTCGACACTGCGACAGTCTGACACAGCGCAAATGTTTACCATCTTCGTCTAGAAAGCGCCGTTCATTACGCACGCGGAGACGGCGGATGAACCAATCAGAAGAGGGATGAGGAGGCAGTGGCACTGAGTATGTGCCATGGAGGAAGTCATGCGTTGAACAGCGCAGGACAAGAATAGACATGCGCGCGAACTCGCCAGTTTGCCTGCATGTTTCACATCAATCTTTCGGGGGGACACGAAAGTGAAAAATGCAGGACGCACTAAACAACGACCACGCACTCACGTCCCGGAAGGCTCAAGAATTGACCGCCTACTGGCACAAACTGTCAGAGACTGCAGGTGGCATCCCGCCAAGGACAGCGTTTGATCCGATCGCTATCCCCTCGACGCTGCCATCAGTCTTTCTCATTGAGCGGCTTGATGCCGACACCTACCGCTTCCGCTTGCTAGGGACAGATTTTGCAGAACGTGGCGTCAGCGATTTGACGGGCACACTTTTAAAGCGCTCAGAAGTGGCCGCTGATAGAAGCCCGATTTTTTCCGTTCTTGATCGTGTTCTCGACACGCCTTGTGGCCTGCATATCTTGGGCGTTGAACAAAGTGAAAAAGGCAGACAGTCGCTTGTCGAATATGTCGCGTTCCCACTGACCGATGAAGAAAGTGCCTCCCGGTTTGTTGTAGGTAGCGGGTCACCGCTCGCAACATTGGGCTATGAAGATGAGGCAACCGGATACGGGCCATTGGTCGAGGTAAGAGATCTGCGGCAAATCCCACTCGCTATCTCTAAACAAGGCGCAGCCTAAAGAGGCTCGCCTTTCATCAAACGCGGCAAGTCGCCAACACCGCCACCTGCGAGGCGCATAAAGAAACGGCGCGCAGGTCCAATCCGGTTGACCAACCCGAGGCCCATGTCGCGCAGCAGGCGTAAGGGCGTTACATCGTTTGAGAACAGGCGGTTGAGACCATCGCAAGCAATTGCAAGCGAGACATTGTCGAAGCGCCGCCACCGTTCATACCGATGAAGCGTCACCAGCGCGCCAATATCAAGACCAACCCGTTGCGCATCGACCAGCACATCTGCCAGCGCTGCAACATCACGCAAACCAAGATTGAGGCCCTGTCCCGCGAGCGGATGAATGCCATGCGCCGCATCGCCGACAAGCGCAATACGCGGGCGCACATAATCTCGTGCGAGTTGCAATGAGAGCGGATAAGACCAGCGGGGACCAACAGGCTTCATCTCACCAAGATAGGGCCCAAAGCGCTTTGCGCACTCAGCTGCAAAACCCTCGTCATCAAGGCCGAGTAAGGCATCGGCAAGCTCGGTCTCTTCTGTCCACACAAGTGACGAGCGATTGCCCACCATTGGCAGAACAGCAAAGGGACCACTTGGCAGAAAGTATTCCTGCGCCACGCCATCATGGGGCAGCGCATGCTCAACGGTCGTGACAATCCCGGATTGGCCATATGACCAACCGACCGTCTGAATGTCCGACTGTTGCCGGATTTGCGAGCGCCGGCCATCAGCACCAACCAATAAGGCGCCCTCCAGAAGGGTGCCGGAACCCAAAGTTACGGTGACATGAGACGCCGCCACGTCAAAAGAGACGATCCGGTCGGGCGCCATCAGAGTGACCCCCTCTGAGTTTGCCAGGGCTTTACGAAGCGCGACGCGCATATGCCGGTTTTCGATCATACCGCCAAGGGGGGCGTCGCCGATCTCAGTATGGTCAAAATGCAAAAAGAGCGGTGCGGCCGTTTCGCCGGGCCGGCCATCCGTTACGACGATGTCATTGATCGGCTGAAGATGTTCTTCCATGTGCTGCGCAACGCCCAGCCCGTCGAGCATTCGAAGGGACGCATCGGCAATTGACGACACTCGGCCGTCAAACTCTGGGTCCACATCCACTGCCGGATCGAGCACATCAATAACAGCGACCTGGAACCCACCTTGTGCCAAGGCCAACGCCAAGGGCAGTCCTGCCAGGCCGCCACCGGCAATGATCACATCGAACTTTTTGGGGTCACCGCTCATAGAGGCAAAGTCCATCGGATTGCCCCAAAAGTCCAGTTGCCCCAGTGACGCAGGAGCCAAATCCTTTCTGGCTTGCAAGGGCGACAGCCGGACGCTAGGTTTCTATGACATTTTGTCAGTTTGTGATCAGGAGGAGGAGCTTGTGGCCGAACATCATCAGGAAGAGGCATCCCTGCCCAACGGCGTCGCGCTCACCGCGCTTGATGAGACCTATCGCGAGGACATTCATCAGGTTCTCGACAGATTGCGCGCGGAAGCCCCCATCCACGAAGACACGGAATTGGGACGGCTCATTCTTACCCGTCATGATGATGTGCGTGGCCTGTTGCGCAATCGGGAATGGGGCGTTGACCCTCGAAAAGCCAGCGAAGACAGCTATGTGCGCCTGATCACCGGTACCAACACGCCAGAAGGCATGCAGGAGTACCAACCCTCCATGCTCTTCCTGGATGATCCGGACCATAAACGCCTGCGCGCGCTCGTAAGCCAGGCGTTTAATCCCCGCGCCATCGAAGACATGCGTCGTCGGACTGAAGAAATAACGACTGCGCTGCTGGATGAAATTGAGGGGGTAGATGAAATCGACTTCATCAAACAGTTTGCAGGTCCACTCCCGACTCTCGTCATCTCGGACATGCTGGGCGTTGCGCTAGACGACCGCGGCGATTTCAAACGATGGTCTGATGATCTGATTTTCAGCTTTGATCCACTGAAGGACGAAGAGACCACCAACCGCATGAACGCTTCGGGTGAGGCCATGCGTGCCTATTTTGATGAAGCCATTGCCGCCCGCCGGGCCGATCCACAAGACGACCTGATTTCCGATCTCATCCGCGCCCAGGCAGCAGATGACAGTTTGAGCGACGATGAAATCATGTCCATGTGCACGCTGCTCCTGATCGCCGGAAATGTGACAACAACAGACCTGATTGGGAATGGTCTCTATGCACTTCTCACCCATCCAGATCAGATGGAGAAACTAAAAGCAGACCCGTCTCTAATTGAAAATGCCGTTGAGGAAATGCTGCGCTTTGACAGCCCTGTGACTGACAGCGCCCGTCACCCATTCGCAGACGATGAAGTCGACGGTTGCCCGGTGAAGAAGGGATACACCACCTACACATCCCTCGCCGCGGCAAATCATGATCCCAGCGTCTATCCCGAACCGCACAAGTTCGACATCGAGCGGGAGGACACCCATCACCAAAGTTTTGGCGGCGGCATTCATATGTGTTTGGGCGCACCCCTCGCGCGCTTGGAAGCCCAGATCGGCATCAACGCTTTCCTGGCCCGCTTCCCAATGGTGCGTTTGAGCAAAACGCCCGGCAAACGTCGGCACTTGCCATCCTTCCGCGGCTTTGAAACATTGCCTGTCAGGCTTTGACGAACAAGCAACGGAACTTTCAATGAGTGACGACTGGGCCCACCAGCCAGCCCTCGCACTTGGGGCAGCGATTGAAAGCGGACGGGCGGACCCGCGCGAGATCACAGACTATTTTCTCGACCGCATCACCTCCGAAGACCAGGACAACACCGTCTATGTCCGTCTGACGGCTGACAGAGCAAAGAGGGAAGCCGCTGAAGCAGCTGAGCGCGCAAAAACCGGGTTTCGACGCTCCCCTTTGGACGGCGTCCCCCTGTCATGGAAGGAACTCTTTGATGCGGCGGGTGAGCCAACGACGGCCTGCTCAAACCTTCTGACAGAGAACATCGCGACGAAAGACGCGCTCACTCTAGAACGGCTGACGCGCGCAGGCGCGGTGCTGCTCGGCAAGACAACAATGACAGAGCTCGCCTTTTCAGGATTGGGCATCAACCCCATCTTTGGGACCCCGGCAAACCCCCACGACCCCGACATTGCCCGTGCGCCTGGGGGCTCATCGTCCGGCGCAGGCGTCTCTGTCGCCCGCGGACTTGCAGCCGCTGCCCTTGGCACCGACACCGGTGGCTCCGTTCGCATCCCCGCTGCATGGAACGGGCTCGTTGGCCTCAAAACAAGCTGGGGCCGCGTACCGCTGGACGGCACCGTGCCACTCTCACCCTCCCTCGACACCATCGGGCCCTTGACCCACACAGTCGCAGATGCCGCCACACTCTTCTCTCTCTTAAGTGGTGCGACTGCCGACATTCATAATGTGTCGCTTAAGGATCACGCGGTCCTCGTACCTGACAATCTGGTCTTTGACGGCCTCGACGCAGGGATCGCAAAAACCATTGAACAGGCCATTCATACCCTCGGCGCCAAAGGACTTCGCATCGTCCACAAACCCCTACCCGCCCTTGATGAGATCCAGAGCCTGGCGTGGGAGGGGGCCAGCATCTTGATTGCCGAAGCCTATGGGCTGTGGGGCGCAGACGTGGAACGACGGCAGAACGACATGTTTGCATCGGTCGCCTCCCGCTTCATGATGGGCAAACGCGGCTCTGCGCCAGATCTCGCCGCGGGACTCCTTCTCCGTGAGGCAATACAGAAGCGCTATGCAAAAGAGACAGAGGGCTATGATGCGGTCTTGCTGCCGACCATTGCCATCTCACCGCCGGAGATCGAACCACTGCTGGCGGACGATGCAGCATATGGGCAAGCCAACAGTATGGCTCTCCGCAACACGACCCTCGGCAATCAGTTGGGGCTCTGCGGATTGACTTTGCCCGTGGGGTCAGACGCCCTCGGCCTGCCTGTCGGCCTCATGATGCAGGCAGCCCCAGGCAAAGACGAACCACTGCTCCGCCTTGGCCGGGCCATAGAAATGGCGCTCGCAAACTAGCTAGCCCATGAAAAAACCCCGGCACCTGAGAAAGCGCCGGGGCTTAAATTCGTCTGTTAACAGATCATTCTGTTGGCAGCTGAAGCGCCCTATCCTCTGTGGCCCGCTTGATGATGTAGGAGTAAATATCCTGCACATCTTGCTCATTCAGCAGATCACCAAAGTTCGGCATGCCGTTTCCCTCGAGCATGCCTTCCCTCACGATCGCGTCGAAATGTTCGCGCGTCGTTGGGCTCATGCGACGAAGGTCGGGCAGCACGCCACCACTGACCGCCAGTGCACCATGACAAAGGCCGCAGACAGACATGAACTGAACTTCGCCATTGCGGAGTTGCTCAGGCGTCGCTGTCACTTCGGGTTGCTCAGGGATGGTCTGATCAAGCAGGGCAAGTTCAGGAAGCTCTTCTGTGCCATTCACTTTGAAAACCAGAAGACGCCCATCATTACCATACTTGGCCGCCGCAGATGTGCGCGCATCGCCCGATGGGAGAGCCGTGCCGCCCCAACCCGCCATGACGGCTACATATTGCACACCGTCAATTTCATAGGTCATGGGCGCTGCGACAATACCCGTCTGGACATTGGCCCGCCAAAGCTCTGTGCCCGTATCTGCGCGATAGGCAACGAAACGGCCATCGGCCGTACCCTGCAGCACAAGATTGCCCGCCGTCGTCAAGACGCCACCATTCAGGATAGAGGGCATCTCAATCGCCCAGCGCGTTTCTCCCGTCAGGGGGTCAAAGGCTTTGAGATATCCATGATCGATCGGAAGCTCACCGCCCTCAGCAAGCAGGCCATTGATCACATCGACATAGTCGGCCCAATCGAGGCCCGTGTTCCACCAGTTCTCACGGACTTTAAATTCTTTGCCCTCTTTCCATTGATTGGCGAGCGTGTAGATGCCGCCAATTTCCTGAGTTGGAATGTAGACAAGGCCCGTATCCGGATTGAACGCCATCGGGTGCCAGTTGTGACCGCCATTGGCAGACGGGAACACAAATTGCGGATCGATATTGTATCCGACCGCTGGATTTTCAACCGGACGTCCGGTTTCCATATCAACATGGCTCGCCCAGGTAACAGTGATGTAGGGATCAGCTGAGAGAAGCTCTCCAGTCTCCCGATTAATCACATAGAAGAAACCATTCTTCGGCGCCTGCATCAGCACCTTGCGCTCTTTCCCGTCAATCTCAAGCTCGGCAAGAACAATGTGCTGCGTGGCTGTGTAGTCCCAATTGTCGCTCGGCGTGGTTTGATAGTGCCACTTCAGCCGACCCGTATTGGGATCAAGTGCAAGAATGGTGGAGAGATAAAGATTGTCGCCGCCGCCGGGTGAACGGATTTCCCGCGTCCACGGCGAGCCATTCCCAACGCCCACATAGAGTGTGTCGAGCTCAGCATCATAGGCCATGGAATCCCACGCGGTTCCGCCGCCACCAATTTCCCACCAGCGGCCACCTTTCCAGGTCTCAACAGCCACTTCTAATTCTGGGTGTTCAAATCCATCGGCTGGATTGCCGGGAACAGTGTAGAAGCGCCACGCCTGTTCACCGGTCTCAGCATCATAAGCGGTGATGTATCCACGCACGCCAAGCTCAGCGCCGCCATTCCCGATAATGACCTTGCCATTCACAATCCGCGGTGCGCCGGTAATCGTGTAGGGAGGACCCGGGATCGTATTCACTTCCCAATGCACCGACCCGTCTTCAGCGTTGAGTGCAAAGAGACGCCCGTCGAAACTTGCTACGTAGACACGGCCCTTCCAGACGGCGACACCGCGATTGACAATGTCACAACAGCCATAGCGCGCCCACTCGCCGGGCACTTCTGGATCGAACTCCCAAAGCTCTTCACCGGTCTTGGCATTGAGCGCATGAACCACGCCCCAATTGCCTGTGGTGAACAGCATCTCGTCAACAACGATGGGCGTTGCCTCCAGACCTCGGACCGTGCCCGTGTTGAAGGACCAGGCGAGACCAAGCTCGCTCGCATTTTGATCATTGATCTGACTAAGAGGAGAATAGCGCTGCTCTGAATAGGTGCGCCCATGGCTCATCCAGTTGCCAGGCTCACTATCGGCATTAACAATCCGTGCCCCATCTACGTCTACGACTGCACGGGCCGCTGGCGCCGCCGCTGTTTCTTCAGCTGGTGCTTCGGCAACCTCCCCACCCGGCACCGCATCAGGCAGGCTTGTTGTATCAGCGTCATCGCCGCCACCCGCAAACTGCATCACCACCACAGCGGCAATAACTACCCCAGCAGCCGAGTTCACCAGAACCGGCCACTTCTCCCGCAAAAAGTCCGACATGCGGTCTCCATCCCTATTTGTTTGATGAGAGCTGTGAACCAGCTCTTCCTCCTCCGAAATTGGCGGAAAGTGTACCCCAAACCGGCCAAACAGGAAATGCGGAGTAACAGTCAGCATTTTGAAAATCGCGAGGAGCTGTACATTCGCCTAATATTTAGGCGATGAATATTGTCTGTCTAATTTTTGTGCAAATTCAGAGAGTGTTTTGCAGCGTGAAGAGTCTGTCAAACCAGAAAACATAAGAAAATCAATTGGTTAAAGATTTTTCACCAAACCGGCACGCTTCTTGGAAACAAGAGCCCAAGGACCAGTCCGCACCCTCCAATAGCTGGGGAACCTGGACCTCATTTGCCCCTCAGCATGAACAGGGGGCTGGGAACTGGAGCCACGTGAAAGCGGGGCCGAACAAACGAAGGGGAAGAACCTGATGAAACTCGTAATGGCAATCATCAAGCCGTTTCGCCTCGACGCTGTGCGCGAAGCGCTGACAGCTGAAGGCGTTGAAGGTTTGACGGTCAGCGAGGTGAAGGGTTTCGGTCGCCAAAAAGGCCAGACGGAAATCTATCGCGGTGCTGAATACGCCGTCAGCTTCGTACCGAAGCTGAAGATCGAAGTCGTGGTCAAGTCTGAGCAAACAGACAAGGTCGTCGAAACCATCGTCTCTGCCGCCAAAACCGGACAAATCGGAGACGGCAAAATTTTTGTGACACCCGTTGATCAAGTCACGCGGATCCGCACCGGTGAGACCGATGCGGACGCTCTATAGGAGAGAGCTGATGACAGCCAAACTTTTAAAACTGGGATCTGCTGCCCTTATTGGTCTGACGGCCATGAGTGCACCAGCCTTTGCCGAAGAAGCCATGACGTCTGGTGAATCGGCCTACATCTTTAATACCCTGCTCTTCTTGATGGCAGGTTTCATGGTCATGTTTATGGCTGCGGGCTTTGCAATGCTTGAAGCAGGCATGGTGCGCTCCAAAAACGTTGCTATCCAATGTACGAAGAACATCTCCCTCTTCTCCATCGCCGGCATCATGTACTACCTGGTCGGCTATAACCTGATGTATGACGGCGTTGACGCTGGCTTTATCGGGTCCCTGTCACTCTGGAGCCCAGACGACACAGCCGCTCTTGCAGACGTTCCTGCGTTCGGCGAAGGCGAAGGCTATGCAGCAGCGTCCGACTGGTACTTCCAGATGGTGTTCGTTGCGACAGCAGCTTCCATCGTTTCAGGCACACTCGCAGAGCGCATTAAGCTCTGGCCTTTCCTGATCTTCACAGTTGTCCTTACCGGCTTCATCTACCCAATCCAGGGTGCATGGCAGTGGGGCGGCGGCTGGCTCTCAGAAATGGGCTTCTCTGACTTTGCTGGGTCCACAATCGTGCACTCAACAGGGGGCTGGGCAGCTCTTGTCGGCGCCATCATTCTTGGTAGCCGTTATGGCAAGTTCGGCGCGAACGGCGAAATCAATGTGATGCCTGGTTCGTCCATGCCGCTGGCAACGCTGGGAACATTCATCTTGTGGCTCGGCTGGTTCGGCTTCAATGGTGGGTCACAGCTCGCACTGGGTTCTGCCTCAAACGCCATTGATGTGTCTCAGATTTTCATCAACACAAACATGGCAGCAGCAGCTGGCGTGGTAACGGCGATGGTCCTGACACAGCTTCTCTACACCAAGGTTGATCTGACGATGGCCCTGAACGGCGCGCTTGCCGGTCTCGTCTCCATCACCGCTGAGCCGCTGACCCCAACACTGGGGTCTGCTGCAATGATCGGTGCTGTTGGCGGTGCCATCGTGGTTGTCGCTGTACCGCTTCTCGACAAGCTGAAGATCGATGACGTGGTAGGTGCGATCCCGGTTCACCTGTTCGCGGGCATCTGGGGCACCATGGCTGTGCCACTCACCAACTCCGACACAAGCTTCTATGTGCAGGGCGTTGGCGTGGTCTCCATCGGTGCATTCGTCGTGATCGCAAGCTTGGCCTTCTGGTTGGCGCTTAAGTTCACCATCGGACTTCGTGCAAGCCAGGAAGAAGAAGTTCTGGGTCTCGACAAAGCCGAGATTGGCCTCGAAGCCTACCCAGAGTTTGGTTCTGGATCACAGCGCATCTAACGCGCTGGGTCTGACACACACTGCCCAATACTGCAGTGAGTATATGCAGTCAGTCAGGGCCACTTGAGTATCGGTGGCCCTAACATTCCTCCCAGGAGTGTTTTCAGCAAAAGTGTCACGGTTTTGCGGTTCGAAAACGCGACAGACAAAACGCTCCAAAGCCAAAGGCGTCATCGCTGCAGCCACCAACTCCCGCAGCATTGATGTCTCACTGGGACCCAGGCCACCCCCGGCTTGGGTCCCTCTTTTTTGGGTCAAGCAGGCTTGTGAAACTCAATCACATTGCCGTCCGGGTCGCGGATGAAAAAGAAGACCGCACCTGTGGGCAGCTCGACGGTCTCTGTGATCTCCATACCCAATTCGCCAAGCTGGCGTTCAACCGCGGCGCGGTCCGTAATCTCCAGTGCGATGTGCGTGTAGCCCGTGTGCTTGACGGCAACATCCATCAGCAGGTTTTCAGGCGCAGCGTCGTCCGACGCATTGAGGATGAAGTTGATGTTCACACCGCACGGATGCTCCATAACGGCGACCGGTTCCGGTCCGATTGGGCCTTCAAGAAATTCAAAGCCAAGCTTTTCATAAAAGGCGCGCGTCACCTCAAGATCACGAACACGAATGCCAACATGATTGATACGCGTAATCTCTTTCATTCGTCTCTTCTCTCCATTCTCCCGCCTGCATGAGCGCAATTGGAGCAAAGCATATAGAAAAGCATATAGATATGCCCAGCCATCGTCAGATCAATTGCGCCGCCCCGCCTGTTTCTTTGTCGCATTGCCCATGGCTTAACAAGCCGCTACCTCTGATGAGCGAGATCTGTTCTGAAAGCCGGGAGCCTCTCAATGCCGACATATCTGAAATACACGCTGACCGGTGTTTGGATCCTGGCGCTTGTGATCGTCACAAGCATGTGCGTCCGCTTGGCGGCCGAGCAGGGTGTGTTGATCTGGGCCGCACCAATTGTTGCGATCATCCCAATCGCAGGCCTTGCTTTCTTACAGCCCAAAGCGGAGCTCACAGGGTGGGCCATCTTCACGGTCTGGCTTGGATCAACCTATGCTGCACTTGGGTCAATCGAGCTGGTCGTCTTCGGGGTGATTGCCGCGCTCGCCCTCTTCGGTCTTTTCGCCTCCCCCTGGCTTCTGGTGCTTGCCTGGTTCGGACACATCGCCTGGGACTTTGCGCCCAGAGACCTGCCGCCCCTTCTCACCGATCTGCCCCACGCCTGCATCATTTTCGACGGCCTGATCGGTGCCTTTATCGCCTGGCGCATCCTTAAAGGCCGCTGGAAATCTGCCTAAATATCAGGCGCGCCTAACAATCAAACCGCCCACAAAATAAGCACAAATTTACCTGCTTAGAAAGCGGGCAGCTGCCCCTTTTGCAGCCAAGGTGCTGATTCTGAAGGCATTTCGGAAACCAGGCGCCTCTGGCACAAGGTTTGAGTGTGTTGCCAACAAGTTAACGCGTGAGGGGGTCTTGCGCGTAATCTCTTATGTCCGCTGGATGCCGCAAAAACGGGCACGGCGGAATTCCCCGTTCTGGGGGACATGGGGCTCACGCCGGGCCTTATGGGTGGCAACGGAGGCAATCTGATGGAAACCGCTTCAGCTGGTGGTGACGTATTTTTCTTGTTGATGGGGGCAATCCTCGTCTTCGCAATGCATGCAGGCTTTGCATTTCTTGAGGTCGGCACCGTCCGTCACAAGAGCCAGGTAAACGCGATGGTGAAAATCATCGTCGACTTTGCCGTCTCAACAATCGCCTATTTCTTTGTCGGCTACTCAGTCGCCTACGGCGTCGACTTCCTGGTAAGCGCGGCCGTGCTTCAAGGAGACGCAACAGCCGAAGGGTACGAGTTCGGGCCGCAGGGCATCAGCCTCGTGAAGTTCTTCTTCCTGCTTACCTTCGCCGCAGCGATCCCGGCCATTATTTCTGGTGGCATCGCCGAGCGCGCAAAATTCTGGCCACAAGCCTTTGCGACAGCAGCGATCGTCGGCCTTGTCTATCCATTCTTTGAAGGCATCATCTGGAACGGCAATTTCGGCGTTCAGGATTGGATTGAAGCAACCTTCGGCGCACCTCTTCATGACTTTGCCGGCTCCATTGTGGTTCACGCTGTCGGCGGCTGGGTCGCCCTCGGCGCGGTGCTGATGCTTGGTCATCGTAAAGGGCGCTACACCGCAGATGGGCGGCTTGTTGGGTTCCCACCTTCATCGATTCCTTGGTTGTCACTGGGATCCTGGTTGCTCTGCATTGGCTGGTTTGGCTTCAACGTCATGTCCGCACAGTCGCTGGAAAGCATTTCAGGCCTTGTCGCCATGAACTCTCTGCTCGCCATGGCAGGCGGCATTCTGGCCTCCCTGATCGTTGGTAAAAACGACCCTGGCTACATTCACAACGGTGCGCTTGCCGGCCTTGTCGCCGTCTGTGCGGGGTCTGACATCATGCACCCGCTGGGCTCTCTTGCTGTGGGTGCAGGCGCTGGTGTGATCTTCGTAGTTCTCTTCGACATGTGTCAGAACAAGTGGAAGATCGATGATGTTCTCGGTGTCTGGCCACTCCACGGGCTCTGTGGTGTTTGGGGCGCAGTCGCCGCGGGCATCTTCGGGACGGAAGCCCTTGGCGGCCTCGGCGGCGTGACCTTCATGGGTCAGCTCGCAGGGTCTGTCATCGGCGCAGGCTATGCCTTCATCATGGGGCTTGTTGTCTACGGCATCTTGAAAGCAATCATGGGCATCAAACTTTCCGAAGAAGAAGAAGCTCTGGGTGCTGACCTGGCGATCCACAAAATTGGCGCCAACCCGGAATCAGACGTGACACCACGTTGATCCCAACAGAGTGCTTCCAGGAAAAGTGGAAGCCGGTTTTCCGTCCGGAAGCACTCAAGAGTTCGGGGAGGAGATGAGGGGAGCGGGCACCTGATGACGATCGGGTGCCCGTTTTTTTGAGTATTCCATGGATACGAGGCGCGGGTATCAACGGAAGTCCTGGGAAGGAACCGCAACACAGAGCAGATCCAGCACCAACAACATGGTTAACAAGCGGTTAACAAAAGCCTTGCGAAACCAGCCCTAACCATATGCTTTTTAACAGGTTTTCGGACTTCCGACTCTAGACGGCATATGGACCTCATGGTTAAGATCAGCCCATGAGTGACCGATTTGCCAACATGCCCGATGGGCCCTTCGCCCAATTGAATACCCTCTTGGAGGGAATCCAGCCCGGCCAGGACCCGATCATGATGAGCATCGGGGAACCACAACATGCGTTCCCTCAGTTTGTCTCTGACGTTTTGCGCGCCCATGAAAAGGACTATGGCAAATACCCGCCCATCATCGGCACAACGCCCTTTCGCGATGCCGCCGCTGGATGGCTGGCCCGCCGCTATAACCTGCCACCTGAAGTCCTGGAGCCGGATGCGCGTATCCTGCCAGTAAACGGCACGCGGGAAGCTCTGTTCAATCTGGCACTTGTTGCATGCCCAACGGAGAAATCAGGCAAACAACCTGCGGTCCTGATGCCGAACCCTTTCTACCAGTGCTACGCCTCTGCAGCGATCGCAGCGGGCGCAGAACCGCACTATATCGCCGCGACGGCCGACAACGGGTTCTTGCCGGATTTTGAAACGCTGGACAGCGACCTGCTTGCCCGAACGGCAATGATCTATTTCTGCTCGCCGGCAAACCCACAGGGCACCGTGGCACCACTTGATTATCTCAAACGCCTGATCAGCCTTGCCCGCGAGCATGACATCACCCTGGTCATCGATGAATGCTATGCGGACATTTATGACCGTGATGAACCGCCTGGCGGCCTGCAGGCGGCCCTAGAACTTTCCGCGCCAAAGTCCGGAGATGTCTTTGAGAACATCATCGTCTTTCACTCGCTTTCCAAACGCTCAAACTTGCCGGGTCTGCGCACAGGCTTCTGTGCGGGCGACAAGGCGCTGATCAATCGCTTCCGCGCCTTCCGCAACATCGCAGCGCCGCAAACACCACTGCCCGTACTCGCCGCAGCAACGGCCTGCTGGAACGACGATGCCCATTCAGCGGAGAACCGCGCACGCTACCAGGTGAAGAACGACATTGCCGAGCGCATCATCGGGAACCGATATGGCTTCTATCGTCCCGCCGGTGGCTTTTTCCTGTGGCTCGATGTCGGCGACGGAGTTGCCGTCACCAAACAGCTTTGGGCAGACGCAGGCCTGAAAGTTTTGCCCGGCGCCTACCTCGCCCGCGACGACGCAACGCTTCCAGATGGAAACCCCCCAACCCAGAATCCGGGCGCACGCTTCATCCGCCTGGCGCTTGTACAAGATGAAAAGACAGTTGAAGAAGCCCTCACCCGCCTCACCAATGTTTTGAGCTAAGGGAAAAACCATGGCCCTCGTGCGATCCATCCCCAACCCGGTCAACTACCTGCCCATGGGTGTGCGGGTATTTTTCCGCCACCGCATGGCCGAAGCAACCGGGCTTGCACTGTTAGCAATGGGCGGCTTCCTGGCTCTGGCATTTGCGAGCTGGTCCGCCGCCGATCCCAACTGGAACCAGGCAACGGGTGCACCGCTTCAAAACTGGATGGGCGCGAGCGGCGCCGTCACCGCCGATCTCACCTATCAGCTTCTGGGGCTGGCCGGTCTTCTCCTCGTCCCCCTTGCAGTTATCTGGGGCTGGCGCTTGCTCACCCATACGCCAGTCGATCAGGTGCGCAGACGAACACTGGTCGGACTCTTGGCACTCAGTGTAGTGGCCCTGTTGGCAAGCGTTCTCCCCACCACAGAAAATTGGCCGCTCGCCGTCGGCTTTGGCGGCGTAATTGGTGATGCCCTTGCCTCCCTCACCGCAGGCAATTTGGGCATCCTCATTGGCGATGCGCCAGCGCACGCCCTTATCGGTGTGATGGCCCTCGGCCTCGCACTCTTCCTTCTAAGCTATGCAAGCGACATCAGCATTGATCAAGTGTCGGAACTGAGATGGCAGCTCGTCGACTCTTATTATGACTGGGCAGACGCGCGGGCCGAGCAACGGGCGATCAACGCAGACGCAGAGCCAAGCCGCCTGCGCATCTTCTGGTATGCCGCAAGCGATCGCATGACTGGCCTTGTCGAACGGTTCCGGAAAGAGCCCACCTGGGACGACGAAGAAGAAGAGTTCGATGACGAACCCACAATCGCTCCCCGCCGACGTCTCGCCGTTGAAAGGGAAATGCTGGACGAACCAGAGGAGCCGCGCCGCCGCCAACGCCGTGTGCCTGTCAAACGCTCATCGAAAAAGGCAAAACCCAGCAAACGCGCAAAGGCAGAGCGCGAGCCCATGCTGGATCTGCTGCCTGCAGAAGACTTCGATCTCCCAGCACTGTCCATCCTGAATGCCGTGAAGCGGCAGGCTGCGGACGAAAGTCTCTCTGATGAAGCGCTTCAGCAAAATGCACGCCTGCTTGAAGGTGTGCTCGACGACTTTGGCATCAGGGGCGAGATTATCAATGTGCGTCCCGGCCCGGTTGTCACGCTCTATGAGCTGGAGCCAGCGCCCGGCATCAAATCCTCCCGCGTGATCGCGCTTGCCGATGACATTGCCCGCTCCATGAGTGCGGTGTCTGCCCGTGTCGCCGTCGTGCCAGGTCGCAACGCCATCGGCATTGAGCTGCCAAATGTGCGCCGCGAGATGGTGGGCCTGAAGGAAATTCTCTCCTCGTCTGAATATGAAGCGTCCAACTCATCGCTGCCATTGGCACTCGGCAAAAACATCGGCGGTGAACCCATCATCGCCGATCTCGCCCGCATGCCCCACCTCCTGATAGCGGGGACCACAGGCTCAGGTAAATCTGTCGGCATCAACACCATGATCCTTTCGCTCCTCTATCGGATGCGGCCTGACCAGTGCAAAATGATCATGGTCGACCCGAAAATGCTCGAGCTCTCCATCTATGACGGCATCCCGCATCTGCTGGCGCCAGTTGTGACCGACCCGAAGAAGGCCGTCGTGGCTCTGAAATGGGTCGTGAAGGAGATGGAAGACCGCTACCGCAAAATGTCGAAAGTTGGTGTACGGAATATCGATGGCTTTAACACCCGCATTGCCGAGGCCATCGAAAACGAAGAACAGATCATCCGCACCGTGCAGACCGGGTATGATCGCGATACAGGCGAAGCCATCTACGAAGACGAAGAGCTAAGCCTTGAGCGCATGCCCTATATCGTCGTCATTGTTGACGAGATGGCCGACCTCATGATGGTGGCGGGCAAAGAGATTGAAGCTGCCATCCAGCGCCTGGCGCAGATGGCACGGGCAGCCGGCATTCACATGATCACCGCCACACAACGCCCATCTGTCGATGTGATCACAGGGACGATTAAGGCAAACTTCCCGACTCGGATCTCTTTCCAGGTTACGTCCAAAATTGACAGCCGCACCATTCTGGGCGAGCAGGGCGCGGAGCAATTACTGGGGCAGGGCGATATGCTCTACATGGCAGGCGGCGGCCGCGTCTCTCGCGTGCATGGACCTTTCGTCTCTGACAGCGAAGTCGAGAAAGTTGTGACCTTCCTGAAAAAACAGGGCACGCCGGAATATCTCGATGCCGTCACAGAAGAGTCTGAGAATGACGACGTGAATGAGATCCTGGGTCTAGCGCCAGCAGGGTCTTCTGGCGATGATCTCTACGATCAGGCCGTCGCCATTGTCGGTCGCGACAAACGCGCCTCCACGTCCTACATCCAGCGCAAACTTCAGATCGGCTACAATCGCGCAGCGCGCATTGTGGAACAGATGGAAGAAGAAGGCGTCATCTCCAAGCCCAACCATGCAGGCAAACGCGAGGTCCTTATTGGTGACCCGGGTGAGGGCGTTAGGTATTAGCGCCAAATTTGGGTCAGATTCCGTTCATCTCCCGGGCGTTTCAGCGCCCTTTTCATTCCTTCATTCCGCCACAAAGGTCTTCTATGTTCCTCATCATGAGCGATTTTGGACGAGATAGCCGCAAGGCGGCACATGCCAGGACCCGCACCCTGGTGCTGGCCGCCATTGCAGGCGTGGCCATTCTGGCGCTGGCGCTGCTAACGCCTTTGGCCGGAGCGCAAGCGGCACCACAAGGGACGCCATTGGGCCCTCAGGACCGGGCAGATATTGACCGCGTCACCGGCTATCTGAAATCCATTGAGCATTTGCAGGGCGGCTTTCTGCAGGTGGGACCAGACGGTTCCATTACAGAGGGCATGTTCTATCTTCGCCGTCCCGGCCGCCTGCGGTTTGAATATGCACCGCCGACAGAGCTTGTGGTGGTGGCAGACGGCACCTGGGTAATCGTCAAGGAAGAAGACTATACAGCCCAGCGCTATCCCATTGGCGCCACACCACTCAACCTTTTGCTCGCTTCTGACGTGGACCTCTCACGATCCTCCGACGTGCGGGAAGTAAAGCGCGAACCGGGTCTGCTTCGGGTGACCCTTGCAGACCCCAGCGGCGAAGCGCCGGGTGACCTCACCCTCGTGTTTGATGAGCCCCAGCTGCAGCTCCGCCAATGGATCGTGCGCGACGCGCAGGGCCTTCAGACAACCATCGCTCTCCGAAATATTGAAGGCGGCATCAAGGCCGACAACGCCCTCTTCGTCGTTCGCGACGAACAGCGCCCCGGTGGACGGCGGTAGATCACCCAGGGCCACGACCGTAGCCCAGCGCCCCTGCGCCGCTCTCATGAAGGTGGTGAGCAGCGCGAACTCACCGTGAACGCAAAAAGAGGCCGTTCGAGTTCTTAAACACTAGAGCGTGTCCCAATTTCCCCGCCCTTGACGCCCCCCCGGGGGCCCGTGATAGCCAAGATACATGGCTAAAACGCACAAACGCCCGCCCAGAAGGCCGATTGTTGGTATTCCCTGTGACATCAAAATGATGGGGGAGCATCCCTTCCACGCGGTGGGCGAGAAATACATCAAAGCCATCGCTGAAGGGGCTGACTGCACACCGTTCCTGATCCCGGTGCTGCCGGACCCGCTGGACATGGAAGAGATCTTCGATGCCGTCGACGGCATCTTCCTGACGGGCTCCTGGTCGAACGTGCACCCAAGTGAATATGGCGGCGAACCCTCGCGGGAAGGGACACTGCACGACCCCCAACGCGACGCCCTGACCCTGGAGCTCATTCGCCAGACAGTTGACCGCGCCGTACCTCTCTTTGCCGTTTGCCGGGGCTTTCAGGAAATGAATGTGGCCTATGGCGGCACGCTGCACCCCCACATCCACGAAATTCAGTCTGATGAGGGTTTTGAGGCCCGCTTTGACCACCGCGAAGGCAAGGACGACCCGCTGGAGGTTCAATATGGGCCCGCCCACACAGTCCAGCTCACACCCGACGGTAAGTTCGCCGAGCTTTTGGGGACAGAGACCATCGAAGTTAACTCTCTCCACGGGCAGGGCATTGCAAAGCCCGGCGATCTGCTGACAATTGAAGGACGTGCCTTGGACGGCACCGCGGAAGCCCTGTCCCATAAGACAGCTAAGAATTTTGCCCTTGCGGTTCAGTGGCATCCGGAATGGAAGTTCTGGGAAAACCCGGTCTCAGAGAAATTATTCCGGGCCTTTGGAGATGCGGTTCGAGAAGCTGCGTTAGAGAACAACAACTGATCAGGTGACCCATGCCAGCCTCAAAGAAGGCGACCGCAAAAAAGCCCGCTGCAAAGAAGAAAACCGCGGCGCCAGCAGAGCCGGAACTCAATACCAAAGCTCAGATTGCCAAATGGCTGCGTGACCGGCGCGTCACGGAAGTTGAATGCATGGTGCCGGACATGTCGGGCATCGCACGCGGCAAAATTCTCCCGACAGAGAAATTCCTGACTGCTGTCGACAGCGACAGCTTGCGCATTCCTGAAAGTGTCTTCGGGCAGACAGTGACCGGCGACTATATTGACGAGAGCGACTACATCCAGTGGACGGAGCCCGACTGCATTCTCACTCCTGACGGCAGCACGCTGCGCATGGTGCCCTGGTATGAAGAACCAACGGCGCAAGTGATCTGTGATGCGGAAACACGCGAGGGCAAACCCGTACCGATTTCGCCCCGCGCGGTGCTGAAGAATGTGCTCGCCCTTTATGAAGCAAAAGGCTGGAAGCCCATCGTCGCGCCCGAGCTTGAGTTTTATCTCGCGGCAAAAAACATCGATCCCGACTATCCGCTGGAGCCACCCATTGGGGCGAGCGGGCGCCAGGAGACCGGGCGCCAGTCTTATGGCATTGATGCGGTGAACGAATTCGATCCGATCTTTGAGGACATGTACGACTATTGCGAAGCGCAAGAGTTGGACGTCGATACCCTGATCCATGAAGCAGGTCCTGCCCAGGTTGAAATCAATTTCAACCATGGTGATCCCTTATCGCTTGCCGACCAGGCGTTTCTTTTCAAACGCACGGTGAGACAGTCAGCAATCCGCCACGGCGTCTATGCGACCTTTATGGCAAAACCCTATGGCGGGCAGCCCGGCTCTTCCATGCATCTGCATCAATCCATCGTGGACGTAAAGACTGGCAAGAACCTCTTCGCCGACAAAAAAGGCGAGGACACCGAACTCTTCCACGCCCACATTGCCGGCCTACAAAAACATCTCATCTCAGCAATGGCGCTCATCGCGCCGAACGTGAATTCCTACCGGCGGTTTGTGATCTGGAACGCTGCGCCCATCAACACACATTGGGCGGTGGAAAACCGCACCGTGGGTCTCCGCGTGCCGATCTCTGAAGGCAATGCCCGGCGCATTGAGAACCGTGTCGCAGGCGCAGATGCCAATCCCTACATCGCCATAGCGGCATCTCTTGCGTGTGGCTATCTTGGCATGGTGAACAAGCTGACCCCGTCCAAGCCCAAAGAGGGCAATGCCTATGAGAGCAAAACCCACGCGCTGCCAAAACACCTGCTCGATGCACTCATCAAACTGAACGCCAATAAGGAACTGGCGGAGGTCATGGGGAAAGAGTTCATCACCGTCTACACGGAAGTAAAAATGGTAGAGCACGACGCCTACCAGCAGGTCATCTCCGCCTGGGAGCGGGAACACCTTCTGCTGAATGTGTGAAGAGGGCTAACGTCCTGCACGCGAGCATCCCCACCCAAACTCCGTGTCACCACCCGAATTGTTCGGGTGGTCCAGGGTAAGGAACCGCAGCCGCGCGACATCCGCAGACCACAGAGGAATTCTCAAACCGTCCTGCTATCAAGCTGCCTCCTCAACAACCGTCCAACACCTGTCGCACTGGATTGCCCGAATAAATCGGGCAATGACAGCCTGTGTTTAACCTTCCCACCAAAACATTCATCTCGCTATAGTGGGGGGATGGAAGGGCTTGAACCAATAAAAAGTCTGCTTACAGACAACGCCGTCTTACTGGGCGCAATTGCGGCGGCCTTCGCCCTACTAGAATATGTTTTGAAGCCCATCCGATCGATCTGGAAGCACGTCGCTGGCCCAAGCGACACGTCGGAATTAGCCGATCACCTGATCCAGCTCGCATTCGATAATGAGAAGTTAAAAAGAGACTACCAAGGCCTTGATCAAGCCCATAGATCGCTAAGCCAAGCGATTTCCAGCCTTCAAGGCCAATCAGGTCAAGGTGTTAATGCCGCGCTCCAACACCTAAAAAAGGGAGACCCCGAACTCGCTAAGGAGTTCTATCAGAGACAAGCAACGACAAAGACAAACGAAGCTGCAGAGGCCTACGTCAATTTAGGGTCCGTCGCAATAATCACAGACCCCAATGAAGCTCTGGCCGCATTCGCACATGCTACGGACCTCAACCCAGCAAACGCTCACGCGTGGACACAACGAGCTTTCGTGGAAAGGCAAATTGGTGAGGTTGAAGCGGCGATTAAGAGCTTAGAACACACATTGGTGATCGCCAAGAAGACTGGAGACAACAAGCTCAAAGCGTCAATTCTAGGTAACTTGGGAAATACAGTACGCATGCAAGGGGACCTTCAAAAAGCAGAAAAACTTTTGAACCAGTCTCTTGAGATCGAACGTGAGCTTGGTCGCAAGGAGGGGATAGCAGCTTCTTTAGGCAATCTGGGCCTCGTACATATGACAAAAGGCGATCTCGCAAGGGCTCAACAATGTGAAGAAGAGGCCTTGGAAATTGAGGAAATACTCGATCACCCCGATGGAATGGCAAGGGCACTAAACGTTCTCGGAGCCATAGCATCAGAACGCGGAAACAATATTGATGCTGAAGAATACCAAAAGCGGGCCCTAGAGTTGGCAGAGAAGGCGGATGACGCAGAGAACATGGCAGATTGCTTAGGCAACCTTGGAAACCTTGCCAGACACCGGGGCGACCTAGTCCAAGCACAGCGCTATTTGGAGCGTTCGCTTGGATTGTATGAACAGCAAAGCAACAAATGGGGCATTGCGACCGCCTCTAACAATCTGGGCCTAATTTATCAACAAACAGGTGAATTCGAGTCAGCCAATGCGCAGTTCGAAACTGCCTATCAAATTGAGAAAAAGCGTGGGTCAAAGCAAGGAATGGCACTAGCGCTCGGAAATCTCGGCAACAACGCATACCTACGTGGAGACACCTCTAAGGCATGGGAACTTCAGGAGCGGTCCCTCAGGTTGAGCGAAGAGGTTGGTGTTAAGGCGAGCATCGCAACCTCACTGGCTATTTTGGGAGGCCTGGCAGCAGACCAAGGAGATTTTTCAAAAGCCAAAGAACTATGGGCAGATGCCAAAAAGCACTATTCCGAGTTAGGAAACAAATCCGCAGCGGAAGAGATGCAAGCAGATATTGATCATCTGAAGCACTAGGGGACATGATTGAGTTGAGCATAACTTGGATATATGCTTCTTCCATGAGACAGGATCACAGCCATATTCCGAGCAAAACCAAGGGCGAGCTCTTGGTCCTTTGCGCACGCATTGGTTTCAATCCGTAAGGCAACTTCCTTCGCGCGGAAACCCGCGCCAACAACCTGACCAACAGTCACCGAAGTTGTTTCGAGCGATCAAGCTTTCTCAGGAAAAGTGCCAAATCTGACTTGGCGGTTTTCCGTCCGAGAAAGCGCTCAAAAGGAGAAAACAAAATGTCTCAAGCCGCCACAATCTCAAACCAGACCAAGCGCTGGCAGGAAATGGATGCCGCCCATCACCTGCATCCCTACTCCACCCATCATGAGCTCGCCGCCAAGGGCGCGCGCGTCATCACCCATGCAGAGGGCGTCTATCTTTATGACTCCGAGGGCCAGCGCCTGATCGACGGCATGGCAGGTCTCTGGTGTGTGAATGCAGGCTATGGTCGCAAGGAAATTGCAGAGGCGGGCGCCAAGGCGCTCACCGAACTGCCCTACTACAACAACTTTTTCCAGACCACCAATCCATATGTGGCGGAGCTCTCAGAAAAGCTCAGCACACTGACGCCTGGAAATTTGAACCAGTTCTTCTTTGCCAATTCAGGCTCTGAGGCAAATGACAGCGCGGTCAAAATGATCCGCTTTTTCTGGAACCTCCAGGGCAAGAAAACAAAGAAGACCATCATCGCCCGCAAACAGGCCTACCATGGCGTCACCATGACAGCAGCGTCCCTCTCGGGCATTCCGTCCATGCACCCGCAGGCCGATCTGCCGCTGCCGGGCTTTACACATATCGACTATCCCTACTGGTATGGCGAAGGCGGCAACAGCGACCCCGCCGAATTTGGCTTGAAGGTCGCGCAAGCTCTCGAAGCCAAAATCCTGGAACTGGGTGCCGACAATGTCGCGGCCTTCTTTGCTGAGCCCGTGCAGGGCGCCGGCGGTCTTGTCATTCCGCCGGATACCTATTGGCCGGAAATCCAGCGCATCTGTAAGAAGCACGACGTTCTGCTCCATGTAGACGAAGTGATCTGTGGCTTTGGCCGCACCGGCAACTGGTTCGGCTCGCACACTTTCAATATCGAGCCCGACAGCATGTCCATGGCGAAAGGCATGACATCCGGCTATCAGCCGCTCTCTGCCGTCGCCGTCGGCCCGCGCATGGGCGACGCACTCTTCAACGCAGATGAAGAATGGTCCCATGGCTTCACCTACTCCGGCCACCCGGTCGCTTGCGCCGTGGCCCTTGCCAACATCGATGTGATGGAACGCGATCACCTGGTGGAAAAAACCGGCGGTGAGATCGGCGACTATTTCCAGGGCAAGCTCAGCGAGTTAAGCAATCACCCCATCATTGGTGAGACACGCGGCGTGGGGCTCTTGGGCGCCATGGAGATTGTGAAGAACAAAGAGACCCGCGAACGCTTTGGTGATGCCGGTGGCATCTGTCGCGATCATTGTTTCGAGAACGGTCTCATCATGCGCGCCATTGGCGACACGATGGTCTTGTCGCCTCCGCTCTCCATCACCAAGCCGGAAATCGATGAACTGTTCAGCCTCGCGGTAAAAGCGCTCGACCTCACAGCAGAGAGCCTTGGCGTTTCATAAAGCGTTTCCAGGAAAAGTGCCAAATCCGACCTGGCGGTTTTCCGTCCGGAAACGCGACAGGAAAAAGCCCGCCCTTGATGCGTGATTGCCTGTCATGGTCTGCTGGCCTGCAGGCAATCACCACTACAAGGAACGGGTACACCCATGAACCTCAAAAATGTGGAACTCGGCAATTTCTCTCTGAGCCTCGCCGTCAAAGACTTGGCCACCTCCCGTGCCTTCTACGAAAAGCTGGGCTTCGCAGTGATCGGTGGCGACGCAGATCAGGGCTGGCTTATTCTGCAGAGCCCCAGCTGTACCATCGGCCTCTTCCAGGGCATGTTTGAGAAGAACACCCTCACCTTCAATCCCGGCTGGAATGCCAAAGGCGAGACGCTCGAAAGCTTCACAGATGTAAGAGACCTGCAGAAACAACTGAAGGCAGATGGTGTGGTGATTGCCAGCGAGGCGGATGAGAGCACGCAAGGGCCCGCCAGCTGTCTCGTTATCGACCCGGACGGCAACCCGATCCTGATCGACCAACACGTATAAACTAGATCACGATTGTTTTGGGTTGAATCACCCAAAACGATGAACGTGATCGAAAACAAAAAGAGCGGGATCGGAAGGAAAACCGCACACACTTTTCCTGATCCCGCTTCAAAAATAATCCTTAAGACCTAGGACGGTGGCAGGGTTAAGGCCGCGCAACAGGTTTTGCAAAAACTGGCGGTACACGGACAAAATCACGACTAACACATTGAAAAGACTAGGGTTAACGGCCTTTCACATGTTTATGAACTGTTAGTGATTTTCGCCAGATTGCATTGAATCGGCCCCATCAGAGTCCTATCTATAGTCTCAGACAGGCGGAAAGCTTGAGGACCTCGTCCCCCCGAAACTCCTCGTAGTGAGTTTTCCGCCCGCCCCCGGCACCGATTTATCCCCTCTCGGTGCCAGCGCAGAGTAAGCGCATGAACGCCCCGCCAGCCCCCCCTTAGGCGGGGCGTTTTCATGTCCGGCCACAAAAAACGCTTTCAGGAAAAGTGCCAAATCTGACCTGGCGGTTTTCCGCCCGGAAAGCGTGCCAGAAAATGGGCCGGGGCGTTTTCATGTCCGCCTGCCAAAGCACACCAAATTCGCTTAATCCCTTTGGGTGGCCATCTGAGCGCTATATAAGAGGCCCATGAGCATGGACTATTCAGGGGGCGAACCCCTTTCCGACGCAGAACTGGAAGAGTTGGCGCTTGAAATGCCAGCACTGGCACTCCTGCGCGACTTTGGTCGGCAGGTCGCCGAGATCCCCTGGTTTACGGAACTGGGCACACCGCTCCGTGGTGACAGCAAAACCGTGGGCCAGGCCTATCTCGACGCCCTGGGCTTCCCCGATGCGCGGCCCGCCCGCATTTCCAATTGGGACGATGCGATCATCGCCGCCGAGAGCGGCGACTGGAACGGCGGCGCCTGGGAAGCAGAAGAAGGCCTGCGCGCCTCCCTCTCCACAGATCTACTTGACGTCTTAAGCGAAGAAGCCTTTGAGATTGGCTTCACCTACGCCGCGTCTGAAGCAGAGCCTGCGGTGCGCACCGCGGCAGAGACCGCCGCCAACATCTGGGGTGTCGAAGACATGGAAATCGCCATCGCCGCGGCAGGCGCTGCGATGCAAGCAGTCCATGGGGCAGCACTGGCAACGGCCATTGGCGCAGACGAAGATCACCCCTTCCTGCTGCGCCTTAAACTTTTCGAACAAGGACGCTGGCCCATCGGCGTT
Source organism: uncultured Parvibaculaceae bacterium (assembly GCA_965283695.1). GTDB lineage: Bacteria > Pseudomonadota > Alphaproteobacteria > Parvibaculales > Parvibaculaceae > Mf105b01. The sequence goes on along the minus strand of CBDIPP010000005.1, from coordinate 242,247 downwards.
GCAGGCCTTACCTTCAACATCTTCTGATCACCGGTCACTTCTTTTCAGGCTTAGACTTGCGATCTGTCGCACTCTATTTTCGCGAGGCTCCACCCTGTGCCAAAACTAAAAACACTCAAAGTCGCCACCTGGAACATCAACTCCGTGCGTCTGCGCATTGAGAGTGTTGAAAAATTCCTGAAGGAACAGAAGCCCGACGTGCTTTGCCTGCAGGAGATCAAATGCCACAATGATGTGTTTCCAGAGAAAGCCTTTAAGAAAGCAGGCTACGGCCACATCGCCCTTAACGGGCAAAAGGCCTATCATGGCGTTGCAACCGTCAGCCGTGTGCCACTCACCAATATCGAAGCCCGCGAATTCTGCAACAAGGGCGACGCGCGCCATGTCGCCGCGACCGTGCCGGACGCTGGTGATGTGCGCATCCATAATTACTATGTGCCCGCAGGTGGCGACGAGCCAGACGTGGACAAGAACGAAAAGTTCGCCCACAAGCTCGACTTCCTGAACGAGATGGAAGCCTGGTACAAAAATCACAAGAACAAGAAGACATCGAAAATGGTGCTCGTGGGCGACCTCAACATCGCGCCGTTCGAACATGATGTCTGGTCCCACAAACAGCTTCTAAAGGTCGTGAGCCACACGCCGATCGAGGTAGAACATCTTGAGCGCGTGCAGAAGTCCCATTCCTGGATCGACGTCATGCGCGAATTTGTTCCCCATGATGAGAAACTCTATTCCTGGTGGAGCTACCGCGCGAAAGACTGGAAGGCCGCGAACAAGGGCCGCCGCCTGGATCATATCTGGGTGACACCGGCCATGGAGGGCGCCGCCAAATCAATGGAAGTGGTGACAGATGCACGCGGCTGGGAGAAGCCCTCTGACCATGCCCCGGTCATCGCCACCTTCAAAGTCTGACCCCACCGCTCACCTGCACACGACGAGATACACATGACGTTTGACACATCGCTGACACTCTCTGGCCCCCTCCGCAAACCACGCCAGATGCTGGCGGATCAGGAATATGGTGGCCACACGTCGATCCATGATGATGAGATGGCGGAGAAACTCGGCTTCCAGGCGGGGCCTATTGAAGGGCCAACCCACTTCTCCCAGTTCGATCCCTTATTGGTTCAGATATGGGGACAGGCCTGGTTTGAGCGCGGCTGCATTTCCTCGCACTTCAAAAACATGGTGGTGGAAGGCGAAGAAGTCCGCGCCTTTGTGGAAACGCCAAAAGGCGGCGAAACATCCGTGCGCGCCTGGGCGGAAAAGGCCGACGGCACGCCCGTACTGGAAGCGACAGCAAGCCTCGGACCCGACCACGGGGAAACCCTGCTGGAAACCCGCCGCGCCAAGCTCACACCGCCCGGCAAACTCGTCATTCTTGAAGACCTGGAAGTCGGCATGAAAGGCGCAAAAGATGAACATGTGCGCATGGACGCCGATCAGCATATGGGCGCGCTCTACCCCTTCTCGCTGACGCAAAAGCTTACTGCCATCACAGAGACCTCGCCCTGGTATGCAGATGCCTCCACGTCCCCTTGGGGCCGGGCGATCATCCCGACTGAAATGGTGAGCGTGCTTGCGGAATATTCAAACCGTGAAGCAGGCTTCCCGACCAAAGGGCCCGCCGTCGGACTTTTTGCAGATCTCGAAATCCGCATGCTCAACGGACCGCTCTTTGTCGGCGAAGACTATCTGCTCCGTCGGGAAGTTGCCGCCATTGCCGAGAGCAAACGCACAGAGTCCTATTGGGTCCGCACCAGCATCTTTGACAAGAGCGGCGACACACAGATCGCCGAAGTCATGCTGAACCACGCAGTCGTTAAAAACTCATTTGAGAATTACGACGAGTTGCGTGCCGCACGAGAAGGGTAAAGCGCGCGCCTTTGGGGTTTGGCCTAGTCCTTCTTCTTCAGCGTAACAAATGTCGCCGTTGAAGAACCCGTCGCCAACACATTGCCGTCAGCGTCTTTCAGCTCGCTCTCGATAAAGCCAACAGATTTGCCGCGCTTGATCACTGTCCCGCTTGCATAGAGGCGACCGGGGCGTGCAGGCGCCAACATAGAGACTTTGATTTCAAGCGTCGGTGAAATCTGTCCCCAGTTTAGATCAAGACCAACAGCGAAGCTCATGACGTCATCGAGCATAGCTGCCACCATACCTCCCTGAATGCCGCCCCACATATTACAGAGCTCTTCGGACGCGTTAAACGCAACCTGTACGGTCAGCGTCTCCATATCCACATCAAGAATTTCCAGCCCGAGATAGCGGCTGGCAGGCGACATCCGTTTGAACGCTGCTTGAATATTGGGCGGCCAGCCTTTGTCTTTTGCCTGGTCTAACGTCGTAACAGTCGCACTCTCACTCATTAATTCTGCTCACTTAGGTAAGGGATCGTGTGTTGGGGTTTTGGTCATCTGCCTTTTGCGGGCATCGCGGGCAATCTTCATGGCTTGCCGGGTGTCGCGCGCACGGGCCAGTCGACGGTCAAGATCACGCAGATCATCGGCCAGCGCGTTCACTTGGGCGTTCGCACTACGCAAGCACCCTGATGCAATTTCCGGAAACTCATCAACCAGGCGCAGAAAAACCTCACGCTCCAGCTTCAGCACCTCAACAGGCTGAGCCGCCCGTATTGTCGCCGACCAAGTGACCGGCTGCATCAGTGCCTGTTCACCCGCCAGACCACCCCGGTCGAGACGCGCCGCACTTCCCCGCCCGTCTGAGCCAGTTGCCAGCATAATCGCTTCGCCAGACAGCATGAGAAAAGCGCCATCTGCTGGTGTTCCCTCCTCCACGAGGGTTTCCCCGGCGTCAAACGCCAGGTGGGTGCCCGTAAAGGCAAGCACCTCCAGGCGCACAGGGTCGACCCCCTCAAACAGGGGTGTTGCGGCCAAAAGAGAAACAGCGTCACGTAAACTCATAGGCGAAAACTAAGCGGTTCTGACGCCCGCGTCGAGTACCTGGGTCGAGTGCCTGCGGGAGCGCGCCAAAGAACGCCGGTGCCGCGACGGCCCCTTGGCAGCGTCGCCCAAACCCCCTAAAGAGACTGTCTGTAGAGCGCCAAGTTCATGAGGACAGGTTATGACAGAGAGCACATTGCCAGCCGATACCTGGGATTATCCAGATCCGTTCATTGTGACGGTCACTGTCAAACCTGACTATATCGACGACTTTCAGCATACGAATAATGTGGTTTATCTCACCTGGATGGCCAAGGTGGCCTGGGAGCACTCAAAAGCGCTCGGCCTTGATTTTGAGGCCTATGCCAAAATCGGAAAAGGCATGGTCGTGCGTGCCCATGAGATGGAATATCTGGGCCCTTCCCACGAAGGGGAAAAAATCGACATCGCGACCTGGATCACCGGAAATGATGGCAAACTACGGCTCCGCCGCCGCTTTCAGATGGTCAATGCCGAAACGGGAAAAACACTGCTCAGGGGCCGGTCTGATTTTGTCTGCATCGACATAAAGTCCGGCAAACCCAAGCGCATGCCTCAAGGCTTTGTTGATGCCTATGCGCTCACCGCTGATGTACCCCTCGATCAACCGAGCAACCAAAAATGACGCGCGGCGGTTTGCCGCGTTGAGAGCAGGCAACGAAAAAGCGATATCTCTCACGCAACCCCATGCGCTAGACTAAAGCGCTGTCAGCGTATCCTCTGAGGAGAAATCATGTCGGCCGATCCCGTAACCACCCCTGACCCTGATAGGGAAAAGGGGTTCCGCGCTCTCGCCTTTTTGGCGGTCGTTGTGCTGCTCTTGGTTCTTGGAACCTATTTCTTCGGTCTAGGCGCCCTGCTTATGATCGCAATCGTCGGATCATTCATTATGCTGGGCGTCCTGATTTACCTGTCAGCCCCGACACACAGGGTCTGACAGGCTCTTGTCTTGAGGCTCAGGGAACGAGCTTGTAGCCGCCCGCTTCCGTCACCAGCAATTCCGCATTGGACGGGTCCCGTTCAATCTTCTGACGCAGACGATAGATATGGGTTTCCAGCGTGTGGGTGGTCACACCAGAATTGTAACCCCAGACTTCATGCAGCAGGACATCGCGGCCCACGGTCTTGACGCCTGTGCGATAGAGAAACTTGAGGATCGCTGTTTCTTTTTCTGTCAGGCGAACCTTCTTGTCGCCATCGTCCACGAGCATCTTGGCAGATGGCTTGAACGTATACGGACCAATTTTGAAGACAGCATCTTCACTTTGTTCGTGTTGACGAAGGTGCGCACGGATACGGGCCAGCAGCACGCCAAAACGGAATGGCTTAGTGACATAGTCATTGGCACCCGCTTCCAGGCCCAGGATCGTATCGCTGTCGCTATCGGCACCCGTCAGCATGATCACCGGGGCTTTAAGTCCGCCCTTGCGCATCAGACGACAGGCTTCCCGTCCGTCCATGTCAGGCAGCCCAACATCTAGCAGAACGATGTCAACGTGATTGCCACGGACATGTTCGATACCTTCTGTAGCGCAGGTGGTTGCGGTACAGGTGAATTCTTCGTGCAACGCCAACTGCTCCACGAGGGATTCCCGCAGCGCATCATCATCATCAACAATCAGGATTTTTTTGATCGTGCTCATCTTAGGGTCAGCTCCCAGTCCTACCATCTTAACACTCGGGACAAGCGTACCCCGCCCCCTTCGTTGCTGGTCATGTAGCTGTCATACCCCCGCTTGCCAACCACCTCACGGAACGCCTCACGTCCATTTGAGCGTTCCGTGATCAGGTTAATCATACCCGAACTCACCAACAAACGGTGCTAACCGGGGCAGAATACCATCTAAATGGGTTTCATACCGCCGCCATCGGTCCGCCGCCCGGTCATAAAGGGGCTGTGTCACCTGACCGTAAGACGGTGTCCGTATGGAACCACGCGCTTGCGCATGGGCCACATGATCGCCTTGGCCCGCTTCCCAGGCGAGCTCAAGCAAGGACATCGCATCAGCGAGCGCCGCCTTCGGTTCTGCGATAAGATTTTCGTATCGAACCTCAGCGACATTTAGAGACAGTAAGTCTCTGTACTGACCCCAAAGCGACATGACGGCGTCATAAAGCGCCGCACTATCTTTGAGAGTGAGAAAATGCGCCATCGACGCATTCAGCTGGAAATCCTGCATGAAACAGGAAAGCACCGCGTCTGCCGGATGACGAAGAGCCAAAATGAATTTCGCCTCGGGGAACACCCGTGCAATCAGTCCCACATGAATGATGTTGAGCGGCAGCTTATTGATCACAGTTTTCGCTGACGTGTCGAAACCCGCTTGTTCGAGCTCAGACATGTAGAGACGACGAAGCTCATTGATCCTATCGACAGAAAGCCCCGCCAGCCCTTCAGGATACCCGCCACTGGCTTTGACTGCGTCACGGACGGGCAGAAGAACCGGCAGCTCCTCAACCACGTCGATCTGACTGTGAGCATCAAGAAACTGATCCAGCAGGGTTGTGCCGGACCGCGGAAAGCCGACCAGAAAAACCGGAGCAGCGACTGGGTCGAGTTCACCCGGCTCAATCAGTGTCCAGGACCGAACCCAATCTGATGTGAACGCCTCTTTGAGATCCGTCACCTGGGTCATGTAGGAAGATTTGTCGATGCCACTTTCAGTCAGCTGCTCTGCGGCGGCGTCATTCTGAGCAACGAAATGATCGAAAGCATCCGCTGCGTCGTTAAGGCGGTCATAAACCTGCGCCAACTCGCCATGAATGAGCCGGCGGCCACCCGGCGGCAGCTTCCCCACCGACACCCGTTCAAGGCGGTCCCGCGCTTCAGCCGCAGAGCCCTGGCGGCGCTTAACACTCGACCAGATCCGCAACGCACCCGGCAGGTCCGGCATTATCTGGAGAACCTTTTCCGCAGCAACGAGCGCGCCGTCGAGATCCCCGAGGCGCTCCAACGAATTCGCCAATCCAAGCAGCAGCATGGGGCCCTCAGGGCGTTTGTCGAGGCCCGCTTCATAAGTAGCGCGGGCTTCTGCAAAATTCCCCTGCGCCAACCGAAACTGGCCCAGGTGCAAATAACCCTGCGGATCAGTTGGCGTCAGGCGAATAACCGCCTCGAAATCTTTGACGCAAGCTTCAGCCTCGCCCTCTTCGGCGTTAAGCGTTCCTCGATTGATGTATGCCCCGGCAAAGTCTGGATCAAGTGCCGCTGCTTTGTCATAGGCCGCTCGGGCTTCTGCAGACTTTCCCTGCTGTCGAAACGCATTCGCCAAATTGACTCGCAAAAAGGCTTTGTCCGGCAGAATGGAGATCGCAAGCCCAATCAGCTTTTCCGCATCTTGTGGGTTGCCCGTTTTGAGACATATAAGTCCCATAAGATGCAACACATCGGGATGGTTGGGAGCCTGCTGGCGCAAAACCTCCGCAAGTTTGGCCGCCTCGTGAATTTTACCTTGATCGAAGAGTTGAAAGGCCTCGCGCAACATGTCCTGAGGAGTTGCGGCGGCAGTCTTTTGTGTCATGAGATCCTGAAATGTAGGGGTGGCTGCCGCAGGGTGCGGCCAGACCAAATATTTGCCTGAGTTTGCCACAGGCGAGCGCAAATGCCCAACCGGCGGATGCTGCCCTTCATGCACTCTCCAACTCGGCAATTTCTGCCGCCCCAGTCCGACCATAACTCACTAAGCTACTGAAAAATAAACACAATATCTCGGTCTCAGACTTGCATCGAGCAGCACAGGATTAATCGGAGAACCGCCAGCATGGAAGCCGTCGCCGCAGAGCTGCCGCTTTACCTTCAGATGAGCCGCTACACCAAAGGCTCAAAGGCCGTGATGGAACTCCGGACAGAGCGCTATCTGGCAGATCAGGCCGCTGCGACCGCGAAGACAGAATCAAACGATGACAATCTGATAACCGGGTCGCTTCAGACTGACGGTGCAGGAAAAGAGACTCCAGCCGGAACCGACGATGATGGTTTCTCCTTCGATGATTTCCTGGACATGGTCAATCCACTGCAACACCTGCCGGTTATCTCAACTCTCTATCGAGAGATGACAGGAGACGAGATGGAACCGGCAGCTCGCATTGTGGGTGGCGCAATTTATGGCGGGCCAATTGGCGCCGGGATTTCGGTTGCCGAAGCGGTGCTGGAACAGGCAACCGGGGATGATCTGGGCGGACATGTTATGTCGCTGCTTCAAGGCTCAGACACGCCGCCGACAATGACAGCTGCGACCACCCGCGAGAGCGCCCGTCCGGCTGTGCAGTCTAACCCAATAAGTGCCGATGCTCCGGCTGTCCTAGCTGCAAGTACGCCACTGCCGAGCCTTAGCGCTGAAGCCTTCAATGCGCTTCTGACCAACCCAGAAAAACCCAATCCAGCCAGGCCTGCACAACAGCATGCAACGACAGAGTATGAACAAAGCGGTGTAGCAGCCGCCATGGCAATGGCCCTGGACCAGTACAACACTCTGAAACTCGTGGAAGAGCCAACCTACTAATTCTCGGCTTCAGCTTGCAGCCATGCCCTACCTTTTTTAGACTCACCCTATGACCATCCTCGTGCGCGGAAAACCGGGCGCCTCAACCGGAACACTTACCTTTAGAGGCGCGACTGTCTCCTGCGCCCTTGGGCGGAGCGGTATCCTTTCCAATGACAAAAAGAAAGAGGGCGACGGCGCAACACCGGCAGGCACCTGGCCGCTTCGCCGGGTTCTCTATCGACCCGACAGGCTGAGCGAACCCGCAACGAGGCTGATCACCAAACCCATCGCGCCCGCAGATGGGTGGTGCGACGACCCGTCAGATGCGCTTTACAATAAGCCAACACAATTGCCCTATCCCGCAAGTGCTGAAAAGCTATGGCGAGAGGACGAGCTCTACAATGTTTGCGTGATCCTGGGACATAATGACGATCCCGTTGTGCCCCAAAAGGGAAGTGCCATTTTCTTTCATGTTGCCAAGGAAAAAGAGGGCAAGCTTTGTGCGACAGAGGGGTGTGTAGCGTTGCCACAAGACACAATAATCCGTATTCTGATGAACTGTGGGCCTGATACAAACTTGAGAGTTGAGCTGGACGGCTAAATCAGGCCGGTGTCCGCGCTCCAAAAATGGCACTGCCAACACGAACATGGGTCGCCCCAAATTCAATCGCCGTTTCATAATCACTGCTCATGCCCATGCTGAGCTGAGCGAGCCCGTTTCGATTGGCTATTTTCTCGAGCAGCGCAAAGTGGAGCGCCGGCTCTTCATCAACCGGCGGAATGCACATCAGCCCCACAATCGGCAAGCCAAGCTCATCACGACACAGGACAATAAAAGCATCTGCGTCTTGAGGCAGGACGCCCGCCTTTTGCACCTCTGCGCCTGTATTCACCTGAACGAAGAGATCCGGGAGGGCGTGTCCTTTTTCCCGTTCAGATACCAACGCCCGAGCCAGTTTTTCCCGGTCCAGCGTTTCAATGACATCAAAAAGAGAAACAGCCTCTCCCACTTTATTGCTTTGCAACGGACCGATAAGATGCAACTCGACACCTGCATATTGTCTCTGCAACTCGGGCCACTTCCCATGGGCTTCCTGAACACGGTTTTCGCCAAAGACACGCTGCCCGGCATCAAGCACGGCGCGAATATCCTCCGCTGGGAAAGTCTTGGAGACGGCCACAAGCGTCACGTCGCCCGCCGGTCGGCCAGCGTCTTTTTCGGCTTTAACAATGCTCTGTTCAACCGAAGCAAGGCGCATGGAAGAAGGGGATTGGACATCAGACATGGGGCGCACACTATGCGTGACGGTCGCCTGTGACAAGCAGACACCGACAGCTACCTTACCGGTTTGTGCTAACCGACGCCTCGCGAGACATCGATCCGTCCCAGCAACTCGCACGCCTCAAATCAACCGATGCCCTGATTTTCCGCCACTATGAATGGGCGCGCGAAGACCGCCTGGCGCTCGGGCGCCTACTCCGCGAGACCTGTAAGAAGAACGGAACGCCTTTTCTTGTAGCGGGTGATTTTCAACTCGCCTGTGAGGTGCAGGCAGACGGGCTTCACCTTCCCTCCTGGATGACAAAGCAAAGCAGAAACTGGAAGCTCCACGTTAAGCCTGGGTGGATCGTGACAGCAGCGGCGCATTCAGAAGTGGAGGTAAAACACGCCGGCGCAGCGGGCGCGGATGCGGCACTGCTCTCGCCTGTGTTTGCAACGGCAAGTCATCTAGGAGCACAAACACTCGGTGTAATTAGGTTCGCTCAGCTCGCTGCATCCGCAGCTATGCCAGTCTACGCCTTGGGTGGGGTTGGGCCTTCGTCTGTAAAAAGACTGGCAAATGTCCCCAACCTGTCAGGGTGGGCAACGGTCTCTGCAGCTTAGTAGCCCTCTGGAATATAGTCGAAGCGTTCCATCTGCTCGCGATGATCAGAGATGATCTGGTTGATTTGGTCCTCTGAAAGGGCCTCACGCCATTGTTCGGTTTTCCCCTCCCGAAAGAAGGACTGTGCAAACTCCGACTTTTCCTTAAAACCGTTCTGCTCTTCCTGCCGTTTCAGCGCTTTGAATGACGAATTGCGAATAGCCCGCTCAAGTCGCTCTTTCTTTACTTTAAGCCCAAGAAAACTCGCGACCTGCTTGAAGAACTTGCGGGGCTTTACCTGCAGGTCTTCATAGCGAACAACAAGAAGCTGGGGGTTTGGCTGCCCCGTCCAACTCTTCACGTGAGTGGACCAGGAAGACTGGAATTCCGGAACGTGGGTGGCGCCCGCTTCCGTCAAAGCGCCTTCATTCGCCATACGGCGGATCGCACTATCTACGTCACCACCAAAGTGATGAGTCATCGAAAGCACAACATCCAGCGGATTTCGAAGGACGTAAATGCCGCCCGCGGTAACGCCCATATTGTGAAGTGGAACGCCGTGCCATTCCCCCAAAAAATTGTGCGTCTTAACGAAAACCGAGTCAGGGAAGTAGTGCGTATAGTCTTCCTGCACCTTCGGCCGCAATTTCGCGAGCGTCTCGTGATCAATCTGGTCGACTGGCGTGGACGTGTACTTCTGGTATTGCCCTGAAGCGGACTCGCCAATGCAAAAATGGTCCAGCTCATTGATATCCACAGGCTCATGAGCATTCCGCAACAGATTGTGCAGGAAAGAACGCAGCCAGGTATTCCCAGATTTGGGATAGGACGCGAGCCAGATGATGCCACCCATCAGGGGTCTCCAAAAAACTAGTCAAGGATCATGGGGATTGGTTTTTTAGCACAAAGCGCGCCACAACCAAAAAGTGGACAAAAAAAGAGAGCGGGCCGGAACCCGCTCTCTCAAACTGTAAGCTTGGAAATTTCTTAGAAAGAAATTGCCAGAACAACACCAGCAGATGTGCTGTCGACAGACTGAGTAGCAGCACCAGCTGCTTTGTCTTCGATGAACTGGACATCCAGGCCAACGTCAACACCAGCGCCGAGAGAGTAACCACCACCAACTTGGAGGAAGCTGTTCTCGCCAGCATTTACGCCAGCAGTTGTTTCAGACTGTGAGTCGAAATATGCAGCACCAACAGTCCAAGGACCTGATCCGTATGCAAGACCAACAGTCCATGCATCAGTTTCTGCGCCAAGAGTTACACCAGCGATGGTGTTACCCTGAGTAGTAGGAGTGATGTTTTCAGACTGCTTGTACGCACCACCGAGAGTGAAACCACCCCAGCCGAGGCTTGCACCAACACCCATCTCTTCCGGATCATCCGTAGGAGCAGGAGCAGCTGATTCACCAGTGACGTAGAAAACGTCTGCACCGAGAGATACACCACCGAATTCGCCAGCATAGTTGAGGGCGATTTCAGTAACATCTTCAGTCGCTGAGTTAGTTGCGGAAAGACCGAAACCATTTGCGGTTGGGTCATTCACGCCAGCGTCAGGTGTGAACGATGCACCAAGCTGGAAACCAGCAAGGCGAGGCGTGAAGTACGAAATCTTGTTCGAGTCTTCAGCAATCAACGAGAATGTTGATGTTGATGAAGAGAACGACGCACCGCCATTGTTCATGTTGTAGATGTTTGGTGAGTCTACGCCGTTACCTGGAACGAACCAAGGTGAGGAGTAGTGCATCTTGAATGCAGCACCGTCTGTTGCACCGAGTTCAACACGACCGAAGCCACCTTCAAGGAAGGCATAAACTTCAGAGAAAGTTGCGTTGGAAGTACCAGTCGCAGCTTCATCATTGTCGAGCTGCACTTTAAGAGCAGCACCAGCAACCAGACCATTGTCCAGCGTACCAGAAGCAACGATGTCTACGTTACGTGCAACAACAGCAACTTTAGTGTCGTCAGCGTCAACACCACCAACGGTGTCCATGTCGACGAAATAGAAGCCCGTTACAACGGAGCCGCTAACCGTAACGGTGAGCGGATCGCTTGCAAGAGCCGGACCGGCTACCAGACCAGCCGAGACGAGAGCTGTCGTCCCAAGAAGTGTCTTTTTCATTTGTTCCTCGCAGTTCAGCAATTAGCTGTTCAAATACAAAATGTCCAAATCAACGGAAACTGCTTTCAACTGAAAGCACCACTGCTCTGGTCCACTTCACCGCCGGGCCGACTTAATGCCCCCCCGAGCGCGTATGCCGATTAATCCCGAGTAGGGTGCCACCGTCAAGCAAAGGTAGCTCCGTTTTGCCTCAAAACTGGTGTGATGTTGCGTAAACGTCACAAGTGGTTTCCATATGGTTAACAAAGTACTACTGGCCGCCATGGGCTTGAAACCTGAAGAGAATTTGCAACGCCGATGACTGGACCGGACCGACTTGTGACTTATCTGCATCAGGTTGAGTGCCGGAGTGCGATCCGGGCCCCTCTCTTCGATGAAGTGGTAATTTGCGTGGGACCGGGGGCAAACGCGAAACCTGCGCGATCTGATGAATTAGCTCGGCACTTCAGCCATAGACGCAATCACCATTAGCCGATATAAACGCCTGAAATCAGAGGGAAAACTTGCCCACGAGCTGACTTTCGGTCACGGTGAGCAAAATGAAGTGTAGCGGGCGCCAGGAGCAACGCTGCGCCCAGGAAACCGCCAAAAAGCTAGAGGCCAAGTCGACAATGAGTTTTTCACCAATATTTGCCGCAACCTCCGAAATGACCGGAAACTCCGGGACCCTCAAGAAGGTTCTGGCGGCAGCCTCCGTTGCGCTCATGCTGGCGGCATGCGGGCCGAGCGACTCGAGCTTTCCCACCACAACCGGCGGCCGAGGTCCGACAAACCCCAATCCAGATCCAAACGAGAAACGCGAAAGCATCTTCGGCGAAGACGGTTTGGTCCTGTTTGGCGGAGACAGCAATGATGGCCAGAGCGGCGGCGGCGGGATCGGCGTGAACAGCTTTCTCTGGCGCGCATCCCTTGACACGGTCTCCTTTGTTCCTTTGGCTTCTGCAGATCCTTTCGGCGGCGTAATTATCACTGAATGGTATTCAGACCCATCATCACCGACGGAACGCTTCAAGCTCACCGTCTACATCCTGGATAAACGGCTTCGGGCTGATGGCCTGAAAGTTGCTGTTTTCCGCCAGGAACGGGCTGGTGATGAATGGCGCGATGCCGGTGCAAACGCGACCACCAGTGTTCAGCTGGAGAATGCGATCCTCATGAGAGCGAGGGAACTTCGGGTCAACACGCTGGAAGCAGACGAAGGCTAAGCGCCTTCTGCTCCTCCTTCCTGGACGACACGCTCCGACCCAGAACTCCCAGAATGACAGGCAAGAGCGGTTCGTTCCGAACGAACAGCCGACGCGATCCTTGCCCCCAAACTTGCCCCTTGGCACATTCCGATGCAAAAGAGGCAGAGGCCTTCAGCAATATTTGCAGCTGATACGCGCCAATCCAGTTTTCCAATTTGAAGAGTTCACATGTCCGCCGATCGCTACAACGCGAAAACCACAGAGACTAAATGGCAGAAAGTCTGGGAGGAATCTCGGACCTTTGAGGCGCCGGATCAGCCGCGGGAAGGAAGCGCCGGGAAATATTACGTCCTGGAAATGTTCCCCTATCCGTCCGGGCGCATTCATATGGGCCATGTGCGCAACTACACCATGGGCGACGTCATTGCGCGCTTCAGGAAAGCACAAGGATATGACGTCCTGCATCCCATGGGCTGGGACGCCTTTGGTATGCCAGCCGAAAACGCCGCCATGGAGAACAATGTTCATCCAGGCGAATGGACTTACAAAAATATCGACGCCATGCGGGGCCAGCTCAAGCAAATGGGTTTGGCGATCGATTGGAGCCGCGAATTCGCAACCTGCGATCCCAGCTACTATGCCCAGGAGCAGGTGCTGTTCCTGGATATGCTGGACGCCGGACTCGTAACCCGGAAAACCGCACAGGTGAACTGGGACCCAGTGGACATGACGGTCCTGGCCAATGAGCAGGTCATCGACGGTCGGGGCTGGCGGTCGGGCGCTCTGGTTGAGCGCCGCGAACTAACACAATGGTTCTTCAAGATCACTGATATGGCCGACGATCTGTTGGCAGGCCTTGACGAACTGGAGCGCTGGCCCGACAAAGTGCGCGTCATGCAACGCAATTGGATCGGGCGGTCAGAAGGCGCCCATGTTCAGTTCCCCATTGAAGGTCAGGATGCCCCGCTGGAGGTATTCACAACAAGACCAGATACGTTGTTTGGCGCTAGTTTTTGCGCCCTTTCGTCAGGCCATCCGCTGACAAAAGAACTCGCTGAAACAAACACCGAGCTGGCAAGCTTCGTCCGCGAATGCGAGCAGCTGGGCACCAGCGAAGAAGCGATAGAAAAAGCGGAGAAGCGCGGCTTCGATACAGGCCTCAAAGCCCGCCATCCCTTTATTGAAGGGGCGACCCTGCCTGTCTATGTGGCAAACTTCGTGCTGATGGACTACGGGACCGGCGCTATTTTTGCCTGTCCCGCTCATGATCAGCGCGACCTCGATTTTGCCCGCAAATATGGTCTGCCGGTCACCACTGTTGTGGCGCCGAAGAAACTGGAAGGCGCAAGCCTTTCTGCCTTCCTCACCGAACAAGATGCCAGCGACACTGCCTTTGACGGCGACGGTGTAGCGGTCAATTCAGATTTCCTGAATGGTTTGGAAGTAGAAGCTGCCAAACGGGCCGCAATTGAAAAACTGGAAACGCTTGGCCTCGGCGAAGGAACTGTGAACTACCGCCTGCGCGACTGGGGAATTTCGCGCCAGCGCTATTGGGGCTGTCCGATCCCCATCATTCACTGCAACGAGTGCGGCACAGTGCCTGTTCCCAAGGACCAGCTCCCTGTTGTGTTGCCCGACGATGTAACCTTCGACAAACCAGGCAATCCATTGGAGCATCATGCAACTTGGAAACATGTCGCTTGCCCAAAATGTAGCAAGGATGCGCTCCGCGAAACCGACACGTTTGACACGTTCGTGGATTCGTCTTGGTATTTTGCCCGCTTCACCGCACCCCGCGCGAATGACCCAACAGTGCCGGATCTCGCAAATCATTGGCTGCCGGTCGATCAATATATCGGCGGTGTTGAGCATGCCGTGCTCCACCTGCTCTATTCGCGCTTCTACTCACGCGCCATGAAGACAACCGGGCACATGGATATCCGTGAGCCTTTTGCAGGCCTCTTCACACAAGGCATGGTGACTCACGAAACCTACAAAGCCACTGATGGTCGCTGGGTCTCACCTGAGGAACTCGCTTGGGACGGCGAAACGCCTTACCTCGATGACGCTGGCAACCGCGCCCCGATCACTGTGGGCGCCATCGAAAAAATGTCGAAGTCCAAACGGAACACAGTCGATCCCTCTGCCATTATTGATCAATATGGCGCAGACACGGCCCGCTGGTTCATGCTGTCCGACAGCCCGCCAGAGCGCGACGTCCAATGGACCGAAGAAGGTGTCGAAGGAGCCTGGCGCTTTACCCAGCGCCTGTGGCGCCTGATTCAGACCACGCTCGACGATCTCGCACCGGTCGGCACAGCCATGCCAGAGCTTGATGCGCCCGCTGATGAGCTTCGGCAGACCGTGCACAAAACGCTAGAAGCAATCACAGCCGACCTTGATCAGCTCGGGTTCAACCGCGCCGTTGCAAAAATCTACGAGCTCAGCAATGCGCTCTCCGCTTTCAAACCGGGAGACACAAAAGCGGCTGAATGGGCCCGGCGTGAAGCCGTTGAAATCTTGACCCAGCTTGTTGCGCCAATGATGCCGCACTTGGCGGAAGAAGCCTGGGCGTCGCTTGGCCATGAAACATTGATCGCTGATACGCCCTGGCCGGTTGCGGAGCCATCCCTGCTCGTGGAACACTCAGTAACCGTCGCCGTTCAGGTTAATGGAAAGCGGCGGGACGAAATTACCGTCGCTGTTGACGCAGATAAGAAGACGGTGGAAGAAACCGCATTGGCGCAGGAGAAAGTGCAACATGCCATTGGAGAGGCTACGGTCCGCAAAGTCATTGTCGTCCCAGGCAAAATCGTCAATGTCGTTGTTGGGTAGACGCCGAACACACGCCGTCTCGGCGACGGTGCTCCTGAGCCTTTTCTTAAGTGCCTGCGGGTTCACGCCGCTCTACGCGACACGAGGCCAAAGTGAAAGTGTTGTTGCCGCGCTTGCAGCAATTTCAGTCCGGGCGCCAAGCGACCGCGTAAACCGGGCGCTGCGGGTAGCCCTTGAAGACAATTTGCGCACAAATTCTTCCGCGAGCCATCAGTATAGACTTATTCTGCAATCTCGGCTATCAGAGGCAAATGTTGCGGTTCAACAAGACACCGAGGTCACGCGAAAAAACCTGAAACTCAGAACAGAGTTTTTTCTTCGAAACGTGGAAACAGACGAGCTCCTTTACACAGCAAAATCAAATGGGATCGTCGCTTTTAACCGGGTCGCGTCGGAGTTCGCTAACATCATTGCCGAACGGGATGCAGAAGAACGGGTTGCCAACCAGGTTGCAGAAGATATCCACTCCAAGCTCGCAATTTTCTTCGAGCGTCAGAATGCACCCTAACATCCTGGTTCGGGTGCATTTCGAGGCGACCACATGAAACTGCGTGCAGGCGATATTGATCGGTTCGTTGCGAACCCCGATCCAGCAGCGCAGGTCATTCTCATTTTCGGACCCGATCAGGGCCTCGTTCGGGAACGGGCAAACCGGATGGCCAAAACGGTACTGGATGATCTAAGCGATCCGTTTCGAATGACCGACCTCTCCGACACGGACCTTAAGCAGGATCCGGCACGGCTCGCAGATGAAGCCGCAGCCATTTCCATGATGGGCGGGCGTCGTGTCGTGCGGGTAAGGCACGCAGGCGACTCTCTTACAAAAACGGTGAAGTCCTTTCTGGAAAACCCAGCGGGCGATGCTCTCATCCTTCTGGAAGGCGGCGAGCTGACACCACGGTCGAGCTTGCGCAAAACTTTGGAAGCGGCGAAAAATGGGGCCGCCCTTCCCTGCTATGCCGACGATGCACGCACGCTGGAACGGGTTATCGAAGAACGCTTGCGGCAAGCCGGCCTCCGCGCCGAACCCGGCGCTTTTGCCTATTTGACCAGCCACTTGGGCAGCGACCGTGGGGTGACGCTGCAGGAACTCGACAAACTGATCCTCTACATGCAATCAGATCTTGAAGCAGGAAGCATCACACTCGCGGACGTCACAGCCTGTATCGGAGACACCGCCGCGACCCGGCTTGATGACATTGTCGACGCGGCCGCCATTGGGGACTTCGGTGCGCTGGACGTGGCTTTGGCCAAAGCGTCCGAAGCAGACACGGCCCCGGTCGCCATCCTCATTGCCATGACCAGACACGTACAGCAATTGCATTTGGTGCTTGGGCGTATGGAAGCTGGTAGCGACAGAGAAGCGGCGATAAAGGCACTGCGGCCACCGGTTCATTTCAAACGCTCTGCGTCCATGAAAAGACAATGCGGACTGTGGGATCGAAAACGCCTGGAGCGTGCGCTCAGTCTTCTTGGCGATGCCGACCGACAATGCAAAACAACCGGCTTGCCCGATCGCGCGATTTGTTCCCAGGCCTTGATGCGCGTTGCACAAGGTGCGAGATCGGGCGCCCGGCGATAGAAGCGTTTTGGAAAGTGCTTGACGTTAGAGTCAACTAGAATGGACTCATCCGTAAACGGATGAGCTAAACTCTAGACAGACGGCGGCAAATCTCATCAAGCTGCTCAAGCGAAGTGTAGCTGACATTCACCGTGCCGCCCTTCTCACCCTGATGGTTGATTGACACACTCAAGCCCAGCGCATTCGTGATGTTCTTTTCAAGCGCCACTGTGTCGGCATCTTTCAGCTTCGGCGACGATCCACTTTTGGCCTTGGGTGCACTGGACTCTGGCTTCCGCGTGAGCGCTTCAGCTTCTCGAACAGACAGGCCCTTATCTGCAATTTCCTTCGCAAGCTTCTCTGCCTGCGGGTGGCCAATCAAAGCCCGCGCATGCCCAGCGCTCAGCGCACCACTCGACAGGAAATCTTGCACACCCGAGGGCAGGCTAAGCAGCCGAAGCGTATTGGCAACATGTGACCGGCTCTTGCCGATCATCTTGGAGAGCTGGTCCTGGGTGTAGGTGAATTGGTCCACCAAACGCTGATAGCCCGCCGCTTCTTCAATCGGATTAAGGTCCGCCCGCTGCACATTCTCAATAATCGCAATTTCAAGCGATTCATTGTCATTCAGGTCTTTTACGACAATTGGCACGTCATGGAGCTGCGCTGCCTGCGCCGCCCGCCAGCGGCGTTCACCGGCGACGATTTCAAACTCATTCTCAGATCCGCCTGGAGCAGGACGCACCATAATTGGCTGCAAAATGCCCTTTTCCCGGATCGATTCCGTCAGATCATCCAAATCGCCTGTTCTAAAGATCTGTCGCGGCTGAAAGGGATTGGCCCGCAAAAACTCAATGGGGACCTCGCGGACACCTTTGGGCGCCGGCACCGTCTCATCCCCGAGTGCAACCGCTGCATCATCGCCGATCAACGCGGCAAGCCCGCGGCCCAGTCGATTTTTTCCAGCGCTCTCATCGACCATGACGGTCTCCTCTTTTCTTAAACAAGATAGAACCCTTGTCCTCGGACCCCGTCCTGCCGCACCGCGGGTCTCATCTGGCGAGGCCCCACGAATCCTTGAGTTTTTGACGTAGGGACCAGAAAGTAGGGCCCGGTAGCGCCATTTATGAATCTTTTCAAGACCTTAACGAAGGTCTTTAAGAGTCGTCAGATCTGAGTCGAACCCAGCTCGACAACACGTTGAAACTTATGTCATGCAGCCGTTTGGTTCCGCAAAACACGTTCCCTCTGAATGAGCTCTGAGGCGAGCTTCATATAAGCCCGGCTTCCCGCACATTGATGATCATAAACCAGCGCAGGCTTGCCATAGGAAGGCGCTTCGGAAATCCGAACGTTACGCGGAATGACTGTTTTATAAACCTTGTCACCCAAATGGGCGCGCACATCCTGCGCCACCTGGCCTGAAAGATTGTTCCGCTGATCAAACATGGTGAGCACGATGCCCTGGATATCGAGCCGCGGATTGAGACTGGTTCGGACCCGTTCAACGGTCCGCAACAATTGGCTGAGCCCCTCCAGCGCAAAAAATTCGCACTGCAGCGGAACCAGGATGGAGTCCGCAGCGGTCATGGCATTGATCGTGAGCAGATTTAGCGACGGCGGACAGTCAATCAGAATGTATGTATAGGGCCGGGCATTCATCTCTTCCGGCACGCCATCAAGGTTTCGGCCGGAGGCCGGCATCCGAGCCAGCGCATCTCGCAACCGGTGCGAACGTCTCGAGACGCTGGCAAGTTCCAGCTCTGCACCCAGCAGATCCATTGTGGACGGCACCAGATCAAGACCGGGAACCTTCGTTGGCACAATTGCTGTTTCGATCAGCGCGGCACCGATGAGCACATCATAGGTCGAAAGCGTCCGGTCAGCCCGGTCAACACCGAGGCCGGTACTGGCATTCCCCTGCGGGTCCAGATCAACCACAAGGACACGTTCGCCTACGGCAGCGAGCGCGGTTCCCAAATTGATAGCTGTCGTTGTTTTGCCGACCCCACCCTTCTGATTTGCGAGCACAAGCACTCTAGGATGAGGCTGATCGGAAGCTGTCGACGCCTCCGCGATAGAGTCAGCTGTAGTCGATGGATTGTCAGACACGGGCAAGTTGCTCCACCTTTAGGACACACCCTTCTGGGTCGGCCTGGCTCGGATAGGAAGTAACCCTAAATGTCCACGATTTCCGCGCCAGGGTCAATTCTTCATCCGCCTGCACGCCCTTAAGAAAGAACGCTTCAGTTTCAGAGCCACAATAGGGTTCCGCCCACCCCATAAGACGATCAAGGGGCGCGCAGGCACGGGCAGAAAGCGCGTCACAAGACCCAATAGCGGCAATCGTCTCTGGAGATTCTATCCGGGACGTGTGAACCACCGCCAGGGCACCGGTTTCCCGGATGACTTCTCGTAAGAAAACGGACTTGCGCTGATCGCTTTCCACCAGGTTCATTTGAAAACCTGCCCGGTCCCGGGCCAATATGGCCAGAACCAAGCCGGGAAAGCCTGCCCCACTGCCGAAATCTGCCCATTTCAGGTGTCTGTCGGAAGACAGCTCCAGCAATTGCGTCGAGTCCAGGAAATGACGTCGCCAAACGTCGTCCAGCGTCAATTTAGACACCAGATTGATGGAGCTTTGCCACTTTCTCAATAGAGACTCGTATACCGAGAGTCGGTCCATTGTTTCACGTGAAACATGTGCGACCTCGAAAAAGGATTCCGCATCAAGGACTTGCTGACCTTTATCCACAGGATCAGGCCGAACGGCGCAGATTTCCGCGCTTTACAAAGAGAAGAAGGGTTGTGATCGCAGCGGGCGTAACCCCCTCCACGCGAGAGGCCTGTCCGAGCGTGACCGGCCTGGCCTCCGCCAATTTCTGCCGCACTTCCTGGGAAAGACCCGGCACAGCGCCATAGTCCAGAGCGGTTGGGATCACCAGCGCCTCATCCTTGCGGAAAGCGCGGACATCTGCCGCTTGACGTTCGAGATAGACGGCATAGGTGGCATCAATCACCAACTGTTCTGCGATTTCTGGTCCCAAATGACCAAGCTCAGGCCATACAGGCAAAATATCCGCCAGCCTAATCTCTGCATAGGCCAGCAAATCGAAAGCCGAGCGTCTTACGCCATCTTGATTGATTTTGAACCCGACCTTTGCAAGCTTTGCTGGTGTTTCTGACAATTCTTTTGCCAGTTTGTGGGCAGCAGACAGTTTTTCCTGTTTCGCACTGAAAAGAGACCCTCTCTCAGGTCCAACACAGCCCACCGCCATGCCCAACGGGGTCAGTCGCTGATCCGCATTGTCCGCCCGAAGACTCAAACGGTATTCAGCCCGGGAGGTAAACATCCGATACGGTTCCGAAACACCCTTTGTGACAAGGTCATCAATCATCACCCCGATATAGGCATCTGCCCGATCAAGAATAAAAGGTTCACCATCCTGCACAGCAAGCGCCGCGTTTAGGCCAGCCATCAGACCTTGTGCCGCCGCCTCTTCATATCCCGTCGTTCCATTGATCTGCCCTGCCAGATAGAGACCTTTTTGAGCTTTGGTCTCCAATGTCGGCAGCAATTCCCGCGGATCCACGTAATCATACTCAATGGCGTAGCCGGGACGGATGATCTCAGCCTTTTCCAAGCCAGGAATTGTCGCCAGAAAAGCCCTCTGAACATCCTCAGGAAGTGCTGTAGAAATCCCATTAGGATAGACCGTGTGATCGTCCAACCCTTCAGGTTCCAAAAAAATCTGATGGGAAGGACGCTCCGAGAACCGCACCACCTTGTCTTCCACAGAAGGACAATAGCGTGGTCCTGCACCATCAATACGTCCCCCATACACCGGAGACTCTTCAAGGTTCTCCCGAATGATGTCGTGAGTTTCAGGCGTTGTCCGTGTGATATGGCAGGAAATTTGTTTCTGAGGCACTTCCATAGTCAGAAAGGAAAAGGGAACCGCAGGATCGTCAGCAAATTGCTCCTCCAACACATCCCAATTGATCGTTCTTCCATCTAACCGTGGAGGCGTGCCTGTTTTCAGTCGACCCATCTTGAGATCAAGGCCGTAAAGCCGCTCCGACAGGCCAAGTGCAGGTGCTTCCCCCACCCGACCTGCCGGGACACGTTCCCGTCCCAGGTGGATCTCACCATTCAAAAAGGTCCCAGTCGTCAAAATGACTTTCGGTGCATCGAACTGGCGACCATCGTCGCACAGCAACCCTGAAACAGAGCCATGCTCAACGATGAGATCGACAACGGCCCCCTCTTCCACAGAGAGGTTCTCCTGATCGGTAATCGACTTTTGCATCGCCTCACGGTAGAGCTTTCGATCGCTCTGGGTCCGCGGACCACGAACGGCTGGCCCCTTGCGACGATTCAACAGCCGGAATTGAATGCCGGACGCATCGGCCACCCGCCCCATGACGCCGTCAAGGGCATCAATCTCCCTTACCAGGTGGCCTTTCCCAAGGCCCCCAATAGCAGGGTTGCAGGACATCTCACCGACGGTCGCCCATTTATGGGTAATCAGAAGCGTAGTGGCGCCCAGACGTGCGGATGCAGCCGCGGCTTCACAGCCGGCGTGGCCGCCTCCGATCACAATCACATCAAAACGATCCGCCATTCACCGATCCAATTTGGATACCCAAGAACCATCGCCGACATCTAGGCCGAATAAGCAGCACAGTCAAAATCAATTCGCTGGCCTGTGACCATTTGGACTCAAGTGTTTCACGTGAAACACTACTTCCCGATACAGAAATCCCGGAAAACCACATCAAGCAATTCTTCGACATCAACCCGCCCCGTGATCCGGCCAACTGCCCTCGCAGCATGCCGCAGCTCTTCTGCGATAAGGGCCGTTTCGCCTCCGACTCGAAGTAACGACAAAGCGCCATCCAAAGCATTCACACAAGCCTCAAGCTCTTTTCGATGTCGGGCCCGGGTAATCAGGGGTTCCTCGCCCCGACCAAACAATTCCTCGATCCGAGCACCGAGCACTTCCTCAAAGGCCACGACCCCGGCACCGGTCTTAATCGAAAGATGAAAGATGTCCGGCGCAGCCAGAGGGTTGGGGGTCAGGTCCATCTTGTTGACCAGCTTCAGATCCTGTGGATCTGCGGTCGCGAAGAAGGCTGCGGTCGCGCCCTCCGCGGATTGCATCCAAACCCTCAAATCCGCCTCTTCAGCGGTCCTCCTAGCCCTTCTAATACCCTCTTGTTCAATAGCTCCCGCGCCCTCTCGTAGCCCTGCCGTATCACAGACCGTCACCGGCAGACCTGCCATCTTCAGCCGCACCTCAACGACGTCCCGAGTTGTTCCCGCTTCTTCAGACACGATCACTGCGTCCCGTCTTGCCAAAGCGTTAACGAGGCTCGACTTCCCCGCATTAGGAGGCCCTACCACCGCAACAAAGATCCCATCCCGAATACGCTCACCTCTATGGTCTGACAGAAACCCGGACATTTCCTCGCGTAACGCAGTAAGTCCCGGTAGAACTGAAGCCGCCAAATCCTCTGGAAGATCCTCATCAGCGAAGTCAATATCCGCCTCAACATAGGCCAGTGACCGAACCAACTGATCCCGCCAACCGTCACAGAGCACCCCAAAGGTACCTTTCATTTGCCGAATGGCCTGTACCTGCTGAGCGGAGGTCTCCGCCTCAATCAGGTCTGCAATGCCCTCTGCCGCAGAGAGATCGAATTTCCCGTTCTCCACGGCACGACGACTGAACTCGCCTGGTTCTGCAAACCTCAGCCCTGCAATCTTTCCGAGTCCTTCAACCACCGAGTCAACCACAGCGAGTCCGCCATGAAGATGAAGTTCCACAACGTCTTCACCAGTAAAAGAATGGGGGCCCTGGAAAAAAAGCACTAAGGCCTGATCAAGCACGTTCTCTGAATGAGGATCTCTGAGTTCGCGAAGTTCAGCCAGTCTCGCCCCGCCGGGGCCTTTGCCGGAAAGCGCCTCCAACACTGCACTGCTATGCTGTCCAGAGATGCGAATGACCGCAACGCCACCGCGCCCACGGGCCGTTGCCGGCGCAAAAATCGTTTCCAATCCGAATCGACTCCTATGATCTAACCCGCTGTGCCCGGTTGCACCTTGTGGCCACAAACTTCCATGCTATCTCTTGAAGAGCATCCGCTCTCTGAAAGAACTTTCATGAACCACCTGTCAGCCGAAACCAGTCCGTACCTGCTTCAGCACAAGGACAACCCCGTCCACTGGCATCCCTGGGGTCCCGACGCCCTCTCGCGCGCCAAGGCTGAGAACAAACCCATTCTACTCTCAGTCGGCTACGCCGCCTGCCATTGGTGCCATGTCATGGCCCATGAGAGTTTCGAAAACGCAGCCACCGCCGAAATCATGAACCGGCTCTATATCAATATCAAAGTAGACCGGGAAGAACGCCCCGACATAGACACGATCTATATGAGTGCTCTCCATGCACTCGGTGAGCAAGGCGGCTGGCCCCTGACCATGTTTCTCACCCCCGACGGAGAACCCTTCTGGGGCGGCACATATTTTCCCCCGGAACCAAAATTCGGCCGGCCAGGCTTCCCGCAAGTCCTTGAAGAGATTGCGCGCCTTTATACACAAGAGCCTGAAAAAATCCATGGCAACCGAGATGCACTGAAAAACACCCTGAGCCGCGTTGAGGACACAAGCGGCCAGCCACCTTTGGACATGTTGCTCGGCATCGCCCACCAGCTCATGGACGTGATGGACATGGAAAGGGGCGGCCTTAAGGGCGCCCCCAAATTCCCGCAGACAGGGTTGCTGGACGTCCTCTGGCGCGGCCACATTGCAACCGGCAACCAGCAACTCCGCGCAGCCGTAACCACCGCCCTCGCCCACATGTGCGAAGGCGGCATCTATGATCATCTGGGCGGTGGCTTTGCCCGCTATTCCGTCGACGCTGACTGGCTGGTCCCGCATTTCGAGAAAATGCTCTACGACAATGCCCTCCTTATCGATCGCCTAACCGAGGTCTGGCAGGAGACCAAAGATCCACTCTATGCCGCCCGCATCGACGAAACCATCTCGTGGATCGCCCGTGAAATGACAACGGCAGAAGGGGCCTTTGCCGCCAGCATCGATGCGGACAGCGAAGGTGAAGAAGGCAAGTTCTATGTCTGGACGGCCAATGAGATCGACGCCGAACTCGGTGACATGGGTCCCTGGTTCAAAGAGCAATATGACGTGAAAGAGGGCGGCAATTGGGAAGGCAATGCCATTCTCAACCGGCTCCATCTCATCGGACAGAACCTTACCGCTGAGGAAGAAACCAAACTCAAAACCCTGCGCCAAAAACTCTTCGACAAACGCAGGTCGCGCATTGCGCCCGGTCTTGATGACAAAGTTCTGCTTGATTGGAACGGATTGGCCATCGCCGCCATTGCCAATGCCAGCCTGGTATTCAAGCGCGAAGACTGGCTTGCCTTGAGTCAAACCGCCTATCGTTTCGTGACCGAATCCATGGAGCGCGATGGCCGTATGCACCACGCCTATCGTGCGGACCGCTTGCAACATCGCGCCATGTCTGATGGCCTTGCTAACATCTGCGCTGCAGCCCTGGCATTGTTCGAAGCGACTATGGACTGGACCTATGTCGATGACGCCCAGGGCTTCATCACAGAACTGGATGCGCATTATTGGGACGAGACGAATGGCGGTTACTTCTACACCGCCGATGACGCCGAGGCGTTGCTTGTGCGAACGCGCTCAGCGGCTGATGATGCCACTCCGGCGGCCAACGGCACCCTTCCCGGCCTCATGGTCAAACTTTACGCCCTCACCGGTGATGAACATTATCGCGACCGCGCAGATCAACTGATCCTCGCCTTTGGCGGCGCAGTGACCAAAAACGCCTTCCCCCATGGCAGCTGGCTTGCGAGCCTCGATACTGCCGTCAATCTCACCCAGATCGTGGTCATCGGCCAGAAAGACGACCCCGCCAGAGAGACGCTCAAGGATACCGTCCTAGACATGTCGCTCCCCACCCGCCTGCTGCTTGACCTGGACGCGGGAACAGAGCTCCCCGATGGACACCCGGCCCAGGGCAAAACCATGCTTGAAGGAGACGCGACGGCTTATGTCTGCACCGGGCCTGTCTGCTCCGCACCGGTAACCGATCCAGGCGATCTCCGCGCTGCTCTGGAAGCCAGTCGCCTTGCGCCAGAATGACCAGCCCCTGGTCCAAGAAACACCCTCGCAACGAGGCGTCGAGCCCGTTACGCTACCGCCAAAATAATCTGGCAGTGTGAAACCACACGCCAACATCATTCTCTGACAGGAGGCCCTCATGAGCTCAGAAACAATTACCATCAATAGTCCCGACGGCAGCTTTTCCGGCTACCTGGCCAAACCTGCCAAAGCAGAAAGTGATGGCCCCTTCCCCGCTATTGTGGTCATCCAGGAAATCTTTGGCGTCAACGCTGTCATGCGGGGCATCTGCGATGATCTCGCGAACCAGGGCTATCTCGCCCTTTCTCCCGATCTTTTCTGGCGCATTGAGCCGGGCATCGACATTACAGACCAGTCGGAAGAGGAATGGGCCAAGGCCTTTGAATTGTTCAACGCTTTCGACGTCGACAAAGGCATGGTGGACGTCCAGGCCACCATCGATGCCGCCCGGAAGCTTCCAGGCGCAAACGGCAAGGTCGGCGCCGTTGGCTATTGCCTCGGCGGCCAGCTCGCCTACCTCACCGCAGCCCGAACCGACGCAGATGCCGCGGTGGGCTTTTATGGCGTCAACCTGCAGAACCGAACAGATGAAGCCGGCAACATCACCAAACCATTGATGCTGCACATCGCCGGCAAGGATGAGTTCGTTCCGGCTGATGCCCAGGCAGCTATCCATGCAGGCCTCGACAATCACGCACAGGTCACGCTCCATGATTATCCCGAGCGCGATCATGCCTTCGCGCGCATTGGTGGCGCACACTTTGATCAGGGCGATGCAGATCTTGCCAATGGCAGAACCATCGACTTCTTCAAAGCGAATCTCTAACCCGAGTCCTTCAGCGCAACGTTCCGTATCCGAATCAAATGATCCGGCTCCCAGACTCGGGATAAGGCCGACAAATTAAGCAGGAAGCATCCATGGTAAAGGCAATTCGCATTCACAAAACCGGTGGCCCGGAAGTCATGAAGCTCGAAGATGTGGATTTACCGGATCCGGGTCCGGGCCAGGCGCGCGTCAAACACACAGCGATCGGCCTCAACTATATCGACACCTACCACCGCTCAGGTCTTTACCCCATTCCCCTGCCGTCCGGTCTCGGCTTAGAAGCAGCCGGTATCGTCGAAGCCGTTGGCGAGGGCGTCACGAATGTCGCTGTGGGTGATCGGGTTGCCTATGGTTCTGGACCGCTTGGCGCTTATTCAGAAGCACAGAATTGTTTCGCCGCCGGTCTGATCAAACTTCCAGACGGAGTCAAAGAGGATGAAGCGGCAGCCCTCATGATGAAGGGGCTGACAGTTCGCTATCTCTTCAAAGAGACCTACAAAGTCAAAGCAGGTGAAACCATCCTCTTCCATGCAGCTGCCGGCGGCTGCGGACTGGTCGCTTGTCAGTGGGCAAAGGAACTGGGTGTCACCATGATCGGCACCGTGGGCTCTGAGGAAAAAGCCGAGCTCGCCCGCGCTCATGGCTGCGCCCACGTCATCAACTATTCAACCGAGAACGTGCCTGAGCGGGTCGCCGATATTACCAACGGCGCCAAGGTGCCCGTGGTCTATGACGGCGTTGGAAAAGATACATTTGAAATGTCCCTGGATTGCTTGGCGCCCCGCGGTCTACTCGCAAGCTTCGGCAATGCATCCGGTCCTGTCACCGGTGTTGATCTCAGCATGCTTCAGAACAAAGGGTCTCTATATGTAACCCGGCCAACCATGCTGCATTACATGATGACGCCAGATCAGGTCGCCGAAGCCACCGCAGATCTCTTTGATGTTGTCGCCCGCGGCGCGGTGAAAGTGGACATCAACCAACGCTATGCCCTGGCCGATGCCCCACAGGCACACATTGATATTCAGGGACGCAAAACCACCGGCGCCACAATCATAGAACCGTGAGCAACCATAAAAGGGGCGCAAAGAGGATCTGTTTCTGCCTGAGGTCGATCAACGATAGCGCTTGATCTATCTTCTGCACTTGCCGAACATGGTGATGAAATCCGTCGTTACACAACAACCGAGGCAGATCCGCATGCGCCATAGTTTATCCCTGGCTATCATCGTCAGTTCGTTCGCCCTAGGTGCGCCCGCACTGGCCGAAAGCAGCGGCACAGGTTCGCCGTCCATCGACGATGCGGAAGCTGGAATCTGTGTTGGCTATGGGCCGCAAACGCCCCGCGACATTGGCAGCGCACACGGGTTGAATGAGCGGTTCTTCTCGCTCTCTCCAGCAGCCGATAAAATGAACCTCTGCAACATCCACACCCATACAAATGCAGAGCACAAAGGCCCAGGCTTCTCCATCTATGCCGGTCCCGGCGATCATGGCGGATATCAATGCAATGCCACAGCGGATCTGACAGAGGCCGAGCTAGTTGATCCAGCAGATGGTCAAGGCGCTTTCAAGGGCGTGAAGCCAGGCGACACGATCGAGGTCCATTGGGTTCACACGTCATGTGACGTGGCGCCCGGCGAAGGGCTTGGCTCCTGCCTGAGCGAAAAATGCGCAAACCCAAATCTGAGAGTAGAGGCACAAGCCTTTCTGGTGGTGAACGACCCTGACGCCCTCAACTTTGCAGACTTCGCTTATGGCGGCAATATTGTGGATGGGTTTCATCAGCCGCGGTCCATGCCCTCTGACACAGGGGCGCCCGTTGTCTTTGGCGGATCGACCACAGGGCCCTCTTACACGCAAGCGCAGTGCTCACCACTCAAGGTGACGTGGAGCGTGCGCCCGCAATGCGCAAAGCTGGATATTTCATCTCTCAACAGATGGGCAGAAGAAGGCAATGTCTTCAACGAAACCCATTCCCATGGGGTTCGTCAGTTGGTGACAGCGCCTGAACTTCTCGCACCAATTGAATAGCCCGATAGCTACTCAGCAGCGGCTGCCGAGCCCTTATAGATACTGGCCCGCGGCCGTTCCATGACGCGTTGAACCATTGGCTCAAAAGCGTCAAGCGGCATCGTGTCATAGTCCGGATCAAACGCGTTCTGGTCGAACAGATGACAGAACTGCGCAGTGTGCTCGAATGCCTGATGGCCGCGATACTCTTCGCGCATGTCACGATCAAGCCCAATATGATGGAAGAAGTAGTAGCCCTGGAAGATTCCGTGATGCTCCAGCATCCAGTGATTATCTTCCGACACGAAGGGTTTCAGGATCGCCGCGCCAATTTCGGCGTGATTGAAAGTACCAAGCGTATCTCCGATATCATGCAGAAGTGCGCAGACTACATATTCTTCGTCTTTGCCTGCTCGGTGCGCGAGAGTTGCTGACTGCAGGGAGTGCTCAAGGCGGTCAACAGCGAAGCCACCAAAGTCACCGTCCAATAACTTCAGATGCGCGAGCACCCGGTCAGGCAACCCTTTGGAGAATTCACCATTACTGGCGGCAATCAATTGCCACTCTTCCTGACTGCTGTCAGCCATGGTTTTAAACGTGGCGCGGCCATCAATGATTTTATCGGACATGGGGTTAGCTCCTCCTAGAATAGCGTTGGTGAGAGCCTAGAGCATTTCCTGCAGAAGGGGCAGCACTTCAGCATTCAGAAATGCAACAAAAGGGAGAGTCCTTTTTCAGGACGGGAAACGGTTAGGCGCGATGAAACCAGAATCATCGGTCTCAGTTACGGTATGCCATGACCAACATCCACAAACAGCGCGTCATGGAAATCCAGATGTTTTTCCATATCCATGGTCTTGTCCCAGACTTCAGGCATGCCTTCTGGCTTTAGGGTGGGCATGACGGTGCCGATGATCCGATCTTTTCCATCCGCACCAGGTCCAATGGGAAGGGTCATCAACTCCAGAAGATGGGGGTCACCATTTTGATCGGTAATGTTCCAGAAGGCGATTGCACCGCAGGGATGTTTCGGCAGAAGTTTTAAGCGCGCAATATCACGCTGGCGATTTTCATGTTCACCGTAGGCAAAGATATCAACCCCCCGAAGATCCATGCCCGCAGCCTCGCAAAGAGCGCTGCCGAACACGCGGATAACAAGAGACTCATCACCCTCCCAGCTCATATATCGAATGTAGGGAGTAAGCTCTACAAGACTGCGAAGGTCTACATCATCGGCCGTCGGAATGTGTTGATCTCCCCGCACACTCAACCACCAGCACAGCATTTCCCGCGCGGGATGGGTAAGACTGTAACCAGAAACCTTACGAGGAACAGCAGGGCGCGGCTCAGGCACCCGTGCCTGAATTTGCGCAATATGGCGTTGGTTGAGATAGGTAGAAACCCAACGCGGTGACAGTCCCGATTGATCGTCCAATCTCGTTCCCCAAACTCATACACTCGAAGACCGAGCCTGAATTCGGGAAAAGCTTTGCATGGCACCAGTAAAGGGACCGTAAAACCTTAGAACTACAAAAACCGCAGACCTTAGCCGTTTAAGTATTCATGCTGTCGAAGAATTCACCGTTGTTTTTGGTCTGCTTAAGCTTATCGAGCAGGAACTCGATAGCATCGGTTGTTCCCATTGGATTGAGAATACGGCGAAGCACATACATTTTCTGCAACTCAACTTTATCGACCAGCAGTTCTTCTTTCCGGGTTCCGGATTTCAGAATATCCATCGCCGGGAAGACACGCTTATCAGCCACCTTGCGATCAAGCACAATTTCAGAGTTACCCGTGCCTTTAAATTCTTCAAAGATCACTTCATCCATCCGGCTGCCCGTATCGATGAGTGCGGTAGAGATAATTGTAAGCGAACCGCCCTCTTCAATGTTCCGCGCAGCGCCGAAGAACCGTTTCGGACGCTGCAGAGCATTGGCATCCACACCACCGGTCAACACCTTGCCGGAGCTTGGCACCACGGTGTTATAGGCACGACCAAGACGGGTAATGCTATCGAGCAAGATCACCACATCGCGTCCATGTTCCACCAGACGCTTTGCCTTTTCGATCACCATTTCAGCGACCTGAACGTGACGCACAGCTGGCTCATCAAAAGTGGAGGAGACTACCTCACCCTTCACTGAGCGCTTCATATCCGTCACTTCCTCCGGCCGCTCATCGATCAGAAGCACAATCAGATAGGCTTCGGGATGGTTGGCGGAGATCGAGTGCGCAATATTTTGCAGCAGGACCGTCTTACCGGTCCGCGGCGGCGCCACGATGAGACCACGCTGTCCCTTACCCAAAGGCGCCACAATATCGATCACCCGGCCGGACGTATCTTTCCGGGTTGGGTCATCAATTTCCATTTCCAGTTTTTCTTCTGGATAGAGAGGCGTCAGATTGTCGAAGTGAACTTTGTGGCGGGCTTCTTCCGGATCAGCAAAATTGATGGAATTGACCTTGATAAGCGCAAAATACCGCTCGCCCTCTTTTGGGCTGCGAATATCACCCTCAACCGTGTCTCCTGTACGAAGAGAGAAACGGCGGATCTGCGACGGGGAAACATAAATGTCATCAGGACCCGGCAGATAGTTGGCTTCTGGTGACCGCAGGAAACCAAACCCGTCCTGCAGTACCTCGACGACGCCCTCGCCGATAATGTCCGTTTCCCGTTCAGCATATTGCTTCAGGATTGCAAACATCAGCTCCTGGGTGCGGAGCGTGCTCGCGTTTTCTACTTCAAGCTCCTCGGCCACAACCAACAGTTCGGTGGGTGACTTGGCTTTCAGTTCTTGCAGTTTGATCTGCGTCATATTTTTTCTCGTGATGGGCTCATTGTCTTAGCGACAAGAAGCAAAAGGAAGGTAAGAGGCGTCTTTGAATTTGAAATTCGGGACTTGAGAATTGAAAATCTGGTGAATTCAGTGAGATCTGTCTGTCGGTCAGCGGGTGGACCGCTGAGGAGAAATCTGGAACGCACCCCCGAAAGAAAAATCGTGGTGCGGAAATGAAAGTCCCAAAAGGCGCCGTGTGTATCTAGGTCTTCAAAGTGGGAAGGTCGGCAGCCCGGCGCCCAATCATGGTCGCGCTCCGGAAGGATCCCGGCGGGTGTTAAACATCATATAGCCCCTGGCGTCCGAGGCTACAAGCCAAAAAGCACCTTCGCAGCAGATCTCGTCGGAGCAAAATCAGAACGGTCGAACAATCACCAGGATCACGATGAAGATGGTGAGCACAGGGGGCACCTCATTCAGAATACGCATCTGGCGAGACGTATAGGGTCGCTCATCCCGAGCAAAGGCCTTCCGCCACCGTGACAGAAATCCGTGATAAGCCGCCATCGCAGTGACAAGCAGCAGCTTCACATGGAACCAGGCGTCCGACCCGATGCTGTCCCACAAAAGCCAGGCAAGGGTGAGCCCGAACACCCAGGCGGCGATCATCGCGGGATTGATGATCCGCCGCAAAAGCAGTTCTTCCATCTTCTTGTAGTTTTCAGAGAGCTCGGAGCCTGGTTCCGTCTCCGTGTGATAGACGTAAAGCCGCGGCAGGTAATACATGCCCGCCATCCAGAAAATCACACTGATGATGTGAAAAGCTTTGATCCACGGATAAAGATTGAGCAGAAAGTCAGTCATTTCGATCTCAAAACAAATTAGATAGTCACTGGTCTAAAGGCGATTTCCGGGGCAGACACCCCCTGCGAGCTCTTCTGGACAGATGACATCATCACTTGTCAGCACCGCCCGAATTTGATCACCCAGTTCCCGGATAAAGGCTGGATGGGTCCCCACAGCTGGCACCCGAATATAGGTTTCAACACCAGATTTCTTGGCGAGTTCTCCATACTCAATATCGAGCTCAACCAACGTCTCTGAATGTTCGGAAACAAAAGCGATAGGTGCCAGGACAATTTTGCGGCCATCTCTGCCAGCCCGCTCAATTTCATCATCTGTCGAGGGACCAATCCATTCCAAAGGTCCCACACGGCTTTGATAGCAGGTGACCCAATCGAGATCTGAATTGTTCAGTTCCTTCGCAACCGCAGCGCAAGTGCGCTCCACTTGGGCCTGATAGGGATCGCCAGCTTCCACGACTTTTTTTGGGAGCCCGTGAGCTGAAAAGAGAACCCTTACCTTGTCCCCACCACCAGCTTGATCAATGCCTTGGCGAATGAGAGCCGCTTGCGCTTCAACCCAGCCTGGCGCCTCTGGATAACAACAAATCTCTTTTGTTTCCAAGGACTTGGATAAAGTACTACCCGGCCCTACCTGTTTTCCCCAGGCCTGTTGCCAGTCCTTAAGGGATGAAGCGGTGGTCGTGGTCGAATATTGCGGATAGAGCGGCAGAAGCACGATCTTGTCGGGATGAAAGGCAGCGACTTTGGCTGCGGCTTCCCAAGAAAACGGATGCCAATAGCGCATGGCGATAAAACATCTCACCTCCCCCCCATCCTGGTTCAAGTCAGACAGCACCCGTTCAATGGCTTCTGCCTGACGTTCTGTTTCCGGAACAATCGGCGACCTGCCTCCAATATGACCATAAATCTCCCGCGCAATCGGTGCCCGCCGCGAAGAGATAATCTTGGCAATCAGCCAGCGAAAAGGCTGCGGTACGTTGATGATCGCCTTGTCTGAGAAGAGGTTGAACAGAAAGGGTTTCACCGCTTCCGGCTTATCCGGCCCGCCCAGATTGAACAGCACCACCGCGATGCGTTGACCCCCAGCTCCAACCTTTTCAGACATAATTAGCCTCGTACCCGTTTGATCAGCCGTTCGACATTTTCCGGCGGGGCCTGTGGCACAATCCCGTGCCCAAGATTAAAGATCCAGGGACCGCTCCCCAGCGTTTCAAGCAGGTGATCGATCGCCCGGTCCATTTCAGAACCGCCCGCCACCAAGAGCAAAGGATCCAGATTGCCCTGAACAGGCCCGATCGGTTGCAACACCTTGGCAGCCCAGACCGGATCAACGGACGTATCGAGACTGATCGCGCTCACACCTGTCTCTCTGAAATAGGTCTCATATGCAGCACCCGCCCCTTTTGGAAAAGCAATCACAGGCACATCAGGACAGGATTTTTTGAGCCGAGCGCGGAGTGCCTTAATGGGCTCGAGGCAGAACCGCCGGAACTGATCCGCCGGCAGGGACCCGGCCCAGGTATCGAAAATCTGCAGCACTTCAGCACCGGCTTTCACCTGCGCCTCAAGATAATCGCCCGTCACTTCTGTCAGCAGGTCGATGAGCGATTGAAAGCCTTCAGGATCGCCATAGGCCCAGGCCTTAGCAGCGCCCTGATCAGGCGAGCCTCTACCCCCCACCATGTATGTTGCTACCGTCCAGGGCGCTCCTGCAAAGCCTATAAGCGTTGTTTCTTTCGGAAGCTCCTGCCGTAATCCTTTGACTGTCTCAAAGACCGGCTTCAGGTGATCAAGAACCCGAGATCTGTCGAGCTGTTTCAGCCCTTCCACATGGGTGATTGGTTCGAGGCGAGGTCCCACGCCTTCCTCAAACCAGACCTTTTGTCCCAGAGCGTCCGGCACAACAAGAATATCTGAAAAGAGGATAGAGGCATCAAAGCCATATCGCCTGATAGGTTGCAGCGTTACTTCAATCGCAAGCTCTGGTGTGTAGCAGAGATTTAGAAAGCTGCCTGCTTGTGCCCGTGTCTCCCGATATTCAGGAAGATAACGCCCTGCCTGGCGCATCAGCCAGATGGGGGGATGTTCAAAGACTTCTCCTGAAAGAGCCCGCAGGAATTTTTTATCTGAAGCTGGTTTGCTCATAACACCTTCTGGGTTTCTGACGGGTGCACGGACCCTTTGAGAGTCCTCTTGAGGGACGTGCGTCACACACTTATCCCGCGTTCCGCCTCTTATATAGAATCTTATAAAAGGATGTAGTGGATAGTGGATGCCTGTGGAGATTGGGGATTAAATTTTGTCCCCGAAACTGCCCGAAACTATTGGGCGTTTTGTCACAGGCGGCAAGCTTGCGGGATTGAGACCGTGAATGTGAGTGACTCTTGCCCATCCAAAAAGAGTCTATGAACGAACAGGGACTTGGACTGTGCAGAACGCCTATGTGGATAAATCGAACCATGGGGATAAATCGAAGTGATAGGGCTTTGCCCTACTTGTCCCCGTTTTCCCCATCCCCTGAAAGGGCATTTGTTAACGATGAACAGAACGGTCGATGAAAAAAGAAACACGGGTATGACCAGGTAGGGCCTTAACAAAACCGGGGACTTATACCGGTTTTCCACACTCATCCACAGGCCCTTACGTTCCTCATCTTTGCTTAAGAGCTCTTAACGAAAGTCTGGCTATCAACCGCGAGCCCCGATAGTTTTAGGCAGCTTTTGCGCCAAAACCTTAATCGCTCTTCAAACGTCCAAAAAGCGCCGCTGAACGGTGCCCGGAATTCAAACCACATGACAAGCCGTCGACTATTTCATCTGCATCTCGTCTCCGATGCGACGGGCGAGACACTGAATGCCGTCGCCCGCGCCGCCTGTGCGCAATATGAAGACGTGAGCCCTGTCGAGCATATCTATGCGTTGGTACGCGGCCCCAAACAGCTGGACCGGGCTATTGCAGAGATTGAGCGCGAGCCGGGGCTCGTCATGTTCACGATGGTGAACGAAAAACTCCGCGATCAATTGCTCGAGCGCTGTGGTGAGATGGACATTCCTTGCATCTCTGTTCTGGACCCTGTGATCAACGCACTTGGCACCTATCTCGGGCGGGAAATCTCTCACAAGCCCGGCGTGCAGCACGAAATGAATGCGGAATATTTTGACCGCATTGCAGCGCTGAACTTCACTATGGCTCATGATGATGGGCAGACTGCAGGCGATCTGGACGATGCAGACATTATCCTGGTGGGTGTGAGCCGGACGTCAAAAACACCGACCTGCATCTATCTTGCAAACCGTGGCATCAAAGCAGCAAACGTGCCCTTCGTGCCCAACACGCCGTTGCCACCAGATTTGGAAACCGCGACCAGTCCCTTAATCGTCGGCCTTGTCGCCAGCGTCGATCGGCTCTCGCAAATTCGCAAAAACCGGTTGCTCTCCTTAAATGAACAAACCGAAACCGACTATGTGGATAAGGATCTGATTACCTCGGAGCTTGCCGAAGCCCGTCGGTTTTTCAACAAACATAGCTGGCCTGTGATTGATGTAACAAGGCGGTCCGTTGAAGAAACCGCCGCCGCCATTCTCAATCTTTACAGCCGCCAATAGCAGAAACAGGTAAGCCCCCATGATTGGTACTCCAAATGTCTGATACACCCACGCTTGTCCTCGCGTCCCGCAGCGGTGTGCGCGCCATGCTTCTTGAAAATGCTGGCGTGTCCTTTCGCGTTGAAGTGTCGCCCGTCGATGAAGCAGAGGCGAAAATGGGCTTTGAAGGAAATGGCACCGCGCTCGCGCAACACCTTGCGGAACTCAAAGCACTGGCTGTCAGTGCAGAGGCGCGCGATCAGTTTGTCATTGGTGCCGACCAGGTTCTGACCTGTGACGCACGGCTTTTTGACAAGCCAAGAGATCTGGATGAAGCCCGAAAAAATCTCAGCTTCTTCCGCGGCAAGACGCACACGCTCCACAGTGCCGTAGCAGTCGCGCGCAGTGGGGAAATTGTCTGGGGTCATGTCACCCAGGCCCATCTCACCATGCGTGATTTTTCAGACGATTATCTCGATCACTATTTAAGACGCACCGGCGAAAAAATTCTTTCAAGCGTTGGCTGCTACCAGCTGGAAGGCCCAGGCGTTCAATTGTTTGAACGCATAGAGGGCGACTATTTTACGATCCTTGGCCTGCCGCTTATGCCGCTCTTTGACTATCTGCGCAAAGAAGGCGCTCTCGAGACATGAGTGATCTCTCTCGTGTCTGGGTGCTGGGCTGGCCGGTTACTCACTCCCGTTCGCCACTGATCCATAACCATTGGATCAAAAAACTGGGCATCGAAAAGGCTGTTTATGAAAAGCACGGCGTGCCGCCAGAAGAATTAAGCGCCACCCTGTCATCCTTTCGGGAGGAAGGCGTGATCGGCGCCAATGTTACCGTGCCACACAAGGAGGCGGTGTTCACAGCACTCTCCCACCATGATGATGCAGCCCGCCGGTTGAAAGCTGTCAACACGATTGTGGATTGCGGCACTCATTTCGAAGGGCGCAATACAGACGGCTATGGGTTCATGGCGAACCTGAAAGCAGAAGCACCAGATGCCGATTTTACCTCAAAGCCCGCGATGGTTTTGGGTGCTGGTGGGGCGGCGCGCGCGATCCTGGTGGCGCTTGCAGATGCAGGCGTTCCCGAAATCCGGCTCGTAAATCGCACTGTCGAAAAAGCAGCTGATTTGCTCACCGAACTTGATGTAACTGGCGCAGCGCTCTCATGGAACGACGCACCCGCAGCCCTCGAAGATGCGGGCCTTCTGGTCAACACATCCTCCTTGGGCATGACGGGCATGGACCCGTTGGAGCTGTCGCTTGATAAGCTCGACCCCTCAGCACTGGTAACAGACATTGTCTATTCACCCCTTGAGACAGGCCTGCTCGCCCGCGCGCGTGGGCGCGGCAACGCCACGGTAGATGGCCTTGGCATGCTATTGCATCAGGCGGTGCCGGGCTTTGAAGCTTGGTTCGGCGTTCGGCCGAAAGTAACACCGGAACTCCGGGCACTCATATTGGAAGACTTGAACCCAAAAGATGGGGAAAAACACTAAATGCTCTTAATTGGCCTCACAGGTTCCATCGGCATGGGGAAATCCGAAACCGCCAAAATGTTTGCGGCAGAAGGTGTCCCCGTCTATGACGCGGACGCTGAAGTACACAAACTCTATGCGCCTGGCGGCGCGGCTGTGGCGCCTCTGGAAGACGCCTTTCCCGGTGTTGTGAAAGACGGTGCGGTGGATCGCACACTTCTTTCCAAAGAGGTGATTGGCAAACCAGACGCGCTCAAAAAACTTGAGAGCATTGTGCATCCTCTTGTGGGGCAGGCGAACCGCGCCTTTCTCGAAAACGCCGTGAAAGACGGTGCGGAGATGGTCTTGCTCGACATTCCCCTTCTTTTTGAAACCGGCGGCCGCGAACGGGTGGATGTGATTGTTGTTGTGAGCGCGCCTTATGAACTGCAACGCGAACGCGTGTTGGCACGTCCCGATATGAGCGAAGAAAAGTTTGAGGAAATCTTTGCCAAGCAGGTCAGCGATGCCGACAAGCGAGCCGGCGCAGACTATATTGTTGAAAGCGATAAAGGGCTCGAACATGCGCGCGCCCAGGTCCGCGAGATCATCGCAGACCTGAAAGGCCGCGACGGCGAGGTTCTAAAAAAACTGCTTGGGTAAAAGTGCTTGTGGGGGCACACAGCGATTCCAGGAAAAGTGTGAGGCGGTTTTACGCCAAAGTCTTTAGGCGGAACCGCTGCGAAAATAAGTGGGGAAATTGATGCGCGAGATCGTGCTTGATACAGAAACGACGGGGATCAGTCCGAAAGAAGGTCACCGTCTGGTGGAGATTGGCTGTGTGGAACTGGAAAACCACATGCCCACCGGTGAGACGTACCATGTCTATATCAATCCGGAGCGCGAGATGTCCGAAGGGGCGTTTCAGGTCCACGGTCTGTCAGATGAGTTCCTCGCGGACAAACCAAAATTCGAAGAAGTTGCTGACGCGTTCTTGGACTTTGTGAAAGACGCACCGCTTGTCATTCACAATGCCTCCTTTGATATGGGTTTTTTGAATGCCGAATTGAAAATGATAAACAAACCGCTTCTCCCCGACGCCCAGGCTGTTGATACGCTCGCTATGGCGCGGAAGAAATTTCCCGGTGGTCAGAACAGTCTTGATGCACTCTGCCGCCGCTTCAATGTCGACAATTCAAATCGAGTGAAACACGGCGCGCTTCTCGATAGTGAATTGTTGGCAGAAGTCTATCTGGAACTCATTGGCGGCCGCGAACCGGGCCTGAGCCTTGCGGCTGAAGCGGTCAGCGGCACAGATGCCAGCGGCAAGATCACTCATGTGGTTCGCAACCAACGGTCAAAGCCACTCGGGTCTCGCATCACCGACGAAGAACGCACCGCTCATCAGGCTTTCGTGGCGACCCTTGGCGAAGAAACACTCTGGAAAGACACCTAGCCTCGCGAACAGCTAAGCGGCGTCATTTTGAGAAAAGAAAAAGCCCTCGGCGATAAACGCTGGGGGCTTCTTCAAAACATCATTCGCTAGCTCAAACAGGTGCCGATATATCAGGCGTCAGGATGTTCCTTTTCACCAGCTTCCTGCTGTGCCTGCATCTGCTGACGGAAAAGCTGCGCGAAGTCGATCGGGTCAACCATCAATGGTGGGAAACCACCGTCTCGCGTGACGTCTGCAATAATGCGACGGGCAAACGGGAAGATGAGGCGCGGGCATTCAATGAGCAAAACCGCCTGCATGCTTTCCTGCGGAATGTTGGCGACTTTGAAGACACCGGCATATTCAAGCTCGGTTAGAAAGAGCTGCTTGCCATTTACTTTCGCATCCACTTTCAGCTTCAACACGACTTCGAAGTCGGTTTCGGCAAGCGGGTTCACCCCAACGTCGACATTCACGCCGATCTGTGGCGCATCATCCTGCGGCGCGAGGCTTCCAGGAACGTTTGGGCTCTCAAAGGAAAGATCCCGAACATATTGAGTGATCACCCGAAGCTGTGGACCAGCCTGCCCGTCACTGCCTGCGTTCCCTGCTTCTGATTGATCTGTCTCTGCCATGCCGTCTCCCGTTCTGCGGATCAACTTAAGCGTCCGCTTACACAGCATTTCCAGCTGAAGTTGCAGACTTCAGCGCCCGGAAATGCGCTAGAAAATGTAACAGAGCGGTTCACCTAAACCTGTCTAAAGGTGAACCGCTCTGAATTGCGGACTGTGGCTATCACGGAATATGGGCGTTTCACAAGCGTGGCGCGCAGGTATGGTTACAGCGGGGGTGCCAGACGTTTAGTCTTTCGGGGGTACCCACCGTGTTGAGCCTGGGCCAGGTGCATCGTCATTGTCAGCGGCGGGAGGGTGAGGATCCACCTCCTCAGCTTCACCGTCGACAATTGTTGCATCAGATGTTTGTCCGCGCGGGTCTGATCCTTGTGGGGGGTGACCAAACCCGGCAGTGGAATGCATATGAACGGTTCCGTTTTTCGCAAACCACTTCATCGCGGCCCGTGCCAGCATCAACCGGACCGGATGGACGAAGAGCAGAAATCCGGCAATGTCAGTCAGGAAGCCAGGGGTTAAAAGAAGCGCACCGGCAATCACCAGACAAAAGCCATGCACCACTTCTTCGACGGGAAGCCGTCCCTCGCTCATGGCGGCTTGAGCGCGGCCGAAAGCCGCCAAACCTTGAGCGCGCAAAAGGCTTGTTCCCAAGAGTGCCGTGAGGATCACAATCCCCAAAGTGGGCCACAAGCCGATCACACTGCCGACTTCAATGAAGACAGCTATCTCCGCAATTGGAACAAGGACAAAAGCGAGAAAAACGAAGGGCATGTGCGACCTTTAAGCATGTCTGGGCGGGGTGAGGTGGCTTAGCCATTCAAATAGAACCAGACAGGAAAACACCAGATTAGACCAGTTCAGTTGATTTCGAACAAAACAGGCCGTTCGACAGGGCAATAAGTGGCAATAGAACACCATATGCCCTAGATTACCCCCAACAGATAAGCGCTCCTCAGTTTGTTTCAAATAGGCTTGATGCAAAGAGGGTGCGCCCTCCCCTTGCGGGTCCGCCGACAATCGACCGTCGGCAGTTGACCTCAATGACAGGTAGCAATCGTTTTATGGGCAGCGACTTTAGCATTATCAATTTGATCCTTCTGGTGGTCGCTGTTGTGGTCTTCCTGAAACTGCGCAGCGTGCTTGGTCGCCGTACAGGCGAAGAGAGACGGCCGTTTGACCCCTACGCTGCCCATGACCAGTCTCAAGACAATGACAAAGACAATGTGATCAACCTGCCAGGCTCCCGCGCGCCCGATGCGCCGCGCGACGCGGCGGCAGAGGCGCCCTCTCCACAGATCCGCGGTGTTGAGCCAGGCTCCGAGATTGAACAGCAATTGACAGAACTCACCCTGGCGGACCGCCGCTTTGACGGGGATGAATTCCTCGGCGGTGCCAAGCTCGCCTATGAGATGATTGTCACTGCCTTTGCGGCAGGGGATCGCACGACCTTGCAGCCTCTTCTGGCCGCAGAGGTTTTTGAAAGTTTCGACGGCGCGATTGACGCCCGCGAAAAGCGCGGCGAGACCATTGAGATGAGCTTTATTGGCCTCAAATCAGGGGAATTCGTGAAAGCGTTGGTAAATGGCAATCAGTCCCTGATCACAGTCAAATTCGTGAGCGAGCAAACCTCATCGACAAAAAACCAGGACGGCGTGGTGATTGAGGGAGACCCTGTCACCGTGCGTGAAGTTGTCGATGTTTGGACCTTCGAGCGTGATATTACGAGCCGCGATCCAAACTGGCATCTGGTCGCCACGGGCGGCGCGTGAGCGGTCGCGGGTTACGTGACCTTGAATGGCCCACCCTCTCCAGTGCGATCAGCCTCTCCAGTATCGGCAAATACCGGCCCAGCGGCGTCTAAATCCACTGCTGGCCCTACCGCGAAATACTTATTTTCAACGCTCATTTTTGGCCTGTTTTTGGGGCTTGCTGCCTGCACCGAGCCGGATGCGCCCCGTGATCCGCCAGGGGAGGATCAGGTGAGCGATCCTGCTGGCCCTACTTTGTCAGAAACTGCCTTTGAGGCCCTACCCGGCTGGGCAAGCGACGATCATGGAGCCGCTCTCCGTGCGTTCGGCGGGTCCTGCGACCGCATCCTTGCCGCACCCCCGACAAGGGTCCTTGATGCGAAAACCGGCGACGCCATCAACTATGGCACCACCGGCGACTGGCAGCCGGTCTGCCGGGAGGCGCTCTCAGCAGGCGCTGCCGCGGACCCCCGCGGTTTTTTTGAAAAAGGGTTTCAAGCCTTCGCGGTGACCGCCGAAAACGGACCGAACGGTCTCATGACTGGCTATTATGAACCCGAAATAGAGGCGAGCTTGGTCCGTGAAGGCCCCTATCAGACACCGCTCATGGCGAAACCAAGCGACCTGCAAAGACTCGATCTCGGCGAATTCGATCCAACCCTCAAAGGCGAGACCATTCGGGGCCGTTTGGAAGGCGGGCGTTTTGTCCCCTACCCTGACAGGGCAGCCATCAATGAGGGTGCTCTTGATCCTGGCGAGCTGGCTGTTGCCTGGGTGAAAGACCCGGTAGATGCCTTCTTCACCCATATCCAAGGTTCTGCGCGGCTTAAGCTGCCCGACGGGTCTGTCGCACGGGTCGGCTTTGCTGAAAAAAATGGCCGCCCCTACACCGCCATCGGCAAGGTTCTGATTGAGCGCGGCGCCCTTTCCCGCGAAACGGTTTCCATGGCGAGCATCCGTGATTGGCTGGCAGCAAATCCGAACGAAATGCAATCCGTCCTGGAAGCGAACCGCTCTTATGTCTTTTTCAACCGCAGAGACGTCAGCGATGCAGGCCTTGGGCCTGTCGGTGCCGGCGGTGTTGCGCTCTCGCCGGGACGCAGCCTTGCGGTTGATCGGCGGACCCACGCGCTGGGCGCCCCCGTCTGGTTTGAGGCTGTCTTGCCGGGCGATAGCGACCCCACACAGAAATTGATGGTGGCACAGGACACCGGCTCAGCCATTCGGGGCGCTGTGCGCGGCGACTATTTCTGGGGCTCCGGCGCAGCCGCAGGCGCCAAGGCTGGTGAGATGAAAGCGGATGGCCGCTTCTGGGTGCTCTTGCCGACGGCTTTAGCCGCCAGACAAACGGCTTTAGCCGCCAACCAGAGGTAGGGCCGGTGGCGCGAAAACCGACCGATTTCTCCACCCCTACCGGGTATGACCGTAAAAGACGCAGAAACTTAACGCGGGACGAAGCGGCTCTCTGGCGCAAAGTGACCGAAGATGCCACGCCCCGGCCGGGCCGAAAGCAAGATGTCGCAGATCCCCTTGAGGCGACGTCTGAACCGCCCAAAAAAAACGTTCCCTTATCGAAACAAGTGAAGCGCCCCAACGCGCCTACGGTGCATCAGGCACCGCCACTCAAACGAGGTCCGACAGCTCCACCGCTCAATACTCTGGACAATCGCACCGCCAAACGGCTGGTTCGGGGCCAGTTAACGCCCGATGCCCGCCTTGATTTGCACGGAGCTACCCGGCACTCCGCCGAACCAACCCTTTTACGCTTTATCATCGACGCTAGAGCTCAGGGAAAACGGCTTGTTCTCGTCATCACCGGGAAAGGAGCCCAGGGGCACATGCTTCATGGCCGAGATTTCCATGCTGATCCCGATCGTCGGTCCGTCCTGAGAGACATGGTGCCCCGCTGGCTGAATGAACCCCAGTTCCGCACCCATGTGGCGGGGTTTCAACCAGCCCATCCCAAACATGGCGGCGGTGGCGCCCTGTACCTCTGGCTGAGACGCCACCGATGACCCCTTTTGGCGTCCGACTTCGCGAACTCAGAGAGGAAAAAGGCGAAAGCCTCTCAAAACTCGCCGAGGCGGTGGGCGTGAGTGCCGCCTATCTCTCCGCGCTGGAACATGGCCGCCGGGGACGTCCCGGATTTCACCTGGTTCAGAAAATTATCGGCCATTTGGGCCTCATTTGGGACGATGCAGAGGAACTGGTGGAGCTGGCAAGGCTCTCTCATCCCAAAGTGACGGTGGAAACCGGCGGCTTGGACCCGCGTGCGACAGAGGCAGCGAACCGGCTGGCGCGTGATATCCGGAAACTCGACAGCCAAGCATTGGACCGCCTCCTGGCCCTGCTAAAAGATGAGTCCAGCGCGAGATAATCGTTTCGGGTTCGAATCGCTTTGAGCGAACCGCATTCTTGCCTGAGGCCAATTTCTTAGAAACTGCCTCAATCGTAGAACAAATACCCCTTTTTGACGCTCAAGTGATCCCAATCGACAAAGGAAGCCGGATGCAGCTTTGTGTCAGGTTGGGACAAGGTGCAACTTTCTGGTCATCGAAATGAGTCCACCGCTAACAATACCACTGTCAAAGACTCGCCGATTGCGAATTATCGTCTCGGGGGCGCAACAGGGCGCAGTTTCGTTAAGGTTTGGGAAACCATAAAGAGGTGGTGGGCCCTCAGACCGGACCGTTCCTGAAGCCGGGCATGCTTCGAAGCGCGGCGACCATGGGCTCCTCTCTATCTATAAGATGAACTTGGAGAGGTCCGTATTGCTGGCGAGATCGGTCAGCTCATTTTTCACGTAAGTTGCATCAACGGTGACAGTTTCGCCTGCCCGATCTGTTGCGGAAAAGCTGATCTCATCAAGCACCCGCTCCATAATCGTATGAAGCCGCCGGGCGCCGATATTCTCCACCGTTGCGTTCACATCTGCAGCAATGTCTGCAAGTGCGTCGATCCCGTCTTCGGTGATTTCCAGCGTCACCTCTTCTGTAGCCATGAGGCCCTTATATTGTTTGATAAGGCTGGCCTCGGGCTCCGTCAGAATGCGGCGGAAATCATCGCGCGTGAGGGCTTTCAGCTCCACCCGGATTGGCAGGCGGCCTTGCAATTCTGGCAAGAGGTCCGAAGGCTTGGAGAGATGAAAGGCGCCGGACGCAATGAAAAGGATATGATCGGTCTTTACCGGCCCGTGTTTCGTGGCGACCGTTGTACCCTCAATCAGAGGCAGCAGATCCCGCTGTACCCCTTCCCGGCTGACATCGCCGCCCTGCCGGTCTGAACGCGCGCAGATCTTGTCCACTTCGTCCAGGAAGACAATGCCGCTATTTTCCACTTTGTGGATGGCATCTGCATTCACCTGATCATCATCCAGCAGCTTGTCAGATTCCTCAGCGATCAAAAGGTCATAGCTCTCTTTGACATTCATTCGCCGCGGCTTGGTGCGATCGCCAAACGCTTTGCCCATAATGTCATTCAGATTGATCATGCCCATCTGCTGGCCCGGCATGCCTGGAATATCAAAACTCGGCATGCCGCCGCTTGCGTCTGCGACCTGAATTTCGATTTCCTTGTCGTCCATCTCTCCAGCGCGGAGTTTCTTGCGGA
The DNA here is from genome assembly GCA_965283695.1 of uncultured Parvibaculaceae bacterium. Lineage (GTDB taxonomy): Bacteria > Pseudomonadota > Alphaproteobacteria > Parvibaculales > Parvibaculaceae > Mf105b01. The sequence goes on along the minus strand of CBDIPP010000005.1, from coordinate 198,097 downwards.
AGGCTTCTCGTGTGGCGGCACTTGCTTCCGCGCCTACCAGTGCATCAAGCACGCGCTCTTCCGCCGCGCTATAGGCTTTGGCTTCTACTTCTTTGCGTTTGGATTCGCGCACCAACCCGATAGAGGCTTCCACCAGATCGCGCACAATCTGCTCTACATCACGGCCCACATAGCCGACTTCTGTGAACTTCGTGGCTTCCACTTTGATGAATGGCGCTTGCGCAAGCTTTGCCAGACGCCGCGAGATTTCGGTTTTGCCGACGCCGGTTGGGCCGATCATAAGAATGTTTTTCGGCAGCACCTCTTCGCGCAGATCATCCCCCAATTGCTGGCGCCGCCACCGGTTGCGCAGCGCAATGGCAACGGCACGCTTGGCGTCTGCCTGGCCGACAATGTAGCGGTCGAGCTCGGACACAATTTCGCGGGGCGTAAAGGCAGTCATGAAGATCTCTTCTTATCTAATGATGTTAGGAACGGGAAAGCGTGGCCGGTCGGTCAGCCATCCGCATCCAGTGTTTCAACAGTGAGCGATGTGTTGGTGTAGACGCAAATGTCAGCCGCAATGCCCATGGCTTTGCGCGCAATGTCTTCTGCGTTCATATCCATGTCGACCAAAGCGCGGGCTGCAGAGAGCGCATAATTGCCACCTGACCCTATGCCGGTCACGCCATGTTCCGGCTCAAGCACATCCCCCGTGCCGGTGAGCACCAAAGTGGTTTCTTTGTCCGCGACAATCATCATGGCTTCGAGTTTCCGCAGATAACGATCTGTTCGCCAGTCTTTGGCGAGCTCTACGCAGGCGCGAAGCAACTGGTTGGGATATTGCTCAAGCTTGGCTTCAAGTCGTTCAAACAGGGTGAAAGCGTCCGCTGTTGCCCCGGCAAAGCCGCCAATGACGGTGCCGCCCGCGAGCTGGCGCACTTTGCGCGCACTGTTTTTGATCACCGTATCACCCATGGAAACCTGGCCATCGCCTGCGACCACAACCTTGCCGTCTTTGCGGACTGAAAGAATAGTCGTGCCGTGCCAAACAGGAGGGTTACTCATTGCAGTCGGGTCCTCAAAATTTCGGTTGAATCAAGAGTTACATGTGGGCTGGAACGGTGCTGCCGTCAAGCGAGGAACAGCATCACGAAAAGAGACAGGATTCGCCGAACGCCTTAATCCCCAACATGGTCAAATTCGCCCGGGTCGCCGCCAAGCTCCCGGACTTGGGTCTCCAGCGCCTTGATCCGACTTTGCAGCCTGTCAAACGCCGGCTCTAGAACGTCTGGCGAATAGCGCGGCGTAATGTGCGCGGAACAATTCACATCCCAGCGGGTTACTTTAAAGAGGATGGCGCGCTCAACCCGCGCCCGGTAATCCGGATGGGCAAGGGAGCGGGTAAGGGCAGGGTCAGTTTCCACGGCGCGTGCTTCGCCCCAGAGTTTGATCCGACGTCGGTTTACATAATCAATAAGGAAGATAAACGCGGCAGGGTTCTCTTTCAGGTTCCCAAGCGTCACATATTGCTGATTGCCGCCAAAATCCGCGTAGCCGAGTTCATTCTCACTCAGGACCTTCAGGAAGCCGCGCGGACCGCCACGGTGCTGCAGATAGGGCGCGCCCTTAGCCGAGGCAGACGCAAAATAGAAATGATCACGCTCAGCAATAAATTGGGCCAGGTCCTGTGTCAGGCGAGGGGTTCCGCGAGGTTCCATGGGGAATGTCTTTTCTTCAGCGGTTGGAGGGGACTTCGGCTCTGCGCAGAAGCGCGGCGATAAGATAGAGCAGGAAAGCGCCTGCGACACCGGGTAAAGCGATCAAAAGCGCGGCATCCGCAAAACCAGCGCCGGAAAACATGAGAAGCAATGGATTGGCGCCAGCTGGCGGATGAACGGTCCGGGTGGCAAGCATCGCGGCGATGGCAAGGCCTGTGCCGATGCCCGCGGCTAAGGTGGTGGCTAAGGGAGCGGGAAGGGCACCAGAGCCTGGCGCTACGAAACTGACACCAAAGAGACATAAAAGCCCGATAGACATAGAGAGGGCATGACCGCCCATGACATGACGGGGGCCAGAGAGCGGGCTGTCGGGCAGGCCAAAAACCAGCACGGCGGTTGCACCGAGCGGCGCCATCAGAAGGGCGCTTCCAGACAATTGCATCAGGAGACCCAGCAACCCGATGGCCAACGCGCCGCCAAGGCCGGCATTCATGATCTGGCGCATGTCGGGTCGGATGTAGGAAGTGGTAAGAAGAGAGGTGAGACGATCTGCCATGACAGCTTTCAGAAAAATAATGAGTCCAGCGCGAATTTCCCGACATATAGAGACTCGCGTAGAGCATACAAGACCGTTTGGTATCATTCATTGTTTTCGGGCTAGACTGTCTATGGCAGTTTGAGCCATCTGCCCGTCACCAAGGAGTTTCCCCATGCCGCGTCCTTCGCGCCGCAACGACCTGATTGAGACCGCCCAGACGCTTTTTAATGCAGAAGGGTTTCATGCCGTTGGGATCGAGCGGATCCTGAGCGAGGGTAATCTCGCGAAAATGACCCTCTACCGGCATTTTCCCTCAAAGAACGCCCTTATTCTGGGGGTCCTGGAGGCGCGGGAAAAAGCAGTGAATGGCTGGTTCCGGGAAGTGCTTGCTGACCCAAATCTCAAGGGGAAAGGGCGCCTATTGGCGGTTTTTGATGCGCTGGAGGTCTGGTTTGAGGACCGGTCGCCCTTGGGCAAGTTCTCCGGGTGTCTCTTTGTCCGCGCCTCTGGTGAATTCCCGCATCCCACAGACCCTGTCCACGTGGCAGCCGCAGATGCGAAGCAGGCCTTCGTTGAGATGGTGGCTGCCGCCGCAGAACTGGAGCGCTTTAAGAAGCCCCGGCTGCTTGCCCGTGAGCTCACACTTCTCAAAGAGGGCGCTATCACACTGGCGCAAATTCAAGGAGCCTCAAAACCTGCGCTGGACGCGAAAAACGCTGCTGAGCGATTGCTCGCTGACTGGCCCAGAAAGAAGTAGACCCAGGAGCAAAGAGAGCGACGAGTGAGGAAACCCAAGCAGAGGCAACGCAGATGCTCAAAATTTACCACGTCCCAGGCACGCGGTCGGTCCGGCCCATCTGGCTTGCCTACGAACTGGACTTGGATTTTGAGATCGTGCCCATCGACTTCTCATCTGCTTATAGAGACAGTTTGGAGTGGCGCTCCATTAGCCCAGCAGGAAAGGTTCCCGCCCTCACTGATGGTGATGTCACCATGTTTGAGTCCGGCGCCATGGTGGAAATCATCCTGGATCGCTATGGAGAGGGCCGATTGCGTCCTGAAAAAGGGACGGCCGAGAGTGCTGAATATCTGCAGTGGAGCTGGTTTGCCGAAGCAACCCTCTCCCGACCGCTTGGCTTTATGCGCGCAATGAAACTGGTGAACGCCATTAAACAGGGAAAGGAAGAGGTGGACGCCATTGCTGCCGACGGCGAGAAAAAGGCCCATTCATCACTTGAGGCCGTGGAGCAAAGACTCGCTGATCGCGACTATTTATTGGCTTCAGGATTCACCGCCGCCGACATCATGACGGGGTATTCCCTTGATCTCCTCAGCCACCTCTATGCACTGGAAGAGTCCTATCCCAAGACCGCGGCCTATTTAAGCCGTCTCAAATCCCGCAACGCCTGCATAAAGGCGATAGCGGTCTGATCAGCCCAGAACGAAGACATACGAAAGATTCAATCCTTAACGTCTATATCTCAAGAACACGGCCTAACCACATGAGTCCATAGCGAATTTTGATCTGATGGAGGGATTCACAATTGGTTAACATTAGTGACTTGGACAAGATACCTGACATGTCACCTTAACAGTTAGGCAGGGTTAACGGGCCGACCGCACTTTTGAGAGCAAAACCGGTTAACGCGCGTTAAGTCCTTGTTAAGCATGAGCTTTCTACTGTTCTTGCAAGTGAAGCGTTAGACTCGGCTGGCGGGGTTCCATGGAACCTGTTAGAACGCCCGCGATTGCGGCAGTTCCGCCGCCCCTATTGAGGAAGATTCCATGTCTGTTGAGGCTCAGACCGGCCAAGGCCGTGTAGCCACTGTTGAGCGTAAGACCAAAGAAACAGAAGTCTTTGTGTCGCTCGATCTGGATGGCAACGGCATTTACGACATTGATACCGGCATTGGTTTTCTCGATCACATGCTTGAGCAGCTCTCTCGTCACTCGCTGATCGACCTCAAAGTTCGTGTCGATGGCGACCTGCACATTGATATGCACCACACCACCGAAGACAGCGGCATTGTTGTCGGTGAGGCGGTGAAACTGGCTTTGGGCGACTTCAAGGGCATCAAACGCTATTCCAACGCCCTCATCCCTATGGACGAGACGCTGACCCGCTGTGCGATCGACGTTTCCGGACGGCCCTATCTGATCTGGCGGGTGGACCTTCCTCGGCCGAAACTGGGCGAAATGGACACCGAGCTCTTTAAAGAGTGGTTCCAGGCCTTCGCTCAGGCGGCCGGCATTACCCTCCACATGGAAAACATCTATGGGGAGAACACGCACCACATTGTGGAGAGCTGCTTTAAGGCACTCGCCAGGGCCCTACGGGCCGCCGTGGAGATCGATCCGCGCACCGCTGACGTCGTACCGTCAACCAAAGGCGTTATCGGGAGCTGATCCGCTCAGCCTGCTAAGCCGCTGGCTTTTTGTTGGTGCTTGTCTTAAAGAACCCCAGATAAGGGAAGGCCCCTGCTTGGCCTAGTCCCACTGTCGGCTGAAAGCCGTTCAACTTAGTCAACGGATGTTGTCGATGCGCACCTATACGGTTCATGCAAATGCATCGCTCCCGCGAGCAGAAGACCATCTGCGCCTTGTGAAAGAAGGCTTGGCACGTTGGGCAATTGTGTCGCCCTTGATCTGGTTTCTCTATCACCGCATGTGGTGGGAGGGTGCCGCCTATTTCGGCCTCTCGATTTTGATTGCTCTGGCAGGCGGTGCTGTTGGTCTCAATGAGAACATTACCGTTCTTCTGGGCTTCGGGATCCAGCTCCTTGCGGCCCTGGAGGCAAATGACCTCCGCCGTCTGGCGCTTGCCAGAAAGGGCTATCAGACAATTGCAATTGTTCATGGTGCTGACGAGGAAGAAGCCGAGGCGCGCTTTTTCGCCAGTTGGAGTCACGCTCTACCGCTAGCTTCTGACAACCCGGTCACAAGCGCGGTCATGGATAGAAGTGGTTCTGCCATTGGAGTTGGACTGACAGCGACCTATACGAAACCCAAAGGCCCGGTTTGGCCGAAGCGCTCGGCCAAGACTGAGGAACCACCACAGCCTGCGGCGCCTGTGGGGGAGGTCCTTGGCCTTTTCCCCAAACCCCCGTCATTAAATTAGAAAACTAGAGTCCCACTCCAGGAAGCTCCTTCCATGAAAACAGTCGTCATCGATTATGGCTCCGGCAATCTCCGCTCCGCTGAAAAGGCGTTTGAGCGCTCGGTCCATGAACTCGGGCTGTCCATGGACATCGAGGTAAGCGGGGACGCCGACACAGTTCGTGCCGCTGACCGCATTGTCTTGCCGGGCGTTGGCGCCTTTGGAGATTGCAGGCAGGGGCTCGACGCTGTGCCGGGGCTTACTGCCGCGCTGGAAGAAGCCGTACGTGAAAAGGCGCGGCCCTTTCTTGGCATCTGTGTCGGCATGCAGCTGATGGCGACACGCGGCCTGGAGCATGGGGAGCATAACGGCCTTGGATGGATCCCAGGCGATGTTGTGGAAATGACACCCAGCGATACGAGCCTTAAAATTCCGCACATGGGATGGAACGAGTTGCAGATCACAAAGCCTCATCCGGTGCTGAAAGATCTGCCTGTGACCCATGCCTATTTCGTGCACTCCTATCACCTGCAGCCTGCAGAAGAGGGTGATGTCATTGCACGCACGGAGTATGGCGGACCGGTTACGGCCGCGGTCGCCCGTGACAATATGGTAGGTACGCAATTCCACCCGGAAAAGAGCCAGGCACTTGGCCTCGCTCTCATCCGCAATTTTCTACAATGGAAGCCTTAAGCACCATGAGTTCTGCGAAAACATCATTGACCCTTTTCCCTGCCATCGACCTGAAGGACGGCGAGTGCGTACGCCTGGTGCGCGGCCTCATGGAAGAAGCAACGGTCTTCAATGACAACCCGGCAGCCCAGGCCCGCGCCTTCCAGGATGCGGGCTTTGACTATCTGCACATGGTGGACCTGAACGGCGCTTTTGAAGGAAAGCCCGTGAATGCCGGAGCGGTTGACGCAATCTTGAAAGAGATCACCATTCCAGCCCAGCTTGGTGGCGGCATTCGCGATCTGGCCACCATTGAGATGTGGCTTAAAAAGGGCGTCGCCCGTGTGATCATCGGGACGGCTGCGGTGAAAGACCCTGACCTGGTGCGCGAGGCTTGCAAACGTTTCCCTGGTCAGATCGCCGTTGGCCTTGATGCCAAAGGCGGCAAGGTGGCGGTCGAAGGCTGGGCCGAAGTCTCAGACCTCACCGTGCTTGAGATGGCCAAACAGTTCGAAGATGCGGGCGTTGCGGCCATTATCTATACCGACATAGATCGCGACGGCGTGCTTGAGGGTTTGAACCTCGCCTCCACCATTGCCTTAGCAGAGGCCATTTCAATCCCGGTGATCGCAAGTGGTGGCCTTTCCTCCATTGATGACATCAAGGCTTTGATTGCTGCTGATTGTGCGGGCCTCGAAGGCGCCATTTCAGGGCGCGCCCTCTATGACGGACGTCTCGATCCAGCAGAAGCGATTGCGCTTCTCAAAGGAGCCGCCTGATGCTCAAGGCCCGCGTGATCCCCTGTCTCGACGTGAAAGATGGCCGCGTGGTGAAAGGCGTGAACTTTGTCGATCTGGTGGACGCCGGTGATCCCGTCGAGGCTGCCCGGGCCTATGATGCCGCTGGAGCTGACGAACTCTGTTTTCTCGACATCACCGCCTCCCACGAGGATCGCTCCATCCTGTTTGATGTGGTGCGCCATACCGCAGAAGAATGCTTTATGCCCCTCACCGTCGGCGGCGGGGTGCGCACCATTGAAGATGTGCGTCAGCTCCTGCTCGCCGGCGCCGACAAAGTGTCCATCATGACAGCCGCAGTCCACAATCCGGACTTTGTCCGCGAGGCCGCCAAAAAGTTTGGCTCGCAATGCATCGTCGTGGCGGTGGATGCCAAACGGGTCTCAGGGCCGGGCGAAACACCCCGGTGGGAAGTCTTCACCCATGGCGGGCGAAAAGAGACCGGCATCGACGCGGTCGAATATGCCAAAAAGGTTGTGGCACTTGGGGCAGGGGAGATCCTGCTCACCTCTATGGACAGAGACGGCACCAAGGAAGGCTTTGATACGGAGCTCACCCGCACCATTGCTGATGCCGTGAGTGTCCCCGTCATCGCCAGCGGCGGTGTTGGCACGCTTGATCACCTGGCGGAAGGCGTGACTGAAGGTCACGCCAGCGCGGTGCTTGCGGCCTCCATCTTCCATTTTGGCACCTTCACCATTGGGGAGGCCAAGGCGCACATGGCTGCCAAAGAGATACCAGTTCGTCTCTAAGTTGAGCGCCCGAATACAGGGGCTGCGGCAATTCAGCGATTTACACGGGCATCCATCCGGTGAATACTTTTTGGGCTGAACCGCGCCAGAAGAATCTCGGGCAGTACTCAACAAATGCGGCAGGGTGCAGGCCAGTGGGCCAGGAGATAGAGCTAAAACTCACACTGGATGAAAAGGCGCTGGCACGATTGCCAGCCTGCGAACCTTTTGCTCATGTGGAGTTCTCATCCACCGCCCCAAAAAAACTCAGAGCGACCTACTTTGATAGCCCCGCCAATACGCTTCGACAGAAAGGCGTCGTCCTGCGCCTGCGAGATGAAGACGGTCGGCTCATTCAGACCCTTAAAGGCAAGAAAGCTTTCGGCAGCCTCGCCGCGGGCCGCGCGGAGTTTGAAAGCCGCATCCCCAAGACCTGCACCACACCAGATTTCAACCGTCTGCCGCCGGACCTGAAAAAGGGCCTTCAGGCACTGTTGAATGGCAACAATGTTGAACCGCTTTTTGTGACCGACGTGGACCGCACCATCGGCATGCTCAAAACAGACGAGGGCGATTCAATTGAGCTGGCGCTGGACCGCGGCTTCATCCGCGCCGGGCGCCGCGAGACAAAGGTCAGCGAACTCGAGCTTGAACTCAAAAAGGGAGACCCTGCCTCCCTCTATCGTGTGGCGCTGGACCTTGCCGAGACTGTACCCGTACGGATCGGCGTGCGCACCAAGGGCGAACGAGGCTATGCACTTGCAAACGCTCTTGGACCGAAATCCGTCAAGGGCGAGCTGGTGCAACTGCCCAAGAAGGCAAATGTAGAACAAGCTCTTGAGTTGGTGTTGCGTCATTGCCTGGCTCATATCGTGGCGAATGAACCGGCTTTGGTGGAAACAGCTGATGAAGAAGCATTGCATCAAATGCGTGTGGGCCTCCGGCGCTTGCGAGCAGCCCTTGCAGTCTTTTCTCCTGTCCTCGACAAGTCAATGATGCAGGAGATGAACGCCAAGGCGCGCACCCTCGCAGGACTGCTTGGTGCCGCCCGGGACTATGATGTGTTCCGAGGTGAGCTCGTCGCACCGCTCAAAGAAAGTGGTGATGAAAGCATCAAAGTTTTAGATCGGGCGGCCACCATGGAACAGATCAATGCCTGGGACGCAGGCCTTCGCGCTGTGTCTTCCACCGAGTTTACCCGCACCTGTCTGTCTCTCGCTCTCTACATTGAAGAGAAAAGCTGGCGCAAACGGGCAGAGCAGGATCCGACCATGGCCATGATGCTCGCCATGCCTGCACAAAAATTTGCCGAAAGAGCCCTCACAAAAAGATTGAAAAAAGCCAAATCACTGGGGGAGAACATTGATCACCTTAAACTCTCGGAGCGACACGAACTTCGCAAACGCTTAAAGAGCTTGAAATACGCGGTTGGGTTTTTCGCGTCGCTCTATCAAAAAAAGCCCGTCACAAAGCAAATCAAGAAACTCAGCGCGCTTCAGGATGTGTTTGGCAGTTTGAATGATTTGGCAGTTGCTGAAGAAATTGTTCGTACCCTGATAGAAAAATCAGAAAACACACCCAACCAGCTTACCATTGCGAGCGGTGGTGGGCGTGTGCTGGGTTGGCATGGCGCGCGGGCAGACGCTCATTGGAAAGATGCGTCAGACGCTTGGGGCTCCTTCCGCTCAACAGCCACGTTCTGGCGCACTTGATCGATAAAATTTTATCGATCTTTGAGATGAATGAGACTCAAAACGCGCCCTTTTCCTTTGCAAGGCCTGAAGAAATTTAGCCTTAAGTTGAGCGATCAGTAACAGGATCTCTCGACCTTAAGGGAATGACATGTCTGCTCTGAAATCTGCGACTGCGCACCGCAAGATAGGAATCACGACCCAATCGGCGGAGATATCCGGTCGGCGTTTGAGTGCAGCCGCGGTTGCCCGCCTTGCCCAATATCATGAGCGCTACCTGCGTGGGATGAAAGGTGGCAGGCGTATCGTTCTAAAGGCCTGTGACCTTGGCGGTCTTGACCTAGCGGGCATCAATCTGTCGGACGCAGATCTTCCGGCCTGCGACTTTACGGACACGATTTTCAGAAACGCCAACCTGGCACGCGCCAACCTGTTTGGAGCATTTCTCAACCGAACAGATCTCACCAACGCAAATTTGGAACGAGCAGATCTTCGTGGCGCGAAGTTTGAGGCCGCGATCCTGACCAACACAAATTTGAAGGGTGCAGACATGCGCCGTGGCGAAGTGCAGGGCGATGAAGGGCGCACTCTCTTCGACCCATCCTGCTCTTTCAAAGATGCTGCTTTGCTGAAAGCGGATATGGACACCTGCAAACTGACCGGCGCGGATTTTCAAGGTGCCCGCCTTGACCGTGTTAACCTCACGGGCGCAGACCTTCGCGACAGTTCGTTCGATGGCGCGAACCTATCATCGGTCGAAATGCAGGGCGCAAATCTTTTGGACGCGAACCTGACCAGAACTGCAATTGATGAAGCAACTGAAGGCTCTGCAAATCTCTTGCGGTCACGTCGGGCGGGGCGACCGCCGCAGGGTGATGTGCTTGCAGAAATTCTTTTGCAGCATAAGCTCTGGATTGAAAGCGATAAGGTGGAGGGAGAACGGGCTGACTTCTCCGAAACAGACCTGACGCGCTTCAACCTTGCGGGTCATTTTCTTCCGGGTGCTGACTTTACCCGCGCGGTGATGGTCGAAACAGATTTGCGCGAAACATTCTTGGTCGGTGCCGATATGAAAGAGGCAATCCTGGTTGACGCCCTGCTCGAAGGCGCGGATCTGAGGGGTACTGATCTGCGCGGCGCGATTACATCCGGCACACTTCTGCAAGGAACAAAGCAGGGCGCCCTCGATGATGAGAGAATTGTCACCCGCCTCTAGCAGGACCTGCCGTTAACCCTCAAAAAACGTTAGATTTCTGCGCTTGTCCTAGTGCTGGCGTCTTGCTCACAAATCTGATACGAAAGCGCGCCCCGGGAACCAGGATGGCGATCGGCGGCTCGTTTGTATGTGAGGTCGCTTCTGTGTGCATCGCATACGCCCATCGCAGTCAAGGAGGCCACGCCATGGCCACCGATGTCCACCAGCTTGAAGCACTCTTTTCGGTCATTTCTGATCGCAAAGGAGATGATCCGAAAAACTCTTACACGGCCTCCCTTTTTGCAAAAGGTGTTGGCAAATGCGCCCAAAAATTGGGCGAAGAAGCGGTGGAGACGGTCATTGCTGCGATGGAAAGTGGCGCTTCCGACAAAAAATCAGTCGTAAGTGAATCTGCCGATCTGATTTACCATTGGCTCGTCCTGATGGCCGCCCTCGACATTGACCCTGCTGAGGTTTATGCAGAGCTCGCCCGTCGTGAGGGAACCTCTGGTCACGCAGAAAAAGCCAGTCGAAAAGAACAGTAAAAAGAAGAACCATTAAACGGCCAGGACCCGGTTAGTGAACCGTCAGGGAAAAGTTCTATGTCGACAGTGAAGTCGGAAAAAAATGTGAGTACACGCGAGACAAGGAAGTCGGCTTCGCCGACGGCCAGGTCAATTTCTCCCTTCCGTCACTTCACATCGGTCGAATGGGGCAAGCTTCGAGCCGACACCCCACTCACCCTGTCGGAAGACGATCTGCAATCACTGCGCGGTTGGGGGGAGAATGTTTCGCTTGAAGAAGTTCGCGAAATCTATCTGCCTCTGTCACGCCTGTTAAACCTCTATGTTGGCGCAACGCAGGAATTGCACGGTGCGACCTCAGAATTCCTTGGCACCAAACAGGCAAAGACGCCCTTCATCATCGGTGTCGCAGGCTCGGTTGCTGTTGGCAAAAGCACGACCGCTCGTATTCTTCATGAGCTTCTGCAGCGTTGGCCAAACCACCCGAAGGTGGACCTCATTACAACCGATGGATTTCTTTACCCCAACGCGGAACTTGAAGAGCGCGATCTGATGCAGCGGAAAGGCTTTCCTGAAAGCTTTGATGTGAAGCGTCTCATCTCCTTCCTGTCGGATATTAAGGCGGGTGAGCGGCAGGTTGTGGCGCCGGTCTATTCTCACTTCCATTATGACATTGTGGGAGAGACCATCACGATCGATCAACCCGACGTCCTGATCGTTGAAGGGCTGAACGTCTTACAGAGCTGGAAGCCGGCAGAAGGCGAAGACCCGCAGCCTTTCGTCTCAGATTTTTTCGACTTCTCAATTTATCTTGATGCGGACGAAAACATCGTGCGTGACTGGTATGTGGACCGGTTTTTGGGTCTGCGCGCAACAAGCTTTCAAGACCCGGATGCCTATTTCCACCGGTTCTCAAACCTGTCGGATGAGGAAGCAGTCGAAGTTGCCACGGGCATCTGGACGTCCATTAACCTGGCAAACCTGCATAAGAACGTTTTGCCGACGCGCGAACGCGCCGACCTGGTTCTCCGAAAAGGCCAGGACCACGCAATCCGCGACGTCTATCTCCGCAAGCTTTGAGCGGACGTTAAACCGCCAGCCCTTTTTCTTTCACGAGTGCTTTTAGGTCTGCCTGTGGGCGTGCGCCATAATGGCTGATCGCTTCGGCAGCAGCGATGGAACCCAGACGACCACAGGTCACAGGGTCTGCGCCCTTTGAAAGACCGAAGAGAAAGCCTGCTGCATAAAGGTCACCAGCGCCTGTGGTGTCGAGCACTTTGGAGACCGGTTCTGCATCGACCACGTGAACCTCTCCGTCAGCGACAATCACCGAGCCTGCTTCGGAGCGGGTGAGAGCGGCGAACTTGCAGTCCTTGCGCACCGATTGAAGAGCGGCATCAAACGTGTCGACTTCATAGAGCGACATGATTTCATCTTCATTGGCGAACAGAATGTCGACCTCATCCTTGGCTAGGTCGCGGAACTCGGTCCGGAAGCGGTCCACGCAGAAACTGTCTGACAGGGTGAGCGAGACAAGCCGGTCGGCACTGTGCGCAATGCCGGCTGCTTTCAGGAACGCTTCTTTGGCACCCGGCGGATCCCAGAGATAGCCTTCCATGTAGGTGATCGCAGAGGCCTTGATCAGGTCTTCTGGCACATCGTTGGGTGTCAGGCCGCCTGCTGCACCGAGATAGGTGCTCATGCTGCGCTGTGCGTCCGGTGTCACCACAATGAGGCAGCGTGCCGTCGCTGGGCCGTCTGTTGCAGGGGCGGTGGTAAAGTCGACCCCGAGCGCCCGAATGTCATGGGTGAAAACCTGACCCAATTGATCGTCCCGCACCTTGCCGATATAGGCGGCGGTGCCACCAAGCGCTGCGAGACCTGCAATCGTATTGCCGCAGGAACCGCCCGAGACTTCGATGGCAGAGCCCATAACGCCATAAAGCTCCGTTGCGCGGTCTTCATCGATCAGCGTCATGGCGCCCTTTTCGACACTGTTGGCGGTAAGAAAGTCGTCAGTCCCTTCAGAAATGACATCAACAATTGCATTGCCGATACCGGCAACATCAAACTTGGGTTCTGACATGAAAGCTCGCTTGGTAAGTCTTAGAAACGTGGGTTTCGGATGAATTGCGCCGGAGTATAGAGCGCGGCAGGCGCTGGACAAAGCCCGCAAAGCATATTCCCGAAAAGTGCCAAATTCGACTTTGGGGTTTTCGGACAAGAATATGCGTTAGAATGGAGGGTTAGGGCATTTTGTACAAAAACAAAGTCATTCAAAATGCGCTAATCTGCCATTGATTTCGCTTCCGCGCTCATCAGGCGCCAAACCTCCACCCGGGATGCTGCATGTTCTCCGCTCTTTCCACTGCACTCAGCGATACATTTTCCAAGCCGCTCCGGTCGGTGATGATGCGGGCCCTGGGGCTGGCCCTTGTGCTGCTTGTCCTTGCAGGCTTTGGCGCCTTCTACGGCTTGGAGGCCATTCCGGAATTTGGCGCGGACTGGGGTTGGCCCATTCTTGATGAGGTGGTGGATTGGCTGTCGGGCGCATTTGTGATTGTGGCGCTGGTGCTTCTGCTCATGCCGGTCTCGGCGCTTTTTGCAGGGCTCTTTCTGGAAGAAGTCGCAGCGGCTGTCGAAGACAAACATTATCCGAGCGACGCTGCAGGCCGCGATCAGCCGTTTGCGCAGGGTCTCTGGATTGCGCTGAAATTTACCGCCTTGCTTATCATCCTCAATCTCATCGCCCTGCCGCTCTACTTCATCCCCGTGGTTAACGTGATCGCCTATTGGGGTCTGAACGGATATTTGCTGGGCCGGGAATATTTTGAGCTGGTCGCACTCCGCCACCACACACCGGAGGAAGCCCGGTCGCTGCGTCGTTCAAAGAGAGTGCGCGTTTTCTCAGGAGGTGTTGCTGCAGCTGCGCTTGCGTCCATTCCCGTGATCAATCTGTTAACACCTTTTTTCGCGACAGCCCTTATGGTGCATTTGCGTAAAAAGTGACGAGCTAAGTCGGAGAGTATTCTAGTGCGTGTTTTAGCAATTCTGGCAATGGGTGCAGCATTGGCTGCATGTGCGGGCGGTGGCAATCTTGGATCAAGCCTGTCGCCCCAGACCGTGTCTGCACCTGGACGTTCCGCACCGACATTGGCGCCCGCGCCACACGCGAACAGTTTGATCGGTCTTGATGCCTATGGCTTGCGCGAGGCTTTCGGGTCGCCCGAATTTCAGCGGAATGAAGCCCATGCAGAGATCTGGCGCTATGCCGGCGATGGGTGCACGCTCTTCGTCTATCTTTATGAGGATGAAAGCGACACGATGCGCACCTCATTCGTTGAGGCGCGGGCCGCGGCTGGGGGTGAGCTCCCCGTTGACCCTTGCGTTGCAGGGGTGAACCGGGCACATCAACTGAGTTCCTATCGCCACTGAACTTTAGGCCGCCGTTGTTTTTCCTTTGAAGCTGCAAAAGTCGATGACTTTGCAGGACGGGCAGTCAGGCTTCTGCGCCTTACACACATAGCGGCCGAAGCGACGATAACAAAAAGGGCATCGCCTTTTTGTGTCCGGCGTCGCGCCTGAAAAACTAGGCTGCTGTCGTTTTTCCTTTGAAACCGCAATAGTCGATGACTTTGCAGGACGGGCAGTCAGGCTTCCGCGCCTTACACACATAGCGGCCGTGAAGCAGGATCCAGTGATGGGCATGCTGCAGATAGTCTTTGGGCACACGCTTGAGGAGCTCGTGCTCTACCTCAAGCACGTTTTTTCCTGGTGCGAGACCCGTCCGGTTTGAGACACGGAAAATGTGTGTGTCGACAGCAATGGTCGCTTCGCCAAAGGCTTCGTTCATCACGACATTGGCGGTCTTGCGCCCGACGCCGGGCAGGCGCTCCAGCTCTTCGCGGGTGCGTGGCACGTCGCTGTTAAACTCATTGATGAGCATCTTGGACATCGCGATGACGTTTTTCGCTTTGTTCCGATAAAGCCCGATGGTCTTGATCTGGTCGCGCAGCTTGGCTTCGCCGAGCTTCACCATCTTCTCAGGCGTATCGACCTTTTTGAAAAGCTCTTTGGTGGCTTTGTTTACGCCTACATCAGTCGCCTGGGCAGACAGCGCCACAGCGACCACGAGCGTGTAGGGGTTTTTGTAATCAAGTTCCGTTTTTGGTTCCGGCAAGTCCGCGGACAGGATCTCAAAAAACGGCTCAATATCTTTTTTCTTCATTTTCATAGGCGGACCATACCTATTTGATGGGACGTGATCCATTGCGGAACAAACATCAACGGCCTAATTTGGCGACTATGGAACGCGTTGACGACACAAGCCCCCTGGAAGCACCGCCTGGCGGGTCGCTGCATTTCGATGCGCGGCTCACGCCTCATCGCTCGCTTGGGAGCAATGGTTTTCTGATTGTCATGATTTTTATCGGGGTTGTGAGCTTCGTCGCTGGCATCGTTTTCACGCTGATGGGTGCCTGGCCGGTCTTCGGGTTTTTTGGATTGGATGTGGCAGCCATCTATCTGGCCTTCCGCTGGAACTACCGGGCGGCGCGGGCTTATGAAACAGTGCAACTGTCGGATGCGGCGCTCAAAATCCGAAAAGTGGATGCCAAGGGAAATGAGACAGCTTATGTCTCCCAGCCCTATTGGGCGCGTGTGCAATATGACAAAGAAGCAGAGGAAGATGTCGCCATTGACATCACCTCCCATGGTCGCCGCCTGACGGTGGGCGCGTTCCTGTCACCGGAAGAGCGTCTTCAATTCGGTGAAGCACTGCGGGGCGAGCTGGACCGCCTCCGCCGCAACCCGGGCCATCAAGACTTTGCCCCCGCGGCGACAAATTAGAGTCTCACTCCAGAGCGTTTTCAATAAAAGTTGCCGACTTTTATGGTTCGAAAACGCGACAAAATAGGAGTTAGTGGGCTTCGCGCTCAATCAGCAGCTTCTTGGACAGAACCTTGCCTTCATCGTCCAGCTCATAGGCGATAGGAGCCCCGGTAGCGATGTTGAGCTGCAGCACCTCATCGCGGGTAAGACCTTCCAGGTCCATCGTGAGGGCCCGAAGCGAATTTCCATGGGCGGCAATGAGAACGCGGTCGCCAGCGAGAACCCGCGGCTTGATGGTTGCGTGATAATAGGGAAGCACCCGATCAGCCGTATCCTTCAGGCTTTCGCCACCAGGAGGCGGTGTGTCATAGGAGCGGCGCCAGATATGTACCTGCTCTTCGCCCCACTTTTCGCGGGCATCATCTTTGTTGAGCCCGGCCAGGTCCCCATAGTCACGTTCATTGAGCGCTTGATCGCAGATGATCTCCAGATCGGTCTGACCCAGCTCCTTCAGGATCGCATCATTGGTTTTCTGCGCGCGGCTAAGAACAGACGTGAAAGAGACATCGAACTCATAGCCACCGGCCTTGAGTGCCTGACCGGCTTCGACAGCCTCCGCACGTCCCTGGTCCGTCAGGTCCGGGTCTTTCCAGCCTGTGAAAAGGTTCTTTTTGTTCCACTCACTTTGTCCATGGCGGACAAGTACAAGAAGATTGGCCACGTTAGTAGGTTCCTATCGTTTAGAGCATTTCCAGGTGAAGTGGATCCGGTTCACCGTTCGGAAATGCGACACCAAAAAAGATGGGGTGGTTCCAATGATCCAACAAAGATGGAACCACCCTAAAAATCTGAGAGCCCGAGCACATCGAGCATTGAATAAAGTCCAGGGCCTTTTCCCTGGCCCCAACGAACGGCAGCAAGCGCACCGCGGGCAAAAAGTCCCCGATCCTCTGCAATATGGGAGAGCACAATCCGCTCATTCTCAGCCGCAAAGATGGTTGAATGTTCGCCAACGACCGAGCCGCCCCGCAGCACGGCATAGCCGATGTCGCCAGGCGTGCGTTCGCCGGTAATGCCGTCGCGGCCGCGATCAGCGACAACATCATGATTGATGCCCCGGCCATCTGCGGCAGCTTGTCCAAGCATCAATGCGGTCCCAGAGGGCGCATCAACCTTGTGCCGATGGTGCATCTCCAAAATTTCGATGTCCCAATCCGCATCAAGCGTTTGCGCCACCTTCCGAGTAAGCGCTGTCAGCAAATTGACCCCAAGGCTCATATTACCGGCCTTGATAATGGTCGCATGGCGCGCAGCTGCTTCGATTTGTGCTTCCTGCTCCGCGTCAAAACCTGTGGTTGCGATCACATGGACGATCCGTGCCTGGGCAGCGAGGGCGGCATATTCAGCTGTGGCAGCCGGCACCGTGAAGTCGATAATCGCGTCTGCTTCTGCAACGAGCGGCAGGGGGTCGTCGGTGATTGCGATACCCAATGGTTCGGGAAGACCCGCCAAGGTGCCTGCATCGGTACCCACCAAAGACGAGCCCTCAGGTTCTGTGGCTCCGATTAGCCTCAAATCCGGTTTTTGAGCAATCTCGGCGATCAATGTGCGGCCCATACGTCCGGCAGCACCGGGAAGGACGATTTTAATATCGCTGTCGCTCATCTGTTTTCTCCGCAAAGCAGGTCAGGAGAACCCGTCCAGACCGCTTATTCTCTGCGGGATATAGCAGGGCGAGCCGCCGCCGTACAGAGATCCGCCGCCAAAATACACCTCTCGACCCTTGACGTTTAGCCCCGCAGGCATTACCTACGAATAGTAAGTTACTAATCGTAGGTGTTCATGAGCCAGCTAGAAACAACGCCCCGCACCCGCCTCAGCCGAGCAGATCGCCGTCAGCAATTGTTGGATGTGGCGCGAACCCTCATAGAAGAAGACGGGGCGGATGCTGTCACGCTCGCGCTGGTCGCAGAAAAGGCCGGTGTCTCAAAGCCCATGGCATACGATCACTTTGAGACCCGCACTGGGCTTCTCCTGGCGCTTCTCGAAGACGCTGATCGCCATTATGAAGGCGTCGCCCGTGCCCGCATCGCCGCGGCGCCTGAGACCGTGGAAGCCATCGCCGAAATCGTCGCGGACGCCTATATCGCCTGTGCCCTGGAAGCGGGGCCTGCCGCTGCAGCCCTCACGGCAGCCATTGAGGCAAATGGGGACGCCCGGGACGTCGGTCGCGCATCGAGAGACCTCCATGCCCGACAGTTTGCTGAAGCATTCGCGCCTGTCTTGCCTGAGGTCGATGCCCGCGCACACCTGATCTTCATCGGCCTCGTAGCCGCCGCAAACACGTTGTGTGCGGAACTCACCGCCGGGCGGATCACCGAGCAGGCCGCCACCGAAACACTCACCCATCTTCTAACAACAAGCATTGCGCCGCTCATTCATTGAGCCGCCACACATAATCCCCTGAAAGGAAACACCATGATCCTCGTCACCGGAGCCACAGGAAATGTGGGCAGCGAAATCGCCCGCCAGCTAATCGCTCAGAAAACACCCTTCCGCATCTATGTGCGCGATGCAGCCAAAGCCGCGGATATGATCGGCCCCGACGGCTACGAAGTCGCGCTTGGCGACTTCGATGAGGCTGATGCGTTCGAGAAAGCCCTCGTAGGCATCGACGCTGTCTACATGGTCACCAATCAAAGTGATGCCTTTAAGACGGCGCTCGCTCGAATGACCAAACAGGTAAAGAAAGCAGGCATCAAACGGTTGGTGATGCTGTCGGCTGAATGCGATCCGGACAGTTCAGTCTTCTTCGTGCGCCGCACAGGAGAGTTGGAAGAGATCGTAAAAGCAGCAGACCTGCCCTGGACATTCTTGCGTCCGGACTGGTTCATGCAGAATTTTGCAGGCTTTGTCGCCATTGGCATGGTGGCCTTTCCAGCAGGTCCAGGCAAAACGAGCTTTGTAGATGTGCGCGATGTTGCTGAGATTGCAATCAAGGCACTTACCGAAGAGGGCCACGCCCACCGAATCTATAGACTGACGGGTCCCGACCCTATGACGTTTGAAGGCGCGGCCAATCGTATAAGCGCCGCCTTAGGTCGGGAGGTTCCCTTTGTGGGCATAACCCCTGACGATCTCCGCAACGCCTTGATCGAGCAGGGCGCAGAGACCTGGTATGCGGACATGAACGCGGAAATGACTTTCGCAGTCCGTGAAGGCTTCACCTTCAATCCATCAAACGACATTGAGTTTTTGCTAGGCCGTAAACCACGCTCTATTGAAACCTATGTCGCGGACCACACTGACCAAATGAGCGCCGCGTGAGGGCCGTCAGTTTCGATGTGCCGAAGGGTGCGGGCCGTCCCACCCTGAAGCTTGTCGAGGTGGCCAAGCCGACACCAGCAAAGGGAGAGGTTCTGGTACGCATCACACATGCAGGTCTCAACCATGGTGACTATGAGACATATACCGGCAAGCAAAACAAAACACTGCTCAAACGCCTGCAAACCAATCCAGTGCTCACGGGCATCGAGATGGCAGGGGTCGCGGAAAGCGATGGCAGGTCTATCAAGTCGGGAGACAGGGTCTATGGCTACACAAACATCTTCAAAGGGCCATGGTTCCACGGAGAGTTTGTCGCGCTGAAAGAAGCCAACCTGGCAAAGCTACCGAAAGGCATGACGTCCGAAGGGGCGGCCGCCCTCGTCGGCGGCGCGGTGACATCCATCGCGGCGCTTGAACGGATTGCGAAGACCAAGCCAGGAGATAAGCTTCTGGTGACCGGCGCGACAGGAAGCGTGGGTGTGACAGCTCTCCAGCTTGCTAAGCATCTTGGAGCAGAGATCATTGCGATCTGCCATTCTTCACAACGGGACTTTGCACGAAGCCAGGGCGCATCTGACGCGCTTGCCTATGACACCAAGGAGCAGCTTCCAAAAGAAAACCAGTTCGACACGATCTTTGATGCCGCGCCGTCCCTGAGTTTTTCGAGGGCACTTCCTTATCTCAAGCCCAAGGGAAGCTACATCACGACCATGCCGCACTTGGACGTGACAGGGTTTCTGCGGGCGCTTGTTTCAAGGCGCAAGTGGGGCTTTCTCCTGGAAGGAGATACAGACCAAAAACGATTAGGTCGACTATCCACCTTGATGGAAGAGCGGGTGTTTATGCCGGCCATCGACAGTGTGTTCGCATTCGAAGACGCTGCGCAGGCATTCGCTCGCCAGGAAGAAAGCGGCAAGCGTGGCAAGATCATTCTCACCATGCCAGCGGCACTCTGACTCAAAACGGCCCAACTGTCCCTAGTGGGAAGGCTGGGCCGTCGAGCTGACATCGAGGAACAGGATCAGTCAGACAAGGTAGATCCGGGGTGCCCTCAGAGCTCCCCGGAATATCATTAGAAGTCGAGCTGCAGACGGGTCGCAACGAAATCAACTTCCGTATCAGCTGTGCCTGCGGCGGCTGTAAAGTCATACTCAGCATTGCCGTAGTTCAACATCGCCCGAACATAGGGGTTGAAGTAGTAGTTGATGCCCAGTGTAAGCGCTGTGGTTTCAGACGCGGCGGTGCCGAAGCCGGCATCTTCCATATCGATCATCTCATAACGCGCTGCAACCTCAATGGCGCCATCACCCTTCACCCGACCAAAAACGCCCTTGGCCGTATCGTAGGGCCGGCTTTCTCCTGTCAGGAAATAGCTCGCCATGGCGTACCAGCCGCTGAAGTCAACATCAGCTGCACCAGTACCGTTGCCTTCAAGTGTCGACATGTAGTACTCGCCTTGCGCGCTGAACGGGCCAAACACAACAGCAGCTTCAGCGCCGAGTGTTGTCTGGCCTTCCGCAACCGTCACACCGGTATCAACATAACGTGTTCCGTTGTGGAAGTTGCGCAAACGGATGCGCGGGCCGGAATTGTCATCAAATGTACGATAGGTCCCAGAAACACCGAGATGGACTGTCTGCCTATCCTCAACAATCGGCGCGTAGGTGCCTCGTGCCGTAAACGCGAGGTCAGTGGTTGTCGTATCACTGCCATTATCAATGCCGCTGGTGAAGATGCCGCCCCGCAAGGTGAAGTTTTCACCACTTGCACCAAGGCTGGCACCAAGCTGACGACCCGCAGCGAACATGTCGCTCACCATCGCGCGTTCCATGAACGTCACATATTTGGAAGACGTCTGTTGTTCCAGACCCATCGGCTCTTTGTGGTTCCCGAAAATCGCCTTCAGTCCCGCAACCTTTGTACTGATATAGGCATCCTTGATGGCGACGCCATTGCTGGCGAAATCGATCTCGAATTTGTATTTCCAGTCGCCGGCGACTTTACCTGAGGCAAAGAAACGGGCCCGCCGAATTTCAGCACCGCCACCGCTTGTGTCGGCTGCGCCGGTACGGCTAGCCTCAGCGAGGAATGCATCAAGCATCAAACGGCCACCAAAGCGGATTGACCAATTGCCATCGCGGCTGGTGATCTGAAGTTTGCGGCTGTCAAACTTCGGGAGATCAGCAAGGTTTGTTGAACCCGCTTCGAGCTCTGCAAGTTTTCCATCGCGCTCCAGCATCTGAGCTTTGAGCTCACGCAGCTCGTGCTCTAGTGCATCGATGCGTGAGTTTACGTCATAGCCAGCCAACGCGCTGCCGGCGGTGCCAACGGTAAGTGCGGTCGCCAGCATTAGACTGGGTCCAAAACGCTTCAACGTTTTTGCAGACCTGTTTTTCAGGTCGAATTTAATCGTATTCATAGTGCCCCTCAGCATTCAAAGTCTCCGGGCAGACAGCAGGTCTGCGCCAAAACAGATTTAGAACCTAAGGGGTAACAATTGAAAAAAGGCTAAACTCAACATGAACACGGCATGTCAGAATATGGTTATCCAAACCACTCGACCTCCGATTTTGCAAATAACCGGTCTTTAGTCTTTCTAACCGCAGCTCAAAGAAACTTACATGTCCCCGACCCCTCAGGTGAACTTGCATCCATATGGGTGGGCGGACGGCGGCGATTCTGCATTTAGAAATTTCTTAATAGCTCTTTGATACCCGTGAACTTACTCAAAGGGGTGGCAGCCTAATGAGCAATTGGGCCAATCAGAATGCTGGGTGAGAGCGATGAAGAGATTTAACACCGATGAAGTCGTCGACAGATTGACGGCGATGTTTGGGTTCCTCAATTCTCTGAAAATTTCCGTCCGAATAGGAATTCTCGCCGCCATGGGTGTCGCGAGTGTTGTGATCCTCGGGACCACTTATGTTGCTGGCGATTTGAGCACCAGTGCTGCCTCCGCCGATCAGCAAGACAATGCTGAGCTTGCTCAATTGTCCATGTCCGTTGAAATTGGGGCGCTTCAGATGCGTCGCAACGAGAAAGACTTTCTTCTTCGCAGGGACATGAAATATGTCGAGCGATATGAAGAATCCGCGTTGAATGTTCTAACAGCTCTCGATGCGATGAAGGGCGTGGCAGCAGCCGCAGACGTACAGGTAGAGATTGAAGCGATCGAGCAGGGCATCACCGCTCATATTGGCCAATTCCGGTCTGTTGTCAGCATATCCCAACAACTTGGTCTGGATGAGAACCAGGGCGTACAGGGCATGCTGCGCGCCTCAGTACAAGCAGTTGAGGAGAAACTCAAAGAAGCGGATCTGGATGTGCTGACCGTCAAAATGCTGATGATGCGCCGCCACGAGAAGGATTTCATGCTGCGTGGCACTGAAAAATACATCGGCCGAATTGACGAACGTCGCGCTGAATTCGACGTACTCCTGGCAGACCTTGAGCAACCTCAGGTTAACCAAGTGCCTGTTGTCGTTGAGACGCCAACAATAGTTGAAGCACCTCTTGCAATCGATCCAGACGTTGTAGCTGACGCACCAGAAGGGTCAGTGGCAGACGGATCTGCCGACGCAGCGTTGCCCCCTCAGGTGATTGCAGCACCTGTTCCGGTCGTCGTTGCAGCTCCGCTAGCACCGAGACTGCCAGATGGCTTCAGCCGAGAGGTGTCGGCTTTGATGGACAGCTATCAGTCTGGCGTCCACCGTTATGCTGATATGTCCATGCGGGCTGATGCTGAAATCAAAAAGCTCAGTACCATTTTTGCTGATATGGTTCCGGCGTTCGAACGCACCATCGGAGTTGCGGGGCTTGGCCTTGACGAAGCGGAGCAGGCTTTGATCGCTTCAAAGTCATTCACAGGAACAGTCTTCTTGACTGTCGGTCTCCTGGTCCTTGGTGTTGTGACGCTCTTTGGATTTGCCGTTGGCCGCAGCATCACCGATTCTCTGAAACGGATCACATCCACCATGTCTGATCTTGCAGATGGTGAGATTGACGTGGACATTCCCTATCTCGAAAATCAACATGAGATCGGAAAAATGGCGCACGCCGTGGAAGTTTTCCGCGAAAATGCGAACGAACGACAAAAACTGGAGGCGGAACAAGCCGAACGCCAGGCAGCCCGCGAGCAACGTACGCGGAAGATGGAGGAGATGATCTCTTCTTTCGATGCCAAGGTGTCCGCGCTTCTGAACTCAGTATCAGCGGCGTCTTCTGATCTGCACGAAACAGCTGGGTCAATGACGCGCACCGCAGAGCGGACCAGTTCAGGCGCAAGTGCTGCAGCCAGTGCGGCTGAGTCAGCGTCCCAAAATGTGCAAACAGTTGCATCGGCTGCTGAGGAATTGCATAGCGCCATCGCGGAAATCGGCCGCCAGGTTACGCAATCCTCAGATCTCACACGCCGCACGACCGATGAAGCGGAAAAAACCAGCGCTACGATGAGCCACCTCACAGACGCGGCGAACAAGATCGGCACAGTGGTGAGCCTCATTCAGGACATTGCAGAACAGACCAATCTGTTGGCACTTAACGCGACAATTGAAGCGGCGCGGGCAGGCGATGCAGGCAAAGGGTTTGCAGTCGTTGCCGGTGAGGTAAAATCTCTGGCCAATCAAACAGCCAAAGCGACTGAGGAAATCAGTCAGCAGATTTCGACGATGCAGTCATCCACCGAAGATGCCGTTTCAGCGATTGAGACCGTGAACAACATGATCTCGCAAATGTCGGAAATCTCCACGGCGATTTCGAGTGCTGTTGAAGAACAGGGCGCTGCCACGCAGGAAATTGCAGGCAGTGTTCAGGAGGCGGCCAAGGGAACCTCGGAAGTTACATCCAACATTTCAGAGGTTGACGCTGTCACCGGCGAGAACATGCAGGCCGCCAAGCAGGTGACGAACTTTGCCTCTGATCTTTCTGCACAGTCAGAGGGATTGAAGAAAGAGATTGAGGGCTTTCTGGGGTCTGTCAAAGCAGCTTAGAAATAGAAAACGGTCCGGCCCACATTGGGGGAGACCGGACCGTCGAGCTGAGTGCGAGGAACAGCATCAGCGAATTAGATAGCCAAGGCGCTCTTGAGCACCTTGGCTTTTTAGTGTCTTAGAAGTCGAGCTGTAGACGCGTTGCGATGAAGTCAGTTTCTACATCATTCGCACCAGACGCCGCTGTGAAGTCATACTCGGCTGTGCCGTAGTTCAACATCGCACGAACATATGGGTTGAAATAGTAGTTGACACCAAGCGTCAGAGCCGTGGTTTCAGAAGCGTCTGTGCCGAAGCCAGTGTCTTCCATGTCAACCATTTCGTACCGAGCAGCAACTTCGATAGCACCTTCAGACTTCACGCGGCCAAACTCGCCTTTGTCGGCTTTATATGCGCGGCTTTCGCCGGTGATGAAGTAGCTGGCCATGACATACCAACCGTCATAGTCGATGTCAGCAGAGCCTGCGCCGTTTCCTTCAAGCGTTGAGGTGTAGTACTCGCCCTGAGCGCTGAAAGGACCGAACACAGCAGCAGCTTCTGCACCGAAAGTCATCTGACCTTTAGATGGAATGCCGCCAGCAGCAGTGCTGACAAAACGTGTGCCATTGTGGAAGTTGCGAAGACGGATGCGGGGACCGCTATTATCGTCAAAGCCACGGTAAGACGCGGAAGCACCAAGGTGCACAACTTCTGTTTTCTCAGCGATAGGTGCGAAGGTTACGCGACCTGTTGCTGACCAGTCGGTTGTTGCAGCGTCAGAACCATTGTCGATGCCGTTGGTGTAGAAACCAGCGCGGACGCTGTAATTGTCGCCACCAGAAGCAACACTCACACCCAGGTTACGGCCTGGTGCGAAAGCTTCGTTGACCATCGAGCGTTCCATGAACGTGATGTACTTGGAAGATGTCAGCTCTTCGAGACCCTGTGGTTCCTTGTCGTTACCAAAGGTTGTCGTCAGGCCGGCAATTTTCGTGCTGATTGTCGCTGTCTTGATGGAAACAGCGTTGCTGGCAAAATCGATCTGCAGCTTGTATTTCCAGTCGCCCATGACTTTACCAGAAGCGAAGAAGCGCGCGCGGCGGATTTCAGCGCCGGCACCACTTGTGTCTGTACCACCAGTAATGTCGCTCTCAGCGATAAACGCATCAAGCATCAGACGACCACCAAAGCGGATGGACCAGTTGCCATCGCGGCTTGAGATCTGCAGCTTACGGCTGTCAAATTTTGGCAGGTCCCCAAGACCTTCCGTCGCTGTTTCCAGCTCTGCAAGTTTGCTGTCACGCATCTGCATCTGAGCTTTGAGCTCACGCAGTTCGTTTTCAAGGGAGTCGATACGCGAGTTCACATCGTAACCCGCAAATGCTGTCCCCGTTAGGCTCAGCGAGAGCGCAGCTGCTGCTACACCACCCACCAGTGCTTGTTTAATCATTAGGTATCTCCTCGTAGAAATAAAGCGTTTCCAAGTGAAGTGGTCCCGGTTCACTGTCCGGAAACGCGACAAAGAAAAAGCTCCCGGGATTTGCCCGGTTGAGGAGACGAATAGGCGGGCCACATGACTGGTCCGCTACACTTATGTGACAGAGAAATGACAGTGCCCCACTGTTGCCCGATGGGCACAAAGATGAGGCACTAAGCCAAAAGGCGTGTGCGCTCTAGCTCTGATTAAACACAGGCTTGCGCTTCTCAAGGAAAGCCATGATGCCCTCGCGTGCGTCAGGAGTCCCGGATGTCAGGTGCACCGCTGCGCGTTCATCCGCCAGCGACTCTTCCAGTGTCTTTGTCGGACTGCTCATCAAGGCATCCAGCATCGTTTTCACTGCCAGTCGCGGTTGAGCTGCGAGCTCTTCTGCCAGCGCAATCGCGCGGTCTTTCAATTCACCCAGAGGCCAGACTTCATTGGCAAGACCGATCCGCAGAGCTTCCGGGCCGGAAATCTTTTTGCCCCGCAGGATCATGTCAATTGCGTGCGTCCGGCCGACAACGCGGGGAAGACGGGCACTGCCACCCCAGGCAGGAACGGCGCCTAAATCCATCTCAGGTAGACCGATCTGGCAACCTTCTTCCGCAGCAAGACGAAAATGACAGCCGAGAGGGAGCTCCAGGCCGCCGCCGAGGCAATTGCCAAAGAAGGTCGCGACCCAGGGTTTGCCCATATTTTCGATGGCGGAGACCACGTTCCAACGCTGATCGAAAAACGCATCTTGCCCGCCTTTCGCTTGAATCGCCGTGCCTATTTCTTTCAGGTTCATGCCAACAGAGAAGTTTTTGTCCCCGGCGCCTGTCAGAACCACAGCGCGGATGCCGTCACTTTTGGCAATGTCAGCCACTAGCGCTTCAAGCTCATCCATGAAGGCGGCAGACATACGGTTCCACGGAGCATCATTGATCGTGATGATCATGACGGCACCGCGTGTTTCGGTAAGCAGGGGAGCATCGGACATGGGGTTCGCCTCTTCTCAAATTCGATTTTGAGAAAAGACTAACCGATTGTCGGCAGAGCGGCCATGTGCGCCTGATCAAAGACGTCTTAGTCGGGCGTGTCGTTGAAGAATTCTTTGACCTTGTCGAAAAAGCCAGCGCTCTCCGGATTTGTCTTTTCAGACGATGCGTCGTCGAACTGTTTCAACAGGTCTTTCTGAGCCTTCGTGAGGCCGACGGGTGTTTCCACATGGATCTGAATATAAAGATCGCCATGGCGCCGCGCGTGAAGGCCGGGCATGCCCTTGCCCCGTACACGGAACTGCTTACCGGTCTGTGTGCCTTCCGGCACCTTGACCTTCACTTTGCCACCGCCAACGGTCGGCACTTCCATTTCTCCCCCGAGCGCCGCTGTTGTCAGAGAGACAGGCACATCGCAGAAGAGTTCTGTGCCGTCACGCTCGAACAATTTGTGCGGCTCAATGGAGAGGAAAATATAGAGATCGCCTGCCGGTCCACCGCGCATACCGGCTTCGCCTTCGCCAGATAGCCGAATGCGGGTGCCCTCTTCCACACCTGGTGGAATGGTGACAGCGAGGGTGCGTTCTTTTTGAACCCGGCCCTGACCATGACAATCAGAACATGGGTTTTCGATCACCTGACCGCGGCCATGGCACGCAGGGCAGGTTCGTTCGATCGAGAAGAAGCCTTGAGCTGCCCGCACCCGGCCATTGCCGCCACAGGTGGTGCAGTTAACGGGCTGGGAGCCCGGTGTGGCACCAGAGCCTGTGCAGGTGTCACAAGTGACCGAGCTTGGAACATGGATCTGGGCTTTCTTGCCCTCATAGGCTTCTTCCAGCGTGATCTGCATATTGTAACGCAGGTCCTGGCCACGGGCGCGCCCGCCATCGCTGCGCTGGCCGCGTCTGCCGCCCATAAATTCGCCGAACAGGTCGTCAAAGATATCGGACATGCCGCCCATGCCACCCATACCGCCTGGGTGCCCACCGCCCATGCCGCCCTCAAAGGCCGCATGGCCATATTGGTCATAGGCTGCGCGCTGCTGATCGTCCTTCAGGACGTCATAGGCTTCAGAAATTTCTTTGAACTTTTGCTCAGCAGCGTCATCGCCCGGATTCTTGTCCGGGTGATATTTCATCGCGAGCTTGCGATAGGCTTTTTTGAGCTCGTCCGCGCTTGCGGAGCGATCCACGCCTAGCAGTGTGTAAAAATCAGGCTTCGACACGAGACTTCAGGTCCTTTCCGAGCCCCAGGCCCTGAACGGCCATAGGAACATCGCCGTTCAGGAAGAGGGGTGTCATAGGCGTGGGTCACGCCTACGGAAGTGGGATTAGGATGCGTCTTTCTTCTTATCGTCGTCGTCGACTTCTTCGAAGTCGGCATCGACCACATCATCCTGAGCCTTGCCATCATCAGATGCCTGGGCATCGCCCTCTGCATCTTCTGCGTCGGCCGTTGCAACGCCAGCTTTATAGAGCTCTTCACCGAGTTTGAGAGAAACCTCTGTCAAAGCCTGCGCTTTGGCATTGATCTCTTCAGCATCGTCGCCCTCAAGAGCCGTTTTGAGGTCAGCAACAGCAGCAGCAACAGGCGCCTTCACCTCGTCGCTAACTTTGTCACCAGCGTCCTCAAGTGTCTTCTCGGTGGCGTGCACCATGGCTTCCGCCTGGTTCTTGGCTTCAACGGACTCACGACGCTTCTTGTCATCTTCCGCGTTCGCTTCCGCGTCCTTCACCATATTGTCGATCTCGCTATCGGAGAGACCGCCAGAGGCTTGGATACGGATCGACTGTTCTTTGCCGGTCGCTTTGTCCTTAGCGTTCACCGACACGATGCCGTTCGCATCAATGTCGAAGGCAACTTCAATCTGCGGAATGCCACGAGGTGCGCCGGGAATACCCACAAGGTCAAACTGACCAAGCAGCTTATTGTCAGCCGCCATTTCCCGTTCACCCTGGAAGACGCGGATCGTCACAGCGGACTGATTGTCTTCAGCGGTGGAGAAAGTCTGCGCCTTCTTTGTTGGGATCGTGGTGTTCCGCTCGATCAACCGAGTGAACACGCCACCCAGTGTTTCGATGCCAAGTGACAGAGGCGTCACATCAAGAAGCAGAACGTCTTTCACGTCGCCCTGAAGAACACCGGCCTGAATCGCAGCGCCCATAGCAACCACTTCATCCGGGTTCACACCCTGATGAGGCTCTTTGCCAAAGAAGTTCTTCACCGCTTCCTGAACTTTCGGCATGCGGGTCATCCCACCGACGAGAACAACTTCGTCAATGGCGCTGGCGTTAAGGCCAGCATCTTCAAGCGCTTTCTTACAAGGCTCGATGGTGCGCATGACCAGGTCTTCAACCAGCGCTTCGAGTTTCGCACGGGTGAGCTTCAAGGTCAGGTGCTTTGGACCAGAGGCGTCTGCCGTGATGAAGGGCAGGTTCACTTCTGTCTGTGCACCAGATGACAATTCGATCTTGGCTTTTTCAGCAGCTTCTTTCAGACGCTGCAGCGCCAGCTTGTCGTCGCGCAGGTCGATGCCCTGCTCTTTCTTAAACTCATCGGCTAAATATTCGATGATGCGCATGTCAAAGTCTTCACCACCAAGGAATGTGTCCCCGTTGGTGGACTTCACTTCAAACACGCCGTCGCCGATCTCAAGAACGGAGACATCGAACGTACCACCACCAAGGTCATAGACGGCGATGGTGCGGCCATCAGATTTGTCGAGGCCGTAGGCAAGTGCCGCGGCTGTCGGCTCGTTGATGATCCGCAGAACTTCAAGACCTGCAATCTTGCCGGCATCTTTTGTTGCTTGGCGCTGTGCGTCGTTAAAGTAAGCAGGAACCGTGATAACGGCTTGCGTCACAGGCTCGCCGGTAAAGGTCTCGGCGGTCTCTTTCATCTTCTGAAGAATGAAGGCAGAGACTTCCTGCGGAGAGTATTTCTCGCCGCGTGCTTCAACCCATGCGTCGCCATTGTCTGCTTTGACAATGTTGTACGGCACCATGCCCATGTCTTTCTGGGTCATGGGATCGTCGAACGAACGGCCAATCAGACGTTTGATTGCATAGAGCGTGTTGGACGGGTTGGTGACGGCCTGGCGTTTCGCAGGCTGGCCGACAAGTTTCTCATTGTCTTCCGCAAAAGCCACCATGGATGGTGTGGTGCGCACACCTTCTGCATTCTCAATAACTTTGGGCTGGGAGCCCTCCATTACCGCGACACACGAATTCGTCGTGCCAAGGTCAATGCCAATAACTTTACCCATTGTCTTCCTCTTTATGACTGCGGCAGGCCAGTCGGACCTGAAATTCAGCGCCCAATGGTTGAAGCAGGGTGAGCCCGATCCTGTGATCGAAGTCGTTCTGCTCTAAACCTCTGACCCCCTATGGGGTGAACAGGTTAAAACGGTCGCAACCGATTGGGAGATATATATGTTTGGCTCATGCATGTCGCAAGACCACCCGCGCCAGATCAGCCCTTAGATTGCTCAAAAAGGGCTGCCCGTCGCGGGATGCGGTTGAATAGCGGCATGCGAGACCCGGCGCAACAGTTAACCCCCGTAAGCCCTTTAAAATGTTTGAGAAAACCGCACCCCCAAAAGCTCTGGAGCCCGTTCCGGGGACCAGAATCTGGCCGGGGTTGCTGTCCCGTCAGTCTCAGGAAGAACTTGTCGCCACACTTCGTGAGCAGATTGTTGAAAACCCGCTCTACCAGCCGACAATGCCAAAGACCGGAAAGCCCTTCTCGGTGTCCATGACTAATTTCGGCGATCTGGGGTGGGTATCAGATCGCACCGGCTACCGATATGAGGACCAGCATCCCGCGACAGGGCGGCCCTGGCCCCCAATTCTCCGCAGTTTGCAGGTGCTTTGGGCAGATCTCACCGGCTACGCTGCCCCTCCAGAAGCCTGTCTGGTCAATTATTATGGCCCCCACGCAAAAATGGGTCTGCACCAGGACCGGGATGAAAAGCCACTGGAAGCCCCGGTTCTGTCGGTTTCTTTGGGGGATACCGCCATTTTTCGGCTGGGTGGGCTGGAGCGCAAAGGGGCGACCCAAAGCTTCAAGCTGGCCTCTGGCGATGTGATGATGCTCAGCGGGCCCTCGCGGCTCCGGTTTCACGGGATCGACCGAATATTGCCGGGAACATCAACGCTTCTTGATAAGGGGGGGCGTCTCAACCTTACGCTTCGCCGGGTCACGGACCCCGCGCGCTAGGATTAGATGGCTTGGTGGGCCGCAGGCCGCGCAAACAGATCAAGTTGGGCTGAAAAATCGGACGGGGCAGCTGTCCCGCCCCGCCGTTTCAAGACCTTCTGTGCGCCTTTCAGGACCAGGGCAGCGACAGCGGTGATTGCCTTCGCAAAGGACACGCGTGCCCGACGCGGGGCTGCGGCCTTTCTGGCTTGGCGCTTGAATGAGCCTGACTGATAGGTCGCCACCTGATAGCTGGCTGACAGCCCATCTGTATATCCACGAAAAATATTCATCTTCATCTCCAACGTCTAAATCTCTATATTCCTCCTAAGCGTCTATTTATGGTTAGAAGGGGTTGGTAACAAACGATCTTTTCTCATCAAATATGTGAGGAAAATTCATCTATGGCTCCCCGTCAGCTGCCCCCTTTATCCATGGTGCGGGCCTTTGAGGCTGCCGCACGGCATCTGAGTTTCTCTCATGCCGCCGATGAGCTTGGTGTGACCCATTCAGCGGTCAGTCACCAAATTCGCGGGCTTGAGGACTGGCTCGGAGAACCTCTATTTGTGCGCTCCGCCCGCAAAGTGCACTTGACCCCTGCAGGGGAAGTGCTGGCACCACCGCTCACCCGGGCGCTGGACACGGTTGGCGAGGCGGTCGCCGCAGCACGCGCCCTTTCGACTGAGGAGAATAAAGGGCCAGTGCTGGTGAGCGTCGAACCCGCCTTTGCGGCTCGCTGGTTGGTATTGCGATTGGATCGTTTCTATGCCGCTTACCCTGAAGTACAGCTGCATCTGGTGCCGACGCCTGACTTTGTTGAGTTTAAGGAGGGCGGCGCTGACCTTGCGATCCGCTATGGACGGGCTGATTGGCCTGGACTGGCCGCCAAAAAACTTTTGGGGTCTGCATCCTTTCCGGTCGTCAGTCCCGCCTTGATGGCACGGGGCAAGGGTCTGAACGAACCGAACGATCTTGCCGCCTATACACTCATACACGAGGATAGTTTTGACGATTGGGCAGGCTGGCTGAAATCGGCGGGTGCG
Source organism: uncultured Parvibaculaceae bacterium (assembly GCA_965283695.1). GTDB lineage: Bacteria > Pseudomonadota > Alphaproteobacteria > Parvibaculales > Parvibaculaceae > Mf105b01. Next base: position 166,328 of record CBDIPP010000005.1, on the reverse strand, counting down.
ACGGCGGTTGATCCGTTAAAAGGTCCCATCTTCGATGATGCACACCTCACCTTGGAGGCTGCTGCCTCTGGCCAGGGCGTAGCCTTGGCCGATGAAGCGCTGGCAGCCGCCGCACTGGATGATGGCCGTCTTGTCAGACCATTCGTCCTGACGTTGGAAACCGCGGCGGCCTATCACGTTGTCTACCCTGAAGACCGGCCTTTACGACCAGAGGCCGAAGCCTTTCGGGATTGGGTGCTGCAAGAAGCTCTGCGCCCATAAAGCGCCTGTCTAAAAGACATGTTTTTTTAAAGCCTTTCTGCGATTTTGGATCTGTTCCGAGTGGGCGGACCAAGGGTGAAGGGCGAGATGAGTACTGTGTCAGTTGAATCGCAAGCAGAGCGTGATCAGGGCATTCGCGATATTGTGCGTACCATCACGCTTGCTGGTCTGTTTACAATCTCAGCGGCTGCCTATGATTTCTCTTTGAGCGGACTGCCAGGTCAAACACCTGCATTTCAGTTCTTTCAGGTCGGAACTCTGATCGCCTTGCTCACGTCTGTTGTTGTCGCATCCTGGCTTGGCTTGGTTGCCTCCAGCCGACTGACAGTCGGCCTCATCTACGGACTTATCAGTCTGTTTCTCGTCTCGGTCGTCGCCAACCTGCTTTTTGTTGTTGAGGCGCCAATGGCAGTGGAGCGGTACACGCCCTGGATTATCACCACCCTCATCATTCCCTTTTTAACTGTTGGTCGATCCTTCGCACGTTTTTTGGGTGGCACTTTCGTGCTTTCAATGTTGTTGCTGGTGTGCGTGCATGTGCTGCGCATCGGTGCCAATCCCTTTACTGAACCGTGTTGCGCAGACCTCATTCTTTTCTGCATCGCGTTGATTGTTGCCTTCGTATTACTGGACGGCTTCGCCATGTTCCGTGAAGCAGCAATAAAGTTTCACGCCCGTTCTGATGCTCTGGAAGAACACGCAGCTGAAATGCAGCGGGCATTTGAAGAGGCAGATATCGCGCGCGAACAGTCAGAAATTGCCCGTGAAGAAGCTGAAAAATCGATCAAGCTTCGCGAAACCTTCCTCGCGACCATGAGCCATGAACTGCGCACACCACTCAATGCAATCATCGGCTTCTCCGAAGTCATGAAGTCAGACGCGCTCGGTGATGGGGATGGGGCAACAGAGCAATACCGCACCTACGCAGCTGACATTCATCAAAGCGGCGAGCATGTGTTGGGGCTGATCAATCAGCTGCTGGAATATTCCAGAATACGTTCAGGCACATTCGACCTTCACGCCACAGACTGGCAGCTAGAAGAGGTCGTTCAATTCATTCACCGAATGTCTCAGTCAGCGGCAAAAGCAAAAGGTGTTGAGTTGGGCATCCAGATTGCGAGCGACCGTGACCTGCTGGTGAGAGCTGACCGTCAGGCCGTTATCCAGATTGGGCTTAATCTCGTCGGCAATGCTTTGAAATTCACCGAAGTGGGCGGTAGCGTGACCCTCAGGGTGACACCGCACGATAGAGACCGAGTGACCTTGCAGGTGATGGACACGGGAGCGGGTATTCCGGCGGACAAGCTTGAAGAGGTCTGTCAGCCATTTGTGCGGCTCGGCGACGCCAGTTTGGCGAGCGAAACGGGCACTGGGCTAGGCCTCGCAATTATCACGGCCTTGGCTGAGGCGATGGAGACACGGTTCACCCTTGAGAGCGAAGAGGGAAAAGGGACCGTTGCGACGTTGCTGCTGCCGTCCGTGCAATTCAATTCCGCTTCGCAGCCCGTTTCTGGCTTTGCGGCGGAGTAAAACCCGCGCAAGTAACGAATTGTAAACCACGAAAATTGTCAGTTTGGAAAACTCTGAACCACATACTGGGCATGCGGAAACGCAGCAGTGATTGTGCTTGTCGGAGGCGTCTGCGCGTGGCGGATGAAAAAGAACAAAGAGGTCGGGTTTCAGCCGCCATATTTATGTCCGTGGCTTTGGTCGGCATCATTGTATGCGCTGCAACCGTGTTTGAGTTCTACAGCCTGGCTTCCATAGGCAAAGAACGCTTTCGAAGTGACACTGTTGTCGCAATTGTGACGGCCTACTTTTTTGGCGCGATCCTGATACTTTTCTTTTCCCGTGGACGCTTGCTCCGGCCATTGGTCGGATCTGTCTTTTGCATGGCGAGCCTCTACCTGCTTAGTCAGATGGCAATCAGCCTGTTTGGTTCTACCGACTATCTCTATGCAATTGAAAATGCGATGTGGATGATCCCATTGCAGGTATGTTTGTTTGCCACGCTTTCACGACGTATCGCCTACATTCTTGCAGGCTCCCTTTTCGTCCTGACCGTTTCTGTAATCTGCGCGTATTTCGTCATACTGGGATTGAACCCCGCAGCGAACGCAGAGACATCTCTTCTTGTGCAAACAGCCTTCTCTCAAGCCGCAGCACTTCTGCTGCTAGGCGCTTTGGCGACCTATCGTGATCTTGTCACGGTGGAATCAGCGCGCGTCAAAGCTTTGGAGGAAAACGAAACTCTCTTGAAAAAAGAAGCGGCTAAGGCTGAAAAAGAACAAGCAAAAGCAATCCACGCATTGAACAAGGCGGAAGAAGCAACGCGGGCGCGCGAAGCCTTCCTTGCATCCATGAGCCATGAGCTTCGCACTCCGCTCAACGCGATCATCGGTTTCTCGCAGATCCTCGAAATGGGGCAAGCGGGGATCGCACGCACAGAAGAGAAGCGCCTGGAGTACGCCAAAGACATTCGCAACAGCGGCGAACACATGTTGGGCCTTGTCGGACAGGTCCTGGAATTTTCTCGGATCGAGTCTGAGGGGTGCGATATCGATCTGTCCGAACAGATGCTCTCTCCCATCGCAGAGGGCGCTATGCGCATGGTGGATGTGATCGCGTCGGCGAAAGAGGTTCAGCTTCTGCGTTATTGGGATCAGCGTTTTGATTTTCGCGTTGAGACAGATGAGAAAGCGCTCAGCCAGATACTGGTCAACCTGTTGACGAATGCAGTGAAGTTTACCCCAAAGGGCGGCCAGGTATGGCTAGTCCTCAAGACAGACGGGTCCAAAGGCCTGTGTATTGAGATTCAGGACAATGGCATCGGTATTCCGGCCGACAAGCTGCAAGACGTCTTCCGGCCGTTTGTTCAGATTGGCGATGCGCGATGTGCGGGCGAAGGCGGAACCGGTCTTGGACTTTCGATTGTCAGCACCCTCGTTCGGGGCCTAGGCGGAAAATTTGAGATCGAGAGTGCGGTAGGCACCGGTACCTGCTGCCGGGTAACACTTCCCGGTCTCTTGGCAACGGAGAGCGTTGAAGCGACTGAGCAAGCCGATCTTCCAATACAGGTTACCGCTAGCAACTGACCGGCACGATGCGCGCAACTAAAAAATGCTTCTTTCGTTATTGGAAATACATGAAGCCACAATTTCCCATCCAAAAGGTTTAGGTCTTTAGTAAGTGCTCTGTCCCAAAATGGCAGAACGATAGGGCTTGCAATGGATGTGGCTTGACGATGGCGCCGTGGAATATGGGATCTAGCGATCAGACGCTGGGACAGTCGACCCAGCGGACCCTAATCCTCTCGGTGACGATGGTCGGCTTTCTCGCTGCTCTCGCATCAGTCTATGAATACCACCATTTAACGGTGATGAACCGGTTGGATGGGTATACGCAGACTGTAATTCCCATCCTCGCCATTTTCCTCGGTGCCATTGTATCAGTCGTCCTCATTTCCAAGGGCCGTTTTCTCAAGCCTGCGATCTGGCTGGTTTTTGCCCTCGGCAGTGCCCATTTGCTAACCACGGTCACGCTGGCTTTGTTGGTCGCCAATGATGTTCCGCTCGCTGCGGAGCATGCGATTTGGATTATGGCTGTGCAGGTGAGTCTGTTTGCGACGATGGAGAGGCGCACAGCGTTGGGCCTGTCTGCAGCATTGCTTGTGGTGCTCGCTACTGTATGTCTCGTTTATAGCTATGTGGAGAATGTGTCGCTGATTGCAGATATTCGTGGGGGATTTCTTGTTCAGCTGATGATTGCAAATGGGGCGATATTGGTCCTGCTTGGCGGTCTGTCTTCTTTCAAGGAAGTGGCATTGGTTGAAAAGACCAGGGCCGAGGCCTCTGAAGATCATGCCGCACTCCTAGGGGCAAGTGTGGAAGAAGCAAACGCAGAACGCCAGAAAGCCATGCGGGCGCTCAGCAGTGCGGAAGCAGCGGCGAAAGCGCGGGAGTCTTTCCTTGCCTCTATGAGCCATGAACTTCGAACACCATTGAATGCCATCATCGGGTTTGCGCAGATCCTGGAAATGGATGATGTTGGGCCTACATCACCGGCAGCCAAACGGCAGGAATACGCAACCGACATCCGCAACAGCGGCGAACATATGTTGGGGTTGATCGGGCAGATTTTGGAATATTCACGCCTGGAGTCTGAGGGTGTTGAAGTCAACAAAACACCTCAAGCGGTTGCCCAGATTGCAGATGCCTCATTGCGCATGATTGATGTTCTGGCAAGGGCGAAGGACATCAATCTCACACGGTCTTGGGATTTTGGGGATGACTATGTTGTCCGAACAGATGAAAAGGCGCTAAGCCAGATCCTTGTGAACCTTCTCTCCAATGCTGTGAAGTTCACAGCGCATGGTGGCGCGATCACCGTAAAAATAGCACGCGTGAGAAACGGTGCGGTAGCCTTAGAGGTTTGTGATACCGGCGTCGGAATTCCAGATGAAAAAATCGCGATGGTCTGTGATCCCTTTTACCAGGTTGGGGATCAACAAACCGCAGGCACGGATGGCACGGGTCTCGGTCTTTCAATTGTCAAGAACCTTGTCGCGGCGTTGGGGGCAAGTTTGGAAATTGAAAGTACGGTTGGGGAAGGAACATGCTGCCGAGTCAATATCCCCGCGACGTCGGACATAGAGATGGCGGTGGAAGAAACAGAAGAACAAGCCGCCGCTCTTTACGCAAATGCTGCGAGCTAGAGCACTCCCAGCGGCAGTGCGCTAACTTCAGCGTTCAAAAATGTGACAAACAAAGATCTAGGCGCCTGGCACGGGACTGACGGCAAACAACCATTCGTGTGATGCGAACAGGGCACCCCAGACAAACAGAGCCAGCACGATGCGCCACCACCCAAGCTCAGAAATGGAAAATTTCGCGCGGCCGGTCACAAGAGCTGCGAAGGGAACGTTTGATGAAGCGCCTGCAAAGGCATCCCACTTTTCCCCCAGCGCCCGTCGGCGTTTCCCATCGATGGCGAAGGTGCCAAAGAACGCGACACCTAAGAAGGTCCCGAAAAAGATAACACTCGCCTGATCCCCGTTGGCGCCGATGTGAAAGACCGCCCAGATAATGGCGCCCCACAAGAAGGGGTGCCGGGTGATGGTGTGAATGCCTTTCACGAGTGTCGACGGGTCGTCGGCCTCTGCGACAGCCTTATCACCACCATCGCTTGTGGCGCTTGGGGCAGTGACGCCAATCACCGCAAATAAGGTGGCGACCAATATGATCAGACCGCCCGAATGCAAGAGACCCAAGGGTGCCTGCCAGAGGATAGAATTGTCCGCACTCACCACTGCCGCATTGTAGCTCATGGCCATCCAGACAATGGCACCAAGTGACGTCACTGCGAAGAGGCCCTTGTAGGGAAGCTCGCCAATCAAACCAACGATGCCGTCGCGCAGCTTTGTACCGGAAACGAAAATGTGAATGCCAAAGAAAAGGGCCGCCGCCGCGATCAACTGTTCCATAGGGTCTTCCTCCCAGATCTGCCTGCCCGATCCGCCCCTCAGGTGGTCGCCAAGCTGACGTAAACTCTAGGATGAAGATGGGCGCTACGGGAGACTTTTACGAGGACATAAACGCACAGGCTCTGTGCGCAGATGCGCACATCGGGCTTAGGCAGTTGTGTCGACAGAACCGCCAGGTGCTGGCCCATCGTCTGCCTTGGCGACACCCACCCGGGCTGGGCGCAGCAGTCGGTCAGCGATCATAAAGCCCGTATCGACCACCTGAACGATTGTGCCACCAGGCTGGCCGGTACCAGGAACCTCAAAGAGCGCTTCATGCAGGTTCGGATTGAATTTCTCGCCAGGTTCTGGGTTCAAAGGTACGATGCCGTTGGATTCAAAGGCGCTCAGGAGCGACTTTTCCACCATCTCAATGCCTTCAATGATGGATTTCACCACATCATCGGAACCGTCTTTGCGGTCATCGGGGACAGCATCAATGGCGCGGCGTAGATTATCAGCGACAGCCAGCACGGATTGAGCGAACTTGGTCGCGCCGAATTTGGCGGCGTCAGCCTTCTCGCGCTCAGAGCGGCGGCGAATATTTTCAACTTCTGCAGCAGCGCGCAGCAGCTTGTCTTTCAGGTCAGCATTTTCTGCAGCCAAGGCAGCCATGGCGTCGGCGATCTTTTCTTCTTCGCTGCGCTCGTCGATCTCTTCGGCCACTTCATCTTCGCCGTCATCATTCGCCGCAGCGGCCGCCTTGAGCAGGTCGTCAGCCTGTTGCTTCAATTCGGCAGGCGTTGGCTTGCGGGGCGCATCGCCCTCATCGCCTGTGTTGCCATTTGCAGAATTGTCTTGATCGCTCATGTCTACGTAATCCCTGAAAGCGCCAAAAAGAACCAATTGGCCACTCTAAACTTTGATGAGGCGGAGAAATGGCCTGTCCGCTCGCTGAAGTCAACACTCAGCGTAACAGGCGGCCTACAACCTGGGCCGTATAGTCCACCATAGGAATAATCCGGGCATAGTTAAGGCGGGTAGGGCCGATAACCCCCAACACACCAACCACCCGGCGGCTTTCATCCATAAAGGGGCTCACAATCACTGACGAGCCGGATAGGGCAAAGTGCTGGTTCTCTGATCCGATAAAGAGGCGAACCCCTTCTGCATCTTGGGCAAGGTCCAAAAGCTGGACCAGATCCGCTTTGTTTTCGAGTTCCTGGAACAAGAGTCGGACGCGCTCCAGATCCTCCATGGCGCTCACATCTTCCAACAGCTTGGATTGTCCGGTCACGATAAGAGACCGGTCCAGGGGATCGCTGGTGTTGGCGCCCGCCAAATTCCCATCGCTTCCAGACCAGACTGCAAGGCCCGCCTCAACCACCCGCTGGGTCAGCGCGGACAGCTCGGCCTTTTGAGCAGCGATCTCGGACTGAATGACCGAAGTCGCGTCGGCCATGGTGCGGCCCCGCAGACGGGCATTGAGGAAATTGGTCGCTTCCATAAGTGCCGAGGGTGTAATGCCGCGGGGCACATCAATCATGCGGTTTTCGACGCTTTCATCTTCAGAGACGAGAACCACAAGGGCCCGGCCGCTATCAACCGCGACAAACTCGATATGTTTGAGCGTTTGCTCAGCCTTTGGTGCGAGCACCAATCCTGCGCAGTGAGAGAGGCCAGACAGAAGTTGCGAGGCATCGCGCAACACATCTTCAACCGTGTTGGCTGAAGGAGAATGTGTGACCTGGGTTTCGATGGCCCGACGCTCCTCCTCTGAGAGGTCGCCCACTTCCAGAAGCCCGTCGACAAAGAGCCGGAGCCCCGCGTCAGTTGGCAAACGTCCGGCGCTCGTATGGGGAGCGGCCAAAAGACCCAGCGCCTCAAGGTCTGACATAACATTGCGCACAGTTGCTGCAGAGAGGGTCAGAGGCAGGTTCTGGGACAAAAAGCGCGAGCCGACAGGCGCACCCGTTTCCAGGTAGGTTTCAACCACCTGCTGGAGGATGGCCCTCGAACGGTCATTAAGGTCTTTGACGGCGGGCATGGGCTTTACACTCTGGCTTGGCGGCGCGTGCTTCTGCGGGCGCTAAACCCCTGAAATTGGACGCAAATAACCATTCGAACTTAGAGCGTTTTCAATAAAAGTTGCAGACTTTTATGGTCCGAAAACGCGGTTCCATAGAAGACGAGAGCGTTTCTCGTGAGTCAGGTTATTGGAAAGGCACGAGAAAGGGTGGCGGGGATCGTCAATTGATCATCTGATTTCCGGCCGATGCCACCCAAAGACTGCCCCCAAAGCTTGTTCTGGGACTGGACGCCTGACGGGTGCCGGGGTATGACCGGCCCACCATTTACACCCGCTTTACGAGGTCCGCACTGTGAGCACCACCCGTCCGTCTGGCCGCGCTTTTGACGAAATGCGCAAAGTCTCTTTTGAGCCCGGTTTTTCAAAAAGCGCTGAAGGCTCCTGCATGGTGCGTTTCGGTGATACTCATGTGCTCTGCACCGCAAGCCTGGAAGAACGGGTTCCTCCTTTCTTGCGCGGTCGCGGCGAAGGCTGGGTGACGGCCGAATATGGCATGCTGCCACGCTCCACCAATGAGCGCATGCGCCGGGAAGCATCAGCTGGCAAACAGTCCGGTCGGACTCAGGAAATTCAGCGTCTGATCGGCCGCTCGCTTCGCGCCGTTGTCGATATGAAAGCACTTGGCGAACGTCAGATCACAGTCGATTGTGATGTGATCCAGGCCGATGGTGGCACACGCACAGCGTCCATTACCGGCGCCTGGGTGGCCCTTCACCAGTGCATCGAATGGATGCGCGAGCGGAACATGATCGACATTTCGCCGCTGACCGACCATGTCGCAGCCATTTCCTGCGGCATCTATCAGGGCGCGCCTGTGTCCGATCTGGATTATGCAGAAGACTCCAATGCTGACACTGACGCCAACTTCGTACTGACCGGCACTGGCGGCATTGTTGAAATCCAGGGCACCGCAGAAGGCACACCCTTCTCGGAAGAAAACTTCCTGGAGCTTCTGCGCCTGGCCAAACAGTCTTGCGGCCAGCTTGTCGAGATGCAGAAAGAAGCTGTGCGATAACGACGATGGCACGCGATCTCAGAGGACAAAAACTCGTGGTCGCGAGCCACAATGCAGGCAAGGTGCGCGAAATCGGCGCGCTTCTCGAGCCTTTCGGTATTGAGGCCGTGTCGGCCGGAGATCTGGGGCTTCCAGAGCCCGAAGAGACCGGCCTCACCTTTCAGGCAAATGCTGAACTAAAAGCGCGCGCGGCGGCGGAGGCTTCCGGCCTTCTGGCGCTCGCCGATGATAGCGGCCTCGCGGTCACCGCTTTAAACGGTGATCCAGGCATTTATTCTGCCCGCTGGGCGGGTCCATCAAAAGACTTCAGCCTTGCGATGGAGAAAGTCGAACAGGCACTGAAAGAGACCGGCAGCGACGATCGCTCTGCGTCATTCATTTGCGGCCTCGCGCTCGCAACGCCAGATGGCGAGATGGACTATTTCGAAGGCCGTGTTGAAGGGGCGCTCGTCTGGCCGCCGCGCGGCGACAAAGGCTTTGGATATGACCCGGTCTTTGTGGCCAATGGCTATGACATCACCTTTGCGGAGATGGAGCCGGACGCAAAACACGCCATCTCCCATCGAGCTGATGCGTTTCGGCAATTGACCGATGTCTTCCTCAAATAGGGCCGCAGCGTCTGATTTGATTGCCCCCGATCCGGGCTTTGGCATTTATGTGCATTGGCCCTTCTGCCAGGCAAAATGCCCCTATTGTGATTTCAATTCCCATGTCGTTCGCGCCGTTGATCAATCAGCCTATGCCCGCGCCCTGGTGCGGGAACTTGAGCATATGGCGACGCTGTCTGATCCACAGACCGTCACCAGCATCTTCTTTGGCGGAGGCACGCCGTCTCTCATGGAACCCGCCACCGTAGAAACTGTCCTTGCGGCCATCGACCGTCTCTGGGGGATCAATCAGGGGGTCGAGATTTCTCTCGAAGCCAACCCGACGAGTGTAGAAGCGGAAAAGTTTCGCGCGCTTGCCGCGATGGGCGTCAACCGTGTCTCACTCGGTGTCCAGGCCCTCAATGATAAAGACCTGAAATTTTTGGGGCGCCTCCATTCTGTTGCCGAGGCACTCGGCGCAATTGAGCTTGCCCGCACCCATTTCCGGCGCATGTCCTTTGACCTCATATACGCGCGTCCAGAACATACCGTTGAGGCCTGGACGCAAGAACTCACACGCGCCTTGTCCTCTGCCGTGGATCATCTGTCGCTCTACCAGCTCACCATCGAAGAAGGCACCCCCTTCTTTGATCTTCATGCCCGCGGCGCCTTTACCGTGCCCGATGAAGATCAGGCGACCGCCCTCTATGACGTGACCCAATCAATCTGCGCGGACGCTGGGCTGAGCGCTTATGAAGTTTCGAACCACGCAAAAGCAGGCGCTGAGTGTCGTCACAATCTCACCTATTGGCGCTATGGAGATTATGTGGGGGTTGGCCCCGGCGCTCATGGGCGCATCACAAAGGATGGGGTGAAGCGTGCGACGGTGACCGAGCGCATGCCATCCAAATGGTTGGCGTCGGTGGAGGCTCAAGGTCATGGGCTTGTCGACCAGGACAGAATTACCCCCGCCCAATCAGCCGAAGAGATGATGTTGATGGGCTTGCGGTTGCAGGAAGGCATTTCGCTCAAACGCTATGTGGATCTTGCAGGGAAGCCGATCAATGCTGAGCGTCTGACGGACTTGTCAGCCGATGGCCTGTTGCAAACGAACGGCGATCAGCTCAAAGCCACTCCGGCAGGCCGCCTTGTGCTCAACAAGCTGTTGGGTGAGTTACTGGTTTAGCCATCGCTCGGAAAGTCAGGCTGGTTTTCCGGCGCGGCTTTGATAAAGGCCGGGTGCGTGTTGCACGCATCCACAATCGCCGCAAGATGCGGGTAGGGTGTTAGATTGAGCCCCAGCTTCTCGTAATTGGCATACTGCGGCACCAGGAACAGGTCCGCCACGCTTGGGCTTGCCCCAAAACAATAAGGCCCTTCATCCCTGTTCTCAGACACCAGCGTCTCCAGCGCCTGGAGGCCCTTGTCTGCCCAGGTGACATACCACTTGGCGACGGCCTTTTGGTCGAGCTGCAACTCCTGACCGAGATATTTGATCACCCGCATATTGTGGAGCGGGTGCATGCCCGCTGCCACCGTCATCGCGAAGGCTTTGGCCTGGGCTTTTTTGAGCGGGTCTGCTGGATGGAGCGACGGCGTGGGATGAAGCTCTTCCAAATAGTCGAGGATCGCCATCGACTCGATCAGAATGCTTCCGTCATGTTCCAACGCTGGAATAAGCCGCATTGGATTGATCTTGCCAAATTCTTCACCCAGATGTTCTTCCGCAGGCGGAGCAATATCAACAGATACATACTCAAAAGGAATTTCTTTAAGGTGAAGCGCGATGCGCACCCGGCGCCCGGCCGAGTTCGCATAGGAATTATAAAGACGATAGGTCATGAACCGAGCCCAAAAACGGAAGAACAAGATGACCGAGCTTGGTCCTGCCGATCTTTCAGGTCAACGGAGCCAACACATACTCAGCAGTTAGATTGGCATGAGGGTCAGAAAGTTGGCGCTGGTACAAAGCTTTGTGGTGCAGGGTCTACAACGACCGGTCCATTGCGACGAAGCTCCAGGACGGCGAGGCCGCGTTCATTGCGACCATCGGGCAGGAAGCGGAAAATGCCATCGACGCCGGCAAAGCCGTCCGGGTTGCCAAGGATCTGTTCATTGAACCGCTGGCTCGGAGGCCGTGCCGCAAGTGCTGACGCGAGGCTGGTCGCGTCATAGCCTAGGCTTGCGATCCGGGGTGGTTCAGACCCGAAGGCGCGCGCATAACGTTGTTCGAAGGCTCGATGGGCTTCACGTGGCGGCGCAGCAAACCACCCGCCAACAAGGCTGGGTTCGCGACCAAGCGAGGCATCATCCCATTGACCGGTGCCAAGAAACTGCACCTTACGGGGATCGACGTCGAAATAGGGAAGAAGCGGGGCGACGGAGCGAAGTTCCGTGCCGCCCGCCGGCACGAAGACCGCCTGATAGGGCACGTCGCCGAGCGTTTCGCGGTTTTCGAGCGCTTTAAGCGCAGCTTTTGCCTCAGGATCATCGCTTAACGCCTGTAGTCGGGCTTTCTCTGACGCCAGGGCGCGCTTGCGATCATCATAAAGAGCAAGCCGTCTGGCGGGCTCAAACATGGCTTCCGCCCGGTTGGGATAGCTCTCAATTCTGTAGACCTCACCAGCCCGTGCGGTGACGGCATTGGTCAGCGCCTGGCGCATCAGGCTGCCATAGCTGTTCTGCGGCACCATGCCGGCAAACACGGTGAGGCCCTGCAGCCCCGCATAATCCACCACCCGCTCAACATCCTGCTCAGGCAGGAAGGACAGGAGATAGACCCCGTTTCCTGCAACACTGCTGTCACTCGAGAAGGCGATGACCGGCACATTGCGCTGGGCAGCGATGGGCCGGACAGCTGTAACAGAACCCGCGAAGAGCGGTCCGAGAATAAGTTCAGCCCCTTCCTGCAGGGCTTCCCGTGCGGCCCCTTCGGCACCCGAATTGGTGCCACGCGTGTCTTTGGGGATCAGAAGAACATTCGGGTTCCCAAATTCAAACAGCGCGAGCTGGGCGGCATTCAAAAGAGATTCAGCGACGTTTCGCACTGAAGGTTGCCGAGCGCTTAGGGGCAGCAGCACTGCAATGCGAACTGCATCGCGGTCCCCCATATGCGGTGGCCGCAAAAAGAGGGCGCGATCTTGCTGTGTCGCTGGCGGAGGCGTCACTGCGATTGGCGTTTCTGTGCGCGGCTGTTGTGAAACCGGCGGGGGCGTGCTGTTAGAGGCGCAGGCTGCCAGCACAAAAGAAACGGAGACAAGAAGTGCGAGGCGGGCAATGGCGCCGGAACGGCGACCAGAACGATAGATCGACAACCTAAATCCCCTTTAGTGCGGTGATCATAAACATGGCCTAGTGTGGCATATCGGCTGCCACGCCAATTTCAAACGCGACTTTATATAGAAACATTAGCTAGAGACACGGGGGAAACGGCTTTTTTGTGGCGCGGGCGCCATCCGCATAGACAAAGAGGGTCCGAGCGCGGCACTTTGGCAACATCACCAAGCACAGAAAAGCCGAATGAGATACATGGAACCTGGCCTCTACATCGTCGCAACACCCATCGGGAACGCTCGTGACATCACGCTTCGTGCCCTGGATGTTTTGGCGGCAGCCGATCTTGTGCTGTGTGAGGACACGCGGGTCACCTCAAAGCTCTTTGCAATTCACGGCCTGAAGACACCCCTTCGCGCCTATCATGAACACAACGCCGCCACCGAACGTCCAAAAGTGATTGCCCGCATCCAGCAAGGGGCCGCTGTGGCACTGGTCTCTGACGCAGGCACGCCGCTGATTTCAGATCCGGGCTACAAGCTTGTTCAGGCCATGTTGGAAGAAGACCTGGCCGTCACCACATTGCCCGGCGCGAGCTCGGTCATGGCAGCGTTGACCCTTGCCGGATTGCCCACAGACAGATTTCTGTTTGCGGGCTTTCTGCCTCCAAAACAGGCAGCGCGCCGCACTGCTCTTGAAGAGGTGCAGAGCCTCTCCGCGAGCCTTGTATATCTGGAAAGCCCCAGACGACTCGCCGCAATGCTTGCGGATGTCGACACCGTCTTAGGCGACCGGCGGGTATCGGTCGCAAGAGAGCTCACAAAGAAATTCGAAGAGGTACGCCGCGGCACGGCCGCCGAGCTAGCCGCACATTACGCGGAAGCAGGCGCGCCCAAAGGTGAAGTGGTCGTCATTGTCGGGCCGTCACAGGGGGATGCTGTGATTGATGAAGCATCTGTTGATGACATGCTCCGTAAAGCGCTCACCCAGCACTCTCTGAAAGATGCGGTTGCGGCAGTGACCGGCGCAACTGGTTTGAAACGCCGGGAGGTTTATACGCGCGCGCTCGATCTCTCCAAGGACGAGGTTTGAGCGGCGTGGCGCGCCTCTCCAAACGGGAAAAAGGGGTGCAGGCCTACGACCGAGGGCTATGGGCAGAACGGCTCGCGCGATGGCTTTTGCTGGCCAAGCTTTACCGGATTGTTGGTGAGCGCGTGAAAACCCGCGGGGGCGAGGTCGACATCCTTGCCCGAAAGGGCAAGACCCTGATCATCGTGGAAGTGAAGGCGCGCCAGACACCTGAGGGTGCGGCGGATGCGGTAACGCCCAAGCAATGGGCACGCCTGCTGAGGGCGGGAGAAATCCTCCTGTCGCGGGAACCGGACGGCACCTCACTCCGTTTTGATGTGGTGCATGTGGTGCCCGGTCGCTGGCCTCGGCATATCAAGGATGCCTGGCGGCCTTAAGTACCCAGCCTCCCCATGCTACCAATAGAGGCGCGGATGATTCGGGTGCGCGACGGGCGGAGGTTGAGATGCGGTTCAACAGGTTCAGCCAAAGAACAACATATCGAGCGGTAGCGAGCATAGCGATCCTGTGCGTCCTGAGTGCCTGCTCGGTGCCTGGCATGGTGATTGGGGCGGGCGCCACAGCTGGCATCGCAGCGGCGGAAGAGCGCGGCGTTGAAACCGCGCTTGATGACTTGAAGATTGATGTCGAAATAAAGCGACAGTTTTTCGAGCTGGATGAAAACCTTCTCGCCGCGATATCAACCGAAGTACATGACGGGCGCGTATTGCTGACCGGTGTCGTCGATGAGCCTGAAATGCGGATGAGTGCCGCCCGCCTTTCATGGGGCGTGGACGGTGTGTCCGAGGTCATTAATGAAATCAAGGTCGCTGGCGACGCCAGTATCGCCCAGGCCTCTAAAGACATCTTCATCTCGACAGAACTTCGCGCGCGTCTCATGGGGGACGGCGATGTCTCGGCCATTAATTATTCAATAGAGACCGTCCGTGGCACGATCTATCTGCTGGGCATTGCCCGCTCAGAAAGTGAATTGCAGCGGGTCATCAACCATGCCCGCAACGTGTCGGGCGTGCGTAATATCGTCCCCTATGTGCGGGTCAAGCCACCTGTACAGGACCAACCGGTCTAAAAAGGCGACCTTTAGCTTTGCCTTGGTGCTTGTCATCCGCGCCTACCCGCCCCATCTTGCAAGCCAACAAGAACAAACATCTCACAGAGGGCGTATCTCATGAGCTTGGACGTAGCGATCCAGATGGATCCGGTCGATGCGATCGACATAAACGGGGATTCAACATTCGCCATGGCGCTGGAAGCTCAGGCCCGCGGGCATTCACTGAGTTTTTATGAACCCCGGCACCTGTCCATGCGGGACGGGCGTGTCTATGCCAAGACAAAGCCCATCACACTCCGCCGGGAAGTTGGCAATCATGTCGATATTGGGGAAGAGCGGGTTGTGGATCTCGCTGACACGGATGTGGTGCTTATGCGCCAGGACCCACCCTTTGACATGAGCTACATCACCGCAACCCATCTGCTTGAGAAAGTGCATGGACAAACACTGGTGGTGAACGACCCGGCCCATGTGCGCAATGCGCCTGAGAAGATTTTTGTCACAGAGTTTGACGGCGTCATGCCGCCAACCCTCATCACGTCTGACGAGTCAGAGATCAAAGCCTTCCGGGATGACTATAAGGACATCATCGTCAAGCCGCTCTATGGCAATGGGGGCGCAGGCGTCTTCCGACTGCAGCCGGGCGATCAGAACCTCAATTCTTTGCTGGAGCTTTTTACTGATCTCTATCGCGAACCGCTCATCGTGCAGCAATATCTGCCAGACGTGCGCAAAGGCGATAAGCGCATCATTCTGGTGGACGGAAAACCAGTGGGGGCTTTGAACCGTGTGCCCGCAGAAGGCGAAAGCCGCTCCAACATGCATGTGGGTGGCCGTCCGGAAAAATCCGAACTCACAAAACGCGAACAGGAAATCTGCGAGCAGATCGGCCCGGAACTGAAAGCGCGGGGCCTCATCTTTGTCGGCATTGATGTGATCGGCGATTACCTCACCGAAATCAACGTGACGAGCCCCACGGGCATTCAGGAGATCGCCCGCTTTGGGGGTGCAGACATCTCTGCGCTCATCTGGGATGCCATTGAAGAAAAGCTCTGAGATACGAGCGTCAGGGAGGACGTAACCATGGACGGCATTCATGACCTAGGCGGGATGGCAGGCTTCGGCGCCATTTCATATGAGGAAAATGAACCGGTCTTTCATGAACCCTGGCAGGCAACGGCCTTTGCCTTGAACATTGTCGGCATTGGCGTGCTCCGCAATCACAACGCAGATGAGTACCGCCATTCCATCGAGCGGATGCCGCCGGTCCACTACCTCCAGGCCTGTTATTACGAACGTGTACTGACAGGCGCGGCGACCCTCTTTGTTGAAAAAGGTGTCGTGACCAAGGAGGAGCTGGAGGAACGCGCAGGCGGTGTGTTTCCATTGGCGAGCCCCAATGCGCCTGATCCTATGGCAGAGCTCGAACCGCAACCGGTCGCTCGCTTCAAAAAAGGCGACCGTGTCACGGTGAAAGACATTCATCCGGCAGGCCACACGCGGGTACCGCGCTTCTGTCGCGGTAAGACCGGCACGGTCCTGCATGTGGCGCCTGCTTTTTCATTTCCCGATGCAGCAGCTCATGGAGGCGCGTTCCGAAAGGAACACACTTATCATGTTGAGTTTGCCTCCACGGATCTGTGGGCGGATGCAGGCTCTGACAATGAAAGTGTCATTGTCGACCTTTGGGACACTTACCTGGAAGGAGCGAACACATGAGCACGCCCACCAATATCGCCTCACCTAAGGTCCGCACCGAAGCGTTGCAGGGCGCGCTCTCAGAGAAGGGGTTGATCCCCGAAGGTTCTCTTGACGCTGTGATCCATACGGCTACTGAAGAATGGGACCCTAAAAACGGTGCGCGGGTTGTGGCGCGCGCGTGGACCGACCCGGACTTCAAAAAGCGTTTACTGGAGGATGCGACATCCGCCTGTGCCGAACTTGGTTATGAAGGCATTCAGGGTGAATATATCGTCGCGCTGGAAGATGAGCCCGAGCGCCATAATGTGATTGTTTGCACTCAATGCTCCTGCACCGCCTGGCCGGTGCTCGGCTTGCCACCTGATTGGTACAAGAGCCCGGAATATCGCGCCCGCGTCGCCCGAGAGCCCCGCAAGGTTTTAAAAGAGATGGGCCTGGACCTGGCAAAGGATATTGCCATCCGTGTCTGGGAGACGAGTGCGGAAACCCGCTACATGGTGATCCCCTGTCGTCCCGATGGCACGGAAGGATGGCGTGAAGATGAGCTCGCCGCCCTCGTCAGCCGAGAAGCGCTCGTTGGGATTGCGTTGGCGCAAAAACCATAAACAGACCGGCACGGCTTAATACTCATTTAGGTTTATTAGATCACTTTGGTCGCAGGGATGACGCCGAAAGTTTTTCGGTTCGAAAACCAGGGTGGTGGTGTGCAGATTGAGCTAGACATGGAGAGAACGCGCCTTCTCGTCTATGAATCCAGCGGTGTTCAGCGAAAAATCATCAGCAATATCCTGGATACCGCCGGCTATTTGCCTCATATGGTAGCTAGTGGCGAGGAAGCACTGGCTGAAGCCGCGAGCGGTGAATACAGCATCTTCATCTCAAGCCTCGAACATTCAGATATTTCTGGGCTCGAGCTCTTCTGGCGAATTAAGGCGGATCCGCAAACACGCAATATGTTTACAATTGCGGTTACGGCACACGACGACAAGCGGGCCTTTGTCGAAGCGCTTGATAGCGGGGCCGACGACTTTTTGCGTAAACCTGTCGCAGAGCCAGAGCTTAAAGCGCGCCTGCGTGTCGCAAATCGAACGGTACAGTTGCAAAATGATCTGCTCAATCTCGCTCTGACAGATGTATTGACCGGGATAGCCAACCGCCGTGCATTTATGGACCGCCTTAATGCGGAAGTGGCCCGCGCCATTCGTCACAGCACCGCCCTATGTGTGGCCATGGTGGACATTGATCACTTCAAGAAGGTGAATGACACCTATGGCCATGCGACCGGCGACATCGTGATCAAGACGATTGCGGAGACACTGTCCGATGGTCTTCGTGAAGTTGATACTGTCGGTCGCTTAGGCGGCGAAGAGTTCGCCACTATACTTCCTGACAGCAGGTTGGAAGACGGAATGAAAACCTGTGATCGGCTGCGTCAGTCGATTGAAGACTGTGTGATGCAAACGGAAGAGGATGCAGCGCTTCAGGTCACCGCAAGCTTGGGCCTGGTGGAGTATGCGAGATCAGACCAGAGTGCGGATACACTGCTAAGCCTTGCCGACGAAGCTCTCTACAAATCAAAAGAAGGTGGCCGAAACAGGGTAACGGCATCTTGAAATTGTCACGACGGTGCCGCGTCACATCCTTCATCGCTGCCGGCGCAGTCGACTGTCTTTAGCTTTTCACCAGCAACAAGTGCACCCAGCCAATCCACAAAAGATATTCCGTTAGCGGAATATGAGTAGAGATAGGGTGCGCGCAGGATCGTGTGTTCGCTGCCGCCTGCTGTGAAACTTGCAAAACCTGGTATGGCGTCGCTCAAGGTGGCGCGATTGGCAATCATCTGCTCATGTAGAGCTGTTCCGCCCTGTAGTGCCTGTTGAAACCCGATCTGTACACCGTCATGAGCCGCATCATATTGAGCGAACGAAACCGATGGAAATTGAGTTGCGGCACCTATGTAAAGATCATTAAAGCTGACCACGGATCCATCTGCATTCCGCGCCCAAGCTGGCAGGAAGTCGAGCGTTCCCCAACCGACAAGTAGGTCGCCGATCTGTGGTGAGCTATAACCGCCAGCGCCATCGCCCAATTGATGTACTGTCGCATCCGGATAGGCTTTTGACACGACACCCGCATAGACAGGAGCCGCAATGGCGCCTGCACTGCTGCCTGCGACCAGCACCTGTTTGGCATCACCGATATTCTCTTTCATCCAGGCAAGTGCCGCATGGGCGTTTACGTGTCCGCGATGGTGGATCGTGATTTCACTGCCATCAGGTTTCGCATAGGTCTTGTCTGTTTCCCCCAGATGTACGTCACCTGTGCAGTAGGAGACAAAGACCATGCTCCAGTCCCCCACAGGATTTGCCGGATTGCCCAGATCAAAAATGCCTTTGTGGGTGCGTGGGTCGTTATGGCCCATCTGAGCCGTCGGCACATACGTTGTGGGCTCGACAGCTGGGTCACAGGTCTGGCCTGCCCAGCAGGCGCCACCGCCATTGAAGAACACAACCAGCTTTTCGGGGTCAGCTTTGCGCGCATGGAAGCTATAGGGCGTACCCAGCGCGCAGGATGTTTCGCCGCCGGGCGTGATTGTCTCCCATGCGTCCTCTGCGAAAGCCGGAAGGGCGAAGAGTGCGAGACTGAAGCTGATGAAAACGGCAGGCAGGCGGAACGGCATGAAAAGACATCCTCAGATCTGAGACAGGAAACCGACTATTTCCATAGCAGAACTGACGGACCCGCGCATGTGTTCCTTTTTTGTTCTTGACTGAAATATTGATATCATACAGGGTTTAAGGCGCAAGCTCTTTGGGCTTGTCTTGGGGATCACAATCAGACGAGGCACGCCCATGGTGGCGCATATAGAAACCGTTGCCTTTCTGGGGCTGGAGGCCAAGCCTGTCGATGTGCAGGTGCAGATTTCCGGCGGTGTGCCGAACTTCACCATCGTGGGTCTCCCAGACAAAGCCGTGGGCGAAAGTCGGGAGCGCGTGCGTGCAGCTCTTAGTGCTATAGGCCTCGGTCTGCCGCCCAAAAGGATCACCGTCAATCTGGCCCCTGCCGATCTCCCCAAGGAGGGCAGCCATTTTGACCTGCCCATCGCATTGGGCCTTCTCGTCGCGATGGATGTGCTGCAAAGCCCAGATCTCGACCGTTTTGTGGTGCTGGGCGAGCTCTCCCTCGACGGCACCATCAGCGGCGTGGCGGGAACGCTCCCCGCAGCCATGGCAGCAAATGGGCGCGACAAGGGCCTCATCTGCCCGGCTCCCTGTGGCGCGGAAGCAGCCTGGGCCGGTTTTGATGAAACCAATCCGGGCGTTCTTGCGCCAGCGACCATCATCCAGCTGATCAATCATTTGAAAGGCAATCAGCTTCTTTCAGAGCCGGTACCCATGAAGGCCGTACTGGGCGATGCGCTGCCTGATATGAAGGACATTAAGGGTCAGGAAAGTGCCAAACGGGCTCTGGAAGTGGCGGCAGCTGGAGGACATAACATGCTGATGGTCGGGCCGCCGGGTGCTGGGAAATCCATGCTGGCGGCGCGCTTGCCCGGCATTCTGCCCCCACTCACACCCCGGGAAATGCTCGACACCTCCATGATTGCAAGCATTGCCGGCGAGCTGTCGGAAGGACGGCTGACACAGCGACGGCCCTATCGTGCGCCCCACCACTCGGCCTCTATGGCAGCTCTTATCGGTGGTGGCTTGCGCGTCCGTCCGGGTGAGGTCTCTCTCGCCCATTCCGGCGTTCTCTTTTTGGACGAGTTGCCGGAGTTTCCAAGACAGGTTCTCGACAGCCTGCGGCAGCCCATTGAAACCGGCGAAGCTGTCGTCGCGCGCGCTAATGCGCACATCACCTTTCCGGCCCGTTTTCAACTGATCGCTGCGATGAACCCCTGTCGTTGCGGACAAGCAGGCGATCCAGGTCGTGCCTGCGCCAGGCTTCCCAAATGTGTGCTGGACTATCAGGCAAAACTCTCTGGTCCCCTGGTCGATCGGATTGATCTCCATATAGACGTGCCGCCTGTAAGCGCCCGCGATCTTGCTCTTCCGCCCCCCGCCGAAGGCAGCAGCGAGGTGGCAGCGCGGGTTGCCGCAGCGCGCACCCTGCAAGCAGAGCGGTATGGCGGAACGGATGTTCTGCTCAATGCCCATGCTGACGGAGATCTTTTGGAAACCACGGTCAAATTGAGCAGTGCTGGACGCGATCTCCTGATGGAGGCGGCGGACCGGACAGGTCTCACCGCGCGCGGCTATCATAGGGTTTTAAGAGTGGCGCGAACCCTGGCAGACCTTGATCAGGTACCAAATGTTGAGCGTCTCCATATCGCCGAAGCGCTCTCCTACCGTAGTCAGAATGGCAACTCCCTGGGGGCAGCGGCCTGAGCGCGAGTTCAGTCTCCAATCTCCTCCACAAATTCCTCCATGTGAGCCCCTTGAAGTAACCCTTTCTCAAGCTTGGCCGCCGACAATCAAGACACGGTTTAATTCAGATTGTCTGGACCGCCCATGTTTGCCGCGTCGATTGTTTTTCCTGTTCTTGCTGTTGCCGCGATCCTTGGTGGGGCGGCAATCGGGTGCGCGCTTTTTCTCTGGCGCAGGCTCCGCGAGCGCGGCATCGAAGTAAACGAACTCCTCGAAAAAGTAGAGCTCCTCAACGACTCAAACTGGGAACTGAAAGAGAGCGCGGAACGCTATCGCGATCTTGTTGCCAATCAGGGCGACATCATCCTGCGTAAAGACCTGGATGGACGGCTTACCTTCGTCAATCAGGTTTATTGTGACACGTTTGATACGACCCGCGGTACTGCGCTCGGTAATCCTTTCACGCCGAAACTTCCAGAAGGTGAGAAGCCTCGGCTTCTGGGTGACTTTGCAGGTCTTGCACTTCCTCCCTACCGTGTTCGGTATGACCAGCGAGTGGAGACCGTGCGCGGCCCCCGCTGGTTTGTCTGGGAAGAGTTTGCAATCCGTGATGATGATGGTCGCCTGAGCGAAGTGCAGACCGTTGGTCGTGACATCACAGACCGGAAAGAAACAGAAGAACGTCTCGGCGAAGCACTGGATCAGGCGGAAGCTGCGAACCGGTCCAAAGGTCAGTTCCTGGCCACCATGAGCCATGAAATTCGTACGCCAATGAATGGTGTGCTCGGTATGATCCGCTTTCTGTTGGACACAGACCTGTCGCCTGCGCAGCGCTCCCATGCGCGTGCGGTGCAGCGCTCCTCTGAAGCTCTGCTCACCATCATCAACGACATTCTCGACTTCTCAAAAATCGAGTCCGGAACTTTTGATCTGGCAACAGCGCCTTTCGATATCAATGCGCTGATCGAACAGGCGTGCGAGCTGATGACGCCCCGGGCATTTGAGAAGCTTATTGACATTGCAGGTTATGTGCACGCAGACGTCCCCACCAATGTGATTGGTGACGAGTCGCGTCTTCGCCAAATTCTGATCAATCTGATCGGCAATGCCGTCAAATTCACCGATGAGGGAGGCGTCTTTGTCTCTGTCCGAGTCGGTACAAAAGACGAGAATGGCGAGGTCGAGAGCCTTATCATTGATGTCGAAGATACTGGCATTGGACTGTCTGAAGAAGACAGTCAGTCAATCTTTGCTGAGTTTGCCCAAGCCGAACAAGGGCATGCCCGCCGTTTTGAAGGCACAGGTCTTGGTCTCACTATTACCAAACGCTTGGCCCAGGCCATGGGGGGCGATGTAACGGTCCGCAGCAAGCTCGGCCAGGGCTCCTGCTTTTCTGTATCGCTCAGCCTTGCAACCGTTTCAGACGACACGTCGCGCTTGCCGCTCCTGCTTGAAGGAAAGACCGCGTGTGTAACCGTTTCTGCACCGATGAGCGGACGCGCTGTTTCATCAATGCTGCGAGACATGGGGGCGGTTGTAAAAATCACAGAGACACCCCTGCCAGGAGCAGATGTCATTGTGACGCAATCCTCATTGGCTGAAGAAAGCTGGAAAGTTGATGGCGCTTCGGTCTTTCTGCTGACGTCACCCGGGGACACGCTGGCGGACGATTTGGGTCCAGGATATGCGGGTTACTTAGTCCGCCCTGTAAGAGCTGAGTCATTTGCAAACCGCATCGCCGCCCCGCAACCAGAAGCCCGTCCGGAGACTCAAGCGTCGCCTGTTCTCGATAGCAAAGTCGAAACCGGTTTCACTGAGGGTGAAGACGCGAGTCTGATAACACCCGCGACTGAAGTTAAAGCAGGGGCGCTGGCTGTTCTTGTTGCAGAAGACAATGAACTGAATGCGACGCTCACGCGTATGATGGTGGAGCGTGCAGGCCACGTGCCTCACATGGTGGAAAGCGGTGTCGAAGCATTGGCGGCACTCGAAGACGCAGCGCCGGGCACCTACGATCTTGTTTTCATGGACCTTCATATGCCGCTCATGGATGGCTATGAGGCGACCCGGCAAATTCGCAAATTGGGACCAGTAAAGGGTTCCTTGCCCATCGTCGCGTTGACAGCGAACGTTATGGCTGAAGACAAGCAGGCCTGTCTGGAAGCTGGCATGGATGATTATCTCTCCAAGCCCGTTGACCCGTCTGACCTTGCCGCCATGCTTGAAGCCTGGCGCGGCAAAAAGTCGGATAAGGCGGCCTAAAGCGTTTCCAACAAAAGTTGCAGACTTTTGTGGTTCGGAAACGCGACTAGTGAAAAGACAAGAACGTTTCCAACAAAAGTTGCAAACTATTGTGGTTCGGAAACACGATGGGTCCAAAGATAATGGCGTTTCCATCAGTAATTGCAGGCATCAGCGCCCAGGACTGTGCCCCCTAAAGATCCAGCCTTAGGCGGGGCAGCGTGCGTCCTGGAATGGATGCTGACGGTGAAGAGCCGGTAAGCCTGTAACCGCACTTTTGATAAAACCCCTGAGCATTAGGGTCCGCATCAACATCAATGTGGGCGGCACCTTGTGCCCGCGCTGTGTCCTCAGCATGGGCCATCAATCGCGCCCCGAGCCCCGACCCGATAAAGGGTGCGTCCACAAACATGTCCTCCAGCTCGCGCACATCATCCCGGTCCCCCTGAGCCAGCGTGATCATGCCAGCGATTACCCCGTCTGCTTCCGCAACCGTTATGTCTTCGTCCGCAATACGCTCAGGCGTGATGGTGAGTTCTGTGACGCAGGCCTTCATGAAAGCGTCGTCATAACCCCAATAGGCTTTGGACCGGAGCGCCAGCGCCGTGAGAGTTCTCGCATCGTCTGGAACAGCAGGGCGCAGGAATATCGACTTGGCCATTCTCTCTTCCAATATGGTTGGGCCGCTTTGCCCCTCATGTTAGCAAATAGCTCAGGATAGCGAGAGGCTGATTCGATTAGCGAGCAGACACAAAAACCAGAAGACGCGTCGCTGCTGCAAAAGCTGAATGCAGCCTGGCAGGTCTACACTGAGCGCAATGTGCTGATCATTTTGCTGCTCGGCTTTTCTTCCGGGTTGCCGCTGGCGCTGACTGGTTCAACGCTATCTCTCTGGATGGCGGATGAAGGGGTTGATCTTGGCACCATCGGTCTCTTCTCCCTCGTTGGCTTGCCCTATGTCCTGAAATTTCTGTGGGCGCCATTGGTTGATGCGGCACCCGTTCCACTGCTCACACGCTGGCTCGGGCGGCGGCGGGGGTGGCTCGTTGCAACACAGCTCGCCCTCGCACTGGCGATTGGGGCAATGGGACTGGTTGATCCCGTTCGCGCGCCCTTATTAATGGCGCTTGCCGCTGTCATCGTCGCATTCCTGTCCGCCACTCAAGACATCGTCATTGATGCCTTTCGTGTCGAGACACTGGATGAAACAGAATATGCCGCAGGCATGGCGAACTATGTTGCCGCCTACCGCGTCGCACTGCTGGTTGCAGGCGCAGGGACCGTATCAGCACTCGGCATATTCGAAGGTCTGGGCGCATCCTCAGCCACGCTTTGGTCCTGGGCCTATGGCTTGATGGCGACGTTGATGGGTATTGGGCTTGCGGCGTCTTTCTTCGCAACCGAACCCCCCGATAGCGAAAAGGTCGAAAGTCAACGCGAAGCACTCAACTGGGCAGAACGGTTCAATCACGCGACAGTGAGTCCCTTTGTTGATTTTATGAAGAAGCCGGGGTGGTTCCTGGTTTTGTCATTCGTTCTTTTATTCAAGTTTGGCGATGCCTTCGCCGGTGCCATGGTAACGCCTTTTGCAATCGGGATCGGTTTTGAGAAGACCGTCTATGCCTATGTCGCCAATGGGGTTGGGCTGCCTGCTGCACTAATAGGTGGGTTCGCAGGCGGTTTTCTGGGCCGCATGATTAGTATGCGGAACGCGCTCTGGGTTGGTGGCATTTTGCAGATGGTGTCAAACTTGGCGTTTTGCTGGTTGGCCTGGGTTGGCCCCGCAACGGAAGCGTTGGCCATCACGGTGGGCATTGAGGCTTTCACAGGGGGCATGGGCACGGTCATCTTTGTTGCCTATCTGTCGAGCCTCTGTGCCTCACGCGAGTTTACGGCCACTCAGTTTGCCTTGCTGTCGGCGTTGGCTGCAGTTGGGCGAACCGTGCTGTCGGCCAGCGCGGGATTTATCGCCGCGGCCATTGGCTGGGTGCCGTTTTTCATTCTCACCACGCTGGCGGCGGTTCCTGGCCTTATTCTGCTCGCCTGGCTTGGTCACAAAAAACTGCTTGATGGTGAAAACCCCTTGAGCGCAGGACGAAAATAGCAAGAAAATCAATAGGTTGAATGTGACACACTGCGGTCATAATGCGCGCGCACAAGTGCGATGAAGCTTGCGAAAATACCCACAACGGGGCAAGGATGAGGCGACTGGGTGACAAATTGGATGCCCTACCGGCTGGAACGATGGACCCTGACCCACGCATGACTGAGACCACGACAAAAACAAAAACGACAGGCGACGCCAGCGCCTCCAGCGCGGACCAGAGTGAGCGGTTCCCGGCGGGTCCGTTAAGCTTCGGGCGCCGCAAAAACCTTGAAGTGCGGTTGGCAAGTAGGGAAGAAGAAGTAACAGCGGCACAGGCGCTGCGCTATCATGTCTTCTATGAAGAAATGTCGGCGGAAGCCGATGCAGAGACGCTCGCCACAAAACTCGACGCGGACCGGTTTGACACGTTCTGCGACCACCTTCTGGTCATTGACCATAATCTTGTGCCCGAAGGCCAAGAAGAAACACCGCCCCTTGAAGCGGTCGTGGGCTGTTATCGTCTGCTGCGTCAGGATGTGGCGGAAGCGAATGGTGGTTTCTATACGGCAAGCGAGTTTGAGATTGCGCCATTGCTGAAACGGGCTGGCCCTGACGTGCGCTTTCTAGAGCTTGGGCGCTCCTGCGTCCTCGAACCCTATCGCAACAAGCCGACCGTAGAATTGCTCTGGCATGGCATCATGCACTATGTCGCCCACTACGACATGGATGTGATGCTCGGCTGTGCATCCTTCGAGACGACTGACCCGTCAGTTCTCGATATGCCGCTCTCCTATCTGTATCACGAGCACAAGACGCCGGAAGAATGGTACGTCCGTGCCCGTGCCGACCAATATGTAGAAATGAACCGGCTGCCCAAAGACGATGTTGAACTTCGTCCCGCCCTTCGTGCCATGCCGCCCATGATCAAGGGTTACATTCGTGCGGGCTGTTTCATCGGAGACGGCGCGGTAGTCGACAAACAGTTTGGCACAACAGATGTGCTGATCCTGTTCCCTGTGTCGCAGATCAACGAACGCTATTCTTCGAAGTTCAAGAAAGACTGAGCGCGGCTCTTAAGCCGCGTTCAGACGCGCGCGCATTACCGAACCACTTTAGCCGTCTGGTCGAGATCATAGGCTGCTATAGCCGCCATGTTCACTAGGTCAGAGACGGTAGCCCCCATATTCACAATCTGCACAGGCTTTGAGAGACCGGTTAGAAGGGGTCCCACAAGATCAGCACCGCCCAGTTCCTGCAACATCTTGGTGGAGATGGAGGCAGAGTGAATGGCCGGCATGATGAGAACATTGGCCGGTTCCGTGAGGCGACAGAACGGGTACATGGCCAAGGCCTCGCGATTAAGCGCCACATCAGCGGCCATTTCACCATCATACTCAAAGTCGACGCTGCGCCCATCCAATATCTCAACCGCCTCGCGGCATTTGGTTGAGCGTTCGCCGGTTGGGTGGCCGAAGGTTGAATAGGCAAGCATGGCAACGCGCGGTTCATATCCGAGGCGCCGCGCAACTTCAGCAGATTGCACAGCGATGTCGGCAAGTTCTTCTGCCTCCGGCATGTCGTGCACGTTCGTGTCGCCGATAAGAACGGTGCGTCCCCGCGAGATGATCATGGAAAGACCCATGACGCATTTGCCAGGCAGCGGATCGATGACACGACGGATCTCCGACAAGGCAACCGCATAGTTTCGGGTCACACCGGTGACCATGGCGTCCGCATCGCCCATCTCAACCATCGCAGCGCCAAACACATTGCGATCATTGTTCACCATGCGGGTACAATCGCGCAGCAGATAGCCTTTGCGTTGAAGCTTCTTATAGAGAAACTCGCCATAAACTGGCGCACGATCGGACAGGCGCGAATTGATGACCTGAAGATCGGTTGAGGCATCAAGCCCAATGGACTTCATCGTAGTCCGGATGACTTCGTCACGGCCGATGAGTATTGGCGTGCCAAGCCCGCTATCGCGAAAGCTGAGCGCCGCGCGGATGACCCGCTCTTCTTCACCTTCGGCAAAGACCACACGTTTGGGATCGCGTTTAACATGCTCATGAATGACTTGAAGCGACCCGGCTGTTGGATCAAGGCGGGCTGAAAGCTCATGGCGGTAGCCTTCCATATCGACGATGGGCTTGCGGGCAACGCCGCTATCCATGGCAGCGCGCGCCACAGCGGGTGGAATTTCGCGGATGAGCCGAGGGTCAAACGGCACCGGAATAATATAGCCGGGACCAAACCTTGGCCGCTCTCCTTGATAGGCAGCGGCGACCTCGTCCGGCACGTCTTCGCGTGCGAGAGCAGCTAGTGCTTCTGCGCAGGCGATTTTCATCTCTTCATTGATGGTGGTTGCCCGCACATCCAACGCGCCGCGGAAGATGTAGGGGAAGCCCAGAACATTGTTCACCTGGTTTGGATAGTCAGACCGTCCGGTCGCCACAATTGCGTCATCACGAATGGCAGCCACTTCTTCCGGTGTGATTTCTGGATCAGGGTTCGCCATGGCAAAGATGATCGGCTGGTCTGCCATGCTGGCAACCATGGGTCCGGTGAGGGCGCCCTGCACAGAGAGCCCAAGGAACACATCAGCGCCCCGCACTGCATCTTGCAATGTGCGATCATCGGTGGCGGCAGCATGCGCGCTCTTCCATTGGTTCATGCCTTCTGCGCGGCCTTGATAAATTACGCCTTTGGTGTCGCAAAGAAGCGCATTGTCATGCGGCAGACCCATGGCTTTGATGAGTTCAAGGCAGGCAATGCCGGCAGAACCCGCACCGTTCACCACAACCTTAATGTCTTTGATGTCGCGTCCCGTCAGATGCAGGGCATTGATAAGGCCGGCTGCGGTAATGATCGCCGTGCCGTGCTGGTCATCATGAAAGACAGGAATGTTCATCATCTCGCGCAGACGTTCTTCAATGATGAAGCAGTCCGGTGCTTTGATGTCTTCGAGATTGATGCCGCCGAAGGTGGGCCCGAGATAGCGAACCGCGCTCACAAACTCGTCGACCTCTTTCGTGTCGACTTCCAAGTCGATGGAGTCGACATCGGCAAACCGTTTAAAGAGTACGGCTTTGCCTTCCATAACCGGTTTGGATGCCAGAGCGCCGAGATCGCCGAGCCCCAGGATCGCTGTTCCGTTTGAGATAACCGCGACCATATTGCCTTTCGACGTGTAGTCGTACGCACAGTCAGGGGAGTCAGCAATGGCGCGAACAGGAACGGCCACACCTGGCGAATAGGCGAGCGACAGGTCCCGCTGTGTCGCCATGGGTTTGGTGGGGGTGACCTCCAGCTTTCCGGGTTTGCCACGCGAGTGGAATCGCAGGGCTTCTTCGTCACTAAGCTGTCTTTTCTTTCCCATTTCGGGCCTTCCACGCAATAAATGAACTCAAACGGCGCGTAGGCGTACCTCATATTGCGCAGGCTGGCTAGCCCTGATTCCAAAATTCCGCCAGAAAGTGGGGCTTTTCTGGCGTTGCCAGGTGAAGTGGGTCCGGTTCACCGTCCGGAAACGCCTCAAAAGTGGAGCCGTTTTGACCTTGCTGACCCGGAAATGTGGCTTTATCCTCGGGTTTTGAGGACGTGTTGTGTTTTACCTGCTTTATGTCTGTGCCAAAAAACGCGTGAAATTGGCGCGATTTTTGGCCCCGGTTGAACACAACACGGGTTTGAGCATCCCACATGAAAAACACCCATCTTTGGCACGTTGAAAACGCGTGCTGAACCGCCTGGCCGTCAGCCGAGGACGAGATGATCGGCGGATGGCTGTGCCGCGCATCCGGCGGGGAAACAAAGCGCACCAACTCAGCCAATGCGACCCTGGAGTCACGCTCCATTCGGGATGTCGTAGGGCCAGTCGCCAAATTCTATGCGGGGAGGGGGCAGCCTCTGCTGTTTCGGACACTTTCCTTCATGCCAGAGGTTGAGCGGGAACTGGCGGAAAAAGGGTTTCAGCCTGAGGGCGAAAACCGAACACTGCAAGCAGATTTGGAAGGGTTCACATGTGTGGCGCGTGCCAAAGTGGAGTCAAGCTCCAAACCTTCGACGGATTGGATTTCAGACAAAATACGTCTGACCCCCATGGGGCTTAAGCAGCAGCAAGTCTACCGTGCCATGTTGGACCAGCTGTCGGTTCCCGCCGCCTTTGTGCGTATCGTTCGAGAAGGACAAGGTGTCGCCGTCGCCTATGGCGCCATTGTTGATGGCATTCTGGTCATCGAGTCTGTGGTGACCGATGCGGCTCACCGCAGCCAAGGCCTTGGACAGGACTTGGTGGGGAGCTTGATGACTTGGGGCCGAAGCCAGGGCGCAAAGACTTGCTGCCTCCAGGTGATAGCGGACAACGCCCCGGCGCTCAGCCTCTACAAGAAGCTGGGATATGAAGCTGAACTCTACCGCTACCGATATTGGCGATCCCCGGAGACTGAGATCAGAATTTGATCGAGACGCCAGTCTCAACGCTGTCTTCACCGTCCAGGTCGCGATTGGTCCCGTTGATGGCCTCTTTCCGCGTATAGCCAACCCGCAAGTCGATCTGATCATTCACATTGACCGTTGTGCCACCGCCGAGAGCGGCGTTTGTATCGGCAGCAAGACCGGAGCCCCCGTGAACGAGATGGTCATCGCGGGCTTTCAGGTCGGCCCCCAGCTCTACATAGGGCTGAATATTCACGGCCTGGTCTGCTGCCTGGTGCTCACCAAGGTCCAGGCGCTGGGTGGCGCCCACGCTGTTTTCATCTGCGCTGACAACTGGATCCAGGCCATTCCGCTGAAGAATTGTGGTTTCCTGGGGAGCGTCAGCTGGCTTCGCCACATCCTGTGTAAGACCATAGGTACTAGAGTCACGCTCCAGCGGCATTGCAGCGTCGAGATCAATAAGGAGGGGCGTGGCAGGTTCTGCCGTGGTCGTGGCGTCATCCGCGTGAAGCGCCGTTGTTAGGGGGAAAGCTGAGAGAACTGCGGTGATCGTGAGGGTTCTAATTTTCATAGTGTGAGTTAAAGCGCGCGAATATGACCAGAATAAGGATTTTGCTTCTGATCTCGTTTCAGATTGAGCTGCTATCTGATACCTTGCCGGCCCATGAGTACGCCTGAGAAAAACAAAAAAACGACCGCCAGCAAGGCTGATGCCGTCACGCCCATGATGGCGCAATATATGGAACTGAAAGCCGATCAACAGGACGCGCTTCTGTTCTACCGAATGGGCGATTTTTACGAACTCTTCTTTGACGATGCGGTAGCGGCTGCGGCCGCCCTCGACATCACGCTCACCAAACGCGGCAAACATCTGGGTGAAGACATCCCCATGTGCGGCGTGCCAGTGCATGCAGCTGACGCCTATCTTGAGCGCCTTATCCGAAAGGGTTTCCGGGTCGCCGTCTGCGAGCAGACTGAGGATCCGGCAGAAGCAAAAAAGCGCGGCTCCAAATCGGTCGTGCGGCGCGAGGTGGTACGCCTTGTGACACCGGGCACGTTGACCGAAGAAACACTTCTTGATGCGCGCGCGCATAACTATCTGGCGGCCTTGTTGCGCACAGCGGCTGGCGGTGTCTTGGGTCTGGCTTATGCAGATGTGTCCACAGGCGATTTTTCCGTCATGGAGGTCAGCGCAGAAAATCTAGGCGCCGAACTCGCGCGGCTTGATGCGAGCGAACTGATTTTACCTCAGGCACTGCTTGCCGATGAACAGATCACCTTCACCCTGTCGATGCAGAACGCGGTGACACCGCTGCCAGGCGAACGGTTTGATTCAACACGCGCCGAACGGCGTCTCAAAGAAACACTGAATGTCGGCGCGCTGGATGCTTTCGGTGCCTTTACCCGTGCCGAGCTTGGTGCGGCAGGCGCGTTGGTCGACTATCTGGATCTGACGCAAGTGGGCCAGATGCCAGCGCTGAAACCACCCACCCAACTGGGGCAGGGCGCAGCCATGGCGATGGATGCGGCGACACGCGCCAATCTGGAACTCACCAAGACCCTTGCTGGCGAAAAGCAGGGGTCGCTACTCGCCACCATCGACCGTACGGTGACAGGTGCCGGAGCGCGCGAGCTGGCAAGCCGTTTGGCGGCACCGCTTACGAACGTCGCACAGGTTCGCGCACGCCAGGACGCGATCAGCTTTCTGGTCGATGGCAGTGAGTTGCGGGGAATCCTGCGTCGCGATCTCGCAGCCGCCCCCGATATGGCGCGGTCTCTCTCGCGCCTCTCGGTAGCGCGCGGCGGTCCAAGAGACCTGGCTGCCATTCGAGATGGGCTTGCTCAGGCTCACGAGATCGCAACGCGTCTTCAGATATTGGACACCGGCGTAGAGGGTTTGCCGGACGAGATCGAAAACGCGCGCCGGTCGCTAGTGGCATGTGCGGCCGCCCTGAAAGACGAGCTCGCCCGTGCGCTCGGTGTGGATCTTCCCTTGATGGCCCGCGACGGCGGCTTTGTGGCCAAGGGTTATCACCCGCCCTTGGACGAAACACGATTGCTTCGCGATGAAAGCAGGCGTGTGATCGCAGGCCTGCAGACCAAATATGCGGAAGAGACCACGATCAATGCCATGAAGATCAAGCACAATAATGTGCTGGGCTATTTCATTGAGGTCGCACCCCGTCATGCCGACGCGCTCATGTCGGCGCCTCTCAACGAGACCTATATTCATCGCCAGACCATGGCGAACGCCGTTCGCTTCACGACATTGGAGCTATCAGAGCTCGCAGAAAAATTGTCGCGCGCCGGTGCCCAGGCCCTGGAGATGGAGCTCGGCGTTTTTGCAAAGTTGGCCGAGCGCGTCTTGGACAACACGCAAGCGATTGCGAATGCTGCCGACGCCCTGGCGGTGCTAGATGTGGCGGCAGCTCTAGCAGAGCTGGCGGAAGAGCAGCGCTGGACGAGACCCCATGTGGATGGGTCGCTCGCATTCGACATCAAAGGAGCGCGCCACCCGGTTGTGGAGGCGGCGCTTGAAAAGGCAGGCGATGGGCCTTTTGTCGCGAACGACTGTGATCTGTCAGCCGATGCAGAAGAGGCAAGACGTCTCTGGTTGCTGACAGGGCCGAATATGGCAGGTAAATCGACTTACCTGCGCCAGAATGCCCTGATCGCCATTTTGGCCCAGATGGGGAGTTTCGTGCCCGCGAGCGAAGCCTCCATTGGCATTGTGGATAGGCTCTTCTCCCGCGTTGGTGCGGCGGATGATCTGGCGCGCGGTCGTTCCACCTTTATGGTGGAAATGATTGAGACCGCCGCGATCCTCAATCAGGCGGGCGCGCATGCGCTTGTCATTCTTGATGAGATCGGGCGCGGCACCGCGACCTTTGACGGCCTCTCCATTGCCTGGGCTGCCGTTGAGCATCTCCATGAGGTCAATAGGTGCCGGGCGCTGTTCGCGACCCACTATCACGAGCTGACCGCCCTTAATGAAAAGCTTGCCTCTCTGGCCAATGCCACCATGAAGGTGAAGGAGTGGCAAGGCGATGTGGTCTTTCTTCATGAGGTCGCCGCGGGCGCCGCTGATCGCTCCTATGGCATCCAGGTGGCCAAGCTTGCAGGGCTGCCGCCAGCGGTGATCGAGCGGGCCCATCAGGTGCTCGCCGCTCTTGAAGAAGGGTCTGAGAACAGCGGTGCTGCAACTTTGGTGGAAGACCTTCCGCTCTTCTCAAGTGCCCCAAGACCGCAAAGTGGGTGGTCCGCTGAGCCCAGTGTGGTTGAGCAGGAACTGGCCGCGCTCAACCCTGATGACCTCAGTCCGAAAGAGGCGCTCGAGCTGATCTATGCGCTGAAGGGAAAAATTCCTGATTCAATAAGCTGAATCAACAGCTTGGCAGCCAAAGATTCGCTAGAATCTTATTTTCACCGGATCGCAGATTCGCCAACAGAGTCAGGCGCTTAACATGGTTAAGAAGAGCTAAAGGTTTACGCCTGTTAATATTTGCTGCCGGCGAACATTTGGATTGATCAGTAACTAACTGAAACTTAAGGACAATTATTGGTCAGTATCATTGACTCATTTAGATCGAATTTCGCGCCTTACCTGCTAGAGTGATTGGCGTGGGTTGTGGATGAAGCACCCTGCTATAGATCATGAGATGGGATCATAAAGCGCTGATGCGGCGCCAGCCGACCAGCTGAAAGGAATGTCTATGGGCCGAAGCCTTCCGAGCATGCTTGAGATTGCCGATCCAGCTGCCATACGCAGCGCCTTAGACGCCGCTCATGAGGTGCATGCGGGCAATGACACAGCGCTGCGTCAGGCCATGATGGAGGTCCTGAAAACGGCTCAGACCGAAGGGCGGACAAAAGCACGCGAACGGCTGGAACAGGGTGCTCATAGAGGCCGGGTTTGTGCGGAAAGTCTCTCCTATCTCCAGGATACCATCATTCGTGAATTGTTTGGCTTTGCCACTCGGACCCAGTTTCGCGCGACCAACCCAACCTCGTCTGAGCGGCTCACCATCGTCGCCACTGGTGGCTATGGCCGGGGCGCGCTGGCGCCTGGCTCCGATGTCGATTTGCTCTTTTTGCTTCCCTACAAGCAGACCCCCTGGGGAGAAAGCCTTGCGGAGTTTATTCTCTATGCGCTCTGGGATTTAGGATTAAAGGTGGGCCATGCCACCCGCTCCATCGCTGACTGCATTCGCCTCTCCAAAGAGGACATGACCATCCGAACTGCGCTCCTGGAATCCCGCTATCTGTGCGGGGACAAGGAGCTGTTCAACGATATGGAAGTGGCCTTCGACAAGGATGTGGTGAAAGGCACCGCCAACGAGTTCGTGGAAGCAAAACTTGCCGAACGCGACGACCGGCATGAGCGCACGGGCATGTCCCGCTATCTGGTTGAGCCCAATGTGAAGGAAGGCAAGGGGGGCCTGCGCGATCTTCACACGCTCTTTTGGATCGCCAAATATGTTTATCGCGTCAAAAAGCCAAGCGACTTGGTGAAGGCCGGTGTCTTCAGCCGACAGGAATACAATCTCTTCCGCAAGGCGGAGGATTTCCTTTGGGCTGTGCGCTGCGAGCTGCACTTTGTGACGGGCCGAGCTGAAGAACGTATCTCCTTTGATGTGCAAACAGAAATGGCTGAGCTTCTGGGTTACCAGGAACATCGCGGTCTTCGTGGCGTCGAACGCTTTATGAAGCATTATTTCCTGGTGGCGAAAGACGTTGGGGATCTAACGCGCATTCTCTGTTCGATCCTTGAAGAGGAGGAGCGGAAGAAGAAGCCGGGCATTGGCCGCTTCATGGCCGCGCTGCGCCGCAAGAAAGATGTGCAGGGCTTCGAAGTGGCTGCTGGGCGCCTCTCTGTTAAAAGTGAAAGCTTCTTTGAGGAAGATCCGGTCAATATTTTGCGGCTCTTCCACGTGGTTGATGAGCACGGATTGCAGATCCATCCAAACGCGCTGCAGCTGCTCACCCGCTCCATGAAACTGATCGATGCGAAATTGCGCAAAAATGAAGAGGCGAACCGTCTCTTCCGGGAAATCCTGACCTCGCGGAAAAACCCGGAACGCACACTGCGCAAAATGAATGAGGCGGGTGTGCTGGGCCGCTTTGTGCCGGACTTCGGGCGCATCGTGGCACTGATGCAGTTCAACATGTATCACCACTACACCGCAGATGAGCATCTGATCCGCGCCATCGGCATCCTGTCAGAAATTGAGCGCGGCGACTTGGCGGAAGAATACCCGCTGGCAAATGAACTCATGTCGAAGACGGGGAAGCGCGACGTGCTCTTTGTCGCCATGTTCCTGCACGATATTGCCAAAGGCCGCCCTGAAGATCATTCCGAAGCAGGCGCTGCCATTGCCCGCAAACTCTGTCCACGGCTTGGCATGAGCAAGGGCGACACGGAGACCGTTGCCTGGCTTGTCGAAAACCATCTGGTGATGAGCGATATAGCCCAGAAGCGCGATCTGTCCGATCCAAAAACCATTCAGGATTTTGCAAACATCGTGCAAAGCCCGGAGCGCTTGAAACTACTATTGGTGCTGACCGTTGCCGACATCAAGGCCGTGGGCCCCGGCACCTGGAACGGCTGGAAGGCACAGCTTCTGCGCGAGCTTTATTTTGAAACCGAAGGCGTGCTGTCCGGCGAGACGAGCGTCAATCGCGAAGGTCGTATCGCTGTGGCCAAGGAAGCGCTCGCGGCGGCATTGGAAGGCGATTGGCCGAAAACGCGGGTCGACACCCAATTGCGACGTCACTCGCAGGGCTACTGGCTGGGTTTTGATACAGACGCCCATGTGCGCCATGCAAACCTCATGTGGGACGGGCGTGAAGAACCGTTGGTTGTGGAGGCGCGCCCCGATACGGAGCGGGCTGTGACAGAGATCACGCTCTTTACGCAAGACCACCCAGGCCTCTTCTCCCGTTTTGCAGGCGCTTGTGCGGCAGGCGGCGTCACGATTGTGGATGCCAAAATCTTCACCACACGTGATGGCATGGCGCTCGACACGCTCTGGGTGCAGGACGAGCAGAAAAAGGCGCTCAGCGAGCGCCGTCGGTTGAAGCGGCTCGAAGACACCATTCGCAAAGTCTTGGCTGGCGATATCTTACCCCCAGATGCGATCGAGCAACGCAACAAACGTCAGAGCATGCTCGATGCTTTCACCATTGCGCCCAATGTCTATATCGACAATGAGGCGTCAGAAGAGTTCACGGTGATTGAGGTAAACGGTCTCGACAGGCCGGGGCTTCTCCATGCGCTCACACGCACCTTCTTCCATCTGGGCCTCACCATTGGCTCAGCCCACATTGCGACCTTCGGGGAGCGGGCGGTAGACG
This sequence comes from uncultured Parvibaculaceae bacterium, assembly GCA_965283695.1. Lineage (GTDB taxonomy): Bacteria > Pseudomonadota > Alphaproteobacteria > Parvibaculales > Parvibaculaceae > Mf105b01. Next base: position 130,319 of record CBDIPP010000005.1, on the reverse strand, counting down.
TCTTCTATGTGAAGGACCTGATCGGCCAGAAGGTCACCAATACAAACAAGAAGAAGGCGGTGGAACGCCAGCTTCTGGAAGCGCTAGAAAACCCGATCAAAAAATCCCGTCCCCAAAAGCGGGAAGTTGCCGCCTAGGGGCTATCGCCCTTTCCTAATTGGGGTGAAGCGGTACTCTCACAGCAATCGAATCGCCGCACCGGAGTTGAGCCAGCCCCATGAACATTGTCCGATCTGCCATGACCGTGGGCGGCATGACCATGATAAGCCGGGTGCTGGGCTTCATCCGGGACATTTTCATTGCGGGCGTATTGGGAACAGGCCCCATTGCGGACGCCTTTTTTGTGGCATTCAAATTTCCGAACTTGTTTCGGCGCCTCTTTGCAGAAGGGGCGTTTAACTCAGCCTTTGTGCCACTCTTTGCCAAACGCCTGGAAGGCGAAGGGGAAGCGTCGGCCAAACGTTTCGCTGAAGAAGCCCTGTCTGTCCTGCTGACGACACTCATCCTGCTCACACTCGCAGCCCAGCTCGCCATGCCCTGGCTCATGTATGTGATCGCCCCGGGGTTTGCGGACACGCCTGACAAGTTTGAGATGGGCATTCTCTTTACCCGCGTCGCCTTCCCCTATCTCATGTTCATGTCGCTGGTAGCACTCCTGTCGGCGGTGCTGAACTCGGTGGGTCGCTTTACCGCCGCAGCCGCTGCTCCCATCTTGCTCAACATTGTGCTGATCGCCGCCATCTGGTTTGCAGCGCCCCATTTTGAGAACCCGGGTCTGGTCCTCTCCTGGGGTGTCTCCATCGCGGGAGCGGCTCAATTCACCATGATGATGATTGCGGTGAGACGCGCAGGCTTTTCCATTCGCCTGCGCCTGCCCCGCATGACGCCTGGCGTGAAGCGGCTCATCACCCTTGGCATTCCCGGTGTGATTGCAGGCGGCATCACACAGATCAATCTCTTGATCGGGTCCATCATTGCGAGCCTTCAGGACGGAGCCGTGTCGCTCCTCTATTACGCAGACCGCATCTACCAGCTACCCTTGGGCGTGGTGGGTATTGCCATCGGCATTGTGCTGCTGCCGGACCTTTCAAGACGGCTCCGGGCAGACGATACAAGCGGCGCCAATAATGCGCAGAACCGCGCCTTTGAATTTGCCATGCTGTTGACGGTTCCCGCCTCTGTGGCACTTGCTGTGATCCCGGCCCCGATCATTCAGGTTCTGTTTGAGCGCGGTGCCTTTACCGCTGCCGACACAGCAGGCACGGCGTTGGCACTGTCGGCCTTTGCCATTGGCCTGCCAGCCTTTGTGCTGACCAAAGTCTTCTCGCCTGGCTTCTTTGCCCGCGAAGACACGGTGACGCCCATGCGTTACGCGGCGATCGGCATTGCGGTAAACATCACCGGCTCTCTTATCCTCTTCTATTGGATTGGATATGTGGGCATTGCGCTGGCGACGTCTGCGGCCGCCTGGGTCAATGCGGGGCTTCTGGGCGCCCGCCTCATGAGTGAAGGCCACTACCAGATGGATGCGAGATTGAAGTCTCGCCTTCCCAGGCTTCTGGCCTCATCGACGGCCATGGGGATCGGCCTGTGGTACGGCACGGAGATCGCCGCGCCCTACCTTGCCGCAAGCTTCTGGGAAGGTGTCATCGCCCTTGGTGCTCTGATTACCGGAGGCGGGCTCCTGCTTGGCCTGGCTGTCATTGCTACTGGCACGGCTCAGCTTGGTGAGCTGAAGGCCATGCTCCGACGCGGTTAACGTTGATAAAAATGGCGAAGGCGGCCCTGGGGTATTGCAAGGGCCGCTCTGGCAGCGCATACCCTCCTGAAGCGTTTCCAGCTGCAGGTGCAGACTTCAGCGTCAAGGGATTGGGGCGGAAACGCGACTGAATAAGTACCTGTCGTGGTCCAAAGCGACAGCAGCAATAAGATGAGAAAAAATAGACATGGAACAGCCAACCAATCGCGTTTTTTCCGGGGTTCAACCCACCGGAAATCTGCATCTTGGAAACTATCTGGGCGCGATCCGCAATTTTGTCGGTTTGCAGGAAACCCATGAGTGCATCTATTGCGTCGTCGATATGCACGCGATCACGGTCTGGCAGGATCCAAAGGAATTGGCGCACAACACACGTGAAGTTGCTGCTGCTTATATCGCCGCCGGTGTTGACGCTGAGAAACAGGTCATCTTCAACCAGTCCAAAGTGTCAGCCCATGGGGAACTTACATGGGTCTTGAACTGCGTGGCGCGCATGGGCTGGCTGAACCGCATGACCCAGTTCAAGGAAAAAGCAGGCAAGAACCGCGAAAACGCCTCCGTGGGTCTCTACGATTATCCCGTGCTGATGGCCGCTGACATTCTGGCCTATCGCGCGACCCATGTGCCGGTGGGGGATGATCAGAAGCAGCATCTGGAACTCGCCCGCGATATTGCCCAGAAGTTCAACAATGACTTTGGAGCGTTCGGCGGCGAAGACTTTTTCCCCTTGCCGGAACCTCTGATCATGGGGGCGGCGACCAGGGTCATGAGCCTGCGCGACGGCTCAAAGAAAATGTCCAAGTCAGACCCTTCAGATATGAGCCGGATTACTTTGACGGATTCCGCCGACGACATTGCAAAAAAAATCCGCAAAGCGCGCACCGACCCTGAGCCGCTACCGTCAGAACTCGATGGTCTTAAAGACCGTCCGGAGGCGGATAATCTAGTGGGCATCTATGCGGCTCTCGCGGACATGACAAAAGAAGCTGTGCTTCAGGAACATGGCGGGTCGCAATTCTCAGGCTTCAAGCCAGCTCTCGCAGACCTTGCCAATGAAAAGCTCTCACCGATTACAGGTGAGATGGCTCGCCTGATGGATGACACGGCTTACATTGATACAGTCCTTATGAGTGGCGGTGAGCGTGCAGATGCAATCGCGCAGCCGATCCTTTCGCGGGTTAAAGAGATTGTTGGGTTTATCTAAGGCAGTTACGTTTCAGGCTAGACACATTTATCGAAAAGCGCGTTCGAGCCACAAGTGAGAGACAGCGCTTTTCGATGCCGAATAAACGTAAGTGCCTCAAGGCGTGGTGCGCCTGAGTGTTAGGAGAGATCGTGATGAATTCTGTCACCGTTGCAGGCATTGAAATCGGCAATGACAAACCGCTCACCCTCATCGGTGGCGTGAATGTCATTGAATCCCGCGACATGGCTATGAAGGCAGCAGAAATCTATATCGAGCAGGCGACGAAGCTTGAACTGCCATACATCTTCAAGGCCTCCTTCGACAAAGCAAACCGCTCCTCGGTGGATTCATTCCGTGGTCCGGGCCTTGAAGAAGGCTTGAAGATTTTCCAGGAGATCAAATCGACTTTCGGGGTGCCGGTGATTTCCGACATTCATGAGATTGAGCAGGTAAAGGCAGCTGCAGAAGTTTTGGATGTTTTACAGATACCAGCTTTCTTGGCCCGCCAGACAGACCTTGTCCGCGCAATCGCTGAGGCGGGTCTGCCGATCAATGTGAAGAAGCCGCAATTTCTAAGTCCGCAGCAGATTCCGAACATTGTCGACAAGATCAAGGCCTGTGGAAACGACCAGATCATGGTCTGTGAGCGAGGCTCCAGTTTTGGTTATGACAATCTTGTGGTCGACATGCTGGGCTTCGGCGTCATTAAGAACGAAAACAACGATGTGCCGATTGTCTTTGATGTGACCCATGCACTGCAGACCCGCGCACCTGGATCAAAAGCGTCCGGCGGTCGTCGTGAGCAGATTTACGATCTGGCGCGGGCAGGGATCGCGGTTGGGGTCGCGGCTCTCTTCCTCGAGGCTCACGAAGACCCGGACAATGCAAGATGCGATGGGCCAAGCGCCTTGCCGTTTGAGGATCTTCCCAAGCTGTTGGGTCAGGTGAAAGCGGTGGACGATCTGGTTAAGCCCATCATGAACGGTAACTGAGCCAGTTCTTGGTCATTCCGGCTTTTTGACCATTTGGGGGTAAAGCTTGAAGAAGCTGGTTAATGCGCCCACATTTCGCTATGAGCGTTTTCAGGAAAAGTGCCAAGACGGACTTGGGGTTTTCCGGTTCGAAAACGCGACCAAATAATGCCCTTAAGACGGGTAAAAAAGGAAGCCTCATGACCCTCCGTGATACGCTCGGTGGTTACAAAGATCGTCTGAAACACCGCTGGATGTACCGCAAAGGCGGTTCCTTCCCGTCATTCAAGATCGGTAATCTCGGACGGTTCTTTAAAGGCGGTGCCGCACGTAAAACCGGCATCGGCGTCCTGGTATTTCTCTTTCTTTACTATGTGGCCGGTGGGCTCTGGATCAATGACATCGAAGATGATCCGAACTTCCGTCCGGCAGCGGAAGATATTGTGCCCGGCGGATCTCATGCTGTAGCGATGACGGCAGCGCTCATTCAGCGGGAAGTGAACGACAAGCGCTGGACCTCGAACGACCCTTGGTTTGTGCCGTCGGCCTTCCTCGACAATATGCCGAACTATCAGCAGGGTGTGGTCTCAGCGTTGGCACGCTTTTCCTTTGAACTCACCGACCAATTGGGTCGCACACGCGGCTCCAGCCAGGCTGACCCGGATCTGCAATCCGCTTCTGGCTTGCTGCAATATGCAGGCGACGTTTGGGTCTGGGACCCGTCCGTCTCGCTCATGCCCCGCGCCTCGTCCGAAGCGCAATACCGCGAAGCCCGCAGCGCGCTGCTCAAATACAATGTGCGTCTGGCTTCCGGCGAAGCAGTTTTTGAACGCCGTGGTGACAACCTCATGGCGACGCTTGACCGCATCGCCCTCGACATCGGGTCGTCCTCCGCTGTGCTGGACCAGGCTGTCGTCGAAAATTCCGGCAGCTTCATCGACACGTCTGCCGACGATCACTTCTACAATGTGAAGGGTCAGCTCTACGCCTACTATCTGTTGTTGGACGCACTGGGAAAAGATTTTGACACGCTCATCACGGAGCGCGAGCTGAACAGTGCCTGGGAGCAAATGCTCGACAGCATGTTGAAAGCCGCCATGCTCTCTCCCATGGTTGTGGTAAATGGCGCGCCCGACGCACAAATTCAGCCAAGCCATCTGGCCTCGCAGGGCTTCTACCTGCTCCGCGCTCGTACCCAGCTTCGTGAAATCACGAACATTCTTTTGAAGTAACGCTGATTTGGTGCGTTTTTGGCCGTAGACGCGCCGCCTGACCGATGGCAGCATGTCTGACATGACAGCTAAAGAAACAGAAATGGCGAAAGACACGGACGCTGCCCCTATTAAGCGGCGGAAGTTTCTGGTCGTCGTTGATGAGACATCTGAATGCGAAGTGGCGATCCATTTTGCCGCCCGCCGCGCGCGCCATACAAAAGGTGGCCTTGTCTTGCTGGCAGCGCTTGAGCCTGGCGGATTTGAGCATTGGCTCGGTGTCGAAAACCTCATGAAAGAAGAGGCCCGGGAAGAAGCGGAACGCATTCTTCATCGGCATGCAGCCCGGGTGAACGAAGTATCGGGCCTCATGCCGGAGCTTGAAATCCGCGAAGGCACAAAATCAGATATCGTGAAGGCCATGATCAAGGAAGACCCGGCCATTTCCATTCTGGTGTTGGCCGCCGGGACAGGGAAAGAAGGCCCGGGCCCGCTGGTGCAGATGGCAGCCGCAGGCGTTGGGGCAGGTTTCTCCATCCCTGTGACCGTTGTTCCAGGATCGTTGTCGGAAGACGAAATCCACGATCTGGCGTGAGTTTTTGCCTGTTTCCAGCGGATTTAGGTGCTGAAATACCTGACTAGACTGGTTGGGCTTGAATACCGGCGCCATTTCCGCCATTTAGAGGTGAGAAACGGCCCAAAAACCCTTTTTCATCAAAGGGATATCAAGGGCCAAGCAATTTAAGGAGCAGGCGCATGTTTATTCAGACGGAATCTACGCCAAACCCCGCGACCCTCAAATTCCTGCCCGGTCAGGATGTGCTGGGTGAGGGCCATGCCGCTGATTTTCCAAATGCGACGGCTGCTGAGCGGTCACCACTGGCCAAAGCACTCTTCGACGTGGATGGTGTTGCTGGGGTCTTCTTTGGCGCGGACTTTGTCACCATCACCAAAGGTGACGTGGAATGGCAGCACATTAAGCCAGCCCTTCTTGGCGCCATCATGCAGCACTTCACGTCAGGTGCGCCGCTCATGACCGATGGCGCGGCGAGCGCAGACCCGAATGAAGTGACGGAAGATGATTCCGAGATCGTCGGCCAGATCAAAGAGCTGCTCGACACCCGTGTCCGCCCGGTCGTGGCGCAGGATGGTGGAGACATCACCTTTCAGGGATTTGATAAAGGCATTGTCTATCTCAACATGGTCGGCGCCTGTGCGGGGTGCCCTGCATCAACCCAGACACTCAAGCACGGCGTTGAAAACATGCTGAAGCATTTCGTGCCGGAAATCGAAGAAGTCCGCGCGGTCTAATCGCGACGCAGATGACACAAATACAAGGAAAGACTATGGGGACGTTGGACGGAGCAGCACTGGATACGATTTTCCGAGACGCCAGATCATTTAATGCGTGGACGGACAAACCTGTTTCCGACGACACGCTGAAAGAATTGTATGACCTCATGAAAATGGGGCCGACCAGTGCGAATTGTTCGCCTGCCCGGATTGTCTTTGTGCGCTCTGATGAAGCCAAAGAAAAACTGATGCCGGCGCTCTTGCCGCAGAACCAGGGCAAGACCAAGGAAGCACCGGCTTGCGCAATCATTGGCTATGATCTTGAGTTCTTCGACAAGATCCCTGAGCTCTTTCCGCATAACCCGGACGCGCGCAACTGGTTTGCAGGCAACGATCCGCTCATTCAGGAAACTGCCTTTCGCAACTCCAGCCTGCAAGGCGCGTATTTTATGATCGCTGCTCGCTCGCTCGGCCTTGATTGCGGACCCATGTCTGGCTTCGTACCTGATATGGTCAACGAGGCTTTCTTTCCCGGCGGTAAAGTGAAGGCAAACTTCATCTGCAATATCGGCTATGGCGACGCGAGCAGAGAAATGTTTGAGCGTTCGCCGCGCCTTGCCTTCGATGATGCCTGCTCGATCGTCTGACACCGGCGCTGAACAAGAAAACATGACCTCACTTCTCGCCATTGATACCGGACAGGCTTCCTGTTCCGTTGCTCTGTGGCGCGACGGCACTGTGGTTGCGCATCGCCTGTCGCCTATGCCTAAAGGCCATGCTGAGGCGCTGGTGCCCATGATTGAAGAGGTTCAGGCAGAAGCAGGGTTCACATTTGAGGCTCTCGATGCGTTTGCGGTAACAGTGGGGCCCGGCACGTTTACAGGGCTCCGCGTTGGGCTTGCGACCGCGCGAGGCCTCGCGGTGGCGTCGGGCAAACCGCTGATCGGGGTCACAACGCTGGAAGCCATCGCTTGGCCTGTGAGGCAGGAGACAAAAGACGGCGCGGCAATCGTCGCAACTTTCGATGCACGGCGGAACGAAGCCTATCTTCAATGCTTCGCGACAAGTGGCGCGAGTATCACAGAACCCGCTTTGGTGTCTCTGGATGAGGTAGCAGCCCATGTTCCCGATCAGGCTCTCATATGCGTCGGGACGGGTTCGGCGCTTGTGCGCGATCGGTTGACGACCTACGCCCACAATATTGGTATTTCTTCTGCCTCCCCTCTGCCAGACGCGCGAGTGGTTGCAGAGATCGCAGCGGACCGCCCGGTAGACCCAGATAGATTGCCAGGCCCCCTTTATCTGCGTGCGCCAGACGCAAAGCTGCCTGCCAAACCCTTAGCGGCGTCCCCCAGTGGTTTGTCGTGAGCGACGCTCTTCGCACAGAGAAGGTGAGCGTCGCCCATGCTGAGATATTGTCAGCTTTACACGGCCGCTGTTTTAGCGAAGCCTGGTCACCCGAAAGCATGGCCTCGCTCTTTGCAACACCTGGCATGCTCGGTGTCATCGCCACCGACAGCGCATCGGATCAGCCAGTTGGGTTCGTCTTGATGCGCGCGATTGACGGTGAGGCTGAGATCCTCACCGTTGGTGTGCTTCCGGAGGCGCGCGGGACGGGCATTGGCACATTTCTTCTGGGGATAATGCTTGAAGAGGGTATCTCAACCGTCTTTCTTGATGTGGCGGAGGACAATGAGGCAGCTCTCAGACTCTATCGAAGCTCAGAATTTGAGGTGGTCGGTCGACGCGCCGCCTATTACAAGCGAGAAGATGGGACGCGCGTCGATTCCCTGACAATGAAGCGCGTCGTTGTGTGAGTCGTTGGGTGACAATGAAGACCCAAAAGACTAAACTTGGGCAACTTTCAACAGTGGTGGCCGGAACGACAAGAGATGCCTGAAACAGAACGCATCAAATCTGCAGAAGATGATCCTCAGCGCATCGAGGATCTGTGTGTCAAAAAGGGCATGCGGATGACGGAACAGCGCCGTGTGATCGCGCGTATTCTGTCCATGGCAAGTGACCATCCTGATGTGGAAGAGGTCTATCGCCGGTCTGCAGCCATCGACAACAAGATTTCGATTGCCACTGTCTATCGGACCGTTCGCCTGTTTGAAGAGGCGGGCATTCTGGAGCGGCATGATTTCCGGGACGGCCGCTCTCGCTATGAGCAGGTCACTGAAGAACACCATGATCATTTGATCAATTTGCAGACGGGGGAAGTCATCGAGTTTCATAATGATGAAATCGAACGACTTCAGCAGATTGTTGCGCGCGAGCTGGGCTTTAATTTGGTGGATCACCGGTTGGAGCTCTATGGCATTCCGCTCGCCGATTCAAAAAAGGCTCCCAGCACCAAGTAGCGGTGAAAGTGCCGCGCGGCGTGCCACCTGATGGGTAGGGGAGCGGGAGGATGGGTCTCGTGAAAAATGTTCGCGCTGGAAGCAAACTCTTCCTCTTTGTCATGACGGCCTTGATGATAACGCCGGTGCAATGGCTGGGCGTCAAGCTCAACCGTCCCTATGCCAAAAACCTGCCTGTTCGGTTTCACCGTATTCTCTGTGGGATTATCGGCATTGAAGTGACCGTACGCGGAACGCCTTTTAGGGACGGGCCGTGCCTCATCGCTTCCAACCATAATTCTTACCTAGACATACCTGTTCTGGGGTCTGTGACCCCGCTTTCCTTTGTGGCGAAGAAGGAAGTCGCGGCCTGGCCTTTCTTTGGCACCCTAGCCCGCTTGCAGGAAACGGTCTTTGTGGACAGGGAACGTCGGACGAAGGCTGCCGCCACGGCGAATGAGATCCATGATCGGATTTCCGGCGGCGATACGCTGGTTCTCTTCCCCGAAGGGACCTCAAGTGATGGCAACCGGGTCCTGCCGTTCAAGAGCGCGCTCATGGCCGTCGCTCAAATGGCCGTTGGGGCGGGGGAAGACGCCAAGCCGGTCCATGTTCAGCCGGTTTCAATCACCTATACAAAGCTCTGCGGCATGCCCATGGGGCGTCAGTTTCGGCCCTATTTCGCCTGGTATGGCGATATGGACTTAGGCCCGCACCTCTGGGAGGCCTTTGGCCTTGGGCCGTTTGAAGTTGTTGTGGAGTTCCATGTACCGGTGACCGTCGATACTCACGGCAACCGGAAAAAACTTGCCGCCTATTGTGAGGCGCAGGCGAGCAGGGGCATGAAATGCGCCCTTGCGGGGGCGGCGCTGACCACCGAGACAGAGCCAGAGGATGAAAATCCAGCTCCTTCCGGGAATTCTGACGAAAAAAGCCGGCCCACCATTGCAGCCGAATAGGCCTGCCGAAAACCCTTCCGTCATGGTAATATCGAGCGATTGGCTCTATATGATCCGGTTTAGAGCGTTTCCAGGTGATGTGGACCCAGTTCACCGCCAGGGCGTGCGATAATACCAACCAGCTAGAGCAGCATCCGAGCGGAGTTCAAAGCGCCGAAGTGCCAAATCAATTGAGTGAGACCCCAGACCGGTTGGCTGACCAGGAGTCAGCACAATCCGACACGGGGACCGAGAAGAAATCGGTTTTCATTAAGACCTATGGCTGCCAGATGAATGTCTATGACAGCGACCGTATGGCGGACGTTCTGGCACCGGCTGGCTATGCCGAAACGCTGGACCCGGCAACTGCCGATCTCGTCATTCTGAACACCTGCCACATCCGCGAAAAGGCCGCCGAGAAAGTTTACTCAGAGCTAGGCCGCTTACGCGCCCTGAAAGAGGAACGTGAACGCCACGGAGGGTCGATGACCATCGGCGTTGCTGGCTGTGTCGCCCAGGCTGAAGGGGAAGAGATGGTCCGCCGTGCGCCGGTGGTTGATCTCGTCTTCGGTCCGCAGAGTTATCACCGCCTGCCCGACCTCCTGAAGCGCACAGACAATGGCTCACGCGGCATTGTCGAAACAGATTTTCCTGTCGAAGATAAATTCGACGCCTTGCCCGCGCCGGAGAAGAAAAAAACCATTGCCCGAGGCCGAACAGCATTTCTGACCGTTCAGGAAGGCTGTGACAAATTCTGTGCCTTCTGCGTAGTTCCCTATACACGGGGCGCAGAGTTTTCCAGGCCCGTTGCCAAGGTTGTCCAGGAAGCGAAAGATCTGGTAGCTGGTGGCGTGCGCGAAATCACGCTCCTCGGCCAGAACGTCAACGCCTATCACGGCGAGGGACCGGATGGAAAAGACTGGTCTCTTGGGCGTCTGATCTATGCGCTGGCGGAGATTGATGGCATTGATCGTCTGCGATACACGACCAGTCATCCCCGAGACATGGATGATGAACTGATCCGCGCACACAGAGAGGTGGATGTGTTGATGCCTTATCTGCATCTGCCGGTGCAGTCGGGCTCGAACAATATCCTCACCGCGATGAACAGGCAGCATGATGCGGCCTCCTATCTTCGCCTGATTGAGCGTATTCGCGAGGCACGTCCCGATATTGCTCTGTCGTCTGACTTTATTGTTGGCTTCCCGGGAGAGACAGATCAGGACTTCGAGGACACTCTGTCTCTCGTCGGTGAGGTGGGATACGCCCAGGCCTATTCGTTCAAATATTCGCCACGGCCAGGAACACCGGCAGCAGGGGACACGGTGCAGGTCGAAGAGGCTGTTAAAGCCGAACGCCTGGCCCGCCTTCAGGAAAAGCTGAACATCGATCAGGCAGCATTCAATCAATCCTGTGAAGGACGCACAATGAGCGTGCTTCTGGACCGACGTGGGAAAAAAGACGGTCAGCTGGTCGGCCGGTCACCCTATCTTCAGTCAGTGCATGTAGAAGCACCAGAAGCTGCTTTTGGGCATTTTGCTGAAGTGACAATCGACAGTGGGTTTGCAAACTCTCTGTCTGCGACACTTGTCTCAACTCATCTCGATCAAGGAGCCAACCAGACTTGACCTTATCGACCGAAGGACGCCCCGAAGAAAAAAAGGGAAGTCTGGTTATCAATTTTGATGACAACGGGCTGTTGAGTGAATTGTTTGGGGAGCATGATCGGCATCTTGCGCGCCTGGAACAGGAGCTCGGTGTCTTGGCTACCTCGCGCGGCAATGAACTGGTCTTGACCGGTACGGTGCATGCGCGGGAACGGGCTGAGGCTGTCGTCAAAGATCTCTATGCGCGGTTGAAATCGGGTCTTGAAGTGACACCCGGCGAAGTTGATGGGGCAATTCGAATGGCCAATGCGCCAAAGGCAGAACGCGAACGCGGATCCGGGGCAAACAAAAAACTGCAGATCACTACGCGCAAGCGCGTTATCTCACCACGGTCGCCGACACAGGGGACGTATCTACAGTCCCTTTTGGAAAATGAACTCGTTTTCGGCGTTGGACCTGCAGGTACCGGCAAGACCTATCTTGCAGTAGTTGTGGCCGTTTCCATGTTGCTTCAAAAAAAGGTCGACCGGATCATCCTGTCGCGCCCTGCCGTAGAGGCCGGCGAGCGCCTGGGCTTTCTGCCAGGCGATATGCGCGAGAAGATCGATCCATACCTGCGCCCGCTCTATGATGCGCTCTATGACAGTCTGCCAGGAGAGCAGGTGATGGCTGGGCTTGAGTCTGGAGAGATTGAAGTCGCACCGCTCGCCTTCATGCGCGGTCGGACCCTCGCCAATTCATTTGTTATTTTGGATGAAGCGCAAAACTGTACCCCTGTGCAGATGAAGATGTTCCTGACCCGTCTAGGTGAGAACAGCCGCATGGCGATTACCGGTGACCCAAGCCAGGTTGATTTGCCTCTGGGGGCGAAATCCGGCTTAGGCGATGCGTTGCGTGTCCTTGAAGGCGTCAAAGGGGTTTCCACGGTGAAGTTCACAGCACGGGACGTTGTGCGTCATCCATTGGTGACTCGCATTGTTCAAGCCTACGGGGCGGATGAAAAAGACCTGCTCTCCAATAGCGGCAAGAAGGCTAGTGATTGATCGTGAGCGCGGAACCTACGAATGATGAAGAGAGCTTGAGCGTTGAGGCTCCCTACCTTTCGGTGGAAATCTCCCGGGCGGGTGGCGAATGGGATGCGGGTGCTGAGGAGATTGTGCTCCGCCTGGCGCAGGCAGCCTTTGAACATGATGGAACCTCTCCGGCAGCGGAGCTCAGTGTGCTTCTGGCAGACGATACATTTGTACAGTCTTTAAACCGAAAGTTCCGCGGAAAAGACAAGCCAACAAATGTGCTCTCCTTTCCCAATACGCCCACACCAGCAGGTGCTCTCTATGATGAACCCTCCTCCCTGGGAGATATTGCGCTCGCCTATGAGACCGTGAAGGCGGAGGCAAAAACGCAGCACAAGAGTTTTGATGACCACCTCGCGCATCTTGTTCTGCACGGTGTTCTGCATCTTTTGGGGTATGATCACATGGACGACGAAGACGCAGAAAAAATGGAAAAGCGCGAACGAGAGCTGTTGAAGCTTTATGGGATCGCAGATCCCTATACGGTTGAACCGGATGAAAGGCCCCGGGCAAAGAAACAATGAGCGACATGGGGGATGGGAAAGAACGTCACATGAGGACGAAGGATGGGGCGGCAGCGCGCCAACCAAGCACCTGGACGCGCCTTATGGACTGGCTTGTGAAAAAACTTCCGGGTCGGACCGAAGATCAGAGTCTGCGCGAAAGCATTGAAACAGTAATTGGCGGCCATGAGGCGACCGAGGAACTGGGCCCCCAGGCGCGCCATATGTTGATGAACATTTTGAGCTTCGCCGAACAGCGGGTCGATGACGTAATGGTTCCCCGTGCCGACATTGTTGCTGTTGATATTTCAGCGTCGCTGGATGATCTGCTCGCACTCACCCGAGAAAAATCCCATTCTCGCTTGCCCGTCTATCGCGAAACGCTTGATGAGCCCATCGGCATGGTGCACATCAAAGACGTATTGGCTTGGATGGCGTCTCACCCCAACGACCGCGGTTCCTTTGATTTGAGAACGATCCGTCGACAGGTGCTGTTTGTGCCTCCGTCAATGCCAGCGCGCGATCTTCTGCTGAAGATGCAGTCCTCGCGCATTCATATGGCGCTTGTGGTGGATGAATATGGCGGTACAGACGGATTGCTGTCGATTGAAGACCTGGTAGAGGAAATCGTCGGCGACATTGAGGACGAGCATGATGTTGCAGAGCGTGCACCTCTTATTCGATTGAGCGACGGATCTATTGATGCGCTGGCCAGGGCCCCAATCGAAGATCTTGAAGATATGTTGCAACTGACACTGGTCGATAGAACCGAGGATGACGATTCCGACACGCTGGGTGGTCTGGTGTTTTCGCTGGTCGGACGTATCCCACAGCGCGGCGAGCTGATTTTGCACCCTGCGGGCATTGAGTTTGAGATCCGCGATGCAGACCCGCGCCGGATCAAGCGCCTCCATATCCACCAAGAAACCATCGCGCAGAAAGTTGCATCAGAAGAAAGTGACACGGAACCGGCTTCGGGCACCGACGCCTCGTCGTCCGCCGACCCAATTGATGCCTCACTCGATCTAAATGAAAAGTCCTGAAGCCAACAGAGTGACCGATGCTGTCGGTCGCGGATTTATCACGCTGGAACGGTTAGCGGTCCGGCTACAGGCGCTGACGGGGTGGCAACGTTTCGCCACGGCATTTGGGCTGGGCTTGCTGACAGTTGTAGCGCACGCGCCGATCCATCTCTTCGCTATCTTGTTGATAACACTGCCTTGCGTCGTTTGGCTTCTTGATGGAACCGATACGCCGACCAGGGAGAACTGGAGGCCTGCGCGGGCTGCGGCTGCCATCGGTTGGTGGTTCGGGTTTGGCTATTTTCTAGGAAGTCTCTACTGGATTGGCGAAGCCTTTCTCGTTGAGGCGGAAATGTTTGGTTGGCTCTTGCCCTTTGCGGTCACTGGCCTCCCGGCTGGGCTGGCGCTTTTTACCGCCGCAGCGTTCGCAGCTGCGCGTTGTCATTGGGGGGCGGGATATCGTCGGACGCAGACACTGGCTGTGACATGGGCTGCCGCCGAATGGCTGCGCGGACATATTCTGACGGGACTCCCGTGGAACCTGCCCGGTCATACCGTCACCGCCTCAGACTCGCTGATGCAGAGCGTTGCCTTGTTCGGCCCGTATGGGGCAACGCTGCTGGTCCTGGGGACGTTCCTGACAATCGCTTCCTATGACCCGCGGCGCAGACAAGCGCGCGATGATAACGGCATGAGGGAGCTTGGTGTTTGGCGTCCGGCAGCGGTCGCCTTTGCCGTATTGGGCCTCGTCTGGTTTGGCGGGGCCGTGCGTCTGATTGCCTCTGACGAGGCGTGGGTCGAAGGCGTGACCCTCAGGCTTGTGCAGCCAAATGTACCTCAGAGGGAAAAATGGAAGCCGGAAAACCGTCAGGAGATTGTCGGGCAGTTTTTACGCATGAGCGATGTGCCGGGTGATCAGGGCGCGATGCCAACACACATCGTTTGGCCGGAATCTGCGCTGCCCTTCATCGTCAACCGAGAACCTGTCCTTCGTTCTGCTATCTCTCGCGTTCTGGCGCCAGGCGGTGTGTTGCTACTCGGCGCTGTCCGTGGCGAGCCAGATGAAACCAGACCAGACCGCGAACTTGGAAGATTTTTCAACTCCTTACACATCGTCGGACCGGACGGCGAAATCCGAGAGACCTATGACAAAGCCCATCTGGTTCCTTTTGGGGAATATCTCCCCTTCCAATCTGTCCTTGAGGCGATCGGACTGCGGCAGTTGACCCAGTTGCGCGGTGGTTATCAATCCGGACCTGGTCCGCGGACCCTGGCAGTTCCCGGCGCCCCGAGTGTGAGCCCGCTGATTTGTTATGAGGTCATCTTCTCCAGTGGTGTCGTTGGGGCTGAGCGCCCCGGCTGGATGGTCAATGTGACCAACGATGCCTGGTTTGGCAGTTCGGCAGGGCCATATCAGCATTTGGCACAAGCAAGGCTTCGCGCCGTTGAACAGGGTTTGCCTGTTGCCCGCTCCGCCAACACGGGCATATCTGCAATGATCGACCCCTTTGGGCGGATTTTGGACGCTGTTCCACTCAACCGCGAAGGTGCGATCGACAGCAAACTCCCCGAGGCGCTGCCGCCGACCCTCTATGCGCGTTTAGGGGATTGGATCTTTCTCATGCTGCTGGCTGCGATGGCTGCCCTGACTCTGGTGAAGCCAGCCAGGGCGAGGTAGGCCTTTTCAAGAATAAGACTTTTAGGCCACCCAAAAAGGCTCTAACCTATGGTTGCATTTGGAGTGCAATGCGTTTTTTGCCAAGGTCCTTAGTAGGAGTGGGCCCGGTAATAGCCATAGGTTTCCGAGTCCTGGGGCGGGTCTCATGAGTATGACGGTTGCGGGGTCAACACATTCTGAGGGCACCTGAACATCCTAATAACAAGAAAAATGAGGTCAGAATTGCCGCAAAAAACACCCAATCCCATCGACATTCATGTCGGTTCCCGGGTCCGTATGCGGCGCATGCTGGTCGGGATGAGCCAGGAAGCGCTCGGTGAACAGTTGGGCCTCACGTTCCAGCAAGTGCAAAAATACGAAAAAGGCTCGAACCGCATTGGGGCAAGCAGGCTTTATCAGATTTCCCAGACACTGAATGTGCCTGTCGACTATTTTTTCGATGGCGTAGCGACAAATGGCGGGCAGCCGACATCGGGATTCTCAGATACACCCGCCGCCGATTTCAACCTGGACTTTCTGTCGACAGCTGAAGGGGTAGCGCTAACAGCCGCATTTTCCTCGATTGAAGACGCAGATGTAAGAAAACGTGTCCTCGATTTGGTCAAAGTGTTGGCACGAAACCAATCCAGCCAGCTGTAAGGCTTCTTAGGGGCCAATGTCTCAACTTGACCCCATCCTAAAACCTTGCCAGAACAGCCACCGCACTAAAGCGCGCCTGCAGTAAGCTTCTTACATAAAGCTTCTATAGGCTTATTTGGGAGACGTATGAGCGTGCCACGATCAGATTATCTATTTACCAGTGAGTCAGTTTCCGAAGGTCATCCAGACAAAGTTTGCGACCGAATTTCAGATGCGGTCTTGGACCTCTTCTTGGAAGCGGACCCGTTCTCACGCGTTGCTTGCGAGACGCTGACAACCACCAATCGGATTGTGCTGGCTGGAGAGGTTCGTGGACCTGATAGCATCACACCTCAAAAGATTGAGGAAGTTGCCCGCGCAGCAGTCAAAGACATTGGCTATGAGCAGGATGGTTTCCACTGGAAAAACGCTGACGTTGCAGTTCACCTTCATGCTCAGTCCGCTCATATCGCACAGGGCGTCGACGCTGCTGGCAATAAGGACGAAGGCGCGGGCGACCAGGGCATTATGTTTGGGTATGCCTGCAAAGAGACCCCTGTGCTGATGCCAGCGCCGATCTATTACTCGCACTTGATCCTGAAACGCATGGCCGAGCTGCGTCACAGCGGCGAAGTCAAAGGCTTTGGACCGGACTCCAAGAGCCAGGTGACACTAAAATATGTAAATGGTCAGCCGGTAGGTGCCGCATCTGTTGTGGTCTCGACCCAGCATGACGAAGGTCTGGACCAAGCGGCCATTCGCGAGCTTGTCCGCCCTGTCGTGGAAGAAGTGCTTCCAGAGGGTTGGATGTGTCCCGAAGACGAATTCTATGTGAACCCGACCGGCCTTTTTGTGATCGGTGGACCTGATGGCGATGCGGGTCTTACGGGTCGTAAGATCATTGTTGATACCTATGGTGGAGCGGCCCCTCACGGTGGCGGTGCCTTCTCCGGGAAAGACCCGACCAAGGTGGACCGTTCAGCAGCCTATGCAGCCCGATATGTAGCCAAAAACGTTGTCGCAGCAGGTCTTGCGGACAAGTGCACCTTGCAGCTTGCTTATGCGATCGGTGTTTCCAAGCCGCTGTCTATCTACGTGGACACCCATGGCACAGGGAATGTCGACGAAGCTGCGCTTGAAACAGCCATCTCCAAAGCAATGGACTTAAGCCCCCGCGGCATTCGTGAGCACCTCAATCTGTCGCGTCCGATCTATGCACGCACCGCAGCTTATGGCCACTTTGGTCGCGAGCCGGATGCTGATGGTGGATTCTCTTGGGAGAAGACAGACCTGGTTGATGTCATCAAGGCGGAATTGTCTTAAGGCTCTTGGGCTTAAAATCAATGTCAGAAAAACAAACGCCGCCTGCCGATAATCCCGGTCGGCGGCGTCTTCTTTACGGGCGCCGACAAGGCCACAAACTGCGCAGCCATCAGGAAAGCCTGATGGAGAACCTGCTGCCAAAGCTTGCCGTGCCGCTTGATAGGCACAATCTGGCGCCATCCTCTTTGTTTGACAGTTCTATAGAGCAGGTCTGGCTGGAAATAGGGTTTGGTGGTGGCGAGCATCTGGTGGCCCAGGCGATGGCAAATCCGAATGTAGGGCTGATCGGCTGCGAACCGTTCATCAATGGGGTTGCAAAGCTTTTGGCCGAGGTAGAGGCAAAAGAGCTCACAAACGTGCGCATCCACCACAATGACGCCCGCGACGTGCTGGAGCGGTTAGAAGAGGCCTCATTGGATCGCGCATTCCTGCTTTTCCCAGACCCATGGCACAAAAAGAGGCACCATAAGCGCCGCTTTGTGTCCTCTGAGACCTTGGATCAGCTGGCCCGCATCATGAAAGATGGAGCGGAATTTCGGGTTGCGACAGATATTAAGAACTATAGCCGCTGGACCCTTCGCGAAGTGAGAGCCCACGGGGTGTTTGAGTGGCAGGCAGAATGCGCCGATGACTGGCGCGTCCGCCCCGATGATTGGCCGGGGACCCGCTATGAGGCAAAAGCGGGCCGGGAAGGCCGGGTCCCGGTCTATTTGACATTCCGTCGCAAAAACCGCGGACCGTCGTCCCAATAGAGACAAAACCCATTTCAATAAACCGCTTGAAAAGCCCCCCTTTCTGGGAGTAATGTGCAGACGAATTTTCACATAGCAGGCCTAGCCTGATTGTTGAAAGTGGGAACTCCAGACCGGGGCCCCGCTTTTTTTGTTATCTGGGCTCCGATTTACGGACCTTTTTGGACGACTTGAATTCGTGCAGAGCGAGAGCAACACAGAACAAACGAGCGACCGCAGCCATTTGGTTGCGCCGGGCGCTGTTGCGACCAGAATTGCTGATCTTGTTGAGCCAGCCATTGTTGATCTGGGCTTTGAGCTTGTGCGTGTGCGCCTTACCGGTGAAGGCGGGTCTGTCCTGCAACTCATGGCGGAGAAGCCAGACGGTACGATGCAGGTTGAGGGATGCGAGAGTGTTAGCCGCGCAGCATCGGCGATCCTCGACGTGGAAGATCCTATTAAGAACAATTACACGCTGGAAGTTTCCTCCCCTGGCATTGGCCGCCCGCTCACACGGGAAAAAGACTTTGATGTCTGGTCAGGCTTTGAGGCCAAAGTGGAGCTTTCGGAAACGCTTGCAGGCCGGAAACGGTTCCGTGGTGTTTTGCAGGGCATGGAAGACGGTGAAGTGCTGCTGCGCATGGAGATTGACGGCCATGACGAACCGCAGATCGTGGGTCTTCCTTTCCGGCTTGTGAATGATGCGCGGCTGGTGATGACCGACACCTTGATTGATGAAAGCGGAAAACGGCTCTCTGGAGCTGGCACCTGACTGACCAGGTGCAACAGAAATTCTAAGCGCCTTTGGCGCGAGGCTTAACATTAGCGCCCTTGGCGCGAGGCTTAACATTAGCGCCACTGGCGCGAGGCTTAACATTAGCGCCACTGGCGCGAGGCTAAAACGGAGACGAGACAATGGCTCAGGCTGTGAGCGCAAATAGATTGGAACTTCTGCAGATTGCTGATGCAGTCGCGCGGGAAAAATCGATCGAACGCGAACTGGTTCTCGAAGCAATGGCGGAAGCGATCCAGAAAGCGGCCAAGTCTCGCTACGGAGCGGAAAATGAAATCCGCGCACGCATCGATCCAAACACAGGAGAAATTCGTCTCGTGCGGTTGCTCGATGTTGTAGATGTTATTGACAATGACGCGACAGAAATCACAGTCATTGATGCGCAGCGCCGGAACCCGGCAGCGCGCGTCGGTGACCTGATCGAAGACGAATTACCACCTGTTGATTTTGGACGGATTGCTGCACAGACCGCAAAACAGGTCATCGTGCAAAAGGTACGTGACGCAGAGCGTGAGCGGCAGTTCGAAGAATACAAAGATCGCATTGGCGAGATTGTCCACGGCATCGTGAAGCGCGCAGAATATGGCAATGTGATTGTTGATCTCGGCCGTGGCGAAGGCATCGTCCGTCGCGACGAAGGCTTGCCACGAGAAGCTTTCCGCGCAGGCGACCGCATCCGCGCTTACATTTACGACGTGCGCCGCGAACAGCGTGGACCGCAGATCTTCCTGTCCAGAACACATCCTCAGTTCATGGCGCAGCTCTTTGCCCAGGAAGTGCCGGAGATTTATGACGGCATTATTGATGTGCGTGCAGTTGCACGTGATCCTGGATCACGCGCAAAGATCGCCGTGACGTCAAACGATCATTCCATTGATCCTGTCGGCGCCTGCGTGGGTATGCGCGGTAGCCGTGTTCAGGCTGTGGTGAACGAACTGCAGGGCGAGAAGATCGACATCATCCAATGGACGGATGATTTTGCGGGCTTCATCGTCAATGCACTTGCACCGGCAGAAGTTGTGAAAGTTGTGCTCGACGAAGACGCGCAGCGTATTGAAGTGGTGGTGCCAGATGAACAATTGTCACTGGCAATTGGGCGTCGCGGTCAGAACGTTCGCTTGGCTTCGCAGCTCACCGGCTGGGATATCGACATTCTGACAGAGGCGGAAGAATCTGAACGTCGTCAGGCTGAGTTCCTTCAGCGCTCTGAAACCTTTGTCCAGGCGTTCGATGTGGATGAAGTGATTGCGCAGTTGCTGGCATCAGAGGGCTTCTCGTCAGTTGAAGAAGTGGCCTACGTGCCCGTTGAGGAAATTGCCGAGATCGAAGGCTTTGATGAAGAGACCGCGCAGGAAATTCAGAACCGTGCGCTCGACTTTATCGATCGTCAGAATGCCGAATTTGACACCAAGCGCCGCGAGCTGGGCGTGCAGGATGAAGTAACAGAAGTTCCTGGTGTGACCACAGCGATGCTTGTGGCCTTCGGTGAAAACGAAATTAAGACGGTCGAAGATGTTGCCGGCTGTGTCACCGATGATTTGATCGGGTGGTATGAGCATGTCGACGGAGAGCGCACCAGGATGGATGGTATTCTGGACGGCTTTGACCTCGGTGCTGAAGAAGCTCAAGCCATGATCATGGCAGCCCGCGTGAAAGCAGGATGGGTGACCGAAGAAGAGCTGGCTGCAGCGGCAGCAGCAGAAGCGGCGGAAGCTGAGGCGCAGGAAGAAGACGGCGAAGCGGCCGAAGGCGAAGCAACGCCGGTGGCTGAGGCATAGGTCGAAGGTTGAGGGGCGCTGCTCATGACTGCAGCCCCGGCAAACGACCCGCCCTCAGACGAGCCATCTTCAGACGAACCCGGTGATGACACACCGAGCCGGGGAAGGCCCGGCAAGGAAAAGTCAGAGCGAAGGTGTATTGCGACAGGCGAGAGCCAACCGAAAGCGGGGCTAATTCGCTTTGTTGTAGGGCCCGATGGCACCATTGGGCCGGATTTGGCAGAAAAGCTGCCCGGGCGCGGCATTTGGGTCACAGGGACCCAGGAAGCGCTCGATCTGGCAATTGCCAAGAAGGCATTTGCCCGGGCGGCGAAACAGCAGGTCACAGTCCCTGAAGGACTGGCGGATCTCGTGAAACGGCTGCTGGAGGCGCGTGCAGCAGAAACCTTAGGGTTAGCGCGGCGCTCAGGAGAACTGATTATGGGCCTTGAACGGGCGTTCGAGACCCTCGACCGGGAGCCGGTCGCATTGATGATTGAGGCGGTGGATGCAGGCCGAGATGGGGTCCGTAGGCTGCGCGCAAAGCTAAAAGCGGCAGATTTGAACGATCTGCCGGTGATACGAGGTCTTAGTGCAGCCCAAATGGGCTTGGCATTGGGGCGGTCAAATGTGGTACATGCAGCCCTGAAAACGGGACGTATGCAGGAAAAGGTGCTGGCGGACTTTGCCAGACTTGCTGCCTGGAACGATCAGACAGATCCAGGCGACGTAAAGGAATAGAATGAGCGATCAGACGGACGACGGCGAACGGAAGCCAGCAGGCGGGAAAACTCTCAGCCTGAAGCGGACGGTGGACTCTGGACATGTGCGCCAGAACATTTCGCATGGCCGCTCCAAATCGGTTGTCGTTGAGACAAAGCGGAAGCGCACGATCAAGCCGACAGGCAAGGCAGTGCCGGCGGCAGAAGAAAAGAAAGTCGCGACGCCAGCGCCGAAGGCGGTGGTGAAAAAACCGGCTGCGCCAAAACCTGCAGCGCCAAAGGCACCGGCCCCCGCTCCGAAAAAAGATCGCAGCGGCATGGTGCTACGCACCCTGACGGAAGAAGAAAAGAAAGCCCGCGGACGCGCGCTCGACATGGCGCGTGTACGTGAAGAAGAAGATCGCAAGCGCGCAGAAATCGAAGCTGTGCGCCGTGCAGAAGAAGACAAGGTCCGGGCAAAAGAAGAAGCAGAAGCTGCCAAGCGTGAAGCTCAAGAAGCAAAACGTCTGAAGGCTGAAGAAGAAGCCAAACGCCAGGCGGAAGTTGAAGCGCAAAAACGCCTTGATGCGACGCCACCACCTCCACCAGGTGAAGAGGTAAAGCCTGCCGCAAAAACGGCGCCGAAAGCAGCCAAGGCGGACGACAAGAAGCCTCGCGGACGTCCAGGCGATGCGCGACCTGCGCCAACGCCGACACGTCGCAACGAACCTCGCCGTCGCACCGGCAAGCTCACCATCGATAGTGCCCTTCGTGGGTCTGATGGGGATCGTCAGAAATCTCTTGCGGCCATGCGCCGTCGCGCTGAGCGTGAGAAAAAGAAAGCCATGGGCCAGACCGGTCCTGCTGCCAAGGTTGTCCGTGAGGTTGTGATCCCGGAAGCGATCACGGTTCAGGAATTGGCCAACCGGATGGCAGAGCGTGCCGTTGACGTGATCAAGATCCTGATGAAGCAGGGTGAGATGGTCACCATCAATGATGTGATCGACAGTGACTCTGCGCAGCTTATCGCTGAAGAGCTAGGGCACACCGTGAAACGTGTTTCCGAGGCAGACGTTGAAGAAGGTCTGGTGACCGACGACGACACCGATGAAGTAAAACAGCCACGTGCGCCGGTTGTCACCGTGATGGGTCACGTTGACCACGGTAAGACATCCTTGCTTGATGCGCTTCGCCAGACGGATGTTGTCGCTGGTGAAGCCGGCGGTATCACCCAGCACATTGGTGCCTATCAGGTGAACATTGCTTCTGGTGACAAAATCACTTTCCTCGATACGCCGGGCCATGAAGCCTTTACCTCCATGCGTGCTCGTGGTGCGCAAGCAACGGATATCGTGATCCTTGTGGTTGCAGCCGATGATGGTGTGATGCCTCAGACGATTGAGGCCATCAATCACGCCAAAGCGGCGGAAGTGCCGATTATTGTTGCGATCAACAAGTGTGACAAACCTGCGGCTGAACCGCAGCGTGTGAAAAACGAACTTCTCCAGCACGAAATTTTCGTGGAAGACATGGGTGGGGACATCCAGGCAGTCGAAGTGTCAGCGCATACCAAAGAAGGTCTCGACAAGCTGGAAGAAGCCATCGTGCTTCAGGCGGAAATTCTTGAGCTGAAAGCAAACGCGACTCGTCCGGGTGAGGGCGTGATTGTTGAAGCCAAGCTCGACAAGGGCCGGGGCCCTGTTGGAACATTGCTTGTTCAACGCGGCACGCTTGCGGTTGGCGATATTCTCGTCGCAGGTGCTGAGTGGGGCAAGGTTCGCGCACTCATCAATGATCGCGGCGAAAGCGTTGAAAGCGCAGGACCATCGCAGCCTGTAGAGGTGCTTGGTCTGAACGGAACGCCCGAAGCCGGTGATGTCTTTGTTGTCGTTGAGAACGAAGCCCGTGCCCGTGAAGTCGCCGACTATCGTCAGCGCCTGCAGCGCGATAAGCGTGTGGGCGGTTCCGGACGGACATCGCTTGATCAGATGCTGACACAGCTTAAGGAAGCAGATCGTCAGGAACTGCCGATCGTTGTGAAATCTGATGTGCAGGGCTCTTCCGAAGCCATCGTACAGGCGATGGAAAAACTTGGAACCGACGAGGTCTCTGCCAAAATCATCCATTCCGGCGTTGGCGGGATCACAGAAGCAGACGTCACTTTGGCAGATGCCTCAGGGGCACCGGTCATCGGCTTTAACGTGCGTGCAAATGCACAGGCCAGAAGCGCTGCGCGCGCCACCGGTATTGAGATCCGCTATTACTCGGTGATCTACGATCTGGTTGACGATGTGAAGGCGGCCATGTCTGGCCTCCTGTCACCAGAGATCCGCGAAACCTTCAATGGCAATGCCGAAATCCTCGAGGTGTTCAACATCTCGAAAGTGGGCCGTATTGCAGGGTGTAAAATTACAGAAGGCACTGTGAAGCGCGGTTCGAAAGTGCGCCTCATTCGCGATGATGTTGTAATCCACGAAGGCACGCTGTCCACGCTGAAACGCTTCAAGGACGAAGTGAAAGAAGTGGGTGGCGGACAGGAATGTGGCATGAGCTTCGAAAACTATCAGGACATGCGTGTCGGTGATGTGATCGAGTGCTTCGATGTGGAATCGATTGCCCGTTCCCTCGAATAGCGGCTCTCGCTTAGAGGCGCCTGATTGGAAGCCGTGAGCTGACCAAGTTCGCACTTGAGAGTGAAATTGCATGAGGACTGCCTGGCTGGAGCTGGGCAGTCTTCTCCTTTTTGAGATGAAGAGATATGAGCCAACGTCGTAAAGGCACCATCAAAGCCCCATCTGGCAGAGCGCCAAGCCAGCGCCAGCTGCGCATTGGAGAATTGTTGCGGGCAGCCCTGTCGGAGATCTTCACCCGGCGTGATGTTTTGGACCCTGTTTTGCGCGAGGCCATCATCACGGTGTCGGAAGTCCGGGCGAGCCCGGATCTGAAAAACGCGGTGGCGTATGTTGTGCCGCTCGGTCATTCAGATCCCGCATCGGTTGTAGACGCACTCAATCACGCAAAAAAGTTCTATCGCGGTGAAGTGTCCCGTGCGGTGACGTTGAAGCACATGCCCGACCTCACATTTGCCGCAGACACGACCTTCGATTATGCAGAGAGCGTCGATGCCATGCTCAGCTCGCCGAAAGTGGCCCAGGATTTGGACAAGGACTTGGACAAGGATCTGAAAGACTCAGAATCTGACCCAGAATCAGATATTGGCGGCGAGGGCTGACATTATGGGCCGCCAAAAAAAGGGTGATCCGGTTTCCGGCTGGGTGATTGTCGACAAGCCCGTGGGACCGACCTCTACGCAGGTTGTGGGTGCTGTTCGTCGAGCCTTTAACGCTCAGAAAGCCGGTCACGCAGGCACACTCGACCCGCTCGCTGAAGGTATTTTGCCGATTGCCTTGGGCGAGGCGACCAAAACCATTCCCTTTGTGGTTGATAGCGAGAAGGTCTATCGCTTCACCGTGAAATGGGGCGCTGCCACGACCACTGACGATGCAGAGGGGGAAGTTGTCCAATCCAGCGATGAGAGGCCTGCCAGAGCCGCTATAGAGGCCGCCTTGGAAGGGTTTCTGGGAGAGATTGAGCAAGTGCCGCCCCAATTCTCCGCCATCAAGGTAAACGGCGAGCGGGCTTACGACATTGCCCGTGACGGAGAGACGGTGGAGCTGAAATCACGGCCCGTGACCATCTATGAAGCTGAGCTTTTGGACGTGCCCGATCCCGACCATGCTGCCTTCGAGATTGTGTGCTCAAAGGGCACCTATGTCCGCTCTCTGGCGCGTGATTTAGGCGAGGTTTTGGGCTGTTTTGGGCATGTTGTGGCCTTAAGACGCCTCTCAACCGGACCTTTTGGCGAAGATGCGTCGATTTCGCTGGATAAACTCAAGGAGTTCGGCAATAGTGCCGCCGCTCGCCCGACCTTGTGGGCCCATCTTCATCCGCTTGAGACCGCGCTGGACGACATCCCGGCGGTGGCCGTAAGTGATCAAGATGCAGCTCGATTGAAGCAAGGACAGGCGATTTTGTTACGCGGCCGTGATGCACCGGTATTGGAGGGTATAGCCCTCACCGTTGCAGGCGGCACGCCGGTTGCCCTGGCAGAGTATGACCGGGGCGAATTGAAGCCGGTCCGCGTTTTTAACCTGACCGATCAGGGCCTCACTCGGACGTCGCATGCGGCATCCGGCGAAGGGCCCTGAAATGTCCCGGGAATTTCCCGGCCAATTTTTAGGAGTTGCCGATGTCGATCTCAGCTGATCGCAAGCAAGAACTGATTAAAGAATTCGCCCAAGGTGAGGGTGATACCGGCTCGCCGGAAGTACAGGTTGCTATCCTGACAGAACGGATCACCAATCTGACCGACCATTTCAAAACCCACGGCAAGGACAATCACTCCCGCCGCGGTCTGTTGAAAATGGTAAGCCAGCGCCGCCGTTTGCTCGACTATGTAAAGGGCAAAGAACAGGCGCGTTACGAAGCGTTGATCAAACGCCTCGGTATCCGGAGATAAGAGAGCGGCCTTGGCTTCTCGAACCATGAAACAGCGTTCGCTCCAAATTGGACCGAGCGCTTTTCGTGTTTCTCCAATGTGTAACCAGAGCATTTCCAGGAAAAGTGGCCAAATACAGACTTGGCGGTTTTCCGTCCGGAAATGCGACAAAGTAAAGACTACGAGTAAAAGAGAGACTCTGTCCGTTTGACGCGGGTCCATCCGAAATTGCCCTTGACGCTTCTGTCTCTTGAGTTTGGGCAAATGATGTTTCGGACCGACCCCGTTCACAATCCGGCCGCTGAAATGAAAGCGGCATAACCGACGCGCCACACATCCGGCTAAACAAACCGATCTGGATGTGATGATACGAGAACTGAAGGCGCAAATTAGGAAACTGAAATGTTTGATATTGTCCGAGAGGAAATTGAATGGGGCGGACGGCCCCTCATCATCGAAACGGGTAAGGTAGCCCGTCAGGCGGATGGCGCCGTGATGGTGACATATGGCGAGACAACAGTGCTCGCAACAGCGGTGGCTGAACGTCAGCCAAAGCCGGGACTGGATTTTTTCCCGCTCACCGTGAACTACCAGGAAAAGACATATGCTGCCGGTAAGATCCCTGGTGGCTTCTTTAAGCGCGAAGGTCGCCCAAGCGAAAAAGAAACGCTTGTTTGTCGTCTGATTGACCGGCCGATCCGTCCGCTCTTCCATAAGAGCTTCAAAAACGAAACACAGATCATTGCGAATGTGATTTCACATGACATGGAAAATGATCCTGACATTGTTGCCCTGGTGGCAACCTCTGCAGCGCTGACCATTTCCGGCATTCCTTTCATGGGCCCAATTGGTGCGGCACGTGTTGGTTATGTAAATGGTGAATATGTCCTCAACCCATTGATCGATGATCTGGATGACAGCACTCTTGATCTGGTGGTTGCCGGTACAGAAGACGCGGTTCTGATGGTTGAATCAGAAGCCAAAGAGCTGCCAGAAGATGTCATGCTCGGTGCTGTGATGTTCGGTCACGAAGGCTTCCAGCCTGTCATCGACGCGATCATCCGTCTTGCAGAAAAAGCCGCAAAAGAGCCGCGCGCGATTTCCGAAGAAGACACAAGCGAGCTTGATGGCAAGGTTACAGCTCTCGTAGAGTCAGACCTCGAAGCAGCATATTCCATTGCTGATAAGATGGAGCGTCAGGCCAAAGTGTCTGAAGCTCGCGATAAGGCAATGGCAGCACTTGTCAATGACGATGACGAGAATGCCTATCCGTCAAACAAAGTCGGCGGATCATTCAAGAGCGTTGAGAAGAAGATCGTGCGTGGGTCCATTCTGAAGACGTCCAAGCGTATCGATGGTCGCGACCTCGACACAGTGCGCCCGATCGTTTCAGAAGTTGGCATCCTGCCGCGGACACACGGATCTGCTCTCTTCACACGCGGTGAAACGCAGGGTCTTGTAGTTGCAACGCTTGGTACGGGCGATGACGAACAGTTCATCGACGCGCTGGAAGGCACCTACAAAGAAAACTTCCTGCTGCACTACAACTTCCCACCTTACTCAGTTGGGGAAACCGGTCGTGTGGGTTTCACCGGCCGTCGTGAAGTTGGCCACGGGAAACTTGCTTGGCGGGCATTGCGTGCAGTTCTGCCTACACGGGAAGACTTCCCTTACACAATTCGTCTCGTTTCAGAGATCACGGAATCAAACGGATCGTCTTCCATGGCGACTGTCTGTGGTTCATCGCTCGCGATGATGGATGCAGGCGTTCCGCTTGTTCGCCCTGTAGCAGGTATTGCCATGGGTCTCATCAAAGAAGATGAGGGTATTGCGGTTCTGTCTGACATTCTTGGCGACGAAGATCATCTTGGCGATATGGACTTCAAAGTTGCCGGATCTGAAGAAGGCATCACGTCCCTTCAGATGGACATCAAGATCACCGGTATCACGAAAGACATCATGCAGCAGGCGCTTGATCAGGCGAAGGCCGGTCGCTTGCATATCCTTGGTGAGATGGCGAATGCGATTTCCGAAGGCCGCGAGGAACTTGGCGAATATGCACCGCGCATCGAAACCATGACGGTTCCAACGGACAAAATCCGGGATGTGATCGGCGCAGGCGGTAAAGTCATCCGTCAGATCGTTGAAGAAACCGGTGCCAAAGTCGACATCAATGACGAAGGCATTGTGAAAGTGTCTTCCTCTGATGGCGCAAGCATCAAGGCAGCGATCGACTGGATCACCGGCATTACAGCTGAGCCAGAAGTCGGCGTCATCTACAAAGGCACGGTCGTTAAGACGGTGGACTTTGGGGCGTTCGTGAACTTCTTCGGACCAAAAGACGGTCTGGTTCACATTTCGCAGCTTGAGCCACGCAAAGTGGCGCAAGTGACCGATGTGGTGAAGGAAGGCGACGAAGTGTTCGTGAAGCTCCTGGGCTTTGATGATCGCGGCAAGGTTCGCCTTTCCATGAAGGTCGTTAATCAGGAAACGGGTGAGGAAATTCCTCGCGAAGAGGGCGACAAAGCTGAGGGTGGCGAAAAGTCCGATGGCGACAAGCCGCGCCGTCCACGCCGTCGTAAGCCTGCGGAAGAAAAATCCGAATAAGTCTTGGCGGCATGCCGCCAACGCGACAAGATAAAGGGCTCCCTTACGGGGGCCCTTTTTTGTTGGAACGAGGCGTTTCTAGATAGTTTGGAAACGGTTCATGGAGAACAATGCCAGCGACACAAAAGCCTGAGAAAGGCTTGGGGTTTGAAAAGGATGTGGGGATGAGATCCGGTTTTTTGGCCGCACTGGCCATCACAATGACGCTGTCGACCGGCGCACTGGCCGAAACACCTCAGGGAGCGGCTGCGCAACCATCGGAAAACACTGCGCCAGCTGCAGGTGCAGCGGACAATGTTCAGGGCATACCACCCGAGTATGTGTGGACCAACGTCGTCACCGATTTTGACCGGGACAGATTGACCCGCCTTGATGAGGCTGTGGCACTGGGCACCGAAGAATCCTACGGCGCATCGGCGACCATTCGGGAGCGGGCCGCCTTTCACAAGGTGATGGATGCGGAGACAAAGCCCGTCAATGACGCCGACCTGCTCGGCTGGTGGGCGTGCCGAACCATCAAAGTGGGTGGCAAGTTCTCCGGCCTTGTCGTCTACAGCTGGTTTGACTGCAAGGTAAGTGTCCGGGACGGGTTCCTATTCTTCGAAAAACGCTCGGGCTCTCAACGGCTGTCCGGCCGTCTTTATCAGGATGGACCTGACCGACGGGTGCTGCTGGCTGCCCCTACTTACAATGATGAACCGCAACGGACTTACAGCGGTCCGGAAGGTGGTATCGCCGACCCTCAGCGCCAGGACAAGGCCGGCATTTTAAGCCAGCTTGAAGATGGCAGGCTGCGTGTGGTGTTCCCCTGGTCAGTCCTGGAAAGCACCTATGACGTGCTGGAGTTGAAGCGGCCGGAATAGAGATCGTTTGGCATGGCGACATATATACTGGTTCACGGCGCCTGGCATGATGCGGGATGTTGGGACGGTCTCGCGTCGCTTCTGCGCTCTCGAGGTCATGAGGTTCTGACACCGACGCTGCCGGGACACGAGCGCGGCCATGAGAAAGACAAGCTCAGCCCTTGGGCTGTCACAATGGCAAGATATGTAGCTGCGCTTATTGATGTTGCGGCCGAGGCAGATCAAAAACCGATTTGTGTCGGTCATTCAATGGCGGGCTTTGTTCTCGCCATGGCTGCTGAGCAGTGCCCTGACCTCTTTCAAAAACTCATCTTTCTGACAGCCTTTGTGCCCGATAAGAAGAGCCGGTTGCTGCCGATGATCATCGCTGACCCTTCCTTGCGAAAAAGGATCCTCCACAGCGATTTCGATTTTCTGGGTGGGACGAACTCTGTACGTCCTGAAACCGCACCAGATTTCCTTTACACAGACTGCCCGCCGGAAACACAACGTGATGCGACGGCAGGACTCATTCGACAGCCTGTACGCCCGCTTCTCTCAAGCGTGGCGATCACACCGGAGCGTTTTGGGTCCGTGCCGAAAGCCTTTGTCGAATGCACGAACGACCAGGCATTGCCGATTGCACTGCAACGCAGGATGCAGCGCTTCTCAAATTTCGATCAGGTGAAATCGCTTGAAGCCGCGCATTCCCCGTTTCTGTCAATGCCTGAGGAAACAGCAGATGTTCTGGAAGGGCTGATTAACGCGTGAGCGCTACTCAGCGGCCTTTTTTGTAGGCGCGGGGGCTGCATCTTCTTGCATGTCTTCCCATTGCGGCATGCCGACAATGTTAAAGCCTGAATCCACATGATGGACTTCGCCGGTGACACGTTTGGACAGATCTGAGAGCAGATAGAGGGCTGAACCACCCACGTCATCCAGCTCAACGGTTTCTTTGAGAGGTGAGTGAGATTTGTTCCACTTAAACACATAGCGCGCAGAGCCGATGGCTGATCCTGCAAGCGTTCGCATGGGACCGGCTGACAGTGCGTTGACACGAATGCCTTTGCGTCCGAGATCAACGGAGAGATAGCGTACACTTGCTTCAAGGGCAGCCTTCGCGACCCCCATTACATTGTAATTGGGCATAACGCGCTCTGCGCCCGCATAAGTGAGTGTGATCATCGATCCACCGTCCGGCATCATTTCAGAGGCGCGGCGGGCAATGTCTGTGAAGGAATAGCAGGAGATTTCCATGGTCTGACGGAAATTATCCCGCGTCGTATCCACATACTGGCCTTTAAGCTCGCTCTTATCGGAGTAAGCGACAGCGTGGACGATGAAATCAATCTTGCCCCATTTCTCTTTGAGCGCATCAAACAGCGTATCAAGGCTGGCTTCGTCCATGACATCGCAGGGCAGCAGCAGGTCTGACCCAAGAGATTCCGCCAGCGGTTTCACCCGGCGTCCAAAGGCTTCACCCTGATAGGTAAAAGCCAGTTCGGCGCCGTGGGCAGCCGCAGCTTTAGCGATGCCCCAGGCAATGGAATGGTCGTTTGCGACGCCCATAATGAGGCCTTTTCGGCCCGCAAGCAGGTCGCCCGACTGAAATGCACTTCCGCGTGTCATCTCTGATGCCACTCCTCAAATATTCTGTTGCGGCCCCTAAAAAAGAATAGGTGTGCCGTAATGAGACGTTCTCGTCACTCAACTACTAGGGGGAGCAAGCTCTGTGCCTCATTAACGGGTTGGGCCTCAGAGGGTTTCCCCACCGACCGACGTGCGTTAGCCGTTATACCGTTGGAAAACCAGGGATCCGTTGGTTCCGCCAAATCCAAAACTGTTAGACAGCACGGTGTTGAGCTCCGCATTGTCGATCCGTTCCCGGACAATGTTTGCATGAGCCACTTCCGGGTCGATTTCCTTAATGTTGGCAGACTCCGCAATAAAGCCGCTTTCCATCATCAGGAGAGAATAGATCGCTTCATGCACGCCCGCCGCACCCTGCGCGTGGCCGCTGAGCGACTTGGTGGCGCTGATGGGTGGCATGTCGTCGCCAAACACTTCAGTGATCGCCGTGATCTCCGGAATGTCACCTACAGGCGTCGATGTTGCGTGCGGGTTAATATAGTCAATCTTTTCTCCAACGCCTTCGAGCGCGAGCTTCATGGCACGAACGGCGCCTTCGCCCGACGGTGCCACCATATCGGCGCCATCTGAAGTGGCGCCATAGCCTACCACTTCGGCGTAGATTTTCGCGCCGCGGGCTTTCGCATGTTCCAGTTCTTCAAGCACCAAGGTGCCGCCACCACCTGTGATGACAAATCCATCGCGGTTCACGTCATAGGCACGGCTCGCAACAGCGGGCGTGTCGTTATACTTGGACGACATGGCACCCATGGCATCGAAGAGCGATGAAAGTGTCCAATCCAGTTCCTCACCGCCACCGGCAAACATCATGTCTTGCTTGCCCCATTGGATCTGCTCAACAGCGTTCCCAATACAGTGGGTCGATGTCGTGCACGCAGAGCTGATCGAATAGCTCGGTCCCTTAATCTTGAAGAGCGTCGAAAGGTTCGCAGAAACCGTGCTCGACATGGCCTTTGGTACGCTCGTTGGCCCAATCCGCTTGGGGCCCTTTTCGCGGGTAATGTCCGCTGCAGCGACGATGGCTTTTGTCGAGGGGCCACCTGATCCCAGAATGGCGCCTGTCCGATCATTGCTGACCTCGTTTGCTTCAAGGCCCGCGTCCCGGATTGCCTGATCCATCGCGATATAAGTGTAGGCCGCACCATCACCCATAAACCGGCGTGTCTTGCGGTCGAGCACTTCTTCCAGATCAAGTTTCAGAGATCCGTGAACCTGACTGCGAAAGCCGAGCTCTGTGTACTTCTCAGCCGCCACAATGCCTGACTTGGCTTCGCGAAGGCTGGAAACAACTTCCTGCACATTATTACCAAGGCTGGAAACAATGCCCATTCCGGTAACGACAACACGCCTCATGGCTCTACTCCATGGCTGGGCGGGAAAACCCGCAATCAATTTCGGTTACCTCTTTTGTAACCCGAAAGTGGCTTTTCTGAGAAATCGCAATGCGCAAAATGTCTGCTGAGCCAAATTATTAGTCGGCCCGGTTTTTATTCAGAAGGGCCTTCGACAACGACGCGCAGATCTTCTGCTTTGTAGATAGGCTCACCATCGGCCTTCAAAACGCCATCTGCGGTCAACATGACAATCCTGCGATTGATGACCCGCTTCAGATCGATCTCATATTCGATCTTTTTGACCTCAGGCGTCACCATGCCGGAAAAACGGACCGATCCAACGCCAATGGCGCGTCCCTTACCCTGGGCGCCCATCCAGCCAAGATAAAAGCCAACCAGCTGCCACATGCCATCAAGGCCAAGGCAGCCCGGCATAATCGGGTCGCCTTCGAAGTGACACGGGAAGAACCAGCGATCCTCGGTGATGTCGTACTCAGCCCGGATGAGGCCTTTGTCGTTGGCGCCGCCTGTATCTGCAATTTGGGTAATGCGGTCCATCATCAACATGGGCGGGAGTGGCAGCTGTGCATTGCCGGGGCCAAACAGGTCCCCATGCGCACATGCCAACAGGTCTTCATATGAATAGCTCGACTTTTGCTCAGCCATGTCCGTTCAATCACCCCGCCCGTTTGTTTGCTGACATATTAAGTGTTTTCCGGCTCCTACCGGGTCAGCATCTGTTGAGCGCTTGGTAACATACGCGGCAAGCCCCGCAAACCCTTGATTTTTATGGCAAGAATGCCATTTTCCCGGACTCGGGCGGTCAGGCGGTCTGTGGGTCACCCACTTGACAAGACGTCCGTAATTCCCACATGGTAGAGTATTGTTTGTAATCGTTACAAACTGGAACGCGGTATCTGGTGGCGTAATTCTGCCCCGGTCGAGCAGAACAGACAGGTTGGACATGACGGATCGTCCTTATAGTCAGACTTTGGCCCGCCTCCGTGAGGCAGGACTTCGGCCCACCCGCCAGCGTCTCGCGCTTGGGCGGCTGCTTTTTGACGAAGGCGACTGTCACGTGACCGCTGAACGTCTGCACGAGCAGGCACAGGAATTCGGTGTCTCTGTGTCGCTGGCCACCGTCTACAACACGCTGCATCAATTCACCGAAGTGGGACTTCTGCGTGAGGTTGTCGTCGACAGTTCACGAACCTATTTCGATACCAACATTTCCGATCATCACCACATCTTCCACGAAGATGAGGGCAGCCTGACGGATATTTCGGGCCAGATGATCGATGTGGCGGGCCTGCCGGATGTGCCCGAAGGGACCGAACTGGCCCGCGTTGATGTTGTTGTTCGGGTGCGCAACACCTCCTGATTTTTGGCAGTTGTTTTTGCAACTCATTCTCTTTAGAAGAATTATAAAGAGTTGACGAACCTGTTGGCGCGTCTTAACTTCTTTGCGACTACGCCCTGGGAGGCGTGTGGAAAAGCGCAAAGGCGAGGAGAACGCAAATGTCGCTAGCAGGGTCTAAGACCGAAGGTAATCTCAAAGACGCGTTTGCAGGCGAAAGCCAGGCAAACCGCCGCTATCTCTACTTCGCCCAAAAGGCCGATGTAGAAGGCTACAACGACGTGGCAACTGTTTTCCGCTCGACTGCGGAAGGTGAAACGGGTCACGCCCACGGCCATCTGGAGTTTCTGGAAGCTGTTGGTGACCCGGCAACGGGTGAGCCGATTGGCAGTACAGACCTGAATCTCAAAGCTGCGATTGCTGGCGAAACCCATGAATACACAGATATGTATCCGGGCATGGCACGCACAGCACGCGAAGAAGGTTTTGACGAAATCGCAGACTGGTTCGAAACGCTTGCAAAAGCTGAAAAGAGCCACGCGGGTCGCTTCCAGAAAGCTCTGGACAATCTCGACGACTAAAATATGGAGGCAGGGCGGGCTCCCGCGCGTTTTCAATAAAAGTTGCAGACTTTTATGGTTCAAAAACGCGACAAGATGGCGTCTGTCCTGCTTCTTATGCCGCGCCTGAAGCGTTTTTCAGGTGCGAAAAGGTGCGCAGCGAATAGAGAAAGTCCGGCATGAGCAGAGAAGGCAGCTTGGATGCCCCAACGCGGCATCCGATAGATTGGCAGAATCCCGACTTTTACAATCGCGATCAGCTGGACGAAGAACTTCGTCGAGTGTTCGACATCTGCCATGGCTGCAGGCGTTGCTTCAATCTCTGCGATAGTTTTCCGCGCCTCTTTGACCTGATTGATGACAGCGACAGTGGTGAGCTAGACAGTGTGTCCAGCGATGATTTTGGTCCTGTGGTCGATGCCTGCACGCTCTGCGACATGTGCTTCATGACCAAATGTCCTTACGTGCCACCTCATGAATTCAATCTTGATTTCCCCCATCTCATGCTGCGCTACCGCGCCATTGAAACCAAGGCAGCTGGTGGTCCACCCTTCGTGCCGGGAGAGCTCGCGAAGATGGATCGCAATGGCAAGCTTGCAGCACCGGTTGCCGGGCTTGCAAACTGGGGGTCAAAACGCTCCAACAAATTGACGCGCCCGGTAATGGAAAAAGTCGCAGGCATTGATGCGCGCGCCGAGCTGCCGAAATTTGCGGGCAAGACCTTCATGATGCGGGCAAAGGCCGAAGATGCTGCGGGCACCCTGACCGTGAACGCAGAGGCACCCGGCAAAGGCCGCAAGGCAGCCCTCTTCGCCACCTGTTTTGTAAATTACAACAATCCGACTGTCGGTGAGGCAGCGCGCAAACTGCTCGCACATATCGGTGTCGACACGCAGCCCGCCTATCCAGGCTGTTGTGGCATGCCGCATCTTGAAAGCGGCAATATCGAGAAGGTGGCGGAACAAGCGCGAAAGGTTTCAACTGAATTGAAGCCGCTCATCGATGAGGGCTATGACATTATCGCGCTCACCGCGTCTTGCGGTTTGATGCTGAAATTTGAATGGCCGCTTATCCTGCCTGATGACGAGAATGTAAAAGCTCTGTCAGAGGCAACCTTTGATGTGGATGAATATGTTGTCGACATCGCCAAAAAAGATGGCTTGCCCGACGGCATGACCCCTGTTGAGGGCGGCGTCACCGCGCATCTTGCCTGCCATGCCCGGGCTCAGAATATGGGGCCAAAGTCAGCTGAGATGATGCGGCTTATCCCGGATACAAAAATTGATGTGGTTGAGCGCTGTTCGGGCCATGGCGGTACCTTTGGCGTCATGAAGGATACGTTCGACCTTGCGATGAAGGTCGGCAAGACAGCTGCACGCAATGTCGCCAAAACCGAAAACAAATATGTAACGTCTGATTGCCCACTTGCTGCAAAACATCTCGTACACGAAGTCGAGACGCTGAATGGTGATGCAGAGGCCAAACCTCTGCCACAGGCACAACACCTGATTGAAATTATGGCCCGCGCATACGGCCTGATTGACTGAGAGACATAGAATGAGTGCTGCCCGCAAGTCCATTTCGCCCGACGACATTCTCGACATGCAAACCTATGAGGGTGAGCGGAATGATCGTCGCGTGCGCCTGCGTGATATCAAACGCGACCGCCGCGTCGAGGTTGGGCCCAGTGCGACTTTCTATTTTGAGAGCTACGACACCATGCTGCACCAGATCCACGAGATGCTGCGCATTGAGGGCGGCGGCGACGAGCAGTTGAAAGATGAGTTGGAGGCTTACAATCCGTTGATCCCGCAGGGCCGTGATCTGGTGGCGACGCTTATGTTTGAGATTGATGATGAAGTCCGGCGCGATCGCATGTTGCGGCAGCTCTCCCACGTGGAAGAGACCTGTTACCTGCAGGTGGGTGATCAGAAGATCATGGCGCGGGCGGAAGATGACGTGGAACGCACAAAAGAGGATGGCAAAACATCCTCCATTCACTTTCTCCATTTTGACCTGAGTGATGCGCAGGCTGACGCGTTCAAATGCGGAGACGTTGTTGTGTCAGTTGGCATTGGACATGAGAACTACACTCACGCGGCAGGCCTTAGTAAGTCTGTACGGTCTGCACTAAGTGGCGATCTCGACTAGAGCATTTTCAACAAAAGTTGCAGACTTTTGTGGTTCGAAAATGCGACAAACAAAAAGAGTTAGGCCGGTACTTGTGCGTCGAGATAAGCGCCAAACGCTTTAGCGCGCAGCGCGTCTACTCAAAACGCTCGTCTGAATAAACACCCCAAAGATCACGTTTCGCGATCCAGCCGGTATATCCGCCCGCTTGCGCCTGGCACCAATCAGCACCGCACGCCTCAAGGGCGACAACCACGTTGGGCTCCGCCGCCGCAATTGTCTCGCCCGTGCCGCCGGGTCCGTCAAACAGGTTGGCTGTTTCTTCACCATTTGAGGGTTTGACAAGCCCGTGGCGCCGCCCGTCCAGCAGGGTGTGATAGATCCAGCCCACATCCCCATCCATGTCGCGGACGCGGCGCCAGTTTTCGAACTCCGCCAATATCTCAATCGGCAAGCCTTTGCGCTGATAAACCCACCGAACCGGATGGGACCGGCTGGGGCCGACGCGCACATTCACCTTATTGGCTTTGAGGCTCACAAATCGAGGAAGTGGCAGGCCTGTTTCTATCCCCACAGGCTGGTCTTCTGCCCCGACAGCTGCATCCCATCCGCCAAAGGACGCCAGGATCAGAGCGACCGAAAGGCCACAGGCCCAGCAGGTGCGTTTAAGGGAAGAAAAGGGCTGCGCCAGGCGCACGGGAAATCCTCGCAATTTAGCCATGGAATGAATCACGTTTACCCTTATGCAAGCGGGGGCTCACAGGGTCAAGGAGAGGGGTGACGGGAACCGCAAGACTTTGCGACGGCATGCGGGCTCTGCTAGACAGGGGGTCTCGTTTTAAAAAGAAAGGCGTCTTCTGTTCATGGCTACAACGCCCGAAAAGCCTCTTGTCATTGTCACCCGCAAATTGCCGGATGCCATCGAAACGCGTTTGGGCGAACTCTTTGAGACCCGGCTCAATGAGAGTGATGAACCTATGAGCCAATCAGCACTGGCGAACGCCATGCGCGAGGCTGACGTGCTGGTGCCGACCGTGACCGACCGTATTGACGGGCGGCTTATGGCGCAGGCGGGTGATAAGCTTCGCCTGATTGCCCAATTTGGAACCGGCGTCGACAATATTGATGTGGAAAGCGCAATAGTCCGGGGGATCACCGTCACCAATACGCCGAGCGTTTTGACAGAAGACACGGCGGATATGACCATGGCGCTGATCCTGTCTGTGCCACGGCGTCTGGTGGAAGGGGTCGACTATCTTCAAGAGCGCGCGGCAACCTGGACCGGCTGGTCACCAACATGGATGTTGGGTCGACGCATCGGTGGTAAGAAACTCGGCATTCTGGGCATGGGGCGCATAGGCCAGGCGGTGGCGCGGCGTGCCAAGGCATTTGGCTTGGACATTCACTATCACAATCGCCACCAGCTGAGCGCCGGAGTGGAAGAGGAGCTAGGGGCGACCTTCTGGGACAACCTCGATGCCATGTTGGCTGAGGTGGACATTCTCTCGGTCAATTGCCCGCATACGCCAGCGACCTATCATCTGCTCAACACCAAACGTTTGAAGCTCATGAAGCCTGAGGCCTATATCGTGAATACCGCCCGTGGTGAAGTGATTGACGAAAACGCCCTCGTGCACGCTTTGGAGAATGAAGAGCTCGCGGGAGCGGGGCTTGATGTGTTTGAGCAGGAACCAGCGGTGAACCAGGCGCTGGTCAATCACTCGAAGGTTGTGTTGTTGCCGCATATGGCGTCGGCGACATTTGAGGGGCGGATGGAAATGGGGGAGAAGGTGCTGATCAACATCCGCACCTGGGTCGACGGGCACAAGCCCCCTGACAGGGTCATCCCCGCCATACTCTAAAGCATTTCCAGGTGAAGTGGATGCCGGTTCACCGTCCGGAGATGCGGCAGAAAAGAGCGCTAACTCTTATGCGCCGACAAGTCAGTGATCGTGGGACTATCGCCGGTCAGCGGGTTGGCTGGATCGTGGCGCAGTGTGATCGTGCGCATGCGCGCATCAAGCGCATCATAGATGAGAAGCCTGCCAACAAGGCCGGTGCCGGTTCCGGTCAGTTCCTTGATCACTTCAAGCGCCTGCATGGACCCCATAACGCCTGTGAGCGCGCCTAGAACACCTGCTTCCTCACAGGTCGGTACCAGGCCATCTGCTGGTGCTGAGGGGACAAAGTCGCGATAGGTTGGAAGCGGCACGCCATCCGCATCAGTCTCATATCCCTTATAGGTGCTGAGCTGTCCGTCAAATCGACCAACGGCTGCTGATACCAAGGGGACCCGCGCAAAATAGCAGGCATCGTTTACCAAAAAGCGCGTATGGAAATTGTCGCAGCCATCCGCGACCAGATCATACTGACCAATGAGCGTCGCTGCATTGGTGGCATTGAGGCGCGCTTCATGGGTGATGACCGACACGTCTGGGTTGACCCGCGCGATAGCATCTGCCGCGCTTTCAACCTTTGCGCGACCGACATCCTCCGTACCGTGGACAACCTGTCTCTGCAGGTTAGAAAGCGACACATGATCATCGTCGATAATACCAATCGTGCCCACACCGGCAGCCGCGAGATAAAGCAGCAGGGGAGAGCCAAGGCCGCCAGCACCAATAACAAGCACTTTCGACTGCATCAGCTTTTGCTGGCCTGGTCCGCCAATTTCCTTCAGCACAATGTGCCGCGCGTAACGCTCCAGCTGATCGTCATTGAGGGCCATGGGTCTCTCCGGTGAACGGTCTTGCCTCTATCCGCCACGAACGGCTGGAAATGTCAATCGTAGAGCCGTTATGCAGAAGGCGCGGGTGCTAGGACAACCGCCTGTGTTGAGCGGCCAATGCGGCCATGCACATCATGGATTTCAGACTCGGTCACACCGCGCCCATCGGAAAACCAGTCAGACCGCGTTTTAATGCCGACCCACGGGCCGACCGGCAGTCGGGACAGATGCAGGGAGAGATCAGCGTTAGGCCAACCTCCCGCATTAGGCCGCCCACCAGTGGCAACAACTGAAAAGAGGGTCGAGAAATCGGCAAAGCTGATGGTGGAGGCAAAGGGTGTTGCTTCTGCGAACAGGGGGCGCGTCGCGCGCATCCAGATGGTGCCTTCCTCGTCTTCGCGAATGTCGACCGCATTTAAAAAAGATGCGGCCATCGGCTCACGGGGAAACTGCCATTTGGGCACATCTGCAGGATCAAGAAGAGGTGTGCCCGGAACGCTGCCCTGGATCGCTTGTGAAATGCCGGTGATCTCCGAGCCTTCCGGGACTCCTTTAAGAAAACACATGGACGCTTTCGCTTGGAGTTTGTCGTTAGCCCAAAGCTCGTTTTCATAGACCGCGACGCGGCCGCCTTCGCGCACCGCTATGGGCCGCGTTTCAACAAGCGTCGCAGGAGCGGGGCGCAGAAGGTATACAGCTGCCGAGATCGCAGGACCATGTCCTGCTTTTCCAGCAAGTGTTTCAAGTTCGCCGGTCAGGAGACCCGAAACCGCTCCTCCATGCATGCCACCAAACGGTCCCATGCTTTGGGGCGCTGGTTGCCACTTGCCCGACTCAGGTGTGAAGACGGCGGTGCTGGAGGGAGCATTCATGGGGTCATTCCTTTTTACACGAGCGAGTGTGTACATAGGACAGGGAAGAGACTGAAACCAGTCCAGCCAGCCACTTCTGTAGGGACCAAAATGAGAAACGGGCAGTTCCATTGAACCGCCCGCGCCTGTTTGTGCTTTTGATGACGGAGGGGGATCAACCCTCCATGAGCAATTCTTCGACCTGGCCCAGCCGGTCTTTGCCAAAAAAGCCTTCATCGCCAACAAAGAAGAAGGGGATTCCAAAGACGCCACGGTTTGCCGCCGCTTCCGTATTTTCAATGAGCTTTTGTTTGACGTCCTGTTCCTGCGTGCGAGCAAGGAGCCGTTCCGCATCAAGACCACCAGCAGCAAGCACCTTGGCTACCACTTCCGGATCATCCATTTTCTGCTCGTCCTCCCACATGGCGTTTGCAACTACGTCGATATATTTCATTTTGTCACCGTCCATCTCAGCGGCGATCAGGCCACGCATGATCAGTAGTGTGATGACGGGGAAATGGGGGTTGAATTTGAATTTATCGAGCTTGTGCTTCTTGATGAAGCGCTGTGTCTCAAGCTGTTCATATTCGAGCTTTCCTTTCACGCCCCCAAACGCAATCATCGGTGGTTGATTGTTGGTTATCTTGTGAATGCCACCCAGCAAAGCTGGCATGTAGTTGAATGTGGCACCGGTGCGTGCTTCGATTTCCGGCACCAGCTTGTGGCTGAGATACCCGTTTGGACTTCCGAAATCGAAAATAAAGTCGACTGTCTTTCCCATCATTTTTCCCCTTTGTTGTCAGTTTCTCAGAAATTGAGTGTCGGGCGCTGAATTGTTGCAGCTGCCTGACCGATCAAAAATTTTCCATCCAGGGCCGCAGGTCCAACTCATGGGTCCACGTATCTCTGGGTTGGCAATGAAGGTTCCAATACGCGTCCGCAATATGGTGTGGCTTGAGAATGCCGTCCTGGTCTTTCAGTGCATAGCGTTCCGGAAAATTCTCTGCGATCCATTGGGTGTCGATGGCGCCATCTAGGATCGGGTGAGCAACGTGAATGCCTTTTGGCCCAAGCTCGCGAGCAAGACTTTGTGCCAGCGCTCGAAGCGCATGTTTCGCGCCGGCAAAGGCTGAGAAACCGGACCCACCCCGCACACTGGCAGTGGCGCCCGTAAAGAGCATGGTGCCGCGCTCACGGGGCAGCATTTTCTTGGCGACTTCGCGACCCATCAGGAAGCCGGCGAAACAGGCCATTTCCCAGACCTTGAAATAG
Organism: uncultured Parvibaculaceae bacterium; assembly: GCA_965283695.1. Taxonomy (GTDB): domain Bacteria; phylum Pseudomonadota; class Alphaproteobacteria; order Parvibaculales; family Parvibaculaceae; genus Mf105b01. Next base: position 88,984 of record CBDIPP010000005.1, on the reverse strand, counting down.
ACCCGCGATGTTGTCTCTGTGATTGGAAAGTTGACATTGGCGCCGATATTGAAGACGGCCACTTCAATGGGTGCGATGTCAGACTCAATTTTTTCAACAAGATCGATCATCTGATCTTCTTTGCGGGCATCCACACCAAAAGCGTGGGCCTTGCCCCCAGCTGCGGTGATTTCATCGACGAGAGGGGCCAGCTGGTCGCCATTGCGGCGGACGACGCAGGCTTCAAACCCTTCTCTGGCGAAGCGTTTGGCAATCGCGCCGCCTGTGGCATCACCTGCTCCAATGACCAGAATTGCTTTCTTTTCAGCCATTCACCGTCTCCCAATCTCGCCCAATTAGATAAGTTCCTTTTTAGAACTTGAATGGTAAAGTGGGTTCCAATTGGGAACTTGTCAAGCTAGTTTCTCAAGTAAGAGAGAAAGGGATGAAACATATGCGTTGGCGTGATCTGAAGGATGAACCCTGCTCCGTCGCCCGGACCCTGTCTGTCATCGGTGACCGGTGGACCTTGATGATCCTGCGCGATTGTTTTGTGGGCCTTCGCCGGTTTGAACATTTTGAGGCAAGCCTCGGCATCACCCGCCACGTATTGGCGGATCGGTTGAAGAAGCTTGTCGATGAAGGTGTCCTGAAAAAGGTGCCCTATGGCGAGGCGCCGGTGCGCGAAGAGTACCGCCTCACCGAGCGGGGCTTTGAGCTCTACCCGGTTGTGCTGTCGATTGTGCAGTGGGGCGATAAACACATGGCAGATGAGCGCGGGGCGCCCATCGTCCGCCGTCATGAGAAATGCGGAAACATCGTTCAGGGAAAGATGGTCTGTTCAGACTGTGGCGAGGAGCTGGACGCCAGAGAACTGACCGTCGAAGTCGGCCCCGGGTTTTCCTAAAGCATTTTCAGCGAAAGTGACCCCGCTTTCGCGGTTCGAAAATGCGGCAACTCAACAAGTTAGAACGCTTTGTATGCCCTGTTTTCCCTTTAAAGCGTTCTCGGCAAAAAGAAAACCAGGCCTAGCTAAAGCAAGGCCTGGTTTTAAGCTCGAGATGTCGATGTGACTTAAAGCCCGTCAAAGAGCGCTGTAGAAAGATAGCGTTCTGCGAATGACGGAATAATCACGACAATGGTTTTGCCTTCCATATCGACGCGACTTCCGATTTCGAGCGCCGCGGCAATTGCGGCACCTGACGAGATGCCGACCGGCACCCCTTCTTCTTTCGCTACGCGGCGCGCCATCTCAAAGGCGGTTTCATTGCCGATGGTAACCACATCATCAATGAGCGCGCTGTCGAGATTGCCCGGGACAAATCCTGCACCAATCCCTTGAATTTTATGAGCGCCTGGTGCGCCACCAGAAAGGACGGGGCTGTCTTCTGGCTCCACCGCGATCATCTTGAATGACGGCTTTTTCTCTTTGAGTGTTGCGCCGACGCCGGTAAAGGTACCGCCGGTCCCCACGCCAGAGATGACGACGTCAACGGCACCATCCGTATCATTCCAGATTTCTTCAGCTGTGGTCCGCTGATGAATGGCCGGGTTCGCCGGGTTATCAAACTGCTGCGGCATGACCGAATTGGGGTATTCGTTGAGCAGCTCTTCAGCGCGGGCTAGCGCTCCCTTCATGCCTTTATCAGCCGGCGTTAGCTCCAGCTCAGCGCCCAGGAGCGCCAACATTTTCCGACGCTCAATCGACATGCTTTCCGGCATGCAGAGGATCAGGCGGTAGCCCTTAGCTGCACAAACAAAAGCGAGTGCAATACCCGTATTCCCCGATGTCGGCTCAACGATAATTGTCTCAGGTGTAAGGAGGCCCCGGCTCTCCAGGTCTTCAATCATGGCAACACCAATGCGGTCTTTGACACTGGCTAGGGGATTGAAGAATTCAAGCTTCAGGAGAATATCTGCTTTGACGTTTCGTTCTTTGGCGAGTTTGTTCAATCGCACCAGAGGTGTATTTCCAATTGTATCTGTGATGTCATCATAGATACGGCCGCGTCCTGGCTTATTGTCTGCCTGGCTCATAGTCTTGCTCCCTGTAAGAATAGCTGGATGTCAAATTCTCTGTGGCATCGAACCTTTTTGCAAACGGACTTCTCTCATTCATCATGAAGTCACCTCAGCCACCTTATTCCCAGTCTGGCCGGTTCTAAATCGTAAAGTCTGCATCGCTTTTGATTTCGCCATCCGCCCCTACGTCGGCAGCGCTGCGGCAGAGATCCTCAATGGTCACGGCATCAAGTTTTTCCATCATGTCTGATTGAATTGTGTCCCATATAGGACCGATGACCTTTTCGCTCAAGACAGAAGGTGTATCGCGCGGTTCATCCGCCAATTCCATGGCACCCACAATCCGAACAATATCGCCCATGGAAATCCGCCGCCGTTCCCGTGCGAGGCGATATCCGCCCTTGGGCCCCCGCACGCCTTTGAGAATATTGGCATGCACCAATTGCTGCATGACCTGTTCCAGGTAGCGCTGCGGGATGCCCTGGCGCCGCGTAATGTCTTTAGATTGAACCGGGTCAGGCCGCGCATTCACGGCAACATCCAAAACCGCTTCAAGAGCCAAGAGTGTTTTTTTCGATAGACGCACTGTTTGCTGCCCTTCTTTTTTCGGTGCTCAAGAGCCGCCGGTGCCTGTTGATCCATGACCGCCGGCACCCCGGTCGGTTTCCGGCAGGCTGTCATGTTCTTCAAAAATGCCGCGTGTCACAGGTGCGATGATCATTTGCGCAATGCGCATGCCTCTCGTGATCACCAAAGGGTCAGACCCGTGATTGATCAGGACAACTTTCACCTCACCGCGATAATCGCAATCAACGGTGCCGGGGGAGTTGATCACGGTCACGCCGTTCTTGGCAGCCAGGCCTGAGCGTGGGCGGATCTGCGCTTCATATCCATGTGGCAGCGCCATCGCGAGACCGGTTGGGATCATTTCGCGCGTACCTGGTGCAAGGACCACCTTGTCGCCCTTCGCAATAGCTGCTTGCAGGTCAAGGCCGGCAGCGCCATTCGTTTGATATTCCGGCAGCGGCAGGTCGCGTCCATGGGGCAAACGTTGAACGGGTACGGAAACTTCCGAAAAACTCATGGTCATTCCTTAAAAGTGATCTGCGACGCGGAGCGCCAGGCGCTGCGCAACATCTGCCTTCGACATTGAAGGCCAGTCTTCGTGGGCATCGGCAGTGATGAGATGAACGCTGTTCATGTCGCCACCCATAATGCCTGTGCCCGGAGACACATCATTGGCGACAATCCAGTCACACCCTTTGCGTGCCCGTTTGGCTTGTGCGTAGTCGACAATATTTTCTGTCTCCGCCGCAAAGCCGATCACCAAACCGGGGCGCAGGCTCGCATGTTGGGACAGGGTTTTCAGAATGTCGGGATTTTCAACCAGGGCGAGCGCAGGCGGTGTCCCGCTGCCATCCTTTTTCATTTTCTGGTTGGCACTTTGATCTACCCGCCAATCAGCGACAGCGGCAGTACAGACTGCGATATCGGCAGGCAGGGCTGCTTCGCAAGCGGCTAACATTTCGCGAGCGGTCTCCACATGTTTCACGTGAACGCCAACGGGATCAGCTTGGATTGTCGGCCCGGCAACAAGCGTCGTATTGGCGCCAAGCCGCGCAAGAGCGGCAGCGATCGCATGGCCTTGCTTGCCAGAGGACCGGTTTGCGATGTAGCGCACCGGATCAATCGGCTCATGGGTTGGCCCTGATGTCACAAGTGCGGATTTTCCCGAAAGCGGACGGTCAGCAGGGTTTGCGAGCTGCTCTTCAATAGCCTGAACAATTTCCATCGGTTCCGCCATGCGGCCCGGGCCAAATTCGCCGCACGCCATGTCCCCGTCATTAGGACCGACAAAGTGAATGCCATCGCCCCGGAGTGTCGAAATATTGCGTTGTGTCGCCGCATGCTCCCACATGCGCACATTCATGGCAGGTGCGACGAGGACAGGCTTGTCGGTTGCAAGGAGCGCGGTTGTAGCGAGATCGCTTGCGAGACCACTGGCCATCTTGGCCATAAGGTCAGCTGTGGCAGGCACAACGACAAGCAGGTCCGCATCCCGCGAGAGTTGAATATGGCCCATCTCGCTTTCCTGAGTGAGATCGAAAAGAGATTGGTAGACCACGTCTTCCGTAAGGCTCGAGACGGAGAGCGGTGTCACGAACTCACCAGCGGCCTGGGTCATGATCGCGCGGACGCTAGCGCCACGTTCACGCAACCGCCGGATAAGCTCTAGGCTCTTATAAGCGGCAATACCGCCGCCGATGATCAATAGGATGCGGCGGCCGTTCAGACTCTGGCCCGGCGGGGACACAGGTGAAGACATATGTGAAACTCCTGGAAAGCACCGGGTTCGCTGGACATCAGCGGACCAATGCATTCTGTTGCTGGAGAATATAGGGTTTCACGGTGACGTTGTGTAGATCAATTTCCCGTTAGAGGAAAAGGAGACTGGATTTGGCGTCAGCTCACCGCAAATGAGACCAGTTTTTCAGGCGAAACCGGCTCTGGCAGCACGCAATAGGGGTGAAACGCACCGAAAAAGAGGTCTGGATCAATAACGGCCTCTGGCGCTTTAACGCCGGTGCCCGCAATTTTCCCTTCAATATAGAGTTTCAACGCCACTGAAAGAGGCACGCTGGTGATGCCCGCCATGCCATCTTTCGGCAGGGCGGTGATGGCCGCTGCGGCAATGGACGGGCGCCCATCGCGGCAACCCTCTGCCAGGGCAAAGAGGGAGGGGTATTTTGGTCCCGAAAGTTTGGACGTGATCCAGGCGATAAATGATTGAAAGGCAGACGCGCCCCCGTCAGAGAAAGAACCAGAAATTTCTGCAGCCGCCTCATCGATTGTGATGCGTCCTGCATCAATGCGGCGGGAGAGATCTTTTAATCCCATCGCATCCAGCCGGTTGAGCACCATGGCATTCGACGCTTTGCTGACATGTGGGAAGGTCAGGGGAAGTGTAACCGGTTCCGGATGGCCCACCGTCCATAATGTTCGGTTCCCGATGCCAGGATAGGTCACCTTCAAAGGCTGCAAGGGTTTGACCGAGGTGAGCTTGCCGTCGACCCAGCTCGTGACATTGCCGGAACATTGTTCCATCCAATGGACGAAGGCGGCGTTCCCTCCTTCTTCATTGAGATCAAGATCGCCCATCGGACCATCTTCATCATCATCAAGGCTCCATCCGGTGATCAAGTGATCGATCTCATCCAGCGCCGTGCATGTTTTGGCCGCAAGCAGATTTGAAATCCCAGGGCTTGCTCCTATGCCGACAATGGCGAGCATATTGTTGGCTTGTGCTTTGTCGTTCAATGCGAGCATTTCAAGCGTTGGCTCGGGATCGTCACAAATGTCGAAATAGGGGGTCCCTGTCTCTATAGCGGCTGTGAGAATGGGGACGCCGAAACGAAAGAAAGGCCCGACACAATTGAGCACCGCATCCGCCTCATTAAGAGCTCCGTGAAGTGCTGTTGGGTCGGTTACATCAAGTTTGAGCGCACGTGCTTTGGTCCCGCATTTTTTTGCGATGCGATCTGCGCACTCAAGATCCAGGTCAGCGATTGCAAGCGCGGAAATCTCATCATATTGAGCAATGGTTTCAGCAGCCTTCGCCCCCATCCCGCCCGCACCGAGAACCAGAACCTTCATGTCGTCTCCTAAGCCAATGGCGGAATAGCGAATGTGACCTTAGGCGAAGACTTTGATATTGTCTTGTAAGGCAGCACTGGTTGATCGAGATAGATCTAAAGGATTTGCGTTACTGCCAAAGCGACAAGTGCAAGTGCTGCAACCCACAAGGCCGCTCGGCTCCCACGTTCTTCTGTCCGCTGTGCCTTGCCGATGGCATTAGCAGTGCTGGGATGAAGTTTGATGCCCGCACCATCAATGCTGTCGCTGACCAACCGGCTGGTCTTGTCGACCCGATCAATAAAGTCAGGCAGGTGAGTTACAACACGGCCGAGTGCAGCAGCACTGTCGGTGGCGTCCTGGATCATGCCTTCTGGTCCCAGGCGTTCTGCCATCCAGGAAGCGAGGATCGGTTCGGCGCTGTCCCAAATATTATGTTCGGGATCGAAATGACGCGCGACGCCTTCAACCACGACCATGGCTTTTTGCAGCAGGATCAACTCAGGCCGCGTTTCCATATCAAACTGATCCGTCACCAGGAAGAGCTGTGCCAACAAACGGCCCATGGAGACATCTTTGGCATCTTTCCCGAAGATGGGCTCTCCAATTGAGCGAAGCGCTTGGGCAAATGTGTCAACATTCTTGTCTTCAGGAACATATCCGGCTTCGAAATGAATTTCCGCAACCCGACGATAGTCCCGCCGCACAAATCCAAAGAGAATTTCAGCAAGGAACCGGCGCGACCGTTGATCAAGGCGTCCCATAATGCCGAAATCAACAGCGACCAGGGATCCGTCCTTGTCCACAAAGAGGTTTCCCTGATGCATGTCTGCGTGAAAGAAACCGTCTCTAAGCGCGTGGGTTAGGAAGGTCTGGATCACTCGTGTGCCGAGCTCCGCCATGTTGTGTCCGGCAGCTGCAACCGCTTCCGCGTCGCTCGCCGGTATGCCATCGATCCATTCCATGGTCATGACGCGCCGCGCTGTACGTTCCCAGTCGATTTCGGGAACTCTGAAATGTTTGTCGCCTGCTGTGTTCTGCGCCATCTCGGACATGGCGGCGGCTTCAAGCCGCAAGTCCATCTCAAGCGCGACACTGTCCGCGAGCGTTTGCACAACTTCGACAGGGCGCAGCCGTCGGGCCGACGGCTGGAACCGCTCAATCAAGCGGGCAACCCAGAAGAAGCTCTCAAGATCTGCAGCAAACCGCTTTTCAACATCAGGACGCAGTACTTTGACCGCGACAGGGCGATAGGCAAGCCCGTCGGGTCGGTCCTCGTCGGAACGTTCCGCCTCTGCAATGGTTGCCTTGTGAACCTGCGCAATTGAGGCTGCGGCAACAGGCTCACCAAGATCGACAAAAAGATCCTCCACCTTTTGCCCGAGATCACTCTCAATCGTCGTGATGGCGATAGACTGATCGAACGGTGGCAGCTTGTCGCGAAGAAGGGCCAGGTCACCGGCAAGGTCGGCGCCGATAATGTCGGCGCGTGTCGCCAAAAACTGACCGAGCTTGATGTAGGAGGGCCCCAAGACCTGCAAGGCAGTGGACAGCCGTTCTGCCTCATCGTCGCTCGCGTCGGGTTTGGCTTCCCAGGGCAGACGGATAGAGGCAAGGGACCGACCGACTTTTACAACCGCTGGAACATCATCTTCGAATTCTGGCGGAAATAAAGCGTCATAGCGCGCCATGACGCGGCCTGCGCGCACAAGTCGGATCATGTTGCGAAGGGCGCCCATAAGGTTAAATCCGCCAGCCCCAATGAAGGGCGACAATGCCGCCGCTCAGGCTTTGATACTGAACATTCTCAAAACCAGCATCTTCAATCATCGCCTTAAAGACATCCGGTTTCGGAAACTGACGCGTGCTTTCGACGAGATATTGATAGGGACCTGCATCGCCGGTCACCGCTTTGCCGATAGGCGGGATCGCGTTGAACGAGAGGAAATCATAAACTTGCTGTAGTTCGGGCGTGACCATATGAGACATTTCCAGAACCACAAACCGACCACCGGGTTTTAACACCCGATAGGCGTCGCGCAGAGCGTTCTGCATGCGGGTGACATTGCGAATGCCAAGCGCAATGGAATAAGCATCAAAATGCCGGTCAGGGAAAGGGAGTGTCTCTGCATCGCCGCAGATAAATTCCGTTCGGTCCGCATAGCCTTGCTCTAGAGCGCGGGCCCGTCCCACCTCAAGCATGTGATCATTAATGTCACAGACCGTGACCTGGGCGTTTGCTCCAGAGCGATCGAGCGCGCGAAAAGCAATGTCGCCAGTACCGCCAGCAACATCGATCAGGTGCCAAGAACGATCATTTCTTGGCGGTCCCAGCTTGTCGACCATGGCCTGCTTCCAGGCTCTGTGAAGACCCACCGTCATCAGGTCGTTCATCAGGTCGTAGCGATCTGCGACCTTCTCGAAAACGGAATATACCAGACGTGTTTTTTCCTCTTCGGAAACAGGCTTGAATCCGAAATGCTTGGCTCTGCTGTCATCAGCATATTTGTCTGGGTCGGCGGACGTCATAAAAGCGGTACCTCTTGGCGGCGGACCATAGCGGAAGCGGCAGAACCGCGCTACTTTGCGCCGTTCTTTCTTAATGTGCCCTTTCGACGCGTCCCATGACACCGCGAAACGGCACTATTCCTGACCCGAGCGAGCCTTAACGTCCATGCCGGAACTCCCAGAAGTCGAAACCGTCCGAAGAGGACTTCAGCCTTCAATGGAGGGCAATGTCATCGACCGTCTGGAAGTCCGCCGTCCAAACCTGCGGTTTCCCTTCCCCAAAGGCTTTTCACGCAAAGTTTCTGGCCAAAAGGTGACAGGCCTCAGCCGCCGGGCGAAATATCTGCTTATTCATCTGGAAAGCGGCCAAGTCCTTCTATCCCACCTCGGCATGTCCGGGCGCTTCACCATCTGCCCGCCTGAGGGTGTGGAGAATGTGCCCGGTGTCTTCGCTCATGAGGGAAGCAATGCGGCACCCGATGGCACTGGCAAGCATGACCATGTGGTGTTCCACATGGAAAGTGGCACACGCATTGTCTATTCAGACCATCGCCGTTTTGGATATATGGACCTGATCGCAGAGGAAGCGTTGGGTGAATCAAAACACTTAGAAGCGCTTGGGCCAGAACCAAATGGCAACGCATTCTCAGCCACCGGCCTTGCAGATGCGTTGCGGGGAAAAAAGACTCCCATCAAGTCCGCGCTGCTCGATCAGCGCGTCGTGGCAGGGTTAGGCAACATCTATGTATGCGAGGCGCTGTACCGCGCGCGCATATCACCCAAACGCACCGCGGCCACCATTGCGGGCAAAGGGCCAAAACCAGCGCTGCGCGCTGAGCGTCTGGCTCCAATCATCCGCGACGTCATCAATGAAGCCATTGAGGCCGGAGGCTCCACACTGCGCGATTATGCCCAGGCTGATGGCGAACTCGGATATTTCCAACACAGTTTTCAGGTCTACGGACGTGAAGGGGAGGCTTGTCTCACAAAGGGCTGCACCGCTAGGGTGGCGCGCATTGTTCAGAGTGGCAGGTCGAGCTTCTATTGCCCCTCCTGTCAGCGCTAACTGAAACAAAGACCACAATGAAAAGGGCGAGCCATCATGGCCTATGAGACGATCAAGACAGAAACACGCGGCAAGGTCGGTCTCATTACATTGGACCGCCCCGAAGCGCTGAACGCTCTCAATAATCAGCTGGTTGAGGAGCTGGTTGAAGCAGTTGCGGCCTATGACGCCGACGAGGGGATTGGCTGCATTGTCGTTACCGGGTCAGAAAAGGCGTTCGCAGCCGGCGCGGACATCAAAGAGATGCAGCCCAAATCCTATATGGATGTCTATAAAGAGGATCTCTTCGCAAAAGCCGGTCAGATTGCCGACTGCCGCACGCCGACCATTGCGGCGGTGTCCGGCTATGCGCTCGGCGGAGGGTGCGAGCTTGCGATGATGTGTGACTTCATTCTTGCCGGAGATAATGCCCGCTTCGGTCAGCCGGAAATCAACTTAGGTGTTATTCCAGGGATTGGCGGCACCCAGCGCCTCACCCGCTTTGTCGGCAAGTCGAAAGCCATGGAGATGTGCCTCACCGGCCGTATGATGGAGGCCGATGAAGCCGAGCGCGCAGGCCTGGTTAGCCGGGTAGTGCCCAAAGAGTCTCTTTTGGAAGAGGCGCTGAAAGCGGCTGAAACCATTGCGTCCAAGTCCTTGCCGGTGGCAATGATGACAAAAGAGGCGGTCAACCGAGCCTACGAAGTGACCTTGAACGAAGGCATTCAGTTTGAGCGGCGTGTGTTTCACTCACTCTTTGCCACAGAAGATCAGTCTGAAGGCATGGCAGCGTTCGTCGACAAGCGCACACCCCAATTTAAAAACCGATAGAGGTCAAAACCGTTGGACGTCCAATAAGTGGCAAAAAACCGGCGGAATTTGGCGACAAATGGGCTGTTGACGGACCTTTGAGGCCCTTGTATAACGCCCGCTCTCTTGCGACCTGGCATCTTCTCTAGCTGCCGGGCCGCGGGACATGAATTCACCGCCAGAACCTAGCTCTGATCTACTGATAGATAGAGCGTTTGCGAGAAACGGACACGACCGATGGCCAATACCAAATCGGCAAAAAAAGCGATCCGCCAGATTGAGCGCCGCACCGCTGTAAACAAGAACCGCCGCACACAAATGCGTTCGCAGGTTCGTAAAGTCGAAGAAGCCATTGCGGCGGGCGACCAGTCGGCAGCAAATAGCGCTCTCAAGGCAGCTCAGCCAGAAATTATGCGCTGTGCGCAAAAAGGGATCCTGCACAAAAATACAGCGTCCCGGAAAGTGTCTCGTCTGGCACAGCGCGTCAAAGCTATCGGAGCTTGAGGGATTTCCCCCAAGTATCTGTTAAATAAAGGATAGAGCGCTCAGCGCGATCCGAAACGACCCCGGCACCGTCTACGGTTTCGGGGTTTTGTTTTGCGCAAACACGTGTGTGAAGACGACGAACATAACGTAATGATGCGTCTAGTAGGTACGCGCAGTTGAATCGCTACATTTTGTGATCAACACAAATCGGCTTGTGGAAGCCGATTTATCGCAACCAATTTTCTGTCTTCTAAGTGTCTCTGCGTGTGCGTTTTGCAACAGCTTGCTCTTTAAACGTCGCGCATGTGGAATCTTTCAAACTTTTTTTGACGGATTCGTCCACAGGCTACTTGCCACTCCCGCCGTCTCCCAGTATGGTTATCAGCCTCGGTAGACGGCAATGATTACTTGGTTTGTAAGTAGTGATTACCTTTTTATAAGTATTCATTTTCCAAAAATCGAGACGTCCAAAGTATTTACTTTAGAGGCGACAGTCCGACCCAAGATCGGACTCAGTCGAAGAGCGCCGTTGTGCTGGAGCGGTGACAGGTTTGGTCGGCCTGGAATTAAGGGGAGAGATGCGGAGCACATGGGCGTCAACGGAACATCATCACAACCTGCACTGATTCAAGGAGAACGTCCTTCGGACTATGCAGGTGATGTCACTGTCGACGAAGCTTGGCGTGTTCTCCTTGAGGATAAAGACTCTGTTCTGATTGATGTCCGTACCAACGCGGAATGGTCGTTCGTCGGCGTTCCCGATACATCGGCCTTGGGGAGGGAACTGTTCTGCGTCGAGTGGCAGAGCTTTCCCACGATGAACGTGAACGAAGAATTTGCGGCCACGGTTGCGCAAGCGGTGAAGGAAGTTGGTGCGTCAGAGGAAACCAACCTGTTTTTTCTCTGTCGTTCAGGCGTACGGTCGCGATCGGCTGCGGTTGCAATGACTGCCGCCGGGTTTAGGGCAGCCCACAATGTAGCTGGTGGCTTTGAAGGTGATTTGGATGAGGAGCGTCACCGCGGACACTCAAACGGATGGAAAGCGGCGGGTCTGCCGTGGCGCCAAAGTTAGGAAGCGCTAATTATGTACGATGAAGCGAGAGCTTGATCGGTAACGACAATAAAAGAGGCGGAATGCCGCAGCGCGGATAAGGGGACGCACTGCAGTAGGAAGCTTAAGTGGGGCATAGGCAAAATAGAATGTCGAACAGCGAAAACGCGGCACGAGGGATCAATGGGGGCGATCAAACACAATATGGCTTGCAGGTGGGATCGAGCGACCTCTCAAAAGACCAGCATCCTCAAGAGGGTGCACTAATGGGCGGTGAAGATCTCTCGAGCCAGTGGGCACGTGTGAAGGCACGCATGTCAGTTGAGCTGGGAGAGGCGACCTACAATAGTTGGGTCAAACCCCTGGAGCTGATTGGCATTGGTGATGGTCAGGTCATGGTTACCGCACCAACACGGTTCATCAGGTCCTGGGTGGTTGCGCATCAATCGGATCGGCTGCTTCTTCTTTGGCAGGATGAAGACCCGAGCGTTGAGCGCGTCGAAGTGCTCGTGAGCGCTGATACACGCGCGACAGGCATGGAAGCGCCACTGCCCGGCGATGAGACTGCCAGCATTGTAAGCCAGAAGCCAAAGGCGCCTGCTGCAACGACACCGTCCACGCCGACCCAGCGCACCACCTATGATGACGCGACGCCGGACGCCATGGGCGCACCGTTGGATGAGCGCTTCACCTTTGAGAATTTCGTCGTTGGCAAGTCAAACGAACTTGCCCATGCAGCAGCACGGCGTGTGGCGGAAGCAACAGATGTCACCTTCAATCCACTCTTCCTCTATGGCGGTGTGGGCCTTGGCAAAACCCATCTGATGCACGCGATTGCCTGGGAGATCCGCCGCAGGCATCCAGACCGGAAGGTGCTCTATCTTTCGGCTGAAAAGTTCATGTATCAGTTTGTCCGTGCGCTTCGCTTTAAAGACACAATGGCGTTCAAGCAGCAGTTCCGTACGGTCGACGTTTTGATGATCGATGATGTGCAATTCATCTCTGGTAAGGATTCCACTCAGGAGGAATTCTTCCACACGTTCAATGCACTGATTGACCACAATCATCAGGTCATCATTTCGGCAGATCGGTCACCATCTGATCTTGAAGGCATTGAAGAGCGCATCAAATCGCGTTTGGGCTGGGGCCTCGTCGCCGACATTCACGCGACAGACTACGAATTGCGTCTGGGCATCTTGCAGGCAAAGGCTGATTCGCTGGCTCTTCGGGCGGGCGCTGTTGAGATGCCGCCGGGCGTGCTCGAGCTTCTGGCGCAGCGGATCACCAACAATATTCGCGAACTTGAGGGTGCGCTTACCCGGGTTGTGGCTTATGCCTCACTGGTTGGGCGGCCGATCTCTGTTGAGATGGCGCAAGAAGTACTGCGAGACCTTCTGCGCTCCAATGAGCCGAAGATCACCATCGAAGAGATTCAGAGGCGCGTGGCGCAATATTACAATATTCGTCTGGCTGACATGCTCTCGCCGCGTCGGGCGCGAACGGTGGCTCGGCCACGTCAGATCGCCATGTATCTCTCAAAGCAGCTTACAACGCGCTCCCTGCCAGAAATTGGCCGGAAGTTTGGCGGGCGTGACCACACGACTGTGATCCACGCGGTGCGTCGGATCGACGAGCTCTGCCGGGAAGACAGCGGCATGGAAGAGGATGTGGATCTTCTAAAGCGGATGCTGGAAGGAACGAGCCCCGATCTGGGGTAGCTGACCTGTCTGGATCTCGTGAGGCTATGGAGGCCGAGTGGAAGCCGCACACAATTTGAGGATAATCTGCCCTTAGAAAGGGCGGAAAACATTATCCCTCGGGCTCACCTCTGGTATAGTTAGCGTCTCTTATCGGGCGATTTGTCCCTCTATTCCCGGGGCAGCGGGCCGATCGCGAGGCTGTAGGGGCGCTAGTTGTGCGTCCTGCTGGGTCCCGCCATCGTAAAGACCCATCGTCCAGCAAATAAGTGAGCCTGCTGGGGGAGCAGAATGCAGACCTTGTTGACTGCGTGATGCGCTCCAATCTGGTTGTGAGGCCGAAAAAAGAAAGAAGAGTTTGGGGACCTATGAAGATCACAATTGAACGCGGTGCGCTCTTAAAGTCGCTCAATCATGTGCAAAGTGTCGTCGAACGCCGCAACACAATCCCGATCCTGTCAAATGTGTTGATGCGCGCGGGCCAGGGCCAGTTGAGCCTCACCGCGACGGACCTTGATATTGAAGTTGTCGAAGCAACCACAGCTGACATTGGTCAGGAAGGCGGCACCACAGCGTCTGCTCATACGCTCTATGACATCGTCCGCAAACTACCCGACGGTGCCCAGGTCGAGATCACAGACGGCGAAGACGGGAAGCTCACCCTCCAGGCCGGGCGTTCGCGCTTTGCGCTCCAGGCGCTGCCGCAGGAAGATTTCCCGGCCATGTCAGCGGGCGATTTACCGCATCGTTTTGAAATGCCGGCGGAAGCCTTAGGACGTTTGATCGATAAGACCCGCTTTGCCATCTCCACAGAAGAGACACGCTATTATCTAAACGGCATCTACCTGCACATGGTGGAAGATGGGGCACCCATGCTCCGCGCCGTGGCCACAGACGGTCACCGTCTGGCGCAGGCAGACTTTCCTTTGCCGGACGGAGCAGCAGGCATGCCTGGTGTCATCGTTCCCCGCAAGACCGTCCTTGAGCTTCAAAAGCTGGTGGAAGAGGAAGAAGGCATTGTTCGCATTGGTGTATCGGACACGAAAATCCGCTTCGAATTTGGCGGCGTGGTCCTGACGTCAAAGCTCATCGATGGCACCTTCCCTGACTACACGCGGGTTATTCCGGAAGGCAATGACAAGGACATGGAAGTGGACGGCAAAAAATTTGCCGAGGCTGTTGATCGTGTTTCAACCATTTCGACCGAGCGTTCTCGCGCGGTGAAGCTCAATATGGAAGAAGGGCGGCTCATTCTGACCGTCACCAACCCTGACAGCGGCAGCGCCACGGAAGAGCTTGGGGTTGCCTATAGCTCTGATGCCTTGGAGATCGGCTTCAACGCCCGCTACCTGCTCGACATTGCAGGCCAGCTCGATGGCGACAAGGCGGTCTTCTCTCTTGCAGACAGCGGGTCGCCAACTGTTATTCGAGATGTGGATGATGAGTCAGCGCTTTATGTGCTGATGCCGATGCGCGTTTAGAGCTTGTTGCATTGAACGAGATTCATCAAAGCGCCAAAAAACGCACAAACTTGGTGCGGTTTTTGGCTCAAGTTAGACGCAACGGGATCTAGCAGGTCTTGAGCGGCGCCCAATCAGAGGATCAGAGCATGTCAGGTGGGCCTGATAGCCAACGACTGGCTGCTGCTGGGCCCGAACTTGACCCGGCGCCTGCAATTTATTTGTCGCGCTTGGTCGTCACGCATTTTCGTTCCTATGAACGCGCAGCTCTTGCCCTGGATGGCCGCCCGGTCGTTCTGACGGGCCCCAATGGAGCCGGCAAGACCAATCTCCTCGAAGCCATCTCGCTCCTTTCTCCAGGTCGTGGCTTGCGCGGGGTGCCCTTTACCGAACTCGGGTTTAGAACTTCCGGTGAAACAGACGCGCGGTATGGATGGGCAGTGGCAGCAACGCTGACCCGCGATGGTGATGAAACCGTCATCGGGACTGGTCAGGAACCAAGTGTTGGCGATGCCCCGAGGTCCCGTATGGTGCGCATTGATGGGGAAACGCAATCAAGTGCGGGCGTGCTCGGAGACTATCTGCGTGTGCTCTGGCTGACGCCCGCCCAGGATCGTCTCTTTATGGACGGTGCGACGGGTCGCCGTCGCTTTCTGGACCGGCTGGTCATGGGCTTTGATCCAAGCCACGGCACGCGCGCGAATGCGTTTGAGAAAGCGCTGAGAGAACGCAATCGTTTGCTGAGCGAAGATGTGCGCGACGCCATGTGGTACGCCGCCATCGAAGAACAGATGGCAGAATATGGGGTCGCCATGGCGGCTGCCCGTGTTGAGACCATTGCACGTCTCAAAGGCGCGATAGAGGCAACCGCCGAAAGCGCCTTCCCAAAGGCGGTTCTGGCCCTTGAGGGAGAGCTCGAAAGCGCCGTCGCAAACGGAACCGCCGCAACCGATGCAGAAGACAGCTATCGCGCCCTTCTCGAAGAAATGCGGCCACGGGACCGTGGCGCAGGACGCACCCTTGATGGTCCCCATCGCAGCGATCTTCTGGTCCGGCATGCGCCCAAAGACATGGAGGCGAAGGCCTGCTCGACAGGGGAGCAAAAGGCGCTTTTGCTGGGTCTTATGCTGGCAAACACACGGCTCCTCGCCCATACGACCGGTACATCGCCTCTCCTTTTGTTGGATGAAGTTGCCGCCCATCTGGACAGTGACCGCCGTGCAGCGCTCTTTGATGAGCTCTGCGATATGGGCATTCAGGCCTGGATGACAGGCACCGATGCGAGCCTTTTTTCATCTCTGGGCGCCCGCGCCCAAGGGTTTGTGGTTCGAGAAAATCGGGCCGAAATGACGCCTCTTTAAGGCCTTGAAAACGCTTAGCTATTTAAGCTCTGAAACGGCCCCAGAAATATAAGCGGTTGCGTTGTAACCTCTTGATTTTCAACCTATATTTGGGGCTGAAAAGAATCATCTTCAAAACGCAAAGAAGCCCCGATACATGTCTCATTCGATGAACGACGCCGATCCGACGGACCTCCTGAAGAACATGGCGAACCCGCTGCTGGAAAGTGGCCTTTTCAAATCCCGCACGATTCTCATTACCGGTGAAATCAATGACCGTGTCGCCCGCGCGACAAGTGAGCGTCTGTTGGCGATGGCTGGCGAGTCTGACGATCCGATCACTGTTGTTGTCTCGTCGCCCGGCGGCCATGTGGAATCCGGCGACATGATCCACGACATGATCAAATTCATTAAGCCGACCGTCCGTGTGCTTGGTACTGGTTGGGTGGCAAGCGCAGGCGCATTGATTTTCGTGTCGGCCGATAAGGAACATCGTTTCTGTCTGCCCAACACGCGCTTCTTGCTGCATGAACCGCGCGGCGGCGTGGGTGGGTCAGCGTCCGAGATCGACATTCAGGCCCGCGAAGTGTTGAAGATGCGCGAGCGGCTCAACCATATCTTTGCGAAAGCAACAGGTCAGTCCTTCGAAAAAATCGTCGAAGATACGAACCGAGACTTCTGGATGAGTGCAGAGGAAGCTGTCGAGTACGGTGTTGTCAGCAAAATTGTTACATCGGTTGATGAGCTCAGCTAAGACCTGGCATCGGTGAGGGGCAGCGGACCACTGGTCCGCGCCTCAATGCCTTTGCATGAACATGTCTCGCAAGAGCGAACCCCAAGGAGCAGAGCATGGCGGATGACGCCAACAAGAGCGCCGACTATGGCGCTGATAGCATTAAGGTCCTCAAAGGCCTTGATGCGGTGCGCAAGCGGCCCGGCATGTATATCGGCGATACCGATGATGGCTCCGGCCTTCATCACATGGTTTACGAAGTCGTCGACAATGCGATTGATGAGGCGCTTGCAGGCCATTGCGACACGGTCTCTGTAACACTCAATCCCGACGGGTCCGTCTCTGTCTCAGATAATGGGCGTGGTATTCCTACCGACATTCATGCCGAAGAAGGCATCTCTGCTGCTGAAGTCATCATGACCCAGCTCCATGCTGGCGGTAAGTTCGACCAGAATTCCTACAAAGTTTCTGGCGGTCTGCACGGTGTGGGCGTTTCAGTGGTGAACGCGCTGTCGGACTGGCTTGAGCTTCGGATCTGGCGCAACGGCAAAGAACACCTTGTGCGCTTCGAGAATGGTGTCTCCGTGGCGCCATTGGAAGTTGTGGGCGATGCGGGCAATAAGGGCGGCACGCAGGTGACGTTTCATGCGTCATCGGAAACTTTCACGACGACCGAATATGATTACGCGACGTTGGAACATCGACTGCGCGAGCTGGCCTTCCTCAATTCCGGCGTGCGCATCACGCTGACGGATGCCCGCAATCCTGAGCCCAAAACCATTGAGCTTCTTTATGAAGGCGGTCTGAAGGCCTTTGTTCAGTTCCTGGATCGGACAAAGACAGCACTCATTGAAGAACCTATTACGCTCTCTGAAGAACGTGATGGTGTCACGGTCGAACTGGCTCTGTGGTGGAATGACAGCTATCACGAGAACGTTCTCTGTTTCACAAACAACATTCCGCAGCGCGATGGCGGTACTCACTTGGCAGGTTTCCGGGGCGCGCTCACCCGCGTGATCAACGGTTATGCGGCCTCGTCTGGGATTGCCAAAAAGGAAAAAGTGACGCTCACAGGGGATGACGCCCGCGAGGGCCTCACCTGCGTTCTGTCGGTAAAGGTCCCTGACCCCAAATTTTCAAGCCAGACAAAAGACAAGCTCGTCTCGTCTGAAGTGCGCCCGATTGTTGAAAGCAGTGTGAACGAGACACTCTCCACCTGGTTTGAAGAGCATCCGGCGGCCGGTAAGGCGATTGTTGGCAAAGTGGTGGAAGCTGCCGCTGCCCGCGAAGCAGCGCGCAAGGCACGCGAGCTCACCCGTCGCAAAGGGGCGTTGGACATCTCAAGCCTGCCCGGCAAACTGGCGGACTGCCAGGAGCGGGATCCGGCAAAGTCCGAACTGTTCATCGTCGAGGGCGATAGCGCGGGTGGTTCTGCTAAGCAGGGCCGGGACCGTAAGTCTCAGGCTGTTTTGCCACTTCGAGGCAAGATCTTGAATGTGGAGCGGGCTCGTTTTGACAAGATGCTGGGCTCTGATCAGATCGGGACCTTGATCACCGCACTGGGTACGGGCATTGGCCGCGAAGATTTCGACATCGAAAAACTCCGCTACCACAAAATCATCATCATGACCGATGCTGACGTGGACGGCGCACACATTAGAACGCTGCTGCTGACGTTCTTCTATCGGCAGATGCCGGAGCTGATCGAGCGCGGGCATCTCTATATTGCCCAGCCACCGCTTTACAAAGTGCGTAAGGGTCAGTCGGAGACCTATCTCAAAGACGAACCAAGTCTGCAGGACTATCTTGTAGCGACGGGTTTGGAAGACATGGTCTTCACAACCCATGACGGATCGCAGCGAGGGGGTGATGATCTTCGTGAGATTGTCGAGCAGGCCCGCAAAGCTGATGGAATCCTGAGCGGTCTGCCAAGCAAATATCCAAAATTCGCTGTCGAACAGGCGGCGATTGCTGGCGCGTTGAACCCGGAACTTCTCTCAGAAGCGGAAGCAGCTCGGGGCGCGGCCGACTATATCGCCCGACGCCTTGATCTCCTGTCTGATGAGACGGAGCGTGGCTGGACGGGCCGTCCAACCCAGGATGGGGGCTTGCGGTTTGAGCGCGAAGTTCGCGGTGTGACCGAAGATGTCACCATTGACGGGCCTTTGATCGCCAGTTCCGACGCACGGCGTCTCGACAGCATGGCGACCCATCTGCAGGAAATTTACGTGAAGGCGGGCACGCTGACGCGGAAAGACGTGTCGCATGAAATCCGTTCGCCGAGCCAGTTACTGAAGGCGATCTTTGATGCGGGCACAAAGGGCTTGGCGCTGAGCCGCTACAAGGGTCTCGGAGAGATGAACCCGGAACAGCTTTGGGAGACGACCTTGGACAGTGAAGTGCGGTCGCTTCTGCAGGTGCGCATTCGCGAGCTGGATGAGGCAGATGATCTGTTTGCCAAACTCATGGGTGACATTGTGGAGCCGCGCCGTGAGTTCATCCAGGACAACGCCCTGTCCGTGGTGAACTTGGACGTGTAAACAAGGCGCAGGTCAGCAAGCTCAAAGAGTACTGACCTGCTACCTCGTTTTTATTGAAGCGACCGATTGACCGCATTCGTGACGGCTTTCAAGGACGCCGTCA
Organism: uncultured Parvibaculaceae bacterium; assembly: GCA_965283695.1. Lineage (GTDB taxonomy): Bacteria > Pseudomonadota > Alphaproteobacteria > Parvibaculales > Parvibaculaceae > Mf105b01. The sequence goes on along the minus strand of CBDIPP010000005.1, from coordinate 69,577 downwards.
CAGTGTTTGCATCAATGCAGGCGCCATGCCCGACACCATTTGCCCCGTCAACTTCCACATAAGCAGCTGCTTCTGCTCCGGAGCCGGTGGCAACAGCATGCTCGTGAAAGCCTTGAACGGAACCTGAGATCCCGGCATCTGCTTCAAGGCCTGCGAGATAGGCATCGATGGGCCCTGTGCCCGACCCTTTGATAAGCTTTTGCTCGCCATTCACGGTAACGTCCGCCTCAATGCGGCAGGTGGTTGACCCCGAAATCACTTTGCACCCGTGAAAGGTGACAGGTCCGGGTGTATTCACATATGTGTCCTGAAACACCTGCCAGATTGTTGCCGCATCAACTTCCTTGCCCGTCTCATCGCCAAGGGCCTGAATGACATTGGAGAAGTCCACCTGCATGGGCCGTGGCAGATCAAGGCCGTGACGGTCCGCCAGAATGTGGGCCACACCGCCTTTGCCGGACTGGGAGTTGATCCGCACGACCGCTTCATAGGAGCGACCCACATCTTTCGGGTCGATGGGCAGATAGGGAACTTCCCACAAATCATCGTTCCGCTGCTTGAGGGCGGCGAAACCCTTTTTGATGGCGTCCTGGTGCGAGCCGGAAAACGCTGTATAGACCAGCTCGCCCACATAAGGGTGACGGGCAGGGATGGGCAACTTGGTGCAATCCTCTGCAACTTTTGCCACAGTATCAATATCGGAGAAGTCGAGTTCCGGGTCGACACCCTGGCTCATAATGTTCAGTGCAAGCGTAACTACGCAGACATTACCTGTGCGTTCCCCATTGCCGAAGAGAGTGCCTTCAACCCGATCAGCCCCCGCCATCACGCCGAGCTCACTCGCCGCCACACCCGTGCCCCGGTCATTATGTGTGTGCAAGGACAGGATCACACTGTCTCGGTTGTCGAGCGTGCGGGCGAACCATTCAATCTGGTCTGCATAAATATTGGGCGTGGCCATTTCGACTGTGGCCGGCAGATTGACGATCATCTTATTTTGAGGCGTCGGTTTCCAGATATCCATCACGGCCTCGCAAACCTCGACAGCAAAATCCATCTCGGTTCCCGTGAAGCTTTCCGGCGAATATTGAAACACCCACTCAGTTTCAGGCGCTTGTTCTGCCAAGGAGCGAACCAGTTCAGCGCCATCCGTTGCGATCTTTGTGATGCCTGCTTTGTCCAGGCCGAATACGACCCGTCTCTGCAGTTCAGACGTGGAGTTGTAGAGATGGACAATGGCGCGACGTGCGCCCTTAAGGGACCGAAAGGTTTCTTCGATCAGTTCTGGACGCGCCTGCGTCAAAACCTGAACAGTGACATCATCTGGAATGCGACCCTCCTCAATGAGGGCGCGGACAAAATCGAAGTCCGTTTGCGACGCAGCAGGAAACCCTACTTCGATTTCTTTGAAGCCAATATCGCAGAGTGTCTGAAACATGCGCTTCTTTTCTTCCACACTCATCGGATCAATGAGCGCCTGATTCCCGTCTCGGAGATCCACAGAACACCAGATAGGTGCTTGGTCGATGGTGACGTCAGGCCAGGTGCGGTCCGTCAGCTTGATCGTTTGATAAGGTCGGTATCGCTGAAATGGCATCGGCGATGGTTTGTTGGTCGGGTTGGTCATAGAACGTCTCCGGTTCGAATTCGGTTGTATATCGGGTGGTTAGGAAGCGGAGCTTCTAAGTCGGTCCATATGGCGCGCTCGCGCGAACAGACAGCGGCTAGACGTCGATATGCTGGTCATAATGTCGGGTTTTCTGAAATGACGAAGTGTAAGAACAGGGACCGCAAGCGGTCATCCACCGGCGCGCTTAAGCGGCCGGGGTGGTAAGTCGTAGAAGAGCAGTCCTGTTCGTCATCATGGGCGAAAATCTAGTGGTCCGATGCCTGATCGTCAAGTCCCTGAAAAACAAGTGAGAATCAGGGCTGTCGCTGAACGCCATCTTGTGGCCGTACTTCTCCTCCAAAACGCCGCTCTCGCGGATGGTGAGGGACAGACTTCTTCACCCCTCGTTAACCATCGCTTCATAGATTGTTAACGCACACAAGAACAGGACCCCGCAGGCCGGTATGATGAGCTTTGGGGGATCGACCGATGTCGAAATGGCAGGCAGATGAGTGAACGACGAAAGAGTGGACGCAAAACGGGTGCGGGCATTGCCCGAAACCGTGAACTCGTCTCGCGTCGCCTCCCTTTTCTTGGCACGCTGCGTCTTGAGTTGGAGCCGCCAAAAAAGAAACGCCGGAAAGCCAACGCGAAACCCCAGTCCAAAACACGCAGCTATGAAGAGAAGAGCCTGGGCGCGAAAATCGCCTACTGGTCCACTGTTGCGGGATTATGGGGGATGGTGGCAGTTGGTGGGACCGTTCTTTACTACGCGCTCACGCTGCCGAGCACCGATAATCTCTGGGACATTGACGGGTCCCCCAGTGTCACCATTGCGGCGAATGATGGAACACCCATCGTCACCCGGGGCGGCCGCCACGGTACGGCTGTACGGCTGGCGGATCTGCCGCCCTATCTTGTGGATGCGGTGGTTGCGACAGAAGATAAGCGGTTCTATTCCCATCTCGGTATTGACCCAATCGGTCTCGCCCGCGCCATGGTCGCGAATCTGAAGGCAGGCTCAATCGTGCAGGGTGGTTCAACCATCACCCAGCAGCTTGCGAAGAATATTTTTCTGACTCCGGAACGTACTCTCGACCGCAAATTGCAGGAAGCGCTTCTGGCATTGTGGCTGGAAGCGAAATTCACGAAGGATGAGATCCTTACGCTCTATTTGAACCGGGTCTATCTGGGTGGCGGGGCCTATGGCATCGAAGCCGCATCCCAACGCTATTTCGGCAAGTCAGCCCGTGATGTCACGCTCCCTGAAGCCGCAATGCTGGCCGGTCTTTTGAAAGCACCGTCCCGCTACGCGCCGACCAACGATCTTGTCAGAGCTCAGGAAAGAGCAGCGACGGTGCTTGCTGTCATGGTGCGTGATGGTCGCATTGATTACCAGGATGGCCAATGGGCGTTTGATAACCCCGCAGTACTCCGCGGCGCGGCCCGGTCACAATCTGCCAACTATTTCGCAGATTGGATTGTGGACCGTGTGCCTGGCTATGCGGGACGACCTAACTCGAGCCTTGTTGTGCGCGCGACATTGGATACAGATCTCCAGCGCGCCGCTGAGCGCGCCATTGATGCAGCACTCGCTCGCAACGAACGTGCGTTGGGTGTGACCCAGGCGGCTCTTGTGGCCATGACGCCAGATGGTGCTATACGCGCAATGGTTGGCGGGAGGTCCTATCGGCAAAGCCAGTTTAATCGGGCTGTCTATGCTGAACGTCAGCCTGGCTCTGCCTTCAAACCCGTTGTTTTTATGACCGCCCTTGAGCGGGGATTGACCCCAGATACGCTGCGTGTTGACGCACCTGTTTTCGTGGATGGTTGGTCGCCCCGCAACTATTCCGAGACACATGATGGTGTGATGACACTCACCCATGCTCTGTCAAAATCGGTGAATACGATTGCGGTTCAGATCTCTGAAGAAGTCGGCCGCGAAAACGTCATTCGCACAGCCCGCAGATTGGGCATCCGCAGCGACATGGCACCGCACGCCTCTCTGGCGCTTGGCACATTTGAAGTGACGCTTCTGGAACTCACATCAGCTTATGCAGCGTTTTCAAATGGCGGCGCGAGTGTCATTCCGCACGGGATTGAGAGCATCGAGACTCTTTCTGGCAACAGGTTGTATCAGCGTCGCGGCGCCGGCCTCGGCCCTATCATGTCTCAGCAAACACTCGGCATGATGAACCATATGCTGGGTGAGACTGTGCGCACAGGCACGGGCCGCAGGGCAGCACTTGCCGGGCGACCGAGCGGCGGCAAGACCGGCACCAGCCAGGATTTCAGGGATGCCTGGTTTATAGGCTACACCGCCGATCTCGTGGTCGGCGTATGGGTCGGAAATGATGACGGCACCCCCATGAATGAAGTAACCGGCGGTGGCGTCCCGGCGAGCATCTGGCGTGAGTTTATGGAAGGCACGCAGCGTGGTGTTCAGATCTCTGCTCTACCTGGAGCCTACACCCCTGTCGCAGCGGCAACCGGGTCTATTGGCACCTGGCCTTTCGACGAGGACGAGGAGCCGACCGCGGAGCCAGAAGACGAGCGCGGGTTCTTTGATCGTCTGTTTGGCCGCTCTGAAGCTGCAGAAGATGATGGGGGTAGGCGCCCGAACATTCGGCCCGGGCGCCCGACTTGGCGTTAAGCGTGTGTTCGCGCGCTAATTCTTGTTGCCGTTTCCGGTAGAGCCGGAATTGGCGGGAAGGTCTTCGTCGACCGGTGTGTCATCCTCTTCTTCGATTGCAGCCGGTTCTTCTGGTGTGACTGTTGCATTGGCGCTCGCTTGATCACCAAGGAAAGTAGCTGTCACCGCGAAAGACCCATCAGCGCTCTCATCGAAACCACGCACAAACAGATAGTAAGTAGCACCCTGCTGCAGATAGCGCTCAAAGCGTGGGTTGAACCCATCATCATCGTCAGATGTGAAGGCTGCGGTCATGGTCGTGATATCGGTGCCAACGGCTGGCGCATCTGCACCCGGCAGAACAGGCAAGAGATGGGCGACCGTGTCGAGACTCTCATCTGCAGCCCTGACAGAAACAACATGGCGGCCGGATTGGGTTGGGCTGAACTGGTACCAGGAGCCGTCTGCATCCAGGCTGCTGGTTGCAGGATTGTCGAGTTCTAATGTTGCGATACCATCTGCGGGGAAGCCACCTGGCCCTTCCGTCAATGTAGTGCCCGCGACAAACCCTTCAGGCGCTGGCAGGACGCGCAAGACGCCCGGGCCGCCTGTTTCCCCGTAGCTGGTCAGGTCAACCCGCCAGGTTTCGCTGCCGTCGGCAACGGTAACCGGCACCATCGCATCCAGCCCATCGGTATCATCATTCGTGACGACTGCCGTTTCGCCGTTGGCAGCAAAAAGCGCAAGAACTGGATCAGATGTGCCGTCCAGGCCGCGTAACTCCACGCGATAGGTGCCCGCTTCTTCAAACGTGAGTGTTGCCGACGTCGCCACCGTGCCAATCGTAACCAGTTGCTCGGCACCGTCAGCTGGGACTGTAAGAGAGAGGGCACCGCCTGCTGATTCTGTTGTCGTGTCTGTGTCGAGCGCTTTCTCAACACCGATGACAATCAACAATGCGCCCAAAGCGCCGACAAAGCTCGCAGCCACCATGCCACCGCTGAAACTAGTCCCCGGACCATCATCCCCTTTAGTTGGTGCCATTCGATCGCTCACCATCACACTCTCCCAGTTTTCATCTGTACCCACCCTATTGCTGACCGCCAAAAATGGCGAGACCAAGGCGCATGGAGGATATTAGTCCAAAGAAAGCGGCGCGACGCCATATTTGTGGAGGGCAGGGCCTTCTGTTTCCAGCCATCGCACCGCTTGGGCGTAGGCGGGTACAAGCCGCTCTACTGTGCGCCAGAATTGAGGGCCATGGTTCATGTGAACCAGATGGGCAACTTCGTGCGCGGCGACATAATCGAGCACATAGGCCGGTGCAAACACGAGACGCCAGGAAAAGGACAGTGCCCGCGTGGACGAACAAGATCCCCATCGACTGGACTGGTCTCTTACTGTCACACGGCTTGGTCGTACCTTGAGTTCTGAAGCATGCCTCAGAACGCTTGCGTTGAGATCAGTTTTCGCTTGTCGCTTCAGCCAATCAGTAACGCGGCGCGGCAGGAAGGAAATGTCTCCGCCAACATGAAGCTCTGGCATGTCAACATCACCTGTAGGCACGCATTGGACTGCAGAGCGTTGGCTTTCCACATGGCGAATAAGGTGCAATGTGCCTCTCACAGGTATCAACGCGCCGTCACAAAAAGGTTCTGCAAGTGCAACGTGCTGACGTTGTTCGATAAGCCAATTGGCATGGCTGTGAGCAAAAGAGATTGCGGCCTTGACGTTGCGCTTGTTGGGCGTGGTGACATGGACGGCGCCAGTCGTCATATCGACGCGGACGATAAACCGTCGTGCGCGCGGGTTGTGTCGCACGACCAACGGAACCTGTTCGCCGCGAAGCGACAACGTATCCATGTGCAATGCACGAGACATTTTTTTCATGGGGGCACTGTACTCTAACGAATCACACGATGCGTGTTCAGCCTACAATGTGCACCAGAAAGCGGGTAAGCTGCGTCCATGTCAAGCATACCAAGGTTTCATCTCGCTTTTTCAGTGAACGACCTGACGCTCGCGCAGTCATTTTATGAAGGCGTCCTTGGGTGCGGCGTGGGGCGAATCGATACGCACTGGATAGATTTTAATTTATATGGGCATCAAATTGTTGCGCACCTGGACGAGGCGAAAGCCGATCGGGCAATAAGCAACGCGGTAGACGGTGATGATGTTCCTGTGCCGCACTTTGGTCTGATCCTTAGCTGGCCGGATTGGGAACTGCTTGCCGACAGGTTGCAGGGAGCAGGCATGACATTTGTGATTGAGCCGCATGTACGGTTCAAGGGATTGCCGGGAGAGCAGGCAACAATGTTCTTTCGCGATCCGTCGGGCAACGCCCTTGAGTTCAAAGCCTTCCGGAACGACTCTCAGATATTTGCGACTGGGTGACGAAGAGCATTTCTAGCTGTTGCTCAGGGCGCTGCGAATGGTCTCCGCCATTTTCTCAGGCTTTGTTCCTGGCCCAAAATGGGTAATGAACTGACCGTTCTTGTCCATAAGGTACACGATGGAAGAGTGATCCATTGTATAGGCAGCATTGGAGCCCGGATCTTCCACTCGCTCGTAATACACCCGGTAGGCTCGGGCAGCGGCGGCAACCTGCTCAACTGTGCCTGTAAGCCCGGTCATCCGCGGATGAAAATGGCTCACATATTGGGCCATCGCTTCGACAGTGTCCCTTTCAGGATCAATGGATATTAGGATGGGTCGCACCTGTTCTGCGTCGTCCCCAACAAGATCCAGCGCATTGCTCATAATCTGAAGCTCGGTCGGACAGACGTCTGGGCAAAATGTGAAGCCAAAATAGATCAGCATCAGTTCGCCCTTGAACGTTTCATTCGTGACCGTGCTGCCATCATGCAGCACGAGTTCAAAAGGACCTCCAATGAGAGCTGCACCGCTGGAGCGCTCTGGGTAATCGCCCTGGTCTGAGGGCATCGTCACGTAGATAATTCCAGCTGTCGCAAGGGCAAGGCCTGCTATGGCAACAAGAAAGACAGTTAATCGCGACATGGGAGCTCCAAATGTGTGCGTTCATGTTGTATTCAGGCAGGTATTGGCATCTTCATCATCCCGGATTTGGGCGAAATGCAAGTTTGCCTTGGACCTGTAACAACCTACAAGTACGATCCGGGCATAGGTAGCCTATTCGAGCAAAGCACGACAATGTGGATTCTCGTCGCAGGACACAATCTCAGAATTTGCCAAAGATAAAGAAGATGACCGTGAGACATGAGCGTGGTGGGGTTAATCTCACATATAAACAGATTCTAGTTTCTGCCTTCCTTGTGGCCCTCATGGTTTTGGGAGCATCGAAGAGCGCGTATTCTACCGGCATCCAGCAACCCGCCGTGGTTACACCTGACACTCCTTTCATTGAAGCGGTGCGTGATGGAGACATTGATGTATTGAAGGCAGCTTTGGTGCGCGGTGAGTCTCTCGATTCACGAGATAAGTTGGGATCACCAGCGCTCTTTGTCGCCCTGCAGTTTGGTCAGGAAGACGCCTTTAAATTCCTGCTCGAAAATGGCGCTCGTATTAAAGCGAAAGATAAAGCGGGTGATACGCTGCTTACGCTTCTTGCGGGAACAAAAATGGTGCATTTGAGTGCGGCGCTTCTGGAAGGCGGCGCTGACCCCGACCGTCTGGGTGCCAACCGTGAGCCTGCTATCATCATTGCTGCGCGAGCGGGCCAGGCAGAAATGGTCCGTCTGCTCCTGGATTGGGACGCAGATTATGAGGCGACTGACCTGACGGGTCGAACGGCCCTCGGCATTGCTGAGCAGCGCCGTGATCGGGTGATCGCTAATATGTTGCGCGAAGCAGGCGCCTACTGAGGCATCTAACGGGCGCGAAGCCGGACAAACGCACCTAGCAGCCCTTTTATCGCGGGTGGGTGCGCCCTATCTTCTTCTCCATGACCAAGACGAAGACTGACCGAAAAAGCGATACATCTCCTTCTGGAGACCGGCCATGGCACCACCTGCCGGATGGCAAATTCCGTAATCCAAAGGGTAGCCCAAAGAAATCGGTTCCCTTGCGGGTTGCGCTTCCCTATTTCGCGGAGATGTTTGGGCGCAGCTTCAGCAAGATCGAAGTGCCGACCTCCCACGTTTTGCCACGCGATCAGGCGAACAAAGAACTGCAAAAATTTCTGGATCAGCCCGGCGACTTTATTACCTGGTTAGGACATGCGTCCTTCCTCTGCCGCATTGCGGGGAAGGTCATTTTGACCGACCCCTATCTCACAACCTATGCAGGCCCGGCGGGGTTTGGACCAAGACGATATGTAAAGAGTGGGATAGCTATCCGCGATTTGCCCCCGATTGATGTCTTGGTCGTCTCTCACAATCACTACGATCATCTCGACGAAAGAGCCCTGGCGCAATTGCCAGATAAGAATCGAACGACCGTTTTGGTCCCTCTCAATCTGGGAGATTTTTTTCGGAAACGAGGGTTCACCCACGTGGTGGAGATGGACTGGTACGACGATCTGGTGGTGAACGACCTGAAAGTGACCGCTCTGCCGGTGGTGCATTGGTCACGGCGCGTTGGGTTTGATCACAATACATCCCTTTGGGCCGGGTTTGCGTTCCAGGGGCCAGACCACCACCTCTTTTTTGGCGGCGACTCCGGTTACGGGCCGGTGTTTAAGGAGACCGGGGAGCGCTATGGTCCGTTTGATACGGCATTGTTGGGCATTGGCGCCTATGCGCCGCGAGAAATGATGATGGCATCCCACGCCACACCGGAAGAAGCGGTGCAGATGGGGCAGGATCTGAAAGCGAATACGCTGGTTGGCATGCATTGGGGAACGGTTGTTCTCACCCAAGAGCCGCCTTTTGAACCTCCAGAACGCTTTGTCGCGGCGGGGAAAGCAGCAGGCCTGGCCGATGAGTCCGTATGGGTCATGAAGATCGGTGAAAGTCGGCACCTAAAAGCAAATGATAAAGCAGGCTGGCCGTCCAACGCCTGATCGGCTATTTCCAAGGGGTGCAATAGATCCCTAGATGAGATAGCCATGGCCCAACCAAACAGGCGTTCTTCTTTTATTTCCGATCAAGCGGGTATCCGCCTTCAGACCATCATGCTGCTGCGATGGTTGGCGGTTGCTGGGCAATTGGGCGCTGTTCTCTTCGTATACTTCGGCCTCAAGTTTCCGCTGCCTCTCGGCTTTTGTCTGGCAGCCATAGCTGCATCTGCCTGGCTCAATGTGTTCCTGGCCCTCAGATACAGAACACCCATCCGTCTGCCCGATAGCCAGGCAGCGGCGTATCTCGCCTACGATCTGCTTCAGCTGGCAGCCTTGCTTTATCTAACAGGTGGGCTTGGCAATCCCTTTTCATTGCTTTTCATGGTGCCGGTGACGATTTCAGCGACCACCCTGTCGCCCAGATCAACGGGTCTTCTTTTATCTTTGGCCTTCATGTGTGTGACGGCACTCTCCATCTATCACCTGCCGTTGCCCTGGACGCCAGATGCACCCCTCGTCTTGCCTTGGACCTACCAGGCAGGCATTTGGACAGGTCTCCTGTTGGGCTTAGGCTTCGTTGCTGTTTATGCCTATCGCATCGCCGACGAAGCGCGCCGCATGTCAAACGCTCTGGAAGCAACGGAGCTGGTTCTGGCGAGGGAGCAAAGACTGTCAGCGCTTGATGGATTGGCTGCCGCGGCCGCCCACGAACTGGGGACGCCCCTTGGAACAATTGCCCTAGTTGCACGGGAGCTTCAACGCGATAAGCCAACCGGAGATCAGTTGGACGAAGACCTCAACTTGCTTCGCTCGCAGGCAGAGAGATGCAAGGAAATTCTCTCGCGCCTGACCTACAGGCCTGACGCTCGCGACGCCCTCTATGCACGCATAGAAATCGACGCCCTTCTAAGCGAAATTGTGGCACCCCATCGGGATATGGATGTGTCTTTCGATCTGGCGACGGATGGAGAGACACCGGCACCGTCGCTGGTTCGCCGACCTGAGATCCTTTATGGATTGGGCAACTTTGTCGAAAACGCATCAGATTACGCGCGGCGTACCGTCACCCTAACTGGCGAATTCGACAAAGAGATGGTGCGCATTTCGATCACCGATGATGGCCCTGGATTTCCCATGGATATGGTGGACAGGTTGGGGGAGCCCTATGTCACCACCCGACCACGCGGAACCCCGAGAGCTGTCAGGGATGGGTCCCACGAGGGCATGGGTCTTGGCTTCTTCATTGGGAAAACTTTGTTAGAAAGAAGCGGCGCCTCGGTTTTGTTTGGGAATCGGACAGATGGTCGCACTGGCGCTGTGGTTATTGTGGAATGGCCTAGAGACGCGATAGAAGCGCCACCTATAGGCGGCGCACAGGACCAAATCAGCGATCATGAGTTGGCGTGAGGGCCGTAACAGCGTAAAATTCACGCTCTTACGGTGGCGTATTCTCGCTGCCTTTCCTCGCGGTCGGCAGGAGCACCATGACAGACGAAGCGAACGATGCACATGAACCGGCAAATGAGGAACGCACCCTCCTGCTGGTAGATGACGATGCTCCATTTCTCGGGCGCCTGGCTCGGGCAATGGAAAATCGCGGCTTCATTGTTTCCCAGGCGGGCACAGTTAAGGAAGGCGTCCGTTTGGCTCAGGAAGTCAAACCGACCTATGCCGTCGTCGACCTGCGCCTGGATGATGGAAGTGGACTTGAGGTCGTATCATCTCTCCATACAGTTCGGGAGGATGCGCGGGTCATCGTGCTCACAGGCTATGGCAATATCGCAACCGCGGTTGAGGCAGTGAAACTGGGTGCTGTCGACTATCTCTCAAAACCTGCAGACGCAGATGATGTTGAGGCGGCGCTCATGGCGCAGCCAGGAGAAAAGGCGCCACCGCCAGAAAATCCCATGTCCGCAGACCGGGTGCGGTGGGAACATATTCAACGAGTTTATGAATTGTGTAATCGAAATGTGTCAGAGACGGCACGTCGCCTGAACATGCACCGGCGGACCCTGCAGCGCATCCTGGCAAAGCGTGCACCGCGCTAAGCGATCAATCGGCATCGTCATTCACCAGGAGAGCAGTGACACCTGGGTCGAGGGCTTGGTGAACACGGGCCGCTGCTGCGCGCGCGAACAGGAGCGTCACTGCCTTTCGTCGAGCAGCCGGTAGGGCATCCCGCTCCGGTTCTCGCAAAATATCTGCCCCAAACTTGTCAGCAACAATGATGCCCACAGCCGCATCTTCCGGTAGTACGTCGAGTGGGAAGTCGGGCGAGACCGCAAAGAAAAACCGATCACAATAGTCCAGATATTCGGGCCATTTCTGATCAACGCGGAAGTCAGCGAGCGATGATTTGATTTCCACGATGATCACGTCCCCCTTTTTATCGAGCGAGGCGACATCAACCCTGCGTCCGTTTTTCAGACCGAGTTCTGTAATCGGTATGTGGCCCATGTGAATGAGCATGCGGCACACGCCACGCTGTACCGCAGCAGCGACAGGCGATTGCCGACCATCGCTTGTTGCATGAGAGAGTGCGTCGTCGTCACTCATACCTCTAAACCTCAAGGCCCGCTTTGCTTGCACAATGTCGGACCATGCCGCGAAGGCGCATTCCTTTGCGAGGATCGTTGGCCGCCACGCCTGGTTGTACCGAGCCCCCGTGATAAAGAGTGCCAAGGGCGTTTACCGTGGCAGCGAGATAATAAACATCCAAATCAATTTGCTCGCCGCTGGCTGCTTGATAGCCCATAAAGACCGCGTCTCTAATCTCTGGTCGTTCTTCAAAATGCCGAAATTCTGCATGGGGCGCACCCAAGCCGCATTCAGCGAAATCAAGCAGGCCGAACCTGCCATCTTCACCCACAAGCACGTTGCTGAGATTGACGTCACCATGCAAAAACACAGGAGACGGAGAGAGGGACATCCAGTGCTCTTTAAGACTGTCGCACAGCGCTTTGTCTTCTGGTTTGGGAAGCACCTCTCGCAGCTCCCCAACGGCGCGCAAGATTGGGTCTTTTTGCGGCAGGTCCGCAGCATCACTGAGAGCTTTGGTATCATTGTGAAAGTCGGCCAGCGCAGCGCCGAGTGTCTCGCCCAGTCTTTGCCTGCCATCTGGTGTTGGTGGAATTGCATCCCCCATGCGTCTGCCGTCTAGCTTGGATAGGCGCAGCCAGCCTTCAAGTGGTGCAACAAAGGGATTGGCGGGAAGGTCAATGTTCCCGTGACCCAACAGCTCTGGGATTTCAAAGCCGCCGCACTGACCACCGCCGAGTGCTTTTAGAGCGGCAACCTCTCGGTGAATGAGTGCTGCCGGGGAGCCAAGCCCGCCGCGCTTTCGCACGAGTTTCAGAACCGACCCGTCTCCAAGATCATAAACGATCCCCCAAAGCCCTTCGCCGAGTTCATTCCATGGTGGTGGGGGGAGCGTCATTCCCTGAGCATCTAGTGAGGCGTGGGTGAGGTCTTCAATGTTGGCAAGGGTCATGACCGCGATGCTAGTGCATGTTTCCGAAAAGTGTGTGCGGTTTTCGGACAAAACATGCACGAAAAAGAACAGCCTAACTATTTTCAACAAAAGTTGGTCGACTTTTGAGATTCGAAAATGCAGTGAGTAACCAGTGCATGTTTTCGAAAGGTGCGTGCAATTCCAAAATTGAAGTTTAGGCAAAAGGAAAGGGCGGCTTTTGGAGGAAAGCCGCCCTCGGGGTTGCGAAACCAGGTTTCGCAGGGGGAGGTTTACTCTGCAGCGGAAAGGCCGGAGAGAGCATCCTCGTTGGTCGAAAAGTTGATGGTCTTGAGATATTTGATACCGTCTTCAGCGATATCGTCCCCAATCATCCGATCGCCCTCATTCTTCAGCTCATCCATGTCGACATAGGTTGAGTAGAAGTCTTTGGTGCGATCCGTAATGATCCCCGCTTTGAGCAGAGTTTTGATGAGCACGCGGAAAATATTCGTGCCCTCTTTCATCTGTTCGCGTCGATCGTCGTCGGTAAACGCTTCGAGCATTTCTGCCTGCACTGTTTCCCAATCAAGACCGAATTGCGGGTAGATCACCTTTTTCTGTTCCGGGTTTACCAGGTTGAAGAGCAGAGTCTGGAAGCAATGTGCTGCCCAGTCTTCAATGATGTGCTGTTCTTCTTCTGACAAGGAGGGGATGGTCCGGTCTGCCCAGATCTTCCCGAATTTGTGGTGGAATGCTTCATCCGTCATGACGAGCTGCGTGAGTTTCACAAGCAGCGGGTCATTCGAGCCCGTGTAGAGTGTCGCGAACGCCCCCATGGCAAGACCTTCGACCAGCATCTGCATGCCCACGATTTTTTTGTAAACCTCTGGCGCATTCACGATGTCGGTGAGAAGGGTGCCTAGCGTGTCACCCACAGGCAGTGGCTTGCCGAAGCGTGTTTCCACATATTTGGCAAACGCCGTGACGTGGCGTGCTTCTTCGCGCGTCTGGTTCGCGGCATATTCCTGCGCACCTGGGTCGAGAAGGATGTGGCACAGGCTGGCCGACAGGTTAAGTGCGCCTTGTTCGCCATGAAGGATGGCCGAAAGGCTCCATCGAGCGGTCTCGTTGGCAAACCGTACTTTGTCTTTTTCAGACAGAGCCTGGAAACAGGGGAGCTGAAATTCAGGGATCATGCTTTCAGGCATGATCATCTGAGTTTCCGTATCGAAAGGCTCAGAGAAATCAATATACTTGGTGTCGAGCGGATCCCAGAAATGGTCGTGGGTGGCGGAAATGATTTTGTCGAATGCACTCGACCGATTGCCGTACCGATCAACGTCCATCATCGCAGGAAAATCATCAGGTGCGCAGGCATTGTAAGCCTCGTCCTTAGTAATCTGCCGAATTTCAGTCATGTATTCCTCCAGAAAGGCGCATTGCAGGGTGAAACATATAGTTCCCGCGCCAAGGGCCCGAAAAGAGCCAAAAACTCATCTTGATTCAAAAGATAGGATGAGGTTAGGTGCCTATCAAGTGGAAAATGACACCTCCGTCATTTTTGCTAAAGGAGAAGTGAACCGGAAGCGAAGGCGAATGAGTGGGTACTGGCACTCTGCGACAAGTACACATGACGATGGCGGTAGGCCGGATCCTAGGTAGGGGCTTTCATTAACCCTGTTAGGCATCGCTAATCTCGGACGTTCAAATCGCCGTTTAAGGCATGCGTTTCCCGTTACATTGGGAAGAAAACTGTGCTATCGGAGGAGGGTTGCACGCAAAATGGTCGGGCAGATTGCCTGAGCGATTGAGCGGACAATTACTAAGGGGTGCTGGATGCTGACCTTCTAAGTCTCCAGCCATAAGAAAGATAAGAATTCGATCGGCAGCAAATGTCGGCGACCCGCGAGAAGCGGGACTTGGGAGGGGGTAGGCCACGAAAGACGCGATCTGCGTCGTTTGTGGAGGTCAAACAGGCAAGCGGAGCGAAGCTCTTGCTTGAAAGTTCTGACCAGCAAGATTCTCGTTGGGCGCTCATGAGAGCCTCAGCGATTTATTAGGATCTTCCCCCTAAATAGTTTTGCGCAGACGCGCCGCACTTGTCCGTGTACGGAGTAGGTGCGGTTCTGATTTGCGTTTAGTGTTGACGGTCGTCGAGGGGCGACCAGGGAGACGGGAAAAGGTCTATGGTAAAGTTACTCGAAGCCCTTATTTTTAGGACCCGCATCATCATTCTCGCGGCGCTTGCAGTATTTACGCTTTATGCGGGATATTTTGCGACGCAGCTGAAGATGGACGCCGGGTTCGACAAGCAGTTGCCAGCGGGGCACGAATATATTCAGACCTTCCAGGAGTATCGAGAGAAGCTCTTTGGTTCGAACCGTGTGATCATTGTGCTGGAAGCCAAGGAAGGCTCAATCTGGAACAAAGAATTCTTCCAGGAATACAAAGATATCACAGACGATATCTTCTTCCTTCCTGGTGTTGCCCGTCACACGGTGACGTCCCTGTGGACACCCAACACACGTTATCTCGAGATTACAGAAGAAGGCATTCGTGCTGACGATGTGATCCCCGGTACGGTGACGTCAGAGACAATGAACCCGGAAGCTCTCGCGCAAATCGAGAATAATGTTATTCGGGGTGGTTTCGTTGGGCGCCTGGTGGCCGGTGACTTCCGCTCTGCAATGATTACGGCGGAGCTCCTGGAGTACAATCCGAAGACTCAAGAGAAGCTCGACTATTTCGACCTGGCGGCAAAGCTTGAATCAGAAATTCGAGCAAAATATGAAACTGAAGGCGGCGACTACAACGTCCGTATCATTGGTTTTGCGAAGCTGATCGGTGACATTGCCGACGGTGCGCAATCGGTTGTTCAGTTCTTCTTTATCGCTTTCATTTTGACGACACTATCTGTGTATCTCTATGCACGGTCGATCATTCTCACCTTCTTGCCTCTATTCTGTTCACTGGTATCAGTGGTTTGGCAATTCGGGGTGTTGGCCTTCCTCGGCTACGGTCTTGATCCACTCGCGATCCTGGTTCCTTTCCTGGTCTTTGCGATCGGGGTGAGCCACGGGGTGCAGCAGATCAACTTGATCACCGCCGAGATATCCAACGGCGCAACCTCAGAGGAAGCGGCGCGGACAAGCTTCTCGGGTCTTCTGATCCCTGGGACGATGGCTCTGGTGACTGACCTTGTTGGTTTCGGCACACTGATCCTGATCCCGATCCAGATGATCCAGGAACTGGCGATTACAGCATCGATTGGTGTGGCGCTGAAGATCATCACCAACCTCATCATGCTTCCGGTCCTTGCTTCCTACTTCACGTTCGACGAAGGCTTCGCAGATCGTGTGGCTCGGGCACGCGAAACGCGTCTGAAGCTGATGCGGGTGCTTGGGAACATTGCGAATCCGAAAACGGCAGTGATCACACTGATCGTTTCAACGGGCTTCTTCATCGCTGCGGTTGTCGAAAGCCAGGACCGTCATGTTGGTGCGCTGCATCCTGGGTCACCAGAGCTTCATCCCGAGGCACGATACAATGTCGACAGTACGACCATTGCAGAGAAATTCTCGCTTGGTCTTAACCTGTTGACTGTTGTGACGGAAACGCCAACTGAAGCTTGTATTAAGTACGACCAGATGCGCTACCTGAACCGCTTCACGTGGCACATGGAGAATGTAGAGGGTGTGTCCCTTGCGATCTCACTGCCATATGCAGTGAAGAACTCATCGGCAGGTTGGAACGAGGGGAACCTCAAGTGGCGCGCACTGCCGCGTAACCAGTTTGCACTGGTGCAGGCTGTAGGCCCTGTTCCTCCATCAACCGGTCTTCTGAACCAGAACTGTTCAGTCATGTCTCTTCTGATCTTCCTTGAAGATGCAAAAGCGACAACGATTGAACGTGCGGTGCATGAAGTTGTTGAGTGGCGGGATGCCAATGCACGCGACGACGTGAAGATCCGTCTGGCCTCGGGCAACATGGGTGTTGCCGCTGCCGTGAACCAGGAGATTGAAACATCCGAGCTTCCAATGATGCTCTGGGTCTATGTGGCAATCGTCATTCTGGTGGTTCTCACCTACCGTGACTGGCGTGCGACAATCGCCTGTACCATTCCACTTACCTTCGCCACCTTCTTTGGCTACTGGTTCATGGAGTTGCTCGAAATCGGGCTCACTGTGGCGACGCTGCCGGTGATGGTGCTGGCCGTGGGCCTTGGTGTGGACTACGCGTTCTACATCTACAACCGCGTTCAATTCCACCTAGCCGAAGGTCTGAACATTACGGACAGCTACAAGCAGACACTCTTCGAAACCGGTATGGCGGTTGTGTTTACAGCCATCACCATGGCGGTTGGTGTGTCGACTTGGACCTTCTCAGCCCTGAAATTCCAGGCTGACATGGGTCTCTTGCTGACCTTCATGTTCTCAATCAACATGATCATGGCGATCACGACACTGCCGTCCATTGCAGTGGTGCTCGACATGCTCTTCCCACGTAAACGCCCTGTGAAGGCGCCTTCAGGCGCTCTCGCGCACTAAAAAAGGTGGGATAAAGAAAAACAGCGCCGCCGAAGGACATTGTCCGTCGGCGGCGTTATAGTTTCAGACAACAGATGCTGGCCAATCCAGGAGCGGGCATCATAGGGAAGACCGGAGGCACATATGCTCGATAAAATTCTGAGCCTTTTACAAGACGGCCCAAAAGCACCACCTGCAGCGACTGTTGCCAGTGGCGATGTAAAGCAGGTCGCGGCGGCGGCGTTGATGGTTGAGGCGGCTCGCCTCGATCGCGACTTTGACGAAGGTGAGCGCGCGACTATCACGCGTGTGGTGAAGGAGCAGTTCGGCCTGACCGACGATGCGGCAAACGACCTTGTGGACGTCGCTGAGAAACGTCAGAAAGCCAACTATTCCGATATGGCGTTTATCAATATTGTGGCCAACAGCTTCGATGATGGAGAGAAGAAGGATCTTCTCAAGATGCTCTGGGCGGTTGCACTCTCAGACGGCAGCCTTCACAAGTTTGAAGAGCACCTGGTAAATCATGTGGCTACGCAGCTTGGGTTGAGCGCGGATGACACAGAAGCAGCGAAAGAAGCCGCAAAAGGCTGAGTTTCAGATCATCTCCAAAGAAAAGGCCGCCTTCTTAAGGCGGCCTTTTTCGTTTGGTGGCGCACACTTCCTAGCGAAGCGAAAAGCCGACAGCCGTTTCTAAGTCTGTCAGCGCTTGCTCGGCGTTCAGAACCTTGATCGTTGTCATGCCGAGTGCCTTGGCGGGTTTGAGATTGATGCCGAGATCATCCAGATAGACAGACTGGGATGCTTCGACACCAAGTGTGTCGCACGCCATTTCGTAAATGCGCGGGTCTGGCTTTCGGATGCCGATTTTGGAACTCTCGATCACATGATCGAAGAGCGTCATGACTTCAGCAACGGCAGCTGCTTTGGTCTCTGTCCGCGCCATGCCGGCGCCTTCACCGGCGCTCACATTGTTGGTGATACACCCAACTGTAAACTTCTCTTTGCAGCGCTTAAGAGCTGTTACCATTTCCGGGCGGATGTCGCCGGAAAGAAGGGAAACGACCTCGCGCCCAGTAACACTGCCACCTAATGCGGTCGCTTCCTTTGCGAACATGTCGTCGAATTCGGTCAGCGTGATGTCGCTTCGCTCAAAAAGAGCCCAGGCATTTGTATCGGGGTTGGTTGAATTAACCTGCCGGATGAAGTCCTTGGGCAAACCCCGCTCTGCTTCAAACCGATTGAATGCTTCAAAAGGGCTCGTGGTGAGCACGCCACCAAAATCCCAAATCACCGCCTGAACCATGTGTCATCTCTCCAATTTTGATGCCGGACCCTACCTGAGTGCAGCCAAAACACCAACGTTTCTGCCTGTTTCAAAGTTTCTTTTGGTGTGGTCTTGAAAAAGTAGACCGATCTACATAATTTATGAGCATGGAACACCACCAATCAAATGCACCCGAAACTGAAATCCTGGACGGACGCCAAAGCAAGGGCGATCGAACGAGACAGGCATTGGTTGAAACGACCGCGCGCTTGCTGCAAGAACATGGCTTCGCTGCAACTGGGCTCAACCAGATCGTGCGTGAAAGCGGTCAGCCTCGTGGGTCGCTCTATTTTCATTTCCCCGGCGGTAAGGAAGAGCTAGCGGCGGCGGCGGTCACGGCAGGCGCCGCTCAGGTTGAAGCAATCTTGCAAGAAGGTCTGGCTGGCGCAGATAGTCCGCAAGCAGTTCTTGCAAAGACCTCAGCGCTCTTTGCAGAAGAGCTGCTAGCCTCGCAATTCTCCAAGGGGTGTCCCGTTTCAACCGTCGCACTGGAAGCCACGAGAGCAACACCCCTATTACAGAGAGCCTGTGCAGACGCTTATGAGGCTTGGCTCGCGCTCATCACCGATACCTTCATCCGTCTCGGTCTCCCGTCAGACCGGAGCCCTCGCCTTGCCCGGCTCACACTATCCTCAATTGAAGGCGCGCTTTTATTGGCCAAAGCGACGCAAGACATAACGCCATTGAACGACGTCGCGGCGGATTTGAGCCCCTTATTGAAAGTTTGACCTCATGACCCACAAAATTCTGATGACTGGTATCACTGGCCTAATCGGCCGCTGGACTGCTGCAGCCCTGACCCGCGACGGTGCCACAATCGTTGCTCCTATAAGGAATGCAGAAAGACGTGCACCAGAACTAGTCGCGTGGATATCTGATCACGGAGGTGCCCCGGAACGCCTGATACTTGTCGAAGGCGACCTGGCAACAGAGAACTTCTTGGATGAGGTACCGCTCCGCCAACACCTCAAAGATGTCACGCATGTCTATAGCTTTGCTGCTGCAATGGATTGGGGTCTGCCACCAAAGCTCGCAAAGCGCGTCAATGCCAGTGCTGTTCGCGAGTTGGTGGATTGGGCAAAAGCTCAGCGCGACCTCCAGCGCTTCGTTCACATATCCGGTTATTTGGTAACCTCGCCCCGCCACAGAGAAGCGATCAATTTTGATCCGGCTGCTTTTGCCACAAGCGCCTCAAACCCAAAGAAGCAGCTCCGCCGCCTTTACAAACGGGTAGGAGCGTACGAGGCTTCGAAAATTGAGGCTGACTTTCTTGTGCGTCAAGCTGCAGTCAACGGCTTACCGACAACCATCCTCAACCCGGCGACCGTGATTGGAGCATCAGATACGGGCGAGGCCCAACAGGTGTTTGGAATTGAAGGTCTGATTGATGGATTGAAACGAGGTACGTTAAGCGCTGTGCCGGGAACCCCCCAGGCTTGGACCCCTCTGGTGACAATCGATTATGTTGCCGCCTTCGCCGCCAAAGTTCCTCTTCAGGACGCTGACCAGAGCACCGATTATGTTTTGCTGAACCAGGGAACGCCAACACTCAAGAACATGGTCGGGATTATTGCAGACGAACTCAATCTGCGAGCCCCAAACAAACACATTCCCATCTGGGCATTGAGAGCGGTGCTGAAGAGTGGCTTGGAGAAACGGTTGGGCACACCAGCGGAGACTCTGGCATTCATCAACGATTACCGTTTTGATACGAGCACAGCAGAAGCTGCAGCAGTTAGAGCGGGCATCGCGCAGGCAGACATTGAAACAGCCCTTCGACGGACTTTGCGGTTCATCGAGAGTGCCGTGCCAACCAGGGTCGCTGCCTGAGCTAGTTCGCGCGTTTCACCAGGCAGTCCTGACCTTGGGCTTTCAGGGCAGAGCAAACCGAGTTTGCATCAGCCTTGGCATCAAAAGCGCCAAAACGGACGCGATAGAAAGTACCGCGCTCGCCAAGGTCGGCGGCTTCAATATTTAACGTCTCTCCACCTAACAGATCACTATGGGCGGTCTGCAGGTTTACCCAGGCGGTCTTCGCGGCGGCCTCGGAACGAACGGATAGCAGTTGGATCAGATATTGCCCGGCTTCTGCGACAGCCGGTGTTGGGGTGGCCACTGCGACCTCAACAGGGGCTTCAGGCTCCGCTGGTGCAGTTTCTGATGCAGGTGGGGTAATCGTGGCGGCTTCCCGAGGTGGCGCAACCGGCGCAGGGACCTCCGAGATTGGAGCCTCTGTAACAGGCGCTTCTTCGGGAGTTGGCGCAGGTGTATTTTCAGCCGTTATCGTGTCAGGCGATGGATCTGCGGAATCAAGCCTTAGCTCCGCAGCCTCTGGCGGGACGGGTGCTCCATCTGATTGAGGACCAGGCGGCGCGATAATGGGCGCAACACTTGGTGCTTCTGTCTCTGCAGTGCTGGTATTTTCGTCAAGAGGGGCAACAGACGTTGTGCTGTCGCTACCAAACATGCTGACGGCAAGGACACCGGCTGTCACCACCGCGACCAGCGCCAATACAGCTGCAAGGCGACGACGAGATCCATTTGTGTCGTCATCTGCTTCATCCGCCGCAATGACGATGTCAGGTTCTGGCATCACCGGCGCAACAGGCTCTTCATGGACTTCTGCAGCGGGCGCTTCCGGCGCTGTCGCGCGATCTTGCGGGTCAATGGAGGAGGGCGTTGCATCACCCTTCCGAACCAGGAGATCGCTTGTCAGCGGGGCAGGCTTCTTGGACATTTAGGCGGCGCCTCTTAGGGAAGACCCATCACCTAACGGTGACAGCGGTTCTTTGGTTGTTTTGGTCTCGCTGGGAGACAGAAGGGGAGAGGCGGTTTCGCCAGTCAGACGATTCCTGAGGAAACTCCAAAGCTCGGAGATTTCGCCAGGCGACCGGGATGAGCCTCCTAGTTCCATAACTGTGCGTCCGTCGATCATAGCTGACGCGAAGTCGATGCGCTGATGAACGATGGCCGGTGACACCGCTCCGTGATGTGAAAGTGCGATGGCAGCTTCCGTGGTAATACGAGCCCTTGGGCTTGCGCCATTGATGGCAAAGACCAGCGGTTTGTCGACATCTTCGCAGATTTGAACAGTCGCCCCTGCGGCGCGCAGGTCATGCGGGCTAGGCCGGGTCGGAATCACGACGAGATCAGCCTCGGCTATAACCTGGCCGATCGTCGATGTAATCGCTGGAGGCGTATCAATCACAACCAGTCCTGTTCCTGCAGCCCTCAGCGCTGCCAAATCAGACGCCAGGCCATTTTCAGACGTCCGAACAAAGGCCGGTGTCTCAGCCGCTCGAACGTTCCACCATTGCGACAGGCTCCCCTGAGGGTCCGTGTCCATCAATACAACGGGACCAAGTCCCGTCCGCTCCGCTTCGACCGCTATATGCCCGGCCAGGGTGGTTTTGCCTGAACCGCCCTTTTGAGACGCGAACGCAATCACGTACATAACGCATGTACCCCTGTTTACTGACGGGTTATTGGGAGATCGAAATCCCCAGGTGCCCGGTCTTAGGGTCCCGTCATGACCTAAGGCTCAATAAGGCACTAAACCAGCTGATTCCCGCGAATCAGCTGCCCGGCCAGATTAACTTTTACCCAATGGGGCCTCAATAGCGCTGACGGGCTGAAGCAGTCGGAAAAGCCTGTTTCTGGCGAAATTCCGCCGGCAAAAAGCCTATTTTTGCTCCCATTCAGTCAGCACGCGCAGCATTGCCTGGGTGAGTGTCCTCAGATCGGCTTCCTCGATCACCAGTGGCGGTGTTGTATAGATGATGTTCGCGAACGGACGAACCCAAACCCCCTCTTCGATGAACCGGCGTTTCAACCATTCCGTGTCCTTTAGAGTGTCGACCTCGATCACCCCAATAGCGCCCAACACACGGACATCTTTGACACCATTGACGGCACGTGCGGGTTCCAGCTCCTTCTTGAGCTGCGCCTCTATCCGGCCAACTTGCTCAAGCCTTGGTTCCTGCTCGAAAAGATCAAGCGCCGCATTGGCAGCGGTGCAGGCCAGGGGGTTGCCTGTATAGGTGGGGCCATGCATCAAGGCTTTGCCCGGGTCGTCACTCAGGAAAGCCTCGAAAACATGGGCGCGTGCGGTTGTAGTGGCGAGCGCCATTGTCCCCCCGGTGAGGGCTTTGGAGAGCGTCATTATGTCAGGAACAATGTCGGCCTGGTGACAGGCGAAGAGCGTACCTGTTCGGCCAAAGCCGGTGAAAATTTCATCGACAATGAGCAGCACGTTGTGCCGGTCACAACAACGCCGAATGATTTGCAATGTTTCCGGCGGGTGGAAAATCATGCCCCCGGCACCTTGTACGAGCGGCTCCATTACGACCGCAGCAACTTCATGCGCGTGGGTTTCAAGGAACTGATCGAAAACAGCCTCACCGTCCGCGCCACGGGGAATGCCGGTCAGCAGGTGTTCCGGGATCACGCCTTTGAAAAGACTGTGCATTCCTTCGTCCGGATCGCAAACCGCCATCGTTCCCAAAGTGTCTCCATGGTAGCCGCCCCGGAAGCTGACAAAGTGATGGCGCCCGTGCACGCCCTGGTTGATCCAATATTGCACGGCAATTTTCATGGCGATCTCAACTGAGACAGACCCTGACTCAGAGAAGAATGTGTGGTTCAGATCCCCAGGAAGGATGCCTGCAAGGCGTTTGGCCAACCGAAAGCCCGGCTCATGGGCGAAACCGCCGAGCATGATGTGCGGCATCTGCTCAAGTTGCTTGGTCACCGCCTCACGGATATGCGGATGATTATATCCATGCGCCGCTGTCCACCAGGAGGATACGCCGTCAATCAGCTCCCGACCGTCTTCCAGCGTGATACGCACGCCCTCGGTTTTGACCGCGGGCAGGGTCATGGGCACTGTCTGCATTTGAGCGTAGGGCAGCCAGACGTGGCGCGCACACTCCTGCAGCCATTCCGGCGGGTTTGGATAGGCAGGGTTTGCTGGGGGAAAACTGGCCATGAGACACCTCACTGAGAAAGCAGAGGCGCAATGTCGCGGGAGGCTGTCGTGGGCGCAACTCCTAAATAGGCCTATTTGGCCACATGCTGGACAGTTTCGTCAGATGGCATAGGCTTCACCACTTGAGGCTCAACCGCACGAGGCCTGATATGCTTCAAAAAATTGGACATGAGATCTGGATGGCCGATGGGGATTGCGTGAGTTTTTACGGATTTCCCTATCCAACCCGCTGCGTCATCGTGCGCCTAAAGGGAGGGGGTGTGTGGGTCTGGTCTCCGACCAAACTGACAGAGGAGTTGAGGGACATTGTTCAGGACATGGGGCCCGTAGAACATCTCGTGAGCCCAAACAAAATCCACTACCTGTTTTTGGCTGAGTGGGCAGACGCTTTTCCGGGTGCAAAAGTGTGGGGCCCAGCCTCCACAATAGCGAAATGCCCCGAGCTTGAGTTTGAAAATGCGCTGACGGAGACCCCGCCGTTAGATTGGGCGGATGAAATTGACCAGGTCTGGATGCAAGGGTCCCCGGTTCTGGATGAGATCGTCTTCCATCACAGACCCTCTGCCACCACCATCCTTGCTGACCTGTCGGAAAACTTCAGTGACGCTTTTCTTCGCGAGCATTGGAAGCCGTGGGCGCGCTGGATTGCTCGCAGATGGAAGATCGTAGAAGGCTGGGGCTATGCGCCGCTAGAATGGCGGCTCTCATTCATCTTCCTAAAACCCGCCAGAGCGGCCAAGGCCCGTATTTTGGCCTGGCCGACCGAGCAAGTCGTCATGGCGCATGGAGAGTGGCAATCGAGCGATGGGCAAGCCTTTCTGAAAAAAGCGTTTGCCTGGCTCTAAATGCCTGTCTTGATTTCAACCTCGTGTGGCAGTGAAACCGGTCAGGAAGGATGTGAGGTTGTCGCCAAGTTCTGGGCAGATATAACCGCCTTCCTGAACAATCACGGTCGGGTACCCCCGTTTTGATATGGCATCTGCGATGCGCGCAAAGCCGGGTGTTGAAATAGACAGCCCCTCAAACGGATCGCCTTCAAAGGAATCCAACCCAAGTGCGACAACAAGCGCCCCCGGCGCAAACGCGTCGATCCGTTCCAGCGCCTCATCAAGTGCTGTCAGATATTCATCGTCTGCCGTCCTGCGGCGCAGCGGGATGTTGAGATTATATCCCTGGCCGGCGCCATCACCGCGTTCATCTGCATGGCCCCAAAAAAACGGGTAGAAGCGAACCGGGTCAACGTGAAGAGAAACAGTCAGCACGTCTGAGCGTTCATAAAACACATCTTGCGTACCGTTCCCGTGGTGCACATCAACATCAAGAATGGCGACACGCTCATGCTGTTGGCGCAGGACCTCAGCAGCAATGCCGGAATTGTTCAGGTAACAAAATCCACCGGCGATTTCGCGCATGGCGTGGTGCCCTGGCGGCCGGCAAAGCGCGTACGCGCAATTCGCCCCTTCCAAAACAAGCTCGGCGGCATGCGCGGCTGTCTGGGCAGACCAATAAGCACTCTCCCAGGTGTGCTCGCCTATGGGCGCAGAGGTGTCGGCCGTGTGATAGCCCACCTGCCCGTCAGCGGCGGCGGGGTAGCCAAAGTCACGACGCTGAGGGTGAATGTTGGGGATCACTTCCTTAGGCGCGCCGGGTTTGCGCGACCAGCGGGCGTAAATGTTTTTGAGAAACTGAAGATATTCCGGCGTATGGCAGCGGCTGATGACCCCAAGCCCGTAATCCTCAGGGGCAATTCGGGCAAGACCCGCTTTCTCTGCGCCTGTCGCGAGGATTTCAGCGCGCGCAGGCACCTCCTCATTCTCTGAGATGACCCCGCTTGCGAGAAAGAACTTCGGATCATGTTTTGTCTGTGCGGTCGAAAACACGTAACGCATCTCAGAGGTTGTCATAGGGCAATCACCATTCGCATTTCCATCGGTATATTGTGCTCGCCGCAGGGGATGGGAGCAACCGTTTCAGACATGCAGGTTAGGCCCATGGATTGGTAGAATTTAACGGCTGGGTTGTCGGAGAAAACATCCAGATGGAGTTCTTGGTATCCCTCTTTGCGGGCGCGGTCGATGGCATTGGTGAGCAGTTTAGCGCCAAGCCCTGTTCCGCGCGCAGAAGCTGCGACGGATAGGGCAGTGATGTAATAGGCGTGATCGGGAATATGTGGGTTCATGTAGCTTATAAGGTTTGATCTCTCGCCCAACGCAACGAGACCCTCTTCAGTGAGACGGCCAGCCTCGAAGAGTTTGCCGATCACCTCACCACCGGATGAATGGAATTTGTACCAGTCGCTGCCCCCATAGCCGAGCTCAATACCCAGAAGAGTTGATCCGTCGGCAACAATGCTCGTCTCGGAATGGGAGAAGAGGTTTTTTGGCTCCGTCCAACTTGCTGTCATGTAGGCGTCGAAGAGCACGCGGTCTGGCCCGAACAGATAATTATAGGTGGCGGCGCCGGTCTGATGGACGAGGTCAGGAAACTGACCCGCGTAGGTTGAAGCGGATGTTTGATCGGGGTTGGTAATATCCATTGCTCTCTTCCACTAGTCTTTCTAAAATAGGTCAATAACCTAATGTTTAACTAAAAATAGGTTGTTGACCTATTAAGTGCAAGGGCCGGACTGCAATATGAATGCGCAAAGCGCGGTAAATGATGAAGATATTAATCTGACCAAAGGTCAGAAGCGTCGCGCAGAGATCATTTCTCTCGGTCGGGATCTCTTGATTCACGAGGGGTATGATGCCTTTGTGCTGCGCACAATCGCAGCGCGTGCGGCGATCACTTTGAGTAATCTCCAATACTACTTCCCCATACGCGAAGATCTCTTGGAAGAAATTGTCCGTCAGGAGTTCTCATGCAGCCTGAGCACAGTCCGTGAAGCAATAGCCGGCTTAGGGACGGCCGAGACCAGGCTTACACATATGGTCCATCAACTCTTGGAGGATTGGAACCAGACTGGGGGGCGTGTCTATGCGGTCACGTTCATGCTGGCCTTACACCAGGAACGTTTTCGACATCTGCACAAAAAACACTACAGACATTTCTATCAGGCGGTCGCTGAGCTTGTGCAAGAGCTGAGCCCCAAAATATCATCTAACGAAGCGCTAAAGCGCGCGCGGATCATCACGTCCTTGATGGATGGGTCCCTCTTTCAGGTGGCACTTGGCGGCAGAGGATCCCGCGCCGAACGCAAAAAGTTCGACGACGAAATCGTGGCAGCGATCCTACGGGCGGTTAAGCCTTAAACGCTTGGTTTAAACCTCAGACGGGCAGCTATGTGCGGGCATAGGCTCAAGGCCCAGCTTGTCGAACAGTGCCTGGTCCTTGTCCTGGCCCGGGTTCTTCGTTGTGAGCAGCTCATCTCCAACGAAAATCGAGTTCGCGCCAGCAAGGAAGCAGAGCGCCTGGGTTTCATCCGACATCCATTCACGGCCTGCAGACAGGCGAACGATGGACTTCGGCATCATGATGCGGGCAACGGCAATTGTGCGTACAAATTCGATCGCATCGATCTTTGCATTCTCACCAAGAGGTGTGCCTTCAATCGGGATCAGCATATTGATCGGCACAGACTGAGGATGCTCGGTGAGATTGCCGAGCGCCATCAGCATACCGGCGCGGTCTTGACGTCCTTCGCCAAGTCCCAGAATTCCGCCGGAGCAGACATTGATACCGGCTTCGCGGACACGCTCCAGAGTATCAATGCGATCCTGGAAGGTCCGTGTCGTGATGATTGACGGATAGAACTCTTCAGACGTGTCGATATTGTGATTGTAATAGTCGAGCCCGGCATCTTTGAGCTGGATGGTTTGTTCCGGGCTCAGCATGCCAAGGGTCATGCAGGTTTCCATGCCCATTTCCCGCACGCCTTTAATCATGGCAACGATGGCTGGCATGTCACGTTCTTTTGGTTCGCGCCAGGCAGCGCCCATGCAATATCGCGAGGCACCTGCTTCTTTTGCGCGGCGCGCACCGTCTAGTACCTTTTCAACTTCCATCAGTTTGGATGCGCTAAGACCCGTGTCATATTTCGCGCTCTGGGAGCAATAGCCGCAATCTTCCGGGCAGCCACCTGTCTTGACTGACAGGAGCATGCTTTTTTGCACTTCATTTGGGTCAAACCATTCGCGGTGCACCGTCTGCGCTTGGAAAATGAGATCATTGAAGGGAAGGGCAAACAGCGCTTCAACTTCCTCTCGGCCCCAATCATGGCGGAGGGCGGTGGTCTCAGGAGCGGCGGACTGCTCGGACACGGGCGTCTGAATATTCATGAACTCTTCCCTGTTTCAAGGCGGGCTTTCGGGGGCATTTTGACCGTGAGCATAGGCAGAACGGGCCCATTTGCAAGCAAGAGAGTCTGGGCATTTTGACGCCGGATTTGGTTGACTCCCAGGGGCGCAACGCGCAGGTTTGCCGCCGATTTTGGGAGAAATTGGATGTCGCAGCGGAAACTGCCGTAATCCCCCAAAAACCCGTGAATTAAGGTGATCGCGTTGAAATGAGCTCACTCAACGACATGGCATTGCGGAAACTGGCCGAACTGGAGGCCGGGAACCTGCGTCGGCGCCTCAAAGAAACCGACCGAAATGCAGGGGCTTATGTGGAACGCGACGGACGGACGCTTATCTCCTTCTGCTGCAACGACTATTTGAACCTCGCCCACGACCCTCGGGTCATTGATGCGGCTAAACGCGCCCTGGATGAACGCGGCGCAAGTTCTGGTGCGTCGCGGCTCGTGACCGGTAACCATTCCATCTTTACGGAATTGGAGCGCCGCCTTGCTGCACTCAAGCAAACCGACGATTGCGTGGTGTTCGGGTCCGGTTACCTCGCCAACTTAGGCATCATCCCGACCTTGATGAAACCGGGCGACCTGGTCCTTGCCGATGAGCTCTCCCATTCCTGTCTTCTGTCAGGAACAGATCTCTCCGGAGCGACATCCTTTCGGTTCAGACACAATGATATGGCACACCTGACCGAGCTACTCGAAACACACCGCACGGCTGCGAGAAACTGCCTCATCGTCACCGACGGGGTTTTCTCTATGGATGGGGATCTGGCGCCGGTTGCTGAAATGGCCGAAATCGCCAATACGCATGATGCCTGGCTGATGACAGATGATGCCCATGGCATTGGCGTGCTTGCCGAAGGTCGCGGCTCCAGCTTCGTGACGGGAACGAAAGCGGATGTCCCCCTGCAAATGGGAACACTGTCAAAAGCGATCGGGTCCTATGGCGGCTACATTTGTGCGAGCCAGCCGGTGATTGACCTTTTGCGCACTCGGGCGCGGACTCTCATCTATTCAACGGGCCTGCCGCCGGCAAGTGCCGCTGCGGCAATCGCTTCCCTCGAAATTATCGAGGCGGAGCCGGACTACGCGGCCCTGCCGGTAAAGAAGGCGCACCGTTTTACGAGAGCGCTTAACTTACCAGCTGCCGAGAGCCCAATTGTACCCCTGGTGCTTGGCGCTCCTGAAACGACGCTTAAGGCATCAGCCTTTCTCGAAGAAGAAGGTTTTCTGGTAACGGCCATTCGACCGCCAACTGTGCCGCAAGGCACAGCGCGTCTGCGCTTCACATTCACCGCGCTTCATAAAGACGAAGATATTGACCGCTTGGCGGATCTCGTGCGCACGCAAATCCTCAACAAACGAGCTGCTGAATGACCCACCTGTTTATAACCGCGTCAGGAACAGATATTGGCAAGACCGTGATCAGTGAAATTCTGATCAGTCAGCTTGTTGCCAAGGGCAAGAAGATGGCCGCCTTGAAGCCCGTGTTGAGCGGCCTTGCGGGTGTGCCGCTTGAAGAAACAGACTCAGGCCGCATGCTTTTGGCACTGGGGGCAGATGTCAGCGAAGACGCTATTGCTGCGATCACGCCGTGGCGTTTTGATCCACCGCTTTCGCCAGACATGGCGGCGATGCGCGTTGGTCAAACAATGAAGCTCGATGAGCTCATCGATTTTTGTGTGGCGCCAACAGGCCAGGACTATGTGCTCGTGGAAGGCGCAGGCGGTGTGCTGGTGCCCATCAACCCGGAAGCAACCATGTCCGATTGGATGGTTGCGCTGAAGAACAAGACAGACCTGCGCGTGGTGCTGGTCGTGGGCTCTTATCTCGGCACCATCAGTCATACGCTGACAGCGCTAGAGAGCCTGAACGCCCGCGGCCTCACCCCCGCTGTCATCGTGATCTCGACGTCTGAGGTAAACCCGGTGCCAGTCGAGGAAACGGTTGAGGTCATGGCGCGCTTCGCAGGCGATGTGCCTATCGCTGTCGTCCCTCGCCTCGAAGAAGCCGAGGCGCCTGACCTCACACAATATTTGGACTGATTATCCGCGCGGGCCGAAGAAGTACCAGAGGATGACACCGAGCACTGGCAGGAACAGGATTACAACGATCCACAAGACTTTGGTGAGTGTCTCCGCGTTGCTCTGCACGGTCTTCACGATTGCATAAATGTCAGCGATCAGAATGAGCAGCCCAAACAGGCCGTTAAACTGAAGATCAAGCATATGACGCAACTCCCCTAATAAGAATCAGGGGATCAGCATATCGCTAAATGAGGGACCCTGCGAGTGCGCCCTCATGCTCTAACAGCCATTTTTTTGCAGGCAGCCCTCCGCCAAAGCCGGTGAGGGTGCCGTTTGCGCCGATCACCCGATGGCAGGGAACGATGACGGGGATCGGATTTTTGCCATTGGCAAGGCCGACAGCACGGACCGCTTTCGGGTTGCCAATTGTGGTGGCGATGTC
This sequence comes from uncultured Parvibaculaceae bacterium, assembly GCA_965283695.1. GTDB lineage: Bacteria > Pseudomonadota > Alphaproteobacteria > Parvibaculales > Parvibaculaceae > Mf105b01. The sequence goes on along the minus strand of CBDIPP010000005.1, from coordinate 39,304 downwards.
CCGATAGGCGCAAGTGTCGCCATATCCAATATCCAGAAGGGCCTGCCAGACACTGAGCTGAAAATCGGTGCCCTCTGGTGCCAGGGTCAGGTCTTCAAAATTTTGACGCTCGTCGGCGAAATATTCTCTGAGCGCCTGGAGAGCGGCTTCAAGATGTTGCTTTGCCTCATCCGACGGAGTGGGATCTTCCTCAAGCACTTCGTCTTTTTGGGTATCAAACAAGACACGTGCGAGACCACCGGCGTGGGCAGCGACGCGGATGGGCCCGATCGGAGTAACGAGAGTGGCAATAGTAAGTGGCGTCGTGAATTTCGGCATAGTGTGTTCCTAAGAAAGGCTCGACCAAAGATGCAAGGCAGCATAGCCCCGCCAGGGGCGCCAGTTTTCTGCGGTTGTAGAGAGGGCTTTTGCATTCAGTTTTTCAGCATTGGGTGCGGCAGCTTTTTGAAGCCCCAGATCGCCAGACGGGAAGGCATCAGGATCGCCAAGCGCGCGCAACGCGACATAGGAGGCTGTCCAATCGCCGATGCCCTTGAGCGACGTAAGGGCAGCAACCATCTCAGAAATATTGACGCCGGGATGCAGTGTGACATCCCCGTCGGCAACCGCTTTGGCAACGGTTGATAGTGTATCGCCGCGCGTGCGGGGCATGCCCAATTTGCCAAGGTCATCTCGCACAAGTGTCTGGGGTTCTGGGAACAAGAACGAAGGCCAGTTTTCCCCCGGCGGTGTCACTTCATCCCCATACGCCTCCACCAGGCGGCCCGCGATGGTGGTTGCGCCTTTTACAGAAACCTGCTGACCGAGAATGGCGCGGATCGCCAACTCAAAGCCATCAAAGGCACCAGGAATGCGAAGGCCAGGCCGCTGTTTGACCAAAGGACCAATAAGCGGATCATCGGAAAAGTGTGCGCCGATAGCCTGCGGTTGTGCATCTAGATCAAACAGGCGCCGCAGTCGCATGACAAGATCTGCAAGTGCAAACGGTCGGTCACTCATCACCCGCACCCAGAGAATGTCGCGGGTTTTATCAGGCTCAGCTTCAATAAAGGCATGGGCGTCGGTCAGCCGAACTGTCCGTCGGTACCGATTGCCGTCAATCGCCTCGACCCCGGGAATGGCACGCATCTCAAAATAGTCCAAGATCATCTGCCAATCGAACGGCGGCCGAAAGCCAAGCCGTAACCGAAGATCGAACGGCAGCGCGTTGTCTTTGTTTGTGGCGCCATGGCCTTTCTTTCGTGCCGCTCGTCGGACCGCCGTTGGCGGTTCGCCATAGCGTTTTGCAAACGCATCGTTGAACCGTCTGAGGCTTGAGAAGCCAGACGCAAAGGCGATGTCTGCAACGGGCAGGTTTGTATCGCGCAGCAATTGGTTGGCGAGCAAAAGGCGACGGGTTGCTGCGACTGCTTCAGGATTGGCCCCTAAGTGCATATTGAACAGGCGTCGCACCTGTCGTTCACCAAGGCCCAGGCGATCGGCAAGCTGGCAGACGCTGCCAGTGTCCAACGCGCCTTCGCCAATTAGGCGAAGTGCCCGCGACACCGTTGCCGCGGACCCCTGAGCCGCAGGCGTGCCCGGCGCCGCTTCGGGGCGGCATCTGAGACAGGCTCGAAAGCCTGCCTGCTCCGCCGCCGCCGCAGACGGCCAGAACGTACAGTTCTCCCGCTTGGGAAGCCGGGCCGGACAGACAGGGCGACAATAGATGCCCGTGGACGTAACGCCGGTGAAAAAGCGCCCGTCAAAGCGGGTGTCGCGTGCCTGAATGGCCGCGTAGCAGGCATCAGGTGTCGGGAGTGACGTTGGTGAGCAAATATCCATGCTTGAAGCATAGACACTTAGCCTGGAAATTACTCGCCAGATTCGGACATGGTTGGGGCGCCAATCAGAAGGGGCTCACCGCTCCGTAAAGGCGATATCCAGGGACCGGAAAACGGGTTTTAGGAGATAACGAACAAGCGATTTGGAACCCGTAATGATCTCCGCATTGACGACCATACCCGGCAGAATGGAGTGGTGTTGTGCCCCAAGACCCACATGCGCTTTGGAAAGCGCGATGATGACTTTGTAATAGGGCTCATCCTGTTCGTCGCGGAAGGTCGAGGCTGAGATGCGTCGAACTTCGCCGTTAATGTCGCCAAAGCGGGCGGTATCATAAGTCGTGATTTTGACTTTTGCAGGATCCCCGATCTGGATATGCCCAATGTCAGTTGGCAGAACACGGACTTCCGCTACAAGCTCATCATCCATGGGCACCACTTGGGCGATGAGGCCGCCGGGTTCGATGACTTCGCCTATGGTTTTGGCGGGTAGGTCCTGAACGATGCCGCGAACAGGCGCGAAGACCGTAAGCCGGTCTACCCGGTCCGTAAGCTTGCGAATAGCGCTCGCCGTTTCGTCGAGTTCTGCAGTTGCTGTCGATCGTTCTGACAGGGCGTCATTAATCAGTGTTGCGTCCAACTCTTCAAGGCCGACTTCTTCCTCGCGGAGCGACTCGCGGGTAGCAGCTAGGTTGCCGGCCGTTGAGATGAGCTGCACCCGTGTTTGTTCATAAGTGCGCTTGGTTTCAAGATAGGCGATGCGGGAGACGAGACCTTTTTCAAGGAGACCACCCCTTAGGTTGACCTGTTCAAGCATCAACTCGACCTGTTCTTTCAGACTGGCACGCTGATCTGAAAGGGATTCAATATCGCTTTTTCGTTGTTCGATCCGAGCAAGGAAGCCCTGCCGCTGACGATCTGCCGCGGTGAGCGACGCGTCGAGGATTGCTAGTTCATTCGCAAATAGATTTGGATCGAGCTCTTCTAGTGCTGGATCCATCGGGCGGGCTTCAACGTTGGCGCTGAGCCGCTCGATCTTGAGTTGCAATGCAACTTGCCGAGAGGTCAACTGACCAAGATCACCTTCAGCTGCGATCGGCTGAAGCCGCGCAAGTGGCTGATCTTTCTCAACCAGCTCGCCTTCACTGACGAGAACCTCTGCAACAATGCCACCTTCAAGATGCTGGACAAGTTGTACGCGTCCGGCAGGTGTAACCTCGCCTTCAGCCCGCGCCAGTTCTCTGATTTCTGTGATGGACCCCCAGAGAATTGCCAGTGCTAAAAAGACGCCGCCGACAATCATCAAGTTTTGGTAGAACCGAGGAGGACCGGATTCTTCGAGTGTAAGGGGGAGCGCGAGCTTTTTCGACAGCTCAGCTTTTCGCTTTGCTTTCTTTGAGCTCACTGTTTTGTCCTGCGCCACCGGCGTAACCCTTCTACTCATCTCCGGAAATTTAGGCCTGCGAGGTTGACCCGCGAATTTGAGAATTCGCGGCCATCACAGCGGAATTGAGGGAAATCCTGACGGAATAACCTTAAAAACGGCTTAATTTCAGCCGTTAAGCCGGTCCAAAACGGCACTTGGTGCGCCATCAAGGGCCACACGGCCCTGGTCGAGATAGACCAGCCGATCCGCCAGGCGCATGTGGCTCGGACGGTGCGTGACCATCAAGATGGTGGCCTTGCCTTTTAGGGACATGAGCTTGTCGACCAGTGCGGCATCAGCTGCATCGTCGAGACCGAAGGCAGGCTCATCCAAAAGCAGCATGGGCGCGTTTTTCACATAGGCACGGGCGAGATTCAGTCGTTGACGAACGCCTCCGGCAAGATTGGCAAAGTCTTCCTGCGAGAAACGTGTCTCAACACCGTCTGACAGAGAATTGACATAGTCCGCCAATCCGGCGTCGGCGATCGCCTTTTCTATATCTAGATCACTGGCAGTGGGTTCAGCCAGTCGTAGGTTCTGAGCAATTGTGCCGTAGAAGAAGGTCGCATGCTGCGGGAGGTAAGCAATTGAATTGCGCATCTCGCCGGAATCAAGCTGGCGAATGTCCAGACCATCAAGGGCAACAGAACCAGCTTGCGGTTTGTAGAGGCCGGCAATTACCTTCAGCAGGGTCGATTTACCTGCACCGTTGGATCCGTTGATCGCAACGAACTCGCCTGGTTCAACTTTGAGGGCCGCTCCCATGAGTGCCGGCTCAGCTCCTGCTGAGAACCTGAGTGAGACATTGTTCAGTGTGATACCGCCCTTGAAAGACCGGAAGAAGGAGGGAAGTTTCCCCGCATCTCTTTCCAGCGGCAGTTTCATCAGGCCATCAATTTGTTTCAGGCTCTGGCTCACCTGACTGATACGGCTGAAGCTCAAGAAGATGGATTGGATAGGTCCCAAAACGCGCCAGACAAAAGCCATCGTGGCAATCAAAGCGCCGATGGTGAGGTCGCCTTGCATGGCATACAGCGTGCCGATCGCAAGGGTAGCGACGCCCGCGATTGTCATCAGGGTCTGTGCAACCGTTTGAATGAACATATTGATGCGGGCGGTGTGCGCGTTGGCCAAAGAGGCGCGCTCGGAGATACTATGAAACCGGTCACGCCAGATGTCTTCAGCTGCACACTGCTTGAGCGTGCGTTGCTTGCTGACCAGCTCTATGAGGAAGTTTTGCCGTGTGTTCCGAATTTCCCCGGACTCAGCGATCGCTTTTTTCATGATTGGTGCCATCACCAGACCAAAGATCGTGAAAGCGGCAACAAGCGCAACGGGCACCCATCCGATTGTACCAGCGATTACAAAGATTGCTGCGAGGAAGACGATCACGAAGGGCAGGTCGAAGGCGGCGGCTGCCAGTGGACCGGTGAATATTTCGCGCACCCCCTCAAACTGCCTTAGACGATTGAGCTGTGTTGCGACTGGCGCACTCTCTGTCATGGCGACCGGCATGTAGAGCAACTGCTTGAACGACGCACCGCCAACCTGCGCATCAATGCGCGCACCGAGATAGGCGAGAGCCCGCCCGCGAATGACGCGGAGTGCCGCCTCCACACCAATGATCAGAAGAATGCCTGCAACGAAATAGGCAAGCGTTTCAGCTGAACGTGTCCCGATGACGCGGTCGTAAACGCCCATGATGAAAATCGGCACCATAAGCGCTGTGACGTTTGTGATGAAACTGATGGCAAATGTTTGCGCAATGAGTTTTTTGAAACGACCGACGACATTCCAGATCCAACTTCCCGCCGCTCTTTGGATGGGAGCTGATTCAATTGTGTCTTCATGGTTGACGAGATAGGCAACGCCTTTTGTCTTACCGGCGTCGATCGTTCCCTCCGCCTTCTGCTTACCATCGAAGACTGAAAGTGTGTCGCCCTCGCGCGAGTAAATGACGCCAATATTTTCGCCATCTGTGGAGAAGAGGCAAGGCAGTTGGCTCGGGCGCAGATCGCTGAGACGCATGCTGCGGGCGGTTGTCGCATAGTTCAGGTTTGAAAGGATTGTCCGCACATCATCAAAGTCGAGATCATCGACAAAGTGAGGCAATGCTTCCACCAGGTGTCGTGCTTCACCGCGCCAGCCGAGTTTGGTGAGAAGCGGCATAAGGCACGCGCCTGCAGAGGTCCCGCCCACAAAGCGGTCCATATCTCCGCCGTGAAGCAGAGAGGAAAGGAGAGGTCGACCTTTCGGTTCGACTGATTTGCCTGAAACAGCTGCCTGGGCGGCATCGTCGAACGTAATGCTCATGACGCGGCCTCCGCAGGTGCATGGATAGGAGCAGGTGCTGGAGCTGGAGCAGATACAGGTGGTGCATCCGCGAGCCTCACCTCGGCCAGCACACCATTCTCCATTTCAAAATGTCTGTCAGCGATGCGCATAAGCGAGGGACGGTGGGTTACGGCAATGATTGTGGGGCCACCCTTAAGCACTTGCAGGGCTTTTAGGACCTTCTGATCGCCTTTTTGATCGAGCGTGTTGTTGGCTTCGTCAAAGAGCAGGACCTGCGGTTTCATTGCAAGCGCGCGAGCTATCGTCATGCGCTGGAGGAAGCCACCGGGGAGTTGCTCGGCAATCCCCTGATTGACACGTGTGTCATACCCTTCCGGGAGGCGATGAATGTCTTCTTCCAGACCGATGGCCCGTGCAGCTAGCCGCGCATTGTCGATCGCTTCGCCGGTTCGGAACATGGCGAGGTTTTCAAGGATGGTTCCCTGAAAAAGGACGGGGTTGGGCGGAATGTAGGCAACCCAATTGGACAGGGCTTTTTGGTGCGGCCCTGTCACATCCATGCCGTCAATCATGACATTGCCCTCGGTCGGGCGGGCCTCGCCTGTGATGAGGCGGATAAGGGTCGATTTGCCTGAATTGTCGATACCTGTAATCGAAATCATCTCGCCAGACTTGAACTTGGCGCTGACCCCTTTCACCACATCTGGAAGTTCAGCGCCATATCGGAAGGAGGCGTTCTTAAAGTCAATCTGCCCAGCGAGATTGGGCACGGTGTTCTGGCTTGATGTAACTTGTCCACCTGGCAGATCAAGCAGACTTGCAGCCTTTTCTCTTGCGACGTCCACACTTTGAAGCTGCGTCCAAAGGCTCAAACCTTTAAGCAGGGGTTGAATGGTGCGGCCCGAAAGAAGTGTACACGCTGCAAGTGACCCCATCGTCAAGCTGCCGTCGATAACCAGGAGGGCACCCACAGAAACGACCGCCACCATGGTAACCCCGGCAAAAACGGCCCCAAATGATTGAGCAATGCCGCCAAGTTCAATTGTGCGATAGGTGGCTGACGCCCCGGTGCGTAGCAGCCGTTCATAGCGACGCAGGATCTGGGGTTCCATAGCCATACTTTTGATGGCCGGAATGCCATTCAGCGTTTCTACGACAAAACTGTAGCGACGATCATCAAACGCCCAACGATCACTCAGCACCTTCCGGAGTGCGCTGCCACTAATGGCAGTGACGACGACCAGGACAGCGAACAGGGCGATGGGCACCAGCACCAGCGAGCCGCCGATAACCCAAATGAGGCCGAGGAACGCGCCAACAAACGGCAGGTCCAGCATCAGCAGGCGGGATTGGCCACCCTCAAAATCGCGGATTGTCTCTAGCGCCCCAAGCTTGTCCATGTAGCCGCCGGGCGTTTCCTTTTCAAACTCCTGGGGAGAGGTTTCAAGGAATCGGTCAACAAGTGTGACGTTAAGGGCGTGGTCTAGTTGCGCTGCATACCAGATGACAAGACAGGATCGGGAGTAACGGAACACTGCGTCGATGCACATGATTCCGATAAGCCCCATCACCATGATGGTGAGGGTTTCAACAGCTTGGTTAGGGATAATCCGGTCATAGACCTGGAGAAGCGCTAGGGGTGTGGCCAGTGCAAAAAAATTGATCGAAATAGAACCGATAAGGATGGGAGGGCTCAGCGGTCCAGCGCCCTTCGCTGTAAAGCCGGCAAAGCGTTCATCGCGCCCGCCAGAGATGAAGACTCGAAGCGAGTCCGCTGCTGACTGTATTTTGCTGCGCGGTCCGTCAGTAGGCTGCTGTTTACTCATGCCGACGTGCGTGTCCCAGGAACAGATAGGCAGACAATCCCGCCATCCTTCCTGCAGAATCCCCCGAAGTTTTTGTTTTTTGGTTAATTTTTTGCTTTTGCTGAGTTTTCCGCAGATTTGCGTCGATATAAATAACGATTCTAATAAAATTGTCGCGGTTTTCCGGGGTTTTTGAGTAAATCGAAGGTCGTAAAGTCGGTGACCGCTGATGGTTACAAGGTGTTAACCAGACTTCTTGACGACGAGTTAATTTCTCCCCCCCAAATTGTCTAGTAACTGAAAAACCCTTCGCTATTGCGTGATGGGTTTCTGTGCTGGGTCTGATCCAGATTCAGCCGCCTTTGATGTGGCGTAGGAAGGTAGACATGGCTGACGAAACGAATCGTGAAGACGAAGCAGAAGTCAGAAACGGCAGCGAGAGCGGGTCATCGAGTGACGACCTATTCGTCTTTGATGAGGCGGGGACTCCGGGAAAGCGGCGGGAAGAAACCGAAGCGGACCTGACCGGCCTTGACGGCGCGCGCGCCGCTGATGATGTCACCAATCCTAACATCCATATGGGCATTGAACGTGGTGAGGCTGAGCTTCCGGTAGGCGCCACACTTGGCGGTTTCGCTGATACTGGTGCGGAAACGCAGGCCACAAATTTCGCTGGCCAGATTGAAAGTGAGCGCTCAGGAATCGCCGGTGGGCGAGATCCTTTGGTGGCTGCTGAAATTGACTCCACTGGGCAACCGGAAGACAGTTCCGACAAGTCCATGGGGCCGTCTCCTGCAGCCGAAAGCCTTCTCGACGAGCCTGAAATGGATCGGGTCACGATGGATATGAAGCTGTCCAATATGGACGGCGCAGATATTACCGATGGCTCGCTTGCACAAAATAATACAGGAACTCCGCCTTCTTTTGTGGAGCCCGATGTTCCGCTCTCGGCATTGAACGTCGCGCCAGACGAAATTGAACTCAGCAACAATCAGTTCGATGAAAACGCGCCTGGTGCCGTTGTCGGAACGCTGACGACCAACGACGAAGGCGAGCAGACCTATGAAGTGAGCGACGCTCGGTTCGAGGTGGTCGACGGCGTATTGAAACTGCGCCCAGGTCTCAGTCTCAATCACGAAGCAGAACCGTCCGTTGCGCTCACTGTTACCGTGACGGATGACGGCGGTCTGTCCTTCACTCAGGACTTCACGCTCGTAGTGGGCGATGTGAATGAGGGCCCGGAGTCCGTCGATTGGACGCCGCTTCCGTTTGATGAAAATGTTGACGGCGCTTCAGTCGGCATTGTGCACGTGACCGACCCGGATAACGGTGAGACGTTTACCTACGCGGTTTCCGATCCGCGATTTGAAGTGATCGAACAAAATGGCAGGACCGAACTGCGCCTTAAGGATGGCGAAAGTCTCGACGCTGAACAGGGCGGTGTTCCTGTAACGGTTACCGTTACGGACTCCGGTGGCGAAACAGCCACGCGTTCTGTCACCGTTACCCCGGCAGATGTAAATGAGGATCCTTCTGATATCTCTCTGAGCAACAGCTCTGTGGATGAGAACGCAGCTGGTGCCGTGGTCGGGTCGCTCTCCACCACTGACGTGGATGCTGGCGACAGCCACACTTATGCTGTCGATGATGCGCGGTTTGAAGTTGTCGGCGGCGATCTGAAGCTCAAGGACGGTGTAAGCCTGGACCACGAAGCCGAATCTTCTGTGGCTGTTGAGGTCACGACGACCGATGCGTCTGGGGCAACTTACTCTGAGACCTTCAATATTGCTGTTGGCGATGTGAACGAGGGTCCAGCCGATATTGCGCTCTCTAACACCAGCGTTGATGAGAATGCAGCTGGCGCCGTTGTTGGGTCGCTCTCCACAGCGGACGTCGATGACGGCGATACACACACCTATGCGGTCGACGATGCGCGGTTTGAAGTTGTCGGTGGCGATCTGAAGCTCAAAGATGGCGTGAGCCTGGACCACGAAGCCGAATCTTCTGTGGCTGTGGAGGTCACGACGACCGATGCGAGTGGCGCGACCTATTCTGAGACCTTCAACATTGCTGTTGGCGATGTGAACGAGGGTCCAGCCGATATTGCTCTGAGCAACAGCTCTGTAGATGAGAATGCCGCTGGTGCCGTGATCGGCACACTCTCCACGACGGACGTGGATGATGGCGATACACACAGCTATGCGGTCGACGATGCGCGCTTTGAAGTTGTCGGTGGCGATCTCAAGCTCAAGGACGGTGTCTCTCTCGATCATGAGACTGAGAGCTCAGTCGCTGTTGAGGTCACAACGACAGATGCGAGTGGGGCGACTTATTCCGAGACCTTCAACATCGCCGTGGGTGATGTGAACGAAGGGCCGAGCGACATTGCGCTTTCCAGCACCAGCGTTGACGAGAACGCAGCTGGCGCTGTGGTCGGGTCGCTCTCCACGACGGACGTGGATGACGGTGATACACACAGCTATGCGGTCGACGATGCCCGCTTTGAAGTGGTTGGTGGGGACCTCAAGCTCAAGGACGGTGTAAGCCTGGACCACGAGTCCGAGTCTTCTGTGGCTGTGGAGGTCACGACGACCGATGCGTCTGGCGCCACATACTCTGAGACCTTCAACATTGCCGTCGGCGATGTGAATGAGGGTCCTAGCGACATTGCACTGAGCAATGCCTCTGTGGATGAGAATGCAGCTGGCGCTGTGGTCGGGTCCCTCTCCACGACAGACGTGGATGACGGCGATACACACAGCTACGCGGTCGACGATGCGCGGTTTGAAGTTGTCGGTGGCGATCTCAAGCTCAAAGATGGTGTCTCTCTCGATCATGAGACTGAGAGCTCAGTTGCGGTGGAAGTCACGACGACCGATGCGTCTGGCGCCACATACTCTGAGACCTTCAACATTGCCGTCGGCGATGTGAACGAGGGTCCAGCCGATATTGCGCTCTCTAACACCAGCGTTGATGAGAATGCAGCTGGCGCCGTTGTTGGGTCGCTCTCCACAGCGGACGTCGATGACGGCGATACACACACCTATGCGGTCGACGATGCGCGGTTTGAAGTTGTCGGTGGCGATCTGAAGCTCAAAGATGGCGTGAGCCTGGACCACGAAGCCGAATCTTCTGTGGCTGTGGAGGTCACGACGACCGATGCGAGTGGCGCGACCTATTCTGAGACCTTCAACATTGCCGTGGGCGATGTGAACGAGGGTCCTTCAGATATCTCTCTCAGCAATACGTCTGTGGACGAGAACGCAGCTGGCGCCGTTGTTGGGTCCCTCTCCACGACAGACGTGGATGCTGGCGACAGCCATACCTATGCGGTCGACGATGCGCGCTTTGAGGTGGTCGGTGGCGATCTCAAGCTCAAAGATGGCGTGAGCCTGAACCACGAGTCCGAGTCTTCAGTTGCGGTGGAAGTCACGACGACCGATGCAAGTGGGGCAACTTACTCAGAGACCTTTACTATCGCCGTGGGCGATGTGAACGAAGGCCCGTCAGATATTGCGCTCTCTAACACCAGCGTTGACGAGAATACCGCTGGTGCCGTGATCGGCACACTCTCCACGACGGACGTGGATGACGGTGATACACACAGCTATGCGGTCGACGATGCCCGTTTTGAGGTGGTCGGTGGCGATCTCAAGCTCAAAGATGGCGTGAGCCTGGACCACGAAGCCGAATCTTCTGTGGCTGTGGAGGTCACGACGACCGATGCGTCTGGCGCCACCTACTCCGAGACCTTCAACATTGCCGTGGGCGATGTGAATGAGGGTCCGTCGGATATCAGCCTCTCGAATGCGTCTGTGGATGAGAACGCAGCTGGTGCCGTGGTCGGGTCGCTCTCCACGACGGATGTGGATGACGGCGATACACACACCTATGCCGTGGACGATGCCCGCTTTGAAGTTGTCGGTGGCGATCTCAAGCTCAAGGACGGTGTCTCTCTCGATCATGAGACTGAGAGCTCAGTTGCGGTGGAAGTCACGACGACCGATGCGTCTGGCGCCACATACTCTGAGACCTTCAACATTGCCGTCGGCGATGTGAACGAGGGTCCAGCCGATATTGCGCTTTCCAACACAAGCGTTGACGAGAATGCCGCTGGTGCCGTGATCGGCACACTCTCCACGACGGACGTGGATGACGGTGATACACACAGCTATGCGGTCGACGATGCCCGTTTTGAGGTGGTCGGTGGCGATCTCAAGCTCAAAGATGGCGTGAGCCTGGACCACGAAGCCGAATCTTCTGTGGCTGTGGAAGTCACGACGACCGATGCGTCTGGCGCCACATACTCAGAGACCTTTACTATCGCCGTGGGCGATGTGAACGAAGGCCCGTCAGATATTGCGCTTTCCAACACAAGCGTTGACGAGAATGCCGCTGGTGCCGTGATCGGCACACTCTCCACCACAGACGTGGATGATGGCGATACACACAGCTATGCGGTCGACGATGCGCGCTTTGAAGTTGTCGGTGGCGATCTCAAGCTCAAGGACGGTGTCTCTCTCGATCATGAGACTGAGAGCTCAGTCGCTGTTGAAGTCACAACGACCGATGCGTCTGGTGCCACCTATTCCGAGACCTTCACCATTGCCGTGGGCGATGTGAACGAGGGTCCAAGCGATATTGCGCTTTCCAACACAAGCGTTGACGAGAATGCCGCTGGTGCCGTGATCGGCACACTCTCCACCACAGACGTGGATGATGGCGATACACACAGCTATGCGGTCGACGATGCGCGCTTTGAAGTTGTCGGTGGCGATCTCAAGCTCAAGGACGGTGTCTCTCTCGATCATGAGACTGAGAGCTCAGTCGCTGTTGAAGTCACAACGACCGATGCGTCTGGTGCCACCTATTCCGAGACCTTCACCATTGCCGTGGGCGATGTGAACGAGGGTCCAAGCGATATTGCGCTCTCCAACTCAAGCGTTGACGAGAATGCAGCCGGTGCGGTGGTCGGGTCACTCTCCACGACGGACGTGGATGCAGGCGACAGCCACACTTATGCGGTGGACGACGCCCGCTTTGAAGTGGTGGGTGGCGATCTCAAGCTCAAAGACGGTGTGAGCCTGGACCACGAAGCCGAGTCTTCTGTGGCCGTTGAGGTCACCACGACCGATGCTTCTGGCGCCACCTACTCTGAGACCTTCACCATTGCCGTGGGCGATGTGAACGAGGGTCCAAGCGATATTACGCTCTCCAATGCGGCTGTGGACGAGAACGCAGCTGGTGCCGTGGTTGGCACGCTCAGCACCACAGACGTGGATGACGGTGATACACACAGCTACGCGGTCGACGACGCGCGCTTTGAAGTGGTCGGTGGCGATCTCAAGCTCAAAGATGGCGTGAGTCTTGAGCATAATACAGATCCGTCTGTTGATGTGACCGTGACGACAACAGATTCCGGAGGCGCGACGTACCAAGAAACGTTCTCCATTTCCGTCGGCGACACCAACGATGCGCCGACTGACATCTCGCTCGACAATCTTTCTGTGGACGAGAACACCGCCGGGGCCGTTGTTGGGTCCCTCTCCACGACAGACGTGGATGCTGGCGACAGCCATACCTATGCCGTGGACGATGCCCGCTTTGAAGTTGTCGGCGGCGATCTGAAGCTCAAGGACGGTGTAAGCCTGGACCACGAAGCCGAATCTTCTGTGGCTGTTGAGGTCACGACGACCGATGCGTCTGGGGCAACTTACTCTGAGACCTTCAATATTGCTGTTGGCGATGTGAACGAGGGTCCAGCCGATATTGCGCTCTCTAACACCAGCGTTGACGAGAATACCGCTGGTGCCGTGATCGGCACACTCTCCACGACGGACGTGGATGACGGTGATACACACAGCTATGCGGTCGACGATGCCCGTTTTGAGGTGGTCGGTGGCGATCTCAAGCTCAAAGATGGCGTGAGCCTGGACCACGAAGCCGAATCTTCTGTGGCTGTGGAGGTCACGACGACCGATGCGTCTGGCGCCACCTACTCCGAGACCTTCAACATTGCCGTGGGCGATGTGAATGAGGGTCCAGCCGATATTGCTCTGAGCAACAGCTCTGTAGATGAGAATGCCGCTGGTGCCGTGATCGGCACACTCTCCACGACGGACGTGGATGATGGCGATACACACAGCTATGCGGTCGACGATGCGCGCTTTGAGGTGGTCGGTGGCGATCTCAAGCTCAAAGATGGCGTGAGCCTGAACCACGAGTCCGAGTCTTCAGTTGCGGTGGAAGTCACGACGACCGATGCAAGTGGGGCAACTTACTCAGAGACCTTTACTATCGCCGTGGGCGATGTGAACGAAGGCCCGTCAGATATTGCGCTCTCTAACACCAGCGTTGACGAGAATACCGCTGGTGCCGTGATCGGCACACTCTCCACGACGGACGTGGATGACGGTGATACACACAGCTATGCGGTCGACGATGCCCGTTTTGAGGTGGTCGGTGGCGATCTCAAGCTCAAAGATGGCGTGAGCCTGGACCACGAAGCCGAATCTTCTGTGGCTGTGGAGGTCACGACGACCGATGCGTCTGGCGCCACCTACTCCGAGACCTTCAACATTGCCGTGGGCGATGTGAATGAGGGTCCGTCGGATATCAGCCTCTCGAATGCGTCTGTGGATGAGAACGCAGCTGGTGCCGTGGTCGGGTCGCTCTCCACGACGGATGTGGATGACGGCGATACACACACCTATGCCGTGGACGATGCCCGCTTTGAAGTTGTCGGTGGCGATCTCAAGCTCAAGGACGGTGTCTCTCTCGATCATGAGACTGAGAGCTCAGTTGCGGTGGAAGTCACGACGACCGATGCGTCTGGCGCCACATACTCTGAGACCTTCAACATTGCCGTCGGCGATGTGAACGAGGGTCCAGCCGATATTGCGCTTTCCAACACAAGCGTTGACGAGAATGCCGCTGGTGCCGTGATCGGCACACTCTCCACGACGGACGTGGATGACGGTGATACACACAGCTATGCGGTCGACGATGCCCGTTTTGAGGTGGTCGGTGGCGATCTCAAGCTCAAAGATGGCGTGAGCCTGGACCACGAAGCCGAATCTTCTGTGGCTGTGGAAGTCACGACGACCGATGCGTCTGGCGCCACATACTCAGAGACCTTTACTATCGCCGTGGGCGATGTGAACGAAGGCCCGTCAGATATTGCGCTTTCCAACACAAGCGTTGACGAGAATGCCGCTGGTGCCGTGATCGGCACACTCTCCACCACAGACGTGGATGATGGCGATACACACAGCTATGCGGTCGACGATGCGCGCTTTGAAGTTGTCGGTGGCGATCTCAAGCTCAAGGATGGCGTAAGCCTGGACCACGAGACCGAATCTTCAGTGGCTGTTGAGGTCACCACAACCGATGCGTCTGGCGCGACCTATTCCGAGACCTTCAACATCGCCGTGGGTGATGTGAATGAGGGTCCATCTGCTGGTGGGGTTGACCTTGGTGCGACAAATGAAGACACATCGGTGCTCATTACGAGCGCACAGCTTCTCGCAAACTCAAATGATGTGGATGATGGCGATGCAATGAGCGTGAGCTCGCTGTCCGTTGATGCGCAATATGGATCACTTGCTGACAATGGTGATGGAACATGGACATTTACGCCAGCCAATGACGTAAGTGCCGACAATGTCCCGTTCTCCTTTGCGGTGACGGACGGTGAAACAAGCGATAGTGCGACAGCCACACTCGATATCTCAGCAGTTGCTGATGCGCCTTCCATTTCGCTTGCGCCCACAACGACAACGATCATCGACTCTAGCTTTGAAGGCGGTCCCGCTGACTTTGTTTCCACAGCCGATGGATGGAGCACCGACAGCGATGCGATCGAAGTCTGGAGTGAAAGTGAAGATGGTCGCACGGCGTCTGACGGTGACAAGTTCATTGAGCTTAACGACGATGCCATCGACAATTATGAGGATGCAGCCGATATCCATCAGACCGTTGATACGATCGATGGTGCGACCTATACGCTGACCTTCGATGTGTCGCCGCGACCTGGATTTGATGCGTCTGTCGCCAGAATAGAAGTTCTTTGGGACGGCGTTGTTGTAGATACAATCGCCCTGGACGGTTCAGCCAATAGCGAAAACGTTTGGCAGAGTTTTGAATACACGATGACCGGAGATGGAGATCCGTCGAAGCTTCAGTTCCGTGAAGCGGGCGTAGACCAGGACAATGGTCGCGGCATGTATCTCGACAATATTAAATTGACCGAAACAACCGATGGATCAGTTGTGTCCGGTACGGAAGACGGAACCATCGGCCTGCCTGACATTTCAGCCGGCCTCGGTGATACGGATGGTTCGGAGACCCTGTCACTGACTGTCGGAAACATCCCTGATGGGGCTACTCTGTCTGATGGAACAAACACGTTCACGGCCAGCGGCGGAACGACGAGTGTTGACGTCTCTGGTTGGGATATGTCTGCTCTCGAAGTCACGCCGGCTGCGAATTACAACGGTACCTTCAACCTGTCGGTAACGGCGACGGCTACTGAAGGGTCAAATGCATCGACCATCTCAGACACGGTACAGATTGAAGTCAATGTTGTGAGTGTAAACGACGGACCGTCAGATATCTCGCTGTCGAACAATACTGTAGACGAAAACGCAGCGGGAGCGGTCATCGGTGATGTGACCACGACGGATGCAGACGCTGGTGATAGCCACACCTATGCTGTCGACGATGCCCGCTTTGAAGTGGTGGGCGGTCAGCTGAAGCTCAAGGATGGCGTCTCTCTCGACTATGAGACAGAGACATCTGTGGCTGTGGAAGTCACCACGACAGATGCGTCAGGTGCGAGCTATGCAGAGACCTTCAACATTAATGTTGGGGACATCGCAGATGCACCAGTAGAGCTCTGGAGCGAAGACTTCTCCGGCCTGTCCAACGGTGCCACTTCTGACTCTGGCTCTTCAGCCTGGAGCGCCACCGACGCTGGTTCTGACATGACCGGAAATCACGGTGTCGAAAGCGGTGCGTACGAGTTTGGACGCGTGACAGATGAATCAAACGACGATACGTCGAAGGTCGTTTGGAGCAGTGAAACGATTGATATCTCTGGCCAGTCAGAAATCGACCTCAGCTTCCGCCTGTCGGAAAGCGGAGACCTGGAGGAAAGCGGAAGCTGGCAGGATACGTTTAAGGCATTCGCAGTAATTGATGGCGTGCGGACGGAGATCATGTCACAGGATGGCGATTCTGGGATACAGGACGCCTACAATTTCCAAGACATTGGAACTGGCTCGAGCCTTGTCATCGAGTTTGAAGCCAAAACAACCTCTGGCTCAGAGACCTTTTCGGTCGATGACATCAGCGTGGTTGCCGATGGATCGAATTCGGTGCTCTATCAAATGACCGACCCTGGCGGCAATGTGATGGCTGCTGACAGCAGTGCGAATGCATTCAACGGTGGTGCGGGTGTCGATACGGTTGATTACTCCGGTTCGTCAGCAGGCGTAACAGTCAATCTCGATACTGGGTCAGGTTCCGGTGGAGATGCGGCCGGTGATAGCTATAGCAGTGTTGAAGGAGTCATTGGTTCGGATCAAAATGACTATGTGTACGGTACAGATACAGGTGGCGTTAACGTAGACCTTGGCGCAGGCAATGACATCTTTGACAATGACGGTGGTGATGCGTCGCAAACTGATGTCATTGACGGTGGTGCTGGCAATGACACAATTTGGACTGGCAACGGTGATGATGTCATCACAGGTGGCGCTGGCGATGACGCTTTGTATGGCGAAGGGGGCTCCGACCTGTTCATCTTTGAATCCGGAAACGGCGACAGCGATTATGCAGATGGCGGCAGCGGTTCCAGTTGGACCGACACCATTCAGTTGCAAGGCAATGGCGGCGGCGCTGTGAGCATGGATTGGACGCTTGAGTTGGATGGCGGATCGATTGAAAGCAGTGACATGGGCTCCTACGACCTGTCTGAAGACGCTTCGGGGACCATCACCTTCGCCGATGGTTCGGAGATCTCCTTCGACAACATCGAGCGCATTGAATGGTGATGCGCCGCTGACATTCTAGTCAGAAGGGCCGTGCCTCTCTGGTGCGGCCCTTTTGCTTTCCTGCCTTTCGAAAAGCAAAAGCCCCTGCTAGGTTGAAAAAAGCCCGGAGGGATATCCCTTCGAACTTTGGGGGGAACCATGGCAGAGAACACAGCCGCGGACACATCGCAGGGCAGCTTCATCACACCAACCTACCGGCGGTATGCGCGGGGCATTCTGACGGTGGTCTATTCGGTCAATTATGTGGACCGGCAGATCCTGTCCATTCTTCTGGAGCCAATCAAAGTTGATTTGTCGCTGAGCGACACGCAGTTGGGGCTCCTCTTTACGACATTCGGCATTTTCTACGCGACCCTGGGGCTCCCCATAGCCATGCTCGCCGACCGGACGAACCGACGGAACGTCATCACCGCCTCCATGACGATCTTCTCTGGCATGACGGCGGCCTGTGGCTTTGTGACCAGCTTCTGGCAACTTATGGTGGCGCGCATTCTTGTGGGCGTTGGTGAGGCAGGTTCAAGCCCGCCATCACATTCAATGATTGCAGATATGTATGAGCCCAAGACGCGGGCAACAGCGCTGGCTGTCTTTTCTCTAGGGGTAAATATCGGCATCTTTATTGGGTTTCTTGTCGGCGGGTATGTGGCGCAATGGTACGGCTGGCGCATGGCCTTTTTGGTCGTGGGGCTGCCTGGCTTGGTTCTGGCGCTGTTGGTGCACTTCACGCTGAAAGAACCGCCCAGAGGGCATTCTGAAGGTCGCACCGATCATGAAGACAAGGAAGAGGCGCCCGGTATCATGGAGGTCCTTCGCTTCCTACTGACCCAACCGGCCTTCCGTCACATCGCTGCAGGCGCGACCCTTGTTTCGTTTGTTGGCTATGGCGCAGTTGCTTGGCTGCCTCCCTTCCTTGTGCGGTCTCATGGCATGGAAGTGGGTGACATTGGCCTCGCATTATCACTGATCATCGGGATTGCGGGTGGCCTCGGCACATACGGCGCCGGCTTCCTGGCAGACAAGCTCGGCCAGCAGGACATTCGCTGGTACATGTGGGTTGTGGCGGCTGCAGGCGTAATTGCCTTCCCGTTTGGCTTCAGTGTCTACCTCTCGGAGAACCTGACCTGGACGCTTGGCCTATTCATTATTCCGGCAGCAGCAGGCTCTCTCTACCTCGGGCCGAGCCTCGCGATGACACAAGGATTGGCGCGCCTCAAGATGCGAGCGGCTGCGTCAGCGCTTCTCCTGTTCATCCTGAACATTATCGGCCTGGGGCTCGGGCCACAGGCCGTAGGGATTGTGAGCGATCTTCTGGAGCCGACTTATGGCGTGGAATCGCTGCGCTATGCGCTGCTCATCATGACGCCGTTGGGCCTTTGGGGCTCACTGCACTTCTTCCTTGCCGCAAAAACACTCGGCGACGGACTGGAGAGGGCAAAGGCCCTCCCCGCTTGATGTCGACGTTAGCGTTTTCAGGAAAAGTGCCAAATCAGATTTGCTGTTTTCCGCCCGAAAACGCGATATTCAGAGGCTAGTGCTCGTGGGCGGTTGATTGCTCTTCTTTCACGAAGAACATCAACAGCAGTCCTATGACCAGGAAGATGATCACGCTCCCAAGGCCCACCCGCTGACTGGCGGTGGTCTGGGTGACGATCGCCACCGTCAAGGGCGCCAGGAAGCTTGTGGCTTTCCCGCAAAGTGCATAGAGGCCATAGAATTCAGCCATCATGGCCGGCGGCGCGATGCGCGCGAGCATGGTCCGGCTGGAGGAAAGAGACGGCCCGGCAAAGACACCTGTTGCGGTTGCCAGGAACAGGAACCAGCGTTCCGCACTTGTATCAAATCCCATCCCATTGAGCGCCTCACCAAAGAAATTAGTGGCAGCGATCGGCTCCATGCTGACGGCGAACATATAAGCCGCAGTATCTGTGGTTGTGCCAACAAGCAGCATCAATCCAATAGCAAAACAGGAAACCGCCCATACGATCGTGCGCTTCGAACCGATATAATCATCCACCAGGCCACCAAGCAGCGTGAACGGCACCTGCATGACAATGATGATGAGGCCATAAAAGCCAATCTGTGTCGTTGGCCAGTCGAAAACACCTTTTGCGTAGACGCCGGTAAAGATGAAGACCGCAGCCTGGCCATCATAATAGATCATGCGAGCAAGCAGGAAGATCGCGATGTTTTTGTAATGCGGCAGCTTCTTGATGGTCCCAATGACCATCGCCACACCCTTTTTCGCGGCTTCTCTGCGGCCAAGCCCGGTTCGCGGCTGGTCTGGCGTCATGAAAAAGAAGGGTAGGGCAAAGACAAGAAGCCATACGGCAGAGAGCGGACCAACGACCCGATTATGTTCGCTGAACGCTTTGTCGACACCAAACCAGGGCACTTCTGGCAGACCGAACATCAACAGCCAAACGGCGAAAGAGAGAATGGCGCCAAGGGAGCCAATCGCATACCCAACGGCTGAGAGCGCGCCTATGCGCTTCTTGGACACCAACGCCGGCAACATGGCATTGTGGTAGACGATGGCAAACTCAAGGCTTGTTGCGGCAATGACGACACCAACAACCACCAGCAGAATTGAATTCGGGTCGCCAGGAGCAGCGAACCAAAGCACCGACATGCCCAGAAAGGCTAAGAGCGTGAAGAAGAAGATGCCCGGCTTGCGCGGTCCTGCGGCATCGGCGAGCGAGCCAAAAAACGGGCTCAGCAGAGCAATGGAAATACCAGCGGTCGCCTGAACATAGCCCCAGATGGCCTGACCACGAACATCATCCCCCACGACCTCACTGGAGAAATAGGGGGCAAACACAAAGATGTTGATCAGGATAAAATAGGGGTTGAGAGCCCAGTCATAGATAAACCAGCCGAACATACCGCCTTTTCCGGTCGGCTTCTCGCCTGTGACGGTCAGGTGTCCGCCTGGCTGTTCATGGGTGATCTGTTCTTCATATGCACTGGTCACGCGAGCGCCCCTCCTCGACAAATCTGGAATGACAGATGTTAAAGGCAGTCATTCTGTGCAGCCAGTTCCGATGGCCTTCATATCGGTATGGCCTTTAAGTACTTGAAAATCAACGAAAAATTTGATTGCGCTCGGATTAGTATGCGCTTTCTAGACATCTGGTCCTAAACACACATCCAACGAGGGACCCAGCCAGTCAGTTTCCCCAATCAAGCCGGGCCCGCAGCACAAGACTTGAAAAACCGGAATCTAGGAGAAAGATCATGGCGACGAAGACACGTAAAACGACAAAGAAAGCAGCACCTGAAGCAAAGCTTCCGCTTGCTCGTGACATTTGGCTTGCTGGCCTTGGCTTTTATGGCCGCATCTATGATGAGACCTTGGAACGCGCTGGTTCAGCTCGTACAGAAGCAAACAAGTTCTTTGATGAGCTGGTTGATCGCGGCACTGTCGTTGAAACAGAAACACGCAAAGCCCTCAAAGACGTGCGCATCGATACAAGTGGCACAGTAGAAGAGCGCATCCAGAAGCTCCGTGACGCTCTTCCTGAGCTGCCAAAGCTCCCTGAAATGCCAGAACTGCCAGAGATGCCTGAGCTTCTCCAGTTCCCACAGTTCAAGTCGACACGGGTTCGTGAGCTGGAAACCGAAGTCGAAGCACTGACGAAAAAAGTTAATGCCCTTAGCCGCAAAGCTGCAACTAAGCCAAAGGCACGCAAGACCCCGGCCCGTAAAGCTGCGTAACAAGCTTTACGAGCGTTGCCGAACGGCGTCGTGGTTCTCCACGGCGCCGTTCGTGCATTTAATGCCAATGAATGGGCTCACAATGCGAGTTTCTGCTGGCGACAAACCCCCAAGCGCAGTCTAATTGGGACTAGATAGATGACGGCCTCTTGAGTGGGGCGGAATGGGGGAACCGATGCCAGACAAATCTTCCGGCAGCCGAAAATCGGCAAAAGCAAAATCACCTGTAGACAAAGCAAGCGACCTCGCACGCCAAATCTGGCTCGCGGGCGTGGGCGCTTATGGTCAGGCGGTCGACGACACCCAGCAGGAAGTAACCCGGCGTGTCGCGCAAGTCAGTCAAGACACATCCAAATTTTTTGAAGAACTTGTTTCCCGAGGCAGTGACCTGGAAAAAAACCTGGGGGCTCTTGGCAAGATGAGTGCAGATGTGCGGGCGGAAGGGATTCGGCGCGGTGCGGACATGTCTCTTTCTTTGGAAGATCGACTGTCGCGGATGCGTGACATGTTGGGGCTTGCCCCAACAGGCACGGGTTTTGAAGAAAAGGTCGACAAGCTTGCAGCTGATGTTGCAGCGTTGAGCGCCAAACTCGACCTCGTGCTCGATCAGATGAACAAGCCGGTCTCTAAACCCGCTGCAAAAAAATCGGCGGCAAAAAAGAAGGCTGCAACCAAGAAGAGGCCGGCGGCGAAGAAAAAAACGACGGCGCGGAAAAAAGCTCCCGCAAAGAAGAAACCGGTATCGCGAAATTAACGGTCGGCACCCGCGATGAAAACTCGGGAACGCATCCTTAAAGCCAGTCTAGAACTCTTCAATGAAGAGGGAGAGACAAATGTGTCAATGGTCGACATTGCCAATCAGGTCGATATTTCACCAGGCAATCTCTATTACCATTTCAAGGGTAAGGATGCGCTGATAGCTGCGCTCTATGACGCCTTTGAAGAAGAGATGCGGATCGTTCTGACCGCACCAGTAGAAAGCCCGTTGAGAGCAGAAGATAATTGGCTCTACTTTTACATCGTCTTCGAAGAGATTTTTGACTTTCGGTTCTTCTATCGAAATCTCACCGATCTACTGAACAGATATCCGCAGCTCAATGCACGCTTTGATGATCTGTTGGAGCGCAAGCAGGCGACATGCGTTGCACTTCTAACCAGTCTAGCCGAACGAAACCTGTTGGACATCAGAGAAGATGAGACAGAACAGGTCAGCACGCGCCTGACCATGTTACTCACCTATTGGTTGAACTTTGAAGCCGTCCGGCATCCCAATGCATCGGGGCCGGACATTATTCACGGGGGCGTGTACCATGTGCTCAGCCATGTAGCGCCCTATTTTGCAGCCGGGCGTGGTGTTTTTATGGATGTTATTTCAACGCTCTATGAAGACCAAAAGGCGGATGCTGAGAAAAGAGCGAACCGGTAATGAGACTTCGCATATGCGAAAACATATTGCCGAAGTGATTGAAATTCCGTGTGATCAAGACTCTTTTTCTTGCCAATGGTCGTCAGAGCCCCCATTTTATTCCTATCGAATTTTTGTTGGAGCATTGTGACGGCTCCCGGCCTTGCCTCAATAAGGGCTATGCGGCGTTTCCAATTACAATTTGATACCCTACACACGGGGCTCGTGTGAGATTGAAGATCGGCGCGACGGCGCTGCACAGGAGAATGAGATGGCGACTGGTACAGTCAAATGGTTCAACCCAACAAAAGGGTATGGTTTCATCCAGCCGGAAGACGGCGGCCAGGATGTATTCGTACACATTTCTGCGGTTGAGCGTGCTGGACTCGCTGGGCTTGATGAAAACCAGAAGGTTTCCTACGAGCTTGAGACCGGACGAAATGGCAAAAGTTCTGCAGTGGATCTCAAGGTCCTTTAACCCCCAATGCAGCAAGTTTTCGAGGGAGCGCGTTGTCGCTCCCTTTTTTGTTGTGTGCATGGGGTAGCGTACCCCTGCGTCATAAAGAGCTTAATTGAAGACCGTTGACGCTTGCGTTGGCGCATGTACTTTTCTTCTCAGATACATTTATCAGAGAGAGAAAAAATGCTTCAACCGGTAAGCGAAACTGCCCTGGTCGACATTCCCGATGCAGGCCCGTCCCATGCGCCCATTTATCAAACGCCCGACGGTTTTGACCTCGCTGACAACAATGCTTTCACGTCCGGCCAGCCTTTTGACTACTACAAAAGGCTGAGAGAAGAAGCACCGGCTGCCTGGACGCCGGTACCGCTCGCGGCCGGCTATTGGGCAATCAGCCGCTATGATGATGTAAAGCGGATTGAGCTCGATCCGGAGACCTTCTCGTCCCAACGTGGCGGCATCAATATGGCAACGGCTGAAAGAGGCAGCGGCCATGAACGTCTCGCAGGTGCTGCACTCAACACACTGATCAGTTTGGACCGGCCCTATCACGTTCCATTGAGGATGCAGCATCGCGCGTTCTTTACGCCTGACTATATTGCCGAGCTGCGCAAGAAAGTCGAAGTCAAGGTCGATGAGTTGCTGGACGACATGGAGCGCAAAGGCCCTGTCGTCGACATGGTCAAAAATTTCTCTGAACAATTACCGCTCTTCACGCTCTGCGAAATGCTGGGAGTTGATGAAAAAGACCGTCCCAAGATTGTGCGCTGGATGCATTATCTTGAGCTCGCCTCCCACATGATCACCGAGCAGGCGCAGGGGCGTAAAATCAGCTACGTGTTTCTCACGAAGTTCCTTTGGAACGTCCGTCAGATGTTCAGATACGGCGAGAGCGTGCTTCAAGACCGTCGTGCCAATCCAAGAAACGACTTGCTGACGGCGATTGCGCAGGCCGAGATTGACGGCGAACCGCTGTCCCAGGATTTTCTCGATGGTGCGTGGCTGCTCATTATTTTTGCCGGCAATGACACAACGCGGAATTCTCTGTCCGGTACGATGCGGCTGCTGACAGAGTTTCCAGAGCAAAAGCGGAAACTCTTGGACGATCCATCGAAGATCAAACAGATGGTGCCCGAAGCGATCCGGATGGTGTCACCGGTGATTTTCATGCGTCGGACCTTAATGGCGGACACCGAGATCGCCGGACAGAAAATGTCTGAGGGCGAGAAGGTGATCATGTATTACGGCTCAGCCAATAGGGACTCCTCGGTTTTTGAAAATCCCGATCAGTTTGATATCGAACGAGAGAATTCCGGCGATCATCTGTCGTTCGGCGCAGGTCCTCATGTGTGTCTCGGTCAACGGGTCGCCAACATGCAGCTTGAGGTGGCGTACGAGAAAATCCTGTCGCGCTTCCCAAACATCAAGTTCACCGGCAACTGGTCCCAGGCACCGAACAATTTTGTGAATGCGATCTCAAAACTGGAAGTGGATTTGGGGACCTAAACGGCTGTGGAGTATCTCCCTCCCGGAGCTACCTTGTTCGATGATTTCATAAGTGTTGGGCGAGAGCGGGAACTCCTGTCCGTCATTGACGGAGCTTTGTGGCTTCGGGACCTGAGCAGACGTGTTCAGCATTATGGCTGGCGATATGATTGTAACGCGCGACGCGTCTGGGAGGACGCGGGGTTGGGACCGCTGCCAAGTTGGCTGCAACAAGAAGTAGGCGCGATGCGCGGCGCTGGCTTGTTTGATGTTCCCCCTGATCAGGTGATCGTCAATGAGTATGAGCCGGGGCAGGGTATTGCGCGTCATGTTGACTGCGTTCCCTGCTTTGGTCCGACCATTGCATCCATACTCTCTGGGCGGTCATGTGGAGATGCGGTTTGAAAACACAGTTAGTGGGGAACAGCGGGAGACATTGCTTCCGCCGGGCAGTCTGCTGGTTTTGACAGGCCCGGCGCGATACGAGTGGCGTCACAATATTCCAGCCCGAAAATCAGATGTTATCGATGGGAGACGGGTCGGCAGAAAACGGCGTATTTCTCTCACTTTTCGGCGGTTAATCTCCGATTTAACCTAATTCCCTACTCCGTCTTGGGAGTTTATTGCGGTGCAGCATGCAATCGCGTATGAAGTGTCCTCATCTAAAGCGTTTTTCCCAGCACCGGGCCTCCCACATCGTGATCAAGTCTACCTTCGCGGCGTTCGCCGACCGCCTTTCTATTGCCGAATGGAAGGGCCGTGATCGCTCTATCTTTTCACCGTCAGTCCTAAAAACAGAAATCCTGTCCGGACTAACCGTGGCACTGGCCCTGGTGCCCGAAGCCGTCGCCTTTGCTTTTGTTGCAGGCGTTCATCCACTTGTGGGGCTCTATGCCGCCTTTATTGTTGGCCTCATCACGGCGCTCTTCGGTGGGCGGCCTGGCATGATTTCCGGTGCGACCGGTGCGCTAGCGGTGGTCATGGTATCGCTCGTCGCCTCGCACGGTGTTGAATATCTTTTTGCTACGGTCGTACTGATGGGCATTCTGCAAATTCTCGCAGGCATCTTCCGGCTGGGAAAATTCATTCGTCTGGTACCCCATCCGGTGATGTTGGGTTTTGTGAACGGCCTTGCGATTGTCATTTTCCTGGCGCAGCTAACACAGTTTCAAGTAGCAGACGCCGACGGCGTTAGGACCTGGATGAGCGGCATGCCGCTCGTGATGATGCTGGGTCTTGTGGCGCTTACCATGGCCATCATCTGGGTTATGCCGAAAATCACCACCGCCATTCCGGCCCCTCTTGCGGGCATCGGCATTGTGGCAGCGATTGTAATTGCAACAGGCATTGATGTGCCCCGCGTCGGTGATCTGGCCTCCATTCAGGGAGGCTTGCCGGAGTTTCATATTCCAATGGCGCCGCTCACCATGGAAACATTTCAGATCATCTTCCCCTATGCGCTGATCCTGGCCGCAATCGGTCTGATTGAAAGTCTCCTCACATTGAACCTGGTGGGTGAGATGACGGGCAAGCGCGGTGGAGCCTCGCAGGAATGTATTGCGCAGGGGACGGCCAATGTTGTGACAGGCTTCTTTGGCGGCATGGGCGGTTGCGCCATGATCGGCCAATCCATGATCAATGTGAAATCAGGAGGCCGGACCAGACTGTCTGGTACGTCAGCAGCCCTTTTCCTGCTCGCCTTTATTCTGGTTGCTTCCAGCCTGATCGAACAAATTCCTCTGGCTGCCTTGGTCGGGGTCATGTTCATGGTGGTGATTGGAACGTTCGCTTGGCAGTCGCTTCGCATTCTGCGCCGTATCCCAATGACGGATACGCTTGTCATCCTCCTCGTCACCGTTGTGACGGTAATGAGTGATCTCGCCATTGCAGTCGTCGTTGGCGTAATTGTTTCTGCCCTGGCTTATGCCTGGAACAACGCTTCGCGCATCCGTGCTTTCGTCGATACCAATGAAGAGGGCGCACGCGTTTATCAGATTGAAGGACCGCTCTTTTTCGGATCTACCGAAGGCTTCCTTGAACTTTTCCACCCGGAAGATGATCCCGACGTTGTGATTGTTGATTTCCTGGATAGTCGTGTGGTCGACCAGTCTGCTTTGCAGGCAATTGAAGCCTTGGCCGCAAAATATCAGTCGCGCAACAAGACCTTACAGCTCCGGCATTTGTCCCATGACTGCCATAGATTGTTGCAGCGGGCGGGGCAGCTGATTGTCGATTCAGATGACGATCCCGATTATGCCCTGGCGGTGGATTATTCTGTGAAAACCGGCATGTTGGGCGGTGGTCACTAGTCAGACCTGCGTTCTGGAAACGAACGATGGCCTGCCAGGCAGGTCATCACTCAGTTGGCACCAACAGGTGGTCGACCAACTGAGTGGTACGTGACGCCTGCAAGCTTCATCTCAGCCAGCGTATAAATATTGCGAAGGTCGACAATGAGAGGCTGAGTGAGAAGTGACTTGATCCGGTTAATGTCGAGCATCCTGAACGCGTTCCACTCAGTCAAAATGAGCAGGGCCGTGGCGCCCTCCATAACCTCATAACTATCAGTTCCCCACTCAACACCGGGAAGCATGGGCTTGGCTTGTTGCATGCCTTCAGGATCAAATGCCCGAATTGTGGCGCCGGCTTTTTGCAGCAATGGGATGATGTCCAGACTTGGCGCGTCGCGCATATCATCCGTATTTGGTTTGAAAGTTACGCCCAGGACAGCAAGAGTCTTCCCGCGCACATCACCGCCGCAGGCGGCAATCACTTTGTCGGCCATCCGACGTTTGCGTTCGCTATTCGCTTCAATCACCGATTCAACAATCTGCGTCGGTCGCCCGACCTTCCGGGCGGTATCAGTGAGCGAAAGGGCATCTTTGGGAAAACAAGATCCGCCAAAGCCTGCGCCGGCTTGCAGGAACTTCTGTCCAATCCGAGAGTCGAGACCAATGCCCTTCGAAACGTCTTGCACATCCGCGCCTACCACTTCGCAAATATCGGAGATCTCATTGATAAATGTGACCTTTGTCGCCAAGAAAGCATTGTTGGCGTACTTAATGATTTCTGCAGTCGTACGCCCAGTAATGAGAACAGGTGTTTCATTGAGAATGAGAGGCCGATAGATCGATCGCATGACTTCGCGGGCGCGCTCTGAGTCTGTGCCGACAACGACCCGGTCAGGTTTCATAAAGTCATCAATTGCGGAGCCTTCACGCAGAAACTCAGGGTTCGATGCCACATCAAAGTCGGCGTCCGGATTGGTCTTTCCGATAATCGCTTCCACCTCACTGCCAGTGCCGACCGGCACCGTTGATTTGTTGACGACGATTGTGTAGCCAGCGAGTTTTGGCGCTAGCTCTGCTGCGACTGCATAGACGGCACTTAGATCAGCACTGCCATCCGCTTCACTCGGAGGTGTGCCAACTGCGATGAATATCGCGTCCTGATTGCCTATGTCGTCATTGGCCCACGAAGTGAAGCTCAATCGCCCAGCGGTTACGTTCTTTTTGACAAGCTCTTCAAGCCCTGGCTCGTAAATCGGAATCTCTCCGCGGTGGAGCCGCGCCAGTTTGTCCTCATCATTGTCGATGCAGACAACAGTATGTCCAAGGTCGGCGAAACAAGCGCCGGAAACCAGCCCCACATAGCCTGTGCCAATCATGGCGATCTTCATCAGCATTCCCTCATTGAATCATGCGCGCCCGGCCGGACTGCGTGCCCCTCTGCGGACCTATTCCGCGATGGTTGTCGTGCTGCACTCTAAACCAGAATTGCGAAGGAAAAACGTCTGGATGCAAATTAGGATGAACGCCTGTCAGCGCGTTCAGCCATCGTAGATGGACAGAGGTGCGCGCGGAATCAGCTTGGGTGTTGAGTGCCTTAAGAAGCATGGGATGGCATACGGAGGAGATGTGTATGGTGCACCCGACACGATTCGAACGTGTGACCTCTGCCTTCGGAGGGGCGGCAGGCACCGCTAAGCTGTTGAACTTACGAGCGATTTCAAGAAGTTAGTGTCGTGTGCCATCGCTGTCAATCGCCCGATGTCGCTCCCAACTGTGCCAGAATTGTGCCCGGTTGCCGGTAGCAGCTGTCCGACCGGAGTATCAGTTCATGAGCTTTTTTGAAATCTAGCGGGCCCGGGAAAACAATCTTCGTCACCAAGTATATGAAGCAGCACTTGAACAGGATGGTCAATGGTTCAAGCGACATCAAGATTGCATCAGAGTAATCAGATGTGGGTTTGTCGAGTGAAAAAATACGATGATCCAGACTAGACGGCGCATTGCAGAGCCTCGAATTGGAAAAAATAGCTGCAGCGCGCAACTTAACGCCAAGTGCGACCACTGTAGTCAAGCAGAGCAAGCGTCAGCGCGCTAGCCGGGGATTCTGACCGGCAAGCTCGCATAGCCCTTTATCAGATTAGAAGAAATCCGTTCAGGTTCACCAACGACTTCGATCGGCGTGTCGGGCCAGCGCTTCAGAATTTCTTCCCACACAACGCGCAGCTGCATTTCCGCCAGCCGATTACCGACGCAGCGGTGGATGCCAAAACCAAATGACAGATGTTGCCGGGGGTGCGGGCGATCAATGATAAAGCGGTTGGCGTCTTCGATCGCCTCCTCGTCTCGATTGCCCGAGACATACCACATCACTATTTTGTCGCCCTTTTTTATCTGTTTGCCACCCAGCTCAGTGTCCTGAAGCGCGGTGCGGCGCATATGCGACAATGGTGTCTGCCAACGGATGATTTCCGGGACCATGCTTTCAACAAGGGCCGGATTGTCTCGTAGCTTTTTGTATTGATCCGGATTTTCGTTCAATGCAAGCAGCCCACCGGTAATCGAATTGCGCGTCGTGTCATTGCCGCCAACAATTAAGAGGAGAATATTCCCAAGATACTCCATGGGCTCCATATTCTTGGTTGCCTCTCCCTGGGCGAGCATGGTGATGAGGTCGCTGCCCGGTTCAGTCGCGTTCACCCGCTGGTTCCACAAGTCGGTAAAGTAGGCCGCGCACTCCAGGAGTTCTGCTCTACGGGCCTTCTCGGCTTCCTCATCACCGTAAGATGTGCCGGCCGATGCAACGTCCGACCAATGTGTCAGTTTTCGCCGCTCATCCCAGGGGAAATCGAAAAGAGTAGCAAGCATCTGCGTTGTCAATTCGATAGACACGCGATCAACCCAATCGAAAGTTTCATTGATAGGGAGTGAATCCAGTATTTTTCCTGCGCGCTCGCGAATTGTTCCTTCAAGTATCGCCAAATTCCCAGGTGCAACAATTGGACTCACGACTTTGCGTTGCGCGTCATGTTTGGGCGGGTCCATCATGATGAACATAGGTAGGAAGAACCCTTCCGTTTGATCTCTTAGGGCGACGCCACCCAAAGTGGCCTCCGATGAATAGATGGCATGATTGGTGTCAACATGCATGATGTCTTTGTATTTGGTTACTGACCAAAATGGGCCATAGTCGCCCCCTTTGCAGTAGTGAACCGGATCTTCGTTACGCAATCGCTCGAAATATGGCCATATCGAATTGGTTCTGAAAAGCTCTGGGTCACTGACATCTATCTCGTCCAGCGGAATCGCATAAGCATCCGCGACCGTTTTGCGTCCAGCAGCTGTTATGGTCTCACTCATGATGGTGCCTCCTTTGGGGTTTCTCCACGAATAGGAGCCGAATTGTCCGAACAGCAAACCCTCATCTGAGAATTCGTTATAAGCAAAATTTGTTTGTCTGCCGGAGGATGTCGCAAAAAACTTGAGGTCATTGTCATTTTTTCAATCCTGGGGAAAGTGACAACTAATTTCCAAACTTAAGTTTGGCACGAAACAGATTTTTCGCGCTGCCTGCTGAGGAATTCCATGACAGCGCCTGAGAAGGCGTCATTGCGATCGCCCGCCACCATATGTCCGGCTTGGGCGACGTCAACAAACTCAGCATGGGGAACGTGTTCTTGAAAAGCCCGCACTGAGTCCATATCAATAAGTTCACTTTTCTTGCCACGAATGAGCAGCGTGGGAATGGTCAGGTTGCGTGCAGCGGATTCAAGCCGATCTGGGTTTTGGCTGCCTTCTGGTCGATTGTCGCCAGTAATGAAGCGTGGATCCCAGTGCCAATAGTAGCGACCATCGTCTTTTAGGCGCAGATTTTTCTGCAAGCCGGACAGGTCTTTCGGGCGGGGGCGGTTGGGCAGGTACCGCGCGACCGCGTCGGCCGCATCTTCAAGCGACGCGAAACCTGAATTTAGGTTTTCGGACATGAACCCGACAATCTTTTCCACACCGTCCATACGCATCTGGGTCGCAATGTCGACCAAGACCATCGCGGAGAATCCACGCGCGTCGGCGGGGGCTTTTTCTCCTTCAGCGATAAGGCCGACGATGCCGCCGAGCGATGCACCAACGAGGACTGGTGGTTTGTCGAAGCTGTCGGCGACAAGCATCATATCAGCAGCAAACCTCTCAAGCCGGTAGTCACCATTCGGCGCCCAATCGCTCGCTCCATGGCCACGCAGGTCGACTGCAACTGCTTGATAGTTTTGTTCGGCGAGGGCCATGCATGTGTTCTGCCATGCATGGCGGGTTTGTCCTCCGCCATGGGCAAAAAGCACAGGATACCCGTTCTTCGGACCAAAACTATCGGCGATCAGGGTTAAACCGTCAGGTGTACCAAATGTTAATCGGCCTGATTGACCAGTCATTGTCATAACTTCTTTGAGATTTTGGTTGTTCAGTGTTCGGTTAATTCATTATAATAGATAAGACAACATGCTGTCGAGCGTCGTCTGCACGTTCTCAGTTTTCGAAATGGGAAGTGTCTCCACGCTTGTGCGGAATAAGGAATGGCAATGGTTTCGAGCGCGGGCGCAGTTGGAAAAGTAAAAGAAGGTCCGCGGCGCCATGGCACGAAAAGAGCGCTGCGGGTTGCGCATCAGATCGTTGATGAGATTGGTCGCAGCGCACTTGATGTCGGAGACAAGCTTCCACCAGAGCAAGAGATGCTTATCCGCTATGGAGTGGCGCGTGCAACATTGAGGGAAGCGTTGCGGTTTTTGGAATTGCAGGGCGTGATCGATTTAAAACCCGGACCGGGTGGTGGACCCATAGTACGTGAGCCCAAGCCCGACAATTTTGCCAGCACGATGGCATTGTTGCTGCAGTTCGTTGGTGCTGATTTTCGGGCGCTCGTAGAAGTACGCCAAGCTATTGGGCCTGGCATGGCGGCGCATGCTGCTGAGAGGGCGACGGCGAATGACATCGACCTTTTGTGCGGTTCACTTGATCGGCTGCATGGCCTTGATGGAACTTCATCAGACTATGTTGAGGAGAACCGGCGGTTCCACGATCTATTGGCGTGGGCAAGCCAAAATCCGTTGATTGGTTTTCTGGTTGTGGCCCTGCATCATATTACTAACGCTTCTGGTATCGGTATTACTTACAGCGAAGTGGAGCGAAACTACCAATTGAATGCGTACGACCGCATCCTATCAGCGATCAAGG
Organism: uncultured Parvibaculaceae bacterium; assembly: GCA_965283695.1. Classification (GTDB taxonomy): domain Bacteria; phylum Pseudomonadota; class Alphaproteobacteria; order Parvibaculales; family Parvibaculaceae; genus Mf105b01. The sequence continues at coordinate 7,328 of CBDIPP010000005.1, read as the reverse complement.
AGCGCAATCCGGAATTGGCCTCAACGGAAACTCTGAGGTTTATGCGCCGTTCGGACAACTATCTCGAAAAGCGTTATCCCGATTTGATGTCCAAATGTGTGCACTGGGACGATGCGGCTGCGATAATCCGCGATACACGACCACACGACCAAGGGGCTGATCGGAAGAAATAGATAAGATTGAACTTCCATAATTGTTCAGGAGGAAACCTAATGGCTCTCAAAAGCCGCGTCTGCGAAATGTTGGGGATTCAATATCCGATCCTACTTGCTGGAATGGGCGGCGCGAGCGTGCCGCGTTTGGCGGCGGCGGTTTCCAACGCCGGCGGTCTTGGCGTTCTGGGTGCCGCGGCGTGTTCGCCTGACCAATTACGTGAATGGATCAGAGAGGTTCGCTCTCTTACGGACAAACCGTTCGGTGTTGATACGCTGCTGCCCGCGTCGGTTCGTCGTGGTAGTGCGCCGCAATCGGGTGGCGGTGATATAGACCCGATGGAAATGCTTGGTGAATATAAGGACTTCGCCAGGGACTTTATGGACAAAGAAGGCCTTGAGTCAGTTGGTCGCTCGTCGATAATTGCTGACATGGCGCCTAGCAAAGGGGCGCGCAGCTCTCCCCAGGTTTTCTCGAAAGAGTTTTTCGAGGCGCAAATGAATGTCGTGATCGAGGAAAAAGTGCCTGTCTACGCAGCCGGCCTTGGTAATCCCGGGCCCTGGATGGACCAGCTTCATGCCAACGGCACCAAGGTAATGGCTGTGGTTGGCGCGGTGAAGCATGCGGTACAAGTGGTTAGTTCGGGCATCGACCTGATCGTGGCCCAGGGCCACGATGGCGGCGGCCATAATTCCCCCATCGGGACGATGGCGTTGATTCCCCAAGTTGTTGACGCGGTAGCCGGACGTATTCCCGTGCTTGGTGCCGGCGGTATCTCCGATGGTCGTGGGGTCGCCGCTGCTTTTATGCTGGGCGCCGAGGGAGCGTGGATCGGAACGACATTCCTGGCAACCGACGAGGCGGGGATTGAGGACTATCAGAAAGACGTGATCGCAGAAAGCGGAGACGGCGACACAATGGTGTCACGATCTGTCACCGGTAAACCCGCCCGGGTTATCAGGAACAAATGGTCGCAGGCGTGGATTGACGAAAAGAAGGAGCCGCTTCCAATGCCTTTCCAGTCGATCGTTGCCGGACCGGTGCTTGCATCTGCCATGGCATCTAAACGCAAAGACATCGCGCCGGGGTTCGCGGGGCAAGGGATGGGACTGATCAAAAAGGTACGTCCAGCCGCAGAGGTTATGAAAGACCTTGTGGCGGATGCCGAAAAGGCGCTCTCGGGCGCCAGCCAATACGCTTGAGGGGAAGACAATGGCCATTACAGCAAAATTGCCTGAATTCAATCAGGAAATCGCGGACGCGTTTATGGATGCCAGCAACTCAATGGCTGGGCTACCCGATTTTCTAGGGGTGCGGATTGTCCATGCGGAGCCCAGCATGATCCGCGCGGAAATGCCGGTGACCGAACAATTGCTCACGCCGATTGGGAACATGCATGGCGGCGTACTGGCGGCGCTGTGTGATCATGTGCTTGGCTGCGTGTGTTATCCGCATATGAAAAAAGGCCAATGGGCGGCGACCACGGAGTTTAAACTCAATCTGCTCGCCCCGGTCAGCACGGGGACTGTTGTCGCAGAAGCCACGCTCATTTCCATGACCAAGTCGACCGCTGTGGTGCGGATCGATGTTTCCAATGAGGGCCGCGCCTGTTGCGCCGCTCAAGGCACGGTACTGATCCGGGACCCCCGGCCCAAATAAGCGGGGTCTCATACAAATCAGGGTCTCAAACAAAGGATGGAGAATAGGTATGTCTGACAGCCATTTGAGAAAACGTGTAAAGCCTATCGTCGCGCTTCAGGCGACCAGAACGCTTCTTAAGAATAAGGAGGATACCGCGCAGGTTTTTCGCATTGTCGATGCTTTGTCCGGGAACTCCTATTACAAGTCGTACAAACGGTTTGCAAATTCACCAGGAGGTCGAGAAATTATCCAACGCCGCCTTGGCCTTCTCGATACGCTGCGCGACCGGGAAACATTGGCACGGCATCCTGAAGGAAGTCTTGGCCGCGCCTATCTGGACTTCGTCTATGGCGAAGGTTTGAGCGCGGATGGTCTGGTCGATGCAAGTGAAGAAGGGTCGTCGCGCCATTTCCAAAGCGAGGACGGCGAACTGTTCCGCAACCGGATGCGCGACAGTCACGACTTATGGCACGTTGTAACCGGCTATGGCCGCGACGGTATGGGCGAGCTTTGTGTGCTGTCCTTTGGCAATGGCCAAATGTACAATCGCGGGATCGCCTTTATTGTGCTGATGGGTATTTTGAAGACCCGCCGTGAACAGCATCAATTGCCGATCTGGCGGGCGGTATTCGAAGCGTGGCGCCGCGGCCGCAAGGCAGGCTGGTTCCCGGCGGTTATTTGGGAAGAGTGGCTGGTATTGCCCCTTCAAGAAGTTCGCGAGCGCCTTGGCCTCAGCGAACCGGAAATTTACCGCGCGGCGGAGGCGGAATCCAAGCGGGTTGAAGCGGAGTTCCAGGCCCAGCGTGCCAATGCCAGGGATGAGTTGCCTGCTTAAAGTAGGCAACTCAGAACCGACAGGAGAGCTAAGCAGCTTTGTGTCCGGCCCAATCTTTCAGCGCTGGCATAACGTGTTTGGCGAAGGTGCGCATTGAACGTTCGGCCTCCTCATAGCTGATGCCGCCGAAGCGGAAGCACGGATTGACGTCGAAATCGCCCAGAAGATCGTGCCGCTTCTGGTATTTTTCGAGGACCTGTTCCGGCGTCCCCCAAGCGGTGACATCAAGATACCCTTCCGCCATGCCTTCTTTGCCGATTGCACGGATCGTTTCAACAGCGTCGCCATAGGCTTCATAACCCTTGGCATCCTTTAAATGGTCACCGGCAAGTTCGTAATGGTCAAGCACGGTCAGTAGGTAGTTGGTTATGTATTTTCGGCCGAGTTCCTCGGCACGCTCAGGATCAGTGTCGCAATAGGTAAAGTCGCAGATCATGATCGGCGGCGATTTCCTGCTGTGATGCTCCTCAAAGGCTTTGCGGTAAATGGCCACGGCCTCAGCCTGTAGCTCCCAGGGGCGCTGGGCGAAGATCACCATACGCGCGCCGATCTTGGCAGCTTCCAGAACTGATTCCGGCGACATCGCCACCTGGTAGATCCTGCCCGCGAAACTTTCATAAGGACCGGGCCTGATCTCGGTGCGGGCTTGCGGGTAAAAGGGGCCGTCGCCTTCGATGAAGCCGGTCTCGATCGCTTCGAGGATCATGTCGGCGCTTTCGTCGAAACGGGCGCGTGCTTCGTCCATATCGATGCCCATGCCGACATATTCCTTGCGCGCGAGCCCGCGGCCCATGCCGAACAATGTCCGGCCTTTGCAAAGATTGTCCAAGAGCACAACCTTCTCGGCTACGCGGATCGGCATGTTCCATGGCAGGATCACAGCACCCGTGCCAAGCTTGATCCGGCTCGTCCGGGCCGCCATGTAACTGAGGAACTGTGTATTGTCGGGGCAGAACGAATAATCTTCGAAATGGTGTTCTACAGGCCAAAGCGCGTCGAAGCCCAGCTCCTCCGCCAGTACACCAAGTTTTATATCCTCGTCATAAACCTGCGCATCGCTGACCTCACGGTTGAAGTTTTGAAACACCATCTGTATGCCGACTTGCATTGTCTTCCTCCCATGTCCGGTTTTTAAGGACCGGTTTAGCGGCCTTTATAGACCGGCTTGCGTTTTTCCATAAAGGCGCGCGGGCCCTCGCGTGCGTCTTCGGTTCGGAACACAGGTGCTGCGAAGCGCGATTCCATCCTCATTGCTTCTTCTTCTGTGCGCCCTTGGCACTCGCGCGCCGATTTACGGATCGCCTGGACCGCGATCGGGCCGTTGGCGGCGATCTTTTCGGCCAGTTCCATGGCGGCATCGACCGCTTGTCCGTCCGGTACAACCCGGTTGAGAAATCCGAGGTCATAGGCTTCGGCTGCCGTGATCAGATCGCCGGTCAACAACAGCTCCATGGCACGTGCGTAAGGCAGTTGTTTCGGCAGGCGCACGGTCGATCCGCCGCCGGGGAAGATCGCCCATTTGACTTCCTGCACCCCGAGCTTGGCGGATTCCACACTAATCCGCAGATCAGTGCCTTGTGCGAGCTCCATCCCACCGGCAATGGCGTGGCCATTGATTGCCGCGATCACCGGCTTGCCGGCATCGAACGTTCTTAGAAGTCCGTTGCCGATCAGGTCCGGTGCTTCCAGCGCTTTGCGGTCCCACTCGTCTTCGGGTTGGCGCCCGCCGCTGATCAGCGGGATCAGTTTGCCGAGGTCGGCGCCCGCGCAAAAGGCCTTGTCGCCTGCGCCCGTGACGATGGCAACCCGGATTTGATCATCATCACGCACCTCCTCCCACACGCCGCCCAGCCGGACAAGCATCTCCGGGCTGAAAGCATTACGTGCTTCCGGGCGGTTTAAGGTAACCAGCGCGACATGGTTGCGTTTCTCGAACAGAACTTGCGGCATGTTCCCTCACCAAAAAACATATATATGTTTGTTATTTCACAAATATGATTTTATCTGGACTATGTCCGACAATCCAGCAAAAATGAGAAAAAGTCAGCGTCTAACCAGTGGGAGGAAACACCATGCTCAAGCGTCCGATTTCAGCCGACTCGCACATTACCGAGCCGCCCAATTGCTACATTGACTATATTGATCCTAAGTATAAAAGCACCGCCCCTCACATGACGACGATGGATAAAATCGGTGATGTCTTTGTGATTGATGGACTTGATACACCGATCCCCATGGGGCTCGTGGCGGCGGCGGGCAAGGACCCCGCTGACATCACCACCGACGGTGTGAAATTCGACGACCTGTGGAAGAGTGGCTGGGACGCCAAGTTCCGGATCGCCGACCAGGAAAAAGACGGTATTGCCGCGGAGTTTATTTACCCGACGGTGGGCATGATGCTCTGCAACCATCCCGACTTCGACTACAAGAAGGCGTGCTTTGAGGCTTACAACCGCTGGCTTCAAGAATATTGCGGTGAAGCGCCGGAGCGCCTTTACGGCCTGGCCCAAGTTTCCATGCGGACACCTGAGGATGGGGTGCAAGAGCTGAAGGATGCCCATAAAATGGGCTTCAAGGGCGTGATGATGCCGGGCAACCCCGGGGTCGAAGATTATGACAGCGCAGTCTATGATCCAGTCTACGCAACAGCGGTCGAGCTTGATATGCCGCTCTCTTTTCACATTCTAACCGGCAGTTCGGATTCCCTTTCAGGGAAAGTGCGCGGTCCGAAGATTAATGGTTTCCTCTCGATTATTCGCGGATGCCAAGACGTGATGGGCACATTCATATTCGGCGGCGTGTTTGACCGTTTTCCCACACTCAAACTAGTCTGCGTCGAGGCCGATGCGGGGTGGGTGCCTCACTACATGTACCGTATGGACCATGCCTACAAGCGCCACCGCTATTGGATGAAGGCACCGCCGCTCAAGCGTCTGCCGAGCGAATACTTCCATGACAACATTTATGTGACGTTTCAGGATGATTGGGTCGCCTTTAAAATGAAGGACATGTGCAATGTACGCCGCCTGATGTGGGCGAACGACTTCCCTCATTCGGATTCGACCTGGCCTTGGTCGCAGTCGATGCTGGAGGAACATGCCAAAGATCTGAGCGAGCAAGAGCGCAACTGGATCTGCCACGATAACGTTGCGGAACTCTATAATCTCAACATCCAGTAAGCTGGCCGGAGGATAATAATAGATGGGATACGATCTGAAGATCGTCGGTGGTCGGATCATCGACGGGACGGGTACACCTGCGTACAAGGGAGATGTCGGCATCAAAGACGGAAAAATCGTCGCGCTGGGCAATGCGCCTGCGGCGGCCGATGCAACCATTGATGCCGGCGGCCAAATTGTGGCGCCGGGTTTCGTTGACATCCACACGCACTATGATGCCCAGATCAATTGGGATCCGGTGCTGTCCATCTCTCCATGGCACGGTGTTACAACCGTGGTCATGGGGAACTGCGGGTTCGGCATCGCACCAACGCGCAAGGAGCACCGCAGCTTGATTGTGCGGACGCTCGAAAATGTCGAAGGCATGAGTGTGAAGTCGCTTGAGGCGGGCCTCGGTGCCGACTGGCCGTTTGAAACCTTCTCTGAATATCTCGATAATGTGGAAAAGGGCGGTTCCTCAATCAATGTTGCCGCCCTTTTGGGGCATACACCAATGCGGCTCTATGTGATGGGTCCGGAGGCGACGGAGCGCGCCGCGACTGCTGAGGAAGTTGGCCGCATGAAGGACATCATGCGGGAGGGGCTGGAGGCGGGAGCGCTTGGGTTCGCGACATCCAAGTCACCTACTCATGTTGGCTATGAAGGCCGTCCCGTCCCCAGTCGTATGGCGGAATTTTCCGAAATTCGTGACATTGCGAGTGTGTTGAAAGAGCAGGACTCTGGTGTCATCCAGGCGACGGTGGGGAAAGGCTTGTCGTTCGACGAGTTTGCGGAACTGAACAAAGTATCGGGGCGTAATGTTAGCTGGACGGCACTTTTGGGCGGCGGCGGGGTTCTCAATGTCGGTTCCACGCAAGAGCAACTCGCCCGATCAACTGAACTTATGGAGCAGGGCTATGGCGTATTTCCGCAGGTTACCTGTCGACCGCTGAACTTCGAATTCCGCTTTGACCAGCCATTTTTGTTTCAGAGTATGCCAGCATTTGCACCTGTCAACCAGGCCGACCATGCCGGCAAACTGAAGCTCTATGCGGACGCGGATTTCCGTGATGGGTTCCGCTCGGCGGTTCAAGGGCCATTGAGGGAGGCGTGGGATAAAACAGTTGTCTCCTACTCTCCGCAGACACCGGATTATGAAGAGCGTCTCATTAGCGAAATCGCCAAAGAAAAGGGCATCGATTCACTCGACCTCGCGCTTGATCTATCGCTGGCTACCGACTTGCAGGCGCGTTTCCGAATTCCGGTTGCCAATGCCAACGAAGACGAAACTGCGGTCCTCCTTAAAAATCCGGCAACCGTGCTCGGCCTGTCGGATGCGGGTGCACATGCGAGCCAGCTTTGCGACGCCTGTTTTTCAACACATCTTCTGGGACATTGGGTGCGTGAAAAGAAAGAACTGACACTGGAAGAGGCGGTGCGGATGTTGACATCGCGCCCGGCGGAAGTGTTCGGCATTAAGGATCGGGGTAGGCTTGAGGAGGGCGCCCCGGCGGATGTCGTGATTTTTGATCCTGACACTG
>CBDIPP010000004.1:0-287886 GCA_965283695.1 uncultured Parvibaculaceae bacterium | reverse complement strand
GCATAGCCTGTGAGCCTCACCCCTTCGCGCTCTGCGTCGACCCTCAGAGCATTCGCGGCAAAGTCGTTGCCCATAATGCCGGACAGTCGTGAAAGGCGTGCTTCAAAGAGGTCGCCTTGCGCAGGTGGCAGGCGCAACAAGTTGCGGTCACCGCTTGTAAGGGAAAAGCCGACTGTCTCATGGGCCATTGCCAACCGCTTCACAACATCCGATACCGCTTGCGTTTCGGCCCCTTCGGATTTCAGGAACTTCAACCGGGCAGGCGTTGCAAAAAACAAATCGCGCACCTCAATACGCGTGCCTTCCGGGCCTGCGGCTGGCTCGACGGCACCAAGCTTGCCACCTTCGACGGTCAGTTTTGAGGCGGTGTCGGCGGTCTCATCGCGTGTAGTGATGCTGAGCCGGGCGACAGCACCAATCGATGGCAGGGCCTCACCGCGAAAGCCCAATGTGTCGATATCATGCAGATCTTCGCGACCGGTCTCATCCTGCTTCAGCTTTGAGGTTGCATGGCGCTCAACAGCGGTGAGCAGATCATCGGGTGACATGCCGCAGCCGTCATCGGACACCCGAATGAGATCGCGACCGCCACTTACAACAACAATGTCGATTTGGCTGGAGCCTGCATCAATGGCGTTTTCGACAAGCTCTTTAACCGCGCTCGCAGGCCGCTCGACCACTTCACCTGCTGCAATGCGGTTGATGGTTCCTTCGCTAAGACGTCTGACCTTGTTCATGTTGCCGATTTTCCACTGTCCGCCAAGTAGGCGCGCGCCAAGACTTTTCCTTCTTCAACGGCTGGCTGATCAAATGGGTCCACACCCAGCATATCCGCCACAAGGATTGTTTCGAGCATGAAGTGCATGAGGAGTGCGCCCATGCTTTCTTCATTTAGCGTCGCCACATTCAGGTGGCGGACTGGACGACCGTTTTTTGCAAGTGTGGCAAGCGTTGCGCGTTGTTCCGCGTCCAGCAGGTCACCCATTGTGGTTCCTGCATAAGCACTTAATGGGCCCGTAGCAAAAGCAGAGACGGGCACCGGCCCTTCGCCTTTCACGTCGCGCGTAATGATGGTGTGGAGCTTGTCGTTCGGGCCCGCGAGGTAGAGCTGAAGTTGGCTGTGCTGATCGACAGGACCCACTCCGGCGAGCGGTGTCAGGCCTTTGCCATCTTTTCCGAGGCTTTCCCCCCAAAGCTGCCGGAACCAGAGACCAAAGCGCTGCAGCCGATCGTCATAGGAGGTGAGCGCGCTCAAACTCACACCTCGCTCCTCCAGCAATCCCACGGTTGTCGCGGCACAGAGAACGACCGGCGATTTTTTCTCCGATAGAGTGGCGTCCAGCGTGCTGGCAGCTCCTTGCCTCAGTTTTTCGCCATCGATCTCTAAAAGCTCTGCCGGCAAGAGACCGGTATTGCTCAGGACCGAAAAACGCCCGCCTATGTCGGCATGATCAAGGGTCGGCAGGCCATGATTATCAGCAACCTGGCGAAGTGGATTGCTGTCACCGGGGCTCGTCAGCACGAAGAAATGTTGCCCCAGATGTTCGCCACCGCCTGCTTTTTCAACCGCTGTCATTGCTGCCAGCATCTGGGTCAAAGGCTCCGCTGTACCGCCCGATTTTGAGACGATCAAAAACCTGGTCGTTCGCAGATCGCATGAGGCGAGCAAGCGCTCAAAGGTAAGCGGATCGAGGTTTTCCGGCAGATGAATTGTTGGACGATCACTAGCCGACTGGTATCCCGGCAATCCCCACCCGATCAGTTGGGCCAAGGCCTGCGCTCCGAGGCTGGAGCCGCCAATGCCAAGGATAACGAGATCGGTCGTGTCTTTCGCGAGGGCTGCAGCGAAGACCTTCACGTCTGCGAGGTCATCGCGCTCAGAGGGAAGCTGTGTGAGCATCAACTCACCTGCAGCGTGCTTCTGTTTCAGGCGCTCTGCTGCGCTCTCTGCCCGCTTGAGGGCCGCGTCGAAAGCCGGCCCCGTGAGCCCACCGGTCCCGATCTCTGTTTCCAGAGCCTGGCTGATATCACATGCGTAATGGGGCTTTGACATAAGAATCGCAGTTGCGCCGATTTGAAGAAGCCTGAGCGTAGAGCCTTTTGGGTTTTGATTGAATCAAAACCCGGCTCCAGTTGCCTTCTTTTGCCGCGTTTCCGGACGGATAAGCTTCTCTTATCCTGGAAACACTCCGCCAAATCACCTTGCGCAAACCAGAAAGGCTCGCCGTCAGTTGGCTTCTAAGCCTTCTGGCTGACCCACAACCGTCACGATCAGGTTTTCAGGTCCAAGCAAGCGTTCGGCGACCCGTTTGACATCGTCTTTTGTCACCGCCTCGATCAAGCCATTGCGCCGGGTAATGTAATCAATTCCCAGATCTGCTTCCTTAATGGCGATCAACTGGCCGGCGATTTTGTCGTTGGTGTCAAATCGCAGAGGGTAAGAGCCCGTCAAATAGGTCTTGGCGTCCATCAGCTCTTTATCGGTGACCCCGTCAGCCGCCAGCCTTGCAATCTCTGCTCGGATGACGTCAAGAGATTCAGATACGCGCTCATTCTCAGTGGCCACCTGCCCAATAAAGAGCGCGGCATGGCGGAGTGGATAGAGATAGGTTGCAACGGAGTAAGCAAGCCCGCGCTTCTCGCGCACTTCGGTCATGAGACGGGAAGAAAAGCCGCCACCGCCCAGAATGTAATTCATGACATAGGCGGGAATGAAATCATCATCTTCTCGGGCGATACCTGCGTGACCAAACAGGACCACGCTTTGCGGCATGTTCCGCTCAATGATCTGCAATTGCGCCTCAGGGTTAACTTCCGCGAGGGCAACTTCCTCTAGAGGCGTGGCATCGGACAGGCCACCAAACACATCGTCAAGCAGCTCTTTCAGGGCATCGGGCTCAATATCCCCAACCACGGCAATATTGATATTGTCTTTTGCAAAAAGACGCTCCCGATGGGCGATGAGATCGTCGCGACCAAGAGTGGCAATGCTGTCCAGTGTGCCTTTGGATGGGCGCGTATAAGGATGGTCGGCAAGCGCTGTGCTGTACCAAGCATCAGCTGCAATTTTGTCCGGGCTTTCGGCATCTCGCAGGATTGCCACCTTCAACTGACCACGGATCTGCTCGATCGGCCCCTGATCAAATCGTGGCTCGGTCAATGCGAGCCTTAGAAGCTCGACAGCTTCTTCCCGATTTTCTGTCAAGGTTTTGAACGATAGGGACAGTCTGTCTCTGCTCGCCCGAAACGATAGATTGGCGGCCAGACGCTCCAGCTCACCCTGAAAGGCCTGGCTCTCAAGGTCGCCCGCCCCTTCATTCATGAGCCCCGCCATCATGTAGGTGAGACCTGCCTTGTCTTCCGGGTCCTGAAGCGTGCCATTTTCCCATGCGGCTTCAATTACGACGAAGGGGAGCGAATGTTCTTCAACGAGCCAGGCCGTAATCCCACCTGGACTGGTGACTTCCTGTATTTCCGTCGCAGCCAAGGCGGCAGGTGTTGCAACCAGAGTGAGGGCAGCAATGGTAACGCTGCCTACAATTGCCAGCGTTTTGGTGATCTGCACGAACATTAGATATCTCCCGCTGGCTTCAATATCCCGGTCACTGAGCGGGAGAGATCAAGGTACTTTTTGGCGGCTGCCATGACATCATCAGGTGTGACTTTGCGCAGATTGTCCGGCCAGTCGAGCACGTCCTGAACGGTGCCACCGGTCGTCAACGCAACGCCATAAATCCGCGCCATGTCCTGCTGATCATCACGTGCGTAAATCGCTTCTGCCAGAAGCAGATTGACGGTGCGGTCCACGTCTTCCTGGCTCACACCTTCTTCTATAAAGGCAGCAATTTCTGCATCGAGCGCCGCTTCGACATCAGCGATTGTGTGTCCAGGCGCAGGGATGGCATAGATGCCCAAGGTTGCATCGTCGAGCGCTGTTCCGGAGTACCAGCTCCCCGCATTGGCAGCGACACGGCTGCCGACAACAAGGTTGCGGTACAAACGGCTCGTGGCACTGCCGCCCAGCAATGTTGCAAGGACGTCCATTGCTTCACTGTCTAAGCCTGGTGCATTGCGATAGCTCGGCACACGGTATTGGCGCTGCACAGTTGCCTGGCGCACCCTCTGGTCTGCATGTTCCACCCGCAAAGGCCCGTCCGGGCCCACCGACGTCTCACGCACCCTGGGTGGGGTATCTGCGCGGCGTTCTATAGACCCGTAATACTTTTCTGCGAGCAGCCGCAGCTCAGCGGCTGTGATATCCCCCGCGACAATCAGGATCGCATTGTTGGGCGTGTAAAATCGGTCGTAAAAGGCGATGGCATTTTCAGTCGAGAGCGCCGCGATTTCGCGCTCCCAGCCAATGACTGGCGTGCCATAGGGATGCACGGGAAACAAAGCCTGGTTGATCTTTTCAGACAAAAGTGAGCGGGGATTATTGTCCACCCTCATGCTGCGTTCTTCCAGCACCACGTCGCGCTCTGGCATCACTTCCGCATCGGTCAAAACAAGGTTCGACATACGGTCTGCTTCCATTTCCATAACCAATGGCAGGCGGTCGATCGCCACGCGCTGGAAATAGGCAGTGAAGTCTGATGATGTAAAGGCGTTGTCCTGCCCCCCATTGCGCGCAACGATTTTGGACAACTCACCCGGCGGGATTGTATCGGTGCCTTTGAACATCAAATGCTCAAGGAAATGCGCCACACCTGACATGCCCTCAGGCTCATCGGCTGCGCCAACCCCGGTACCAGACCATGTGGGTCACCACCGGTGCCCGGCGGTCGGGAATTACCACAACCTGCATCCCATTTGAGAGTTCGAAGGTCTCAGGCGCGCCGGGCTCCTCTCCATGAATTATCGGCTCGGAGCTTAGCGCTGTCTTCTCCTCTTCAGAGCAAGCGCCCCAAAACAAGAGTGGCGGACAAAAGCGCGCCGACGGCAAGCTTGGATAGGAAAAATGACCGGTTGAGCAAACTCTGAAACCTCCGCGTGACCAGACCTTATCGTACCAGACCCACCTGCACTAAACTGGCGCACAGTCTGGTGGCGTCACTCAACAGGTCTTTTGTGCCCAAATTGGGGCCAAGGCCCGAGAGTCAGGGAATTAGCGCGCTCGCGCAAGGGAAGATCGCGCGACAGGGTGTTGCCCCGCGCGATTGTGATCGTCTGAGAGGCAGCCGAATTCGGCTGCCGTTTCAGCCTATCAGTCGAAGAAATAGTCCAGAAGACCGCCGCCCTCTGTGTCATCAAACTCCGGCGTTTCACCGTCGGTCACTGGACGTCCGAGTGCTTCATTTTCCCGGAGACGCTGAGCCTCACCACTCGCGTTGACGACGCGGTTTGGTTCAGATGGTTTCTGCCAGAACAGCACTTCATCCATGAACCGCTCGTCCTTCTGCTTGAGCGCTCGGGTCTCATCGTCAATCAGAGCACGAACTGCCGGGTCAGCATTCAAGGCACCCGCGTTTGTGAGAAGCGCTAGTTCACCAGCAGACGGCCCCGCTGCCGTTTGGCCGAAGCTTTCAGTGCCGAGCAATGCTGCCTGGGCAATCGTGCCTGGGGCTGTTTCCAGCGGACTTGGCGCGCCCGGCCGTGGCGGCCGAAGTGAGTAATCAGGTGGAATCACCAAAGGCGCCTTTGTGACAATAGCAAACTCATCCGGCGCTTCTTTGCCGTAGCCCAGCGACTCAGAAAGGGAGCTGCCACACGCAGAGAGCGCAGCTGCTGAAAGTCCTAGGAGGACAATACGGGTAAGTGTGCGGGGTGTGGAACCTGTCCTGATACGCATAGTCATATTTGCCTTCGGCACCTTGTTGAATCTGCTTGCTCAGCTGTCAGTCTATTTCTTCCCAGATTGACCAGCTTCAGTCTCTTCTGCAACAGGGAAGAATGAATCATAAATCATCAAGATCACACCAAACGCAATCCAAATGTCGGCGATATTGAAGATATACCAATAATAACCATAGGCGTGGAGACTAAAAAAGTCAGCAACCGCCCCAAAAACGATCCTGTCATAAATATTGCCAATTGCACCGCCGATGATCAGACCAATCGACAGCGCCATAAGTCGGTGGTTAATGCGGGCCAACCAGAGCGTCAGCGCCGCGGTCACGACAATCGCAAAACTTGCCAGCAGCGTTACGCCGACCGCCGTATCGGCCTGAAACAGGCCATAGGAAATGCCCCGGTTCCAAGCCATGACCAAGTCAAAAAATGGCAGAACCGTTACGATTCCCCGCTCGGCAATGCCAAACACATCGATCAACCACCATTTGGACAGGCGATCTACCAGAAATGCTGCAAGCGCGATCGAAAGACCAAACACCGTTAGCGGGCCTCTCAACGGCATATTGGAAAGCCAACCTATGAGCTTCTCCCCTCATGACGCGCTATCAAACTCGGCGACGGCTGCGGCATCGCGCGGGGTGAGATCTGGATAACCTTCGACAGAACCGACCTCTGGCAAGATTTTCCAGGACCGGGCACATTTGTTTCCAACGGCCACGCTCGGCACGACCGCCACGCCCGCTACATCCTCCAACGTGAAGGCCTTAGCGGGTGCTGCATCCGCGCTCAGGGACGCCTGAGACGTGATTGCGATTTCCGCCAGATCGATGCCAGCCATCGCCTCAACATAACTCTCATCAGACACATAGACGGTGGGTGCTGCCTCAAGGCTTGAGCCGATCCGCTTTTCGCGCCGCTCAATCTCAAGCGCGCCGGTTACAACGCGGCGCAGGTCTCTGACCTTTGACCATTTCGCCGCTAAAGCATCATCCTGCCAATCAACCGGCACATCGGGGAACGTCCGCAAATGCACGGACCCTTCCTCTGACGGGAAGCGTGAGAGCCAAACTTCTTCAGTAGTAAAAGTCATGATCGGCGCCAGCCATGCGGTGAGACACATGAAGATCTCATCCATCACCGTCTGACAGGCCCGTCGAACCGGGCTCGACTGCGGATCGCAATAGAGCGCATCTTTGCGGATATCGAAATAGAGCGCCGACAGATCCACGGTCATGAAGTTCGACAGGGCGTGGAACACTTTTTTGAAGTCGTAGTCCAGGTAAGCCTGACGCACGAGTGCATCAAGTTCGCTGAGCTTATGGAGCATGTAGCGTTCGAGCTCTGGCATATCTGCCGGTGCTACGCGGTTCTCAGCATCATACCCGTCGAGATTTCCTAGCAGGAAGCGGAAGGTGTTGCGGAGCTTGCGATAGGCATCAGTGTTCGACTTGATGACCTCCGGTCCAATCCGCATGTCTTCGGTGAAGTCGGCACTCCCGACCCACAGGCGGATAATCTCAGCGCCGCTCTGGTCTGCGATCTTGTCCGGGGAGACGGCGTTCTTGCCGCTCTTGGCCATTTTCACACCCTTCTCGTCCAGCAAGAAGCCATGCGTCACGACCTGTTTGTAGGGCGCCCGCCCACGTGTGCCGCAGCTCTCCAACAAGGAAGACTGAAACCAGCCGCGATGCTGGTCCGACCCTTCCAGATAGAGGTCAGCTGGAGAATGGTGGTCCTCCCGGGCTTCCAGAACAAAGGCGTGGGTACATCCTGAGTCAAACCAGACATCGAGAATGTCGTCGACCTTCTCATAATCGCCTGCTGCGTAGTCGTTGCCGAGATAGGTCTGCGGGTCATCTTCAAACCATGCGTCTGCGCCCCGCTCGGCCACCGCATCGACAATGCGTTTGTTCACCGCTTCATCGCGCAGGATCTCGCCAGTCTCTTTATGCATGAAGACAGTGAGCGGCACACCCCAGGCACGCTGGCGGGACAAGACCCAATCTGGCCGCCCTTCAACCATGGAGCGGATCCGGTTGCGACCGGTTTCCGGCACAAATCGTGTTTTGTCGATTTCCGAGAGCGCTGTTTTCCGCAAATCGTTTGTTTCCATTGAGACGAACCATTGTGGCGTGTTGCGGAAGATAAGCGGTGCTTTCGAGCGCCAGGAATGCGGGTATGAGTGCTCCAGCTTGCCGCGTGTGAGCAGTTTGCCTGCCTCTTTCAGCGCTTCAATGACCGCATTGTTTGCATCACCGTCTTTACCGTTTGGTTTCAGCACGCGCTTGCCGGCAAAGAGCGGCACGTCATCATAGTAGACACCGGCTTCATCAACGGTGAAGGGTACTTCCACACCGTGTTTCATGCCGAGCAGATAGTCATCCTGACCATGGCCTGGCGCGATGTGGACAAAGCCCGTGCCGGTCTCATCGGTCACGAAGTCGCCTGGATACAGATTGACGTCGAAATCATAACCTTGTCCGCGGAACGGATGCGCACACACAGTTCCAGTAAGGTCTGGCGCATTGCCAAGCCGTGTCCAGCTGACGATGCGTGCGTCTTCGCGCACTTGATCTGCAAGGCCATCGGCCAGCACCAGGGTCTCGCCTACCTCTGCCCAGCTCTCTTCCTGGGTTTCATCGATTTTGTAGAGGCCATAGCCGATCTTGTCTGAATAGCCAATCGCCCGGTTGCCCGGGATGGTCCAGGGCGTCGTTGTCCAGATGACGACTGTTGCGCCGTCGAGTTCCGGTGCGCCACTCACAACCGGGAAACGTACCCAGATGGTCGGCGACACATGGTCGTGATATTCGACTTCAGCTTCCGCCAAGGCCGTCTTTTCAACGACCGACCACATGACCGGCTTTGAGCCGCGATAGAGCCCGCCATTCATGATGAACTTCTGAAACTCAGCGACGGTGGCTGCTTCCGCGTCATAGGACATGGTGAGGTAGGGATTGTCCCACTCAGCCTGAATGCCGAGACGCTTGAACCCATCGCGCTGAACGTCGACCCACTCTGTGGCAAACTCCCGACATTCCTTCCGGAATTCGAGGACTGGAACACTGTCCTTGTCTACGCCTTTGGCTCGGTATTTCTCTTCGATTTTCCACTCGATGGGCAATCCATGGCAGTCCCAACCGGGCACAAAGAGCGCATCCTTGCCCATCATCTGTTGGGAACGCACCACGATGTCTTTCAGGATGTGGTTCAACGCATGGCCCATATGGACTGCGCCGTTGGCGTAAGGAGGCCCGTTGTGGAAGATGAATTTTTCGCGCCCTGCGCTCTCTTTGCGCAAACGGTCATAAAGGTTGAGCTTTGCCCAACGCTCCAGCATTTCGGGTTCGCGTTTAGGCAGTCCGGCCTTCATTGGGAAGTCGGTTTTCGGAAGCCGTAGTGTGTCTCGATAGTCGCGGGTATCAGTTGTTTGGTCAGCAGACATTGGCGGATAGCTCTCGCTCAAGAATTTAGGTCAATAGCAGCGGTTGGGGTGGCGGTTGAAGACCCGGTCCTGTGCGTGCGCCCTCGTCCAGGCGTCAGCGACAGGCCGGGACGATAATTCGCGTCCCGGAGCTTTCAATGGGGGCGTAATCCCCGTCTATCCACTCGATCATCATGATGCCGTCTTGTACCAGCGGCGGCGAACCCCGTCCAGCAGATCACTTCATTGAGCAGATCACCAGGGTTCGTCGACCTTTTTGAGGTGCTCTCGGGCCTCGTCGCTATCTCGTGCGATCTGAGCCTTCAGGCTGTCCAACCCGTCAAATTTGCGCTCAGGACGTAAATATTCCACGAACGCCACCGCCGCATGTGCCCCGTAGAGATCTCCTTCAAAATCGAAGAGATGGGCCTCCAGAAGGACATCGGACTTGTTGAAGGTTGGTCTGCGGCCAATATTGGCCACTCCCCTGTACTTGCCTTTGTGCGGTCCATCCTCGATCTCGATCAGAACCGCGTAGACGCCAAGAGCGGGTTCAACATGCTCTTCAAGAGGCAGGTTGATGGTAGGAAAGCCGATGGTTCGCCCCCGTTGGTCTCCCGTCACAATATGTGTCTCTACTGACCACCAATGCCCAAGGAGTCGCGCAGCGCCGACAGGGTCGCCAGCCGCCAGGCATTCACGAATGCGGGTAGAAGAGTAGGTCTCGCCCCCGTTGGTGACTTCCTCAACGATGGTCACGCCAAATCCAAGTTCGCTGCCCATTTTCTGCAGAAGAGCGCCATCGCCCGTGCGGCCCTTGCCGAAACGAAAATCATACCCAACCACAATGTGCGATGCACCGAGACCCTCCACCAGGATATCTTGCACAAAACTTTCCGCGGAGCGTTCCGCCATTGCCTTGTCAAATGGCAATGCTGCCAGCACATCGACACCCAGCCCTTCCAGAAGGCGCGTTTTCGCGCGGAAGGGGGTCAGGCGAAAGAAGGGCTTGTCCGGGAAAAAAAACTGCTGTGGGTGAGGCTCAAAAATCAGGACACCACTTGGGACAGACGTCTCTGCAGCGACCGCAAAGGCGCTCCCAATGACCTGCTGATGACCCAAATGCACACCATCGAAATTGCCGAGCGCAAATGCACCGCCACGTTCAGCGGTTGCCATATCTACTGTATGACGGATCACATGCATCCCCGGACACTCTCTTTCATTCACGCAAAAGCAAGCGTGCGCAGTCTTTTTGCCTCAGTGGTGATAACCATCCAGGGGCGAACGTCAAGTGTCGGCCCAGTTTGGTGAAACGTCGAACGCGGCAGTAACCCTTCGCTAACCCAGTCATTTAACCAAAAATTTAAAGCCACTGCCGTAGGTTGTGGCAGGGGCCAAGAACGAGCATAGCGCGAAAAGCTGGGTTCGCTTTGGTGTAAGGCACACGATTCGGGGCGCTAAAAAAAGCGTCCTTCACATGGAGAATAACCATGGCAGTAGATCTCTCAATGCCCGTTTTGGTGGTCGACGACTACAAGACGATGATCCGTATTATCCGCAACCTGCTGAAGCAGCTTGGCTTCACCAATGTTGACGATGCCGCAGACGGCACTGAAGCACTGGCAAAGATGCGCGGCAAGCGCTATGGGCTGGTCATCTCCGACTGGAACATGGAGCCAATGACCGGCTATGAGCTTCTCAAGGAAGTACGAAGCGATGAAGGGTTGAAACCAACACCGTTCATAATGATCACCGCTGAGTCGAAGACAGAGAACGTCATCGCAGCGAAGAAGGCTGGTGTGAACAACTACATCGTGAAGCCCTTCAACGCGGCAACGCTCAAAACGAAGATCACCGCAGTTATCGGCGACTTCTAATCCTTCTTAAAAACGACAGCGGTTTTACGCCATGAGTGCGCCTGAAAAGTCAGTTGATTCACGTCTCGACGATGTTGCGGGTCATATCCGTGACATGAAAACGGATAGCCTTACGCTTCCCGACATCCTGAACCTCGCCGAGATCATGGTTGGATCCATGCAGGGCTTCTTTGGCCATGTGGACACCGCCATCTACAAAGAACTGACGGAGATTTCTGACTTCATCGACACGACGAGAACGGAAATCGGGCGCCTGCAACCGGGCAACTTGAAAGACAAGCACATTCCTGAAGCTGGTCTTGAGCTGGAAGCCATTGTTCAGTCGACGGAAACTGCGACCAACACAATTATGGAGCAGGCGGAACTGATCATGTCAGCCGATCCTGATGATATGCCTGCCTATCATGATACGGTGCAAGGTGCCGTCATGGAAATCTTTGAGGCTTGCTCATTTCAAGACATTACCGGTCAACGGATCAGCAAAGTCGTCAGCACACTTGTTCACATTGAAACCAAGATCAGCACACTTGCTGAAGCGCTTGGTTCTGCGCTGAGCGAAACGATTGAAGACGACGAAGAAACAGCTGAAGAAAAACGAAAACGCGAGCTTATCCTGAATGGCCCTGCCCTTGAGGGCCAAGGTATCGAACAATCAGATGTCGATGACATTTTAAGCGATGGTGCCAGTCAGGATGATATCGACGCACTCTTCGACTGAATCAGACCGCACTCTCTTTCAATAGAGTCAGTCCCTTACCAAATCAGACGGGCCATCGCACCGATGGCACGACCGTCAGTCTCCGCCAGCACTTCAGTCACCAACTCAGACTGCGGGTTGTCTACAGTAGGCCCACAGCGTTCGTAGGCAATGCCACCAGTGACGAAAAGCGCGTCAATACCTTGATCATTTGCGCCCTTAATGTCTGTCAGCAGACCATCACCGACTGCCAAAATTTGGCGGTCAGTCAAATCAACCAAACGCGCACGCGCAAGGTCATAGATGGGCGCGTGGGGTTTGCCAAAATAGTGGGATCTGCCGCCAATTTTTGTATAGGCGCCTGCAATAGCCCCACCGCAATAGACGCGCTTCTCGCCACGATCGACCACGATGTCCGGGTTGGCACATACAAGGTCTAGATCGCGTTCTTTAAGACGCGCGAGCGTTTCCTCATAGTCGTCGGCCGTCTCGGCTTCGTCGTCAAACAGGCCAGTACAGAGAACAAAATCAGCAGTGTCTTCGTCTGTTTGGTTTAGCGGCAATCCTTCAAATGTCGGGCGATCGCGCTCAGGACCCAAATGCCAGAAAGATGTGCCGAACTGACCGGAAGCAATACTTTCCCGTGTCGCATCGCCGGAAGTCAGAACATCGTCATAGGCATCACGAGGAACGCCTAAGCCTTCTAGATGCCCTGGAATGCCTACGCCTGGCCGGGGTGCGTTCGACAGAAGCAGCACCCGGCCGCCGCTCGCGCGGTACCGCGTCAGCGTGTCGACAATCCCGTCATAAGCCGCAACGCCATTATGGAGCACACCCCAGATGTCACAGAGGAGCGCCTCATACTGATGGGCGATAGGTTCAAAATGGGTGTGGATCGGCACCAAGCCAGATGTATCGGTCATGGCCCCAAGTAGGACGTTCAGAGCCGGATCGTCAAGCCCTGGGCGCGCGCTCTGTTGGTCAGGCAACGTCCGCAAGGACTTCGTCGCGGACGGGGCGCGGCGAGCCAAAGAGATAGCCCTGGCCGTAATCGACATTGAAGTCGAGCACATCAACCACGGAGCGCTCTTTCTCGATCATGTCGACGATGAGGTTCATGCCGTAGCGGGCCATCAGTTCTTTGATGTCCTCAGGCCGGATATCCGTCCGGCCATCATCTGCCTGGCCTACCAGCACGTGTGCGGCGATCTTCACGTAACGAACATTCAAGTTATGGAGGCGGCGATAGTCGAGATTAATGTCGGTCACCTGGTCCATTGAGAAGCGGAAGCCAAGCTTTGCCAGCGCATCGAGGCTCGCAATTTCGATTGGGCCACAAGCGTCAATTGTTGCCTGCGAGAATTCAAAAACAAGCTGATCTGCGAGCATTGTATTGTGCTGCATATATTCAACAAATTGCGGGAAAAAGTCGCTGTCGAGCAACGAGTTTGCAGAAATATTACAAAACACACCCGTGTCTGAATCCCGTTCGTTCAATTTGCGCACGACCTGCACACAGCGAAACAGCAGCAGATTATCAATAGTCGGCATCATGCCCGCAGGTTCGGCCACCCGCATATAGTCGCCCGGCATGATGATTTCGCCGGAACCACCGCGAAGCCTGGTCAACGCTTCATAATATTTCACCTTGCGCTGAGGCAGCGTCACAATCGGCTGCAGGTAGAGATCTACTCGATTTTCTTCCAATGCATGGCGGATCACGTCTAATAGATCAGCATCATTCATTTGCTCGATCGGCACCGTTGGTGCAGCAACGCCCGGTAGAGGCACAACGCGGTTGCTCTGTTGCGAGGCGGCAATCTGTTTTGCCGGTTGGCGTTCTTCGGCGAGACGTTTCACAAAAGTCTCGATCACGCGCATCTCTGCGACAATCTCTTCATTCCGGGCTTTGGTTTCGGTTTCCAGTCGCTCGGTCAGCACTTCGATATCAGCCTCTGCGCGTTCAAGGTCACGGTTGAGACCGGCTGCAAAGGAATTGATGTCAGCAATGTTTTTGACGAACAGTTTGCGTTCGCTTGCGCGCGCCAAGGTTGCATGGGTTTGCGCAACAAGAAGGAAGATCACCCCGCCCACAAGCCAGGCTTCCATGTCTTTCAGTTCCCCGAATACAATCAAGCCAAAGGACAGGGTCGCTGCCAAAATGGCCGATGTCATCACGAGCATGATCTTGTTCAAGCGCGACATGGCACTCTTCCTCATCTGTCTCCAGGCTCGCCTCGGTAAGGCTTGAGCCGCCTATTTCCCAGTTTGAGACAGTGACAGTGAGTCTTTGAGAAAGTGTTAACCATGCGCCTGCAGCTCCGCATAAGATGTCCAAAACCTATGGAAAACTCCCAAGGAGGCATGCCATGAGCGCGCATCAGTTTGCTTTTCAGCGTATTTCAGGGGGCGAACTTGCCCTCTCCGACTTTTCAGGTGGCGCCGTGTTAATCGTCAACACCGCCAGCCAGTGCGGATTTACGCCGCAATACCGAGATTTGCAGGGGCTTTGGGAGCGCTACGGCGACAAAGGTCTCACCGTCATCGGCGTACCCTCCAACGATTTCGGCGCACAGGAACCGGGCACCGACGCGGAAATCGTGAGCTTTTGTGAGGTGAACTATTCGGTCAGTTTTCCGATGGTTTCAAAGGAGGTTGTTCTCGGCGCCGAGGCACACCCATTTTACAAATGGATCGTGGCTGAAGCAGGCGAAGGGGCTGCGCCGAGGTGGAATTTCCACAAATATCTTATCGGGCCAAGCGGTGACCTTGCCGGCGCCTTCCCCAGCAAGGTTGGACCGCTCGATGCAGCGCTTCTTGCTGAGATCGATAAGGTACTCGCGTGAGTTACAAACCAACTGCCTGCGAAATGGCGCGGTACAACAAGTGGCAGAACGAAAACTTGCTGCAGGTATGCGACACGCTTTCGCCCGAGGTCCTGGAAGAGGATCGGGGTATTTTCTTTCGCTCAATCCTGGCGACGTTTGATCACATTCTAAATGTGGATCAGGTGCTGTTGGAGATGACAAAGTCTGGTGAAATACCCCCGTTTGACCCAAACAAGCGCACAAACGCCACCTATGAGGCTTTCAAAACGGCTCGGGTAGAGCTGGATGACGAGATTACTCGCGTTTGTGAGGGAGCTGGACCTACATGGTTCGAAGATGACCTGCCACGCGAGAGCGCCGAGTTGGGTCGCACGCGCCATTTTCCCCGCTGGTTCTATATTGCCCAGATGTTCAACCACCAGACACACCACCGAAGTCAGATCACGTCAGAGCTTCACCGGATGGGTGTTGATTACGGCAATACCGACATGCCGTTCAATCCACTGACCCCCTACTGACGGATAACGCACTTGCCACCACAAAAAAAGGGGTGCCCTGAGAAACCAGGACACCCCTTCTCTAATCTGTCTGTTCAGTTTACGCCGTCAGAGGCGCGATCCGGATTTCCACCCGACGGTTCTGCGCCTTGCCTGCTGCTGTCGCATTAGACGCAATAGGCTGGCTTTCGCCGAGACCGCGTATGAAGAAACGGTCTCGCAACACGCCGCGAGTTTGTAGATAGGCAGCAACGGACTGTGCACGTCGCTCGGACAGAGACTGGTTGAATTGAGCCGAACCATCTGAATCCGTATGGCCATATACATCGACGAGCGACTTGTCATATTCGTCGAGCACGATGCCAACGGAATTCAACACTTCGTAGAAGTTGGCGTTGATGTCAGCGGAGCCAGACGCAAACGTAATGTTGCCCGGCATATTGAGAATGATGTCATTGCCAACACGCGTTACTGAGACGCCAGTGTTTTGCAGGCGCTGTCTTAGTTTTGCTTCCTGCTGATCCATGTAGTAGCCAATGCCACCACCAGCGAGTGCGCCAACGCCAGCGCCAATCAGCGCCCGTTTCCGCCAGTCGCCACCACCGATGAGTGCGCCGGCTACGCCACCAGCAAGAGCGCCAAGCCCGGCACCAATGGTCGTATTGTTGACACCCTGTTCACCCGTGTACGGGTCCGCCGAGGTACACGCTGAGAGCGCAAAGGCGCCAGCGACAAATAAGGTTGCGATACGTTTCATAGAATAACTCCTGACTGTCCCATATCCGAGATTAGTGCTGCTTCTTTGGGAAAGCCGCCCCTTTATCGGTTTCAGATCGTTTGCGTACCCCACGCATGGACCAAATCAGTGGTCCGATTTGGGCACTCTAACACGAAGTTCCAGCGCTTGTGTCTGGCAGATGTTCTCAAACGGTGTAAAAATGTCTTCACAAAAATTCGACAAACCGGCGCGAACTGCCGGTATCTGACAGGAAGGATCGCTTTTTCATGGAACTTTTTGACCTTAGTGGCAAAACCGCCATCATTACCGGCTCCACCCGCGGCATTGGCGAGGCTATCGCCCATCGGATGGCCCAACATGGTGCGAATGTCGTCATTTCCAGCCGTAAAGCGGATGCCTGCGAAAAGGTGACCGCAGAAATCAACGCAAAGTTCCCCGACAAGGCCATGGCCGTGCCTTGCAACATTTCCTCGAAAGAAGATCTGCAGCGCCTCGTCGACACAACCAATGATAAGTGGGGAAAGGTTGATTCACTCGTCTGCAATGCTGCCGTCAATCCGTTCTACGGGTCCGCAGCCGACATTCCCGACGATGCCTTCGACAAGATCATGAGCTCCAACGTGAAGAGCAATCACTGGCTGTGCAATATGGTCCTGCCGCAGATGATTGAACGCAAAGACGGTAACATCACCATCGTCTCCTCCATTGGCGGACTGAAGGGCTCTCCGGTTCTCGGCGCTTACTGCATCTCAAAAGCTGCAGACTTCCAGCTTGCGCGCAACCTCGCGGTCGAATTTGGTCCTCACAATATCCGGGTGAACGCCATTGCGCCGGGTCTCATCAAGACAGACTTTGCAAAAGCGCTTTGGGACAATCCCGAAACACTCAAACGCTCAACCTCCAATGCACCGCTCCGCCGTATCGGCCTCCCCGATGAAATTGCTGGCGCTGCTGTGTTCCTGTCTTCAAAGGCAGGCGCCTTCATGACCGGTCAGGGTCTGGTCATCGATGGCGGCGTGACCATCAGCTAAGGCAGACGCGCCATGTCAGTCGACATCAGGGATCTTCTGCCGGAGGACAAGCCCCAGTGGCTTCCCCTTTGGCAGGGCTATCTGACTTTTTATGAAACAGAGCTTGCGCCTGAAATCACAGAAGACACCTGGGCGCGGCTCATGCTTGCCAGTGGCAATATTTTTGGCCTCGGTGCCGTCAATAAAGCCGGTGAGCTGGTAGGCTTCACCCACTACCTTCTTCATGGCGGCACCTGGGGACCGGGCCCTATCTGCTATCTGGAGGATCTCTACGTTTCAGAGGCCGCCCGGGGCACCGGCGCCGGACGTGCCTTAATCGAAGCGCTTGCTGACAAAGGACGCATGTCCGGCTGGCAAAGCATCTATTGGCAGACAGCGGCGAGCAATAAGACCGCGCAGCACCTATATGACAAGCTGGCGACGCGCACAGACTGGGTGCGATATGAGATGGAGCTTTAACCTCGAAGAAAATCGCGGGGTCGGGCGCATGGGGAGGAAAAGCAGATGAAATCAGTTGTGGTCACAGGTGTTTCCACCGGCATTGGCTGGGGGATCACGAAAGTTCTCACCAAAAATGGCGTTCATGTTTTTGGCAGTGTTCGAAAGGCCGAGGATGGAGAGCGCCTTAAATCGGAGTTTGGCGACCTCTTCACGCCGCTCCTCTTTGACGTCACGGATGAAGCCGCGGTGGCACAGGGCGCACGAACAGTCCGTGACGCGTTGAATGGCGCGACCCTTTTTGGGCTGGTCAACAATGCCGGCATCGCGGCACCTGGACCTGTTCTCAACCAACCGATTGATGAATTCCGAAATCAGCTCGAAGTGAACATTACCGGCCAAGTGATCGTGACACAGGCATTCGCGCCTCTGCTTGGTGTCGATAAAGATCTTACAGGTAAGCCTGGACGTATCGTGATGATCAGTTCTGTTGCCGGGAAAAACGGGGCGCCTTTCCTCGGCGCCTATGCTGCATCCAAACATGGCCTAGAGGGTGTCAGCGAAAGTCTCCGTCGCGAACTGATGCTGTTTGGAATTGATGTGGTGATTGTGGGTCCCGGCGCTGTCGCCACTAAGATCTGGGACAAGGCGGAAGAAGTCGATGTCACGCAATATCAAAACAGTCCCTTCGCGCCAGCCCTCGATCGGATCAAGGAATACATGATCGCAAACGGCAAAAAGGGATTCCCGCCTGAGAAGCTCGGTCGCGCGGTTTGGACAGCGCTGACAACAGCAAACCCGAAAACACGCTATGCGGTTGTGCCAGGGCGCTTGATGAATTGGACCCTTCCCGGCCTGCTACCCAAACGCACTGTCGACGGCATGATGGCCGGACGGTTGGGTCTTAAAAAGGAAGACTGAGATCACACCTAGCAGAACGCTGCTGACTTTGCTTTGCACAAAAGAAAGCCCCCGGCGAGGGGAGCGCCAGGGGCTGGGTGGGATCAGGCCTGCAGCGGGAGGGGGGGTGCTGCTTTGTTGGCCGATCGCCGTCTCATGCCAAAGAGATAAGATGGGCGGACTGATTTACAAGAGCGTTTTGCCTCATTCCGCAGCGAAATTTTGCATTGCGACAAAATGACACCAAACTGCCCCTTCAAGTCTTAGGAACACGCATCCAACACACGCCTGAACTTCTCAAACATTTCCATAATGTGGTCTTCTGTCGCCATAAGCGGCGGTGAGAAGGCAATGGTGTCAGCTGTCACGCGGATCATCATGCCCTCATCATGAAAGGCCCGGCACATGGCGTCGTAACCACGTTTTCCAGGCAAGCCATCGATGGCTGCCAAATCAAACGCGGCGACTAGACCGATGGTTCTGATGTCGAGCATCAATGGATGGTCTTTGAGTGCATGTGCCGCGTCGGCCATGACAGTTTCGTTCGCGGCTGCCTGCTCAAACAGACCTTCGTCCCTGTAGAGATCCAAAGTCGCCAGCGCTGCCGCCATAGCCAGCGGATGACCGGAATAGGTGTAGCCATGAAAGAGATCGATTGCGTGATCTGGTCCGCCTTCGCCCTGGAAGCTGTCATAGATCTCTTTCGACACCAGCACACCGCCCATAGGCACTGTGCCGCCTGTGACCCCTTTGGCAAAGGTCATAAGGTCCGGCGTTACACCAAAGCGTTCCGCCGCAGTTGCAGCGCCTAAGCGACCGAAAGCTGTAATCACCTCATCAAAGATCAGGACAATCCCGTGGCGGGTACAAATCTCCTGCAAACGTTTGAGGTATCCCTTCGGCGGTGGCAACACACCGGTTGATCCAGCCATTGGCTCGACGATTACTGCTGCGACAGTTGAGGCATCATGCAACTCAACGATTTTTTCCAACTCGTCGGCCAGATGGGCACCCCATTCCGGTTCGCCTTTGCTGAAAGCCTGTCGCTCCCGATTATAGGTATGCGGAAGATGATCCACACCCGGCAGCAGGGAGCCATAGAATTTTCGGTTTGGCGAAATCCCGCCAACGGAAATACCCCCAAAGCCTGTGCCGTGATAGCCGCGCGCGCGGCCGATGAAACGAGTCCTTGAGGCTTCTCCGTTTAAGCGGTGATAGGCGAGCGCCATTTTGAGCGCGGAGTCCGCTGCTTCCGATCCCGAGTTGCAGAAGAACGCATAGTCGAGACCGTCCGGTGCAATTGCGGTTAGTCGGCTCGCGACTTCGAAGGCCTTTGGATGAGAGAATTGAAAAGTCGGCGCGAAATCCAGCTCCGCTGCCTGCGCCTGGATCGCTTCAACAATCGGCTCTCGACAATGGCCCGCATTGGAGCACCAGAGCCCGGCGGTTCCGTCCAGTACAGGCGTACCGTCGGGTTTGAAATAGTGCATGTCCTTTGCACGTGAAACGATGCGCGGGTCCCGCTTAAAATGCCGATTGGGCGTGAAGGGAAGCCAGAAAGCTTCCAGATCATTTGGAGCTCCATTCGCCGACTGATTTTCTGTGGTTCCGGCCTCAGCCATTGCGTGTCCCTCGCCTCAACAGGTGTTTTCCCTCGCTGCAATGGACCAATTGAACGCCCTCGCCCGCGCCCACGCAACCAAGAGAGCGCGTGACAAATTTCTCTCGTTTAGTAAATTAAACGAATGACCAAGGATTTTCGTATTGCCCACGGGCAGGCCCAGGCTGAAACCAAGACAGAAGCACCGGATATTGGGCGGCGGCTTCGCGATCTCCGCAAGATGTATGGTTTCTCGCAGCGTGAACTTGCCAAACGTGCCGGTGTCACAAATGGCACAATCTCGCTCATTGAGCAGGAGCGGATTAGCCCCTCTATTGGCTCCATGAAAAAAGTGCTGGATGGGTTTCCCATCAGCATGACGGACTTCCTGACCCTCGACATGCAGCCCAATCGGCAGATTTTCTATGGCGAAAAGGATCAGAAGGAAATCGCAGGCGGCGACCCGATCTCCTTCAAGCTTTTGGGCAAGGACACACGCAATCGTGCGATCCAGATGATGCATGAGAAGTATCAACCGGGCGCCGACACCGGCGAAGAAATGCTGGCCCATTCTGGCGAAGAATGCGGCATCGTGATTTCCGGCGAAATTGTCCTGACAGTCGGCGGCGAAACCCGCCTGCTGCAGCCTGGCGAAGCCTATTATTTTGACAGCCGCCTGCCCCATCGCTTCCGTAATCTGGGCAAGGAGGAATGCGTCATCGTTTCTTCCTGCACCCCGCCCTCGTTTTAAAGACGTGTTTCCGGACGTAAAACCGCGCAGCACTTTTACTGGAAACACTCCTGGAACACCCTTATGACTATTGCAATCCACGCCCTCTCTAAACTGCTCAACGGCCCTGACATTATCTTGGCACCGGGTGCCTATGACGCGCTTTCGGCGAAGCTCGCCGCACAGGCCGGCGCCAAGGCGGTCTATATGACCGGGTTTGGTGTCGCGGGCTCTACACTGGGTGTGCCCGACATCGGCCTTATGAGTGCCACTGAAATGGCAGACCGCGCGCGCGCGCTCGCAGGTGCGGCTGTCCCTGCCCCTGTCTTTGCAGACGGCGACAATGGTCATGGGGGACCCCTCAACGCGGCGCGGTTGACCCGCCTTTATGAGCAGGCAGGTGTCGCCTGCATTCAGCTGGAAGACCAGGTCTTTCCCAAACGCTGCGGGCATATGGAAAACAAGGAGATCGTGCCCATAAACGATGCCGCCGCAAAAATTCGCGCGGCGGTGGAGGCGCGGAGCAATCCGGAATTCAAAGTGATGGCGCGGACCGATGCACGAGCGACGGATGGGTTTGATGAAGCACTGCGACGAGGCGAAGCCTTTCTCAATGCTGGAGCTGATATTCTCTTCATCGAAGCACCCTGTTCCATAGAAGAATTGGAAACTGTCGCGGCGACGTTTAAGGGAACGCCGCTTGTTGCCAACATGGTGGAGGACGGCAAGACGCCCTATCTCGACGGGCCCACGCTTCAGGAGATGGGATACAAGATTGCAATCTTCCCGGTCTCGGCCCTGCTCTCCGTTACGGAACGGTTGCAGACGCTTTATGCGGACATGCTGGCCGCTAACAAGCTGCCCATTGATACGCCTCGCGTGACGTTTCAGAAATACAATGAAGTGATCGGCCTGGGTGACATGCTGGCCGAGGCAGCCGCGCTTGAAGGAAATAATGAGTAATGCCCAGTTGGAAGAATATTCTTGAGCGCATTCTCGATCAGGACATTGAGAAAGCCCCGCCACACGTGCATGCGCTGAAGCTCTATGATGGCAAGCTCACGGAAATTGGCGAGGGTCGAATTACCTATGAGTGGCCGGTGAACCCCGAGTTCATGAACCCGCAAGCGGTGTTTGGTGGATATCTCGCGACGCTTGCGGACCAGACCTGCTCCTTCGCGCTGATGACGCTCCTGAAAGACGATCAAAACTTCACAACCGTAGACCTGAACCTTCACTATTTCCGTCCGGTGACGGGCGGCACGCTCACATGCGTCGGCGAAGTGGTGAATGTATCCAGGACGCAAGCCTATGTGGAAGCCACCTTCACCAATGATGATGGCAAGATCGCGCTCAAAGCCCGTGCGGTGGAACGATTGCTGAAGGCCTGAGCTTCAATACATAAACATCGGTTTGCCGAGGATCTGATCCACGCGGGGACGATAGGTTTCCGTGTCGTAGAAGGCGTCAATGTCGACGCGCTTCTCTCCCTGGATACAGGTATCGCCGGGAACCGTCGTATATTTCCCGTCCTGCAGGGCCATCATCAGCCCATGCTGTCCTTCGGCTAACAACTGCACAGCCATCGTGCCATAGGAGCGGGAGACCATCTGATCCAAGGCATCTGGTGCGCCTGCGCGCATGATGTAGCCCAAATTCTGTGAGATGATGTTGATGCCGGTGATGCGCTTGATTTCATCGCCCAGCATTTGCCCAATGCCGCCGAGCTTACGGTGTCCATAGGCATCCGCCTCGCCCCGCTCAATGATTTCGCCGCCTTCCATCTGCGCACCTTCTGACACGCAGACCATCGAATAGTTGGATGGGTTTGCGGCCCGGTCCGCCGCGAGCATCTCGGCGACGCGGTTTACATCAAACGGTATCTCGGCAATCAACACGCGATCAGCGTCTGCCAACGCGCCGGACATGAGGGCTGTTTCACCAGAATTGCGGCCGAAGAGCTCAACAACGGCAATGCGTTCGTGAGAGCCAGTCGACGTGCGAAGCCCAGTAATACTGTCGATTGAGCGGGTGACCGCGGTGGAAAAACCAATGCAATAATCCGTCCCGAAAACATCATTGTCCATAGTTTTCGGGATCGACATGGTCTTCATGCCCTCCTGATAGAGCCTCGCGCCATAGGAGAGCGTGTCATCACCGCCGATGGGGATGAGGGCATCAATGCCCACGCTTTCCATCACGCGCAGGACATGGGCCGTGCAGTCGTATGTGCCATCCTTGTTTAGGGTCGCGTCTTTGACGAAGGATGGGATGTCTTCTTTCTTAACCTTGCTGGGTTTGGTGCGCGAGGTATGGAGCACAGTACCGCCGGTGCGGTCGATCTTGCGAACACGAGATCGATCTAGTGGCATGAGCAGATGATCTGAGCCTGCCTTGTCATCCGGGTTGTAGTTGAGAGGCCCCGCCCAACCACGGCGAAAGCCGACCATTTCCCAGCCAAGGGTCTCAGCGGCACGGGTCGCCGCCTTGATACAGGGGTTAAGCCCCGGCACATCGCCACCACCGGTTAAAATTCCTATGCGCATGAGACTTCTCCCCTAAATCGGCTTTTCTTCCGTCAATTAGGCCTCATGCGTTCGCGTAAATCAAACCTCAAACGCCTAAAGGTTGTGGACGAGAAACGCTTCTTCCAACGTCGCAAGTCCTGTCCATACGTGCGCCTGCCAACCCCGCTCCCGCGCTGCGAGAACATTGCGCTCCTGATCATCAAAGAAAAGCAGATGGGGTCCATCAAAGCCGGTCCGATTTTCCACCTCAGCGAAGAATTCCGGGTCTGGTTTTGCATGTCCCATTTCGGCGGAGTAGTGAATTGCATCGAAACGGTGCTCGAGGCCCATCTCATTCCACAGATGCCGGGCGCGGCGATGTTCCTGATTGGTCGCCAGCGAAAGCCCCACATTGCTGCGAGACCGCAGCATTTCAAGCTCAGCCAAAAGGTTTTGGTCTATTTTCGAATCCTGTTGAAACCAGTAGGTGAGCAATTCGTCGACGCTCAAATGAGGTGCGATGTCGGCCAGCGCCTTTGCCAGAGGCACTTCGATGCCCTGCCTACCACAAATAATCTCCGCCCATTGCTCTGTGAAAAATGCGCGCTGCAACAGTTCCGGGTCGAGGCCTAAGTCTTTGTCCATGTCGGCATGCCACCACCCGCCTTTGTCTTTGTGGCCCGTGACAAGCACGCCATCCACATCAAACACGAGAGCTCGAATGTCCATCATGCAGAACGCCCGCGCGCCTCGATCGGCCAGATATCGACGAGCATGTCGCCCTCCAGCACATGATAGGCGTCATAGAGATTGACGGTTGGATCGCAGTGCGGAGTCACGGCTGTAAGGGTTGTGCCTAGAGCTAGCTTCTCATTGGCGCTGGAGAGCATGATGCCGCCCTGCTCATCGCCAAAGAAAAAATATTTCGCGTCATTGGGTGCGCCGTCGCTCAACACCGGGGGCTCCGCATCGGTTGAGAAACTTTTGAATCCCGCATCTGTGGTCGCGAGCTTGGGGGTGTTGTTGGAGACCACACTCATTTGCACATGAAGTGATGTCTGGAACGCAGCGCTTAAGGACCCGCCATCCGGACCGGCCACATCATTATATTGCTTGTCCATGAAGACGTATGAACCGCCTTGCAGTTCTGTCAGGACATTTGCTTCCACATCAATGTCGAAGGTTCCCGTTCCACCGCCTGAAAGGATGGTGCACGTGATGCCGTCTTCCTCCAGCCGGTCCCGCATGTCTCTCAGCATGTCCATCACCGCGAGTGATTTTTCGCGACGGTCATCAAAATCCTCAATATGCATCAGATGTCCCGCGTAAGCCTGCAGGCCCTTGAAGTGGAGATGGGGACTTTCCTCCATCTGGCGCGCGAGCGCGTGGGCCTCGTCTCCCGGCGCAATGCCCGTGCGGTGAAGGCCCACATCCAGATCCATCAGCACCTGCAGCGGTTTGCCTGCTGTTTCTGCAGCGTCTGCGAGAGCTGTCGCGTTCTCCGGATTGTCGACCGCGACCATGAGATCATCGAGCTTCCCGTTCAACACCATCAGTCGCTCAATCGCAAAGGGCGTTACGACGGGCGAAGTGAGGAGAATGCCATTAATCCCCTCAGCGCCCAGTGCTTCTGCCTCCCCCAGTTTCGCGCAGCAGACGCCGAGTGCGCCTGCCGCAATCTGACGACGGGCAACTTCTGCGCACTTGTGGGTTTTGGCATGGGGGCGAAGCTTGAGGCCGTATTTTTTGCAATGAGCTGCCATCGCGGCGAGGTTTGCTTCAAAGACGGGCAGATCAATGACCAGAGCAGGGGTCGCCATGCGGGTTCGGCTGCCGGGAACCCCGACCAAAGGTGTATTAACAAAATCAGACAAACTTATCCCCTCCGCTGCTAGAGACCCCATATTATGTTGGTGGCGATCCTATCTGCTTTCGAGATTGCGGCAAGACCAGCGCTCTGTATTTCGAGGCTTTCGACGGAGGAATGAATGCGGGTGATGATCACATGGGTTGCGGGACTACTTCTGAGCATCGTGGCGATGCTTCCGGCTGCTGCCGAATTTCGGGCCGGGTTTGGCACAC
The DNA here is from genome assembly GCA_965283695.1 of uncultured Parvibaculaceae bacterium. Classification (GTDB taxonomy): domain Bacteria; phylum Pseudomonadota; class Alphaproteobacteria; order Parvibaculales; family Parvibaculaceae; genus Mf105b01. The sequence continues at coordinate 262,743 of CBDIPP010000004.1, read as the reverse complement.
GTGTGATCACGCCTCAGGGTTTTGAGACCTGGACTGACACAGATGGCGACGCACAGTACAACCCGGACGTTGATACGTTTGACGATACCAACGGCAACGGTGTGTTTGACGCCGCTTGGATGGCGGGGTTCCAGAATGGGCGCGCCGCCAATGATGTTCATGATGACCTGATGGCGGTCGCCGCTGTCTTTGATGATGGCGAAACCCGCATCGGGATTGTGACCGCTGACGTGGTGGGCCTGATGGCGAACTTTGTCGCATCCGTGCGCACCGCCGTGCCGCCTGACCTTGAGCTCGACTATGTGCTGGTGCACGCCACTCACAATCACGAAGGACCGGACACGCAGGGCCTCTGGGGGGCCGCCGATTTCGAAAGCGGTGTGAGCGACGCCTACATGGCGCGGCTAAAAGCCCAGATGGTCGGCGCATTGGAAGATGCGAGCGCAGCGCTTGAGCCTGCCCGTCTCAGCATGGCGACGATTGAGGGCTATGACGCTGCACTTGGGACGATGGACACGCGCAAGCCGCTGATCCTTGATCCAGGCATCCGGGTTCTGATGCTCAAGCGCGCCAATAACAATGCGACTGGTGACAGCGTCATTGGCACGCTGGTCAATTACGGCATGCATGTGGAGCTTGCCTGGGACAAGAACCTCTCATTTACTGCCGACCTTGCGGGCTATCTGCGCCGCGGGCTGTCCACGGGACTTGAGTATGACGGTGAGATTGTGCGACCAGGTATTGGCGGGACATCCATGTGGCTCACAGGCAATGTGGGCGGTCTCATGACTGTGCTGCCAGGCGAGGCGGTGGTGGACCCCTGGACACAGGAAGAGATTACTGCATCAGGCCACGCCAAGGCCCGTGCCTTTGGCTATGGTGTGGCGAGTGCGGTGCTTGATACGGTCCTTAAGCCCGGCGAGTTTTCCGAAGATCCTGCCCCTGCCCTCAACGTGGCAGCACGATCTGTCGATGTGCCGCTCGCCAATTACCCGCTTGCAGCGGCCTCGCTTCTCGGCTTGCTTGATCGGGATTTCGATGTGGGGCTCTTCCCGCCGCAACTCACCACAGAGACTGAGGTTGCGCTTCTGAAGATCGGCGACGCGCGGATCGCCACGATCCCCGGCGAGCTCTACCCGGAGATCGCCGTTGGCGGGATCGAAAATCCGCCCGGCGCCGATTATGAGATGGCCCCAGCTGAAGTACCGCCCTTCCGCCCTGCCATGCAGGGCCGGGTGAACCTCATGGTCAATCTCGCCAACGACGCCATTGGCTACATCATCCCCAAAAGCGAATGGGATAACGAAGCACCCTGGATCTACGACTATGAAGAAGAGACCTATGGGGAGATCGTCTCCGTGGGACCTGACGGGGCTTCAGCTGTGCATGGCGCTCTTTTGCCCCTCTTGGAAAACGATGGCGTCACGCCGCCCTAGCGCGGGCGTTTGTCATCTCCTGCACATAGAAGACTTGCCGCCTAAGGAATGAGCCCCAAATCTAGTGCTAATCGCGTCATGTCCGCGGCATTTCGGACACCAGTTTTGGCGATGATGTTACGACGGTGGGCGTCTATTGTTCTCGGACTTAAATCCAATTCTTCACCTATGACCTTGGTCGACTTGCCGGATGCAATCAGAACAAGCACCTGCTTTTCACGAGGCGATAGACCTGTTGTGTCGGCCAGGTTGGCGTCCAAAATTTCTTGCTCTAAAAGCGCAGGACTTAGGTAGCGCTCACCGAGCAGCGTCTGCTTAACCGCAAACACCAAACTGTCTAGCGGATCCTGCTTTGCGGCCATCCCCGTTGCCCCTGCGGAGAGAGCCCTCTTTGCGAGATGCGTATCCTTATGCATTGAAAGAATGAGGACAGGTTTTTCAAAACCGTCGTCGCGCAGCTTTTTGACAAGTGTGATGCCGTCCATACCTGGCATTGATATGTCTGCAATCAGCATGTCAGGGTCGACATCCCTTAAGAGGTCCAGTGCTTCATTTGCTGACCCCGCCTGCAGCACCTCTTGAACCTCTCCCTCCTTTTGAAGCTCATTCGCTAGGAGGTCGCGCATCAGAGCATGATCATCAACGAGCAAGATTTTCATGGCACAGAAATCTCCACCCGAATTTTCGTTCCGCGACCTGGTCCACCGTCAATGTCCAGAATGCCTTTCAGGAGCTCCACTCTTTGGCGCATAGTTGTAAGGCCCATTCCCTTGTCGACAGTGATGGTCTGAATTTCGAAACCTTTGCCATTGTCTTCCACACACAGAACCAATTGGCCATTTTTGACTGTCAGATCAATCGACACATGTATTGCCTTGCCATGGCGCACAGCATTTTGCACGGCCTCTTGCGCAATTCTCAGCAAATGCAATTGTGTTTCTTCGTCGGGGAAGGTGTCAGCGTCAATTTGTGTATCCACGATAATATCTGACATGCGCCTCCACCTGTCAGCGAAAGCCTCAAGCGCCACCTGAAGATTTCCACCGGTGAGACTGAGTGGTCGAAGCCCTTCGACGATTGCTGTCAGCTCATCGCTGGATGCGCGCAGCTCGTCTACGGTCTCAACCATCGCGTCTGGTGTCTCACCTGATGCTCTTCCAATACTCTCAAGACGCATCCGAATGAGGGCCAGCCTATGTGAAAGCCCGTCATGCAGCTCTCGTGCAAGACGTCCGCGCTCCTGTTCTCCTGAATGCAGCAGATCTTGTGAAAGAGCAGTGACAGCCTCCCGATCCCACCGGGCATGGTCTATCGCACCAAGCGCAAAAATGCAGATGCCGAGCAGCGCCATTATCCATCCCGGACCTATGAGCAGATCCATAACGGGCGTCATAAAGGCGAAAACCAGAATAAAGACGACCAGATAGACAATGTAGAAATAGGTCCAGAATGACACCCTATGCCCCATACGATGGGCTTTCAAAGCTGCAAATCCTAGAAATGCAGTGAGGACAACGGCCGTTATCGTGACGGTCAGATCTTTCACCGGATAGAGAGACGTCGAGCTGTCCCACCAAACAGCAACGACCTGGCTGAGAGAAAGGCCCAGGATAACTAAGGTCTGCCAAACAGGCCTTTTGAGCCCAAGTGCGGCGTACACATGCAATAGAATTAGGAGGTGGACAGGGAGTGTGTATCCAAGCCTGAGTGTCAGGGGAGAAAGCAAGCCCAGCTCGTTGAAGATAAATGATTGCACGCCGAGCCCGCCGAGACCTGCGAGAAGCAACAGAGGTAGCCATCTATCCCTGTTGTCCGCATCAAGGCGAAACCCCACCCGTAAAAATACAATCAGCATGACCAACAATGTGATGGTGATCCACATTGTCTCTCCGATGTAGAGGATACGGTTGTTACGCTGCGCGAGCGAAATGGCTTCCTGCACCGGCAGCAAGACGCGGGGGCCGCGAACAGGTCCTGGTGTAAAAACTTTCGCTTGGGCCCGTATTCGCAATACATAGGTACCTGGCGCCCAAATATGCTCGGGAAGAAGCATCACCTGGGTTTGGCGACCAGGGGCGAGATCCAGATATTCACGACTTCGATCCGTAATGTTGCCAGACTTTCCGATCATCTGCCCATCGAAATAGACCTCACTTGCTGTGTGAATAGGACCCAGGATGAACGCATGAGGTGTCGCCAGGTGCTCAGCACTAACCGGGACAGCGACCTCGAACACAGCAACCTCTGCGTAGTCAAACTCTTCCACCAGCGCGCTTAGCGCTTCCTCAAATGGAGCTTCAGCAATGATGCCTTCGCGACCCTCTATGGAGACGGCCCAGAGCAAGGAGGACAGGTCGAGTGACGCGTGTTCTTCATCCGACAGAGCAACATCTGACATCAGGCATCCAATACCCATCATCACAATGCCCAAGAGATTTATTTTCATTTTCCCACAACGACTTCACGCCGACCTCGTACGCATCGTCTCACAATTTTTCTTGCAGTCCATAGGTAGTTCTACCGATGCACTAGGTAGAAGTCCTATCTTGTGGACATCTTGGGGATTCAAGAACCTGCCAGAAGATCATCGAACATTTTTCGACTGTTTCAGTTTTGGGGGTTTTAGTGTCCATGCGTTCCTTTTTTGTGGGTCTAACGGGGCTAGTTGCGTTTGCATTTCCCCTCCAGTTTGCATTCGCCGCAGCGGGGGATGACCCTGCAAGCGTGATAGAAACGCGGACAGGACCTGGGGAAACGACAAGCCAATCGTGCGGATCAAACCGATTTATCGACGTGACTTTTCTGCTGGGCAGTACGGTCGTCTCAACGATTGAATCCGGCACGCCCTGCTCTGGTGGTGGAGGCGGGGGTGGATCGACGCCCCTTTCGGCTGATCTGCAATCAATGGTAGAGCGCGACCTTCTGGAGCAACGGCTGGACGGCATGGCTCAAAACCTATTGGAAAATCTGGATGAGCTCTCGCAAGAGGAGCTTGAAGAGGGGATTGGCGCAGGGGAAGATGCACAGAACGAAGAGAACCCTGAATTCTCTGATGAAGAAAAATCCGCTCTTCTATCCGACTATAAAAGCCAAGTTGCGAATGCTCGCGCGGACTTAATCCGATATCGGTCCGAGATATCGGAAATGCGCTCTGAGCTGAAGGACGCAAGCATTGAAGCGGCACAGAGGATGCCGCAACTTGACGCTGATCTGAAAGCCGCGGAGGCAGTTTTTGCCCGCGTTGGAACAGACGTGGAAAATCTTCCAACAGCGCGCGCCCTTGCAACGGCAGAAAAAGAGTTCCAAGCCCGTCAAGAAGAGATGCAGGTTGCGCAGGAGCTTGCTGACGACCCCACCTATCACAGGCCCACATATATACAAAATGTACTCGGTGCGACACGCATTAGATTTACGCTCGCGCAAGCGAAACTAGCAGAGGCGAACGCCGCCCATGCGGCTGCAAAAACTGCCTTAGAGACAAGTGCGCAGGCTGACGTTCAACGAGCCGAAGCGGCAATTGCCGACAATATTGAGCGTGTAAAAAGTCTGGAGACAGGTATTTCTGGAACTGAGTATCTGGTGAGCAGTACACAACACAATATCACGCGTCTGGAGGGCCTCATTCGCGCTCTGGAACAACAGAACCAGTTCGCAGGTCCTTCTGGTGATACATTTGAGGCACTGCGCGCACGTGGCCTGGAGTTCTGGTCACGGGGCAGCGTGGCCTTTGCTGATGACACCCAGGCGGGGCGCAATCAGGAGATTGAACAACAGGAGGTGACACTCGGTCTTCACGGGCGCTTCAGCGAGCGGTTCCTCGCCGGGCTCGCAGTCTCCTTTGTGACTGCGGACAACAAAGACCAGACGGGCACCGCGATCTCCACGGACACTGAGACATTCATGTTTGCCCCCTATTTCGCCTATCAGCTGAGTGACGATTTGGCATTGGATGCAGGCGCGGTCTATGGGCTCACCGATGTGTCCCTGACGCGGGCAACCACAGCGACCGCAAGCCATGACGCCACGACCCTCGGGGGGCAGATCGGTCTCAGCGTGCGGCACCGTCTTTCAGAAGTCGTCAGCCTGACCGGGCGGGTGGGCCAGTCCTACGTCACAACCGACAGTGATGGTTACACAGACACAGGCGGCGTGACTGTGGCGAGCTCGGACAGCGAGCAGGCCGCGACCTCTTTCTCAGGCCGGATCAATGTCTCCACAGATCCCGACTGGCGCTGGCATGGTGCGCTTCGCGTTCAATATGACACCATTGATCCCGGTAATGGTCTGGACCGTCTCTATGGCAGGCTGTCGACAGGACTTGAATATAATCCAGGACCTTATGCGGTGGCTGTTCAGGCAAACCGCTCGGTCTTCCGCAGCAACTATCAGGCGACCGGGCTGTCGCTCCAGGTCCGTGTTCCGTTCTGATCTCTTTATCCTGTTGGTCTTCGGGTCATTGGTTGCCGGATGCAGCACCCGGACCGAAGAACCACGGGAAGATCGGCCGTTGATTGCTGTTCAGGTCATCATCGAGAGCAGCTGGCCGCCTGATGCGGTGACGGACCAGCTCGTAAATGCCACCAAACGCTTTGCCGAGTGCGGTGTCACGCTCGCCTTCGCCCAAGAGCGAGGTGGGGAAGCCCGAGGGGTGCTTGCGTTCGTTCCAAGCCTGGAGGCCGTCGGTGGTCAGCCAATTGAGGGACGGGCGCTTACCCTGAGAACACCCAAACGGGCGGAGATTGCCTGGGCAGCCCCGGGCGGTGCACCGCTTGATCACAAACAGACGGTGGCCCATGAATTGGGCCATCTGTTTGGATTGAGACACGCTTTCCGCAACGCCATCAATCTAATGGTCCCCCATGGTTGCAAATTCTGTCGATTTACTGCAGGCCAATGCCTGGTGATTGCGAAAACTGCGGTCAAGATGTCCCAGGCCGCCCATCCGGCAGTTCCCCGTCGGTCATATGATGCGACAGCCCGATGAAAAGCTGAATCATTTCCGCGTCTTAGCCCTTCGCCAGCCTTGACAGGGAAGCCCGGACTCCCTATTTCTGCTTCGCTTCGTTGGCACTCACTAAGCTTGAGTGCTAGCAGAACCAGAAATCTGAGAGAATTCCTGCACTTTTGCAGGCTTCAAGGGAGATATCTCATGAAATTCCGTCCTCTCCATGACCGGGTGCTGGTGCGCCGGGTTGAAGAAGACACGAAAACCGCCGGTGGCATCATTATTCCTGACTCAGCTCAGGAAAAGCCATCTGAAGGTGAAATCGTTGCAGCTGGCTCAGGCTCCAAGTCTGAAGACGGCAAAGTGACCCCATTGGACGTGAAAGCGGGCGACCGCGTTCTGTTCGGCAAATGGTCCGGCACTGAAGTTAAGGTCGACGGCGAAGAGCTGCTGATCATGAAAGAATCCGACATTCTCGGCATCATCGAAGGTGGCAAGAAGAAGAAATAATCACCCGCGCGGGTTTCGCCCAGCGCGGCTTTTTATTGCCTCAACTTCCCCAATGATTGCCGTAACAGAAGGAAAATCCAATTATGGCTAAACAAGTAGTATTCGGCCGTGACGCCCGTGAGGAGATGCTGAAAGGCGTCAACGTTCTCGCGAATGCGGTCAAAGTGACGCTCGGCCCTAAGGGTCGTAACGTCGTTATCGACAAGTCTTTCGGCGCACCGCGCATCACGAAAGACGGTGTAACGGTCGCCAAAGAAATCGAACTGGAAGAAAAGTTCGAAAACATGGGCGCCCAGATGATCCGCGAAGTCGCTTCTAAGACGAACGACATTGCTGGTGACGGCACAACAACAGCAACAGTTCTCGCACAGTCCATCGTTCAGGAAGGCATCAAAGCTGTTGCTGCCGGCATGAACCCAATGGACCTGAAGCGCGGCATCGACCTTGCTGTTGATGCAGCCCTGGCTGACCTCACAAAGCGCTCCAAGAAAGTTAAGTCGAACGAAGAAATTGCCCAGGTCGGCAAGATCTCCGCTAACGGCGAAACTGAAATTGGCGACATGATTGCTGAAGCAATGTCGAAAGTCGGCAATGAAGGCGTGATCACGGTTGAAGAAGCCAAGTCACTGGAAAGCGAACTCGACGTCGTTGAAGGCATGCAGTTCGACCGTGGCTACCTGTCCCCTTACTTCATCACCAACCCAGACAAGATGACGGTTGAGCAGGAAAGCCCGCTTATCCTTCTGCACGAAAGCAAGCTCACAAGCCTGCAAGCCATGCTTCCAATTCTTGAAGCTGTTGTGCAGTCATCACGTCCCCTGCTTATCATTGCAGAAGACATTGAAGGCGAAGCGCTTGCGACCCTCGTGGTCAACAAACTGCGCGGTGGCCTGAAAATCGCTGCCGTGAAAGCACCTGGTTTCGGTGATCGCCGTAAAGCGATGCTCGAAGACATTGCGATCCTGACAGGCGGCACCGTGATTTCTGAAGATCTCGGCATCAAGCTCGAAAATGTCACGCTCGACATGCTCGGCACGGCCAAGTCTGTTGGCATCACCAAAGACGACACAACAATCGTCGATGGCGCTGGCAAGAAGAAAGACATTGAAGGTCGTGTTGCTCAGATCCGCGCACAGATCGAAGAAACATCTTCTGACTATGACCGTGAGAAGTTGCAGGAACGTCTGGCGAAGCTCGCTGGTGGTGTTGCAGTTCTGAAAGTTGGCGGCGCAACCGAAGTTGAAGTGAAAGAACGCAAAGACCGCGTTGATGACGCTTTGAACGCAACACGCGCTGCTGTTGAAGAAGGCATCGTCCCTGGTGGCGGGTCCGCTCTTCTGCGCGCAACAAAAGCTGTTGCAGCGGTTGAAAGCGACAATGCTGACATTCTTGCTGGTGTGAAGATCGTGCTGAAGGCTCTTGAGGCGCCTATCCGCCAGATCTCTGAAAATGCTGGTGTTGAAGGTTCCATCGTTGTGGCAACTGTTCTTGGCAAAGCTGGCTCATTCGGCTTCGACGCTCAGAACGAAACCTATGTCGACCTTGTTGCTGAAGGCATCATCGACCCAACCAAGGTTGTGCGCACAGCACTCACCGATGCGTCCTCTGTTGCTGGTCTTCTGATCACAACCGAAGCGATGATTGCCGACAAGCCATCTGAAGCTGGTGGCGCACCTGCAATGCCTGATATGGGCGGCATGGGCGGCATGGGTGGTATGGGCGGCATGATGTAATCATGCAGTCCAGCCCTTGTGGCTTGATTGAATAATGACAACTCAGGTCAACTGAGGCGTCAAACGGAACCCGGTCCTTGCGTATCTAGGACCGGGTTTTTTTGTTTTTCCTTGAATATTTCACCAAACACCTTATATCATAACAATCGATATGAAAAAAGGTGATCCGATGGGACGCACAAGAGAGTTTGACCCCAAAGATGTGGCCGAAAAGGCCATGCATCTGTTCTGGGCAAAAGGATACTACGACACGTCAATTCGCGATCTGGTGGACCAGACCGGCGTCAATCCTTATGGGCTCTACAGTGTATTCACTGACAAGCGTGGGCTTTTTCTGGCTGCAATCGCACATTACCAGGAGACCGTCACACGTGACATTTTGGGTGCGCTCGACAAGCCCGGTTCTGCGCGCGATGGCATTCGCGCTGTGTTTGAGCGAGCGCAAAAGGTCCTCATGCCCAAACAAGGTCATGCCGGTTGCTTGATGTGCAATACAGCAGTCGAACTGGCCCCACATGATGATGAAGTGGCTCAGATCGTCAGCAGGCATCTGCAGCACCTGCAGGCGCGGTTCCTTCAACAGCTGACACGAGGACAGACAGCGGGAGACATCTCTCCTGAGAAAGACCTCAAAGCGCTGTCTGAGTATTTTGCAACTGCGGCCTACTCTCTCGGCCTGTTGCTGCGTGCTGGAATGAGTCCGGCCCACGTTCGCCGCTACATCGCCACAACACTTTCATTGCTCGACTAATTTTTACCCTGTTTCATATCGTTCGATATGATTAATTGAAAGGACACAACATGTCTAACCTATCCTACACGACGAACTTCCAGGGCGTAGCTGACGCATTCATGCGAGATGCAAAACTCTACACGCCACTGCTTGAATTTATCAGCAATGTGATGACGCGCCCGTCGGATCTGAGCATTGCCGAACGAGAGATCATCGCCGGTTACGTTTCTCATTTGAACGGGTGCGGCTTTTGCATCGGTATTCACGAGGCCACGCTAACTGCATTGGGCATCGAAGAGAATATCGTTGGTCAACTTGAGAAGGGCCCTGAGTCTACTGCGGTCGATGATCGCTTGAGAGCCATCCTCACGTTTTCGCGGAAGCTCACACGTTCCCCAGAAACAGTTCAAAAAGCAGACATTGACGCCCTTGCAGAAAATGGCTGGAGCGAACAAGCCATTGAGGATGCGATGAATGTGGTTTCTCTGTTCTCGTATATGAACCGCCTCATCGATGGCCTCGGGATCGAAGGCAATCAGGGCTATTTTGACGTGGTCGGCAAGTCTCTCGCCTCACAAGGCTATGCACCATTGGTTGAGATGGCACGGAAGAAAGCTGCATAGAGTCCTAATACAAGAAACCCGGTCCTTCTCGTATCTAGGACCGGGGTTTTTTTGTTGGTGCAGCACGACTGGATGCTCGCGCCATGTTCGAGCATGACTGCGTCCGGATGAGGCACAGCAGAACCCACAAACAAAAGTGTCACCACCCGACTTGTTCGGGTGGTCCAGGGTGAGGGTGCTCGGACGCTCTTTGGTTAGAGCTTGTCGAGGAAGTCATACCCTCTCAGCACAAAGCGGTCTCTGAGTTCACCCACAGTCCATCGAGATTGCCACTCCTGGATTGCCCGAACAAGTCGGGCAATGACACTGATAAGCGGGGCAAGCCGGGTAATAACACTTGCGTGGAGGAGGTCCTCTGCTGCCACTTAGTGGCAGGAGACACAGTTAGCCACCCTAATGTTCTGCGCCGCCTTCCCCATGTTTAGGCAACCAAAGGGGGAAGAGATGATCAAAGGAAGTTGTCTGTGCGGCGCGGTGACGCTGGAGATTTCGGGGAGTCCAAGTTCGCTCAGCTATTGCCATTGTTCGCGCTGCCGGAAGGCCGCCGGCGTGTTCTCCGCTGTCCTAATCGGGCCCGTCGCGGACCTCAAAATCACCAGTGGCGAGTGCCACATTGCCCGGCTTGAGCCGGAAGCGCCAAACATGCACCGGCGCGCCTTTTGCGAGCATTGCGGCTCATCGCTGGGTGACCTCGCAACCGATAGCGGGATCTATGTGGTTGCGGCGTCCATTCTGGATGATGATCCGGGCATCAAGCCCATGGGGCATATCCACACCGCGTCGAAGCCGGACTGGTATGAGATTACCGACGGCCTGCAGCAGTTTGACAGTGACTACGCACCGGATTGATTTTCGCCCCAGACATCTGCCAAGGCATCAAGGAAGGAGGTGACGGTGGGTTCAGTGCCTGCATCCATGAGAGTCACCGCACTCATGGAGAAGTCCATGTCCGCTGGGTAGGGCGCTGAACCAAGTGTGCCTGCCTCCACAATCTCTTTCACCGCCGATGTAGGTGCTGCCGTCAACATGTCTGACTTCTGCACCATGTCAAAGCAGGCGGTCTGGTTGAGCAGGCGGTAACGCGGAAATCCGCCCTCCTGTAGCGCGTGACGAATTTCCGGTTCGAGGTTGCCTTCAAAGGCCGGGTCGAAGCCCGCAATCGTCCAGTCATACTCAAGCATTGAGGCAAGGCTCAGATCAGTCTTGAGCACCGGGTGACCGGGCCGAAAGACGACGGTATAGGGCTCGCGCACCAACTCCCTGACCCTCAGCGAATTCGCGTAGGGAAGACCCGATACGGTGTTGTTGTGATAGAGCAGCAGATGCACACGGCGCTGCACCAGTTCCTCGATCGCAATGGTGGGTGGCATGGTTTCCACCGTGATCTTGGTCTTGGGGTGCGTTTCGCGAAACTTCAAAATTCCCGGATGGATGAAGCTCTCCAGGATCGCTGGGCCGGAAATCACCTTTAGTTCCCGCTCCCCCTGCTGGGTTTCCCGTTTTACATTGTCGGCAAACGCGAGCAGGTCCACCGCCATGGGAAACAAGCGCCGCCCAGCTTCTGTCGGCGCGACCAGCCTCGTTGTGCGGTTGAAGAGCCGAACCTGCCAGGTTTCTTCCAGAGTTTTGATGCTTTTGGTGATGGCCGAATGGGTCAAGCCCAGCGCCTCTGCCGCTTTGGAGAAGCTGCCAAGGCGAAAAACCGTCTCGAAATGCTTGATAAGCCTTAGGTCTACCATCTTGTTCCTGATGGTTGCAAATATTGCAGTATTACTCAATTAATTTCTTTAATGAGCAGGTCTAGGTTTTCCTTGTCGGCCGAACAGCCGCCTATTTCGTTGTGAAGAAGGTCGCAGGGCGCCGGTCGTTTTATTTGGTCGCGTTCCCGGACGGTGAACCCTTCTGGTTCACCTGGAAACGCTTTAGCGCCATCAAATCTCGGGGGGACCCCATGACACTTGATCAGTTGATTGCCACAAATTTCACCGTCATCACGCTCGCTTTCTATTTCAGCTTCATACTGATTGAAGCCTTCTCGATCCGCTTCCTGAAAGCGCGAGGCGAACTCAACGCGAAAGACAACCTCACCTGCATTTTTATGGGGCTTATGAGTTCGGTTGCGAATGGTGCGGCGGCCTTCATCTCTGTTGGCGCCATGTATTGGGCCATGCAGTACCAAATCATCTCCCTGCCGATTACGATCACGACGGTGGTCATCTGTTTCATTGCCAATGATCTGCGCTTCTATGTGCATCACAGGTTGGCCCACCGGGTGCGCTGGCCCTGGGCGATGCATGTGGTTCACCACTCCAGCCAGCATTACAACTACTCAGTTGCGCTGCGTCAGGCGTGGACCAAGCATTTCTCCGGCATGCTGCTGCTCTATGTACCCCTCGTCATCATCGGTTTTAACCCAGCGGTGATCTTGTTCGTTGCGCTTGTGAATTCAAGCTACCAGTTCCTGCTGCATACAGAGACGATCGGGAAACTCCCACGCTGGTTTGAATTCTTCTTCAACACACCGTCGCACCATCGCGTCCACCACGCGAACAATCCCCAATATCTGGATGCAAATTATGGCGGCACGCTGATCATTTGGGACCGCCTCTTTGGCACCTTCGCTGAAGAGGACCTTGAAGATCGTCCTGTCTATGGCCTTGTGAAAAACCTGGACACGTTCAACCCCATCAAAATCGCCTTCCATGAATATTGGGGCATCGTGCAGGACCAACTGCAAAAAGGCCTGACGCTTAAAGATCGTGCGCTCTACCTGTTGGCACCTCCCGGATGGAGCCATGACGGATCGCGGCTCACCTCTGAGGACATCAAGCGGGAATATTACGCATCTCGCGGCGAGACATCCTCCTCCGCCCTCGCACCAGCCGGAGATTGATCATGCCCGGTCCGCACTACGCACTTTCTGAAGCAGTGCTTGTCGCAGCTGCCCTTTGGGCAGCCGTCCGGCTCGCCCGCGGCGGGTACATACTTGCCGCGCCTGGTATTTTACTCTTTGGACTTGCCGCCGCAGCGGGTGTCTGGCGTTTTGGCAGCAGCGCAATTGATGCCGGTGCCATTGACGCATGGGCATCTCTCCACCGCACATTGTCTCTTACCGGCGGTGCGACGGGGCTCACATTGATTGTTGCTGAATTACTCAGAGTGCGTTTCGCTCCATTCCAATCTTCTACGGCAATGGTTGTTCTGATTGGGATAGCTCTTCTGATCGGCGTGGTCGTCTATAGCGATACGGGCTCAGCAATCCCACTTCTCTTCGTGCCAGCAATGCTTGTTGGAGGCGTTGTTCTGGCTTATCTCGCGCCGGCCCCAACACAGGCAAGTAAGATCGGTGCTGCGGGATTGTTTGCCATCTTCCTCTTCAATATTCTGGTTGTTCGCCAATCACCTGTGCTTGGACAGGCGGTCAGCTGGCACCTCTATCATGTAATCATCGCAGTTTGGGTGGTTGGTGTCGCGTGGATTTTCCTACGCGCGGCAAACACCAGAATGCACGTATAGCCTGCCCGTCGCCGTTTGTCGGATTGAACCAGCAATCTGTCGCATTCTGCTCTGGCCGCTTCCAACACCACCCCCCAAGTTTCCTCCCAGTCTCAAACCAGGAGGATACATGACCTTGATCACCCGACTTCCGTCGGCACCCGACAGCACGATCGCACAAGCCGCAACTTTGTTTCTGACGGAGGTTTCTGCGCCCGAGATGGTGCACCATTGCCATCGAAGTTTTCTGTTTGCCGAACTCTTAGGCGAGAAGACTGGACGACGTGCAGACAAAGAAGCGCTTTACATCGGCGCCCTGTTCCATGACCTGGGCCTCGACCATGCAACAGAAGGCGAGGAGTCATTTGAGGTTCGCGGAGGCAATGCGGCAGAAGCGTTCCTGCTCGCCCGCGGCGCTAACGCCCCTCTTGCGTCTTCTGTGAATACAGCCATCTCGCTTCACACGGACCTGGCCTCTGCAGATCATGACCTACCGGAGATAGCCCTGCTGCATATGGGAGCCATGGTAGATGTTGTCGGCATGCGGATTGACAATATTCCCGCAAAAACGCTAGAGAGAATTCTGGAAGAACATCCAAGGAGCGGGTGCAAATCGCACCTCAAGAACCTTCTAAACGCCGAAGCACTGCGCCACCCGACATCTAACATCGCAACAGCCCTGCGCGACCTCGACCTGGATTCCTTGATCGATCAGGCACCTTTCGAAAGTTAGACGGACCATCGACCCTCATAAAAAAGGGGCCGCACACCGTGCGTCCCCTTCCAAATTGCCTGCGAGGGCTGTGATCAATCGATGATCAGAATCCGTAGCGAATACCCGTCACGATCGAGTGGTTCTCAACGTCCCCATTGGCGTCATATGCTGTGAAGCGATATCCGAGATCCAGCGCCCAATTGTCGTCCAAATGATAGCTCAGACCGGCAAGACCGCGATACGCGAACTCAGTGCCGCTGCCGGAGGCTGCCAAACCGCCTACGGTGATGTTCTGGTCGCCATCAACAAAACCCACTCCAACGCCAAGATAAGGGCGCAATGTGCCGCCGGGGACGAAATCAATGTAACCATTGATCATGTAGCTGGTCTGCTCGAACTCACCGCCAGCCTGCGCAGTAACACCCCCAGCAGTGATTGAGTCATTGTCGTTTTCCGCATAGCCAATTTCGGCTTCTACACGAAATTTACCGTAGGACGTAATGTCACCTGTGTCATATCCGATAGCCGCTTGAACAACATATCCATCGTCCATCTGAAACGAACCGCCGGTTACATCCACATCATCGACGATGTTGTAGCCAATGCCACCACTGACATACCAGCCACCCTTTGCTTTACCTTCTTCCGCCATTGCTGCTCCGGTTAGAGCTGCCAGCGATACCGCAGTGGACGCTGCAAGAGTTACAAACTTTTTCATGGTGAATTTCCCCCTAAAACCAAAAAAGACGTAGATGATCTTCCCGAAACGGAAACGATCAGTTCATATTGCTTTATTCGTAAAGTGGTTTGCTCTTGAGTGCCAGACGGGTTTTGTTCCGTCTCATGTGTCTTTTTCCCAGTGTGACGGAAAACTACGATTTCACAGCATTATGGTTACTGGCGTTAAGCCCACGAAATAGTTGCGGCGTGTCATGCGACGTGGTTTTCTCCCAGTGACCCGACTGGTCCATATATTCCGCGTGACTGGCGAAAGTCCTCTTCCTTTATGTGGAGATGGATGTGGGAAACCACTCTGATTTCTAGAGTGAACAACCACAAGGGAGCGCGGAAGCCGATTTCGAAGCCGTTCGCCTGGGCAGCCTTTTAAAGAAGAGCTGGCCGGGCGTTTGACATTTTGGCTTTGAAACGGAGAAACGGCTATGGATCTCAATCGGCTTCGCGATGACCTCGCGCACAAAGACCCGGACATATTCTCAGCACTGACCGCCGAAGAAGACCGGCAGCGCAAAGGGCTGGAACTTATTCCCTCGGAAAACTACTGCTTTCCAGAAGTCCTGCCGCTGCTAGGCAGTGCTTTTACCAACAAATATTCCGAAGGCTATCCAGGTCGCCGCTATTATGGCGGACAGCCAAACACTGACACCATAGAGGCCCTCGCGCGGGAGCGGGCCTGCAGCCTCTTCAGAGCAGAACACGCCAATGTGCAGCCACTGTCCGGGTCTCCAATGAACCAGGCAGTCTACCTAGGGCTCCTGGAGCCCGGAGACACAATCCTGGCCATGGACTTAAGCCACGGCGGCCATCTTACCCATGGGGCACCGGTGAGCCATATGGGACGCCTCTTCAACTTCGTTCGTTACAAGACCGTTGGCACAAAAGGCGATCTTGACTATGACGCGCTGGAGGAGACTGCGTTTAAGGAAAAACCAAAGCTCATTGTCTGCGGGCACTCTTCCTATCCGCGGGAGGTAAACTACGCCCGGTTCCAGGTGATCGCCGGTAAGGTTGGCGCCCTCACCATGGCCGATGTCTCTCATGTCGGCGGTCTCATTGCCGGAGACGCGTTGCAAAATCCGCTCGACCATGGATTTGATGTCATGACCACGACAACGCATAAGTCTCTCAGGGGGCCGCGCGGTGGGCTCATTCTCTCTAAAGCGAAACATGCAAAAGCGATTGATGCGTCGGTCTTTCCGGGCCTGCAAGGCGGGCCGCACATGAATCAAGTTGCGGCCACGGCTCTCACGCTGAAACTTGCTGCGGCGCCGGACTTCAGAACCTATGTACAGGCGGTGCTTGCCAATGCGCAGGCGCTTGCCCAATCACTCCGCGATCATCAGGTTCACCTCATTACTGGTGGTACCGAAAACCATCTGCTTGTGATTGATACGGTCGCAAGCTTTGGCGTTGATGGGAGACAAGCTCAAGAGGTCCTCGACCGGATTGAGCTCACCACAAACAAGCAGGTGATCCCGGATGACCCAAACCCGCCCATGCGGCCATCGGGTTTGAGATTGGGAACACCTGCCCCCACAGCGCGCGGTATGGGCGAAGCCGATATGGCGATTGTCGGGCGGTTGATCGCGTCAGCACTTAGATCACCTGAGAATGAAGAACATCTGGCGGGGCTTGCAGAAGAAGTCAGTGCGCTTACCGCCCGCTTTCCAGTGCCGGGCCTCTAACCCTCGGTCGTCACCGCAATGAGCTCACGCCGGATCATGTCTTGATAGACCGCCATGATCCGGTCGCCCTCTTTTCGGTCGACTGAAATAGCCAGACGCACGGCCATGCCGGTCAGTTGCATGACCAAAAAGCAGGCCGTCTCAAGGCGCTTCCAGCCTCGTCGTGGTGTGAATTTCTTGAGCGTCTCATAAACAATCACGCCGTTGACGCGGCTGTCGTCGATATCGAGCGCATTCAGCGTTTTGTCGGCCTGTATGCCAAACCAGATATCACGCGCAACGGGCTCTGCAAGAAATAGCTGGTAATAGGCCATCAGGGTTGATTTCAACGCCTCTTCTCCTTCTTCCAGTGACGTCACTTCGCCCATTGCGTGGGCAAGGCCGTCATTCACCAGCTCCATTATCCGCTCCGCAAGCGTGATGATGATCGAGGATTTATCCGGGAAATATTGATAGACCGAGCCAATCGGCACCCCCGCCCGCGATGCGACATCGCTCATTTTCAGGTGCTCGCTGCCATTTTCCTCGATGAGGCTACGGGCGGCATCCAGGATCCGTTCAAACCGTTCTTTTGCACGGGCTTGCGTCGGGATTTTACGCACAGAGGTTCTTTTGGAAGATGCGGAGACAGCCGGCATTCGGGAACTTCATCTTTATTGGGAAGATTTTTGCTTGATTCTCATAATATGAGGGTTTATCACTTTTTACAAATATGAGGAACCCTCACAATTGGAGCTCGCCATGACAGTCCCTTCCATTCCTAACCGCGCTTGTATCGTGGGCGCTGGCCCAGGCGGTCTTGCGCTCGCACGGACGTTCAAACTGCTCGGCATTGAGTTTGATATTTTTGAACGGCATTCCGATGTGGGTGGTATTTGGGACGCCGAAAACCCGGGCTCGCCCATGTATGCCTCCGCCCATTTCATTTCATCGAAGACACAGTCGCATTACACGGACTTTCCCATGCCGGATGCTTATCCGGATTACCCCTCCAACAAACAAATCCACTCCTACATGCAGGCGTTTGCGCGTGAGTACGGGCTCTACGATGACATCACCTTCAATACGGAAGTGACGGACACTAAGTTTGAAAAGAATGGCTGGCAAGTAACGCTCTCCAATGGAGAAACCCGCGCCTATCGTTGGCTCATTTGCGTCAATGGCACGAACTGGCATCCAACCCTGCCCGACTGGACCGATGGTCCCTTTGATGGCGACGTCCGCCATGCCAACACCTTCAATCATATGGATGAGTTTCGAGGGAAACGGGTTCTGATCGTGGGTGCGGGCAATTCAGGATGTGACATTGCGTGCGATGCGGCCGCCGCTGCAGACGATGCGTTCATTAGCCTGCGGCGTGGCTATCACTTCATTCCGAAACATATGATGGGAAAACCCGCGGACGTGTTTGCCCATGAAGGCCCACATCTACCGATGTGGTTGACACAGAAAGTGTTTGGGCTGCTCTTGCGCTTCATCAATGGGGATATGACCCGTCTCGGCTTGCCCGCGCCAGACCACAAGATTTTCGAAAGCCACCCGATCCTCAACACACAACTGCTGCACTATCTTGGGCATGGAGACATCAAAGCCAAGGGTGATGTTGACCGTCTCGACGGCAAACACGTTGTTTTTAAGGATGGCAGCCGCGAAGAAATTGATCTGGTGCTCTGCGCCACAGGGTATGAGTGGAAGATCCCCTATGTGGACTCAGCAGAGTTCACCTGGAAAGCAGGCCGCCCCGATCTTTATATGAACCTGTTTGTGAAGGGCCACCCGAACCTATTCTCGCTGGGCTTTATGGAAACCAATGGCGGCGCTTACAAACTATTCGACAATATGGCAGACCTGATTGCCCGCTCGATCTTGGCGGAGCGAGATCAACCGAAGCAGGCAAAGCGTTTCCATAAACGGCTTGCCAGTCACCAGCCAGACCTGTCAGGCGGTGTCAATTATGTGGGGTCAGATCGCCACGCAACCTATGTCAACATTGATGCCTACAAAAAAGCGATGGCTGACCTGCGCAAACATATGGGCTGGCCGGAAGTTCCCGATGGACATTACGAGGCCGTTCGCGCGGCGCGGAAAGCAGAAGCCGCATGAACAAAACCGTCATGATCACCGGTGCAGCGGGTGGCCTCGGCCGCGCTCTTACAAAAAAATTCCAGGCTTGCGGCGATCATCTGGTTTTGACCGACCGACGCGGGGAGCTGTCTGGGCTTCACGCCAGCTCTGCGGCTGAATTGATCGATGCTGATCTTTGCGACGACGATGATTTGAAACGGCTGTGTGCACGGCTGGAGAGCGGTGAACCCGCAATCGATCTCCTGATCAATAATGCAGGCATCGGCGTCCCGGGGTCCGTATCGACACTTGACGAGTCCCTCCTCACCAAGCATATCGACATTAACCTAACGGCACCGATGCACCTGTGTCAGGGGGCAGCGCGGGGCATGTTGACCAGAGGCAAAGGTCAGATTTTCAACATTGTCTCTTTGGCCGGTCTTTTCCCCTTGAAAGACAGTGCCGCCTACACCGCCTCGAAATTTGGTCTTCGCGGCTTCACTGCCGCACTTGCACTTGAGCTGGCACCCCACGGCATCCGAGTTGGAGGTCTCTATCCCAGTGCGATAGACACGCCGATGCTGCGTGAGGAGATGTCTCACCCGGATGGATCACCGCTCAACTTTGCAGGCAATGCCGATCCCCTCTCTGCTGAGGAAACCGCACAGCAGGTCATAGATGCCCTCGCCTCAGGTGATCTTGAAACCTGGCTGCCAAAGGGCGAAGGCCGCATGGCGAGCCTCGTTATGGCTTTTCCAAAGAGCCTTCAGCGGGTGTTTCGGTATATGGAGAAGCAAGGCAACAAGAAGAAGCAGGCCTTCTTGGCCAGCCTTCATTCCTGATGCCACCGAGGCCGCGTTTCAGCGGCCCAGGCGTTTGATCAATTGGTGGTGCAGCACATTCTCCGCGGCGAACAGATAGTCCGCCTTGCTGGCTGACACCGTTTCCGCTCCTGCATGACGCAGGTGATCGGCAACCGCCTGAACCTGGGCGGTAGGACAGATAACCCGCACCTCACCGCCGCCGTCAAATCTGCTGATTATGTCCGCAGCACACTGATAATGGCGGTCCAGATCTTCGGCCATCTTTGCGGGATCAAACGGTCCACGTGCAGCAACAAGCATGTGGTTCTCTGCCCGATCTCTTGCATCCAAGCGATCGAGGATCACCCGCGCTGCCGCAAGCGATGCATCGCCCCAATCGGCATTCAAGGATGCCACGAGGTTGGCTTCGCTTCGAAGCATGACGCCGTCGTCGAGAATCTTCAGATTGTTCGCGACCAGGGTCGCGCCAGTCGACGTAATATCGACAATGGCTTCCGCAGAACCAGCCGCTGGCGCGCCTTCCGTTGCGCCCAGGCTTTCCACAATGCGGTAATCATTGATCCCATGGTCGGCAAAGAACATGCGTGTGAGATTGAAATATTTCGTTGCCACACGCAGGCGTTTGCCGCGTTTTGCGTGGAACGCCAACGCCACATCGTCCAGATCAGACATCTTGTCGACGTCGATCCAGCTCTGCGGAACCGCGACCACCACGTCAGCGTGCCCAAACCCGAGCTTGAGCAGCAGCTCGACACTCTGATCGGGGGCAGCAAGCTTTTCCCGGATTAGGTCTTCACCGGTAATGCCGAAGTGGATGGTGCCCTGTTCCAGGTTTCCCGCGATTTCTGATGCGGACAGAAAGGCAATCTCGACATCCGAGACGCCCTTTAGCGTGCCGGTATAGCCGCGTCCGCCATGCTTGGAAACTTTGAGACCTGCCCGCTTGAAAAACTCTGAGGCGTTTTCCTGAAGACGACCTTTGGAGGGGAGGCCCAAAATGAGTTTGTCGGTACTCATTTCACTTCTCCCTTATTGGTCGCCTGAAACAGTCTTTCCAGCGCGATGGCACATCCGACCGCCTGCACAGGTTTCGGCGCACCGAGGCTCTGCAAGAGACCATCATATCGCCCACCGCCCATAATCACCGCATCATTGCCAAGTTCCGGCACTCGCAGTTCGAACACGTGGCCTGTGTAGTATTCCAACTTCCGACCAAACCCTGTGGAGAAAGTCGCACGTCCAAGATCAACCCCTGCGTCCGAGATTGCTGTAAGACGGGCGGCTAGCTTCTCGAGCGCCGTATCGGCAGAAATACCGTTCTTCTTCAGAAGGCTTCCCACTTGCTCGACCGCATTGGATGCAGGAACGGAAATTTTCATATAAGCGGCAATAATCGCTGCAGCTTCCTTTGGCATCTGTTCTGTTGTGGCCTCACCTGCTTTCTCAAGCAGGCGGCTCGCAATCTCATCAACGCCGCGTCCACCCACAGGGGCGATACCGCCGAGCTTCAAGACGTCTGTTAGAAGCGTAGTGGCTTGCTTCTCATCAAGGCCGACAAGAACTGACAAAAGACCATTCTGATCTTCACCACTTGCCTGCCCCTCACCGTTTGAGAGATCGCTCAGCAGGTTTGCAAAAAAGTCCGGTCGCCGGAACTGGCGACGCAGGCGTCCCTTCCAGCCGTTTGGAATGTTGATCGCGTCAATCAGCGCATCAAAGAGGGAGAGATCACCCAGCTCCAACTGAAAATCTGTAAGGCCTGCGGCTTCGACCGCAGCAACGCCCAAGCGGGTGATTTCAGCATCTGCTGCCGCCTCATCAACGGCCCCCAAAATTTCAAGGCCACACTGATTATATTCACTCAGCTTTTCAGAGCCCGCAGGCTGGTAGCGGTAAACGGGTCCGCTCGCACATAGACGTCTAGGGGTTGTGCCTTCAGGATCGTTTTCAAGGTATAGGCGGCAGACGGGAATGGTGAGTTCTGGTCGGAGACAAAGCTCCTGGCCGCCCGCATCGGTAAAGAGATAGGTGCGCCGCCTGATGTCTTCGCCCGATCGGTCCAGAAAAATGTCGGCAGGCTGGAGAACAGGTGCGGTTATCGGTTCGAATGAGGCTGCTTCGAAGGACGTCCGAACGGCCGCTGCCTGTTGCTCGCGTGCCTTGAGCTCGTCCCCACTGCTGGAAATGCTTGTCATGGTCTTATCCCGCACCGTTCCCTGAAACCTTCTTTAGCGCGTTCCCGGACGGTGAAGTGACAACACTTCACCTGGTAACGCTCTGGGAACATGATCACGGGCTCCTGTCTAACATGGAAATGCAAAGAATTCTGAAAGAGTGTCGCCTGTCAGGCCCACATGACCGCCAGCAGGTGCCAGCGTGTCAGTGAGCCTTGCTATGTCGGCCGAGAATTTCCTGCACATGTTCAAGGAGTGCGGTCCGCGGCACAGAAACCTGTGCATGGGCGCTCTCCCGCCATTCCGCATTGTCTGTGATTTCTTCTGACTTTTCCGCGCCGAGGATCAGGTCTTTCAGCGTTACTTCGCCTTTGTTTCGCTCATCCTCGCCTTCGATGACAACCACAGGCGCCCCACGGCGATCCGCATATTTCACCTGGGCCCGCATGCCAGACCCACCGAGATAGAGCTCCGCGCGAATGCCCGCCGAGCGAAGCTCAGCGACCATTTTCTGATAGCCAGGCATCGCATCCTTATCCATGACCAGAACAATGACAGGGGCTGCGACTGTGTTTTCTTCGACCTTGCCTAGAGCTTCCAGTGCTGCAAACAGACGGCTTACACCAATTGAAAAACCAGTCGCTGGCACTTTCACGCCTTTGAAACGTTCCACGAGATCATCATAGCGCCCGCCGCCGCCAACCGATCCGAAGCGGCGCTGCTGGCCCTCTTCGTCCGTTGCCTCAAAGGTGAGTTCCGCCTCGTAGACAGGACCTGTGTAATAGCCAAGACCACGGACAACAGCCGGATCAAACGCGACACGGTCTACTTCGTAGCCAACGGCGGTCAGAAGAGCATCAATTTCACGCAATTCTGCCACGCCTTCGAGACCGATTTCGCTGTCACCAACGAGGGCCTCCATCGCGCTGCACACCGTGTCTCGTGTTCCACCGCCGGAATCTGTGAACGCAATAATGCGCTCAATCTGATTGTCAGACAGCCCAGCACCTTCGGTGAAGTCGCCAGACTCATCTTTGCGGCCTGGGCCCAGAAGAAGACGCACGCCGTCGCTTCCCAAGCGGTCGAGCTTGTCGATGGCGCGCATAACTGTGAGGTGCTGTTTTTCGAACTCCGGACCTTCACCAACAATGCCGCAGGTCTCGAAGACACCGTCCAGCACTTTGCGGTTGTTGACGCGCATCACATAAGAGCTGCGGGGGATGCCCAGAGCCTCTAGGCAGTCGGCGGCCATCATGCACATTTCAGCGTCCGCCGCGGGGCCTGGAGCGCCGACCGTATCGGCATCAAACTGCGTAAACTGGCGGAAACGGCCTGGCCCTGGTTTTTCATTGCGCCAGACGGGACCCGTCTGGTAGCGCCGGAACGGCTTAGGCAAGCCGTCATAATTCTCAGCAACAAAACGGGCGAGCGGCGCGGTCAGGTCGTAGCGCAGCGACAACCATTGATCATCGTCATCCTGAAAAGAAAACACACCTTCATTTGGGCGGTCTTCATCTGGCAGAAACTTCCCAAGCGCATCGGCATATTCGAAGGCCGATGTCTCCAGTGGCTCGAAGCCATAAAGCTCATAGACTTCCCGAATACGCGCAAGCATGGCTCCTTCCGCGCGGACCGTTGCCGCGGGAATATCCCTCAACCCCTTTGGCACGCGTGCCTTGGGGCGAAATGTCTTTTTCTTTTTCGCCATTTTTCGCTGCTTTGGGTCTTGCCGCTCTTGCCCGGACTTTTGCTACTCTTGGGCCGCGCAGTGGTAACGCAAGCCCGCAGCTGCCGCAAGCCTCCCGCGCGAGGCAAACCTTTGCAGTCTCAGACTCTTTTGGATTTTCGTCGCGGATCCTTGTTGAAATGTTCTACTTATGTTCCAATGCCCCGAAACAGGGAGAAAAATGTCCATGGAACAACGCTACAGCATCATTACTTTTGGAACGTCCGATATGGCGCGGACCCGGTCATTCTATGAAGATCTGTTGGGCTGGCAGCCATTCATGACAGAAGGCATGACTGCCTATGACGCTGGCGGGTTTGTTTTCGGGCTGTTTGGGCATGAAGAGCTCGCCAAAGATGCTGACCTCGATCCAGCTGTCCCGGCAGAGGGCTATCAGGGCTTCGCAGTTGCCTATAACGCGCGGAGCGAAGCTGACGTGGATGAGCTCCTGGCCCTGATTGGCGACAAGGGCGCAGCTTATGGGGCCAATGTCCTTAAACCCGCACATAAGGCATTCTGGGGCGGGTATTCAGGCTATTTCGCTGATCCTGATGGGCATGCCTGGGAAGTGGCTTTCAATCCTCATTGGAAGTTCGAGGAGGATGGGCGCCTCATTCTGCCCAAGCCCGCAAAAGCCTAGGCAGCGACCTTCAGCGCTTACCAAGAAGCTAATTGTTAAGGGATTGGCAAGGATAGCGTCTGCCTTCGGGCAGACGCTGTAAGATCCTGAAAACAAAAGAAAAACCACTCCTCAGCGGCTCGGATTTGACTTGTGCCTATTCGCTGAAAAGCACCTAAATAGCGCTTTTCTTTACGCTCTGTTTACCAAGCAGGCCTCATGGTTAGCGAAAGCTTAATGATGAGACCATCGAATGATTCGATCCGCCCCCACCCCTTCAGCGCTAGGGTCGTCTGCTCAGCAGGCGGTAACAGCCAGCCTTCAGCCTGCTCCTGCGCGCCTTTCGCTTGCGCTGGTGAGCGATGCAGCTCTGCCCGGCTCAATTTTTGACGGTCTGGATGCCGATATCACCCCGCTCGCTCGATCACGCGGCATCGCGCCCCTGCTTGCGCCGGGGCTCGACGCCATTTTGTACGATATTGGGATTGGGTCGGACCGCGATTTCGACGCCCTGGCCCGGGTCGTGAGCCTCGGCCCGGACGTGCCAGTGATCGCGTTGTTTGAAACGCATGTCTTCAACAGCGCGACGGCGGCACGGGCCATCGAACAGGGCGCAGACGATGCCTGTATCTTTGATGCATTTCATGCCGAAAATCTGCTGACGCCGACAGCCATTGCTATCGCCCGATTTACCCGCCTTAAAGCGGTATCCCCTTTGCCTGCGCCAGAGGTTTTGGCAGAGGAGACATCTGACCAGCCGTCTCCTGTGACTGTGGTGCAAGAAGCCGCGGACGCCATGGTCATTCTCGATAATGACGGCAAGGTTGCCTTCGCCAACTCGGCTGCCGCCGATCTTTTGGGTCGTCCGCTGGAATCTCTTGCCGGTGAGCGACTGGACATGCCGACGACACCTGGAGAACGTGATATCCGGATCAAGCAACCCAGCGGAGAAGAACGCACGGCTGACCTCCGGATTGTTGAAACCGAATGGGGTGGACAGCCTGCGCGGGTTGCGGCATTTACCGACACCACTGTGCGAAAGCACCTGGAACGAACGATCCGCGATGCGGAGAAGCAAGGCCTCACATCAGAGCGGCGTACAAACAGCTTTTTCTCCAACGTCAATCACGACCTGCGAACACCGCTCACGCATATTATTGGCTTCTCTGAAATCATGAAGGATGCCCAGTTTGGGCCGCTCGCAGACCGGTACCGGGACTATGCCCAGGACATCCATCAATCAGGTACAATGCTGCTGGACATGATTGAGGATCTTCTCAGCGTTGCTGAGTCAGAGCCTAATGACACATCTCTAGCAAATGACATCTGCAACCTTGACGCGCTCCTTGAGACTGTTGTGACCGCGCAGAGCCGAAGGGCGGCCGAGGCAGGCGTGACGTTATCGTTACAATCCTGTGCTGACGTGCCTGGGTTTCGTGGGGATGCCAAGAAGCTACGCCAGGGTATCTTCCGCCTCATCACAGAGCTGTTGCATACAACCGGGTCCGGTTCACGCATCGAATTGGGTGTGAGTGAGATCAATCAGTCCCTGACCATTGAAGCCGCGATAAACAGTCCAAACGGTGCTGAAATGGCCCTTCCCTATGACGACATCACCCAAGATGCTTGTGCCTTGGTTGAAGACCCATTTGTCAGTGCTGAGGGGCGTAGCCGCCCGCGGGACATGGGACTCGCCTTGTCGCTCACACGCAAAGTTGCAGAACTACACGGCGGCACACTCTCGATTGAGAGATCCTCAAAAGGTCATGCTGTCGTTGAGATAATTTTACCGGCTGCACGGCTTGTGCGCTGACGCGGATCAGCTGCTGCTTATCGCGTTCATTCGGAGCCAAAAGAAGCGCTGAGATCACGCTGCTTTTGTTGCTCTGAAGAACCCCCTACACGCGAAGCGCTTTAGTCAAACAATGCGTCAATATCTGCCTGGCTTGCCCGGTCATCTGCTTCGGGCATTGAAGGTCCGCTGGCCAAGGCCCGTCCTTCTGGAACGTCAGCACCTCCGGCTCCATCATCAGCCGCTTCAACACCGTCAAAAGCAGATTCGCCCCAGATAACCTGCATGCTTTCAATACGCTCTTCAATATAGCGAAGGGCGTTCACAACCTTGGTAATTCGTTGGCCAGTAATGTCTTGAAAGTTACAGGCTTCAAAGATCGCGACGACCTGCTCCTGGATTTCAAGAGCCTGGCTCGCCTCGACACCCGTCAACGTTGTGCCAAGCGCAGAGGCGTTGCTATCAATCAACTCTACCGCACCCAGAATACCCTCTGTCGCCGCTTCGGTGCCCGCAACAACCTCATCAAGCTCATCAGTCACTGACCTGATGCGTTCAGACGATGCACCATCATAGCGCAGGGCAACAATCTCGCTCTTTGTTCGTTGAATGGCAGCCTGCATGAGGTCAAGCTCAGACTTGAGCTTGGCGGCTTCTTTGATCTCTTCTTTGTATTTATCAAGCAGCGCATCCGGCGCTGCATCTGGAAGCGCCAGGTCAGCGACTGCGCTGGTGTCCACGGAATGACCAAGCTGGCCAATGGCATCCATAATCTCTTGATGGCGCTCTGCGGCAACACCATCTGGCACATGCACTTCTGTCGCGAGTGCAACAGGCTCGCCAGATTCAACGCGATCGCGCGTATGAATGTTCACGGTTTCAATTCTAAATCTTCTTCTCGGATTGCCCATAAACACTCTCGCCCTGCGATCACCATCGTTCCATCAGTGGTGAGGAACTCACATCGCGACGTTACGGGCAATTCGCTAACAAGCGGTTTAGTCCCATCGGATTGGGGGCCGTTAACACTCTGGTCACCACGTTCTCTCGCGGGTGTCTGTAAAAGTGAATGGAGTATTGCAGGCGGTTGACTAAAGTGTGGGCCATGTTTGCACAGTTCAAATCCAACGTCCGCTCTATTTCTCCTGCCTATTTTGGTGTTGGCATGGGCCTTGGCGGCCTTGCAAGTGCCTGGCTGCAAGCCGCTTCGCTTTATCCGGGTGCGGCGGGCGTCGCCCATGCTCTGTTCCTTCTAACAGCGATTATTGGTTCGGCCGTCACTTTGGCCTATGGAGCCAAAATAATGTTTCAGTTCCAGCTGGCCGTCGAGGATTTCTGCGACACCAATATCGCCAATTTCTTTCCCGGGTTCACCATCTCACTGTTGCTTCTGGCTTCCTGGCTTGACCAACAGAGTATTGCCGCCGGCACACCATTGTGGAGTTTTGCAGCGATCCTGCATATCGGGCTGGCCATCTCTGTTTTGCGGATCTGGATTGTCCACAATGTTGAAATCACCATAGCCAATCCATCAATGTTTGTTCCCATCGCTGGACTGTTTGTGGTGCCAGCCACCCTACCCGATGATGGCTCCTCGACGATCGCCCTATTCTGCTTTGCTGTGGCGCTTCTGTTTTGGTTGGCGCTTCTTCCGGTCGTCCTGAACCGGATTCTTTTTCACGGGCAATTGCCGCAACAGTTTTTGCCGACCCTCTTTGTCCTGATTGCCCCGCCGGCGTTGGCGGCCTCATCCACAGCGGTGTTATCCGGTGCCTTTACCCCTCTCGCAGAAGGGTTCTTCTTTGCCGGGCTGTTTATTGCCCTGCTTCTCGCCACAATGGCGCGACGGTTCCTTACCCTATCCTTCCAGATGTCCTGGTGGGCCTTCACCTTCCCGTCTGCTGCTCTCGCCGGGGTCGCACTTAAACGATATGCCATGGCAAATGAGCCAGACATTGGTGCAGGACTCATTGCAGTGAGCCTCCTTCTAATTGCAACGCTCATCATCAGCTTTGTAAGTTGGTGCACCCTGCGCGCACTAATCTCTGGCACGGCCAACGCGGACAGAGATCCACCGCCTGCCTAGCGTGCAAGCTCAAACCGAATGGGGATGGTGATGTCCAATGTTGCGCTGCCCAGGTCTTGCGGCAAGGAGGGCAAAGGCTCCGCCCGCTGCAGCATGTTCACGACCTCACGGTCCAGCACGTCGTAGCCGCTGGATTTGACCACTTCGTAGCGCAGCACATTTCCCGCTGCGTTTACCGTGAATGACAATGTCGCAACACCCTCAAGGTTTCGACGTCGCGCGGCCCTGGGATAGCGTTTGTGTCGGGCAAGCCAGCTCGCCAGCGTTGCCAGGTAGTCCGCCTCCATATTTGCATTCGAGATTCCGACTGACGCATTTGCCTGCCCGGTTTGGTCTGTGGTCGAGACGGATGTGGTTGTTGATTGTGTTGACGCTGATTGTTCAGCAGAGACGCGTTGCTCATCTCTCGGCGGGGTTGGATCGGGCAAAGGGGCGACGGGCTCAACCACTGGCTCTCGCGGTGGCGTCGGCACCACAGGTTCTTGTACTGGTTCAACCACCGGTTCTGGTTCCGGTACAACAGGTTCGTCTTCCTCAAGCGGCACGGTCTCTGAACGGTCATCACTTGGAATATTGCTTGGAGCCAATGCCAGGCGCATAGAGCTCGCACCAGGCGCCTTGAATGCGATCGTGGGTGTCCACCACCAGATGAGGCCAGCAGCTGCATGAAGCAGCAGTGCTACAGACAAAACAATCGCCCATTCTTTAGAAGAGCCAGACATCACGCTTTAGTCCGCTCCATCTGAGGGCGCGCCGAAAGCAGATACGCCGCGAACATGTTCTTCAACATGCAGCTTGCGCTTGAGAGGCGGAAATGCTCGTTGAGAGCAGTCCAGCCGCTCACAGAGGCGGCAATTGACGCCAATGGGCGTCGCGGCTTCTTCATTGTCCAGATCATGCCCTAGTGAATACGCGAAGTCGCGCGCATGGGAAATATCGCACCCGAGGCCCACCACATATTGGTCTCCCGGCACGCCTATGCCAGATCCGGCACGGCTTACGGTTCGGGCGATAGAAAAATAGCGGGTCCCATCATCCATGGCGACCACCTGGGTATAAACTTCACCTGGTACGCGAAACGCATCATGCACATTCCAGCGCGGACAGGTTCCGCCGAAGCGCGCAAAGTGAAATCCCGCTGCCGAAAAGCGTTTTGAGACATTGCCGGCATTGTCGACGCGGATGAGGAAGAAGGGAATTCCTCTCGCTCCAGCACGCTGCAAGGTCGTCAGCCGATGGCACACCTGCTCGAAGCTTGTGCCAAAGCGTCTCCCCAGCAATCGAATGTCATATTTAGTTTCCTGCGCCGTTCGGAAAAAGGCGTCATAGGGCATGAGCAGAGCCGCTGCGAAATAGTTGGCAAGGGCGATGCGCAGCAGCCGTCGCGCCTCATCATCGCTCAACCCTGATTGTTCAACCAATTGCTCCAGGGTTTTGGCCTGTTCAAGAAAGCCAACCTGGTAGGCAAGCTGAAAGGACCGACCGGGCTGATCGAGCAATTCAGACAGGAACATGGTCTGGCGGTGTCGGTCATACCGACGGAGTTCACCCGACATAAAATCAGACGGAACGACCCGTGTGCTCACACCATGGGTATCGCGCAAATAATCGCGGAGTGCGACATAAGGCTCATCAGCCGACAATTTCGCGTTTGCGTAGAGGTCTTCGGCAGCCTCATCAAGCTCAGGAAAATGGTTGGTGTGGGCGTTGATGAAGTCGCGGACCTCTTCGATTGGCTGGCCGGTCCCTTGGGAGGTGGTGTCGTCATCCCGATCTGCCAGGCGCTCGGCCAGCATTGAACTCGCCTCGACAGCCTCCTGATAAGAGCGATAAAGGGTCGCTACCGCATCAGCGATCGCCGGCGTCGCATCTGCCACTTCCTTCAGGTCCTGGTCTGAGAGGCCTGTGTCCCTCATCAGGGGGTCGGAGAACACCTCTTTCAGCGCTGAGAGTGCCCTCGCCTCCTCATCTCCCCCCAGTGAGCGCAGATCGACATCGAAGACATCTGCCATGCGGAGCAGAATTTGGGCAGAAACCGGCCTTTGATTGCGCTCAATCAGGTTCAAGTAGCTGGCGGAGATGGAAAGTTCCTCTGCCATGCGGGCCTGGGTCAGTCCTTTGTCTCGCCTGAGGCGTCGCACGCGCGGGCCCGCGAAGACCTTCTTGTCCTGCTTCTCATACGCCATTTTTCGCGCTTTCCCGTTGCCAATCTTTACAAGATTTACATTTACTACAGAATCTCACAGGAATCGTGTAAAGATTTTTACTTTAATATTTTCAATGACTTATGAATCGTTGGACATTCCATTGTGCGAGTTGTATGACCCCGCTCAAAGCACCCTGACGCTACGATCAGGGGCCACCCAGTGACAGCGGAGGTTTGAGACCATGAGCCAGGCTCAGGTAAAGTCCAGCGTTGAGGGCGTCGAAATTGTCGGCGCGATGAAGCCAGGATACGAACGCGTTCTGACCGACGAGGCTTTGGCCTTTGTTGCGGATCTGGAACGGAATTTTGGCGGCCGTCGTCGTGAGCTTCTGGAAGCCCGCGCTGAGCGCCAGAAGCGGTTCGATGCGGGTGAATTGCCAGATTTCCTGCCTGAAACTCAGTCTGTGCGGGATGGCGACTGGAAAATCTCTCCCATTCCAAAAGATCTGCTGGATCGCCGGATCGAAATCACTGGCCCTGTCGACAATCGGAAGATGGTCATCAATGCGCTGAATTCTGGCGCCAACTCCTACATGACCGACTTTGAAGACGCGGCGTCTCCGACCTGGGACAATATGATTGGCGGTCAGCTCAATCTCATGGACCTGTGGGCCGGCACCATCGGCTTCACCGATGAGAATAATGGCAAGACCTATGACGCCCTGCCAAATGGTGAGCGGGCAACGCTCATCGTGCGCCCTCGTGGGTGGCATCTGGAAGAAGCGCATCTGAAAATTGATGGCCAGAACATGTCAGGCGGCATGTTCGACTTCGGCATGTATCTCTTTCACAGCCATGCGAACCT
This sequence comes from uncultured Parvibaculaceae bacterium, assembly GCA_965283695.1. Classification (GTDB taxonomy): domain Bacteria; phylum Pseudomonadota; class Alphaproteobacteria; order Parvibaculales; family Parvibaculaceae; genus Mf105b01. The sequence goes on along the minus strand of CBDIPP010000004.1, from coordinate 231,834 downwards.
CAAAGCCAATGGCACAGGTCCATATTTCTATCTTCCAAAAATGGAAAGCCATCTGGAAGCACGCCTCTGGAATGATGTCTTCACCCATGCTGAAAAGGCGCTGGGTCTTCCTGTCGGGACGGCGCGCTGCACGATCCTGATCGAAACGCTGCCTGCGGCGTTTGAGATGGATGAAATCCTCTACGAAATGCGCGACCACATTGTCGGCCTGAACTGTGGTCGTTGGGACTACATTTTCAGCTACATCAAGCGTCTTGGTAAAAATGCGAACTACATCCTGCCTGACCGGTCGCAGGTTGGGATGGGCGACGCATTCCTGTCCGCATACTCACTGCTTCTCATCAAGACCTGTCACAAGCGCGGCGCGTTTGCGATGGGCGGCATGGCAGCTCAAATCCCTGTGAAGGGCGACGATGCAGCCAATGAAGCAGCCTTTGCGAAAATCCGCGCAGACAAAGAGCGCGAAGCAAACAACGGTCATGATGGCACATGGATCGCCCACCCGGGCATGGTCGATGTGGTGACCGAGATCTTTGGCAAACTGCCTGAAACCAACCAGCTCGCGCGCCAGCGTCAAGATGTACATGTCGGCCAGAAAGAAATGATCGAGCCCCATAAAGGCGAGCGCACCGCAGAAGGCCTGCGCGATTGCTGCCGTGTCGGCGTGCAGTATATCGAAGCCTGGCTTGGCGGCCGCGGTGCCGTGCCGCTTTACAACCTCATGGAAGATGCCGCGACGGCAGAAATCAGCCGCACGCAGATCTGGCAGTGGCTCTATCACGAAGTTGATCTTGCTGACGGACAGAAGGTTACGAAAGAACTCTTCGAAACACTTCTCGACGATGAAATGAAGAAACTTGAAGAAACGCTCGGTGAAGAGCGTTGGACATCCGGCCATTTTGACGAGGCGATCTCTATGTTCGCCGAAATGGCAACATCCCGGGATTGCGAGGAATTCCTCACCCTTCCGGCCTATGAACTTCTCGTCAAAAGCGGGAATTAATCGCACTACCACTCAACCGATAGCTCGACTGAGTGTCACCTCTAACTAAAGGACAATGCTATGAGCAAAACGTTCTACGATATTATCCCTAGCGCCCCAGCTGGTCGCTTCGACGACGTCGAGCGCAACTACACAGTTGAAGAAGTTGAAAAGCTTCGCGGTTCTTTCCCAATCGAGCACACGCTCGCATCGCGCGGTGCCAACAAGCTGTGGGAAGGTCTTCACACCGAAGATTACATCCACTCACTTGGCGCCCTGTCCGGCAACCAGGCTATGCAGATGGTCCGCGCTGGTCTGAAGGCGATCTACCTGTCGGGTTGGCAGGTTGCTGCAGACGCCAACACGGCTTCTGCTATGTACCCTGACCAAAGCCTCTACCCTGCAAATGCAGGCCCTGAGCTTGCTAAGCGCATCAACAAGACACTTCAGCGTGCTGACCAGATCGAGCATTCTGAAGGTGGCGCAACACGCGACTGGTTCGTTCCTATCGTTGCTGATGCGGAAGCTGGTTTCGGCGGTCCATTGAACTGCTTCGAAATCATGAAAGCTTACATCGAAGCTGGCGCTGCTGGCGTCCACTACGAAGACCAGCTTGCTTCTGAGAAGAAGTGCGGCCACTTAGGCGGCAAGGTTCTGATCCCAACGAAAGCTCACGAGCGTAACCTGAACGCTGCACGTCTTGCTGCAGACGTTATGGGCACACCGACGCTTATCATGGCTCGGACGGATGCTGAATCTGCCAAGCTCATCACATCAGACGTTGACGAGCGGGATCACCCGTTCATCGATTTCGATGCTGGCCGGACACCTGAAGGCTTCTATCGCCTGAAAGAAGGCACTGGCGTTGATCACTGTATTGCTCGCGGTAAAGAATTCGCGAAATATGCTGACCTTCTGTGGTGGGAAACATCTGTTCCTAATCTCGATGACGCACAGCGTTTCGCTGATGAAGTTCGCAAAGACCATCCTAACCAGATGCTTGCTTACAACTGCTCACCTTCCTTCAACTGGGAAGCAAACCTGGACAAGGACACAATCGCCAAGTTCCAGAAAGAAATCGCAGCGATGGGCTACAAGTACCAGTTCGTTACGCTTGCTGGTTTCCATCAGCTCAACTACGGCATGTTCCAGCTCGCATCGGGCTACCGGGATCGCGGCATGGCTGCATATTCCGAACTGCAGCAGGCTGAATTTGGCGCTGAAGATGCTGGCTACACAGCAACACGTCACCAGCGCGAAGTTGGCACAGGCTATTTCGACATGGTTTCTGTGGCTGCTGCTGGCGGCGAAAGCTCAACGACGGCTCTGGGTGAGTCAACAGAGAGCGCGCAGTTCAAGTCAGACGCTGCTGAATAAACTTCAGCTACTTTGTTTTGACGCGTTTTCGGACGGAAAACCGATTACACTTTTCCTGAAAACGCTCAATGCTTGAAAAGAGACCCCGGCGGGCAACTGCCGGGGTTTTTCTTTGCAAGACTTTGCCACAATGCGCCCACATTAAAGCAGCAATTTCAGTTAACACTCTGCTGAGCGTGTCCAATTGGAGACACGTTCCTTTCAACGGAGGCCTAACCCATGATTGCTTTTAGTGCACACCCAACTGCAGACATCTCACTTCCCCTCGCTGGGGAATACAATCATGTCGTCCTACCTGACATGACGCCAGGTGGCGGAGATCCGCACAATGGATATAACCTCGGCGGGCGCTATGACACGTCACTCGGAACATGGACCCCAGTCCAAGGCGAAGAACAAGATGCACTCGTTTCATTTGCCGGTCAGGTGTGGATACCTAGTGGCGGAGCCGAAAACTCCGGTCAGAATTATGTCGCGCGCATTACAAAAAATGATCGACCCGGCATCGGAATAAGTGTTGGTGCCGCAATTGCGTCCAAAGGACCTTTTGTTGGCGATTGGGTGATCACACTTTCAATGCAAGATGTCGCATCCGCCGGAGACGAATATGGTCTCTACGTATTCACCAAGAATGCACCAGTCGACATTGACGGCCACCCCCTACACACCTTCTGGAATGGCAAAGTCGGTTGATGCTGGTTCCATAAGGGAAACTGCAAACGACAAATAAGCACCCGGCGGGCAACTGCCGGGGTTTTCTTTGCGCGATGGCTACTGCTCCAACGCCGACGGTTGCATATTTGCGGTTCATCCATTTAGCTGTAGGGACGAATTCTGCCATACACAGGGACGAAGCTGTGGAGAGGACATTGCCACTCGAGCCTGCCATTGACATCACCAGCCGCGTTGGGTGCCCCGCGCACGAGCTTTGGCTGATCATGACGTCTGCGGCGGGTGTAAACGCCGAACTGAATCCGCTCATCACAATGACTTTTCCGCAGGCTGGATTTGATTTTGCCTCGGCTCCGCTCAACCAGCCGCTGTTCAGCTCATGGATCCTGTTGTTCGGGTTTTTGCCGTTCGACCGGCACACATTCGTGCTCCATGAGATCGGGCCATCGCATTTTGTCGAAACATCTCACACGCTGCTCCAAAAGCTGTGGCGACACGAGCGGTATTTGACAGAACAAGATGACGGCGCAGAGATACGCGATGTCGTTACGGTTGTGCCGCGGCTGAAATTTCTGGTGCCACTGACCAACCGCATCGTGGCGACCATATTTCGGCACAGACACAGGAGGCTCGCGCGACTGTATCCGCATGAATAGTCCCTCGCTGGCGCACCCTGATGGTCCTTACTGGAGGTTTGAGATTTTATTTGGCGAGACGCCTATTCACCCGATAGGCTTTCCCCAAACACATTACAATGGGGAGAAGATCATGTCGGACGCAGCTACGCTGGATATCAAGGGAGACGTCGCACCGGGGTTTGAAACCGTGCGCGATGCTTTCGCCAACAATTTTGCGAATGCAGGCGAAATCGGCGCGTCGTTCGCCATCTGGAAAGACGGGAAATATCTGGTCGACATCTGGGGCGGCCATGCGGATGCAGCCAAGACCCAAGACTGGCAGCGGGACACACTTCCCAATGTCTGGTCGACCACAAAAGCGGTAGGCGCGCTTTGCCTCGCCCTCCTCGTGGAACGCGGTCAACTTTCCTATGATGATAAGATCACCAAATACTGGCCGGAGTTTGGGTCCCATGGCAAAGACCAACTCACCGTTGGTCAGGTGCTCTCGCATCAGTCCGGCGTCTCCACGGTTCGTGAGCCGCTGACCACAGAAGACCTTTATGATCATGATGCAATGGCTGCACGGATGGCAGCGGCGGAACCCCTATGGGAACCCGGCACACGCTCTGGCTATCATGCCCTGACCTTCGCTTTCCCAACTGGGGAACTGGTCAAACGCATTACAGGGAAAACCATTGGGCAGTTCTTCCGCGAAGAAGTTGCAGGACCCTGGGATGTAGACTTTCATATCGGTCTGCCTGAAAGCGAAGAACCGCGTATTGCCGAAATGATCGAAGCAAAAAATGCGCAGTCGCTGGACGAAGCGGGCCTCAACGATGTTCAGAAACTCACCTTCGCGAACCCTGCGCCGTCAGCGCTGGCACCCAACACACGGGCTTGGCGGGCCGCAGAGCTGTCGTCTGCCGGGGGTCGTGGGTCTGCAAGCGCACTTGCGAAACTCTATGGTGCGGTCGCAACCGATGGAACGCTCAACGGCAAGAAGCTGATCAGTCCTGAAACACGCGCGAAGCTCTCTAAAGAACAAATCTTCAATGAAGACCTGGTGTTAGGCCTGCCTGGCAGCTGGGGTGCGGGTGTCCTGCGCAATGTCGGTGGACTTCTCTATGGGCCCAATGAGGCCACCATTGGCCATTCCGGCTGGGGTGGTTCCTTTGTCATGGGTGACCCCACTGCAGGTGTCGGCATTGCCTATGTCATGAACCAGATGGGGCCTGACCTCGCTGGTGACCCGCGCGCCATGGGACTGCTGGCAGCTGCCTATGAAGGACTTAGCGCCTAACAGGTTGAGCGTTTAACTCAGCCCCATCTGCTTGGCGTAGCGCTCGGCGATGGGTGCGTAATCGGTTGGCTGCCCGTCATACAGGAGAGCGTCTTTGGGAGGCGTGAACCACTCAAGGGCGCTGGACTGCCAGGTGTGCGCTGCCGGTGTTGCCCATTTGGGATCATCTAGCGTTCCACCACGCAGGGAGTAAACACCTTGCGATGGCTCACTCCCATGGCGGATACGTCCACCACACGCGCTGCAGAACTCACCATAACGATGGGCGCCACTCTCTACTTTCCAGTCAATGCGGCTAAGGTCACCCTGTTCGATCTGCATCGTGTCCTGCAGGATGACGCATGAGGTGGCGAAGGCACTGGCTGAGATGCGCTGACACTCTGTGCAATGACAGGCGTAAGCCATGAGCGGCGGAGCATTGAGCACATATCTGACGGCACCGCATTGGCATCCACCGGTCAGTTTTACCTCAGACATGTTCGTCCCTCAGTTTGGTACATGGTCGTTGTCCGATATGTTGTCGTCCACCGGTGGTCTTTCAAGCGCCAATAGATGCCCCGCCAACAGGTCCATTTGAGGCCTGTATCCAACATCTCAATCTGGCGTTTCCTACGATACGCTTGCCTGCGGTCTAAGGAATAGGGCTGCCAGGACACTGGCGATTGAGAGACCCACCGCAAACGCAAATGAATAAAAGAGATTGAGTGAGAACAGGTAGGTCCCGAGAAGAGGCCCGACTATGTAACCAGCCCCCATACCCGCTGCAACAACGCCCGCCACGGCGCCTTGATGATCTGCCCCCACGCGCAAGGAAGCGCCTGCCAGCAAGCCGGGGTTGATCAGTCCGCCACCAATGCCAATGACCGCATAGGCTGCATAGGTAAATGCGAGCGACGGCGCCCAAATGACGAGGACGAGCCCCAGCGCCGTAGCTGCAAAGCCGTTGATCAACATGTTTTTCGGCGAGATTTTCCAAACCTGTATCAGACCCATCTGCACCGCCATCATGGCGAGAGACATGCAGCCCACAGAAATTCCCACGTTCCGCGCGGTTGCTTCGGGACTGAGATCAAACCGATCCTGGAAGTAGAAGGCGCTGGTCTGTTGAATGATGGAGACTGTCGTGAAGGCAATGAGCGCCAGCAGAAAGAAGGACCTGATGCGTGGGTCGAACATGGGCATCTGACTTGCGTCTTTTGTTTTCGCACGTTCCGGCTCGCGCACTTTGAGCGCGATTGCAATGCCCAAAATGAATGCCACAACCGCCGAGGCATAAATCGGGAAGAGAAGTCCGTAGACGGAGAGAAGACCTGCAAGAACTGGCCCCAAGACTGCACCCAACCCAAATGCGGCGCCAACCTTTGCAACACCAGCGGCTCTCTTGGAGCTCTCCGTGATGTCTGCCATAAAGGCCGTTGCACCAGGGTGCACACCGCCCGAACCGATCGTATGGCTCATACGAAGCCCAATGAGAAGGATTAAGCTCACGGGAGCAAGAAGCACACCTGTCATGCCGAGATGCATGACATAGGCGAATGCGAATGTGGCAATTGCATAAGCAATGAGCCCGATGGCAATCACCGAAACCCGCCCGATACGGTCGCTCACCCGGCCCCATACGGGCACAGCGATTGTATATGTAACAGCTGCGAGCGACACCATGAGCCCGAGGTCGGTTTCAACCAAGCCCATTAGCCTTGTGATGGGCCCGGCAACAGCAAAGACCATGGTTTGACCCATGGAAAACGCCATAAGCCCCATCATGATCAGCGCAACGTCGACCTTTCGGCTATCTGCAGGTGCAGCGCCTGACACAATTTCATCTGTCATTGCGGATGAATCCAGTATTGCTATTAATTTTCATTATCTTTTTTGACAGATTTGCGCAAACACGGTCAACGAGCAGATGACCGCCGTTCATCCAGTTCGGCGCGGATGGTTGCATGGGTCTCATCGTCCAACTGGTAGAACCATATGGCGAAGATGCCGATGGCCATAGCAATCACAGGGCCAAGCGCCACCATAAAGAGAATACCGTTCAGCGCTTCGGGCGTTTGTGCCTGGTTCGCCACATATCCGGTCATGCTGAGAATGAGGCCTGCCATAGCCCCGCCAATAGCCATGGCGAGTTTTTGAAAAAAGCTGGCGGCGGCATAAATCGCTCCATCAGCCCGCACACCCTGTTTCCATTCCGCATACTCAATTGTATCGGGCAACATGGACCAGCCCATCACTGTGGGCGCTGCAAAGAAAAAGCCGCCGAGAATTGAAATTGCGAAGATGGCTGGGATCGCATCATAAGGCGTTAGGTAAAGAGCCAAACCTGACAGGATCCCCATGACTGAACCCCAGAAATAGGTTCCTTTCTTCCCGATGCGCTTTGCGATCCACGGCGTCACAATCACGCCGAGAAGATGGGCTGCAGCCAGCGACGGCATGTAGAACGCGATCAAGTCTTCCCGCCCGAGATTATAGACAAAATAGTAGATAATCGCAGACGAGCGGATGGTGAAAGCCATCATGCCCATCCAAAACGCGATGATGATCAACCAGAGCGGCAGATTGCCGGAGAGAGCTCCAATACTTTCAGCGACCGTCGGCGGCTTCGCCAAATTCGAGACTTCGGTTTCTGTCGTTGTCGCAAACGTAAAGGCCAGCAGCAGAATGGCGGCGATACCATAGATGCCGATGGTCATTTGATACCCGATGACGCCACCACCAAAAGCCTCAACCAATGGCCAGGTCGCAGCAGACACGATCAGGCCTCCGACCATTGCAAATGCCATTCGGTACGCTGAGAGAATTGTCCGTTCCTGCCCGTCATCGGTGATCACCGCTGTTAAGCCTGAATAGGGAATGCTCACGACCGTGTAGGCAATGCCAAACAGTATATAGGTCACATATGCGTAGACTATCTTCCCACTGTCACCGAAATCAGGCGCTGAGAAGGTGGCGACTGCAATAAGAGCCAGCGGCGGACCTCCAATCAACAGATAAGGTCTAAACTTTCCCCATCTGGTCCGCGTCCGGTCTGCGATCATGCCCATCATTGGGTCAGTAATGGCGTCGACTACCCTCGCGACAAGAAAGATCGATGCTGCCGCTGCCGGCGAGATACCAAACACGTCGGTGTAAAAGAAGAGCAAGAAAATCAATGCCGACTGGAAGAAGAGATTGACCGCAAGATCCCCGACGCCGTAACCGACATAGGCCCCCACGCCAAGCTTCTTGGTTCCGCGCGTCGCCAATGTTGCGTCTGTCATTTTCCCCCCAAGGATATCGCTTGTTGTTTCCCAACAGCCGACCAGTTTGTGTTTGCCCGTAAGGTAACGCATTACATCAAAGGATGTAGCTATTTCGATGCTTGCGCTTGGCGGTCGCCCGCCCTCGCGCTATAGGAATGTGAAACACATAAAGGGGGCTTCCATGTCTACATCTCTGGCGACGACAGACCTGAGCGATGCTCATGCGGACAGTATCGCCCATGTTGATCCGATCTTCTTCGACTATGGAGGGCGGCTGACCTTTCACGGTCCCATCACCACGCTGAAAGTTTTTGAAGACAATGCGCTTGTCCGCTCCACCGTCGAAGGTCCGGGCGACGGGCGCGTGCTTGTGGTCGATGGCGGTGGTTCTACGCGTTGCGCGCTTTTTGGCGGCAATCTCGCACAGCTTGCAGCGACAAACGGCTGGGCCGGTGTCGTGCTCTTTGGTTGTGTCCGTGACAGAGATGAGCTTGAAGCCGAGAAGGTTGGCATCAAGGCCATTGGTCACCATCCCCGCAAAAGCATTAAAAAGGGCCTCGGTGATATCGACCTGCTCGTTACCTTTGGTGGCGTTACCTTCGCCCCTGGCGCCTGGCTCTATGCTGATCGGGACGGCGTAATTGTCTCGCCGACCGCTCTCACTTAGCTCACAGATAGCCGGCCCATTTTTCTGTATTTTCTTCTTGCGATTCATTATCACTTTCATTATCAAGATGGAACAACGTGATCTCAAGGAGCCATACAGATGAAAGTGCTGGAGTTCTCTCCCCGACCGGACGGCGGGCAACACACGCCAGCGCGGTACCAGCCAGGCACCGACCTTTCGACGCTGAGCTTTGCGGAGCAATTTGTGGTTTGGGCGACGCGAGCGTCTCGCATGGGGTCGGAGGGCGGATGCGGCCGGATCAGGCTTGAAGCAGCATTTGCGGCGATTGATGCACCGGAAGCGTTGCCACGCTTTCTCGAATTTCTAACAGATCTTGAAGCACAATTCGGGCGACCGCTTGGATCCCCTTGTTTTAAATGGCGATCATTGCAAGCCGACGAAGCCCGTGTTCTCACCCTGGTCGATCAATTTCAATCGATGGCTATGGGGGAAGGTCCAATACCCTCAAACCTTTCTGATGACGCGCTCCAGTCGGGACAACATCTGGCCCTGGCTCTTAGCTCGGCAGGTGTCCAATTGCAGCCGGTGTTCAGTGTTCACCAACACAACTGGACGAATGGCATGCCGGTTCTTCACTAGAGCCCGGTTTTGTCGCGTTTTCGGACGGATAACCGGATCCACGTTCGTCCTAACCTCAGACCGGTGGCGGCGTTGTCCTCACCCTGAAAACGCTTAGACCAATTGCGGGGAGGTGGTCCCCCGCACGGCTCCTGTGCGTTCGCAGGCCTACAGGAGCCATCAAGCGCGTGCCCTGGCTCGACCCTCCTCCTCGAGTCAACGGCACGCGCTTTTAGTTAGCTGAACCCATTATTCCTGGCAATTGCACCCAACCAATGCGCACTCGGTTTCACGGTGCGTGTCTGTGTGATGCGGTCAACGGCGATCAGACCAAAAGTTGGTTTGTAACCGAGCATCCATTCAAAATTGTCGAGCATGGACCAGTAGCAATAGCCGCGAACATCAATTCCATCCGCAAGGCATTTCCCGACACCTTCCAATGCTGTTCGGACATAGGCTTCGCGCCGAGTGTCATCCTCTGTCCCAATACCGTTTTCCGTCACAAGAATGGGCAGGCCGGTGTATGCCGCCGCATAGCGGATCGTCGCCTCCAGCGACTCCGGATAAAATTCGTAGCCCATCTGTGTCGTCTCCACATCGTCGGGTACTTTGAGTTTTCCCTCAGGCCCATACACAGACCTTGAATAGGTCTGGACGCCCACAAAATCGTCGCCCTTCGTGACATCGAGAAATGCGTCAATGCAGCGCGCCCGTGCAGCATCGCGGAGGGCCTCACCGCCTTCGATCGCCTGTTCATCCTGAATAGCGAGCGTTACCCCGACAGGCGTTTTGGGCGTGTGCCTGCGAATGGACGCCACCGCCAACCGATGTGCCTTTTTCATTCCTTCAGCCGCGCCTTCAATATCCCCCATAAAAAAGGAAGAAAACTGATCAGAGCCGCAGCGGTTTTTTGCCGCTTCCATGAATGGTGATAACCGTGATTGATCCGCTAGCATGCCGTCATGGAAGAAGCGCAGAGGAATGTTGATCTCATTGATCGTACAGACCTGGCCCCAGTCATGCCCCAGCACATCCGCCATCACGCCTGCATAGTGGGCGAAATGAGCTGGCCCATCTTCTGAGGCAAACCCTCCTTCAGCGGCGAACCACAAGGGGGACGTGAAATGGTGGAGTGTCACAATCGGCAGGAGCCCCTGGTCACGGACAAAGGCCGTCATGCGCCGATAATGTTCAAGCGCCGCGTTGGAGATCTCTCCTTTTTCAGGTTCCACCCGTGCCCACTCAACCGAAAAGCGGTAGGCGTTGAAGCCCAGTTCCTTGAGCAACATCACATCTTTTTCGTAGAGGTGATATTGGTCACAGGCATCTCCCGACGGCTCTTTGAACATTGTCGGCTCGGTGTGCTCCATCAACCAGAAGTCGTTGGAGGTGTTGTTGCCTTCAACCTGATGTGCCGCTGTTGCGGTACCCCAGATAAAGCCTTCAGGAAACTTGGTCATCTGCCCCTCCCCGGGTCTACGACGTCAGCCGAAGTTCTTGTTTTCTGCGCAGGCGCCCATACGACTTGTGATCTCGAAAAACTCAGCCACCGTTTCATCGATGATCTGCTTCACCGATTTGACTTCATCGATGAGCCCAACGGACTGGCCCGCCAAGCCTACGCTTGCTTCCATGTCACCCCCGAAATAGAGATCGAGGATGTTGGTGAAGGTGTCTGCAGGCATCAGGCCATCCTCATGGATTTTCGCCGTTCGCTCCGTCTTTAGCGCGCGGATGCAGGGTGAGGCCTTTTTGTTCAGAACCCAGGTGCCGGCTTCGTTCGCTTCTATGATCGCATTTTTGTAGTTTGCATGAACCGGGCTTTCAGCGGCACTCACAAACCGGGTCCCCATCTGTACACCTTCTGCGCCAAGTGCAAAGGCCGCCGCCATGCCCTTGCCGTCTGTGATACCGCCAGCTGCTATCAATGGAATATCGACTTTGGCGCGGATCGCCTGCAGCAGAACCAGAGTGGACACTTCCTCCGGATTTTTGAAACCACCGCCTTCGGCACCTTCAACGACCAGGCCGTCAACGCCTGCTTCCGCACATTTGACCGCCGCATCAACGGTGGGCACTGCGTGATAGACGGTGATGCCTGCTTCTTTCAAAGGACCGATAAATTTCTTAGGGCTCCCTGCGGACGTTGTGACGAACTTCACACCACTCTCACAAACAAAGTCGAGGATCGCCTTTTCGCGCAGGAAAAGAATGGGCAGGTTGACACCAAAAGGCTTGTCAGTGATTTCCTGCATCTTCTGGATTTCAGCCTGACAGGCTTCTGTTTCCCCGGACGAGGTCTCGATGATCCCCATCCCGCCCGCTTCACACACGGCGGACGCCAATTGCGACCGTGCAATCCAGCCCATGGGCGCCTGCACGATGGGATATTTCGAGCCCAAATGTTCACAAACCCGGTTCATGTTGTCTCTCCGTCATAGCTAGTTGAATTTCGATGGCGGGAGTAAAGCGGGAAGGCATCGTCTCGGCAAGGGATATTGCTCTGACTGACCCAAAAGAAGAGGCGCTCCCATGAGGAGCGCCCTGTCCGATCAACTTCTGCTGAAATGTTTCAGGAAAAGTGCTTGTAGGCCTGTTTTACTGCTTTGGAGAGATCGCGATAGGCAGCTTCAATGCCTTTGCGCACATCGTCATAGGCAAGCTCGCTTTTGGCCGCCAGTGTATCAACCTGTTTCTCCAGGCGGGCCCGTTCCCCATTTAACTGCTTAACGGTCTTTTCATACCGCTTCTGCGCGTCTTTCAAGACCTTCTTCCCTTCGCGCTCAACGCGGTCAATCTCTTTGGAAATCACCTTTATCTGCTGATCAAGCTTTGTTTGATGGGTGGCCCGCTTCTTTGACGTTGCAGATTTCGCTGCGACCTTCTTTCTGGCTGGCGCTTTTTTTGCCACCTTCCTTTTTGTGGTTGGGCGTTTAGCGGCCTTCTTCTTCACTGTTTTTTGCTTGGGGGTTGCGGTTGCCATCATCTGCCTCCTCAGGCTTTTCAAATTGTCCGAAAAAGAGAGTGTCTTTGGTCACCCTCCAAAACCGATCATCGTACGAGCTCCAGTGTCGGTCACTTTTCGCTTCTGCGAATTGACACATGTCAGTCTTCGGGAAAGACTTACGCATGAATATCACCCCGCCGACAAATGCTTTCTTCTTCACGCATATTCCGTTCGCGGTATTTCTATCCATTCTGACACTGCTTGGCTCTGCTCGTGCAGAAGATACGGAGATGTCGGATAAGACCGAGTGCAAAACGTGCCCCCCGTTCGAGAGGGTTGAGCCTGCTACCTTCACCATGGGGGCAGATGTTCAAGGTGATCAGATGGGGCCGGACGAACTCCCCGCCGTTGAAATTACCATACCCGAACCGTTCATGATGGCTGTGACACAGGTGACCCGCGCTCAGTTTGCGGCCTTTGCTGATGCAACAGGCCACAAAACGCGGCTTGGTTGCTGGACCTATACACAATATGGGTGGGCGCAAGACGAAACGGCGGACTGGCGGAACCCTGGTTTTGAACAGACCGACACCGATCCTGTGGTCTGCGTGTCGCGTGAAGATGCGCTTGCCTTTATTGCCTGGGCTTCTGCCCGTGACGACAGATCATATCGGCTTCCAAGCGAAGCAGAGTGGCATCTTGCGAGTGCCGCGAACCTACCCGAGCCCTTTTGGGGTACGCGATATGACGTCTGCAATTTTGGCAATGTCCCCGACCTCACCTCAAAGAACAAGACCGCCAAGGCCGGGGAACCCTGCGATGATGGCGCGCTCTACACAGCACCCGTCGCCAGCTACAAGCCAAACCCGAATGGACTCTACGACATGATCGGCAATGCATGGGAATGGACCGCGGATTGCTGGACGGGCAGCTATGAGAGTCTGCCTGCCGACGGGTCACCGCTTACCACCAATGCCTGTGCAGAATATGCCTTGCGAGGCCATTCATGGACTGATGCGCCAGGGCCCGTTCGGCCTGAGACCCGCTACTCCGTTTCGCCCGTTGCGCGACAATCCATGGTCAGCTTTCGACTTGCGATGGATGTACCTGAGGTTGACTAAGCCTATTCAGCGGCGAGTTTTGCGGGCGGCTCCTGCGCACCCCGAACAAGCTTTCCGGGCAGAGCGCCCGTCGCCTTCCCGTCACGGCGGATCACCTCACCACTTACGATCGTTGCAACATATCCATCGGCATGCTGCATAAGGCGGCGAGTGTTTGCGGGCAGATCAAAAATCATATGGGGAGGATGGAGTCTGAGCTTTTCAAAGTCGATGACGTTGAGGTCTGCTTTATACCCTGGCGCGATCAGGCCACGATCCATCAAGCCCATAGATATTGCGGTATCCCGGGTCTGCCTTTTTACGAGCCAGGCAAGGTCAAACCGATCACCGCGCGTCCGATCCCGGGCCCAATGCGTCAACATATATGTCGGAAAGCTGCCATCGCAGATGGCCCCCACATGAGCACCACCGTCAGAGAGACCGGGAATTGTGTAGTCGCTTTCAAGCATCTCCTTGGTCGCATCGAGCGAGAATTCTGCATAATTCAGGAACGGAAAATAGAGAAATTCGCGCCCCTCGTTCTGAAGCAAGATCTCGTAGGCCAGCTCATCTGGCCGTTTTCCGTCGCGCGCCGACATAGCTGCAACGCTGGTTGAAGGCTCAGGTTCATAGTTTGGTGGATCGCCAAGCTGGAACATCTTGTCGTAGGAACTGGCAATATGGTTTGCGAACACATTGCCCTTCTGTGGGTTTTCGGACAGAAGCCTGTCCCGGAAGTCAGGGTCGCGCATCTTCGCTACCCGCTCCTCGAGCGGAAGGTCAGCAATCGCCCGATATGACGGGTAAGTGATGAACGGATGCACAGAGCCCTGCAGGCCCAGCAACAACCCAACCGGGCGGTTCGCAACCTGGCCGCGCATCTCCAACCCGGCGAGATTTGCCTCTTCCAGCTTCGCCAGCAGCTCTTTGTAACGTCCCGGCATGACGTCAGCCTGCGCCAAAGAGAGGCTCAAAGGTCGGCGCGAAAGACGGGCCATTTCTGTCAGCGTTTCGAACTCGACCTGCAGATCCGCAAAATCGCTCACCAGCTGCAGCACACCTACACCGGATTTTCCCATTTCCTCGGCAATGCCCAACAATTCTTCGCGGGCGGCATCATAGGTGGGGACAGCGTCTCCTTCGGCTGTTTTGTGCAAGATCGTTCGCGATGTCGTAAAGCCAAGCGCACCCGCTTCTACAGCCTCTCTGTTGAGACGTGCCATCTCCGCGATATCATCCCCTGTCGCTTTCTCAAGCGCCGCGCCTCGTTCGCCCATGACATACACACGGAGCGCCCCGTGAGGAACCTGTGCTGCAACATCAATGTCATGCGCCCGTTCTTCGATGGCATCAAGATATTCTGGAAAGGTTTCCCAGTTCCAGCTGAGACCCTCATGAAGGGCAGCCCCTGGAATATCTTCCACGCCCTCCATCAGACTGATCAGTGTCTTGTGATCCTGTTTGCGCACCGGCGCAAAGCCAACGCCGCAATTGCCCATCACCACCGTTGTTGCCCCATGCAGGGAGGACGGTGTCACGAAGCTGTCCCAGGTCACCTGCCCGTCATAATGGGTGTGAACGTCGACCCAGCCCGGCGTAACCAATTTGTCCGTTGCATCAATCTCTTCGGCTGCAGATCCCTCAACCTGACCCACTGCCGCAACGCGCCCCGACTTAATAGCGACATCTGCGCGGTAGCCTTCAGCGCCCGTTCCGTCGAGCACCGTGCCATTCCGAATTATCAGATCAAAATCACTCATTCTTTCCTCCGGTTGCGGCGGCAGACAGCTGCTCGCTGATCTGCCTCTCAGCTGGTTTCGCCAGCGCGGGTAAGAGAGGCTGCTTCTGCCTGCAGGCGTGCTGTTCTTCGCTCGATCAGGCCGCGCAATCGTGCCTGACGCTCGGCAGTGAGCGGATAATTCCAGGTCAACCAAAGCGCTCCCGCAAAAAAGAGTGCTGGCATGATGGCATAGTTGATCGCCAACCAGTTCAGCTCGCTCGCCCCATTGACGCCTGCATCGCCTGACGGATTGAATCCGAAAAACGCAACAACGTTCAAGGAAATGCCGGTGCCGAAAGCCGTTGCCAGCTTTGCGGCCATACCGGAAATCGCAAAGAAGGTGCCTGCCCGCTCGCCCTTGGATCTGGCTGTGTCCACATCAACAACGTCGGCGAGCATTGAAAGTGGCAGGAATTGCAGGCCGCCGAAGCAAAAGCCTTTGGCAATGAAGAGCAAGGTGAACGGGGTCACATCGCCCGGCCCGAGAAAGTAGGTCGCGATGGAGATCGCCGCGACGGTCGCCATGCATACCGCAAAGGCTTTGTGTTTTCCCATCTTCCGTCCAAGCAATAGCCAGAACGGAATGGCGGCAAGGCCTGCGCCGAAATAGACAAAATAGAGCGACCCAATGCTGCTAATGCCAATGACGTCTCGCATAAAGAAAAGCGAGAGAGCGTTGCGAAACGCTTCGCCCCCAGTGACGATCAGAATGATGGCGAGAACCCGAACCATTGGGCCGTTCCGCAACACCAGGCGAAGACCGTCCAAAAGCGGTACGTCTTTGCGAACTTCAGACCTTGGTTCGACGACGCGCCATACCACCAGCAGCACCAGAGATGGCATGAGGATCACAATGGCCCAGGCCATGGCTTCGAGCACCAGCCCAGGGTCGCGCCCCGCACCTTCGCCATTGACCAGCTCCACGCCGAACGGGATCGCCGCAGCAAAAGCGAGGCCCACCAGGATGAAAATCTCTCGGACCGCCGTGATACGGCTGCGCTCATTATAGTCAGGTGAGAGCTCTGCTCCCCAAGCGTAATAGGGGATGTAGACCATGGTCGCGCCCAGAAACATGACGCTGATCCACAAGACCAAGTGCATCGGGCCAACCGAAGAGAACCCCAACTGGTTTGGCAGGAAGAGCATGATCACGCCCAAGGCGAGGATGGGCAGGCCTGCAACCATGAAAGGTTTGCGTCGCCCCATTGGCAGTTTTGACCTGTCTGACAGAAATCCGATGACCGGGTCTGTCACCACATCAGTGAGGCGCGCCAGCATGATCATGGTGCCAACAACCGCCAGCGACACGCCAAGCTCACCAGCGTAAAATGCCGGCAGCCAAATGGCAATCGGGTAGCCGAACATGGCCGTGGGCAGGCCCACCGATCCATGCAGGATGGTGGCGCTTCGACTGACGCCAGAAGATGTTTTGCTCACTAAGGTGTCCTAAGTGTTAGTTGGATGCTGAAAGGTCACAATCTAAGAATTTCGATTCAATTATGGCGCCGATGATCAGGCGATCCTTAAAGATCGCGCCCGTGCTCGCAGCCGACAGGTCTTCGCCCAGACTCAGGAAGATCGTTTCAACATTCCCACTTTCTGGGTCGACCTTCACGATGTGTGATGGCGCGTTCTGCGTTGGGTCACCAAAATGGGCAAGCAGCTCAAGCGCTTTGGGATGCAGCGCGACCAGCAACTGGCCGTCCGGCAGAAGCTCAATATTGTCGGGCAATCCCGGCAGCTCAATTGTGTTGCGATGTGTCAGATCACCGGAAGATAGATCACGGTCATAGACATGGACGACACCCCCACGGGCAGCACTTAAATAGAGTGTTTCGCCATCAGCGCTCACATTGATCCCGTTTGCGCCTTTGACGCTGGGTGCCACGGTTCTGAAATCGGTGCCGTCATAAAGAACGGCGTCGGTCATGGGGAGCCCCAAAAAGTCTTCAAAGGGTCGCCTGAAATCATCGGCAAGAAAGCGATGATCATTGGAGAAATAAAAGGCCTCGGGCGCCACGGCCACCAGATCATTGGGCGTGCGCAAAAGCTCGCCGGTCACAGTGGTGACTTTCTGGAGCCTGCCCTCACCCACTTCGAAAATGTCGACTGCTTGTTCGTTATTGCCATGATTGATTACGAAGAGACGTCGTGAACCGTCTTCCCCGATATACAGCGAGATGCCATGCGGTTGAAAACCAGCATCTGCGTCCGGTGTTGCATTGACCGGTACAGCTTCCGGGTCGTTCAGGTCATAGGTCCAAATCGCGCCGGGCTTTGGGCTCCCGCCAATCGCACTCACACGGTCATAGCCGGAGAGATAGACGATGCCTGTCTCGGCATCGATGGTGTGATCTTCCGGGCCGACAACGCCGGGTACGATGGTGCATTGCCCCGCCATTTTGGGTTCGAGGTCGCGGAACATGCCTGCCGTTGATGCGAACTCATATCCGCGCCAAAGAACAACCGCTAACACCAATCCAAGAATGATCAAAAACGTGCGCATATGTCCCCACCCCGAGCGTTTGCTTTTAGGCAGGATGCTGCCGTGATGAGCGCCAAATGTCTAGGAAATGCGGATTACCCTTCACTCAGTGGTGATATTCGCAGTCCTGCAACGAATATCCCGACCATCGACCGCGCCGCCGTGCTCGCGTTTGTTTCTGACGCCTCGCGCGCCAAAAGACCTTCGAAAAAATGTTCCAGAAGGTCGACGGTGCTTTCGGGGCTAATGCCCCGCACGGATAGAGCAAGGTCCCCCGATGTTTCGCCCTCGCGGATGATCTGTTCCATCGCCCTACGGGCTTGAACGCTGGAGTCTCGGCTCTCGCCTCCCTCCCTTTTTTTGCGTTCTTCCAATAGTTCCCTGCCATAAGGCGACACAAAGAGAAGCGCATAGTCTCGACCGGCGCGCGCCTCAAAGACGGCCAATAGGCGATCTTCGACAGAACCGGGCTTGTCCATCGCCCGATCGATGGCGAGCGAAATGTCTTTGTGTATACGGTCCGTGACCGCCTTAAACACCGCATCCTTATTTTTGAAATAGTGATAAATGGCCGGTCTTGAGAGCCCCACCTCCTCCGCAATGTCGCCGAACGAAGTCCGGCGGTACCCCTGGCGCGCAAACAAAGCGAATGCCTTGTCCAAGATCGCTGAGCGCTGTTGCGCGCCCAATTGATTGGGTTTTGGGGCGGATGACGTGGGCATATGGATCTCCGATCGGATCTCGCGTTTGACAGATTTACCCGATTGTGTCAAATATCTTAGAATTGACGTTTTCAACGTTTTTTGTCAAATTTTTAATACAAAGAGAATACCCATGTCCTCCTCAAAAGAATCTCTTCTCGCAAACTTCACGTCCTTCTATGGAACCGACCTCAATATGCCCACCGCTGACCAGTGGGCCCATCTGTTCGATCTACCTGCAGATGCGCCCATTGCCGCTGTGAATTATGTGAAACTCCGCGATCAGGCACAGTATGCACCG
This sequence comes from uncultured Parvibaculaceae bacterium, assembly GCA_965283695.1. Lineage (GTDB taxonomy): Bacteria > Pseudomonadota > Alphaproteobacteria > Parvibaculales > Parvibaculaceae > Mf105b01. The sequence goes on along the minus strand of CBDIPP010000004.1, from coordinate 213,078 downwards.
AATGAAAAGGAGCCTGCGGCAACCGGATTGGAGGCGATGATGCGGTACAGTTCGGTCAGCACGCTGCGGGCTGCAGCGGTTGGCGGTGCATTCCTTCTCACCGGTTTCCATCAAGGCGCCATCATCGGGCCGGCGACGGACTGGGACCTCATCATCATTGGGCATTTCCCAACACCCGCCGCGTACCTGTCCCTCTTTGCCGACCCGGTCTATCAGGCCGCGTTCCATCATCGTCGCGCCGCCGTAGACACCTGGCACGCTGTTCTTTCAACGGGCAACGCTGCGTAAAAAACCCGCTGCTCGCCAGTGCTTGAATGGTTGGGTAGAATGGACCCAACCATTCAAGGCATAATAGGAGACTGCACTCATGGATCTCTCACTCACTGCAGAAGATGAAGCTTTTCGCGCTGAGGTTCGCGCGTTCCTTAAAGACTCTCTGCCACAGGACGTGAAGGACGCGCCCTCCGTTGGTGTCTCGATCGATAAGCCGCTCCTGAAAAAGTGGCACCGGGTACTCGCCGATAAAGGATGGGCAGCGCCTCATTGGCCTGTCGAACATGGGGGCACGGGTTGGACCATCACCCAGAAACACATCTGGGACGAAGAGGTGAGCCGCGTTGATGCACCTCGCCTGATGGCGTTCGGCCTCTCAATGGTGGGACCCGTCATATATACGTATGGCAATGACGAACAAAAATCTCAGCACCTGCCAGGCATCCTGAATGGGGATGTGTGGTGGTGCCAGGGCTATTCTGAACCGGGCTCTGGATCTGATCTCTCATCCCTTAAGACAAAAGCCGTTCGCGACGGTGATGACTACATCATCAATGGCCAGAAGATCTGGACGTCCTATGCCCATGAAGCAGACTGGATTTTCTGTCTCGTGCGCACAGATGATAGCGGCAAGCAGCAGGAAGGCATCAGCTTTGTGCTGATTGATATGAAGACACCCGGTGTCGAAGTGAAACCCATTGTCTCCATTGACGGGCTTCACCACCTGAACGAGGTATTCTTCACCGACGTGCGCGTGCCTGTCGCAAACCGTATTGGTGAAGAAGGCAAAGGCTGGACCTATGCCAAATTCCTGCTGGTGAACGAGCGAACGGGCATCGCAGGCGTTGCGCAATCAAAAATGGCAGTCGACCGCCTACGCTCCATCGCCAACACCGAGACAGACGGGGATGGCGGCGTGTTGTGGGCGAGGGATGATTTTCGTCGCAAGCTCACCGAGATTGAGGTGAAGCTGCAAAGCCTGGAATACACCAACCTGCGCATTGTGGCCGATGTGGCGGCAGGAAAGGAAGCGGGGCCTGAAAGCTCCATCCTGAAGATCATTGGGTCAGAGGTGCAGCAGGAGCTCGCGAGCCTCACCGTCGAAGCGTTGCAGCATTATGCCCTTCCCTCCCATGTGGATGACCTTGAAGGGCGCAGCAATCAGGAGCCAGTCGGCCCCGACCACTCGCTTCTGCCGGTCGCCAACATGGCGTTCGGACGGGCGTCGTCCATCTATGGCGGCTCAAACGAAATCCAGCGCAACGTGATCGCGAAGGCGGTGCTGGGGTTTTAACACCCCTGCGACGGCTCACGCACCCATGCCCTGATCAGGACGGCGGTCCTTCATCATCTTCTCGACGATGGGACCGAGCTTGGCCGGGTCGAAGCGCTCGTTCTGTTCCACCATGGGTCCGCGATGCCAGCCTTCATAGACGCAGAGCCGACCGCGCATGCTCTCAAACACCTGGCCGGTCACGTCTTTCGACTCTGCGCTTCCGAGCCAAACACAGATGGGTGCAATATTGCCGGGGTCGCGGGGACTCCATGTGCCCTCTGGTTGCTCCTCTGGTGGCGGGCCCAGATCCTCTGTCATGCGTGTCAGGGCGCCGGGAGAAATGGCGTTCACCGTGATGCCATAGCGCATAAGTTCCTTAGCCGAAATCACGGTCATGGACGCAATGCCAGACTTTGCCGCGCCATAATTCGATTGTCCCTGATTGCCGAAAAGGCCAGAGACGCTGCTTGTGTTGATGATCCGGGCATCATTCGTCTCGCCCGCCTTGGACCGGTCCCGCCAATAGGCGGATGCGTGGCGCATAGGGCAGAATGTACCGCGCAGGTGCACGCGAATGACCGCGTCCCATTCCTCAATCGACATATTGACCAGCATCCGGTCACGCAGGATGCCGGCATTGTTGACGACAACATCGAGCCCACCGAACGTGTCGACAGCCTGTTGGATCATGGCACCTGACTGATCCCAGTCCGCCACATCTGCGCCATTGGCGATCGCCTCGCCACCCATGGCCCGGATTTCTTCCGCGACTTCCTCTGCAGCGCCAACGTCTTTGCCACCGCCAGCGCGGTCACCACCCAGGTCATTGACCACGACCTTGGCACCCTGACGGGCAAACTCCAGACAATATTCCCGTCCGATGCCCCGGGCACCGCCGGTGACAATGACACTTCGTCCCTCACAAATACCCATCACATCCTCCTTTTTCATTCAGATCAGATAGACTTCCCGTGGCCTTCCCAATAGGGCTCGCGCACCGTCCTGCGTACAATCTTGCCGGTCGGCAGGCGTGGCAGGTCGTCGGCGAAATCTATGCTCCGTGGACGCTTGTAACCGGGAAGATGATCTGCCGCGAAGGCGAGCAGATCATCCTTGGTTGCCTGAGAGGCTTCAACGCCTTCTTCCAATTGCACCACGGCCTTCACTTCTTCACCCCATTCTTCGTTGGGCACGCCGATCGTCGCAACGTCTGCAACTGCGGGGTGGCGCAGAAGTTCCTGATCAATCTCGGCTGGATAAATATTCACACCGCCGGAGATGATCACCTCCGCCGAACGGCCTGTCAGGAACAGGAAGCCGTCTTCATCGAAATAACCCATGTCACCCATCGTGAAATAATTGCCGCGGTAGGCGCCGTCTGTTTTCTCAGGAGCTTTGAAATACTCAAACCGCCCGTTCTCCGGTGCTTTGAAATAGATGGTGCCGATATCGCCTGCAGGGACTTCTACACCCGCGTCGTCCTGAACCTCGACGATCACTCCTTCAAGGGCGCGGCCGACGGTGCCCGGTTTGGCAAGCCATTCTTCTGACTCTACAAAGATGCCGCCGCCTTCCGTTGCTGCGTAATATTCGTAGACGACCTTGCCCAACCAGCTGATCGTGTCTTCTTTCACGTGCACCGGACAAGGCGCTGCGCCATGAAGCACCCACCGAAGGCTGGAGACGTCGTAACTGCTGCGCACGTCATCGGGCAGAGAGAGAATTCGGTGCAGCATGGTCGGCACAACATGTGTGTGGGTGATCTTGTGCTCAGCGACCATCTTCAGGGTTTCTTCCGCGTCCCAATTGTCCATCAACACAACTCCCACACCCGACATGAGTGGGAAATTGAGGTTCAGGGCAAGCGGGGCCGCGTGATAGAGGGGACCGGTTGAAAGGGCCACGTCTTTTGTCGGATCAAAGGCTGCGGTCTCCCGAAGCTTAACGAGAAGTGGGGAGACGGGTGGTGTCGCTTTGCGATAGACACCTTTGGGATGTCCAGTCGTGCCAGACGTATAGAGCATCTGTGTGCCAGCCGTCGGGTCCTCAATATTGTGAGCAGGTTCCGCATCAAGTGCGTCATCGTAAGAGGTGAACCCCTTAATCTCTCCCGCCACGGCGAGCTTCTGAATGAGGTGCGGCGTCATGGCGGAAGCTTCCGCCGCTTTTTCAGCGAACCGTGCGTCGGCTATTAAGGATTTCGCCTCACAGTTTTCGACAATGTAGCCGATCTCTTCGGCAGTGAGGTGCCAGTTGATGGGGGTAAGACGCATGCCGCATCGGGAGACAGCTATACAAGCCTCAACGAACTCAGGGCGGTTGGCACAGAGAAGACCGACGGCGTCCCCCTCCTTCAATCCCGCACTGCGCAATGCCCTCACAAGCTGATTGGACCGCTCATTGAGCTCAGCATAGGTTCGGTCGCCAAGGGGGGAGAGAATTGCCGGACGATCCGGCGCGGTATCCGCATGGAGAGCGATCACCATGCCGCAGGCCGCGGCTTCCTCTGGCGTCATTGAAAAATTTCCTGCAGGTGCTGTCATACGATCATCCCCATTTTCTCAACCTTTGGGCCCTTGACCTATTTGGTCGATTTTTATAGTTGCTGGGGATATTGGAAGGTCTAGTCTGGCCGCCGTCAAGCACAAGCCCCCGGAGTGCCCATGCGCCCACCTCAAATTTGCCGATTTGCAGCATTGGTTGCTGCTCTCACTTCACTCAGTTTCTTAGCCACGTTTGCCGCTGAACCAGGCCCGCAAGATACGTCGCGTGAATGGGCATTTGGCACCATACAGGTGGAGAATGACCTGTTTGCGAATTTCACCAATACAGACCGGCACTATACCAATGGTCTGCAGGCCTCCGTTCTATCACACCCACTGGAGCTGACCGGCTGGCAGAAAAGCGTTGCGACGGCGCGGGTTCCCTTTGGTCTTGAGGGTGCCACACCCCAATCTCACCGCGTCGGCCTGGCGCTTGGGCATTCCATATTCACACCGGACGATACGGACACCTCCGGCCTCATTACCAATGATCGCCCCTATGCAGCCTGGCTTCACCTCACTTTCACCCTGCAGACACTTTGGGGCACTGAAAACCGCGGCACATTTCAGGACCAATGGAAGTTCGACGTCGGTGTGATCGGTCCGGCGGCGGGTGGCGAATTTGTCCAGAACAACTGGCACAAACTGATTGGTGCCGAAGAATCAGACGGGTGGGACAATCAGCTTCGCAATGAACCCGGCCTCAACGTGACTTTTGAACGCGCATGGAACAGCCCGGACCTGTCACCGTCTCACCTTGGCGGTCTTCAGATTGACGGCATCCCCTATGTGGTTGCTGCGCTCGGAAACGTGCAAACCTATGCAGGCGGCGGCGGCATCATTCGGATCGGGCCGGATCTGCCCGATGATTTCGGGCCCGCCCGTATTTATCCCGGTGTTGGCGGATCTGAACAATTCACACCCTCTGAAGGGGGCATAGATTGGTATCTATTCGCAGGCGCAGAAGGTCGTGTTGTCGGACGCGACATTTTTCTGGACGGGAATCTCTTTCGCGATAGTCACAGCGTCGATAAACGCTACTTCGTTAGCGACATTCGGTTGGGAGCAGTCGCCATTTGGGGCAGAACCCGGGTGAGCTTCACCCATGTCTACCGGACGAAGGAATATTCACAACAACCCAAACCCGACCAGTTCGGCTCCGTCACGCTTGGTTTTGCCTTTTGACCCGTTTTACACCAAACAGCGGCTTCGTAATTCCATCGCTTCTTGCGTTTCGGCAGATCAAATGAAAAAAATACCCGACCTCTCTAAGAACTGAGGCCCTGTATTTGCGTCGCCGCTTTAAAACAGTTCCTCTCATCAAGGTCTGCGCATGACAAGAGATAATCGACTACTCACCACGCATATGATGACGCAAATTGCTGCGGGAACAGCCACCAAACTTGGCGATGAATTCAATCGGGCCCTCGTCGAGACATTGCATCGCGTCATGAACGTCTCTCTGGCCATTCTGACACGGGGCGAGGGGTATCCCGCACATGCTGCCCAAACCTTGTATTGCTGGCAAGATGGTAAACCAGCCGAGAATTTTCGGTATGACCTTGATGGCACCCCCTGCACTCTAGTTTATGCGGGAGAGCGCATTACCATCCCTTGCGACCTTGGAAAGAAATTTCCCAAAGAAAGAGGATTTGAGGGATATTGCGGGGTGCCTTTACGCAACCGTCACAAGTCAGTGGTGGGACACCTAGCGGTTCTCTCGCGCGAACCTTTCGACGACACAGATAACTGCGAGACGATTTTGCGGATTTTCGGCAGCCGCGCCGAAGCTGAACTACAGCGCGCAGACGCAGATGTGGAACGCGAAGCACTCATTCAATCTCTTCAGCGAACACGCGATCGCCTCCAGCTGCAACGAGAAGCAGCACGTGCTGCAAACAGCTTCAAATCAGATCTTGTGGCGATAACTGTGCATGATTTGCGCAACCCCCTAACAGCCATCATCAGCCGGGCGGACCTGGTCACAACCTATCTTACCGGTACGGTTTCGCTGTCCCAAGAAGACCGGCTCAAAAAGGCTACTCAGTGTGCTGATGATATAGTCACAAACAGCGAGCGCATGGAGAAGATGATTTCAGGTATATTGGAAAGCTCCCGCGCGAACGCGACTCAGGTTTCACACACACCATCATTGTTTGACCTTTCCCATACTCTCGCGACCGTTGTCTCACTCAATCAAGATGCGGCGGCTACGAAATCTATTCATATTGATTTGAGTGTACCTGTCGGTCTCAAGCTGTTTGCTGACGAAGATCGGTTAATTGAAGCGATAGACAATCTTGTCGCCAACGCTATCAAATTCTCGCCTGAAGGATCAGGCGTGTTCCTGTCCGTCTATGTAACCGAGGACGATGTGTCTTTCACCGTTCGCGATCAAGGACAGGGGCTGGCGGCTGGCGATGTGCATAATATTTTTGAACGGTTTCAAGGTGCGTCAGCCAAACCCACGGGCAGCGAGGCGTCATTTGGTCTTGGTCTCTGGATCGTGAAAGAGATTGCAGACAACCACGGGGGGCACGTCACTGCGACGAGCGACGGTCCAGGTCTAGGCGCAGCTTTTACTCTCACCCTCCCAATCATTGGAGAATAGCTCCCTTATGCACATATCAGCACAACAAACGCATCTCTTCGATTTAGGGGCAACAGTATGACTGCGATGCCAATCGGCCAAGCAATCGCCTTCTGGGCGGAAAAGGACGCTCACGCGCCTGCCATCACCCATGAAGGGCGCACGGTCACCCGTGCTGAATTTGACGCGCGCACCAACAAGTTGGCTCGTGCTTATGAAGCGCTGGGTGTTGTCGAAGGCGATTTGGTGACTATCGGATTACCCAACGGCATCGAGTTCTATGAGGCCGCCTTTGCGGTCTGGAAACTTGGTGCGACACCCCAGCCTGTCTCTGCGAAGCTTCCTCATGTGGAACGACAGGCCATTATTGAGGTGGCAAGTGCCAAGCTGGTGATTGGTGCGAAGCCGGGTGCTCATGGTGACGTCACCTGTCTTGCCGCAGGTTTTGAACCAGACAGGTCTCTCTCAGACGCGCCGCTTCCGACAAAAATCTCAAAGCACTGGAAAGCACCCACCTCCGGTGGCAGCACAGGGCGGCCCAAAATCATCGTGGCGGCGGAACCTGGTGTGTTTGACCCGGAAGAAGCGCCGCTCGGCATGGATATGAACAAAGCGCAGTTAGTGCCGGGGCCGCTCTATCACAATGCGCCCTTCAGCTTCTCCTGCCGAGCACTCATCTGTGGCAATCACATCATTATCATGACGCGGTTTGATGCAGAGGAGACATTGCGTCTTCTCGAAGAGCATCGCGTGGATTGGGTGATGATGGTGCCGACCATGATGCAACGCATCTGGCGCCTTCCCGAAGAGGTGCGCACCAAGTACGACCTTTCGGCATTGCGCATGGTGCTGCACCTGGCAGCCCCCTGCCCCGCGTGGCTCAAAGAGGAGTGGATCAACTGGCTCGGCGGGGAGCGCATCCACGAACTCTATGCCGGAACCGAAGCGCAGAGTGTGACGTGGATCACCGGCACCGAATGGATGGAGCATAAAGGGTCTGTCGGGCGTCCCATGGCCGGAGGCCAAATGAAAATTCTGGACGAAAACCGCAACGAACTCCCCCCGGGCGAAGTGGGTGAGGTTTTCATGCGCCCGGACAAAGGACAGGGCACGACCTATCACTATCTCGGCGCGGAGCCCAAAGCCATTGAAGGCGGATGGGAAAGCCTTGGGGACATGGGATATATGGATGAAGATGGATTTCTCTATCTGGCGGATCGACAGACGGACATGATCCTCTCCGGTGGGGCCAATGTCTATCCAGCAGAGACAGAAGCTGCGATTGACGCCTTTCCCGGCGTACGCTCAAGTGCTGTCATCGGCCTGCCAGATGACGATATGGGGAACCTTGTTCACGGGATCATTGATGCGCCGGGCGGTATTGATGTTGATGCCCTAACTGCCCATCTCGCAGAAACGCTGTCACGCTACAAGATCCCACGAACATTTGAATTTGTTGATGCACCTGTGCGGGATGATGCTGGTAAGGTTCGACGCTCTCAACTCCGCGCCGAGCGCATCGCTGCAACTGAGTAACAGGCACACTAGGACGGCTTCATGACCTCATTGATCTCGCCAGACAATATTTACGCGCTGCTGACTGTCTTTCTGGGACTTGCTGCCTTCGGCTTCTGGTCAGAGCGCACAAAAATCGGACAAACACTGTCGGGGGTGATCCTAGTCATCCTGGCAGGCCTGGCGCTCGCCAACTTCAGGGTCATCCCCTTTTCTGCGCCCTTCTATGATCTGGTCTGGGGGTACGCCGTGTCACTGGCTATCCCATTGCTGCTCTTCCGTGCTGACTTCAAGAAAATCCTGCCCGCTACGGGACCCATGCTCATCAGCTTCGTTATTGCGGCAATTGGCACAGTGCTCGGTGTTTTTATCGGCGCGTCGCTCATCGATATGGGGAGCAGCGGCGCAGATATTGCCGGAACCGTTGGCGCCAGCTGGATAGGGGGCTCGATGAATTTCGCAGCAACCTCACAGGCTTTGGGTATGAGTGACGGCAGCCTGCTCAGCGCCATGGCCTCTGCGGACAGTGTCGGCGGCACACTCTTTCTAATGGTGTTGGTCTTGCTCCCCGCGTCGGTCGCGATCCGTCGTTTCTTTCCGTCCAAAATCATGGAAGAGACGGCAAGTGTTGAAGGTGGTGCCGTGGACCATGGGTCCAAAGAGCTCAACATGGTGCATATCGCCCTCTTTCTATCAGGCGCCGCGCTCTGCTGTTTCCTGGGATATGGCACAGCAGCGCTCATTGGCAGCTGGGGTGCAGATCAGGGCATTGGCTGGCTCGCTAACTTCAGCCGTTATGGCGTGCTCTTCGTCACCATCTATGCGCTTCTCGTCGCGAACCTGTTTTCCTCAAAGATCGAGCCCATGAGCGGGGATTTTCCGCTTGGCATGTTGTTCATGTATGTCTTTTTCGGTGTGATGGGCGCAGGTGCGGACGTGATGGCCATGATTGACCGGGCTCTCCCGATCTTCGGCTTTGTCGGGATTATGGCGAGTGTTCATCTCCTAGTCGTTCTTACCGCGACAAAGCTCTTCAAGATTGATCTGGCTGAAGCGCTCATCGCCTCCAACGCTGTCGCACTTGGGCCGGCTCCGGCGGCGGCTCAAGCCGCAGCACAAGGCTGGAAGCCGCTCGTAACACCAGGTGTTATGCTGGGTGTTCTGGGCTATGCGATTGCCAACTTTATCGGTGTCGCCATGGCGGGCTGGCTGTCCTAGCTCAGTTTTTCGATAGCAACTTCCGCGCCAGGCAAATCCAACGATCCCAGAACCAATTCGCCCGACACACAGTCGGTGATTGAAATCGTTTGCGGATTGTAATTCACGAAGAAGCGGTAGTTCCCTCTTGTGCGAGTTCGCACGCCGAAGGGGAGATCAAGGGCTGAGAGCCCTGCCGCGGCGACGCGAACATCAAGAAAATCTTTCAGCAAGGCCTCATCCGGCCAACCGGCAATGTAATAGGCGTTTTTCTTTCGCGTAATCGCAGGATGCCCATCGGTCGTATGAGCTACCGCCTCCGCGTCGCCTTCTACATATTCGCGCCAGCGATCAAATGTGTAGCTCTTGGCTCTGTAATCGACCTCAACAGCTGCGAACTCACGGAAGCTCTCCGCGCGAGTCACCTTTATTCCCAATAGCTCGCTTAATGGCCCGGGTGCTAGATTAGCTGGGATTTCGTGCGAAACCGTCCGGCTTCCAGATCGCGGCAGGACAATCAGGTCGCCGTCAAAATGGGTGAGCCGCTCCGTCATCTCATCGCTCACGTGGATCTGGCTTGGAAGCACCACCAGCTTGTAACCGTCGAGGGGTGCATCAGGCGAAACAAAATCGACGTTTAAACCCTTTTCACGCAGAGCACGGTAAATCGACAGCGTTTGAACAATGTAGCTAAAGTTCTGTCCCTGCGGTTGGTTCAGCAAAGCCCAGTGGCTGTCATAGGAATAGACGATCGCCACATCCCCTCGGGACGCTGGTTCGATTTCTCCTAGTTTCTTCAGCTCTGCCCCCAATTGAGTGACTTCGTGGAGCGCGCGGTCCGGCACGCCGTCTGGGCGATTAAGCCCGGCATGGAATTGTTCCTGCGCGAAGGGTGCCTGGCGCCAGCGAAAATAGGACACAAGCTCCGCTCCATGGGCGAACGCTTCCCATCCCCAGAGCCGTTGCATGCCGGGCAGCGGGTCCGGGTTGTAGGGTGCCCAGTTCACCGGTCCTGGCTGTTGCTCCATGATCCAGAAGCGCCCGCGACCACAGGCGCGGTAGAGATCATGATGATAGGCCTGAATGTCGGGATCGCCGGTGCGGACAAAATGTTCTTTGTTCTCGCGGACGAAGGGCATCACGTCGAGCGAGCCAATCGGGTAGCTGTCCCAGCTCGCCACATCCAATTCTTCACTGACCGAAAAATGGTCATACTCAGTCACAAAGGTCATGAAATTGTGGACCAGGTCACGGTCTGGAGAGAGCTCGCGGAGAATATCTGTCTGAACCTTGTTGAAGGCCTTCACTTCATCTGAGGCGAAGCGTCGATAATCCCACCGATGAGCCGGATTGGTCTCTGTCACGGCCTGGTTCGGCAGTTCAATCTCTTCAAAACTGAGATATTCCATGCTCCAGAATACATTTCCCCAGGCTTCATTGAGGGCGCCAATGGTTTCGTAGCGCGCCTTAAGCCAGGTTTGGAAATTAGCCTTTGCTGCCGGTGTGTAGGAATGCGTGGTGTTGTGGCAGCCATATTCATTGTCAGTCTGCCAGGCGACCACAGCCGGATGATCACCAAACCGCTCCGCCATAGCTCGGGTGATCCGGGCGCATTCCCGGCGGTAGCCCATGTGAGAAAAACAATAGTGGCGCCGGGATCCAAATCCGCGGGTCCGCCCCTCCCGGCTGATCGGCAGCATGTCGGGCATTTTATCAACCAGCCATTTGGGAGGCGTTGCTGTCGGCGTCCCCAGAATGAGCTTTAACCCTGCATCGCCTAAGGTATTGATCGCTCGGGCCAGCCAATCAAAATCATACGTTCCCGGCTCCGGCTCAATGCGAGACCAGGCAAATTCCCCAACGCGCACATGAGTAATCCCGGCCTTCACCATATCGGCTGCGTCCTGCTCCCACATGATCTCCGGCCAATGCTCAGGATAATAACAAACACCCAGCTCTGGTTGCCGCGCCATAGCACTCGCCTCCCCATGTATTTTTTGAGCTGGCAGCTTTTACCAAATTGACCCGCGCTGCAAGTTGCCCGAAGCTCAGCCACGTTCTATTCGGAGTTCAAAATGACCAAAGTTTGTTTGATCGGGGCTGGCAGCACCGTCTTCATGAAAAACATTGTTGGAGACGTTCTGCTGAACGACATGTTCGCGGACTGCACGATCGCGCTTCATGATATTGATTCTGAGCGGCTGGCAACCTCCAACATGGTTGCGCAGAAGATTGCATCGTCTCTCAATGTCAGCCCGACCATTATCGCCACGGAAGATCGCGTTGAGGCACTACAAGATGCGGAATTCGTAATCCTGATGATCCAGGTAGGTGGTTTTGAGCCCTGCACCGTCACTGATTTCGAAATACCGAAGAAGTATGGCCTTCGCCAGACCATTGCCGACACGCTTGGTGTAGGCGGGATCATGCGCGGCCTGCGCACAGTGCCCGTCCTACTCGATATTGCCGAGGATGTGCGTCAGCACTGCCCCAACGCTCTCATGCTGCAATATGTGAACCCTATGGCGATCAATTGCTGGGCACTCGCCCAACTCGCGCCGGACATTCGCCAGGTTGGTCTCTGTCACTCCGTGCAGGGGACGGCCTATGAGCTTGCGCAGGACCTGGGTGAAGATTTCAAGTCAATCCAATATCAGTGCGCCGGCATCAATCACATGTCCTTCTATCTCACGTTCGAGAAACGCCACGAAGACGGCCGTATTGAGGACCTCTATCCCCGACTAAAAGATCTTGCTGCAACCGGGGGTGAACCGGCTGCCAACAAGGTGCGCTACGAGATGCTGAAACGCACCGGCTATTTCGTCACGGAATCCAGCGAACACTTCGCTGAATATGTGCCTTGGTTCATCAAGCGCGACCGACCCGATTTGATCGATCAGTTCAACGTGCCGTTGGATGAATATATCCGCCGATGTGAAGAACAAATCGCCGGGTGGCGGGCTCAGGAGAAAGAGCTCGCTGATGCCAACAATCTGGATATCAGCTATTCCGGTGAATATGCTGCGCGGATTATGCGAGCTGTCAAAACAGGACGACCGACCGTGATCAATGGCAATGTGCCCAATCACGGCTTGATCGACAATTTGCCTGAAGGTGCTTCTGTTGAAGTGCCGTGCCTCATTGATCATCGCGGAGTTACGCCCACGCGGGTGGGCACACTTCCCCCTCACCTTGCGGCGATGATGCAGAGCAATGTGAACGTGCAGTCTTTGGCTGTTGAGGCGTTGGCGACAGGCAAGCGGGAGCATGTGTATCACGCGGCCATGATGGACCCACATACCGCGGCGGAACTATCGCTGGATCAGATTTGGGCGCTCACCGACGATCTGATCGACGCTCATGGCGATTGGCTGCCGGCGTTCCATTGAAGATGATTTAAAGCTCAACCGCCCAGGCGGCAGGGCACTCGTTTGATACGGCGTGCCACCATGTCTCACGATCACTTTCCGCGACAAGAGCAACGATACATCCACCAAAGCCTGCGCCGGTCAATCGCGCACCAAGAGCGCCTGCGTTCCGTGCCGCTCCGACCAGTCGGTCAAGGCTTCCTGTGGAAACTTCAAAATCGGCGCGTAGAGACTCATGGCTTTCATTCATGAGTTTTCCCAACAGTTTCATATCTCCGGAACGCAGCGCCTCAGTCGCTCTCACTGTGCGGGCCTGCTCAGACAGAACATGGCGCACCCGCCGCGCCACAAGCGGGTCGCTCAGTTTCTTGGTAATCTCAACTGATTGCGACTTCAGCGATTGCGGTCTGAGCTCTTCTGAGGCCGCATCCAGTGCTGCACGGCGTTCGTTGTAGGCGCCGTCGGTGAGCTGCCGTGCTTCACCACAATGAATGACGGCAATCGACCAGCCAGAAGGCAGTGCGACCTGGTCCCATTCCAGCGTATCACAATTGAGCGCCAACGCATGCCCCTGGTCGCCTACGGACACGGCCATCTGGTCCATGATCCCGCACTTAACACCGCAAAACTCATTTTCAGCTTTTTGCGCCAGGAGTGCGATGTCTGTGTCGGAGCGATCCTTCCCGGTGAGCGCGAACAGCGCCTTCAATGTCGCCACTTCAAGCGCCGCTGACGAAGAGACACCAGCGCCCGCGGGCAAGTCCGACTCGATCATCAGGTTCATGGGCGGGATGGTTGCGCCCGTTTTTTCGGCCATCACGAGGGGACCCGCGACATAGTCTGCCCAGTGATCTTTCTTTCCCTCATGCAGATTGATTTCAATCTTGGTTTCTTCGGCCGTGCTGAAAGCATGAATACCGGACACTGCCGGCCCTGCGGTAACCGTAATGCCTTTGGTGAGCGGCATAGGCAGCACATTCCCGCCAATGAGGTCCGTATATTCACCAATAAGATTGACCCGGCCAGGCGCAAAGCAGGTCACGGCTGCTTCCTGACCGAATACATCTTCGTGACTCGTCATGCATCTATATCCGCATTGCGCAGCGCTTCAGCCGCCGCTGCGGGCGGCACATCTACCAGAAAGACCCCACTCACCTGTTCCACGCTTGCGAGAAATTTCAGCTTGTCTTCTGCCCGACGGATCGGCCAGACCTGCAGTGTAAAATGGTAGCTGTCTTCATAACCAAGCGGCGCCACCTGCGCTGACAGGACATAAGGCATTGGCTTTCCAAAGAGACCATCCAAGCGCAGGAGTGCCTGCTTCAGTTGATGAGCCATATCGTGGCGTTCATCAGTGCTCAAATCCCAGGGACCCGGCGTACGGCGATGCGGCACCACCCAGCATTCATAAGGGTATCGTGCAATATCGGGAACAAAGGTCATTGCATGGTCGGATTTGTCCAGGATCAGCCGGGATGGAGTTCGATCCAAAATATCTTTGACGATCGGCGCTGCCTTCTGTGCTTCTGCGCTCTTCAACAACAGATCCGGCACAAAGCCAAAGCCATAAATCTGACCATGAGGGTGATGAAGCGTGACACCAATCTCTTCGCCGCGACTTTCGTAAGGCAGAACACAGGCAAGCCCGTGCTCGTCCATCATCTGTCTGGCTTGGCGCGCCCAAAGCTCGAACAGAAGTTCAATACGTTCGACAGATTGCCCACCAAGCGACCCGCCATGATCAGCAGAAAAAACAACAACCTCACAGCGGCCAATTGCGGGTTCATCTCCCCCAACAAGCTCTGCGTCAGCCGCATCCAGACGAAAGGCTGGAAAACGGTTTTCGAAAACCGCCATCTCGAAATCGTCAGCCGGTATTTCAGTCAGGCCTTCGCTTTTTGCCGGACATAGGGGGCAAGAGGCGGCATCTGGGAAAAAAGTGCGCCCCTGCCTCGCCCCTGCATAGCTCACCCATTCGTGCCGCAGGGGATGCCATCGCTTATACGGAAGAGCCGATGCCTCAAGCGGCGGAAGGTCAGCGACGACCGGTCGCTCATGTTCCTTCCATCCGTAAAAGGTCAGATCCCGCCCGTCTGATTTCTGTACCGTGCGCGTATAGAGCTTTCGCGTCATGCACCGCCACCGTCAACATTGAGTTTTTGACCGTTGCAGTAAGGGTTGGCATTGCTGACAAAGAAAAGCACAGCGGCTGCGACATCCTCAGGCACCGAGACACGCCCGAAGGGCGACGTGGCATCGAGATCATGAATGTCCGCGCCAGAGCGGGCTTTCACCAGGCGGGTCCCCATCTCGGTCACCGTCAGGCTCGGCGAAACTATGTTGGTGCGGATGCCGTTCTTCCGCTCTTCCTTGGCAAGTGTCAGGGCGAGCGCTTCCATCGCCGCTTTCCCCATATTGTAGGGTGCTCCATTGGGACCGTTGGACAGGGTGGCAACGCTTGAAATCATGACAATGTCCCCTCGTTCTTCTTCCCTCATGGCCGGAAGGACGAGTTGAGACAACCGGTGGGGGGCCAAAGCGTGCACGCGTACGACACGCTCTAGTTCAGCCGGATCGGTGTCAGCAACGGTTTGTCCGCGGCTGGCGATGCCTGCATTGTTGATGAGGATGCCGATTGACCCAAAGTCTTTTAGAACCGACGCAACAAGTGCAGCCGCCTGGTCACTGTCATCGACTGAGGCAGCATAAATCTCAGCACGGCGACCAAGCTTTCTTACTTCGGCGGCGACTTCGTCCGCTGCTTTGTCGTCCCGTCGAAAATTGATGGCGATATCAGCGCCTGCCTTCGCCAAGGTCAGCGAGATGGCTCGACCAATACCCCGCGATCCGCCGGTGACAAGAGCCACTCTTCCGTTCAACGACATTTCCATTCACTCTTCCCCCGATATTCGTTCTTTACGATGCGTCTTTCCCTGCCTGCTTGAATATCACTATTGCTCAGCCATTGCGCTAATGACACATTTTATTGATTGCCTCACCCACCAACATCGCGGGCAGGTCGCACACAAAGCACCGAAGGTTTTTATGGCTTCTATTGACCGTATCGAGATCAGCCACCATCGGTTGCCGCTTGCCCCGCCTTTCTGTGCGGCGTGGGACGGACAGGCACGGCGCCATTTCGATGCAACAATTGTTCGAGTCTTTGACACAGACGGACGGATGGGCATTGGGTCCGGGGATCTGATGCTGGGGTTTGAGGGCCATGAGACTCTGTTTGTGGGTCGCGATCCACTTGACCTTGACCGCCACAACAAGGTCCTCACCAACATAGACTTTCACTACGGTCGGTGTTGGCCGCTCGATATTGCGCTCTGGGACCTCGCCGGACAGATCAAAAAAGAACCCATTTGGCGCATGTTGGGTGGCATAAACCCCGAAGTTCCAGTCTACGCCTCTTCTGGCGCCCTGCATGGGCCTGAGGAACTGGCGGATGTTGCCGAGGGCTTTCTTGAGCTCGGGTTCCCGGCGATGAAGGTTCGTTTTCGCTCCCGCGAAAGTGGTGGGTGGTGCGAAGACATAAAGGGCCTTGAGGCTGTTCGCACGCGCGTTGGTGAGAAACTGACGCTTATGGTCGACTGCAATCAAGGCTGGCAGATGCCCTGGGATACTGAGTCGCCCTGGTCTTTTGATGAGGCGCTTCCCGTCGCACGCGAGCTTGAACGTCTAAATGTATTCTGGATGGAGGAACCGCTTGATCGCGCGGACCTAGCCGGCCATAGGCGCTTGAGGGACATGACCTCAGTGAAAATTGCCGGAGGAGAGATGACACGGGAATTGTCGAGCCTGCAGACAATGGTCGACGGTGGTGCATTTGACATTGTGCAGCCAGATGCTGCGCTTGTAGGCGGCATCACAGGCCTCGCAAAGTTCGGGCAGCGCCTGCGAGACACCAGCACAGTCTTTACGCCGCACACCTGGACGAACGGCCTCGGCATGTTGGCGAATTTTCATCTCATGGCGGGACTTGGTGGTGCACCCTTTGCGGAGTTTCCTTATGATCCACCTTCGTGGGGATTGGATCGGCGGGATTACATGCTAAATCATCCGGTGACGCAAAAAGATGGCGTTGTCGCACTGTCTGAAAAGGCAGGCCTGGGCATTTCGCTCGATGAGGAACAGCTCGCGGCGACGCGGCTCGACTGAGTCTAGGTCCAAAGGCGCGTGACCGGCTTCCCGCCACCCACAAATGTCTCAGGCCCACCAATGGGTGTTGGCTCCTCCGCCAAAACGTCCGCGCCACGCCCAATCAATGCCCGTATCTTTTGCTGGTCTTCCGCACCTAGTGCCTGGAAGTGCCTGCTAAGTTCGCTCAAGCAATAGGCGCGATATGGCGCTGTCGGAACGGTCCATTCGACACCTTGCGCCCTATGGCGAACAATTTTATCACCACGATCCGCCGCAGCAGCATTGGCCTGCAGATAAGTGAGATAGTCGTTGCCGAACATCTCAAAGAAGAAGCCGAGATCATCCGGCACCTCCGTGATCTCGGATACATTCTCCAGATCGCCAGGCCGAAGCGCCCAAAGCCGCGTGACCCATGCACACACATGAGGCGCCTCTTCGCGCATGATCGACCCTGGGGTGGGATCAGAAAAGAAGTGCCGAAAGAAGGGTCCAAACATGCCGAAGTCTGCCTCACAGGGACGCTCACCCATAAGGAAGGGACGCTCCGCGAAGATCTCGTTCAAGACCGCAAGGGTCTCGTGATAATGGGCCTCAATGGCTGGCGTTGTTTCTGGCGTCACAGCGTCTTCCGACATGTACACCTTGCGCTGTCGCCGAAGGACAAACTGCCGTCGCAAAAAAAATGGGAGCCACATGTCCCGCAATATGGTGTGTGCGGCCTGCGAACTCATGAGATTGGCATCTTCGTCAAACGCCCAGCGATAATAGAGCGCAGGTCGCCAGTACCATTCATCAAACAGGTCTTCCAGCATCAGGCTCGCGAACTTGGCCATCGGCGTTTGCGGCGTCAGGTTTGGCCCATCGCCCTCAGCTTCGAATTTCGCAATTATGGCTGTGGTGTCGGTCAACCAACCGCCATCAGGGGTTTCCACCTGAGGCATCTGCGCAATGCCGGTCGCCTTCGCGCATTTGGCCATGTCGGCTGTATCCATCTCCACATAATCATGGGGGATACCCTTCACCCGAAAGTAAGCCTCCAACTTTCCTGTGAACAAGGAGAGTTTCAGACCGTGCACAACATGCTTCTTGGCGCCATCAGTCATTTCGCAATTTCCTCCAGGCAAATTGTCCGATAAGAACAACACTGCCGACGATGACGACGCCCACCGTAAGCAGAAGCCACCAATATTGAGCAATCAGTTTGGGTCTTGAATTGGCAGTCACCTGTTCCAGATAGCTGAAGTCTGCCTGCAATTCGACCACCCCGAATTCATCGGCATATTGCTGGTAATGATCCCGCATTGTTTGCATGCGTTCTGGTTCAACATCCGCAAGATCGGTCGTTTCGCCAGGGTCTTGAGACAAATCGTATAGCCGCCAGAGACCATCACCGAAGGGAGGCATGTTGCGGGTGATTTTGTAACCATCAAGGAACAAAGCGCCATTACCTGACACTTCCAGCCCGATAGGCGTAGCTGCTGAGTGCGTTTCTGTTGCTGCACCATCAAGTACCGGACGCAGGCTGTGCCCATTGATCGGCACAAGGTCGTTCTCAGATGCCTCGATGCCCGCGAAATCCATGAGTGTGGGTGTGATGTCGGTGACCATTGCCATGGACTGAATGGGTGCCTGCGGTTTTACACCTGCTCCTGAAATGATAAGAGGCACACGAATGCCCCCTTCTGCCGCATAAAACTTAAACAGATCGCTCGGAGCTGCAGCGGCATGTGCCCATTCAGGACCAATGAAACCCATGCTGCCTTTTTCGCCCAACCTTTCGACATCATAATGATATCCGTTGAGCGCCATCCAAAGACCGAAGCCCGGAAGCTCCACAATGGCGCTCGCCTCGGGTCCATTATCGGACGTTACGACAAAAAGCGTGTTTTCAAGCTCACCTGATGCTTCCAGACGCGCGATGAGCCGACCGATGTGAAAGTCCATGGCTTCAAGCATTGCTGCGTTGACTGCCATACTTTTGGAATATAGGCGCTTGTCTTCGTCGCTCAGGTTGTCCCAGACGCGCAAACGTTCGGGCATTGGCGCAAGCGGCGCGCCCTGCGGCACAAGTCCCAGTTCTTGCGCGCGCTCCCAGCGCTGCTCTCGCAGTACATTCCAACCGCTGTCAAACACACCTTCATATTTGTCGATGAACTCTCTCGGTGCCTGGATCGGAATATGGATTGCTTGAAACCCTATATAGGCAAGGAACGGTGCGTCGCTGCCCGCGTCTTCGTCGATATAGTCGATCATTTTGTCGACCAAGAATTTTGACGAATAGAAATCTTCAGGAAGATCAGCTGGCGCGCCATCTTCATACCATGGAGCATATGAATAGAAGGGCAGGTATGATTTCTGTTCCCAATTGTCCGCACCTGAAGCATCTAGCGCGAAGGACCGGTCAAATCCATGATGGTTAGGCAGGTCACCCGCCCCACGCCCCAAGTGCCACTTGCCGGTCATGTAGGTGCGATAGCCCGCGTCTTTCAGACGGTCCGCTACGGTCTGCACACCTGGCTCGAGACGCATGGAATAGCCGGGCTTTGATCTATCTTCGGGCCGTAGAAATTCGGGGATTGTGGCCATGCCTGTGCGGTGATTATCGACACCCGACAGCAACATGGCTCTCGACGGCGCGCAGGAAGGCGAGGTCCGATAGCCTGTAAACATCGCACCCGTCGCCGCAAGGCGGTCGATATTGGGCATATTCGCTTCGCCACCGAAGGCTGAAAAATCCATCAGACCCGCATCATCGACGAGCAGGATGACAATGTTTGGCTGTGTTTGGGCAGCCGCACCTGCGCCTGTGAGAGCCAAGAGCGCTCCGCCCAGGCATACGCCGCGTGAAAGAAATTGGACAAGCTTGAGCATTTTCGAAGACCTCCCAGCCTGACTCTCAGGCGTCTTTGTTTTCAGTCTAACAAATGACACCCTCACTGCCAATACATTTCTAGGAAGCTGATGTATATTTCTACACCAGCGCTTTTGGTAAAGGGCCTTCGCATGCCTCAGTTTGTGCTCATCCATAGCCCTCTTGTTGGGCCATCGTCCGTTATCCCCACCGCTGACGCCTTGAGCGCCTTGGGATTTGCAACCTATGTCCCAACGCCCAATGCACAAGCAAGTCATACAACATGGCGCGAATGGCCGCGGCAGCTGCTTGACGCTCTGCCCGGAATGGAGGACCCCATCCTGGTTGGCCACAGTGCCGGCGGACTATTGGCAGCGTATCTCGCGGGCACCCTCAACGCGAAAAGCTTTATCTGCCTCGATGCAATGATGCCCCCAGAACGCGGCGGGACGCCACCTGTAGAGCCGGGCTTTCTAAAGTTCGTGCACACTCTACCTACCGAGGATGGGTTACTGCCGATCTGGACAGACTGGTGGGAAGGAGACCTTCTCGCGGAGGCACCCATGTCCCCTGATGTCAAAGCAGACTTCCTGGCTGAGCTTCCCCGCCTGCCCCTTACCTGGTTTGAAGATTCCTTCGAAATGCCCAATTGGTCCTGCGCCAAGCGGGCCTTCATTCAAACCTCCCCGGTCTTTCATGACGAAGCTAAGCGCGCGGAGGAGCGGGGTTGGCCGGTGATCCGTCTCAAGGGAACTCACCTCCACCCCGCCCTGGCGCCAATGGAAACCGCCACAGCCTTAGTGGATGCCTATCGCCGTTTTTCGCCGATTTAGGCTGTTTTCCAAGAAATTTTGGTCTTTGGCCTCAAAATGTCATACTCCGCCCCGTTCAAGAGTAGGGGTAATTGTGGCGCGACCAAAAGACGAAGAAAAACGGCAAGCCATTCGCGACGCGGTCATCGCTGTTGTCATCGAAGGGGGGCTGGCCAATGTGTCGGTCTCAAAGATCGCCAAACGTGCAGGCGTGTCTCCGGGCACGATTTATGTCTATTTTGCCAACAAAGAAGAGTTGATCCAGCAGACCTATCTGGACATCAAAACCGATTGGTTTGAGACCATGTTTGCAGCCGCTGATAGCGGCGACGACTCTGCAGCCAAAATTCGCAATATGTGGTTTGCCCTTTTTGACTTTGTTGTTGATCGGCCAAACGACTTTCTTTTTTCCGAAACGGTTGGCGCCGCCCACCTGATTGACGCGTCGAACGAAGCGAGCATTGCAAAGAAGATCAAGAAGCTTGAAAGCGTCATGACTAAGGCAATAAAGGACGGTACGCTCGCAAAAGCCCCAACTGCTTCCATTCAGGCTGTTCTCATGGCGCCAGCTGTACAACTGGCCAAATCTGCAGCACGCGACAAAAAGAAAGTCAAACCCGCGCTTCTTCGCGACACGTTTGACATCGTGTGGAAGGGCCTCGCTGCTACTTGAATCAACAAAGGAAATCGGAATGAGGCAGAAGATTGGTCGAGCAATTGTTATCTTAGCGCTGGCTATGCTGTTTTTTGCGTACAGCAATTTCCTGCCGACGTCGCTCTCAAACGATCTCATCGCTGACTATGTGAAAAACCACTTTATCCGGGAAGTGATCTTTGGTGTCGTTCTGGCTGCATTGGCGATCAAGCTGAGTTTGCGTGTGCAATCCAAAAAGGAGTGGTTCGCCCTCGGGGCGCTTGGGTCCATTGTCATCCTGCCGTTTTGGATCGCCTCCCTGTTTGGATGGTCCACCGGCGGATTGGCGGAGATATGGGGTGGGGCGATTGATGAGAATGGCGCCTACTACCTTCACGGCCCACAGGTTGTCGGCTTCTACTTCGGCTGGATCCTGATGTATCCTGGCTCATCGCAAACAACAGGCGCTTAAGAGCCCACTGCACTGATATCGGTTTGCCCGCAGACTCCCCCAATACAGAAGAAAGACACCAAAAATGCGTATCACAGGCTTCAACCATATTGGCCTAAATGCAGCTGGCAAGCATGACGAGATCAAAGAGTTTTACACTTCGTTTCTCGGACTGGGCGATATTGAGCGCGAAGGTGCTGCGACATTGGTAAATGGCTTTTGGTTCGGGCAAGACCGTCCAATTGTTCATGTTGTAACGGATCCAGCGGAAGGCGGTCTGGAAATGCCGAACAACACGCACCTTTCCCTTTTCGTTGAGGACATTGATGCTGCCGTCACTGAGGTCAAAGAAATGACAGATGACCATCTGCATTTTGGAGAGGGAACCAATCAGATTATCTGGTTCAAAGACCCTGCCGGCAATACGCTCGAGCTGCAGCAGGATCCCACTTCATCTTCTTGAAGATCCCTGAAAGGCGAGCCAAACATTCAAGCCACCGGTTCAACTTGATCCTCCAGCGAGACTTCACCCGGTGCAATAATGTCGGCGGTGATGCCCCCGTGTCCACGCACGGCAGCGTAGCCTCCCGGCCCCAGGTTTTCTTCCATGCGTGAACAGGGCGCGCAGATGCCGGTGCCTCTAAGCACAGCCCCGCCGATCCGAAAAGTTCGATTGCGCAGTCCCAGTAGGTTGATTCCGCTCACGACGAAGTTTCGGCGGAGCTCTTCGGGCACGACGGCTTCCTTGTGTGCGAGTGCTGCTATTACCGGCAGATGTTCCCACTGAATGAGGCTTACAGCCCGCTTGCCCGCCTTCACCCGATGATCCCCCTCAATACCGGCTTCATTGATGGCGACGGTTGAGAGCGAGAGAAGTGGCGCGCGCCGTTCCGGACGCACACCGATCCACATGACCGTTCCGGGACCTGCATATCCGTTGACCAGCTCGCGTAGCGCCAAAACTTCTTCTCCAGTTTGATTTAAGCGCCCCTCAAACCGCGTCAGCGAGAGGGTTTGCACGCAGATCCGATAAGAGTTGGATTCCCAGCCTAGGATTCGCCTTTGTTCAAGGCCTCCTGATATTGCTCAATGGTGATCAGTCCGCCTGCGTCCTCTGCCCCACCAGCATCTTTTCCGGGTAGTGCGTCTTGCAGCAGATCAATTCTTTTCCAAGACGGGAATGGTTGAACGCCATCTTCATCAGGCACGTATTTGGATGTTTCAAGGCGCTTATGTTTGTGAATGTATCGGGCACAGTTGATGAAAGCTGATGTCACTTCCACTTCAACCACCATGTTCGAACCCGGAAAGCGCTTCGTCAGATCCGGATCTTTAGTAACCATCGCTGTCCCCTGGACGCGGACCCGGTGCGGTGTTTCCATATCAATGAACAACATGCCGACCTTGCCTGCTTCGGCAACGTTCCCCATGGAATAGAACATCCCGTTGCCGTCAAAGCTTGGGAAAGCTAGTTTTTTGGGGCTCACCACCTGCACGAGACCGACAGGCCCGCCTTTGTAGGAAACAGTCGGCTCTCCATCTGCATTGACACTTGAGAGAAAGAAATAGTCACGACTTGCGATGAAATCGCTGTGATCTTCCTGCAATTCGTCAAAGACAATGGTTGCCGCCATCGCTTCAGCGAGGTTCGTACTGTCCTGCTCCGCCTGAAGCTTTCGCTGCGCGTCGGAATAGAATTCGTTAGAGTCCACCACGTTTCAAGCCTCTCCCCTTTATCTGGGATCCGAAACTAGCCTCTTTCGCTCGCCTTGCCTACGGGCTGGATTACGCAGACCTCAATCCTGGGGTGAGGTTGCGACAAGTGAGACTTCGCTGCGATCCCGGATCGCCTCCAGATCGATAAAGGTATGTTTTGCGCTTACAAGGCCACCCCTGAAAGCCAGGAGATCGATTGCATCAATCGCATAGTCACTGTCTGAATTTGGCGAAAATGTCTTCCCGCCCATCACCAGTGGACCTGTCGGGCCGGATTGCACCTTGTACATGATCACGACGAAGTCAGGCCCAAAATCAACCTGATAGGCTTCAGTCTTGTAATCTGGCGTCGATTCCAGAACATGTTGGAACTGCTCCCGGATCTGCGCCTTACCCACGGCTGGCTCTTGTCCTTCAATATGCAGTGTGAAGGTGGAGTCGTCTGTGTGGAGCGCAACAATACGGTCCACATCATGACTGGCCCAAGCTGCGCTATATTCCTCTACAGCTTCTTCAATTCCCTTGGCATGGGAACTCATCGACATCAACACTAGGCCTGCCAGAGTCATTGAAAAAAGCCTGATTGATTTCAATCTAGACATAGAAGCATCTCCTTTGATGAGCACACGTGTTTGACTGCGGCGCCATAACAGGCGCAGCCTCTACAAACAGAGTCTGTATGTGACTGTTGTTTCAGTGGGCGCATTCACTGGTGCACCTTGCCAAGGTTTTTTAGGCAAGGGCGGCTCCGTGCAACAGAACCATTGCTGGAGTCTTTATTAGAGCCTTTACTCAAAAACTGGAGAATGACCGCTCGTGTACAGGAGCGACGTCCGCTCCTGTACGATCTTTACGTGGCGCTCTTTAAGCGCTCAACCGCTTCTGTCGCCCGAGCCAGTGACCGCAACACGCGGTCATCCAGAAGGTCCAGATTAATCCCTTCTGTTGACTTCTGACCGGCCCGGTACCGCGCCACCACGCCTTGCACGATACACGCCGTCTTCCAGTGGTTGAAGGCGATGTAGTAATCAAGGAGTGAGAGATCACGGCCTGACTTTTCTGCATAGCGGGCCGCAAGCTCAGTGCGTGTCGGAAATCCTGGTAGTGCTGACACGGCTTCGGGCGGGGGCGGCTCGAGATCAGATGGATCGGTGAACTGATTGAGCGTGTAAGCAAAGTCAGCGATGGGATCACCGAGTGTACAAATCTCCCAGTCAATCACCGCGGCCACAGTGTGATCCGCCCCGAACAAGACATTGTGCATCCCATAGTCACCATGGACGACACGGGGCGCACCCTGATCTGGAATGTTCGCTGTCAGAAATGCTTCGAGGTCATGAGCGCGCTGATCTTCCAGTTTTGAGTCTGCAGCTGAGGCGGTCCACGACCGGTACCAGGCCTTCAGCTGACGAGCGACATATCCGTCATGCTTGCCAAGCCCGCCCAAGCCAATTTCTTCAGGATCCAATGAATGAAGCGCGACCTGTACATCGATCAATGATTGCGCAGCCTTGGTTCGCGATGCTTCGGGCAAGTGCTCTTCCGCGTGAGGGGCGGCGTGAAGCGAATGCCCATCCACCCAGGACATGAGATAGAAGAGCGCGCCCGTCACACTCTTGTCTTCACAAAACCCGAGTGGCGAGGCGACCGGCACGGGTGTCGGATCAAGGGCGGAAATCACCGACCATTCCCGGCCCATATCATGGGCCTTTGGAAGCAGTTCCCCTTCCGGTGGCCGGCGGATAACGGCTTCATTGCCATCCACATCTTTCAGCCGGTAGGTCAGGTTCGAGTGCCCGCCTTGCAATTGCACCCACTCAAAAGGCGGGGTGAGTCCGGACACGTTTTCCCGGACCCAGGCTTCTACTACGTCGACCTTGTAGCCAGGCAGATCCCGGCTCTTTTCTTGTGCGCTCATCTCTCATCTTACCTTTACAGAAGGTCGCCACCGGCGGCGGACGCGGTGGTACCAAATTGCTCGTAGGCCCGAATGACATTCTTGCCCACGCGCCATTTATGCACCTCATCAGGCCCATCAACCAAGCGCTGGCTGCGGATGGCTGTGTACCAGGCTGCAAGTGGCGTGTCGTGACTGTACCCCAGGGCGCCGTGAAGCTGGAGCGCTGTGTCCACTACCTTGTGCACCATATGGGCGAGGAAGACCTTGGCGATGGAATTTTCTTGCCTCAGATCCATGCCCTTCTCTGCCTTGTAGGCAATGTGGAGCAGCATGAGGCGCGCCATGTAAAGCTCGCTTGCGCATTCTGCGAGCATCCATTGCACACCCTGACGGTCCGCGAGGCGAGAGCCGAATGTATCCCTGCTCGTTACGTGTTTGGCAGCGAGGTCGAGCGCACGTTGGGCGCGGGCTACATTGTGCATGCCATGGCGGAGTCGGCCGTAAGCAAGACGGTGTTGCCCCATTTCAAAGCCGCCACCAAGGCCGCCCAGGACATTTTCCTTTGGTACGACCAGATCCTTGATTTCAATCTCGGAGTGTGTGGCGCCAATTTTCTCCATGAGCGGCGATTCGCCATGCATGGTCGGAATGTTGCGGATGATGTTATAGCCAGGGTTGGGCAGCTCCACGATAAAGGTCGTGAATTGGCGGTGCCGCGGGGCTTCCGGGTTGGTCTTGGCCATCACCACAGCGATGTCTGCAACATCAGCCGAAGAACTGAACCACTTCTCGCCGTTCAGAATGAAATTGTCCCCATCGGCGACCGCGCTTGTCTGCATGCCCGTTGCATCGGCGCCTGCAGCTTTTTCGGTCATGGAATAGCAGATACGCTTCTCACCATTAAGGAGCGGCTTCAGAAATTTCTCCTTCTGATGGTCCGTCCCATGGGTCAGAAGCGTAAGCATGGTCGCATCATCTGGCCCCTGCGTGTTCATGGAGAGCGCTCCCAGAATGCTTTCGCCTAGCTCCATTTGCACCAGAGCGTTCGCCAGGGGCTTCAACCCCATGCCGCCATGTTCTTCCGGAATGAAGGGACACCAAAGACCTTCTTCTCGCGCTTTTACACGCAGCGCCGCCAGCTTTTCGTCGAACGTATCAGCCGTGAGCCCCTCTTCCGCCGGAATACAATGGTCACGAACAAACTTGCGCACCGTCTCGCGAATAATCTTCGCATCCTCGGGAATTTCAAAGTCAATCATAGCGTCCTCCACCGTTTTCATTTTCTTTTGAATTTCGATGGCGGCATGTTGGCATACTTCGGCGGGCGGTACAGCGCTATGGCCCAACTCGTTTACACCGCTACGGCAAATGACAGAGCTTTTGAAACGCCGGCGCGCAGATCAGGCCTCATTGAGATTTTTGATCAGGCATTTCACATTAAATCTGCGACAAATCGACCGACCGGCTTGTTCTGATGACGCTGCCCCCCTAACTTTGATGAGTGGTCGGCGATGATAAGTTTGGGGAGATTCATCCATGACCCATTGGCCGTTCCGAAGCCTTTTTCATTTTGCCTGTGCCTTGTTTTTCGGGTTTTCCGCAAATGCTCATGCTGCGCAGGATGACATTTTGCAGTTCTTCACGCTCAATGAGCCTGTTGTTACAACGCTCGATCAGGCACCGAGTGACATCGCCCTGGTCACGACAGCGCTTGTCGCTCGCATGCGCACTGACGGAGCGCCAGAAACTACCCCGGTTGTTTTTGCATCCAACATGGAAAACCGCCTCCGCGAAAAATCGTTTCGTTATGCTGGCTTCTATGTTGACAGCATCACCGTGAGTTTCATCGGACCTGCGAATGGATTGGAAGAAGGACGCCGCGTCTATGGAACTATCCAGTTCGCTGATCAGCTTGGGCGACGCTCGGCTACTGCGTTTGGCGTAGAGTATGCATTCGATGCTGGAGAAATTCACGTCTCCGACGTCTCGCTGAACCTTGCTGTGCCTGTTGATCCCGACATTCGGCTCTTTCTTCTACCGATAGAAAAAGCGTCACAGATGTTAAGCGACGCCGCAAACAATCATCTGGAGGTTATGGCCTTCATCGCGGAGCACGCGCTTGATATGGACAATGCTGGCGGCCTATGCACTTGCGCCATAGTGGCAACAACGTTCGATCGCCTTCCGGGCGATGCTCATCTTTATGCAAGTGTGAGCAATGCGGAAAGTGGCGAGAAGATTGTCATGGGCTCGCACTTTTTGATGGATTATGACGGCTGGCGCGTGGCCATTCTTGAAGGTCAACTTGATCTCAGGCCGAGTTCTGATATACGCATCGATGCTCTTTACGCTGCCGCGCCAACACAAATCAACACGTCATCAACGTTCGCCGTTGCCCGGAGCTTTATTCCAGGAAGGGCCAACCAATGAGCGTTCAATCAGCAGCTCAAAGCTTGATGCTTGTGACGGCCCTTAGCCTTGTCGGCACTGGCGGTGCATTCGCCCAGCATCACAACATGCCCCATCATCCTCAGCCGCCGGTTTTTACGCCGCCTACACCGACGCCGCCCGTACCACCTACATTGCGAGTTCCAAAGCCACCCAACGCGCCCCCAACGGAAACACCGGATAACGCAAACACGCCAGGAACAACCGACGACGCACAAACTCCCAAGATAGACAAAGAGAACATCCCCAAATTTGTTTACAGGCTGGGGGACAGCGCCGACATTCAAGCCTTCTTTGAACCACCGCAAGTGGTCCGTGTTGATGAAAACTGGTGCGATTGGCAATGCGAAGCCATAAAGATGTTTCCTGATGCGGAAGAACCCACCGTGGAATACACAAAAATGATGGAGGAAAAGTATCGCATTCGCGAAGAGAGGCTTGAGTACATCAACTCAGGCGAAGCTGTTCCAGAGGAATTGCGTATTGGTTTCTGGCAATTTGACGAAATAAAGGTACGTACAGACGAAGATGGAAATGAACGCTTTCTTCTTCGCATTCAGGGATTTGACCAGGAAGCTGTCTTTTCAATTGCCGCCGACGATATCGATGGGGGCATGGCAGACAATATTGAGAAACTCAGATCTATCGCCAGCTACAATGCGCTGAATGTGCAGGACGCGGCCAAGTTCAATAGAAGTAGGGCGGAGTCAGGAAACTTTACGGAAGAGAGCACGAAGGAGTTTCTCAGGCTTGCGGAATTCTACGAAGCGCAGCTCCGCGCTTACAAGGGGCCTATCGCAAAAGTCGAAACGGCATCCCCTGATACAACAGCGGGTAGACCTGTTGACCCAGTCTCAGTCCCAAGCGATGGCAGCACCCCTGGCGACTTGCCTATCGTGTCCGCTCCGGTGGTGGACGACGCCAAACCGCTGATTGACGCAATAGCGATGGACGATACGAGCCTGTACGACCCGGCCATGCTGGGCGGACATAAAGAGCCCAACACCGGCGCAAACGCTGCCCTCGAAGAACTCATTCGCACAACTCGCGACTTCAGCAATAATGAGGTGCTGATCGATATTGATGTGATTGACAATGGCAATCTCGAGGCGTTGGCCAACACAATGGCCAAGGTAAGTTTGGATGTGGGATTGGCTGTTGCCGGCGCAGTTAATCCAACGGTCGGCCTCACCATTGCGTTCGGCAAAAATGCGAAAGAAACCTATGATTATGCGATCTCGCAAGGACTTAGCACGCGCCAGGCGATTTTCGCGGCCACCGCTGCTGGCGCCGTTGGTGGCGCAGACACCTATGTGATGGGTCTGGGGATTGGTAAAGTTGCTGGCTGGGGCGCCGAAGCCATCAAGGGTGCGACCAAAGGCGCCCTGGAACATGGGGTCGGAACGGCGGGGAATGCGTCTGGCTTTTCATTGGTTGGTAATGTGGGCAAAGCCCTTGTGGACAAAATGGCTGAACAGAATAAAAACCCATATCTCTATCAACGCCCCAAAAGAACTCTGCCAACAGGCCCAGGCCAGGTGACGTTCATTATGGCTGGCGGCGGCAACTGGCAACAGAACGCCATGCAGTGACGCCCTTGCTTCCTAACGCCATGCTGAAAGACACGTGACGTGTAGATTTATCCCTAAAAGGGATCGCCCGAGAGGTGGATCATTTCGTGGTTTGCAAGCGCAGCTTTGCGATGCCGGGAGGTTTTCTGAAAAGTCAGACCTGAGAGCATGAACTTTAAGGACTTACGTGTCGGGGAGATAGCGCGGGTCAAGACCAGAGCCCCATTTTTCCATCCAATCGTCAAACCAAGCGGCTTCGCGAGGATCATAGATGTCTATCATTCGCTCAATCATCCCGTCGCGGTAGGTTGCAATTTCCCAAAGGCCCGTTTCGAAAACCGGGGCTTTGTCGCGGGAAAATCGGATGCCAGCGTGGACGAGAAGCGCGCGCCTTCCCAACTTCTGCGTGTCTCGTTTGTGTAAACCGCATGACCAACCAGGTGTACAATGACCCCTATGACTATCTCCTATCGTGGTGACTGCTCTTGCGGTGCTGTCTCAGTTGACATCAACCTGCCGAAGCCCATCAACGCCTATACACCACGTGCCTGTGATTGCAGCTACTGCACACCACGCGGCGCAGCCTATCTTTCTGACCCAACGGGCATGGTTCGGGTCCACGCGCCAGGCAAACCCGGTCTCCGCAAGGAGCGGCAAGGTTCAGAAACCGCCACCATGTTGCTCTGCGCAACCTGCAACAGTCTGTTGGGCGCTGTATGTGAAATTGAAGGACACCTTCTTGGCGCCATCAATGTGCGGAATCTCGAACGCCACATTGAGATACCAATGGCACAATCAGTTCACCTCAGCGAGCTCGATGCTGACACCAAAGTTCAACGATGGTCTGATTTGTGGATGCCGTTTCAGATGGACACGCAGGCTGACTGAGGCGATCTGCCGGCAAAGATATCAGATTCTTTAGTTGTGACTCACTCGATGCAGATTTTTTCACCATCGCGTCCCAACCTCCCCTACGCCATCCTTTCCACAATGGAGATGCTGAAATATTTCTCTCGACTAAGGCAGTCACTTTGATATTGAAAGTTATAACTTTCGATTCCGAAGCCAATCAATAAAGACAAGAAAGTATCCGGACTCAATGGATGAGCGTACCCGACACCTGCTGACCGCCCCACCAGCGCCCCTTCTTATCAGAATGGCGACGCCAAGCTCACTGGCCTTTGTGATCCAATCAAGCGTCAGCCTGATCGAGGTCTGGTTTATTGGACAGTTGGGTACAAGTGCTCTTGCCAGCATCGCTCTTGCCTTTCCCCTGCTGATGCTCATGCAGGCCATGTCCGGCGGGGCGCTTGGCGGAGCGGTTGCATCCTCTATCGCGCGGGCTTTGGGCGCAGGGGATCGCGACCGGGCCCACAAACTCATCTGGCATGCGCTCGCCATCGCAGCGATGGGCAGCGCCTTCTTCCTTTTCGTGTACCTGCTTTACGGACGGGCGCTGCTCGCGTTTCTTGGGGGCACCGGTGAAATTTTGGATCAGGCCGCTTCCTATTGTCTGGTCCTGTTTGTAGGCGGCCTGTTTGTGTGGCTGATTGGTGTCGTTGGCGCGGTCTTTCGTGGCATGGGTGACATGAAATTTCCCGCTGTCTTGATGGTTATCAGTGCCTTCATCCAGGTGCCACTCTCTGGCGTGTTGGTGCTTGGCCTGTTCGGCGCTCCACAATTGGGCATTGTGGGGGCGGCGGTGTCTGCCGTTGCGACCGGGTTTCTGGTCAGCGCGGTCATGCTTTTTGTGCTGAGCCGCCCGGGCCGTGTCATCCAGCTGGACCGTCAGTTCATTGCCTTTGCCAAACCGCTTTTTCAAGACATTTTTAAAGTGGCGCTGCCTGCCTCCCTGTCGCCGCTTCTCACAATCTTTGGCATCCTCTTCCTAACCGCCATGGTGGCGACCTATGGCGAAGCAGCGCTCGCTGGTTATGGCATCGGTTCCCGGATCGAGTTTCTGCTCATACCTCTGGTGTTTGGCATTGGTGCCGCCATGACGTCGCTGGTGGGCCTGAGCATTGGTGCAGGCAATGTGGCGCGCGCAGAGCATATTGGCTGGACCGGTGGCCTTTTCGCAGCGGGCCTTGCAGGTGTGGTGGGGCTGCTGCTGGCGCTCTTCCCGGATACTTGGATCTCAGCTTTTACCAATGACCCGGAGACGTTTGAGGCATCACACACCTACATCCGTTTTGTGGGACCCTTCTTTGCCTTCCAGGGTCTTGGGCTGTCGCTCTATTTCGCCAGCCAAGGGGCGGGTGCCATGAGATGGCCGATTTCTGCGACCATCGTGCGCTTCATATTCGCTGTTGGTGGCGGCTGGGTACTCGCCTTCTCTTTCGACATGGGGCTTGAGGGCATTTTCATAGGCGCCGCTGCCGCCATGTTCATCTATGGAATTATGATCGCCGCGTCCTTAAAGCTCGGCGCCTGGCGTAATCTGGAGAGAGGTTAGACATGCATCCATCCCACCGTTCTCCCTGTCCCATTGGGCGGACACTGGACCTTGTCGGAGACAAATGGACCCTGCTCATATTGCGG
This sequence comes from uncultured Parvibaculaceae bacterium, assembly GCA_965283695.1. Taxonomy (GTDB): domain Bacteria; phylum Pseudomonadota; class Alphaproteobacteria; order Parvibaculales; family Parvibaculaceae; genus Mf105b01. The sequence goes on along the minus strand of CBDIPP010000004.1, from coordinate 181,246 downwards.
GATGCGCTGGTGTTTAAAGCCAAATCCTTCGCAGAGTTCGAACAAAGCCCGGAGCATATTCCGACGAGCCTCTTGGCTGACCGTCTGAAACGTCTGGTGGAAACGGGCTTTCTCACAAAAGTGCCGTACCAAGAAAAACCTGTCCGTCATCACTATGTAGCGACGGAAAAGGCAAAGGCGGTTTTTCCTGTCATTCGCGCGATGAAGAAGTTCGGAGAAACACACTTGAACACATAAGGACTAGCGGAGAGGAGCACGCTCGCGTTGGCTGTTTTCCCAAACTTCGGAAATCCAAACGGGTGCATCGCTCCGCGGTAGGGTCGTTTTTCCGAGAATCAGGTCAGCAGCTTTCTCCGCCACCATAATCGTTGGCGCATTGATATTGCCATTTGGAACCGTCGGGAAGATGGAAGCATCCACCACCCGCAAGCCCTCAACACCCAAGACGCGACATTCTGTATCTACGACGGTGCCTGCGTCTTCCGGCTGCCCCATCCTGGCTGTCCCGCAAGGGTGATAGGCGCTCTCAAGATTGGCGCGCACCCAGGTGTCGATCTCCTCGTCAGTGGCGACATTCAGCCCCGGCTGTATCTCTCCCCCGCGAAAAACATCCATCGCCGGCTGCGCAAGAATTTCCCGCGTCAGCCGAATGCAGCGCCGCCATGCAGCTACGTCTTCTTCATGGCCGAGATAATTGAAGACCAGGCTTGGCTCATCGGTCGGGTCGACTGACTTGATGGTGACCTGCCCCCGGCTCTTGGGTTTGTTCGGCCCCACATGCACCTGGAAGCCATGGCTATCCACAGACGGTGTACCGTCATAGCGCATGGCGGCGGGCAGGAAGTGAAATTGAATGTCGGGCGATTTGCGGCCTGCCTCAGAGCGGATGAAAGCGCAGGACTCAAAATGATTGGTGGCACCAAGGCCGTTCTTGAAGAAGAACCAGCGCGCACCGATAAGGAATTTTGAAAAGAGGCCGAGCTTGTTGTTGAGGCTCACTGGTTCTTTACAGTGAAACTGGAAGTAGACCTCAGTGTGGTCCTGAAGGTTTTGTCCGACCCCCGGTGACAGATGCACCGGCGTCACGCCCGCATGCGCCAAAACCTCAGCGGGACCGATGCCGGAGCGCTGCAGGATCATGGGCGAGGCAAAAGATCCACTTGCGAGCAAAACTTCCCTGCCCGCGCGGATGGTCTGGGTCTTGCCATTGCGTACCGTCGCGACCCCTACAGCGCGTTTGCCCTCAAAGATGACTTTATCGACGAGGGTTTTGGAGAAAACGGTCAGGTTCGGGCGCTTCATCACTGGCCTTAGATAGGCTCTCGATGTTGACTCACGCACGCCGTTTCGGACGGTCATGTGCATCGGGCCAAAGCCTTCCTGACGCAGGCCGTTGTAGTCGTCTGTACGCGGGTAGCCTGCCTCGACGCCAGCGTCAATGAAGGCCTGATAGAGCGGATTCCCGGTCATGTTATTACCGCCGGTCACGCCAAGCGGACCGTCGCCACCACGATAGGCGTCTTCGCCGCCCTGCCATTCTTCTGCGCGTTTGAAATAGGGCAGACAGTCCGCGTAGCCCCAGCCGGTTGCGCCCTCTTCTTCCCATTCATCGAAATCGCACGCATGGCCGCGCACATAGACCATACCGTTGATGGTGGAGGTGCCGCCAAGCCCTTTGCCACGAGGGCTTGTGATCGAGCGATTATTGACCGCGGGCTCGGGCTCTGAATTGTAGCCCCAATTATAGGTCTTGGACGCCATGGGATAGGAGAGCGCGGTGGGCATCTGAATCAGAATGTTCCGGTCGCTGCCGCCTGCTTCGATCAGAAGGACTGTGTGCTTGCCGCTCTCGGTCAGTCGGTTTGCGAGCACGCAGCCTGCGGAACCCGCGCCTACGATGATGTAGTCGAATGTCTTCTCTGTCACGCAGGCGCCCCTTACCTCAGTTGTGGGGGAGCCTAGGGGGTTTTGTCCCCATTGGCTATCTGCGGTTCCCAGGGGCCATCAGATTGACCGGCGCAGGTTACACTTTTTCTGTTTCTTTGGGCGCCGAGACTTTGCGGGGCTTCTGTTCGATTTTTGGCTTGGGCAGAAGGCGGAAGCGTGACTGGCACCATGCGAAGTCAACGCCTACGTCCAGAAGCGCATCGGACCGCCCACAGGGGCACATAAACTCCAATACGTCGTAAACCCGGTACGTCTCCCCGGCAACAAGCGGCACCGGCTGCCCCGTCATATGGTTCGGGGCCGCGTTCACGCATAAAACCAGATCGCCTGGACCGACTGCATAGCTCATAGCTTCAATTCTGTACCATAAAGGCCTCGGAGTGGGGAATCTAATGGGTTTTCGCTGCACGGGCTATGCGCCCTTCATCGACGCGATGAAGAAGTTTGGAGGGCCGCATCTGGAGGGATGATCAGGAATTCTTTTGTGGAAGGCCAGCCATATCATCAGCGCCAAAGTCGCCTGACATCAACTCCTCCACAAAAAGACTGACGAACTGTGGACGCCCTTGCGTGTTCGACTTCGAATAGATGCTGGTTGCCTGGGCGCGAACGGTGCCCGGTGCGGTGCTTCTGACCTGCGCGATTGCCTCATTGTCGAGACCTTTCAAAATCATAAGAGCGACGTCGCGCTCTGCGTCTGTCAGGTTCCACTCATCAAAGAAGCGGTTCATCACCTCCGACATTTGACCGCGCGCGACTTTGAGGCCGGCATCCATGTCGCCCATGCGGGCCAGCAAGCGACGCAGTTCCAGCATCAGGAACAGGACCCCTGCGATCAGCGTGACAGCGGCGAACATTTCAAGCCCGAGATGCAGATCATCCAAATGATCGCCTTCACGGACATCGGCAATGACGTCGCCGATGAAAAATAGAGCGCAGAGCGCCTGCATAATGATGATTCCGGCGAGCACAGCTGTGCGTTTTCCCGTTGCGTCACCAGATCGGTTTAATCGCCTCATTCGACCTTCGTTCCTTGAGGAATACGTTTGCGCCCATTTATCATGGACCGCACCAGACTAACACCGGATCGCCAACTATCGAACGCCACCCCGGCCACATGCAGCGCGACGGATAGAAGCAGCCAATTGAAGGCCAGTTCATGCGCATCCTCCACCCAATCGATCCCAAAGAAACGGATCGTGGTCATCATATGCCCGGTCACACCAAGAGCGATCACCGTCAGCCAGAGATTATAGACCATGAGCGCGCCAAGCGGGTTGTGAGATAGATGGACGGTTCGCTCGCCCCGCAGCACGGCCCGGAGATGGTGAAGTGCGCGGGCCGGACTGGGTGGAAAGGCCGAGAAGCGCGCATGGGGCGGACCGATGAGCGCCCACAAAAAGCGGGTGCCGACCAGCCCTAAGGCGACATAGCCGACCCACTCGTGCAGCTTGCTTTCTTCCTCCGTTATCGCGCCGTTCAGAAGGATGGTGAGAGCAAGAGACCAGTGGATCAGCCGAACCAGAGGATCCCACACAGGTACGTCACGGGTGGGAGCGTGGACGCGGGCACGAGAAGGATCTGATGGGTCTGACATGGCTCAGCTCACTTCATATGGAGTTTGATGATCTGGCCGGTCTCGGGGCTCACATAGACCTCGCCCATTTCGCCGTCCTTGACGAAGTAGACTTCGATCTTCCCGTCTTCCATTTCGGCCTTGCGAACCTCATAGCCCCTCTCGGTGAGAGAGGTCTGGACCTCATCCATGGTGGTGCCGAGCACGGTGCCTTTGCTGAGATCTTCTGCAAAAGTCGGGGTGGCAAGAACCGGAACTGCCAAAGCAGGCGTCGCCAGGGCGAGAAGTGCAATCAGAGCAAATTTGTTCATTTTGTCCTCAATTCAATTCTAGTCAGGGTCAGGTGTGGTCAGGGCGGCAACGGGTGTTGTCGCTCCCACTTGAGCTGGGCCTTTCGGATTGAGGACGCCATGGCCAGAGAGCTTACGTAGGCCCAAATAAGCCAGCGCTTATGGCACAAAAGCGCCGTTTGGTGATCGAGAAGCGCGATCTGACTGATATTTTCGAGACATGACCCTCAGCCTCGGGTAGCAGCTGGATTTTGGTACTTTGGATAGGGATCGGCTTTGCGCGCTTCGCGATGCAAAGCTCCGGGGAAGTGGTGCCCGGGGGCGGATTCGAACCACCGACACTGCGATTTTCAGTCGCATGCTCTACCAACTGAGCTACCCGGGCGCCCTATCGCGCCATGTTGTTGGACCCAAAACTGGTGAGATGAGATCTCAGGAGCGTTTGGAACATGGCGGGTTTCTGGACATATCTGCCGCAGAAGTCCGCGGTTTATAGGCGAAGTGCCTCGCCCTGTCCAGCGCTATGAGCCCTCTTCTTCAGCGCTTTCGTGCGGAATTTCGCCCGCCTTTAGTCTTCTGACCATTCTTCGGGCTCTTCTGCCGCCGGGATGGCGTAGGAACCATTGAGCCAGCGATTGAGATCCACATCTGCGCAATGTTTGGAGCAGAAGGGGTGGAACTCCCCCGTCGCCTTTTTCTTGCAAATGGGACAGGGCCTCGCCCCGCGAAAAGGCGTCACGGTCTCGCTCGCCGTGCTTGCCTCCCCCTGCTTCGGCTCGCTTTTATCCAGGGCGTCTTTAGGAGCCGGAGCCATTACCGCGCAGGCCCCACATCGATCTGTTCCCGGTCAAAGCCTGGCATGGGCTCAAGATAGACCGTGCCTGCGACACGGGTCTCAAGCTCGCGGACGAGGCGCCCGTGGCTGCCCTCCAGCCAGGAGATAACGCCGGGCGCCGCGCGGGCGGAAATTTCTGCGCCTGGATAGCGGGCCGCCACCCGGTCAATGGCGCGCAGGAGTTCGTTGGCCACCGTCGCGCGGGTTTTCACCCGGGCACGCCCATCGCCATAGATCGGCTCGGTCAGCAATTTCTCCAGCGGTTCGCGCACGCGCTTGCGGGTCATTTCAACGAGGCCGAATTCCGACATGGTGGAGACTTGCGTCGGCACGCGGTCTTTCTCAAATCCCTTGTTCAGCGTGTCGAGTACTTTCTCAATGTTCGCCGGGTCATTCATGTGAATGAAATCGATGACAATGAGCCCGCCGGTGCCGCGCAAGCGCACCTGATCGACAATGGCTTCTGCCGCCTCGATATTGGTGCGCACGCTGGTTTCTTCCAAACCCGTCGAGGCGGTGTACCGCCCTGAGTTCACATCAATGGCGGTGAGGGCTTCCGTCGTCTCAATGGTGATCCAGCCGCCGGACGGCAGTTCAAAACGCGGGTCGAGGGCCTGTTCAATCACCCCGTCAATGTCATGCTCATCAAAGACAGAGCCCGGACCGTTGACCAGATTCACCCGCTCTGCCATATGCGGCATCGCCCGATTGCAGTAGCGCACAGCTTCTTCGTAGGCCTTGGCATCGTCCAGCTCAACGCGGTCTGTGTCCATGCTGACAAAATCGCGCATGGTTTTGGCGACGGGATCAAGGTCGTGGAAGAGCACGTCGGGCGGGCTTGCGTTCTTCTCTGCCGCGCGCACCTCTGCCCAATCGGCGGCTAAACGGCGGGCATCTTCTTCAAGCGCAGCTTCGCCCATGCCAATGGCGGCGGTGCGGACAATGAAGCCTGCCGGCTCACCCGTCACACCCAGCGCATTCAGCTTTTCAGCGATGCGCGAGACGACAATGGAGAGGCGTTCGCGCTCTGCTTCATCCTCAATCCGCCTGGACATGACAACACCGGACTGGTTTGGCACCATGACGAGCAGACGCCCTGGCAGGGTGACGTTGGCAGACAGTCGCACGCCTTTTTCCCCGATCGGGTCTTTCGTCGCCTGCACCAGAATGCTCTGGCCTTCGGTCACACAAGACGAGATGGGCGGCAGTGTGCCTTCGTCCAACCCTGTCAGCTCACAGAGGCATTTGGCCTCACGTGCGCCCAGAAAGCCCGCGCGTTGCAGACCCACATCAACGAAGGCTGCCTGCATGCCCGGAAGCACGCGCTGCACACGGCCATAAAAAATATTGCCCAGAAGAGAATGCCCGGCGCGGCCGGTTTTCTCTTTCAGGTCATCTTCGCTTGTGCGTTCGAGCACGAACTCGACGGGCTTGCCCTCTTCCAGAACGGCAACCCGGATTTCGCCCAGCCCTACATTGATCAAGACTTCTTCGGTCATCGACTTCGACCTGCCCCCTGGCATGATGGCCGTCTGCCTCAAAGCGGCGCGGCCTGTGGTGTTCCCCCGAACCCAGCAATCCTAACTCAAGATTCTGGCGCTTGGTAGAGCGGGAACCCGCTTCCTTTAAGGAGGTTAACCGTCTCATGGAGCGGCAGACCTACAACATTAGAATAGGATCCATTCAGACCCCTGATAAACGCTGCGGCAAGTCCCTGAATGGCATAGCCTCCTGCCTTGCCCTGCCATTCGCCGGACGCGAGGTAAGCATCCAATTCCGCGTCACTCAGCCGCGCAACCTGGACGCGGGTCATAACGGACTTGGTGATCTTCGTGTCGCCTTTGACAAGCGAAATGCCCGTATAAACTCTATGGGCACGACCTGAGAGCAGATCAAGACAGGTGCGCGCTTCTTCTTGCGTCTCGGCCTTGGGTAAAATTCTGCGTCCACAGGCAACGACGGTGTCGGCGGCGAGGACAAATGCGTCCTCATGATTTGCGGCAACAGCCGACGCTTTCTCCGCCGCCAGTCGCTCAGCATAAACGCGCGGCAGCTCCGTCGCTCCGGGTGTTTCATCCAGATCGGCAGGTGCCACCACATCTGGCACAATTCCCACCTGCTGCAGCAGGTCAAGACGGCGCGGGCTCGCGCTCGCCAGCACCAAGGCTGGGCGATCTGGAGATGTGTCTGAATTTGTCATGAGCGGCGCTCTGCCCACCCACTACATTACTTGTAGCGGTAGGTGATGCGGCCTTTGGTGAGATCGTAGGGTGTCATTTCGACAAGCACCTTGTCGCCCGCCAACACGCGGATACGGTTCTTCCGCATCTTGCCTGCTGTGTGCGCAATGATCTCGTGATCGTTTTCGAGCTGCACCCGAAACGTCGCGTTGGGAAGCAGTTCTACTACTGTCCCTGGGAATTCGAGAAGTTCTTCCTTGGCCATAATCGCCCTTTGTTAATTTCGCCGGAGAATGCGCAAGAGCGCCCGGGAAATCAAGACCTGAGCGCTCATTGAGGCCCAAATCGCTGCTTTTTTGCGGATTTTGGACTTCTCGCGGGGTTTCTCAGCTGGCTTCGGCGACGTCTGAGCCAAATCGGTCCTTTATGCGGACGATGAGATCATCGCGAAGGCGTCGATAAGCATCGAGCCGTTGCGCCCGCGACCCCCCTTCCAGGGTCGGATCTTCCACGGGCCAATATTCAACATCGACCGCCTCACCCCGCACAACCTCTTCTGCCTTTTCCTGCGCTTCGGGCGTGAGGGCGACGATCAAATCAAAGGCATGGTCCTGGAGATCATCCAGCCGCTTTGCGTGATGCTCCTTGCGCTCATATCCAACTTCGCTCAGCACTTCGAGAACAAAGGGATCAAGTTCTGCTGATTCCACGCCAGCGCTATCCACAAAGATGATCGTGCCGAGCAGGTGTTTCATCAATGCTTCGGCCATGGGCGAGCGGACGGAGTTCAGCGTACATGCAAAGAGGACCGCGCCCGGGCGCGTGAGTTGTCCGCGCCGGCTCATCGCTTAGCCCTTAATGTGAAGAACACAGATGAGCGTAAAGAGCCTGCGGGCCGTGTCGAAATCCACTTCGATCTTTCCGTCGAGCCGTGCTTTCAGGAGCTCAGAGCCCTCATTATGGAGCCCTCGGCGCCCCATATCGATCGCTTCAATCTGCGCGGGTGCCGCGGTTTTGATGGCGTCGTAGTAGCTCTCACAGATCAGGAAGTAATCCTTCACAATCTTGCGGAAGGGTGCCAGCGACAGCATGACCTTGCCATGCTCCACATCTTCTTCAATGCGAACGTCAAAAACGAGACGGTTCTCCTGCACCGACAGATGAAGCCTGTAGGGTCCACCATCGGAGCCGTTCGGCCGAAATGAGTTTTCTTCCAACAGATCGTAGATCGCGACCTTGCGCTCATGCTCGATATCTGGAGACCGACGCACCACCGTCGTCTCATCGAGCGTAATGTCGATCAAACGGTAGGGATCGCCTCCGGCAGAGCCGGGCGTATCGTCCGAATGAGCCACCTGCGCCGCTCCTTGCCTGTCGGATCCATGTGCCATGGATATAGTCTAAGCTAAAACAGGGATCGGATGCGAGCCCTGCCTCGTCAAGGTTAAGATCATCGATTAAGGCGAATTGACACCGAGCGCCCATGGGCGTCAAGCCCTTCTGCGGTCGAGAGTTTTATCGCTGCGGGACCAATTGCAGCCAGAGCATCTGGCGAACATTTCACGATGGATGTCCGTTTCACGAAATCATGAACTGAAAGGCCTGACGAGAATCGGGCCGAACGCGCGGTTGGCAGAACATGGTTGGTGCCGGCCACATAGTCACCGATGGCTTCTGGCGTATAGCGGCCCAAGAACATCGCGCCTGCATTGCGGATTTTCTTTGCCAGCGGCTCTGGATCTGCGACTGCAATTTCCAGGTGCTCGGCTGCAATTCGGTCCACCAGCGGTACGGACGCGTCCAGACTTTCGGTCAGGATCACCGCACCAAACTCTTCCCAGCTGGCGCGGGCCATCTCTCCCCGGTCGAGCAATCCAAGCTGCGCTTCCACCGCTTCGACGACCCGATCCGCGAAGGCCGCATCGTCGGTAACCAGAATGCTCTGGGCGACCGCATCATGTTCCGCCTGGCTCAGTAGGTCGGCGGCAATCCAATCCGGGTCGTTTTCGCCATCCGCCAGCACCAGAATTTCCGATGGTCCGGCGATCATGTCGATACCAACGGTGCCAAAAACCTGACGCTTGGCGGCGGCGACATATGCGTTTCCGGGACCCACAATCTTGTCGACCGGCTCGATCGTCTCTGTTCCGTAAGCAAGCGCGGCAACCGCCTGCGCCCCGCCAATGCGATAGACCTCTGAAACACCCGCAATCTTTGCTGCTGCCAGGACCAGCGGATTGATCACCCCACCTGGCGTCGGCACCGTGATGACAATGCGCTCAACACCTGCAACCTTCGCCGGGATCGCGTTCATCAAGACCGAGCTTGGGTAGGCAGCCGTACCGCCGGGAACATAGAGTCCAACAGCACCTACGCTTGTCCATTTTTCGCCTAGCTCGACACCTGCTTCATCTGTGTACCGTCTGTCTTCGGGCAGTTGACCTTTATGAAACGCTTCGATCCGGGCCGCCGCCAGTCTCAGCGCGTCCACGGTCTCCGCATCACACTCCGCCAATGCCGCGTCGATTTCCGCTTGCGTAAAGCGCAATGTTTCTGCTGTCAGGTCCTGACGATCAAACTTCGACGTCAGATCAATGACCGCGGCATCGCCTCGCTCCTGCACATCCTTGATGATCGTGGCAACAGTCGTGTTGACGTCTTCCGACACTTCGCGCTTCGAGGTGAGAAAGACCTGGAAGGACGGTTCGAAATCGGCATCGCGCGTGTTCAACCGATAGGTCATGATTTTAGCTTTCAGGGTCAGTTACTTGGTCGTGTGTGGGCAAGTTAGGGGTGTCCCACGTGCCACCCATATCTGCCAGATGGGCGTCTAGCGCCTCAACATCAATGCGGATTTCACCGTCTCCGGAAAATGTGAGCACGATGCTGCCTGACGGGGACGCCCCCTCTTCAAACGCAATCGTCAGAAGGTTCAGAACACCTTCCTGACGATCCTGCTCTATATTGCGGGACCGAACCTTTTCGACATTGTCGAAATGGAGACCCGTACGGGCTCGCTTATGCGTCCGGCCAGCAGGAACCGGCCCCAGCTCATCTTCCCAGCAAAATCTGTTGGCAACCATCGCAAGACGGCGGGTGCCGGGCAAATATGCAATGTCTTTGACGAGCACAACCGCATCCTGAAGGTAGGCGGCAATTACCTGCAGGTCTTCAGCATCTTCCGCTTTCAGTCTGAGAGTGCTCATTAAGGATTGCTCGTCGGTGACGGTGTTGTTCACTAGCTTCAAAGCGGTTCTTACACCGAAATGCCCAACAATGGCACCCTAAAGGCGATCAGCAGATCAGGCTTTTTCGCGCCAAATCTCGGCTCCGCAGGCAGAGAGTTTCTCTTCAATCCGCTCAAAACCCCGATCCAGGTGATAGACCCGGTTGACGACGGTTTCGCCTTCAGCTGCTAGCGCCGCTATTATCAGAGCGGCTGATGCACGCAGATCACTCGCCATCACAGGCGCCGCAGTCAGTCTTTCAACGCCATGGACCAGAGCCATATCACCATGCAAGGAGATATCGGCCCCAAAGCGCGCCAATTCCTGGACATGCATGAAACGGTTTTCAAAGATGCGCTCAACAATCTCTGATGGACCATCTGCCAGTGTCATGAGGCTCATAAATTGAGCCTGTAAATCTGTCGGGAAGCCCGGATAGACTTCCGTCACGACGTTGACGGGACGAAGACGTTCTCCCTCTCGCTTAACCGTGACCCAATCCTCGCCCACTTCGACATCGGCGCCTGCAGCCCGCAAGGCGGAAAGGGCTGCCTCAATGGTTTCAGGAACCAGACCCGTCAGTTTGATGGGGCCTCCCATCATGGCGGCGACGATGGCAAAGGTCCCTGCTTCAATCCGGTCCGCCAGAACCGGATGTTTTGTGCCCTGCAGCTTAGACACGCCTTGTATCCGTATCGTTTCTGTTCCCGCGCCCTCAATCTTCGCGCCCATAGCATTCAGGCATTTGGCGAGGTCGCCAACTTCCGGTTCCCGGGCAGAATTTTCGAGCACAGTCTCGCCATCAGCTAGCGTGGCGGCCATCATGAGCGTGTGGGTTGCCCCAACGGAGACTAGAGATGACCGGAAGTTTGCGCCTTTAAGGCCCCCTTTCGTCGTCGCATGGACATAGCCATCGACGATCTCAATGTCGGCACCCATTGCCTCCAGACCCTTAATGTATATGTCGACTGGACGGGCGCCGATGGCGCACCCGCCTGGCAGCGAGACCCGAGCTTCGCCAAAACGGCCAAGGAGTGGTCCCAAAACCCAAAAGCTCGCCCGCATCTGGCTCACCAATTCATAGGGCGCCGTCGTGGAGGTGATGGTCTCTGCCTTTACGCGCAGACTCTTGCCAAATGTGTCTTCGCTGCCAGTACCAAGCTCTGCTTCGCAACCAAGTTCTGTGAGCAATCGAATGAGGGTCCGCACATCTGTGAGCTGGGGCACATTCTCAAAGTGCATTTCACCGTCTGTGAGAAGTGCAGCTGTCATCAGTGGCAGCGCAGCGTTCTTAGCGCCGGAGATAGGGATCGTCCCTGTGAGCGGTTTGCCGCCCTTAATGTGAAGTGTATCCATGAAGGTCTCGTGTCCCCTAGAGCTCTTGGGTTCCTCAAACAAAGGCGCGCCCTGGCTGTTCACCCAGCTGGCGGAGCCTCTCTCAGGAATGCGGCAAAGGGAAGGCTGAAATGAGGGGTTGGTTAAGAGTTCTCGTCTGCATTGTTGGGAGCATCCGCTGGTCCATCCGACTTCCGGCTCCGGGCCTGAGCTTTGCGGCGTTTGAGATTCTGCCGCAGCGCGGCGCTTAGGCGCTCTTCCCGCGATTCGGCTGGCGTTGTAGATTTAGGGGGCCCTGCTTTCTTGGCCTCTGTCTCTTCCGTCATCTCAATGCCCTTGGTCTGTGCCCTTGGTCTGTGCCCTTGGTCTGTCTGGCGGTCCTTCAGAATTTGGCAATCTGCCTCCCACCCCCCGGTTTTACCGAGGCTTAAGGACAAGCCTGATATCCAATATGTTCATGTGGCATGGGCTCCGAGGTCCCGTCAACTGTGGGGAAAGGCGTTTTTTCCCAATCTGGCGAAGACTTTAAAGGACCCATTTTGAACGCTTGCGCCACGGGGGGCGCTGTGGCACTTTCCCCGCGATTTCGGGGCTTTGCCGCAGGCGCGCCACCGACATGATGCTGCCGTAGCTCAGGGGTAGAGCACTCCCTTGGTAAGGGAGAGGCCGAGTGTTCAATTCACTCCGGCAGCACCATTAAACCCTCCGCATTCGACGTGTTAAATGGGGATATCCTGCCAGGCCGTGATTTGGTCCCCATTTGCGGCTGCGTGTTCCAACACCAATCCATTCAGCTGGTTCGCGCCGTCCAGATGGCCTAGTGCAAACTGGTTCAGGTTTGTGGGGAGCGTTAGGCCAGAACGCGTGTATTTGGCCTTGAGCGAGATGTTGTCAAAGTACCCTTCTCGGCCAACCACAGTGCCGAACTGATTTAGCTTTATTATGCAACTGGTCGAAAATACCTCATAAAGACCACTGTCACTGGTCCCAGCCCCCGCGCTATCACTGGCAACAGTGTGTTGGGTCACACCATCCCAGAAATTAACGGACGCAGGGCTAACATCTGTGCCCGCTCTCGCGTATCCAGAAACTTCATACATAACACCAACATCTAGGGTGTAGGTTTCCAGTGCTTGCGCCCAGCTTGCGATGGTCGAGGTGACAACCAATTCACCCGCCACTGCCGCAATCGTTGCTTGTACTGCTGACCACCCTGTCGCGTCTATATCGAAGCCGCCATTCGTGACAATCTCAGGCCCTTCGAGGCCCTGCCCGTCAACGTCCAGCGAAATCGTACCCGTGACTTCCTCCCAATAAAGAGCTGCCCTATGCGCTCCGCCATCATCGACACTGGGCACGGCGACATAGCCTACACTTGCGCCATCCTTAACCGCTTCAAACTTCAGAAGACCATTGAGGAAGTACAAGATCAGGAAGTTGTCTGCGTCCTTCCAGGCCGACCAGATCACGCGACCAACAAGCTGCACCGAAACATCGTCAATCGAACCATCGAAGTCATCGTTCGGCTGCAAGTAGATCAGCCCATTCGTGCCAGAGACAATGTTCTCGGTGAATGTGTCGTTCGTGGTCTGCGCAGTACCACTGCTATCACCCCCAAGCACGGCTGTTACGCTTCCTGTTGTTCGTCCGCTGACCGTGTAGCGGACGCGATAAGTGAGGCCCGACAAAAGCCCAATATCCTGCCGCAGTGTGTCGGTTCCGACGCCGGAGAATGAGTACACCCCAGCACCGTGCGTCCAGTTGGTGCCTTTCGTCCAATCAGTGTCAGTATCAGCACCGCCATTCCTGACCATCTCAGCGCCGTAAGCATTGCCCGTGGCGCCATTAGCGTCCCATGCGACTTTGACGGTATGGTCGCGGTAGACGCGTCTGATTGAGATGTCGTCGTGCTGCTTCCATGCGCCCGAAGTGTTCCCACCCACCAAGGCAGAAAGACGCAAAGTAGTGTCGGTGGCTACAACCTGAACCGGGCCATCTTCCCAAAGCTGATTGGCTAGATAGGCGTTAGAATTGCTTGCAGTTCCTACGTGGAAGTCTGAAGACGCAGCGCCACTGCTTTTGTCTATTCTCTGACCACGGATTTCATAGGTTGCACCAACCTCTACGCTATAGTCTCGCGCAGATGCGTGGTACGTGCCACCTACGTTCTCACCGCGCAGAGTACCGCTCTCAATTGAATGCGTTCCGTTGTTCGCCACCCAGTTATCAAGGTCGCTGGCATTCTCAAACGTACCATCGGTGGCAATCTCTGAACCAAGCCGATCTTCGTTCGAATAGCCAGCGTGCGGGTAGATTTCTTCAACGATGACATCATCGACAATCGCGGTCGCCGCTTCCGTGCCGCTTGTGATGACCACGAACTGAAGCCCCAGATTCGTAGACGTTGCTACCCCTTCATATTCAATCGAAACGGGCGAGGTAGATGTGGTGTTATCCGCTCCAGAATTTTTGGAGATCGCATCCGACATGGCCAAACGGACCTGATCACAAGTACCGCACCGCTGTGTTGCGCGAATACGATAAGACTTGCCAACCTCTACCTCGACGTTCGCATTGCCGTAGCCATAATTAACGCCAGCGTTTTTGCTAATGACCATCTCACCGCCGACAGCGGCAAGCGAACTATAGTGATCGGTCCAACCGTCCGTGTTGACGTCAAATGTGCTGTTGGGGACGACGTTAGGTCCGTATGCCTGCACAACCGTGGGCGCGTCCGTTCCATCTACCAGCATCCCGACAGAAATTGGTTCACCAGCGGTCGGGTTTGCAATGACATCCGAAAATGTCTTGATCATGCCGTCTGCGTAATACAAACCGCCACTACCAAACGAATTGTCCAAACGAGCAAAGCCTTCCGTTTCTGGAAAGCAGGACAATGCACGCTGTAGCGACGAGATTCTGGGCTGCACCAGACTATGAGCAGACCCGATGATCATGACATCACCACAATGTCTGTCGCAGTCGTGCCGGTCGAATGTACTCTGGCGACACGTATGGCCATCACGGTACCGCCGATAAGGTTTTTAAAAGTCGTATTGTTCCCATCCTTCATGGTCACTGCCAGATCACCTGTCCCGCCGACATAGACCGCTCTGCTGACCTGCGCCAAATCAATCTCATCAGACGGTGTAATCGCCACTGCACTTGATGCGGGGCTTTCGAGACTGGTGGTATGTGCGTTAAATTGGTCCATGAAATTCTCCTATCTGTTTATGGAAGACGACGTTCGGCCACTGACCAAATTTTCAATCAGTTCGTTCTTTGCAGATGAGCCTGCGGAAGATCCGAAATAGTAATTGCCGATGGCGACGACGATCGACCCAAGTGCACCCAGCATGACATTGAGCGGTGCTTGGCTGCCTGCGGGTAAATCGACAAAAATCATCGCGATCAAAATGCCAAAAAAACCGCCGAGCGCGGCGAAGGCGATAAAGGCGGGCATTTGATCACCCGTCTTTACCTGGCGCTGTCGTGCGCTTTGGCGATCTGCGACATGCAAGGCTTCCAGGTCAATCTCCAGTTCCTTCATCTGTTGACGAAAGACCAGTTCAGCCTGTTTTAATTTTCGAAGATCAGCTGGTGATGCATGCAACACAGCATTTTCGACGTCAGCTGGCTTCACATCGTCAGAGCCCAGAAGAGCTGATGCAATCCCGCGAACAGCAACACCGGCCATTGGCCCGCCAAGCGCCGTCGCCAAACCGGGTGCGACTGTGCTGACAATCTGTTTCCAATCCATTCACGCCTCCTGATGCAAACGATCTCTTCACTGCAAAGCAAAGAGCCGGTGTGCGATCAGGATAGGTCGGCCCAGGAAGGGGGAGGATTAGTTGGTGATGTTTCTTGCGCCGCGCTCTGACTTAGCCTGCATCTATGCAAAATAGTTCGTGCAACACGTGGATAACCTGCACCACTTCGTCACTGGCGAGGGTGTAAAATATCTTCTGGCTGTCGCGCCGTGTTTTCACGAGCTGCGCTTCGCGCAGTTTCGCCAATTGCTGGGACAGGTTCGATTGGCTGATGCCGATACGCTCCTGAAGCTCACCGACGGTCAGTTCTGCTCCATGCAATTCACAGAGAACGCGCAATCGGTGCGGGTTGCTCATAGATGCCAGAAGAGAGGCCGCTTTTTCTGCTTGCTGCGGGTTTACATTTATATTCATAATCACTAATTTATCAAAAACGCATATAAATACAAGCCTTAGTTCACCTACCCTAGGGAGACCAAAAATGTTAACCGACCTCAGCCCCGACGAAACCCACGCCCTGCTCAAAGACCAGAAAGCGCTGTTGATTGATGTGCGGGAGCCCCGGGAGTTCGCTGTTGAGCGCATCCACGGCGCGCTCAACATGCCGCTTTCGACTTTCGATCCCGCTTTCCTGCCACTCGACGATCCGTCAAAAGTGGTTTTTCAATGCGGATCAGGGAAGCGTTCCGCCATGGCCGCCGATAAAGCCGCAGCTCTTCTGGGCGGAGAGACAAAACATCTGGCTGGCGGCATTGCTGCCTGGAAACAGGCAGGCCTCGCTGTCATTACGCTCGACCCAGCAACCGGCGCTGTCATTGATCCTGGTGCCTGACGGTCGGTCTAAACTGGTTTGTCACCATTGATGGTGATGCGGTGCATGCGGCGGTATTGCGGCCAATAGTCTGCCACCGCGTAGTGCTGCGTTGCCCTATTATCCCAAACCGCGACGGCCCCTTTGGTCCACGAAAAGCGAACCTGAACTTCCGGCAGTTTTACGATGTCATAGAGGGCTTGCAGCAGCGCATCACTTTCAGTCGTCTCCATGCCTTCAATGTGTTGCGTGAAGGTTGAGTTGACGAACAGCGCTTTACGACCGGTGACCGGATGCGTGCGGATGATGGGATGAGATTGCGGCGGATATTTTTTCAGGATCTCTGAAAGCGCTGACTTGTCTTTCGCATTGTCATAGTTTTGAGACGCGTCGAACACTTCAATGGAGTGCACAGCACGCATGCCCTCAAGCTTGTCTTTAAGGTCATCTGGAAGTCGGTCATAGGCGGCATACATGTTCGCCCAAAGCGTATCCCCGCCGCTCGGTGGAATGTCCGCACCGTAGAGAACAGAGCCCATGGGAGGTTTATCCCGCCAGGTGACATCCGTATGCCAATAATTGGTTTCAGGTGGCCGTTCCTCGTCGTTCTCAAGAACAGAAATCTGCGGATGACTGTCGATCTTCGGGAAGAAGGGATGGGGAGGCTCCAGGTCACCAAACTGGGAGGCAAAGGCCATGTGGGCGTCTGGACTCAGATCCTGATCACGGAAGAAAATGACCAAATGTTGGAGCAGCGCTGCTTCAACTTCCTTGAAGGTCGCCTCACCCAAAGGCTTGGACAGGTCCACACCGTGAATTTCCGCTCCAATCACTGGGTTGAGCGGTGTTACGTGAATTAGGTCGTATTTCATCGGCTTCCTCCCTCTGAACGGGGAGATGGTAAGCACGGCCCATCATATTTCCCAATTTAAATCGATGATAATATATTATTCACTGGATGAATAATTTGGACTTGTCTCATGAATCTGCGATCCGTTGATTTGAACCTGCTCACCATTTTTGATGCGATCATGGCGGAAAGGCACATGACCCGAGCGGCCGCACGTGTAGGGATGACACAACCCGCCATGTCGAACGCCCTTGCACGACTTCGTGACCTCACCGGAGACCCTCTGTTTGTCCGCACCGGCCGCGGCATGATGCCCACACCGCGGGCGACGGCCCTCGCCGTTCCCATTCGCCATGCTCTCGACCTGGTCCAATCAGGCCTCACAGAAAAAGCCGCCTTCGACCCGGCAAGCAGTGATCGTTCCTTCACACTTGCGATTGGGGACTATTGCGAAGTCCTATTTTTACCGCAGGTTCTAGCCGCATTGCAGGAAGAAGCTCCGGGGGTCAGCCTGTCTCTTCAATCTCCGGCGGGTGCGACCCTGCAGAAAGAGCTGAAAGACAATAGCGTCGATCTTGTCTGGGATGCGGCTCCGCTCGACGGGCCCGGCTTCAGATCAGAAACATTGTTCGACGACAGCATTGTTTGGATCATGAGTGCGTCCCACCCCTTAGCGGACAGGAAACGCCTGACGCTTGATGACTATGCATCCGCAAGCCATGTCCGGCTTGATCCCGGCCATACATATGTTCACAACTATGACCGATTTGTACGCAACCTTGGCATACACCGGCACTTCGCTGTTGAGCTCACGCGTATAATTCCCATGGCCTTCACCGTGGCCGAGACCCAGCATGTGGCCACGGTCCCAAATCGGATGGCCGAACGATTTGCGCAATTTCTTCCACTTGTAATCAAGAAGGTGCCACTAGAGCTTCCCGGCTCGCCTTTCTATCAAAGCTGGCACGGCTCACGGGACGACGATCCCGGACATTCCTGGTTGCGTGGACGCCTTGTTGATCTTGCAAAAGACTTTTAGGTGTCGGCTTATAGAGGCGAGGACCGCATCAGAGGCGGTTGTGTATCCTCCTCACCGTAGAACGTGCCTATGTGCTCCCATGCCTCGGCTGCACTTTCGACAAATTTGAATATGCTCAAATCCTCTTCCGCGATCATGCCCTCTTCCGCCATCGCTTCAAAGTTGACGATGCGCCGCCAGTAGGTCTCGCCAAACAATAGTACCGGCATAGGATCTATCTTACCGGTCTGGATAAGGGTGAGGGTCTCGAACAATTCATCCAGCGTGCCAAAGCCGCCTGGGAATATAACAAGCGCTTTCGCGCGCATCAGGAAATGCATTTTCCGGAGCGCAAAATAGTGAAATTGAAAGCAAAGCTCTGGCGAAATGTGAGGATTGGGAAATTGCTCATGTGGCAACGCGATGTTGAAACCCACTGACATGGCGCCGGCATCCGCCGCGCCGCGGTTTGCGGCTTCCATAATTCCCGGCCCCCCACCTGTCGCGATAACATAGTCAAGATGGGTGTTTGACTGCGCTTCCTTCGAGACGATCTCTGCAAACTTCCGGGCTTCAGCATAATAGCGGCAATGGTCACGCTTTCGTTCCGCCCGCTTAAGGTCTTTCGCAGTTTCAGCGTCGTTTGGCGCCGCGTCCAATCGCTGGCGCGCAGCCTCGCAATCGCGCTCCACCGTCTCCGGGTCCGGCACGCGTGCAGATCCGAAGACAACAATGGTCGAGCGCACCTGATGTTCTTCGAGTATGAGATCAGGCTTCAACAATTCAAGCTGCAAACGCACGGGACGTAATTCGTCGCGTTTCAAAAGATCATCGTCTTCGAAACCCAGCCTGAATGAGGGCGACCGGGTTTGTGACGTAAGCGAACCAGGCGATGTATCATCTTTCTTGTTCATGCAGCAGCCTCCCCTTCACTCCCCGCAAACTGGATCGCTTGCTTCAGCGTCATATAGCTGCCGCAGATGTGCTACGGGTTCGGGCAGCGTTGGGTCCGGCGTGAACCCCAGCGGGATTTGCCACGTCATTTCCAGACCCGAAAAATGCCGTGGTGCCTCTAGCATCAGGGAAGGAGCGTCTGCATCATCTTCCGGCTTTGCGACAAACAGAAAGGCCGCATAGGAGGATGCCTCTATCGGACAGCGATTGTCGCCACCTGCGTCCCTTCCAGCTTCAAGCGCCCGCAGCAATCTCGCTGCCAACGGTCGGCGGCAGCTTCCAACCGTGCCCAACTGCCACGCGGTCGCGACAGCATCCACGACGCCTGGTCGAAGCGTGTTGCCTTGCACCGAATAGTCGTCTCCATGAACGGCACCCCAATCGTCCGGCACTGAATAGCCGGTAACGGTGCCCGCTTTCGGTGAGGGTTTGAGCGTCACAAGACCATATTGCAACCACTGCAATCCAATTCTGATCGGGCTTGCATAAAGGTCTTCTTCCGCGAGCTTCTGTACAATGATATCCGCCCGGTCTCCGTCAGCAATCATCTCCATAGCAACGTCCTTACCCAGAAAACTCGTCGCAGCTTGCGAAGCGACTGCCCCCTTTCCGGGTACCAGCCCGGCAATCAGTCTCACGCCTGTCGAGCAACTCGCACCCGCGACCCCGACCTCGCCCGTCAGCGGGTCAACGGCAACGATGGACCAGGTAGCCAAAGCAGGTGACGAAATCATCAAGGCGCAGGCGATGAGAAGTGACGTTCGAAAGTTCCTCATGCGGCAAACTCAAGCGGTTGATGGTTGAGCCTCGGAAGCACGTAGCGAGCAAAGAGGTCGCATTCCGCCGCGTGGGGGTAGCCAGAGAGAATAAAGGCATCGAGCCCCATCGCCTGATAGCGCAAGAGTTTCTTCAGAACCTGATCCGGATCGCCGACAATGGCTGCGCCGCAGCCCGAACGTGCGCGACCGATTCCCGTCCACAGATTTTCTTCGGCAAAGCCATCATTATCAGCACGATCGCGCATCTCCGCCTGGCGTCGCACGCCTTCAGAGGCTGCATCAAGAGACTTTTTCCGAATGGCCTCGCCTTCCGCGTCATCGAGCTTACTCATGAGCGCACGGGTATAGTCGAGCGCTTCTGCTTCAGTCTCGCGGACAATGACATGCACGCGGTAGCCGTAGCGAAGCGTCCGCCCGGCGTCGATGGCGCGTTTCTTCATATCGTCCAGAATGGCGGTAACATTTGGCTCTTCATCAGGCCACATGAGGAAGACATCTGCGGCTTTCGCTGCGACGTCTCTTGCTGCCGGAGAGAGACCGCCAAAATAGAAGGGCGGACATTTTCCTGAGACGGTCCCCATACGCGGCGGCTCAAGCTCAAGCTGATAGTGCTCGCCTTCATGATTGATCGGCTTCCCATCCAATAGTGTTTTCAGAAGCTGCATCACCTCTAGAGTGCGGCCATATCGTTCAGGAGATGCCAACACCTGGCCCGGCATGTCACTGGAAATGATGTTGATGGTGAGACGCCCGCCTAGCATCTGATCAAGGGTTGCGATTTGCCGCGCAAGCTGGGGTGGCCACATCTCGCCGCAGCGGATGGCGAGCAGGAGTTTGATCTTCTCCGTGAGCGCTGCCATGGCCCCTGCGAACGCTACAGAGTCCATACCGAGCTGATAGCCGCTTGGCAGAAGGATATTGTCGAACCCACCCTTCTCAGCGGCTTGCGTGATCTCACCGCAATGGGCTAGCGAGCTTTTCAGACGGTCTTCAGGCACGCCCAGATATTCATAGTCATCATCGCAAAGCGCGGAAAACCAGGAGACCTCCATCGGACTCGTCATGGCAATCGCTCCCCCATGGATGCCTGCAGAATCGCATACCAGCTTTGGCGGTCGAAGGAGACTTTGAATACGTCGGTCGCAGCCGCGATGCGATCAAGGTTCTGCGTGCCGATGATCGGGATGATCCCCGCCGGATGCGCCAGCAACCAGGCAAGCGCCACGGCCTCGCGAGTGACTCCGGCCGCACCGGCCAATTTGTCAAGCAGGGCCTGCGTCGCAACGAGACAATCCCCGTCCTCCTCTTTCAGTGCCTCTTTCTCTGACAAAGCGAGACGACCACCTGCCAGCGGCGACCATGCAAGCGGCGTCAGGCCATGCTGCATACATTGATCGAGCGTTCCATCAAAGAAAGGGTCGAGTGCCCAACAGGAAATCTCCGGCTGGTTGGTAGCAATCGGGAAATCCAAATGCGCCTGCAGCGCTTCAAACTGTGCTGGTGTGTGGTTGGATATCCCCACATGGGCAATCTTTCCCTGATCCCTCAGCTTCGTAAGAGCGCCCGCCACCTCCTGCGGGTGCGCAAGGATATCCGGGCGATGGATCTGATAGAGATCGATCTGCTCAACCCCCATACGTGAAAGGGAAATGTCGCAGGCAGAGATGAGATAGTCAGCGCTGGAATCATAGGGGAGGCCTAAAACAATGCCGCCTTTGCTCGCGATCACCATTTTGTCCCGTAAGGAGGGTGTTGCTTTAAGTACCTCACCAAACAGCTTCTCAGCGTCGCCAAAGGCGCCATCCCCATCGACACCATATATGTCGGCAGTGTCGAACAGGGTTATACCAGCGCCGAGCGCGGCGTCAATTTTCGCGTGCGCCTCTTTCGTGCTGGTACCGGCAAAGCGCCACATGCCATAAGCAATGGGGAAAACGGACAGGCCGCTCTTGCCGAGCGGACGGAATTCTGGGGTAATGGATAAGTCAGTCATGGGCCTGAGTTTATCTACTCTGACCCTGCTGTCACGGGACGATTTGGTGAGAAGAGGTCTTTCAACATGGTGAACCCCCTGCGCTACGGAATTATAGGGACGGGCATGATGGGTATTGAGCACATCATGAACATCGCCATCACGGATGATGCCGAGGTCACCGCTATCTCTGACCCCCATGAAGGGTCGCGGGATTGGGCGACCTCTACACTCACTCATGATGTGGATGTCTTCACCGATCACCGGGACCTGTTGGCTTCTGATAAGGTCGATGCACTCGTCATTGCCAGCCCCAATTTCACCCATGCACGCGTTCTGGAAGACATCTGGGCAACGGACCTCCACGTTCTCTGTGAAAAACCGCTCTGCACCACCCTGGACGATGCTCAGGAGGTCACGAGGCGCGCCGCCACCCATAAAGGTGTGTTCTGGGTCGGTATGGAATATCGCTACATGCCGCCGGTGACGCGGTTCGTTGAGGAAGTGCATGGCGGCACCCTTGGTACGCTCAAAATGTTTGCCATTCGCGAGCACCGGTTTCCGTTCCTTCAGAAAATCGGAGATTGGAACCGCTTCAGCCGAAACACGGGCGGAACGCTGGTCGAAAAGAGCTGCCACTATTTCGATATGATGCGCCATGTGGTGCAGGGAGAGCCAGTGCGGGTCTATGCCAGCGGTGGCCAAGACGTGAACCATCTCAACGAAACCTATAATGGCGAAACACCTGACATTCTCGACAATGCGTTTGTTGTCGTGGATTTCGACAATGGCGTGCGGGCGATGCATGATCTGTGCATGTTCGCCGAAGGCTCCCGCCACCAGGAAGAGTTGAGCGCGGTCGGTCATGTCGGCAAGGCTGAATGCCATATTCCAGACGGCAATGTCACTTTGGCGCCGAGAAACCCAAAAGACGTTCAGACCATTCATGTACCGGTTGACGAGGCCGTCTTAAAAGCGGGTTACCATCATGGTGCCAGCTATTTCCAACATCTCGACTTCCAGAAAGCGATCACCGAGGGCACAGCGCCAAAGGTCTCTGCTGCGGACGGACTGAAAGCGGTCGCCATGGGGCTCGCGGCACACCGATCCATTGACGAAGGCCGCCCGGTTCTAATGAGTGAGTTCGGCCTCTAGGCAACAACCCCATGTTAATGGCAGACTCCGAGGTGCCACGAGATTGGCAAGCTGGGAGGCTGATATGCGGATTGCTATCCTGACCCTTGGAACAAGGGGCGACATGCAACCCTATGTCGCGCTAGCCCTGGGGCTGCGTGCTGCCGGACATGATGTAGTGATCAGCGGTCCTGAAAACTTCGCCGAGTGGGTTCAAGGTTTCGGGTTCGAGTATGTGTCGGGTGGTTTGGACCTGCAGGCGTTATTGCAGTCCCCCGAAGGTCGCGATCTGATTTCAGGGGGCCTGGTTGCCATCATCAGCAACTTCAGAGATCTCAGCACAAAGGTAACTGCAGAAGTCATTGAAGGAGGCACACGCGCTACCGAAAATGCTGACCTCATCCTCTACCATCCAAAAGCCTTTGTGGGGGTTGATCTAGGGGAAGCGAAGAACATCCCCGTGATTGCAACTGCTCTACAACCGGTGCTCGTGCCCACGGGAGATTTCGCCGTCGCAGGACTTGGAAATGGACGGCTTGGGCGGCGGCTGAACCGCTGGTCCTATGCGGCTGTTCGCGCACAACGCGCCCTTTTCTCTGGGCAGATTAACCGCTGGCGGACCGGGGTACTTGGCCTGCCCGCCCTGCCACGGTTTGCAAGATCCGGAGAAATCAACGGGAAGCCACTTCCAGTGCTGCACGCACATTCGAAACATGTGGTGCCCCGTCCCTCCGACTGGCCCGACCATGCCTATGTTACCGGTTATTGGTTTCTGGATGACACATCTGGTTGGGTGCCACCCGCTGACCTGCAAGCGTTTCTTGATGCCGGGCCACCGCCGGTTTATGTGGGCTTTGGCAGCATGACCGACAAAGACCCAGAGTCAAAAGCGCGTTTGGTCATTGAGGCGGTTGCCAAGGCTGAGTGTCGTGCGGTGATTGCGACGGGATGGGGTGGCCTCACAGCCGATGATCTACCCGACACCGTCTTTGCCATTGATGGAGCTCCTCACGACAAGCTCTTTCCGCTTATGAGTGCAATTGTCCATCACGGTGGCGCTGGCACAACCGCTGCAGCCTGCAAGGCAGGGAAACCGCAACTGGTTGCGCCCTATTTTGGGGACCAGCCTTTTTGGGGACACCGGGTGGCTGATTTGGGCGCGGGACTTCCACCTCTCCCACAAAAGAAAATGACAGCAGACAAGCTCGCCCATAGCCTTCGTGGCATTGTCAAAGACAAGTCTTTCTCCTCTCATGCGGAAACACTCGCTCATGAGCTGGCAAAGGAAGATGGTGCCTCAACCGCTGTCGACTTGATTGAGAAATTGGCCATTTGAACGATTGGCGGGGACGACAGACCTGTCTAAGCTTCCCCAAAAAAAAACGGGGTGGGGCAATGACAGACCAACAAACACTTGAAACATGGCAGCAGCGCATCGACGTGTCGCCGTTTCAGCGCTGGCTCGGGCTTCAGGTCACTGAGGTTGACGAGGGGCGCATGTGCATTGCCCTGCCCTGGAAAGAAGACCTGGTCTCAAACCCCAATCCGCCAACAGTCCATGGCGGGATACTTGCTTCCGTCATTGATCTCCTCGGCCTCTACTCGGTGCTGACAACAGGTAGCATCTCTATCGCGACGGTCGACCTTCGTGTGGACTATCATCGACCTGCGGGGCCGGGTGACATGACGGCTGAGGCCAACATCATCAAACTCGGGTCAAAGGTCTCAACTGCGGAAACGAAAGTCTTTGGGCCAGACGGAAAGCTTCTTGCGTCCGGACGCGGTGTTTATCTTATGGCCAGTTGACTTGTGGAATCTCGCTCGTCATAGTCGCACGCAGTTCAGCGAATAGGTGTGAGACCTCCCATGTGTGGTTTTCAAAATATGTACCTCGAATCCGCGGTCGGCGCATGCAAGCCGGTCGTGCGTTCGTGCGCGCCTCCAAAGTAGCAAACCACACCCTCTTCTATTCAGTCAGAGCCCGGTTTTGCCGGGCTTTTTTCGTTTCAGGACTATACTCATGTCTCAGTTAGACAGTTCATCCCAGGTCTCACCCACGACCCGTATTGCGATCATCGTGACTATTGTTGCCGCCAACATGCTGGCGCTTGCAGCAACCGATCTCTATTTGCCGTCTGTCCCCTACATGCCAGAAATCTTCGGCGCTTCCATCGAAGCCGTGCAGTTTACGCTTGTCACCTTCAGCGCCGGTTTTGCGATCTCGCAAATTCTGTTTGGGGCGGCGGGTGATTTGTGGAACCGCCGCTGGGTACTTGTAGGCTCGCTCTTCGTGTTCGTGCCCGCATCGCTTTGGTGCGCGGTGGCAGGAACAGCCGAAAGCCTTGCGCTTGCCCGGTTCGCGCAGGGGTTTTCTGCAAGTGCCTCCGCCGCGCTCACGGTGCCTATGATCAAGCCGCTCTTCGACGAAGCGCGCGCTGTGCATGCTATCTCTGTCATTGGCGGGATTGATGCGATCATTCCAGCCTTTGCGCCCATCCTCGGCGCCTGGATCTTTTCCCAGTTTGGCTGGGAAGCCAATTTCTGGGTTATCGTCATTGCAGGCGTGCCCCTTCTCATCGCTGCCGTGATTTTGGTGCCGGACGACAGGCCCGAAAGCCACCACACCAGCATCTGGCCGGTGCTCATGGGGTTCTTCACCCTGCTCAAGCACAAGCGCTTTATGGGCTATGCGGTGAGCCACGGGTTTTCGCTCGGCGGCTTGCTCGCGGTCGTCTTTTCTGCGCCGACGCTCATCGTCACGCACATGGGTGGGGGACCAGCTGAATATGTCTATTCCCAGATCATGTGGGTCGGGGTCTTTCTGGTCGCCGCCAACACGACCGGGCGACTGATGCGACGGGTTACTGCCGACCAACTCATTTGGATTGGAAATTACATACAGATTGCCAGTGCACTGGCCTTGCTCGTCTATGCGCTTCTCTTTCCTGTTCATTGGGTGGGCTTCGCGCTTGGCGGTGTGCCCTATTGCATCGGCCTTGGACTTCGCGGTGGCGCTGGTTTCTCCCGGGCGATTGATGCGGTGCCTGCCTATGGGGCGCGGGCGTCTTCGCTCATCATTTTCTTTTCCATGGGCCTGTCGGCAATTGGGACCGGTGCGGTTGCGCCGTTTCTCGACAATGGTGTGTGGAGTGCTGGGGCAGCCATGCTGACTATGAGCATCGCTGCGCTGACTGTGCTGCCGCTCATCAAAGAGAAAGTGGGGAGCCCGTGACCCATACAGGATGGATCGTCACCATTGTTCTGGCGACGGCAATGCTGGGTGGGTCAGCGTTTGATTTTCATCTACCCGCCATTCCGCTTTTGCCGGAGCAGTTGGGCGCCAGCGTGGTGGAGGCCCAATGGACGCTCGCGGGCTTCTCATTCGGCTTTGCAACGTCGATGCTCCTGTTCGGTGCGCTGGCGGACCTTTATTCGCGCCGCGCCGTTCTGCTGGGCGGTCTCGCGATCTTCGTGCCTGCGTCAATCCTCTGTGCGCTGGCGACCACGCCTGAGGTCCTGATTGCAGGCCGGGTTTTGCAGGGGTGCGCGGCGGCGTCTGGCAATTCTGTTGCGCCCGCCCTCATTCGCTCGCTCTATGACGAAGCCCGCAGCGTGCGTGCCATGTCGATCTTCTCCTCCCTCTTTGGGTTGATCCCGGTGATCGCCCCGGCGCTTGGTGCGCTCATGATTGCCGCCTGGGGGTGGCAGTCCATCTTCTGGCTCATCGCCGGCATCGGTCTTTTGCTGGTGCCTGCGGTTGGCTTCACCATCCCGAACGACAGGCCAGAAATCCATGAAACGGACCTTTGGCCCGTGGTCCGCGGCTATTGGCGGCTGCTTACCCACGGAAAGTACTTGGCCTATGTGGGCAGTCAGGCCATGGGGTTTGCGGGTCTTCTCACCTTTGTGTTGAGCTCGCCATATCTCATCACAGCGCATCTGGGCGGCGACACAACTGCGTTTCTGCTCACTCAGGTGATCATCATCACAGCTTACATTTTGGGGGCCAACGGGACGGGCCTGCTTGTGCACCACTTCAAGACAGACGGCTTTATCCTGACTGGAGCGGTCACGCAGATTGTCGGTGGAGCTGTTCTGCTCGCATACGCGGTGCTGGCAGACCTGCCCGGCTGGCTTGCCGTCGCCTTTATTGTCGCGATCTTTGATGCTGGTCACGGTATTCGGAGCGGCGCTGGGTTCACCAAAGCCATGGACATAGTGCCGACCCACGGCGCACGGGCGTCGTCGCTTCTGAACTTTTTCTGTGTCGCCCTTGCCGGTACTGGCGCGGCGGGGGTCGCGCCTTTCCTTGCACCTTATGGACTGATGCCTGTGGCGCTTGCGACCTTCCTGTTTGGGTCCGGCAGTCTGGGTCTCCTGGTTCTTGCACGGCGGTTGTAGGGGGAGACACTGCCGCTTAAGGTCATGTCACAAAAACATTCAACACCGTTCCCGGGAGAAAACCATGAGCACGCTAGAAACAGAGTTTCTTTTTGAGATTGATGCCGAACTTCGCGAGCCGAACCTGATGATCGGCGGCACGCCCGATGGCAACCGCATGATCGCGCATGTGGAAGGCGGCACATTTGAAGGGCCGCGCCTCAAAGGCACGATGCCGGCTTCTGGCGGCGACTGGGTGCTCGCCCGGGCAGACGGGTCGATCAAAATCGATGTGCGTGCAGCCCTCACGACCGACGATGGTCACAATATCTACGCGTATTATGGTGGCCGTATTGTCATGACTCCGGAACAAATGGGCGCGCTTGGCGACCGAGCGGCGGCAGAGGCTCTTGACCCATCGACTTATTATTTCCGCACCAACCCGCTCTTTGAAGCGGCCATGGACGGGCCCTATGCCTGGCTCAATCATGTGGTGGCTGTTGGCATCGGACGCCTGACCGCCAAGGGCGTCGCATATAAGGTCTATGCATTGAAGTAGAAGCCTACCTGAACACCAACCTCCCCACGGAGAGCCCCATGAGAGAGCTTGCGATCCTGACCTTCCTCAGTCTTGACGGCGTGATGCAGGGACCGACCTCGCCGGAAGAGGACCCGTCCGGCGGCTTTACCCAAGGCGGTTGGGCGCAGTCCTGCTGGGACGGTGTGATGGGACAGGTTGGCCGGGAGGCTATGGCTGAGCCCTATGACATGCTGTTTGGCCGCAAGACCTATGAGACCTTTGCCGGACACTGGCCGGAGGCTGATCCAGAGGACCCGGCGGCGGCGCGAATGAACGCCGCACAAAAATATGTCGCGTCGACTACGCTCACTGATCCTTCCTGGCAAAATACGACGGTGTTCAAAGGCGATGTCGCGGCTGAAATCGAGAAGCTCAAAAAACAGGACGGGCTGCTGCTCCAGGTACACGGCAGCGGCAACCTGATCCAAACTCTGTTGAAGCAAGATCTGATTGATGAGTTTCGGCTCTGGACTTTTCCGGTCGTCGTCGGGTCCGGCAAAAGGCTGTTTTCAGAAGGGACGATCCCTGCTTCCCTGACGCTTGCGAAATCAGAAGCGACGGGCAATGGCGCCATCATGTCGATCTATCGGCGATAAAAGGAGCTGGAGGTAGCCGCTCGGCCCCAATTCCGCAGGGAGGAATAAGCGAGATATGGCATGACGCATGCCATATCCCTCCGTATAGTTGCCCGAATTACTGAAGACGACAGATATAGACGATCGGGAACGACGCCATGCGCACCACTCTTCTTGCAACTGCCCTGCTTGCGA
Organism: uncultured Parvibaculaceae bacterium; assembly: GCA_965283695.1. GTDB lineage: Bacteria > Pseudomonadota > Alphaproteobacteria > Parvibaculales > Parvibaculaceae > Mf105b01. Next base: position 152,838 of record CBDIPP010000004.1, on the reverse strand, counting down.
GCACATGCCTGACAAGCGCCACTTATGCCGCTGACACACAGCTGCTCTGGGGTGACACGCATCTGCACTCCTCCTATTCAACAGATGCTTTCATCGCGGGCAATCGCACGGCGGACCCGGACACGGCCTATCGTCTCGCTAAGGGGGAGCCGGTGGTACACCCGTTCAACCGGGTGCGGGTCCAGCTGCAGCGTCCGCTTGATTTTCTTGTGGTGGCTGATCACGCGGAATCGCTTGGCGTCATTGGCGAGATCTTCCGCACCAATCCGGATATGTCGGAGGCCTGGTTCTGGAAGCGGTGGTTTACAACCTTCGCGCTGGGTCGTCTTCGCGACACGATTGATCAGCCGGCCCACCTCACAGGCGTTGTCAGTAGTTTCGCGCCACACGTCATTGAACCTGGTGACACGGCGGATCCCGTCGTTTCAGGTGGTATGCAGAATATTTCAGTCGCAAGTATTGTTGGCATTCCGCCGGAAGCGGAGGGCAGCATCAGCGCCAATATGTGGGCGAAGTCTGTCGCTGCAGCCGATGCGCATTACGAGCCCGGCGTTTTCTCGCCCATCATCGGGTGGGAATGGACGCAGACGAATAATGGCGTCAACCTCCACCGTGTCGTCATGTCGACCATGAATGCCGAGCAGGCCGCAAGTATTGACCCGGTCGGTTCCGGCGAAGCGCCCTACCCGCACCAGCTTTGGGAAGGCTTGGCTGCGCTTCAAGAGGAAACCGGCGCACGCTTCATGGCGATCCCGCATAACTCCAATCTCTCCAAGGGCTACATGTTCAGTGCCACGCGTCTGAACGGCGAGCCCATCACGGCGGAGTTTGCCCGCACGCGCGCGCAATGGGAGCCGATTGTTGAAGTGACGCAAGTGAAGGGTGATTCAGAAACCGCGCCTTCATTGTCACCCGACGATGAGTTCGCGGGCTTTGAGCCCTTCAACTTCTACCTGCAGAACAAACCGCAGGGCGCGAACTATCAGGCCGCTGTCGGTGACTTTATGCGCTCTGGTTTGCGTCGAGGCCTGGAGATCGAGCAAGAGATCGGGGTGAACCCCTATCAGTTCGGCGTCATCGGCTCGACGGACGCGCATACAAGTATTGCGTCTGCCGAAGAACCCAATTTCTGGGGCAAGATGGGCAAGGACTCCATCCCGGAAAACAAGCGCACCGAAGACGAGATCGATATTGACGATGGTTATGAGCCAGGCGTCGATACATTTGATGGCTGGAACTATTCCGCGCAGGGGCTCGCTGCCGTCTGGGCGGAAGAGAACACACGCGAGAGCATTTTCGAAGCCTTCACAAGGCGTGAGACCTATGCGACCACCGGCCCGCGCATGACACTGCGTGTCTTTGGCGGCTGGAACTATAACGCAACTGCTGCCGATGCCACGGACCTTGCGGACGTTGGTTACGCAGGCGGTGTGCCCATGGGGGGCGACTTGAGCGCGGCACCTTCGGACACAGGCGTTCAGCTTCTCATCCGCGCGACCAAAGACCCGATGGATGCAAATCTTGACCGGGTTCAGGTGATCAAAGGCTGGGTCGATGCAGGTGGCACATCCCACGAACAGGTTTTTGATGTCGCCTGGTCTGATGACCGGGTGCCGGGCGCCGATGGCAAGCTGCCGCCGGTTGGAAACACAGTGGATATTCAGACCGGCGCTGTTGAGAACTCCATCGGGGCAGCGGAACTCTCCACCGTCTGGACGGACCCTGACTTTGATGCCAGCCAGCGCGCTTTCTATTATGTGCGGGTCATCCAGATCCCGACCATTCGGCATTCGCAATTGGATGCTGTCGCCCTTGGTCAGCCAACGCCTTCTGAAGGCCCGGCGACGATCCAGGAACGCGCCTACTCATCGCCCATCTGGTACACGCCTTGAGGCTCTGGGCTTCCGTCTAAGCGGTGAGCACGCCTGCGGCGCCAAGAGCGGTCGTTCCAAGGGCGAGATAGATACCTGGAAATTTGAAGACCATCGGGTCGCCTTTGACGCCCACACCGATGAACATGAGGGCGATCACCGCATTCATGGCTGTGACCAAAATCGCGACATCCAGACCACCGGCGTTCAAAGCCGCATAGGCGAAGGCTGCCGTATATGCCGCGAATGAAATAGAGACCCCATGCCAGGCGACAAAATGAAACCATCTCTGTTGCAATTCTAATTGTTCATTTCCCATGAGCGGCGTCATCACAAGCCTTTGCCCGGCAATCGTGTGAATGCCGAAGCCGACAAGCGAGAGCAGGCTCGCCGCCCAGAACAATGTCGCAGATAAAGTGACGGTGGCCATGCTCGTGTCCCCAATGCGAATAAGTTTCTTCTCGTCTGTTCCGCCTTCTTCAACGACGCAACAATCCTCAGACTGACGATAGGGTTCCCATTCGAGCGACGCAACTGAAGGGTTGTTTTCACCAAGCCTGACGGTCCGGCTCTCGCGGCCCAATGTAACCGCCCTTAGCAAAACGATGCCTTGCGAATGTCGGGTTCCCATCCAGGGACGCGCTCACTCCTCACCGATCTGGTACACGCCTTGATGGTGACATCACCACCGAGCCATGAATCACTATCATTCTATAGATCCCAAGCCGCCATATAAACTCTTACGCCGCGACCGGACTATACTGCGGTGCCTGGCCAAATCTTATCCATTAGTTCAAATACTGAAGAGGGACTATCAAGCGTGCTGTCTGGGACGGGCATCGAGCACCAACTATTTTCCGCCTGCGCTGGAGGTACCTTTAGTCTGGTTGTAAATGTCGTCGCTGAGAGCCGCGCCTCTAGATCACATTCTTCGTTTGGTTTAGCCACTCGCTAAGCACTTTATAATTCGCAGTCTGGTGGAAAACAAAAGCCTGTTGATAAACTTCAGCGCTCCTGATCATCGCCTGTCGGGCGTCATCGTATTTTCGATGCAGCTTCTTTCTGTCCTGATCCTTAAGGTTCCGCGACGCCAACCCTTCTTGCACTATTCGAAGACCATTCAGGCCATCCCGAAGGAGATCCAAAGGAGACTTGCCACTAAGGAAGTGATAGCCACGAATACGACCAATCGGTCGGGTTTCAAATGCAGATCGCGTAAGCTTGTCCCCTCTTGTGTTGCTCGAAGACAGTTCGCGAAATGCGTCCTTAGCGATCTCGCTTTTTCTAGCCGTGATACCAAGCTGGCCGGCGCTCTCGTTCAGATCATGAATCAGACGTCGGTAGTCTTTCCTGATGCAATTGATTGTTAATGTTTGAAGGTGGGCATAACCGCGGTAGGAAGGCTCCAGCTGCGGGGCGGACTTCAGTTGAGGTCCAATATTTGCGCGGATCTGTGAGCTTCTGTCTAAGAGTTCTTGTCGGTTTTGTGCCTTCTCAAACTCGCTAATACGCTGGTCCCATAATTCTTTCCCAAAAGTCTTTCTTCCGCAATCGTTACCGATCAGGCATTTCGACCCATCCGATAACAAAGCAACACCTCCGCTGTGATGTCGGGCTTCGCGACACACGATACAGTTGAGCTTCTCGCTCGGAAATATGTAGCGATGAAGGAGCGCCACAATAGTGACGTCCTTCGGTATAGTCCAAACGAGTCCCTCGATGTCCCTTGGATCATCAACGGTAAACTCGTACTTGGTGAGCTCATCATCAGTGAAGTGCTTGAAATGCTTGAAATCGCTTAGTGCACTCATTGTGTGTTACCCCGCTTTGCCAACTCAACAATCTGACGACCTTTGTCAGTCAGTCGAAGGCCATCACCAGTGTACTGAGCGTACCCACGCCTGATGATGTTGGTGGAGGATGTTCGATGACTTATTTGATTTCGCACTTTCTGCGAGAAATGGGTGTCATGTCTGTTTCGCAATATCTGTGCGTCCCGCCCTTGAGGTCTAAGATGCACAGCTAACTCCTCGATAAGCTCCGAGGTATTCATGTAGCCACCGTGGCTCGCCAACAGCTCCAATGTTGGCAGAGCAATTTCGTGTTCGGATATTGATTTGGTCATTAGGCAATTTCCTATTTTGAAAATGCACATTGCCCTTTACGTACGACCCCGAATTACACTAGGTTGTCTCCATTGCGAGGGATCAACCTTGGGCAAGACCTGAGGACAATGTGCGAACATTTTTGGTCTTCTTAGGGGCGGTGATGGTCTGCAAACCTTGCCGCCCTTTTTTCGTTCAAATTTCTTATTCCTCTATCAATTATCGTTTGGTTATTAGCTCAGCAGGTGTTGATCCGCCTGCTGATCAATCGAACGCTTCTTCCCAAGTGCCTTCGGTTGAGGCTTTGGAATATTCCGTGGCGCGGTTTTCGAAGAAGTTCGCGTGCTCAATGCCGTTCAGCATTTCATCCATCCAGGGCAACGGGTTTTTGTCGACCCGGTAGATTGGCAGAAGCCCCAACTGTGTGAGGCGGCGGTTGGCGATCCAGCGGATGTAGCTTTTCACTTCTTCACCCGAGAGCCCCTCAACCGAGCCCATTTCAAAGGCTAGATCGATGAACGCATCTTCGTGGGTGATGATGGTTTCGCACGCCTTATAGATGTCCTTCTGCAGCTCTTCGTTCCAGAGCTCCGGATTTTCATCAATGAAGGTACGGAAGAGCTTGATCGCGTTTTCCGTGTGAAGGGATTCATCACGCGCAGACCATGTGATTATCTGGCCCATGCCCTTCATCTTATTGAAGCGCGGGAAGTTCAAGAGGATCGCGAAACTGGCAAACAATTGCACGCCTTCGGTGAAGGCACCAAAGACCGCGAGCGTTTTAGCAATGTCCGCCTTCGTTTCCACACCCCATTCCTGCATATAGTCGTACTTGTCCTTCATCTCCCCATATTTGAGGAAGGCTTCGTACTCCGTTTCCGGCATGCCAATGGTGTCGAGCAGGTGGGAATAGGCGGAAATGTGGACCGTCTCAATGTTTGAGAAGGCGGCCAGCATCATCTGCACTTCCGTCGGCTTAAACACCTGGGAATAGTGCTTCATGTAGCAATTATTCACTTCCACGTCGGCCTGCACGAAGAAGCGGAAAATTTGCGTGAGCAGATTGCGGTCGCCTTCGGTCAGGACCTTCGCCCAGTCCTTTACGTCGTCCGCCAGTGGCACTTCTTCCGGCAGCCAGTGAATGCGCTGCTGGGTGAGCCAGGCGTCATACGCCCAGGGATAGCGGAAGGGCTTGTAGGTTGCGCGTTCTTCAAGAAGGGACATGTTTTCCGCTTTCTGCTCTTATCGCTTCGTATTCTTTGCCCGTGACTTTGAGCCGGAGGGCAAAGAGGGCGGCAAAGGCTCCTGCCCCGCCGCCCAAATTTTGACTTTAGATGGTGCCGGACACAAGCCCGGCCTCACACTTCAAATTACTGGCAGGCGAGACACTCGTCATAATCGTTCATCTCAGCCGGGTTGACCTTCTGCGCTGGCTGCTCGTTCTGGGTCAGACGGGTTTCCACCGCAACCTCAGTCAAGGTCTTGAGTGGAATGTCCGCTGCGCCACTGGCCTTTGCTGCTGCACTGGCCGCGTCATTCTCCGCCTGCTTCACCAGATGAGAACTATCGCTCTCGGCCCGCTGGATTGAGAGCGAGCGGCAGTAGTAGAGCGACTTCACGCCCTGCTTCCAGGCCTGGAAGTGGAGCTGGTGCAGTTCGCGCTTGTTCACATTGGCCGGCACGAAGAGGTTCACGCTTTGCGCCTGATCGATCATGGGCGCACGGTCACCTGCATGCTCGATGACCCAGCGCTGGTCGATTTCAAACGCCGTCTTAAAGACGTCCTTCTCCAGATCGTCCAGGAAATCAAGATGGGCGATAGAGCCGCCATTGGTGACGATGGACGACCATGTCTCATCATCATTGCGGCCTTTTTCTTCCAGCAGTTTCGTCAGGTGACGGTTCCGCACATTGTGGGAACCCGACAGTGTTTTGTGGGTGAAGCTGTTCGCTGCGATGGGCTCAATGCCCGCACTTGTGCCACCGCAAATGATCGAAATCGATGCGGTTGGTGCCACTGCAGACTTGTTGGAGAAGCGCTCATTAATGCCATAGTCGGCAGCGTCGGGACAGGCGCCCCGCTCGTCAGCCAGCTTCTTTGATGCCGCATCGGCCTGGTCATCAATATGCTTGAAGATCTTCTTGTTCCAGACCTTTGCCATCACGCCCTCGAACGGGATCATGTTGGCCTGCATGAAGGAGTGGAAGCCCATAACGCCAAGGCCCACAGAACGCTCGCGCATCGCGGAATATTTGGCCTGGGCCATTTCGTCCGGCGCGCGGTCGATAAAGTCCTGAATGACATTGTCGAGGAAGCGCATCACATCTTCGATGAATTGCGGATGACTTTCCCATTCCTGGAACTTCTCAACATTAAGCGATGAGAGGCAGCAGACCGCTGTGCGTGCCTTACCGTGATGGTCAATACCGGTTGGCAGGGTGATTTCTGCACAAAGGTTTGATGTCTTCACTTCAAGGCCCGCAAGCTTCTGCTGCTCAGGACGCGCATTGTTCACTGTGTCCTTGAAGATCATGTAGGGCTCGCCGGTTTCAATCCGAGCGGTGAGCATGCGGATCCAGAGCGAACGCGCTGAGATGGTCTTCTGAACTGATTTGTCTTTTGGCGAGAGAAGCGCCCAGTCCTCGTCATTCTCAACTGCGCGCATGAAGGCGTCAGAAATCAGAATGCCGTGGTGCAGGTTCAGCGCCTTACGGTTCGGGTCCCCACCGGTTGGACGGCGGATCTCGATGAACTCTTCCACTTCCGGGTGATCAATCGGCAGATAACAGGCGGCTGAGCCGCGACGAAGCGAGCCCTGGCTGATTGCCAAGGTGAGGCTATCCATCACACGGATGAAAGGAACGATGCCGCTGGTTTTGCCATTGCCGCCGACTTTTTCGCCGATGGACCGCAAATTGCCCCAATAAGAGCCAATGCCGCCGCCTTTGGCTGCGAGCCAGACATTTTCGTTCCAGAGACCAACAATGCCTTCCAGCGTGTCATTGGCTTCATTGAGGAAGCAGGAAATGGGCAGGCCGCGCTCGGTGCCGCCGTTCGAGAGAACAGGGGTCGCTGGCATGAACCATAGCTTTGAGATGTAGTCATAAAGACGCTGGGCGTGGTCCGGATCGTCCTTGTCCGCGTAATAGCTCGCGACACGGGCAAACAGGTCCTGGAAGCTTTCGCCCGGCATCAGATAGCGGTCTGTTAGAGTCGCTTTGCCGAACTCGGTCAGCAGCGCATCGCGCGACCGGTCAACTTTTACCGATGGTCGGCCTTCATACTGGACCGTCTGATCTGCAGCTTCGAATGGCATTTCCGGTTCCGCGGTGTCCGCGCCTTTCACCCGGCGAACAGCCTGGCGCTCGCCTGTAATAATCGCCGAAACGGTGGCCTCGACCCCAGAAAGATCGACCGATTTGGACGTATCATTGAACATGTATTCTGCCCCCAACTTGACCTGTTCCCGCCGCCGAAAACAGATTCAAAACCCCATTTTTGAGACAAAAAGTCTCTGGCTCGCGCACCCATGTGCACAATCCTCGCTGCTCTTTTTACATGAGCAGAACGCATTCAATCCTGTGATTACGCTGCGCCTTGAAGGTCGCCCCAGCGGTGGGCAGCGCGTCCAGATATAGTATCCACCGCGAACCTCGCGTCAACAGGTAGTGTTCACGGTTTCGAATTTTTTTGGTTAATGAAAGGTTAACGTGCTGTTTTCACTGTGTGTTTTTTAGTGCACAAAGTTTTCGACGCCCCCATTCTGGGTGCCCCTCATCGCTTCAAGGACACTTGCTCAAAATGCCTCTCACTGACCCGGTCACTGGTGCTGAACGGCGCCCTCTTTATCCAGAACTCGCCCCCTACACATCGGGCATGCTCGCGGTATCGCCCGTCCATACACTGTTCTATGAAGAGTGCGGCAACCCGGATGGAAAACCGGTCGTCATTCTTCACGGTGGTCCAGGTGGTGGATGCAACCCTACGATGCGGCGCACCCACAACCCTGACGCGTACCGAATCATTTTGTTCGACCAACGTGGGTGTGGTCGCTCGAGCCCCCATGCGGCGCTTGAGGGCAACACAACCTGGGACCTGGTTGCCGATATTGAGCGCCTTCGCGACCACCTTGGGATTGAGGCCTGGCAGGTCTGCGGCGGGTCCTGGGGCTCGTGCCTCGCGCTTGCCTATGGGGAAACCCACCCGACCCGGGTCACAGAGCTTGTGATGCGGGGCATTTTCACACTGCGGCCCAGAGAGCTACATTGGTTTTACCAAGAGGGAACAGACGCCCTCTATCCCGACGCCTGGGAAAAGTTCATCGCTCCCATCCCGGAGGCCGAGCGCGGTGACCTTATGGCTGCCTATTACAAACGCCTTACCGGTGAGGATGAAGAGGCAAAGCTTGCCTGCGCCCGGGCCTGGTCGGTCTGGGAGGGAACGACGCTTTCGCTCCTGGAAGACCCGGAGCGGGCGGCCCGCTTTGATGACCCGCATTTCGCTTTGGCGTTTGCGCGGATTGAGTGCCACTACTTTGTAAACAAAGGCTTTTTCGAGCCACAGGATCAACTCATTCAAAACGCCCACAAGCTCAATGGTATTCCAGGCGTCATCGCCCAAGGCCGCTATGACGTTGTAACGCCTATGTTTACGGCGTGGGATCTCGCCAAGGGATGGGAAACCGGTGAACTCAACATTGTGCCGGATGCCGGCCATACAGCGACGGAACCTGGTATTGTTGATGTGATGGTGAGGGCTACAGATCGGTTTGCGGGAATTTGATCCACCATCCCGCATTGTCTTACCTGACTCACCAACATGGGCTTTTCCAAATAACCCTAATGATTGTATAGAGACCCTGGAATTGGTCGGACGAGGGGGAAAAGATCTCGGATGGGTGACAGGGAAGATATTAGTTGGCTGTTTGAACAGAACAAAGCCTGGGCAGATAAAGTCAAACAGAACGATCCAGACTTTTTTTCAAACCTCGCAGACCAGCAACACCCCGAACTGCTCTGGATCGGGTGTGCCGACAGCCGCGTTCCTGCCAACCAGATTACCGGTCTGCCACCGGGCGAAGTCTTCGTTCATCGCAATATTGCTAATGTGGTTGTGCACTCGGACCTGAACTGTCTTTCGGTCATCCAATATGCTGTCGAAGTGCTGAACGTGAAGCACATTGTCATCTGTGGCCATTATGGCTGCGGCGGGGTCGCGGCATCTCTTGAAGACAAGTCGCATGGGTTGATCGACAATTGGCTGGAGCACATTCGGAATGTTTATCGCCTGCATGCGCATGAGCTGGATGCAATTGCCGACAAGTCGGACCTTGTGAGCCGCCTCTGCGAGCTTAATGTGGTTGAACAAACACACAATGTCTGCAACACCACGATTGTGAAAGATGCCTGGAACCGAGGCCAAGAGCTGACTGTGCATGGCATCGTCTACAGTATCCAGAATGGTATCCTGAAAGACCTACTGGTTCGGACCGGCCCTTCAACATAGGCTGACCCTCTTATGCGCATCCTCTTCCTGATGAACGATGAAGGATCGCCACCAGGCGTCCTCTTGGAAGAGACAGAAGCGCAAGGTTATCGGCCGAGCGTACTCGTGCCCTATAAAAACGTAAGCCATGACCCTGATCTACCAGGCTCCGTGCCGACGACACCAGATGGTTTTGATGGGCTCGTGGTGCTCGGCGGTGCCATGAGCATTCTGGATGAGGCCGATCATCCCTTCGTTGATCAGACTCGGAAATTGCTGCGCGCGTTTGATGTCGCCGAGAAGCCGGTTATGGGTGTTTGTTTCGGCGCGCAACTGATGGCTGATGCGCATGGGGGGCGGGTGAAACCCCTGGGCCATACAGAATGGGGGTTCCTTGCGCAAACCTGGTTGGACGCCGCCAGTGATGATGCCCTTCTAGCCGGGAGTCCGCCAAACCTTCCTCTGATGCAATGGCACGGGGATACGTTTGACCTGCCCGATGATGCCATTCCTCTGTCCACACGGCCGGACTGCGCCGGTCAAGCGTTCCGGATGGGCGAGATCAATTGGGGCCTACAGTTTCACTTAGAACTGGATCAGCCGACCCTCTTGAATTGGGCACGCCTCCATGCGGACGAACTCAAAGAAGATCCCGCGCCGCACGTCGCGCAAATGCACGCCGACATTGCCGCTTATCACAAGCCCCAAGCAGATTTTGCGCGCAGGGTGATGCGCCGATGGCTCGATGTATGCGCGGAGGCGAAAACGGGGCGGTAATACGCACCGCCCCGCTCCGCCTCAACAGACATCCAAGTTTGACGGGCTGTTAGTTCAGGACAATCTCAAAGATTGAGGTGGTCCCGCTCACTTCATTTGCCACCGCAAGCAGGTCTTTCCCATTTGGCGATTGCGCTGCGGGGATGAAGGCCATTCCTTCCGGTCCAAGGTCGCCGGCCTTACCAGCTTCTGCATTACCTGAAAAATTCCGATTGTTGTGATAACCGAGAAACTCAGCGTTGGCCGGGTCGGTCACGTCATAGGCCATCACGCCGCCAATACGCTCAAGACCGATAAAGGCAATCGTCTTTTCGCCGATCTTGCCCACTGTCAGCGCTTCCGGTTCAGGTCCCTTGTCGTCAGAGCGATTGTCGCCTTTATCATTCTCATCATTAGTGGAGTTAAAGTCACGCCCCAGGCGAGAGGCTGTAATGCGCTCAAATTGATCCGCGGAGTCGAACACCAGTTCGCCGGAAGTCGACCAGATGGAAAAAGACCGAGCGCCATAAGAATAGATGACGTCATGGTCGCCATCGCCGTCGGTGTCGCCCATGCTTGTGGTGGTTTTCAGACGCCCAAGGTTGCCGTTTTCCTGCAGCAGGGCTGCATTTGGAAAGGCGGTTGCGTCAAGCGTGAGCTTCGCGACCCGGGTTTCTTCAGACCAGCCGTCATAATCTTTCGCGTCTCCTTCATTGGCGGTCATCAGATAAGTCTGACCCGCGACTTCAAAGGAGACGATTGAGTCCGGCTGGTACATTCCCATAATCGGCCAGGTTTTGATGTTGGTGCCACCATCCTTATTCGATGCGTCCAAGGGCACTTGCGAATGGTCTTTGTAGCCCAAGCCAAGCAGACTGGTGACTTCTGCTTTGGCGATATCGACAACCGCGATGCCATTATTCTCCTGCAGCGTGACATATGCCGTCGAGCTATCTGCCGATACTGCGATATATTCTGGCTCAACATCAGCGGCGACAGAACTTCCGGGCTTCACGATCCGCATACCCTCTGGCACAGACTCAAAGCCTGAAAAATCTGCCGTGCGCACTGTCATATCCGCAATGGTTATGACGCTCACAGTTCCTTCTGGATCATTGGTGTAGTCCTTTGATGGCTCACCTTCATTCGCAACCAATGCGTAGGCTCCGTCTGGCGTATATGTCACCATGTCAGGGTTGGCGCCAACGGGCACAGCTCCTTTTTCATTGCCGTTAAGGTCGAAGAAAACAACTTTGCCTGCCTCTTGTTTTGACGGACCGACAACGGCTACGGCGACAAAGTCGCCATGTACAGCAACGGAGTTCACCCCTTTGCCATGATCGCTTGTTGACAGCGTGCTGACCTTTGTCGGCGACGTTGGGTCCGAAATATCAAGAACATCTACTTCGCCTGCATCAGCATTCACGACGAAGAGCTTTTGCGTCTCAACGGAATACACCACGATCTCAGCAGCACCTTCATCAAACACGCCTGTTTCATAGGTGGAAAGATGGGTGAAAGTCAGTCTGTCACTGCTCCAGGCAGGGCCCGTCAGAAGTGCTGAGCCTGCGAGCAGGGCCGCCAATGAAAGTGCGCGCATATGGAAATGTCCTCGTCTTCTGGTCTTTGACTGTCGCTTCGGGGAAGCTAGGGATGTTTATTAACCTTGCGTGCGAAACTAATGTGACGCTTGGGTACAAATTCCGGCCATATGGTGAAACATTAAGCAGGTCTTAATACCCGCTTGGCACTCTAGATATTCCTATCTGGAGAGCCGCATGAGCAAAGAAGACAAATCGGCAGGGAACAGTGCTGACTCGCTAAAGGCTGATGCCGCAGGCAGTTTGGATGGCAAGTTGACCGCAGCCGAAGCACTCGGCGCGCTTACTTCTCGATCAGACCTCACTGAAGATGACAGACGGCAAGCCCACGACATCCTTGCAACTCTCAGTCTGGACGCGGAGCAACAGGTGCGGGCGTCCGTTGCGCGCGCGATCGCCGACTATCCTTTCCTGCCACCATCCGTCGCAGAGCAACTGGCTGCCGATGTGTCTGATGTTGCCAGTCCGGTTTTGGAGAGATCATCCGTTCTGACGGATGATTTTCTAATTGATCTCATTGAAAGCGGCGCAGCTGACGAGCAAGCTCAGATCAGCATTGCCACCCGGCATGACCTCACAGAAGCTGTCTCCGGACCCTTGTTGAGGACCGGCAAACGCCGTGCTGTTGAAACGGTCCTCTCAAACACAAGTGCCAGAATTGATGAAGATGGGTATGGCGCTCTCTTTGCCCGCGATGACCTGGATGGTCGCATGCTCACTCTGGTCTCTGCGCGTCAGGGCTTGACCGCCCCCGTTGTGGCTCAATGCCACAAAATCATTCTGACGGATCGTTTTGACCGGGCTATCGGGTCATCGGTCCGCCAAACGCTGATCGAAGCCCATGCGCTGCCTCCGCAGATGGCCGATGCCATCGTCAATGCGGCGATGGAAGATGCCCTGTCTCGCTCAGCATCAAACGCTGACGCAACGCCTGAAGAGCTCATCGGGCTTGCAACCACACTTAACAGCCACAACGATCTGACTCCCTCTCTCCTTCTCCGCATGACATGTGGAGGATCGCTGGATTTCTCAATGGCGGCGTTCCATGTGCTCACAAACCGCCCTTATGACGAAGTGGCACGTGCTTTTCATGGCGCAGGTACCGAGGTTCTGGGCAATCTCTACCGCGAGAGCGGTCTTCCACCCTATTTTCGCTTCGCGCTTGTCGCTGCCATCAAACGCATCGCCGAGGAAAGCCAGAAACCCCATCACGGGACGTCTGAAAAACCTGTTCAAGATATCATTCGTGAGATTGTCGGTTTTTATAGAGGCATTGCCCCAACCAGTCTCGACCAGGTGATCGCCCGTCTTTGTCATGAAGCAGCAAGGTGGTCTGAAGACGATGGCTCTGCACCGTCTTCAGCCTAAGCTGGCAAAGTCCTAGAAGTTTACCCGGTTGGTATAGGCCCCATCTACAACCATATTGATCCCAGTTGTAAAACTGGACCTGGGCGATGAAAGGAAGACTGTTGCATTGGCAATATCTTCTGGCGATGCCATGCGACCCATGGGGTTGTTTGACATGGCGTCCTTATAAACATCAGGCATGTTTTCTTCGATCATGTGCCAGACACCGCCTTTGAAATAGACTGTACCAGGTGACACCACATTGCACCGGACATGCTTGTCTGCATATTGCTTCGCAAACCCTTTCGCGACATGAATGAGTGCTGCTTTCATCGCGCCATAGGCGTTGGGATGACTGGTCTCGGCTGCTGACACTGACGAGATGATGACGATAGACGCATCGCCACCTGCAGCTGCTGATTTTTCGAGATGTGGGAGTGCTGATGTGATGGAACGTTGTGCTCCCATCACGTCTACGTCAAAGCCTGCCTGCCAGTTTGCTTCTTCATTCCCGGCGCTCAGAGCGCTGGCATTGGAGATCAGGATGTCGATACCACCGAGATCTTTCGCGGCTTCGCCAACCCATGCCTGAAGCGCCGGGCCATCGGCAATGTCGACAGATTTTCCAAAAGCATTGATGCCTTTGCTCTTAAGCGCCGACACAGCCTCGTCAATCTGTTCCTGATTGCGGGCACAAATAGCCACATTGGCACCTTCGTCCGCTAACAGGTCAGTGATCGCGCGCCCAATGCCGCGCGTTCCGCCCAATATCACCGCGCGCTTACCTTTAAGTCCTAGATCCATTTTGAGATTTCCTCTGGTTTCTGATTGCCCGAACTCTATCTGTTTGACGCAAGGGCAGAAAGGCGAAAGGACAGCTTCATACTGCTTCTTTGGTGTCTTCGCCCTTGTGCGCTAGAATGTTGGCAAAAGAGGCCAAAGTGCCCTGACGCAAATGGAGGAGACGAGATCCATGGATCTGGCAATGAAACCCGAAGAAGCTGCCTTTCGTGATGAAGTGCGTGCCTTTCTTGATGAGAAGCTCACTGACCAGCTGAAAGCGCATGCTCGGCTCACCAGCGGCATCCTGACAGATCATCCTTTGCGGGTTGAATGGCTGAAAACGCTGAATGCTCAAGGTTGGGCAGCACCGAGCTGGCCGCAAGAATTCGGTGGCACAGGCTGGACCGTGATGCAGAAGTTTATCTTCGCTTCCGAGTGCGCTGCCGCTGGTGCACCGGGGTTGAGCTCTATGGGCCTTTCCATGGTTGGGCCGACGCTGATGGGTCACGGCACCGATGAGCAGCGCGCGAAATATCTTCCTAAAATTCTGGACGGCACGCATTGGTGGTGCCAGGGATATTCCGAGCCAGGCTCCGGATCAGACCTTGCCTCGCTTCAAACCAAAGCGGTTTCTGATGGTGACGACTATATTATCAACGGCACGAAGATCTGGACGACAGGCGCTCACTTCGCCAACCACATGTTCTGCCTTGTGCGGACAAGTTCAGAAGGTAAGCGGCAAGAAGGTATTTCTTTCATCGTCTTCCCGATGGATCTGCCGGGCATCTCTGTTGAGCCCATCATCACGATTTCTGGCGACCACGAAGTAAACCAGGTGTTCTTTGATGATGTGCGGGTGCCGAAAGCCAACCGCATTGGTGAAGAGAATAATGGCTGGACAGTCGCTAAATATCTGTTGGAGTTTGAGCGGGGCGGGTCTGCCCATGGCGCGAACCTTCGCAATGCGCTCAACCGCCTGAAAAACATTGCAGGCCAAGAAGTATCAGACGGCGAGGGTGCCCTGATTGATGATCCAGCGTTCCGTCGCAAGGTTGATGAGGCGGAAGTTGAAGTGACGGCGGTCGAGTTCACAGAACACCGGATCATGTCTTCGCTTTCATCAGGCCAGAACCCAGGTGCAGCGGCGTCCATGATCAAGCTGCGCGGCTCCACCATGACTCAAACCATCACGGAACTTGGTGTTGAGGCGATTTCCCACTATATCGCACCACACGTGATGGAAGCTCGGACCTGGGGTTCGAATGTTGCACCAGTTGGCCCTGACCATACTTTGATGGTTGTGCCGAAATATATGAACGGGCGCGCCAATACGATCTTTGGTGGCTCCAACGAAGTTCAGCGCAACATTATGGCGAAGGCTGTTCTCGGCCTCTAACAGCTCTATCAAGGAGAGTTCCTATGGACCTTGCGCTCGCGCCTGAGGATGCCGCTTTTCGTGATGAGGTTCGTGCGTTTCTAGATGAAACGCTCACGGAGAGCATGCGCGAGGCGGGGCGGCTCACCACCAGTGTCTTCACCGATTATCACGACAATATGCCCTGGCACAAAGCGCTTCATGCCAAGGGGTGGGTCGCGCCCAGCTGGCCGAAAGAATATGGCGGCACCGGTTGGACCGACATGCAGAAATATATTTTTGCATCTGAATGCGCACGTGCAGAAACGCCCCACATCGCACCTATGGGGCTTCGCATGTGTGGGCCGGTGCTCATGAAATATGGCACGCAAGAGCAGAAGGATTTCTATCTCCCTCGGATGTTGTCTGGTGAAGACTATTGGTGTCAGGGCTATTCCGAACCGGGTTCTGGCTCTGACCTTGCTTCGCTTCAATGCAAGGCTGTGCGAGATGGAGGCGACTATGTCATTAACGGCACGAAAATCTGGACGACCCATGCGCAGTTCGCCAACCGCATGTTCTGTCTGGTCCGCACCGATGGATCAGGCAAGCCACAACAAGGCATCACTTTCATTTTGATCGACATGGATACGCCGGGCATCAAGGTGGAGCCCATCATCACCATGGCCGGCGACCATGAGGTCAATCAGGTGTTCTTCGACGATGTCCGGGTGCCTGTCGCCAATCGCGTTGGCGAAGAAAATGATGGCTGGACGGTCGCCAAATACCTGCTTGAGTTTGAACGCGGTGGTTCTTCCGCGCCGGGGCTTGAAATCGGCGCTCAAAAAGTGCGCGCCCTCGCCTCCAAAGAAGCCAGTGGCTGCGGCGCAACTCTCATGGATGATCCGGCTTTCGCCGCCAAACTTGCTGACACAGAAATTGCCATCAAAGCATTAGAGATCACGGAACACCGTATTCTCTCGGCCATGTCGTCAGGGCAAAACCCCGGCCCCGCTTCCTCCATGCTGAAGACATGCGGAACTGAAATGCGCCAGCGTGTTGATGAGCTTGCCGTTGAAGCGATCCAATATTATGCGACACCTGACCAGAAGGATGCGCGCGTGACCGGCTCCAATGTGGAACCCATTGGCGCGGCTGAAGCGATGACGGCGGTGCCCGCATATCTCAACAATCGGGCAGGCTCCATCTATGGTGGCTCTAACGAGGTTCAGCGGAACATCATGGCGAAGCTGGTATTGGGGCTTTAGGCACTAGCATCCTAACCCCGGAATTCTCGCTTGCTCTTTGTGGCTAGGGCGACAATGCTACTGCCGTCATGAAAACATCTGTGTATGTCGGGGCGCTTGCCACCCTGCTTCTCGTCTTTGCCCTGCCCGCCACCGCCGATCCAACGGCCAATGCCGTATTCGAGCAGATCGGCGAGCGTCTTCAGCTGATGAAATCTGTGGCAGCCTGGAAAAGGGCCAACGGTATGCCGGTCGAAGATCTTGAGCGGGAGGCAGTGGTTCTTCAGAAATCAATTGACGCTGCGGTGAAGCTGGGCCTCGATCCAGAGGGCGCGCGGTCTTTCTTTAATATGCAGATCACGGCAGCGAAAGAGATCCAGCATTGTTGGATCGAGCGTTGGAAGGGCGGACACGCGGTGCCACCTGCCCATGTGCCCGACCTTAAGACTGACATCCGCCCCAGACTGCTCACAATTGGCGACGCGCTGCTTTCACACATCAAAGCGGCCCTGGCGGCGGGCACTGTCTTCGGTCAGCGCCATCTCGCCGACTTTGCCGAGAGGACTGATATCGACTGCCTGCAACCTATGCGACGAGACGAACTACTTCTGATGCTCGGCAGGATGCGCATCTAGACTTCACACGTCCGGGCGAAGACAGGATGTGGAAAGTCCCACTTCCCTGCGTCACGCCTTGCGGGAAATGAGCAATGTCGTGGTTTGAGTGAATACCGTATCGCCGTCCTGGTTTTCCAGGATGTGGCGGTTCTTCACAACTCCACGATCAGGTTTTGAGGAACTTGGTTTCGTGTCGATGCACTCAATCGTAAGAGACAGAACATCACCCAGCTTCGCTGCCTTGTGGAACCGGACTTCGTCATAACCCAACGCACCTAGCACTGCTGTCTCGTGCGGTAAGCCTTGAGCCAGGCGCAGAACAACGCTCTGAACATGCGAGCCGCAGGCGGTGAGCGTGCCGTAGATCGAGTTCTCTGCAGCGTCTTTGTCTACATGAAAAGGCTGCGGGTCCCACTTTTCTGCAAACGAGACGATTTCCTTTTCGGTCATCGTATACGTTGCCTCAATCGGCCAACGCTCACCCACTTCGAAATCGTCAAAATACCGCATGCGCCCGTCCTCTTCCATTTCTGCTGCACCATAGCAAAAGGCCGGGCGCTGGGCCCGGCCTTTCAAACTTCAAAGCATGTTAGGTCTTTCTCGTCGCGTTTCCGGACGGAAAACCGGCAACCACTTTTCCTGAAAACGCTTAGAAGATCTCGAAGAGACCCGCTGCGCCCATGCCGCCACCGATGCACATTGTGACCACGCCCCATTTGACGTTCTGGCCTTCAGCCTTACGACGACGGCCTTCCAGCAGAATGTGACCCACGCAACGCGCGCCGGTCATGCCGAATGGGTGACCAATAGCGATGGAACCGCCATTGACGTTGTACTTCTCAGGATCAATGCCAAGCGTGTCACGTGCATAGAGGCACTGCGATGCGAAGGCTTCGTTCAGCTCCCATAGGTCGATATCGTCAACCTTGAGGCCTGCGCGTTCCAGAAGACGTGGCACAGCGAAAACAGGACCAATGCCCATTTCATCTGGCTCACAGCCTGCAACGGCAAAACCGCGGAAGGCACCGAGAGGCTCTGCGCCGCGCTTAGCTGCTTCAGCGGCTTCCATGACAACAACAGCTGCTGCGCCATCGGAAAGCTGAGACGCGTTACCAGCCGTTACGAAGTTTCCTTCGCCGCGTACTGGCTGCAGGCTCTGCAGACCTTCGAGGTTTGTCTGTGGACGGTTGCACTCGTCTTTTGTGACCGTGTAGTCGACGATGCTTTCTTCCTTCGTTTCCCGATCAACCACTTTCATCTTGGTTTTCATAGGAACGATTTCGTCGTCGAACTTGCCAGCTTCCTGAGCTGCCGCAATGCGCTGCTGTGAGCGAAGTGCATATTCGTCCTGATAGTCGCGCTTCACGTCATACCGCTGTGCCACGATGTCAGCCGTTTCGATCATTGGCATCCAGAGAGCTGGATACTGTGACATCAGGCTTTCTTCGGTGATGTTGTTGGTGTTCATGCCACCCATGGACACGAGTGAGATGCTTTCAACACCGGCGCCAACAGCGATCGGCACATCATTGTTCACAACAGTGTTTGCTGCCATGGCAATGGTCTGAAGGCCAGAAGAGCAGAACCGGTTGACGGTTGTGCCGGATGTGGTGACTGGGCAGCCAGCTGCCAGTGCAGACAGACGGCCGACATTCATGCCGGTTGCGCCTTCTGGGTTACCACAACCCATGATGACGTCTTCAACGTCACCTGGCTCAATGCCCGCACGCTCAACAGCGTGCTTGATGGCGTGGCCGCCCATGGCAGAACCATGTGTGATGTTGAAACCACCGCGACCGGCTTTTGCCAGGCCGGTACGGGCGGTTGATACGATTACTGCTTCTCTAGACATATAGGTCTCCCTGCTTTGCAAACCTGTTTAGCAACTTTGTTTCGTCCTATTTAGCATCCGCTGATTTGGCACGTCTTATGCCAAAAAGCCAGCAACCGCATCTTTGTCGCTACGGAATGCGCTGCCAAAGGACCAATTGGGCGGCACCATACCCGCCCTTGGGGGCAATTGGGAATCAATTTCGAACGGCAGTGTTTCACACCTGAACATTGGAAATTGCCACCTGGGAGCCTGGAGCGCGGGGGCCCTTTTCTCCCAGTTTTCTGCCATTTTCGGCGTATTCGTCGCAAAGAAACCTCAATTCGGCCCCCGCATTGCCCTGCCCTCTCCCTTGGTCAGCCCTATTCAACCTGCAGATTGTTCATGGCGTGACAAACGAATCTGGAGAGCGACATGACAAAACGGCACAAAATGACCCTTAACGAGACCCTTGCATCTATCGGGGCCGCAACGTTGTTGGTCATGACTACTTTGGGAATCGCGGCCGGTCTCACCAGTGCGCGGGCGGATGAAGCCGTCGGACCAGACGCAGTGACGGTGCTTGTCGAATACTCACCGTTCTCACAGGCTTACTCTGATGACGCAGGCAAGTTCACCATGCCTGTCTATTTCTCTCGTGAAGCCACTGTCTTGACCGAGGAAGCCAATCTGGCGCTCGGCGCCCTTGCCGACGAAGCGGCAAGCTATGCTGCGGTCGCTGTGACAGTCAGAAGCCAGGGTGATGATGATCAGGCAGTCGCTGTATATGACACCCTTTATGAGTATGGGGTGCCTGCTCGGGTCATGGCGCTGGAACTGGACGAAGATGTTATCGGTGACGGAGACACAGACGTTCTCGCTTCTGCGATCTAACTGCGCAACCCGCTGAAAAGCTGATGTCACGCGCCTCGTTTGTGGGGTGCTTGACATTTTGCCTTGGCTTCAATTTAATACATTTGTATTTTTTGAACCAAGAGAGAAACCCCATGTCCTTCCGCGCCGTTCTATCGCTCAGCCTGGCCGCCCTGATGGGCACTGGCCTTGTGTCCGCAGAAGCTGTGGAAAGACCGGAGGCAGGCGTGAGCGAAAAGCTCCTCACGCACCAATCCGTTTTTCAGCCACCGCGGCTGATCGAGGTGTCGGAGCATGTGACCGTCGCCTACGGCTACACGATGTCGAACATTGTGATGATTGAGGGTGACGATGGTATCTTCATCTTCGATACGGGCATGCGGGTTGAGAAAGCTGAACTGGCGCTTAAGGCTCTGAGAACGCGGACTTCCAAACCCATCATGGGTGTCGCCTACTCTCATGGACATGGCGACCATACCGGTGGTGTTCGTGCCTTCATCCCAGAGGGTTCTGACATTCCTCTCTATGCCCATCGCAACGCGCTTCGCTATCTCGGCGACGTGACGTCCCCAACAGCAGATGTTTTCCGACTGCGTGCCGTGCAACAGCTTGGCCTCATCCTGCCCGAAGGTGTGGAAGGCACAGTCGGCTCCGGTGGGGGACCGGTCATCAATCTTGGCGGAACTGTGAGCTATCTCACGCCGACCCATCTCTTCGATGACGAGGTGACCATCGACCTTGGCGGTACGACGGTGACGCTCTTCCATGCACCGGGTGATCTGGATGACGGGATCGGTGCCTGGATCGAAGAAGATAGTGTGTTGGCGACCGGTGACACAGTTGTTGGCACGCGCACCCACCCCATTCTCTCAACACCGCGCTATGAAAAAGGACGGGACGCGGAGGCCTATATTGCCAGCATCAATCACTTCCGAGACTTTGGTGCCACGCACCTAGTGGGGGGCCACGGCCTTCCAATTAATGGCGCTGATAATGTCAGCGCCTTGATCGACAGCACCCTTCTGGTGGGTCGATACATCATGGACGAAACGCTTCGCCAAATTGATGCAGGCGCTACACCTGCGCAGACTGCTTCTGCCCTTCGCATTCCAGCGGGCATCACCAGCGGTGAAGAATTCGATGACTATTACCATCGTCTCAGCTGGATCGTGCGCGGGGTCTATAATAAGGAAATGGGCTGGTATGGCGGCGATACGCTTGAGCTGGTAGCTCTTCCACCGAAAGACCGCGCCTCAAAACTGATAGAAGCTTTGGGCGGCGCAGACAGAGTTCTTGCCCAGGCGGAAGCCGCCTATAGCGATGGCGATTATCGATGGGCTGCGGAGCTTGCCACCGAGCTTTTGCTCCAGGATGAGGGCAATACAGAAGCTTTGTCCGTCAAAGCCAATTCCTTGAGAGGCGTTGCTTACCAAAGCGACAGTGCCAATGAACGCAACTACCTTCTCACCGAAGCAGACCTGATGCTTGGCGAAATTGGGATGAACATTATCTTCGGTCAGGCATTTTCGCGCGTGACGGAGTTCTTCTCTGAACCGAAAATCCCGGACCTTGCTCTGGCAGGCCCCTCTTCGTCTTTCATCAGCAAGCTCCGCGTGCGTTCAGATGTCACCCGTCCCTTGAGCGAAGACATCTCGATTGCGGTGCAAGTTACCGACAGAGAGGAAAGCTTCCAGCTGACCCTCACCAAGGGAGTGATGATTCATGACCGGGCCGCATTGCGCGCGCCTGATGCGACGCTGACGCTTGATCACCGCTCCCTCATCTTGCTTGCTGATGCCCGCATGACATGGGACAACATATTGGATCGGGACGCTGTATCGGTGAGCGGCGACTCCGGTAAACTGCAAACCTTCTTCGACCATCTCAATTGGGACTGACATTGACCAAGCCTGGCGCCAAAACATCGGGAACCGGCAAGTCAGAGAGAACCCGCGAAGCGCTGCTGCTTGCCGGTGAAGAACTGATGGGCTGGAAGGGGATTGAGGCGACCTCTGTCCGCGATATAAATCAGAAGGCAAAGCAGAAAAACACGTCGGCGATCGGATATTACTTTCAGAACATGGAAGGCCTGCTGCAGGCAATTCTGGATCGCCGAATGGTCCCCCTTGATGAAGAAAGACGCAGGCGGTGGGACTCGCTGAAGGCAGCCAAGGGCGTCAAAAATCTGACGCTACAAGATCTGGTCGGCGTACAGGTTCTACCACTCGCCGAAGCGATTTTGGCGGAGCCCGCCTGGCGGAATTATGTGCTTCTTCTCGCCCAACTTGTGTCCGCCCACGGCGCGCCCTATCAGCATCTCTGGCGTGACCGGTATGACAAGACCAGTGGCGACATCATCGCCGCAATGCGGGATCACATGGCCGCAACGGATGATGATGTCTGGCGTCAGCGGATCAGCGACATGATAACATTTTCAATTGGCAGCTTGTGTGAGCGAACCTACGTGATGGGACGAAGCGGCAAAGTGCCATCGCTGTCCGATGATCGGTATTTATCGAACCTCGTTCAGACAGCAACCGCCATCCTTTCCGTGTCCGAACCGGACTGATTTCAGCTGATTGGACTTCCGATGGCAATCTCGTAGCCATCTGGGTCACGGACATAGAATTCTTCAATGCCATAGGGCTGCTTTTCAACCTCTGTGACGTCCACACCTCTGCCCGACAAACGCCCGTGCATTTCGCGGGCTGAGGGATAGGTGAGATAGAAAACAGTGTCGCTATAGTGAGGTCGTTTCGCGCGCTCAGAAGGGGCGATGATGTCTTTTGCGTTGAGCATCAGCGCACCTCCGCCTTCATGACGCAGATTTGCCCAGATGACGGCGCCTTCCTCTTCCACCTTCTGGTCCACCTCAAATCCGAGTTCCCCATAAAACTCAATGGATGCGGCAACATCTGCAACATTGAGAAGCGGCACAAGATCAGTTGGACGAGACATGGCAACTCCTATGAAACGGGTCGAGACAATCTCCGCCTCAATTAAGCGCTACACGCCCACATAGTGCAATGAGAGAGTGCGCCGTTGCGCCCTGGCCCGGTGCTCCAACAACCAAATGCCTTGCCATATGCCCAAATCCATCCGTCCGTCTGCGACTGGCAGGCTCAAATGGGTTTGTGTGAGCGCTGTGCGTATATGCGCGGGCATGTCATCAGGCCCTTCTGTTCCGTGGCGATAGCGGGCGGGGTCTTCCGGCGCCAGCCGCGCCAGACTGTCCATCAGGTCGGCCATCACATCCGGGTCCGCATTCTCCATAATAACCAGCGAGGCAGAGGTGTGCCGGACGAGCACCGTCAGAAGGCCTTCCTGCGCGCCCTCCTCCACCAACCAGGCAGCAATCTTTCCTGTCATGTCATGGACCGAAAACCCACCGGTTGTGGTTTCAATATGGCCTCGTGCCTGCCACAGCGATGCGCCCATTGGCTCTTCCTCTTTCGCTACACGCTTATACAGGGTAGATAGAGCGCCAACAGGGCCCGCTCGTCAACGGTGATTGGGGCAACCGCCCGCCAACTTTGTTTCTGATGGAGTGCGCACGCACATGAGTTCCCAATCTGCTTTTGAAAGCCATGTTGGTCCTATTTCCTACACACGCTCAGATGATGGTGCGTCGCTCAGTTTCACGATTGATGAGCACCACTTGAATGGGGATGGTTTCATCCATGGCGGCATGATGATGACGCTGGCAAGTGGCGTGCTCGGCGAACTGGCCCGTGCCTGTGCTGACGGCGCGCCAACGGCGCCGCTCTCGGTCAATTGTGATTTTGTCGGACCTGGCCCCAAAGGGGCAGCCGTTGTTGGCACTGCGACCATCACGCGGCGCACGCGGACCGTTCTTTTTACCTCTGCGGAACTCAGAGCCGACGAGAAGCTGATGATGACGGCGACCGGCGTTTACCGGATCGGAGAGGCATCGTGACGGCGAGTGTCCCAGAAGGCTTCTTCGCCCAGGAACTCATCGACCCGTTTGAGAAATTCGTGGGTCCGCTTTTTGAGCGTGACGAAGACGGACAGCGCGTTGTGGCGTTTCGTGTTGATGAACGGCATCTCGGCCATGATGGTATCCACGCCCATGAGGGCCAGCTCATGACCTTTGCGGATGCATCTATGGGGTGCACAGCCTATTGGGACAATGACCACGCGCCCTGCGCTACACTCTCCCTGCAGGTGAGTTTTTTGCGCTTCCCGAAGCTTGGTGAGCTGGTGGAATGCCGTGCTCGCTTCACGCGCAAGACACGGTCCATCCTTTTTGTGGAGGGGTCCATCTCGGTTGGCGACGAACCGATCATGTCCGCCACCAGCCTTTGGAAAGTCCTGGGTGCCCGGTAGGCTTACAGGTCCTTAAAGCCTTTGGGGATGGGCATGAGTTCCTGGAACACAGCGTCCCGCTTCTCCTGCTGCGCGGTGAAGCTTTCGGCCATATCGCCCGGCTGGAACATGCCTGTCTGCCAGACAGCGATGTGCTTCAGCGCATCACCCACGGAATGGTCGCGGCCATAGTTGAGCATTTCCTTAGAGCCCCACATTGCGAGCGGTGACTTGGATGCGATGTCGGACGCATGGCCCATCACCGCTTTCATCATGTCGTCATGGGTCTCAAACACTTCATTCACAAAACCGCAGGCCTTGGCTTCATCTGCATACATGCGCCGTCCGGTGAACGCCATTTCCCGCACGAGGCCCTGCGGCATCACATACCCCATGCGCGGGAAGGTACCGACGTCTGCCGTCATGCCGATATTGATTTCTGCGATACAGAAGAACGCATCTTTGGTGCAATAACGCATGTCCGCGGCGCTGACAAAATCCATGCCGCCGCCAACGCAGGCGCCATTAATGGCAACGAGCACCGGCATGCGGGCTTCTTCCAGACAGGAGAAAGTCTTTTGAAGCATGAGCACGGTCTGCATCATCCGCTCGCGGCGGCGGCCCGCTTCGATATGGCTTTGATCCGGACCGCCTGCGAAAACGGACAAGTCCATACCGGCAGAGAAATGCTTGCCTTGGGCGGAGATGACAATCACCCGAGCACGAGCGTTTTCGTCAATGTCGCGAATGATGGCTGGCAGCTCATTCCAGAACGGTTTGTTCATGGCGTTGGCGACTTCAGGCCGTGCCAATTGAACATGGGCAATGTGGTTTTCAATGCTTACGTCGAAGCACTCATGCGCCTGACCGTTTTCGTTTACAGCTGCTTGGCTCATCTGGCGCTCCCGTCATTCTTACAATCTGACGGGAGCTTATCACAGGAAAGCGTTAACGCTGCAGTGCTTTTCCGGCAGCATTGTCGTCAGCCTGAAGGCGGCGGAATGCGGTAAATAGCCCAAGTTCGGGCTTCGGTTTTCCTTCCCGTCCCTGAAGCAACAACTGATACATGAACCAGTTTGCAGCCCCCATGCCATTGATGAGCCGCACTATCTTGGAGGGACTATTTTGGCCAAGCAGCCAACCCTTCCCAAGGATCAGATTGTCTTCATACCGAGGCGCTTCCGCGATCTTCCCTTCCAGCAATTGTGCAGGCAAGTCAGTGTCAACACACATGGGCCGACCAATGCCGATCGCGTCTGCTGCGCCCGACGCAAGGGCTGCGTTCATGCCTTCGACCGATCTGAAGCCGCCGGTCACCAGGAGCGGTAACTTAGTGGCGCCCCTTATCTCATTAGCGTAGTCCAAGAAATAAGCCTCACGCGCGATGGTGCTCGGACGCATGGTTTGAGTGCGTTCAGCATCAAGTGTCAGACCGTCGCCAGCCAACATTTTCGGCGCTTCATAAGTACCTCCCGAAACCTCCAGCAGGTCCAACCCTTCTTGCTCCAACCATTGGGCGACGGTGATTGAGTCTTCCGTCGAGAAACCACCTTTTTGAAAGTCAGTCGAGTTCAGCTTAACGCTGATCGGGAAGTCTGGCCCTACAGCGTCGCGAACAGCGCGGACTGACATGAGCAAAAGCTTCGCCCTGTTTTCAAGTGACCCACCCCATTCATCCGTCCGTGTATTCACATCAGGTGAAAGGAATTGCGACAGAAGATAACCATGGGCACCATGAAGCTGCACGCCAGTAAACCCGGTTTCTTTTGCAACCGTTGCGGCTTTCGCAAAGCGATCAATCACGTCTAGAATTTCATCGTGCGTTAGTGCACGGGGCTTTCCGAAATTTTTGCCCGGTAGGGCTACCTGGTGCTCCGACGCGCTGACCGGGTGCTTGTTGACACTCACTGGTGTTTGACGACCGCCATGAGAGATCTGCATCCAGAGATGGTTCCCTGCGACTGTTCCGGCTTCTGCAAAGGCCGCAAGCCGAGACTTCGCTTCGTTTGACTGAGGCCCATCAATGGCGACATTGCCTGGACGCTCCATATAGCGGCGATCAACCTGCACATTGCCGGTGAGCAGCATGCCTGCCCCGCCTTCAGACCATTTCCGGTAGAGAGCCACATGACCGCCAGTCGCCTGGTTCAGCGGATCGGCCAAGCCTTCGGTCATCGCTCCCTTGGCGATACGGTTCGAAAGACGTGCGCCGCAAGGAAGATCAAGCGGCGTTGCAATTGTTGGAGGTGTTGTTTCAGCCATGGGGAGCTCCTGTCGGTCTGTTTCCTTACCCACAGATAATCGCTACGTTGCGTATCGTCAATAGATACGCTACGTTTTGTTTAGTCCATGGTATAGGAAACAGATGCCAGAGAAACTTCGATTCGAGGAAAAACCTCGTGTGGCCCCCGTTGCTACGCGCCGAAAGGTGTTGGAAGCAGCCGCAGACCTCCTCGACGGAGAGGGCTATCCGAGTGCAACGATTGAGGCGATTGCCGCGAAGGCGGGGGTCGCCAAGACCACGATCTATCGTTGGTGGCCCTCAAAGGCAGCAGTCCTGCTAGACCTCTTCGATACGATCGGAGACAAAACGATCCTGCTCCCTGAAAGCGGCAATGTCGTCTCTGACCTGAAAATCTACCTGAAAGCATTGCTTGCACTCATGAGCGGTACGATTGCCGGAAAGGCCGCCGCAGGCATGACCGTTGAGGCGCAGAGCGATCCGGCCATGAAGGACGAAATCTGCGCGCATTTTTCTGAGTTTCGGCAAGTTGTCTTGAACCAGATTGTTGACCAGGCGGTTTTGCGTGGTGAAATTCGCACCGACATTGACCGCCGACAGATCGAAGACCTCCTTATCGCGCCTTTTTGGTACCGACTCCTTATCGCCCATGAACCCATGAGTGTTGAGGAATGCGAGCGCCATGTGGACATCGTCCTATCCGGAATTGCGTCTTAATCGTCTTGCGCTCCACAGCTGTTCGGGCTTTGCTATGCCCAACAAACAAAACCGGGAGGCGCAAATGGCGATCAATTACGACGAACTCATGACCCTGAAAACAGAGGGCCAGGAATTTTCCTATGGCGACAGGGAGACCATGCTCTACGCACTTGGCGTCGGCTTTGGCCGCGACCAGCTGGACGCAAAAGAACTGCCCTTCGTTTATGAAAAAGACCTGGTGACCGTTCCCACCATGTCCACTGTGATTGCCTGGGGTGCAGGTGCGATGGCCAAGAGCGGCATCAATTACGCCATGGTCGTTCACGGTGAACAAAAGCTCACCATGCACAAGCCCCTCCCTATCGCCGCCGACATTCTGGTCGATACGAAAGTGGTCGGCGCCTGGGACAAGGGCGCGGACAAAGGCGCTGTCATTGCGAGCGAGACCAGCATTCGCGAAAAGACGAGCGGCGATGCGCTGTGCACCATGCTCTCCACCACCTTTGCACGGGGCGATGGCGGTTTCGGCGGCCCGACAGAAGGTGCGCCGGTTCCACACGCCATTCCGAACCGGGCACCTGATCAGTCCTTTGACGCGATCACTGCACCAGATCAAGCCCTTCTCTACAGATTGTCTGGCGACAGAAACCCGCTTCATGCAGATCCGGAATTTGCGAAAGCCGTTGGGTTCCCAGCGCCCATCATTCACGGGCTTTGCACCTATGGCACCTGCTGCCGGGCGATCATCACCAATGTCTGTGACTATGACCCGAAACAGATTGTCGGCTTTGATGTGCGCTTTTCCTCACCGGTCTATCCGGGTGAAACCATCACCGTCGACACATGGCGCGACGGCAACGTGCTCTCTTTCCAGGCGCGGGTGAAAGACCGAGACGTGATGGTCATCAATAATGGCAAGTGTACGCTGGCAGGCTAGCGTTGCCTCTTCTTCCGTCGGCGGTTCATGAGCGCTTCCAGAGCATCATGCACCGCCGCGCGGTAGTCTGGCTTTAAATAGGGATCGATGATCGCGAGACAGGCAAGCGCCCCATCGGCCAGCCGCAGCTCGCGCTTCTTTCGTGGGTCGGAAGCCCGATCCATGAATGAGACCCAGCTGAACCAGACAAGGAACGAATTGAGCGCCAGAAGCTCATTTGTCTTTTGGTCCACAGGCACCATGTCACCCTGATCCATGATGTCCTGATACATGTTGCCCATGGTCACGATTGTGTCGTCCTGCAGCGTCCGGATCATTGCCCCGAGTTCCGGATCACGCTGCCCCAGACCGATGAGGTCAGCAAAGAAGAACCGGTAGCGCCAAAGCACTTCGATCGCTCTGACATAATCATTTGCCATGCGCTCGGCTGAAATCGGTTCGCCTTCGGGGTAGGTGAGCGGCTCAGCAATCCCGTCACGAATGGCGGGGAAAAGAGCGCGGATGATCTCTTCTTTGTTGCGGAAATAGTAGTAGAGATTGCCCGGGCTAATGCCTGCCTCGGCAGCAACCTGATTGGTGCTGACATCACTGGCATTCTCCTCATTAAAAAGGCGGAGCGCCGTCTCCATAATAAGGGCACGGGTCGCCGCTCCCTTGGAGGGTGTGTCCCGTTCTTCCGGGAGTGCTCTGTTTGCCGCTGATTTTGCCATAGGCTTTGGATACCTGTCCTGCCTCCGTCTGTCACCCCTTGACGCCCTGTTTTTTGAGTATAAGCTCTACTTTCTTAGAGTTTAAACTCTAATTTTGGAGGGAGGGCCCCATGCTCGATACTTTCGCCATCAAAGGGCGTGATGCCTATTTACCTGCCTGGAAGGGTTTGACCTGTCCTGCCGCAGACTGCGCCTATGACAGTGTTGTCATCAGTGGCAATGGGATTGGCGCCGCGGTGCTGGCTGCCCGCCTCAATCGAGCGCCGGAGTTTGCGGGACGTGTGGTGATTGCCGCCCCGCCTGTCGCTGAGAGCAGGCGTCTTATCAATGGCGTAACGCTGCGCGCACGCAGCATTGACTATTATGCCGCTGCTCTTGGTATTGAGCGCGCCGACGTGCTGCGCGAAATGTATGGGCCCGACTGGACCCAAGCGATCACCTATCGACAGCAGGCGACATTGTGTGATGTCGAGGGAGACCGCTACACTTTTCGTAGGCCCACCACCTGGATGACAAGTGAGGGCGTGCGGAAAGATCGCTCAACGCGAGAACCTCTCGCCTACGGCGTGCGCAATTCCCGGCTAGCGGGGGCGCTCATCGCTCTCGCCAAACGCGCGGGCGTCCAACATATCGAAGAAGAGGTGAATGACTGGCAGGCATTGCGGGAACTTGCACCAGGCGAGCGGCCTCTGATCGTCAATGCAAAGCCAAAGCCGCTGGAGAATGCAGAAGTAATCTGGCAAGCGCCTGCACCCAAAGAATTCGTCATCGCCTCGCAAATTACTTTTACCGACAATGCGCGCGCCTCCAAGGGGGTGCTTGAAAAACATGATGCCTTCTGCGCTTTCATCCACCGGGAGCGCGGACTTGATATGTCGGTCCTCTATCCTTTCAAGGATCCGCTCTCACCTGCTGCGCGCTACTACGGGATCTTCTATCGCGTCGCCAAAGCAGGCAGTTTTGACAAGCCCCGAGAATATGGAGCGCTCACCAACGAAATCATCGGCGTCGGTGGGAAGCTTGGGCTGGAGCCCCACGACATTGACGAGACCATGGGTCAGGCTGCTGTCCCCTGCTCGCCCTGGCGCGGCCTTCGCAATCGGCAGAAAGACACGCTCGATCTTTCCTACATTTACAATGGCGGCGCGCCGATCATTACCGGCGACGGTATGGTGCGATCTGCAGTTGCCGCCACAGCAGCAGCGGAAGCATTGCTATGTGGTCGGGAGCCGGTGCCGGAAATGAACAAGGCTCTCAACCGCTACCGATTCCTCAACTGGAGCCAGTGCCGGATGATGACGAACTTTCCCGGCACCGCCGCGAAACTCATCGGCGCTCGTCCCAATTGGGCACTTGCCGGGCCTGGGCTCTCCCGGGACTGGGACATGTGGGCAGGCGCTTATTGATTATGCACACCCACAAAAAAAGCGGGCACCGCAAGGGTGCCCGCCGGGCTGGCGTCACATGACGACAGATATCTTAGGTGAATTTGAAGCAGCAGACTTTGTTGCCATCAAGATCCCGGAAGTAAGCGCCGTAGAATTGCTCGTTACGGGCACCAGGCTCACCTTCGTCCGTTGCACCAAGCTCAATCGCCTTTTTGTACATAGCATCGACTTCTTCTGTCGATTCAGCGGCAAGTGCCAGCATGTTGCCATTACCTGGAACCGCTTTCTTCTCATCATAAGGAATGCAGAGCGAAAGCATCGCGCCGCCTTTTGCATCGTTCCAGAAAATGATGCGATCCATGCTGATGGCCCGCTGGCCGCCGAAGGCACCAAAGAAGTCATCATAAAATTTCGCGCCTTTTTCAAGGTCGTTCGATCCAAGTGTTGCGTATCCGATCATTTGAGTATCTCCCAATTTGTCCAGGGGTTCGCTCCCCTGGCTTTCAGTCATCAGAACCTTTCGCTTTGAAGGAAACGCTACAGGTTCTGTTTGTTTATTTTACGCGTTTCCGGGCGAATAACCGCTTACCACTTATTCTGGAAACGCTCTCGCCGACACGTTAGACAATCACCGGAGGAATACAATGCCAACTCGACATCACAGTTTGCTGATTGGACATGGGGCCCTTGTTTTTATTTTGGGGCTCGCGGCAGGCGTCCCCTTTTTATGGGCCCTCGACGCTGTCGCTGCAGGGGGCGGCGCAGTTGAAGCTGAGGCGCTGCGCGCCTGGCGTATGGCGCATCTGGAAGGCACACTGAATGGTATGATGATGATCGCCGTCGCGGCCGCCGCCAAACAACTCACCTTGAGTGAAGGTCGGTCTTCTATCATCACCTGGGGGCTTATCGCGACAGGTTGGGGCAATATCCTCGCCTCCTTCGTGTCAAGCATGACTGGTGGACGCGGCCTCGCCTTTACAGGCATCGACTGGAATACGCTCACCTTCACTCTTTTCTCGATTGCGATTGTCGGTGTGATTGCCGCGTTTGTCGTTTTGGCGCTTGCCGCCTTTTCGCAACCCAGCGACTAGAAAGCCCTTGCATCTGGTTTGGCGGAAACTGTCTGTTGAATGTCATTTCCGCCAAACAACGCATCCCCTAAATTGACATCACCAGCAACAAGGGAGTGCGCCACATGCACATCGTGATTTTTCTCTATGACGGGTTCACAACATTAGATGCGATAGGACCGTTTGAGTCTCTCAGCCGCTTGCCGGATGCAGAAGTTACCTTCGTTGCCAAGGAAGCCGGGATGGTTGCCAACGATAATGGCCTGATCGATATCTATGCACCGAAAAGCATCGATGAAGTCGACAGCGCGGACATTCTACTTGTGCCTGGCGGGTTTGCCGATGAAGCCGTGCGCAACGACCCTCATCAGATGGACTGGGTTCGCAAAATCACGAAGACAACAAAGATCAATGCTTCTGTCTGCACGGGCTCCCTCATCCTGGCGGCGGCGGGGCTACTCGACGGCAAGAAGGCGACGACCCACTGGGCGCGCTATGATGTGCTGGAAGGATATGGCGCTACGCCTGTTGCCGAGCGCTGGGTCGACCATGGGGACATTATCACGGCTGCCGGCGTCTCGGCCGGCATTGATATGGGACTATACCTGTCGGCGCAGATCGCAGGCGAGGATTATGCCAAAGCCCTACAGCTTGCTATTGAGTATGCGCCAGAGCCGCCCTTCAATTCGGGCAGCGTGGCGACGGCAGCGCCAGAAACTGTTGAGTTAGTGGCAGCAACAATGGGCAGCGGTGAAACTACGCCACGCCCTCTACCAGAGCGTATTACCCGTGTGCCCCGGGCGCATTAATCAGGACCCAAACTGGTCCTACTAAAGCGAAGGTGACAAAAAGCCGTTTGGCGGGTTTTCGACCTGCCAAACAGTCTCCAAGAGATCACGGCATGCGTTGCGATGGCTACAATCGGATGCCATTGCACAGTTTTTCAGCGAAAAGAGGCGCTGTGCGCCCTCGCTGTCTAATCCATACTCCTTCATCAAGCGAGCCGACGCGATCCGATCGCGGCATATGGGTTCCATAGTCTCTCCCCTATTTCCGAGCCTGCATGGTGGCGGCTCTATGCAGTCCTCGCGTTGACCAGGATCAAGCCTTCCCGGATTTCTACACGCCCCTAGTCGGGCTCGGCCAGCAATTAGACGCCCGGGAGCCGCTTCTATATCTTGCCACCCAAAGAAATAGAAAATTTGAGGGAGAAACCATGGCGAGCAAAAATCCATTCGATCCGGCGCTCTTTGACGAAAATGCTGTATCTACGGAGACAAAGGCCATTAACAGTGCCTTGGTCGAGCTGTTGGAAAAGTCCGACGACAATTGGGACATTGGCGTCGCAGAAGCCCGGGCCCGTCGTGATCGGGGCGAAGGTCCTTTCCCGCTGGTTCCAAAATCAGAGCGTGCAATCACACGCACCATCCCCGGCAAAGGGGGCGACGTGGAGCTGCGGATCATCGCTCCTGAAAACCCAAAGGGCGTCTATCTTCATTTTCACGGTGGTGGATGGGTGTTTGGATCTGCCGATGGCCAAGACCCTATGCTTGAGCGGATCGCCGACAATTGCGGGCTCGCCTGTGTGAGTGTTGAGTATCGTCTTGCACCGGAACACCCTTACCCCGCCGGCCCTGACGATTGCGAAACAGCCGCCGCCTGGTTGGTTGCGCATGCAAAGGATGAATTCGGCACCGACGTGCTGACCGTCGGTGGAGAAAGTGCGGGCGCCCATTTGGCCGCCGTCACCCTGCTCCGCATGCGCGACCGGCACGGGTTCACCAATTTCGCCGGTGCGAATCTGGTATTCGGTGCATTCGATCTTCGGTGGACTCCGAGCGCACGCGCCTTTGGCGATGAGCCCTATCTGATCCTGCGCACTCATGATCTGCACAAATTCGATGAGTGTTTTATTCCCAAGGGCGCCGACACCTCAGACCCAGACATCTCCCCGCTGTTTGCTGACCTGAAAGACATGCCACCTGCTCTCTTCAGCGTCGGAACGGCGGATGCGCTGCTAGACGATAGCTTGTTCATGCATGCCCGCTGGGCAGCGGCTGGAAATGACGCGGAGCTCGCAATCTATCCCGGCGGCGCGCACGGCTTTGTCGCTTTCCCCGGCGAACTTGCCGCTTCGGCGGTGAAACGCATGGATGCATTTCTCAATCAGGTTACGAAATGACCCGGATCGCTAAAAAACGTAGGGGTGCCCTGGCATCCCTTCAAGACAATGACTTTCATCCCGCACCTTTATAAAGTGCGCCGTCTTCAGTCCTTCCTAGAGATTTCATGACCGACCCTATTCAAACAGTTCAAAGCATCGTCAACACCTGGAACTGCGATGAAGTGGGCCATATG
Source organism: uncultured Parvibaculaceae bacterium (assembly GCA_965283695.1). Taxonomy (GTDB): domain Bacteria; phylum Pseudomonadota; class Alphaproteobacteria; order Parvibaculales; family Parvibaculaceae; genus Mf105b01. The sequence continues at coordinate 119,259 of CBDIPP010000004.1, read as the reverse complement.
AACGTTCAGTTCTATGTGGCGGCCGCATCTGACGCCAATCACGCATATGCTGTCTCTCATGGCCAAAGCGGACCCGTCCTATCAAGTCGAGATCATATTCGCTTTCATCGCGAATTGAGGGTCGGGGATATTTTCGCCGTAACCAGCCGTGCCTCGGGCATACATGAGGGAGGGCTCATCCTCTCCCATGAGCTTCATAACTCCGCAACTGGCGTTCTTGCTGCAACGCTTACGAACCAGACTGACCTTCCTGCGCATTTGGATGACGGGCCCTACGCCCCCCTGAAAGACGAAGCCCTGCCCCGCGGCCTGCCCGGCATGTCTTCTTTGCCCCGCCTTCAACTGGATGATCAGGCCGCTCAAAACCTGATCCCCATCTATCAGGGTGTTGTGCATCCCGAGCATTGCGATGAAACCGGCCGCATGCGCCAGCAACATATTATGGGCCGGTTTTCTGATGGCGCCGCGCACCTCTGGCAACAGGTCGGATTTGATCGCGATACCATGCTCAAGGCCCGGCGAGGCACGGTGGTGCTTGAAATGCGCCTTGATCGTTTGGCGGATGTGCGTGCCGGAACGGTTCTTGTCGCAAAGAGTGCCATGGTTGAAGTGATGGGACGGGTCTTACGCTTTGCCCACTTCCTGTTTGACGCCTCAACCGGGGCACTTGTTGCAACCGGCGAAGCTGCAGCTGTGATGCTCGATCTGGATGCCCGCAAAACTGTTGCCTTCAGCGATGAAGAGAGCGCCAAGCTCGCGCCCTACATTATGAAGGTCGGCTGACGTGTCTGCATTGGGGGGCGAAATGATTGATACCTATCGCGGCTATGTGAATCCATGGGAATGCGACGAGATGGGCCATATGAACATTCAGTTCTATATGGGGAAAACATCCGACGCTGCTTTCCACCAACAGGCGTTTCTGGGTCTTGGGTATGAGCATCAACAGAGCGAGCGGACGACCTATGTCGCTCTTGAGCACCACATACGGTTTCACAAAGAGCTGTTCGCAAGCGATCTTGTTGCTGTGCGGTCGGGCACCCTGTCGCTCAATGACAAGACGATGCGGATCTATCAGGAAGTTCGCAACGCGCTCACCGATGCACTCTCAGCCACACTCGTCGTCGACGTAGGGCATTTCGATTTGAATGCACGGAAGCTCGTTCCCTGGAGTGACCACATGCGCAGCCAAGCTGAAAAGATCATGGTCGAGCGCCCCGATGCCGCTCAGCCCCGTTCCCAACCGGATGGGTCCCTCGACCGCAACGTCTCGCTAGAACGGGCTGACGAAAAAGGCATGCACGAAACAAATCGCTCTGCGGTCAATCGTTGGGAATGCGATTCGAATGATCATATGAATTCGCGTTTCTATCTCGCGCGCTTCTCTGAATGCCAGGGGCATATGTGGGCGGCAGCAGGCCTTGATCGTCATTCACAGAAAGCCAAGGGCCTCGCCACTGCCACTGTCGAAATGCGCCTTGCCTATTTCAAAGAACTGACTGCCGGACAAACCCTCTTTGTACGCACGGGGCTCGAAGCACAGAACGCCAAAACGCTGCGTTACCGACACTGGATGTTTGACGCCGAAACGGGCGAGGCCGCTGCGGCCTCTGAAGGCACTGCCCTTCTCATTTCGCGGGAAACCCGCAAGGCCGTCGACCTTCCACACGAAATTCGCGACAGACTCGGCTGAGTTCGTCACACGCCATACACCTATCCACCTTCAATGGAGAGTTTCATGAGCTTTGTTGAGCTTTATCGCAGTTCGGTACAAACCTGGGAGACCGACGGGATGGGGCACATGAATGTGCAGTTCTATTCCGAGAAGGCAACCAGCGCTCTTGCGGCGCTGAGCCTTCACCTGGGTCACGGCCGCGATGAGATAGCCCGGACCGGTGCACGCCTCGTTGCTGAAGACCATCACATTCGTTTCCTGCGCGAACAACGCCCAGGTGCGCCCATCTTTATTCGGGGTGGCGTGGTGGAGGCGGATGCAAGCCGGCTCACCTGCTATTTTGAAATGGTGAACACGGTTTCAGGCGATGTTGCAGCGACCTTCTTTGCTCATGCCTCTCTCCGGTCAGACAAAGATCGCAGCGAAGTCGACATCTCTGATGCGATGATCGCCGAAGCGGCGACATTCAAAGTAGACGTGCCGCCGCATGGGAGCCCACGTGGCCTCAAACTCACACCGCCCCGCTCTGCCCCAAGCCTTGGCGACGCAGAAGAGATGGGCCTGCTCACCACATTCCAGGGCGAAGTGATGCGAGACTGGTGTGTGACGGGTGATTTTCTGGCGACCCGTCGGTTTATGGGCATTGTATCAGACTCCATTCCCAATCTACTGGCTCAAACCCGCGGGGATGACCGCTCGAAGGACAGCACAACTGGAGGGGCGGCGCTCGAATACCGCTTTGTCTATCGGGACGCCCCACAAGCTGGGGACATATTGACACTCAGAAGCGGCCTTAAGGAAGTGACTGACAAGACCTATACCTGGGCGCATTGGCTGTTTGATGTGGAAACAGGGCGATGTGTGGCGACTGCAGAAGCGGTTGCCATCGCGCTTGATCTCGTGGCCCGCAAGGCCATTCCCATTCCGCCTGATATGAAGGCGGGTCTTGAGAAGTTCGTTGTGCCAGGATTGGGTGTCTAAATTGGAGAGCGCTCATGAACGCTGAAGAATATCTGGAAACAGCTCGCCGCTTCCGGCGCGAGATTGTCGAACCCAATGCTGCCCAGTGGGAAGCAGAAAAGCGACAGCCTGTAGCGGCCCTAAAACAGGCAGCCGATGCGGGCCTTATGCGCATCGAGACACCTGTTGAAGCTGGCGGTTTTGGCCTCTCATTCCTGACAAAGCTCGCCCTTTGCGAAGACATGTCGCGGGCCGACATGCCTTTCATCTTTGCGCTCATCAATACGCAGAATGTGGCATCTCGCCTGTCAGCTACGTCAAACCCGCATCATCAGGCCGATTATGTTCCCCGCATATTGTCCGGCGATCTGTTTGCCGCAACAGCGCTCTCAGAGCCCGGTGCCGGAAGTGACTTTGCGGGGATAACAACGCGCGCCACGAAGGTCGATGGTGGCTGGGAGCTCACGGGCGAAAAGGGTTGGATCACGAATTCGGAGATCGCCAATCTCTTCGTGACCTACGCTCAATGCAAACCTTTGGGCGACCCAGATGCTGGCTGGCGGGGTGTTGGCTCTTTCCTTGTGGATGCCACACGCCCGGGCTTCACCCGCGTTGACCCGTATGCGCTCAGCGGGGGCCATGGGATTGGCGCTGGTGGTTTTAAACTCGATCGCTATTTCGTGGCCGACGAAGATGTGCTGGGCGGACCCGGAGACGGATTTAAATCCGCCATGTCAGGCGTAAACGGCGCTCGTGTCTATGTGGCCGCCATGTGCGCGGGGCTTGTTGCCGACGCGCTGGAAAAAGCCGTGAGCTATGGCGCGACACGCAATGCGTTTGGCGGACCGCTCCTCAACCATCAAGGCTTAAAATGGTCCCTCGCCGATGTTGCGACTGAACTGGAAGCCATGCGCACGCTTACCCAGGCGGCGGGTGTTCTCATTGAAGAAGGGGGAAATGCGGTCACGCGTGCTGCGCAGGCCAAAAAGTTTGCGACGGAGCGTGCTGTAACCTTGATCGAGGCTTGCATTCAAGCAATGGGTGCAAACGGCTTGCGAGAAGAGCACGGCCTTGGCCGTCATCTCATCTCGGCGAAGATATTGGCCTACACGGATGGGTCCATCGAAATGATGAACGAGCGCATCGGCGCTGCCCTCCAGAAAGAGTACACCTCTTAAGTGCGCAAAAGTCTGCCTTGAATCCGCTCAGGAGCGGACGGTTCGCGGCAGAACAGAGCGAATAATGATGCCGCGCTCACCGGCAATGCGCTGAATGGTTTTTGTTCCTCTCACCAACCGGTAGAGTTCTTCCATATTCAATGCACGGCGCGCGGCTTTCGCTGCTGCGCGGGTCTCGTTGTAGAGTTTGCGCAAGCTGCGATCATCAAGCTTTTTAATCTCAGCTTCTTTCTCTGCACGCTTCGGATCTGGTTCATCGAACTTCACAATCATGATGTCATGCTCCTGATTACTTTGTTCCAGCTCAGTCTTGTCTCAAATTCGGATTACGGGTTTGCTTCACTACTGCCCAAGGGGTTTTGCTGCAACTCTTCATCCATGCTCTGCATCTCTTCGCCAAAGATACGCGCTGCCCTGGCAAAACGCTTTGTCATCTTCTCGAAGAACCCAAATGCTTCGTCTAGCTCTTCGTCAGTGGGCACTCCTGCACGCTCCGCAGGTGTTTTGGCTTCCAACTTCTCGAGACGTTCGCTTAGAGCGGCAATCTCGGCGTCATAGGCCGCACGTTCATCCGCTGCCAGTTCGCAACTAAAGCCACCTGCTTTTTCACGACAGTGAGAGACTTCGCCCGTTTGTGTATCAAGGCGCAGAAATCCCTCGCCTGTTTCTGTCATGGAATAGCGTGCTTCATTTGCAAGCGCAGTTCCACCCGTAAAAAGGCATATGCTTAAAGCAAGTGCGAGCCCAGTCCGGTTCATAAAAAACCCTCACATCAAATCCGTACCCATGGTCAGAATGAAGATGGATTGAGGCAGGAATGCGACCAAAAAACCTTAACTTTTTGAGCTTTTCTATGGGTTTTTCTGGGCCTCTAGCCTGTCTTCAAGGGCACCAATTTCGCGCCGCGCAATGTCTGGAAATTCCATCGGCAGGAAATGCGACGCCGTGCCAAGACGCAAGATGGTGCCCTGTTTGTCCTGACGCCCAATGATTTGCGGTGCGTCTCCCCGGCAGGTCGACCCCGCCCCTGCGTAAACAAGGCTGATAGGGCATTTAACTTTGTGCAATGCCACAAATGTATCGTGCTCATGCCCACGGAAATTGGCGGCCTCCCAAGCTGGTGCACAGGTGAGTTCCACCTCACCGCTCGGCAGTTCACGGGTTCCACCCTCGACATAGTCCGCAATCATCTCGACTGGCCAGGAGGTAAAGGCTCCACGGCCCGTATATTTTTCCACCATGGTCGCCCGATCAGGAAACACAGACCGGCGGCGTTCTGCACCCGTTGCCAGATCATGAGGGCCCAAACCAATGCCGAGCTTTCGCATCCATTGAAGAAGGCGCCCCTGATTGCGACGGATCATGACTGGATCAAGCAGCACGAGACCACGAACCAAGTCCGGCCGCCGGGCGGCGGCAAGAATGCTCGTGGTTCCGCCCATGGAATGGCCTGCCAGCAACACTGGCCCGCCTGCCTCGTCGGCAAATCGTTCCAGCAGCGCCACCAGATCATCGCTATAGCGATACCAGCTACGCTGTGTCCGTGGGTTGGCGGTGAGACTTGTCTGGCCATGACCGCGCGCATCCCAGGCGCGTATGTGGAAGCGGTCAGCGAGCGGCGACAGAAGATTACGGTACGTCAGGCCGTTAAACCCATTGGCGTGGGCGAAGTGGAGCGGCGGCAGACCCTCGCTCGACTTCCACTCAATATAGGATTGCGCACCTTCCGCCCGCTCAAAACTCGCGCGGACCGGCTCAGAAGATAGGGGACTCGACATGTTCACGTGGGGGTACTTTCAAGCTTCTAAAAGAGACTTTCTTCTCAACCAGTCTGTGACGACGCCGACTGCGACCATCATCTTGTCCGGCTGGCCAATATAATAGTGGGTCGCGCCGTCAATCACATGAAACTCTTTGTCGTCATGCTGTACACAGGCTAACAGCCGCTTTGCATGGCTTGGGGTACATCCATCATCTGCGCTGTTTTCAATCACAAGAATGGGCACCGAAACGTCACCGGCGCATTCAGGTCCCTTAGCACGGGAGTGTTCGATGGACCATTGGGAGAGCCAGGCACGTAGAGAACAGAAACGGGCAAGCCCTGCCGGCATCATGTTGACCGTCTTCGGGTCACCCATAAAACACCAGTTCGGGCCCTTGCGGTCATTCGGATCAACGTTCAGGTCCAGCCAACGCGGGTCCGCCATGGTGCCATGAACCACAAAGCCAAACTCTTCGTTGGGAAGCCCTGCCTTTTTCAGTTCGTCCAGTTTGTTCCAGACGAAGTCGTCGATCCGTTTTGAGCGTGCCACCTGCGCAGCCCGGTACCACCCTACATAAGTATCAGAATAGGTCGGTTGGTTCGGATTGTCGGAATCGTAGAGATTGAGGTCGACGTCCCGCTTCGAAAGATCACTTTCGTCGATGATTGAGGCATCAAGCCACTCGGTTAGAATGATTGCCCGGCTTACATGGGCGGCAAGCTGAAGTACTGCGTCCGCTGGGATCAACTCTGCGCCGACGACATCTACTGCGTCGCCTGCAGGCGTCGCGGTGATGGTCGGCTTCTCAGCCTGTGACTGGTAAAACATGGAGAGTGATCCCCCACCGGACCATCCGGCCAGGATCACTTTTTTGAAGCCCAGCTTCTCCTTGGCGTATTTGATGTACTGCCCAAGATCGAGGATGACCTTTTCCATGATGAGCGCCGTGTCATTGTGGGGATAGCGGCTCCCACAACAGAGACAGTGAACACCAGCAGCTGCCAAAGCGTTCGGCATGGGCAACAGGTTCATGGTGCCGGTGGGATGCATGAAGATGAGGACGGTGTCTGAGTCCACGTCTTTTGGTTTCAGGTACTGCCCTTCAACCACGATCGTATCCAATGCCCCTGCATAAGTTTCCTTAAAGGCTGACTTTTCCTGCCAATGCAGAAAAATGGGAAGACGTTCGACCTCGTGTGGTGTTGCGTTTGTCATTTAGTCCTCCACCAAATTGCCATCTGCATCGCGTATTTCGGGACCGTTCACCCGAACCCGCCCGTCGCCGAATTTTCCGTCACGCTCCCTGAAGGCTTCTTTCAGGCCCTTCTCCGCGGCATTCTGTCTGAACGTATCGGCGGCTTTGGCGCGATGACCGCGGGCATCATTTTCGCAGGCGAGCCGTTGAAGGGTTCTCGCCCCCATCAGTTCCAAGCCCAAATTGACCACGCGTTTCTGAGTGGTCAGCAGATCCGGATCGATCATCGCGAGCCGGTCTGCAAGGCCTTCCACTTCGGCTTCCAGCATGTCCGCAGGCACCGACTTCATAACAAGCCCGATCTCTTGTGCTTCTTTGCCTGTGATGCTGTCCCCGGTGAGCAGCAGGCGCTTCGCCCATTGCGGACCGCAATGGTAGAGCCACATCTGGTTAGGCAGGGAGCCCAGATCGCGCGCTGGGGGAAAAGCGATCACAGCGTCATCGGCGGCAATCACCATGTCACTCAAAAACGCGATATCGGTGCCCCCAGCAAGGCAGCGCCCGTGGAGCTGCGCAATGACAGGCTTGTGCATGTCAAAAATCGCCATGCGAAACCGCTGCTGCCGCTCCAGCTGCCAGATATCATCATCAATGCTGGATGCGCCTCGGAGATTGCGATCCCGATCGCGTGGGGCGGCGCCTGCCAGGTCATAGCCCGCACAAAAATCCTGCCCGGCTCCCCGCAGAATGACGGAATGCACGTTCCGGTCATTATCCGCATCCCAAAGCGCTTCGCTGAGTAGGCGCTGCACTTCGTACGAAAGAGCATTTCGTTTTTCAGGACGGTTGAGCGTCAGACGCATGCGGCCCCGCTCGACCTCTACCTCGACATCTGCCATGAGCCCGGCCTTCCGGTTAGGGGTGTTTCGTCGTCGATTTATCGAAAGTTTGCAGGCCGCTTTTCGAGGAACGCATTCACGGCTTCCTCGTGTTCCGGCGTTTCCCAACATTCGTGCAGAAATTTGGTTTCAAGTTTCTGGGCTGCATCGAGATCAGTGGTTACCGCGTTTTCAGTCAGCAGTTTCTTGGTCATGCGGAGTTGGATGTCCGGATTGGTCGCGATCTGCTCGCCAATGGCAATGGCTTTGTCCAAAAGCTCGTTAGACGAGACACAATGCTCCGCCAGCCCAAGGTCCGCCGCCTCCTGTCCAGAGTAAAGGCGCGCGGAGAGCATCATCTCACTCGCCTTGCCCCAGCCCATGCGCGAGATGAGGAAGTGACTTGAGGCAAGCTCCGGCACGATGCCCATTTTGACAAACACCAAGCCGAACTTTGCGGCATCAGACGTAACGATCACATCGAAGGGCAGGATCATGGTGACACCGATGCCAACTGCAGGACCATTCACCGCTGCAATCAGCGGTTTGGATTCACGGACGAGCTTGATCCAGTCAACGGTTGCGGGCACGCCGCCGGAGCCACCTGCAGTGTCGTTGCCCGGGTCAGTGCCATCAATGCGTGTTTTGAATGTGCTCTCAATATCAGCGCCTGCGCAGAAGCCACGACCGGCGCCGGTCATCACAATGGAGCCAACGCTTTTGTCATCGTTGGCTGTCTCAATTGCGTGGGCCAACTCTTCCATCATCTGCGGCGTCCAGGCATTCAACCTGTCCGGACGGTTCAATGTGATGAGCGCAATGGTGCCCTTGGTCTCATAGATGATCTGTTCATACATCATCTGCTCCTCCCCAGGATATGTTGTTTGAGAGAAGTGTAGCGGGCGGTCGCGCTCAAGGCGAGGCGGTCATGCGCGATCTTTAAGAGCGTCTTCCAGCATGTCCAGTCTGTCCTGGCCCCAGAAAAATTCGTCGCCAAGACAGTAGGACGGCGCGCCAAACAGTCCGCGGTCAATCGCGTCTTGTGTGTTTTGTTTGATTGTATCCGAGATATCTGAGCGCGACGCTGCGTCAACAAGCCCTGCCCCCTCCAGCCCCTTTTCGTTTGCAATCGCAGCGACCATTCCAGGCTCGGCGATGTTGCGCTCTTCTTCCCAAACAGCGCGCATCAGAGCATCTGCAAGTTCACCGGCGGCCTCTTCACCGGCCTCTTGGATTGCGACGATAACGACCCCATCCGCCAATCGCGGATTAACCGGCCAGTGCGGCGGATCGAGGTTCATGGGCAGTCCGCGCTTTTTGCTCCACCGCGTCATCTCGATCTTCCGCCACGCCTGTCGCTGAGGCGGACGCTGACCGGCCGGAAGACCGCCAGTGGCTTCAAACAAAGTGAGGAGGTTTGTTGGCTTGTGATGGACCTTCACATCGTAGCGTTTTGTGAGATCACGAAAAGCCCGCGACCCGACATAACTCCAGGTCGAAAGCGTGGAGAAATAGTAGTCAATGTCCACCATAGGTCGCGCCTCTTTTCCTTTGTCTTTCGCTCCGAAAACCTACCACACGCCTCAAAATGGACGCGATTAATCCCTATATTGAAAGAGACAAAATGATGAAACGAAAGCGCCCAGCACCGATGACCGGGCGATGAAGAGAGGAGGCTTAAGTGGCCTACATTGATAAGACCCTAGCCCAAGGCGAACACATACTCGCTCGGGGGCATTTTCACTGGACCTATAGTTTAACGTCGTGGATGTGGCTGCTCATTGCCGGGTGGGCCTTGATTGGGATCTACATGTTTTTTTCCCGGCAGATCCGTAAATGGACAACAGAGCTTGTCGTGACAAACAGACGGTTTGTCTTCAAGCGCGGCGTGCTCAACATCAAGACAGATGAGTTCACCGCCAACCGCATCCAGGCAATTACATTGTCACAGCCGTGGCTCGGCAGGGTTTTCGGGTATGGTCAGTTGAATATTCGGGGTGAAGAGATTGGTCAGTTCGGTTTGCCGGTTATCGCCGATCCGCTCGCCTTTCGGAAAGCACTTATCTCCTCAGCCGAAGGAACAAACGACGGCACCCTCTCAGCGGCAGCGTGACCCGACGTCAACTTTCTAACGCAATTTCCTGAGCTGCTATGCGTCCATTGTCGGCCTTGGTGAGCTGATAGCTCACTTTTTGTCCATCTCAGAGCGTCGTGAGCCCAGCTTGCTGAACTGCTGTGATATGGACGAACGCATCTTTGCCGCCCTCTTCCGGTTCAATAAAGCCAAAGCCTTTTGTTGAGTTGAACCATTTCACAGTTCCCGTCGGCATTTTTGTCTCGCTCCGTGTCACAGTTCAGTTTTCCCAGCAGAAAATGGAACTAGTACGCGACAGGCGTTTGACAATGGCTCGCAAACAAACGTGAAAAGAAAAACCCCCGCCAGTTGCCTAGCGAGGGTTCTTGGCGCAGCTGCGAAGCGCGCCTCACACGATAAGACCTATTCCCCCGAGTAGGTCTCCTCGTACGTCTTTCGAAAACTTCTGATGGTATGATTAGTCATAGCTACGGTATTCGTCGAGTGCGTATTTGCAACACTTTGTCTGAAATGAAATCCTGCGGGGTCCAAAATGGAAAAGACCTCCGTGGACGAATATCCTCGGAGGTCTTCTGACCAATCTCATCTAGCCGTTATAGGCCGGTTCAATAGTCATCCATCTCGTCTTCGATCTCGTCCATTTCGTCTTCGAAATCTTCCTCGATCTCATCCATTTCATCCTCGAAGTCTTCTTCGATCTCATCCATTTCATCTTCGAAGTCTTCTTCGGCTTCAATCTCGTCTAGCTCTGCTTCGAGATCATCATATTCGTCCGCCATTGCCGTGCCAGACAGGCCGACAAATGGAAGTGTCATCAATGCGAGAGCAGCGACAAATAGTTTTACCCAATCACTCATCCCCAAATACCTTTCCCAGTTATAGGTACCCCTGAAACGGAACTGTCACATTTGGGATGCGGCCTGTCCAGAAAAGAAAAGCCCCGCCGACAATCCGGCGAGGCTCTGCCTGTTTTGGCCAATGTTCAGCGGCGACTAGAGCGTGCGCGAAATCAACACTTTCATGATTTCGTTTGTGCCGCCGTAAATCTTCTGCACACGGGCATCCCGGTACATGCGGGCAATGGGGTATTCGTTCATGTAGCCGTAGCCGCCATGCAACTGGAGGCACTCGTCCACCACTTCACACTGCATGTCAGACACCCAATATTTGGCCATAGATGCGGTCGCTGCATCCAGCTTTCCTTCCAACAGGAGGCCCGTGCAATGATCCGTGAATACACGGGCGACGGTTGTTTTCGTCTTCGCCTCAGCAAGTTTGAACTGTGTGTTCTGAAAATCCATCACAGCCTGACCGAAGGCTTTGCGCTCTTTCACATAGTCGACGGTCTGCTCCAGCGCAGCTTCCATCATGGCAACACCCTGAAGGCCGATTTGCAACCGCTCGGAAGCCAGCTGCTGCATCAGCTGGATAAAGCCCTGACCTTCCTCTGTTCCCAGAAGGTTGGATGTAGGAACACGAACGTTGTCAAAGAATAATTCGGACGTGTCCTGGCTCTTCTGCCCGATCTTGTCGAGATTGCGGCCGCGGCGAAACCCTTCCACCTCATCAGTTTCAACCACGATCAGCGAGGTGCCCTTGGCCCCGGCTGCCGGGTCTGTCTTACAGACAACGATGATCAACCCCGCCTGCTGACCATTGGTAATGAAGGTTTTTGAACCATTGATCACATACTCGTTGCCATCCAGCTTTGCCGTCGTCTTGACGTTCTGCAGATCAGATCCCGTGCCGGGTTCGGTCATGGCGATGGCACCAACAAGCTCGCCGCTCGCCATTTTTGGCAACCAGCGCTGTTTCTGCTCTTCAGAGCCATAGTGCACGATGTAAGGCGCGATGATGGCGTTGTGGAGCGATGCCCCAAAACCCGTGATGCCTTTTTTTCCGAACTGGTCGATCAGCATTGCTTCATGGGCGAAGTTGCCACCGGCACCACCATATTCCTCGGGAACAGACGCGCAAAGAATACCTGCCTCGCCGGCCTTGTACCAAATGTCCCGATCGACGATTTCGTTCTTCTCCCAACTGTCGACATGGGGAGCGAGTTCTTTCTCGCAGAATTTTCCAACGGCGTCGGCGAAGATCTCAACATCTTCTGTCATCCAGGCTGGCTTTTCGACTTGCAGTACGGACATTTGATTTGAACTCCCAGGTCCCCCCGGGGACCAAATTGAAAATGTGGATTCGAGTGCGGCGGTTGAGCTGACGCGCACAGGTCTACACGTCCCTCAATCAATCGGCTTAACGCCGGATCATGCACGTCTTGGAACAAGGTGCCCGCCGCGCAGTGACCCGCGCGACCTTGTTCATTTGTTAGGCTTCGCCGTCTGCCTGCTTGGCAAGCTGAAGCATACGATCACAGCCTTCCTGAAGCAGTTCGATCTGAACGTCGATGTCCTGTTTCTGCTGCTCAAGATTGGAAATCTGTTCACGGAATTTTTCCTGGGCGATCAGATATTGACGCTCATCGCCATAGGTGTCGTAAAGATCGATTAGCTCTTTGATCTCGCCAAGGGAAAAACCAACGGACTTGCCGCGGACGATCAGTGCGAGGCGGGCGCGGTCACGGGGGCGATAGACCCGGGTCTGTCCCTGACGGGATGGATGAAGAAGATCCTTATCTTCATAGAAGCGGATTGCGCGGGTGGTCACATTGAACTCATCTGCGAGCTGGGTGATCGAGAAGGTCGCGTCGCCCTGTGCATCTTTCGCTGCAGCGTTTTTGTATGTACCGGCGGCGGCGGATTCTGGTGTGCTCATCTGTTGCATGTCTGAAAACTCCCGGTGGCATTAAGGATCAAATTCGCAGTTTTCTGCGGTTTTCTTTAATGATGCGGACTCTAGTTTACGCTTACGTCAACGTCAATAGTTTCCGTTGACGTAAGGGGAAAGCGCCTGCCATCAGCGATTATTGCCCCCCGATGGCCGGAATGGTTAAGTATCGAAACCGGACGACATGGGAGATTCTGATGCAGCGCCGTTATTCAATCGCCAGCCTCGCGTTGGCCTGCGCCTTTTTGGCTGCGTGTGCTGCCGGTCGGCCTGGAGAACCCGCACCGCTTCGCAGCGTTGGACTCCCTCTACAGGCAGCCAATGCGGCGGTTAGTGACACGCCGCTCGGTCGCGCGGTTGTAGAGGCCATAAATGGACATCGAACGACTGGCCAACTTGTGACAAATGGCACGCTCCAGCGAGCGGCAGCGGTCCATGCGAAAGATATGGCAATCCGAGACTATGCAGGTCACCACAATCCAGAGGGCCAGGGCCCCATAGATCGGGTTTTGGCGATTGATGATAATTACCAACGGCGCATTGGGGAGACTATTTGGATGGGTCAGGTTCCCGCGGGGCGGAGTGATGCTCAGATTGCTGCCATGGTCGTTGATGCCTGGAGCAACAGCCCACGCCACCGCACAATTGTCGAAGCGTCCCGCAACACACAGGTTGGAATCGGGACCGCACAAAAGGGTGATGCCTATTATGTCGTCGCAGTCTTCAGCGACTGACTGATCGGGGCGCACATTGACCAAACCTGACCTCAGCCGTCGTGCGGTTTTAGGTGCGAGTGCCGCTGTCGGTACAGTGCTCAGCACCAGCGACGTCCACAGCGCGGAAACCCGTCAATGGAAGATGGTGACGTCTTGGCCGAAGGGTGCGCCGGGCGTCGGCACGTCAGCCGATCGCCTTGCCGCGAAAATCAACGAAATGAGTGGCGGGCGTCTGACCGTCACCGTCTACGGCGCCGGCGAACTGGTCCCGCCATTCGAGGTCTTTGATGCCGTATCCTCAGGCACTGTGGAGATGGGGCATGGCGCCTCCCATTTCTGGTCGGGCAAAGACCCGGCCTTTAATTACTTTACCGGCCTGCCTTTTGGCCTTACCGCTCATGAGCGCATCGGATGGCTCGCCTTTGGAGGCGGACAGGCGCTTTGGGACGAAACCTATGCCCCCTTTGGCGTGCGCGCCTTCTTTGCCGGATCCAGCGGGGTGCAGGCGGGCGGCTGGTTCAGAGAGCCCATCAAAACCCTTGATGACCTGCAAGGCCTTAAGATGCGCTTCGCAGGTCTTGGCGGAGAGGTGCTCAGGCAACTGGGCGTCACGGTCACGCTCATGCCGCCGGGAGAGATATTTGGCGCCATGACGTCTGGCACCATTGATGCGGCAGAATGGGTCGGCCCCTGGAATGACATTGCCTTTGGCCTGCCAGACGTCGCGAGACACTATTACCTGCCAGCCTTTCACGAGCCGGGCCCGGCCCTTGAGTGCCTTGTGAATGAAGACGCCTTTGGCGCGCTGCCGGAGGACCTCCAAGCTATCGTCCAAGCCGCCGCGGGAGCAGCAGCCCTCGAAAGCCTTGGGGAGTTCACTTTCTACAACGCACAGGCTTTCGCGACCCTGGATGATCTGGGCGTGACAGTGCACACCTGGCCTAAAGATATAGTCACCGCGATGCGCACTGCTTCTGATGGGGTTTTAAAGGATCTGTCAGACGCCAACGAGCTCTGCAGGCGCATCCAGGCGTCATATGAATCCTACAGGTCCAAGGCCGTCGCCTACGCAGATGCCTCAGAACGCGAAATGTTGAGGCTGAGAGTCAAAAATCAGCCCTGAAGAACCCAAAAGTTAACCCTGCGTTTACCAAAACCCTGCTTGATAAGGCTTTAGCAAGATCGGTTACGCATTCGTGACACCTCGCACCGCCTAACCCGCGGAAATGGCGTACAGAATCCAGATATTGTGGATGGTCGCCGGGTTTACACAGAATCACGTGGTCGATACAGTCCTGAATCGTTAACGGGCATAGTGATTCGATGAGACCGGGGGTTCCTTGGAGCGTTAAGGGCATTGAGCCCGAAGCCAGAGAAGCAGCCAAACAGGCTGCTCGCAGGGCAGGCGTGACGCTGGGTGCCTGGCTGAACCAGGTGATCATGGAAAGCGGCACCGACGACATCAATGCCGCCATTCAAAATTACGGAAATCTGGACGCTGCCTCGAGCCAGCCACAACCACCGGCTGGCGCACCCTATATGCAACCGAATATGCAACCCGCTGCTTTCGCGGCCGCGCCCGCACAGCCTCAGGTCGATCTGTCGCCGGTCACTGAAGCAGTGCGCGATCTGGTTCGCCGCATCGATTCAAACGAACGTCTTCTCGAAACATCGCTGGACACACTTGCTGGCAGAATAGAGTCTTCAGAACAGTTGATCGCTTCAGGTAGTGTTAGCGGCACGGCTGACTCTGGTATGGAGCGCAAGGTTCAGCAGCTCACAGATCGCCTGGAAGCGGCTGAAAAAGCGCGCCTTCCCTTCGCCAAGAACACAGGCGACCGGCTCGCTTTTCAGACCCTTGAGAAGACCATGAATGCCGTGGTCGACCATCTCGAGACAGTTGACAGTCAAAGCGAACAAAAGTTCGCAGAAATGCGACACCTTCTCTCCGAGCTTGCGGATCGGGTCGACAATTCTGAGGAAGCCAAGAAGCTTGATCAGGAACGGGCGAAAACGGACGCTCTCGGAAACACCCTGCAAAACCTTTCTGAGCGAATGGCTGAAACTGAACAGTCGCTCCATGCGGCAAATGCCAGCGCGGAACAAGGCCGCCGTCAGGCTGTCGAAGAAGCCGTTCAGATCGTTTCCAACAAGCTTGATTCCGACAATCAGCGCGCCCAGATGGCAGAGCTGCAGACTGCGATCGAGAAGATGAACAGTCGGATCGACCATTCTGAAGCGCAAAGTGCCCACGCGATCAAAACACTTGAAGGCAGCCTAACGGCTTTCGTTGATCGACTTGAGCAGACCCAGGTGCGGGCCGATGATATTGTGCCGCAAGTCATGGAACAGCTCGATGGACGCTTGGAGCAGGTTGTCTCCCGGGTCACCGATAGCGAGACGCGGGCCCTGGAAACCGCGAGTTCGGTTGAACAAGCACTTTCCTCTCTTGCGCAGACTATGAATGCGACAGAGCAGCGCAATGCGGCAACGCGTGAAACGGTTCAGTCTATGGTCGCGCAGGTGAATGAGCGGATTGAGACCATCGAATCCGGCGCGGGTCTTCCACTTTCACCAACTATTGCCGTCGGTGCGGGCCTCGCGGGCATGCCTGCCCCACCGCTTTCCAGCGCGCCCATGCCGCCGCCAGGATTTGCTGCTGAGCGCGCACCTGATCATCTTCTGAAGTCGCCTGTGACGATCCCGTCATCGGGCCCACCTTTGCCGTCCATGCCACCGGCAGCAGACGAGCCACCGATGCCCGTCACACCGATGGCAGATGCACCGCCACCGCCATCATTTGATGCGCCAGCCCCACCTCTTTCAGACGTGCCGCCACCGCCAAATATCGGCCCCGCTGCACCACCTGCTGCGGCCGACGCCCCTCCCGCTCCAGGAGATCTTCCGCCGCCGCCGCCGCTAGAGCCGCCAATTGCTGCGCCAGCGGAACCGCCGGTCATGAACGAAAAGAAGGCTGCGCGTGATTTCATTGCCGCCGCCAGACGGGCTGCTCAGTCAGCCCATCAAACAGGTGACACCGCGAACCTGGGTTTTGGTGAGCAATCTGACCGTTATGCGGCCTTTGAGGATCAGGAAGAAAGTCGCGGCAAACGCCTCGCCATAATTATTGGCGGCGCGGTCGTTGCTCTTATCGTCGTCCTGACGCTGGTCAACTGGCTTGTCGCACCCTCTACACGTGAGGCTCCCGGCGACGATATTGACGTTATTCTTGATGAGCCTGCCCCTGGCGACAGCGCCATTGACGATCTGGCTGCCGTGCCCGACGCGACTGTGCCGGACACTGTGGCACCGTTAGAAGATTTGACCGTTATTCCGGAGGCCATTCCGGAGGATGCTGGGACCGCAGATGCGGCTGCCGTTCCAGCGTCCACGCCTTCACCTGCTGAAAATGAACGCCCTGCCCCCGCACCGCTTCCAGAGCCCCGCACACCGGCCTCTGCAGCACCGCGGGCCATCGTTCCCAACAGCGCGGACATGCCGCCTGTGGAAGCAGCCCCGACAACGCCGGTCACGCAGGCGCCAACTGGCACACGCAACGCTCTTCGCAACGCTGCTGCTGCTGGCAACCCGGCCGCACAATATGAAGTGGGTTTGCGCTATGCGCGTGGCGGCGGTGTTCCGCAGGATTATGGCCAGGCAGCCTATTGGTTTGAGCTTGCAGGCAAACAGAACCTGGCGATTGCACAATATCGGCTCGCGACGCTTTTTGAGAAAGGCCGTGGCGTTCCCCAGGACATGGAGAAAGCACGCAGCTGGTACGAAAGCGCAGCGCAGGCTGGCAATGTCAAAGCGATGCACAACCTGGCTGTCATTTATGCAGAAGGCAAAGGAGTCCCTCAAGACTTCGCCAAAGCCGGACAATGGTTCCTGGCAGCGGCAGACCATGGACTTGCCGACAGCCAGTACAATGTCGCTGTTCTTTTTGAGCGCGGCCTTGGCGTCAGCGAAGACCTTCCGGAAGCTTTCAAATGGTTCTCTGTCGCTGCGGCGAATGGCGACGAGGGCGCAGCAGCGCGGCGCGATGCGATTGCCGAACAGATGGACGCCAACACTCTCGTGGATGCAAAGCTTGCAGCGCAAACCTGGACCCCAAAACGGGGTGATCCAATTGCGAACGGCAACCTATCGTCTCTTGGGAATTGGAGTAACGCGTCTCTCACAAGCAGTGGTGGTGCCTCAAGTGCGCCACAGGCCAGCGCCGAAATTGCCAAAGCACAACGTCTTTTGCGGGACCTTGGCTACCAGCCAGGCCCTGCTGACGGATTGATGGGCCCTCGCACAAGGGATGCAATCAGTGATTTTCAACGCACCGCAGGGCTTGGTGTCACCGGTGCCGTCGACGCACAGCTTCTCAGCACGCTGGAAGCCTACGTCCGGTGATCAATCGGCGGCATGACACGATATTGTCTGTCGCCCATCTGCACCAATATGCCGCATCTGGACGGGCTGGTTGAATGTTTCAAATATACCTCCCCATTGCAGAGCTACCCGTAAACGTGTTCCTGATATTGGGCATGGGCGGACTTGTCGGCTTTTTATCAGGCATGTTCGGCGTTGGCGGTGGGTTTCTCATGACCCCTCTTCTCATCTTTACCGGCATCCCACCGGCGGTCGCCGTTGCAACACAGGCTAACCAGACGGTTGCCTCCTCTATCTCCGGCGTGGTTGCGCACTGGCGACGCAGCGCTGTCGACTTCAAGATGGGGGGTGTCCTGTTGATCGGTGGCGTTATCGGCGCCGTTGCTGGTGTCTATTTGTTTGCCTATGTGCGAGCCCTTGGGCAAGTCGACCTCATGATTTCGCTGTCCTATGTTCTCTTTCTGGGTGTGATTGGTAGCTTGATGCTCAATGAAAGCGTCAGAGCTTTGATCGCTGTTCGCCAAGGCCGGAGCCCCACCTCAGCCAACAGATCGCACCATAGTTGGATGCACAGACTACCATTCAAAATGCGGTTCCGGCGCTCAAAGCTCTACATTAGTGCGATCCCCCCCATCGTGATCGGGACATTTGTCGGCATCCTCGTAGCCATCATGGGCGTTAGTGGCGGCTTCGTCATGGTACCTGCGATGATCTACATGCTGCGCATGCCGACCAACGTTGTCGTCGGCACATCGCTTTTTCAGATCATCTTTGTCACCGCCCTGGTCACTGTTCTTCACGCGGTTGAGAACCAGGCTGTCGATATCCTGCTGGCATTTTTGTTACTTCTTGGAGGCGTGGTTGGCGCTCAATTTGGTGCGCGCGCTGGACAGCGGCTTCGCGGTGAACAGTTAAGGGCTTTGCTCGGTCTTATTGTCCTGCTTGTGGGCTTGCGGCTCGGCTTCGACCTTGTCATCCAACCAGATGAACTCTTCTCTCTGGCAACGGGAGTTGCTCCATGAGAAACACCACAGTAGTTCTGAGCTTTATCTGGGCAATTTTTGTCAGTTGGTCCGCCCTAGCCGACCAGCTGGTCACCGATCTGTCAGAGCACCAGATTTCAATCCGGTCGAACTTCACCGGCACTGAAATTTTGATCTTTGGGGCGGTTGAGGCAGAAGACCCAACAGACCTTGCAACCGAACGCGACATCGTCGTTGTCGTCACTGGCCCTGAAGGCCCTGTCACTGTTCGGCGCAAAGACCGGATCGCCGGCATCTGGATCAATTATGATGCCGTTCGGTTTGAGCGCGTCCCTTCCTTCTACTCTGTCTCAAGCACACGCCCCTTATCGCGCGTGGTTTCCCTGGATACCCGGACCATCGAGGGTCTGGGGCTGCGGCATATTGGCCTTGGCGCAGCAACCGGGCTTGGGCCGACGGGCACTGAAACATCTCTTTCTGAGGACGAGCAGAAGATATTCTCGCAGGCTTTGCTGAGGAACAAACAGAACCAGAACCTGTATCGCGCCGAGCCGAGCGGTGTGGCTTTCCTGGGCCGATCCCTCTTTCGCGCGACCGTCGACATTCCTTCCAATGTGCCCAATGGCCTATATACGGCAAAGGTTTACTTGGTTTCGAACGGGCAGATATCGGATGCAGCCTCCACACCGCTCTTCATCGTAAAAAGCGGAATGGAACGGGCAATCTACTCTTTTGCGCACGAACAGCCCCTGCTTTACGGCATCTTTGCGGTGGTCTTTGCCACCTTTGCGGGATGGGCTGCGACGCTCATTTTCAAGGATTAACCCTCACTGCCAAGTGAACTTGCGTTCCTTGAGCATTGCCGCAAACTGTGTCACGCAAGACCAACAAGTAAGATTGGTTTGGGCACGGGAGTTGGCAGGATAATGGACGGCGTTGACGCAGGCTTTGCGGCGGCACTTATTGGCGGGATCATCAGCTTCCTGTCACCGTGTGTGCTTCCTCTCGTTCCTGCCTATCTTTCTTTTGTGGCAGGCGCGTCTCTCGACGAGCTGACCGAAGAGATCGACAAGCCCTCAAACGACATTGCACGACGGGTGCTTTTGGGCTCGCTTGCCTTCGTCGCTGGGTTCTCCACAGTCTTCATTATGCTGGGTGCCTCGGCAGGCGCCATCAGCCCGTTTCTGCTGGCCCATAAGGTCGTCCTTGGTCAGGTCGCTGGTGTTATCATCATCATCCTGGGCCTCCACTATGTTGGGCTTTTTCGGTTTGCCCTACTCAATCGCGATGTTCGTTTTCTTCCGAGTTTCACGCCCGACAGCGGAAGCGGTTTTGTGCCGCGCATCGGCATGCCGTACCTGGTGGGTCTGGCCTTCGCGTTTGGCTGGACACCCTGTATCGGCCCAATCCTCGCAACCATTCTCACCATCGCCGCCTCACAAGAGAGCCTGGGCTATGGAGTCGCGCTGTTGGCCGTCTACTCGGCGGGGCTCGGCATTCCATTCATTGCTGCCGCGCTCGCGGTTCAGGCTTTTCTTCGTTTCTCTGCCGGGTTCAGAAGACATCTGCCGAAAGTTGAGATTGCAGCAGGTGTTCTCCTGATCGGAACGGGTCTGCTGATAGCGTTCGGCACGTTAGAGACGATTGCCATTTACATGATAGAGGTCGCGCCATGGCTCGCGGAGCTCGGATGAGTGATAAACCAGCCCCAATCATGCCGCGAAGCGCCCAGCTCCTGGGGTATGGCGGCGTTATCCCCTTTGTGGGGACCAGCGTGGTCATCTGGACCATGTGGCCGTCCGAAATGGGGCAGACTGCATTGCAAGCTCAGCTTGTCTATGCGGCGATCATTCTCTCTTTCCTTGGCGGCATTCGTTGGGGGTCGGTGATGCAACGTTTGGGTCATTTCAAACGCCGGGCACCTGAAGGACTTGCACGGGAGCTATCGCTGTCTGTCGTGCCGCCCGTCGTCGCGTGGATTGCCCTCTTTGGCCCCGCGGAAGCTGCTCTTATTGTCTTCTTTTTGTTTTTTGTCGCCCAGGCCATTTCTGATTTACGTGCGGTCAGGTCCGGTGAGGCGCCTGACTGGTATCAACCGCTCCGACTCCAACTCACCTTTTTCGTCTGTGCGGCTCTCATTGCGAGCCTGGTCCGGCTGGTAATCGCTTAAAGGCTTCTATCTGGGATCAGTTTGCCTGCGGCAACAGGCACTATTTGATCCCGACCCATCATCCAGGCATGAAAATCGCGTCCCGCGAAAAGGTCGCTATAGGCCACATCACAGACATTAAGGCCGCCCGTATAGGCCCCGAACGCTGGCAGGATCATGCGCGTGCCGTCACTTGCAAAACAGCGCCGTCGCAAGCGGCGGCCGCGCACGCGTACAACAGCACAAGGATGCAAGTGACCGGCGATTTCGCCTGTCGCTGGCGCAGATGCCGGTTCGTGACGAAAAGTGAGCGAACCCAATCGAACTTCCTCCGCAATGGTTCCCCCAAACCCCTCGGGCAAGGGATCGTGGTTTCCCGCAATCCACGTCCATACACAGGCAGTGGTGAGGTTGTTAATACGGGCAGCGTCTGCGGGCGCAATTCGTACACGGGCTTCGCCATCGTGAAAACTGTCGCCGAGCGCGATGACGGAGGCTGGCTTCAGTCGGGCCACCAGTTCTTCGAGACGGTTCAGTGTGGCCGACGTGTCATAGGGCGGCAGATGGACACCGCGGGCGGCGTAGGATGAGCCTTTCTCAAAGTGCAGGTCGGCAACGATGAGACAGTCTTCGGAGGGCCAGTAGAGCGCTCCTTCGACGAGAGGCTGGACGGTCTCGCCGCAAATTTTGAGACGTTTTTCCTCAGTCCTCACACTGTCTGGCGTGTCATACAAGACGGGTCGCTTCCTCAATCAGATCATCGGCTGCTTCAGCCAGCAAGGCTTCATTGGCATCGCCATAAACCGCTTCCTTGCTGATATCGAGCAGGACAGGTACGGCTAAGGGCGATACGCGTTCCAGGCGTTTCAGCTCTATCTTACCTTTGATTCGGGCCAGCATGTCCGAGACGCGCGCCACATCTAGAAGACCTGCCGCTGCATCGTCGTGGGTGGCCTGCAACAGGATATGGTCCGGCTCGTGTTCTCTGAGCACATCATAGATGAGGTCGGACGAAAATGTGACCTGGCGACCTGATTTCTCTTTCCCCGGGAACCGTCGCTCAATGAGTCCTGCAATGATGGCGCAGGTCCGGAAAGTGCGTTTCATGAGGTTTGATTCCGCAAGCCAGGTCTCCAGATCGTCACCTAGCATGTCTTCAGCAAACAGCTCTTCCAGGGACAGCTGACCGCGCTCGACCAACATTCCCATATCCCGGAGGCCCCAGATTGCCAGCGCATATTCGCTGGCTATGAAGCCCAGAGGCCGCGCCCCCATGCGATCCAGGCGTTTGGTAAGCAGCATGCCAAGCGTCTGATGAGCCAAACGTCCCTCAAACGGATAGCAGACCATGTAAAAGCGATCGCCACGGGGAAATGTCTCAACCAGCAGTCCGCCTTCTTTTGGCAGAACAGAGCGCCATTGCTGTATGCGCAACCATTCGGACACCTGGTCCGGCAACTTGTGCCAGTCTTCCGGTGTCGCCAGCATGTGCCGCACCTGGGATGCCAGATAGGTTGAGAGGGGAAACTTGCCGCCATAATAAGATGGGATGGCAGGGTTCTCATCTTTCGTGCTGGTCACCACCGCTTCGGTTTCAACCAGCCCCTCAAAGCGCAATACCTTTCCGGCGAAGAGAAACGTGTCGCCAGGTACCAGTTGCTCAATGAAATATTCTTCGATCTGCCCGAGCCGCCTGCCGCCACGGCCAAGTGACGCACCCGCTGCAGGACGCCTGCGGACCAGACGCACATCAAGCATGGGCGCTTCGACAATGGTGCCCACATTCATCCGATATTGCTGCGCTAACCTTGGGTGCGCCAGCCGCATGCGGTGATCATTTCCACTGGGGTCGACGGGGCGTAGGCGGCGATAGCGATCATAGGTTTTCAGCGCGTACCCGCCGGTACTCACAAAGTCGACCACGCGGTCGAATGTGGGTCTGTCGAGCGCGGCATAAGGTGCAGCGCTTCTGACTTCTTCGTAAAACAGGTCGGTATCGAAAGGACCGCTGCAGGCCGTACCAAAAATGTGCTGGGCCAAAACATCAAGGCTACCCGTCTTTTCCTTCATGCCGTCATGCACACCTGCAATGGCCGCCGTGCGTGCTGCCTCGCATTCCAACACCTCAAATCGGTTGGCCGGCACAAGCAATGCGCGGCTTGGGTCATTCAACCGGTGGTTCGCCCTCCCGATGCGCTGAAGCAGGCGGCTTGCGCCTTTCGGCGCACCCAAATTGATGACGAGGTCCACATCACCCCAGTCAATGCCGAGGTCGAGCGTGGACGTGCAGACAATCGCGCGCAGGCTGCCCGCCGTCATGGCGGCTTCAACCTTTCGACGTTGCTCTGCTGAGAGGGACCCGTGATGAAGCGCAATAGGCAGCGCATCATCATTCGCGCGCCACAGCTCCTGAAACACAAATTCTGCCTGGCTGCGCGTGTTTACAAACACCAGAACCGTTTTGTTTTCGCGGATGATGTTATAGACCGAATCGATGGCATGCTTGGCGGAATGGCCCGACCAGGGAACCCGTTCTTCCGGTACCAGGATGGACACATCGGGGGTGGCACCCGCTTCGCCGCGCACAATCTCCGCCATTCGCGTTTTCTTACCCGCCTGTGGAATCAGAAAACGGCGCAACTGATCCGGGTCGGCGACCGTTGCCGAGAGACCAACCCGCCGGTGACGGGGAGCCAGCGTTGAGAGACGCGCGAGATCAAGCGCTAGCAAATCACCGCGCTTGGTGTTCACCATTGCGTGGAGCTCATCCAGTATCACGCACTTGAGGTTACGGAACATGCGTTCAGCGTCTGCGTAAGAGAGAAGGAGCGCCAGCTGCTCCGGTGTGGTCATGAGAATGTCCGGTGGCTCGTGGCGTTGACGCAAGCGCCGGTTTTGCGGCGTGTCACCGGTTCGGGTTTCGAGCGTTACGGGCAGACCCATTTCTGCAATTGGTATCTCAAGATTGCGTTTCACATCCACCGCGAGAGCTTTGAGCGGCGATATATAAAGGGTGTGGAGCCCCTTTCCGGCAGCACTCGGTTTATGTGGGCCACGCTCCGCCAGCTCCACCAGAGAGGCCAAGAAGCCGCCAAGTGTCTTACCGCCTCCAGTTGGGGCGACAAGTAGAGAGGAGTGCCCTTGGAGACCGAGCAGCATCAATTCAAGCTGATGAGGCCGCGGCTCCCAGCCTCGCCCCCTGAACCAGGCATCAAAAATCGCTGGCAGCCCAGGAGCGCCAGCGGCCAGATCCAAATTGAGGCGATCATCCGCGTCCATAGCCCGAACTATAGCCCTCTGCCTACGCTTTTGGCTGGCGGAATCTGTCATTCTTGGCCAAGATGCAGGCTTAATGCCGGGGGATCTAAAGTTCTAATTTGACCTAGTTGGGGACATGAATGCCTGAATCACTTACTGCAGCGCTGCCAGAGGGCATGCGCGATAATGCCGATACACTTCTGCCGCTTTTCGTTGAGCACGGCCTCAGCATTGTAGGCGCCGTCCTCATCCTCATATTGGGGTTCTGGATCGCGGGCCGCGCACGCGCCTTCACCATCAAGGCGCTAGATAAACCACTGAACTCGGACGAGATGCTGAAGGGCTTTTTTGGCTCCATCGTTCGATACCTCGTCATCATCGCAACCGTTCTAGCGGTTCTCGGACAGTTTGGCGTTGAAACCACCAGCCTCATCGCCGTTCTTGGTGCAGCCAGTTTGGCGATTGGCCTTGCCCTTCAAGGGACGCTGTCAAATGTTGCTGCGGGGGTGATGCTTCTCGTGTTCCGGCCCTTCCGCGTCGGTCAGTTTGTTGAGCTGAACGGCATGTCTGGCACTGTGAAAGACCTCACCCTCTTTACCACAGAGTTGGCGACGGGCGACAATGTGCAAATCATCCTTCCGAACTCCAGCGTTTGGGGCTCGCCGCTGAAAAACTATTCAGCGCACCCAACCCGGCGCGTCGACATGGTCTATGGCATTGCCTATGACGCCGATATCGACAAGGCGATGAGCATCATCAAAGCAGCCATTGCTGCTGATGACCGGTGTCACAAAGCTCCAGAGCCGCTAGTGGTTGTTGGCAATCTCGGAGACTCGTCCGTTGATCTTACCACCCGCGTCTGGTGTGCAGCCGGGGACTATTGGGGAGTGAAATTCGATCTCACCAAAAAGATCAAAGAAGCGTTTGATGCCGAAGGTGTGGACATTCCCTTCCCAACACGCACGGTCTATCAACACGGCGCATAAGGAACATTTGGGGCGGCCGGTCTACCCAGACTTGGGCCGCCCCGATATTTTCTTGAAAACGGTTCAGCCATTTTCTCGCCCCAATTGGCGGGCGTCATAGGCAAGCGACAACAAAGACAAAGGTGACGACATGGAAAAGTATTTCGGCGGACCGGTTATTCCGACGATCCTTAAACTTGCCATCGTGTCGTTCCTTGTGGGCATCGTCCTTGTGATCTTTGGGGTCGAACCGTTTGGTTTCTGGACCAGCTTCCTCGATACAGTCGTTGAGGTCTGGGATCTCGGATTTGAGTTCCTAGGCTCGGCCTGGGGCTATTTTGTGATCGGCGCGATCATTGTGGTGCCGATCTGGATTATCATCCGCCTATGGTCTGTCTTCTTCGAAAACAAAGAAAAAGACCCGTCCTAGATTCTACAAGACGCCAGCTGACCAGGTGATCTCTTGGACCGTGAAACTGTTTAGTACGTCAGCCGGCGGCAGTTCACCGTCCGGCCCTGCATAGTCACCGCCGAAGATGATCCCCACATGGGGCACTTTTCCGTCCTGACAGAGCGCCAAGCCAGAGCGTTCCTCAAGACCAGCCACACATTCCTGTGGCGGGACGCTCAAGTCTGCATATGTCATGCCCAATGAAACGCGATCATCGAATGAAATGTCGTCAGACTTCACAATGATGCCGCCAACCAGCTCTTCCATCTCAAAACGCGGCAGGACTTCTGCTATGACCTTGTCTCCGTCCCGCACCACAATCATGGGATAGGGGTCGCCTTCGGCGTAGTAGTTCTCCGCCGTGACGGCATACCCCGGCAGGGCCTCTGATACGCCTTCAACTGAGTAGGCAGTCCCACTTCCGAGATCCCCTAGTCCGTTCTCGGTGAGTTTGAGTGTTGATGCCTCTTCGGCCCCACAGGCGCTTGTTGCCACCATCAAGGAAACAGCAGCCAGTCCAAGTTTTAAACGCATCTCATTTGTCCTCGTTCATGGTGAGCACCACTTTGCCCACTGCCCGCCTGTCCTGCAACATGCGCATGGCATCGACCGCCCGTTCCAACGGGAACGTCGCGCAGACATAAGGATCAATCTTGCCTTCACTTGCCCAGCCGTCGATGGCCGCAATGTTCTCTTTGCCTGCTTCCGGATCACGGCGGCCATATTCGCCTGCTCGCACCCCCACAACCGAAAACCCTTTGATCAAGGGCATGTTGACAGGCACGCTTGGGATACGGCCACTGGTAAAACCGATGACCAGCAAACGACCGTTCCAGGCGATGCAGCGGACCGACTCATCAAACACATCGCCGCCCACCGGGTCATATATGACATCTGCGCCTTTTCCACCGGTGAGCTCTTTGACTTTCTCCCGAAACCCCTTCGTGACGTTCAGCACGTGATCAGCACCGCGTTCTTTCACGGTCTTGAGCTTCTCATCAGACGCTGACGTGGCGATGACCGTGGCGCCCAAGAGCTTGCCAACCTCCACTGCCGCCAGACCAACGCCTCCGGTACTCCCATGAACCAGCAGTGTTTCTCCGGACTTCAGATTGCCGCGAACAACCAGCGCTACATAAGCAGTGAGATAGGCTGCGGGATAGGCTGCCGCTTTCACAAAATCCATGCCCTTGGGGATGGGGCGGCACGCAGCGGCGGCGGCATTCACTTCTTCTGCAAAACCGCCGATCCGAAGGCCCGCCACCACTTCATGCCCAATGGAGACATTATTCACCCCTGGACCCAGCTCTGTGACAACACCCGAGCCTTCCATACCAGGGGAAAAGGGCAGATCGGGTTTGAACTGGTATTTCCCTTGAATCATAAGGAGATCGGGAAAATTGATGGAGCAGGCCTTCAGTTTAAGGCGAACCTCTCCCTCGCCTGGTGGCGGTAAGTCCGCCTCAACCAGCTCAATCGAGCCAATATCGTCCGACAATTCATGCACACGCATTGCCCGCATGGTTTTTTCCCCTATTTATCAATATCAATGAGCCGGAGATTACCGGTATTTGGGTAATGCGCGAAGAGCGTTGGCTTGGTTAGATTGGCCGTGGAGGAGATTGTTCGTGGATACAGTGACACAGGCCGTTTTCGGGGCCGTTGTGGGCCAGGTTGGTTTCCAGTCCAAACTTGGATGGCGGGCAGTTGCCGCAGGGGCAGCCTTTGCAACGGTGCCTGACCTGGATGTCTTCGGCAGTCTGTCCGATCCGTTCAGCGAGTGGGTGCACCATCGCGGGATCACCCATTCGGTCTTTTTCGGGCCCATTGCCGGTCCGCTCTTCGGCATTGCCATCTGGAAGATGTATCAGTGGCGCGCGGAACGAACGCCAGGGAAATTTCCCGTGGGACTTTCGAATGCACAAGCGCTCAGCGCGTGGGTTTGGCTGTCTGTTCTCGCTTTCCTCACCCATCCGTTCCTCGATGTGCTGACGCCTTATGGGACACAGTTGCTCGCCCCGTTCTCAGATGAACGCTTTGCGGTCAACGCCATGTCGATCATTGATCCTGTCTACACAGGCATTCTCGCTCTCGCACTTGTCGGTGGATGGCTTGTACGGCGAGGGACGTTCGGCAAACCAGGCTGGTCCCCACATATAGCTGGCACCGCGATTGTGATGAGCGTGGGATGGCAAGTCTATGCCTGGGGCATCAATGAAGGGACAAAGATTGCCGCGCATGAGAGCCTGGCAGAACAGGGGATCGAAACAGCAGAGGTTTCTTCCTATCCGACATTGTTCCAGCCCTGGTTCCGGCGGATGACGGCCGAAACGGATGACGCCATTCGCGTTGGCTTCTACTCACCGCTCACAGACAAACCCATCGAATGGCAAATCTACCCTAAGGCCGAGAGCGCGCTTATCAAGGAACTGTCACGGACGATGGAATACCGGATCCTCGAGCGCTTCGCCATGGGCGAGGTTGCTTGGCGGGTGCAAGAACTGCCGAACGGGCATACCCGTGTTGAAGCCCATGACCTGCGTTATCTCGGATTCGCAGAGACGGAGCTTTCAGCGCTTTGGGGCATTGTGGGCACGTTTAACGGTGACAATGAACTGATCGCACCGCCTGCCCGATTCTCCAATCGCCCGGAGCCTAGTGCCGATATTTTCTCAGTCATGTGGGTTGGTGCGTTTGGCGAATAAGCCCAGCTAGCTAGTAGTGCTTAGATCGCCCGCCCCGCATCCTTCCAATAAGGATCGCGGAGTTTGCGCTTGAAGATTTTTCCTGTTTCTTCTCTTGGCAGGGCATCGTGGAACGTTACGACATGCGGGAGCTTGTACTTCGCGATGCGTGGCGCAAGCCAACTGGTCACATCTTCCGCACTCAGCGTTGAACCGTCCATCAGCTGAATGGCTGCGGCAAGACTTTCACCAAATTCTTCGTTGGGAATGCCAAACACGGCGCAGTCCTGCACACCGGGCATCTGGATGAGCTCATGCTCGATCTCAACTGGATAAATATTGACGCCACCAGAGATTACCATGTCTCGCTTGCGGTCCCGCAGGTAAAGAAACCCGTCTTCATCAAGGCAGCCGACGTCGCCGCAGGTGATGAGACCCTCGCGCTCGCATTCGCCACGCGCATCATCTTTGTTGTGATAGGTAAAATCAGGGAATGACCAGAGGCGGAGAAAAATCTCACCGACTTCGCCTGCTGGCAGTTCTTTGCCGTCGTCGTCCAGAACTTTCACCGTTGCACCAGGAATGGCTTTACCGACAGAACCCGGATGCGCCAGCCATTCTTCTGAAGAACAATGCACCGCAGCACCCGTCTCGGTGCCGCCGTAATATTCATGGATCACCGGCCCCCACCAGTCGATCATCTGCCTCTTCACGGCTTCAGCACACGGGGCTGCGCCGTGCATCACCCGCACAAGCGAGCTTAGGTCATATTTGGTGCGCACTTCTTCTGGCAAACGCAGGAGCCGCACAAACATGGTCGGCACCAAATGGCCATGGGTGAGTTTTTCCCGCTCAATCAGAGCAAGCGTTTCTTCGGCATCAAAGCGTGGTTGAAGAAAGAGCGTTCCCCCGATGCGAACCGAAAAAGTTGAATAGAGATTGGGCGCTGAATGGTAGAGCGGACCTGTCATCACCGCGCGCATGTCAGGCTGGAAATCGAAAACATATTTCCGGGCTTCCAGGGTTGCCGCTGTCTGATCTTCCTTCGGTGGCAGACGCCGCACGCCCTTCGGGTGTCCGGTGGTGCCCGACGTATAGATCATGCTGGCAGGTGCCGCCTTGGCGTCGCCATCATAAGGTATATGCTCATCCAGCCACCCGTCCCAGTTCCGCTCCCCGTCTGGCACCTGGCACGCGTCTACTGACAAGCGATAGGCCTCTTGCACTTCCGGCGGCGTTGCAACGACGACACGTTCGACCCCATCTGGTACGCTATTTTTTAGGTCCGGCAGCAGATCAGCGTGAATGACCAGCGCCTTCGCGCCTGAATCATTCAGCACATACGCCGTTTCGTCGGCAGAAAAATGCCAGTTTACGGGAACAGGATAGAGACCCAGTTCGCCACAGGCGAAGGTTGCTTCCAGAAAGGCGATGTCGTTTCGCATGAGGATCGCCACGCGATCCCCTTCTCTCAACCCTAAAGACAGAAACCCACTGGCGGCCTTCTTGACGCGTTCTTCGAGTGCAGCTCCGCCAATGCGGCGGTCACCGCTGATCACGGTTCCGAGCATAGTCCCCCCAAGTCTTCAGAAATGTTCTAGTTCGGCACCCTCGCCCCAGGGCTCTTATCCCAACGCTCTGGCCATATCGCGGGCGATCTCCTCGCATGCAGCCTTCGCCGCAGGGACCGTCCCGGAAAAAGCCGTGTAGGCGTGACACAAGCTGTCATAACACCGATAGGTCACCGGCACACCAGCTGCGCGGAGCTGATTGGCATAGGCTTCGCCCTGATCGCGCAATACGTCAAAACCCGCTGTCGTGATGATGGCTGGGGCAAGGCCCGACACATCGTCTGACTTTGCCGGTGATGCGCGGACGTCGTTCTTTTCCTCGGGACTGTTCATCACCTGATCCATGAACCAATCCATGATTTCCACCGTCAGTGGATAGACATCCTTGCAGCTCTCTCTGGACCCGCCTTCCGCTGTGACATCGGTTGCCGGATAGATGAGGAGCTGTGCCTTTGGCTGTGGCAACCCTTCTTTCTTGCGATGCTGGCAAACAACGGCTGAGAGCCATCCGCCTGCACTGTCACCACCAATACCGAGCCGCGTATTGTCAATGCCAAGCGCTTCGGCATTGTCCGCAACCCACTGGTATGACGAGATTGCATCATCCATGGGAGCAGGGAATTTGTTCTCTGGCGCCAGTCGATAATCCACGGAGACGACAATCGCCCGACAATCATCCGCCAAAATGGAACAGAATGTATCGCAGGTTTGCAGGCCCCCGATCACGCAGCCGCCCATGTGATAGTAGACGATGCCCGGAAGTGGCCCCGTCGCACCAGCTGGCGTGTAAACACGTACATGGAGATCGCCACCTGGGCCTGGAATGGTTCGATTAAGAACCGCAACCGTGCGGCGCGGCTTGCCATCGAGCATAGCCAGACCGTCATCTGCGTTTTTCCGCGCCTCTTCGATCGGAAGCGTCGTCATGGAGGGCGCTTTGGCGCCTTGCGCTGCCAGCAGTTGCACACGCGGATCCATGGTACGGCCGTCAATGACAACCGGCTCACCACCTGCGAGTTTCAAGATCCAGCTTTCCGGCAGTTTCATCAACGTCCGAACAATCAGCTTCTGAAGGCCCATGTATTTTGTCCCTGCAATTTGGTCTTTAAAGAGCGAGTTAGTCTTTGAGAGCGAGCCCTTGCACACCGCTCAAAATCAGATTGGCTGCGAACTCCGCTGCTTCATGAGGGTCAGGATTGTCCCGGAGCATCATCTTCTCGCCAATTTCCTGCGCAATGCCGATAGCGGCGGCGGTGAGATATTCCCCGTCGACATTGCGCAGTTTGCCAGCGGCGATGTCCTCTTCGATATAAGTCCTGATCTCTTCAAAACCTGCAATGACTTCCGGTGTGTCCATGCGCACCCGAAGGGCGCCCGTGTTCCGGCGCATGACCCGGTGGGCACTTTGGTCCGCCACCAGGAATTCAAAATAGGCACGCAAAGCGTTGTGGATATATTCTTCAAAAGTCCGCGAGCGAATACGTTCGGCTCTCAGCCGCGGACGAATGCGCATCATGCTGTCATCCATCAGCGCTTCGAACACTTCTTCTTTGCTTTTGAAGTAGTTGTAGAACGTGCCAGAGGCGAGCCCTGTTTGCCGGATGATGTCACGCACCGTCGTAGCGCCATACCCAAGCTCTGAGAAGACTTCCGTTGCGGCCGCAAGAATTGCTTCGCGATTATTTGCTTTTGTCCGTTCCCGCTTGCCCAACGGTTTCATCGTCGCATCTGGAGCGGGTTTCACGGTTTTTTCGATCGTATCCGACATATATTCCCGGCGTGCCTTATCGTCCTCTGCCTACCCTGATCGGTAGACGCCCCTTAGTCTAACAGGATCGCAATGAGGGTGAAAC
Source organism: uncultured Parvibaculaceae bacterium (assembly GCA_965283695.1). Lineage (GTDB taxonomy): Bacteria > Pseudomonadota > Alphaproteobacteria > Parvibaculales > Parvibaculaceae > Mf105b01. Next base: position 87,718 of record CBDIPP010000004.1, on the reverse strand, counting down.
GAAGGAAAACGGGCTCTTAGGCAGCTTCTTTGCTTGCGGCCTTGGCCAGAATCGGTGGTGGGTTGCCCGTGGCTTTTGCCCGTTTTGCCCCCTTTTTCCATTCTTTCTTGAGATCGTTCACGTAACGATTGAAATCAACTTGCATCTTGTGACGCGGCGAATCATAGAAATGGCCGATATACATTTTCTCGTCGGAGGTGATTGCCGCCTCCATTTCCGCCTCATCAGGAAGAGCATATTCGCCAACAAGATAAGCAGCGAGCCACTTTGCCTGTTGCTCAGCAAAGTTAATAAGCGTGGGGAGCGGTTGAGCCAGCCCCATAAAAAAGAGATTCGGCAAATCAGGCCGAATAGCTCTTTTGAACAGCGGCAGATGATTGTCTTTGGCCGACAGGAAATCCGGATCAAAGAAGGGGAATTCAACATTATATCCGGTGGCATATACGATGATGTCCACATCTTCTGCGGTGCCATCGGTGAAACGCACCTGGTTCCCCTCAAACCGCTCGATGTTGGGCTTCATCTTGATGTCGCCGCAGCCAACCCTGGTCAGGAACTCGCCAGAGACTGACGGATGTCCTTCAAGAGGCGCATGATCGGGTTTGGGCAGTCCATAGTCTTCCATGTTGCCCACAGCGCGTTTGATCGCCATCGCGGCGAGCTTGCGTTGCGCCCACAGGGGAATCCATGTCGGCAGCGATGCCTTATCGGCCACCTGGCCGCCGATGTATTTAGGCAGCACGTAAACACCGCGACGTGCCGCAACCCACAGATTTTTCGCGATGGGCTTTTGGCTAAGCTCGGACGCGATATCCATCGCGCTATTGCCCATGCCGACAACTACAATGTTCTTGCCGCGGAAATCATGTGGCTCGAACGGGGAAAGATAGGAATGCGCATGCATCTGGATGCCATCAAAGTCCCCTTCGAAAGCAGGCGTAGGCCAGCGTGGCGACCAGTGATGGCCATTGCACACGAAGAGAACATCGTAATAGTCCACATCCTGAGATGGCCCGCCCGCTCCCGAGCGGTCCAGCGTCACTTTCCAGGTACCATCATCCATTCGGTCTACATGGGTGACAGCTGTGTTGAAGGTAACCTTCTCACGCAGCCCGAAATGATCGAGATAAGAATTGAAATAATCCAGCACCTGCGCATGGTGCGGAAAGTCGGGATAGTCATCAGGAATAGGGAAGTCCTCGAACTGCATACGGTACTTGGATGTGTCGATATGCAATGACGAATAGCAGGCGGACATGCCGTTCTTATTTCCATAGGCCCAGTTGCCGCCGACCGTGTCTGAGAGTTCGAAAATGTCGAAGGGAATACCTTTGTCCTGAAGCGCCTTTGCTGTTGAAAAGCCGCTGCAGCCCGCGCCGATGATGCAAGCTTTTGGAAGTTTGCTCATGTTATTTCCACCTTTTGACTATCAATGGGGCGGATTATAGAGATGGCTAGACCATGGTCTAGTTTTGTCAACGCCCCCAGTTTCCTTGACGCAGGGGCGCATAAGCGCCTAGCTATCGCCCACGGGGAGCACCAGAAACGGAAAACCGATGGACGACAAAACAATCAAAGAAAACCTCGATCTCATGCGGGATGTTCTGATTTCCCATGTGCCCTTTGCCAAGGCTATCGGCATGGAAATCCTGGACGCAAAAGAAGGCGAAGCCTGGATGCGTGTGCCCTTTGACGAAAAGCTGATCGGCAACCCGGATACGGGCGTGATCCATGGCGGCGTTATCACCTCAGCGCTCGACAATGTTTCCGGCGTCGCGGTGCAACTCTCGCTGCCAGAACGGATGGCCATCGCGACGCTTGATTTGCGCATCGATTATATGAAACCGGCAACACCGAAGCTGGACCTCACCACCCACGCACACTGCTACAAAGTCACCCGGAACATCGCCTTTGTCCGCGGCACGGCCTATCACGACGATATGGATGACCCGATAGCCACATCTGTCGGCGCTTTCATGCTTGCGGCGAACAGATCCATGTCCCCCGGCGACGCTGCCGAGGCCGGCCTCATTAAAAAAACGGAGGGTTGATGCATGGAAATTCTGAAACAAGCACGCGCTACTGGCGCAAAAGTCGATCTGAATGCGCTGATAGACGCCATCCCTTACGCGAAATTTATTGGCATGGAGGTTGATCAGAAAGGAACAGAGATCACCACCGTGCTGAGGTTTGACCAAAAAATTATTGGAAACCCTGTGTTGCCAGCCCTTCATGGCGGCGTCATCGGATCCTTCCTTGAAACCACCGCCATTCTGCAACTGGCGTATGAGACAGGCGGTGAGGTTCTCCCAAAACCGATTGATCTCACGATTGATTATCTCCGTTCGGGCAAGCCCCAAGACACATTTGCGCGGGCGCGCATTACCAAGCATGGACGGCGGGTGGCCAACGTGCATGTCGAAGCCTGGCAGGATGAGCATACAAAAGCGATTGCCGCAGCACATGGACACTTCCTGCTGAAACCGCCTGAAGAAACCTAGGCCCTTTCGTGAGTACAGACACGGATCAACCCATCACACATAAGCGGGTGCTGACGCTTGTCGCGCCTATTATTCTGATGGGGCTCTCCACGCCTTTGCTTGGGATTGTGGACACGGCCGTGATCGGGCAGCTGAGAGAGGCCTCGCTCATTGGTGCGGTCGCTGTTGGCGCGCTCATTTTTACTTTTCTCTTTTGGGCCTTTGGCTTCCTGCGCATGGGAACAACAGGCCTTGCGGCGCAAGCCTATGGTGCCAATGACGCAAGTGAAATTCGCGCGACGCTCGGCCGCGCACTGCTGATTGCAGCGATTGCCGGTGTTGGTCTTCTGCTCTTACAACTCCCCCTCAACTGGGTTGCCTTTCAGCTTGTGCAGGGAAGCGATGCCGTTGAGCAAGAAGCCCAGACCTATTTTTCCATCCGCATGTGGAGCGCACCCTTCACGCTTGCAAACTATGCGGTTCTGGGCTGGCTGGTGGGCATGCAGCAGACGCGTCTCGCCATGGTGCTGCAGATATTTCTGAACGGGGTCAATGCGAGCCTGGATGCTCTCTTTGTCCTCAGCTTTGGCTGGGGTGTTGCAGGTATCGCGGCGGGGACAGTGATCGCGGAAATCGCCACGGCTTTTGTGGGGCTCGGCATTGCCGTCACGCTGCTGCGGAAATATGGGGGCCGCTGGTCCTGGCACGCCATCAGTGCCTGGGAGAAAATCTCGGCCACACTGTCGGTCAATCGCGACATCATGATCCGCACACTGGTGCTGCTGCTCGCGTTCAGCTTTTTCACAATGGAGGGCGCACGTCAGGGCGATACGGTTCTGGCGGTAAATGCGGTGTTGATGCAGTTTGTGTCCTTCAGTGCGTTTTTTCTGGACGGCTTCGCCTTTGGGGCAGAGGCGCTGGTTGGTTCGGCCATTGGCGCCAATAACCGCAACCGTTTTTCAGAGGCCGTGAAGCTCACGAGCCTATGGGCAATTATTCTTTCGATGCTGCTTACTTCAGGGTTTCTACTGCTCGGTGGTTTCTGGATTGATTTCCTGACGACCAGCCCAGAAGTCAGAGAGGCCGCGCGACACTATCTCCCCTGGGCGGCTCTTATGCCGATCATTTCTGTCGCCTGCTTTCAGCTCGATGGCATCTTCATTGGCGCGACCCGCGCACGGGAAATGCGCAATGCCTCCTTCGTCTCTACAGGGGCCTTCTTTTTCTTCTGGTATCTTCTCCTGCCCATTGGCAATCACGGGCTTTGGGCGGCACTTGCGCTCTTTAACGTGACGCGCGCCTTCGCTCTTGGACGCTACTATCCGAGACTGACCGCAGCGCTCAACACAAAGACTTAGAGAATATCCAGCACCTGCTCAGGTGGGCGTCCGAGCGCTGCCTTATCCCCGGACAGAACGATGGGTCGTTCGATGAGGATCGGATGCACCACCATCGCCTCAATCAGTTCGTCATCAGTTTTCGACGTGTCACTGAGACCCAGTTGTTTGTATGCATCTTCCCCTTTGCGCAGAATGTCCCGCGGGCTTTTTCCGAGCATACCGAGAACGCGTTTCAGCGTCGTCGCGTCCGGGCCTTCTTTCAGATATTCAATGATCTGCGGCACCACTCCTTTTTCCTCGATCAGTGCAAGGGTCGCACGAGATTTAGAACACCGGGGATTGTGATAGATGGTGACGCTCATTGGTTTTCTCTCCTGTCTTCGGTCTGTTTTTTGTCGCATTTTCGAACCCCAAAAGTCTGCAACTTTTGTTGAAAAGGCTCTAAACCCCGACGTCGACACCGATAGCGTCTTCAAGACGTTTATACCCATCCCGCTTCAGATTGGACGCAAGATCTCGTTTGATTTTGGTGACAAGGTCAGCACCCTGAAAGGTGAGCGCTGTGTAAAGTTGCACCAGCGACGCACCAGCTCTGATTTTCTTATAGGCATCCGTGCCCGATGACAGACCGCCAACACCAATCAGGGGTATCGTGCCCTTGGTGAGACGCCGCATGTCTGCCAACACATCAGTTGCCATGTCCATCAAAGGCGCACCTGAGAGCCCGCCGGTTTCGTCTGCATGGCGTCCGGATACGAGACCATCGCGCGCAATAGTCGTGTTGGAGACGATGAGACCATCCACCCCACTTTCAAGCACAACGGCTGCGATGTCTTCGCGTTCCTCATAGACAAGGTCTGGTGCAATTTTGAGGAGCACAGGCGTTTGCCCTTCACGGGCTTCCAGCACACGTCCCAACAGGTCTTCCAGTTCCGCCCTGCTTTGCAAGCCGCGCAGGCCCGGCGTGTTGGGGGATGACACATTGACGGTGAAATAGCTCGCAAGGCTTTCAAAGCGTTTGATGCCGATCACATAGTCGGCTGCTTTGTCTTCTGTATCCTTGTTCGCCCCCAGATTGACGCCGACAATTCCGCCGCGCCCCGCGCGTTTTTTGAGCCGCGCTTCCATTGCTTCATGGCCTTCATTGTTAAAGCCGAGACGGTTGATGACCGCACGGTCCTGCTGAAGACGGAAAACACGGGGCTTAGGGTTCCCCGACTGAGGGCGTGGTGTTGTGGTGCCAACTTCTGCAAAGCCAAAGCCCAGCTTGAGCATTGCGTCAGGCACTTCGCCATTTTTGTCGAAGCCTGCGGCAATACCCAATGGATTGGGGAAGTGCATGCCCAGCAGATCAACACCGAGGGCTTCGGGGTCTTTCTTATCGCACGGACCGAGGCCCGTCTTCAGCGCCAACAGGGTTGCCTGATGGGCCTGTTCCGGGTCCATCAATCGCAGGAATGGCAGAGCAAGTGCAGAGAGGCTCATGAGCTCTCTCCCGCAGCTGCGACATGTGCCGGAAACTGATGCTTGCCGTCCGTCCCCACGGGAAGATCATCCACGCGGGTGACATGGCTCATCTCCAGCGGCACATAAAGATGCGGAAAGAGATCGCCACCCCGCGATGCTTCCCACTTAAGCGCATCGCCCATAGCCTCAGTCGACACACTCACAAGACGCAGTCCTTCCTGGCCGGTGAAATGAAGGGCGGCTGTCTCCGGCGCCTGCGCTGCCGTCGAAAAGTGAATGTATCCGTCGGTCAGGTCGATTGAGGCGCCCTTGAAGACACCAGCAGCCTCTGCGGCAGCCCACTCATCTTTGCTTATGATTTTGTAGATCTCGTTGGCGCTCACCCGTGGCCTTCTTTCGCGTCAAATGTCTGCCGAATCCGGCACTTTTCGCCCCTTGGCGCGGCACTTTAGTCCCGCACTACACCGCCCACAAGGCGCAGAACGCCCCACTAGAAATAGGCTTGTATTCCTATTATAGTCGACGCCATGACAGATTCACTTTCTCATGGCGCTGTTTGGGCGGCCATCGATACGCTTGCGGACCGCTATGGCCATTCGCCGTCCGGTCTCGCCCGGCTGGCCGGCCTTGATCCCACGACATTCAACAAGTCCAAGCGACGCACCGCGTCTGGACGGCTGCGCTGGCCAAGTACTGAAAGCCTCTCGAAAATCCTTGAGGCCACAGGCGCAACACTGGACGAGTTTTCCTCTCTCGCCGGATCGGGCGGGTCAGGCACCTCAGCCCTCTCACTCATCCCGGTCATTGGCATGGCGCAGGCAGGGGATGGGGGCTTCTTTGATGATGCAGGGTTTCCAGTCGGCGGCGGTTTTGACGAGATCAGCTTTTCCGATGTGGGCGATCCGAACGCATATGCGTTGGAGATTAGCGGTGACAGCATGGTGCCGCTCTATCGCCACGGCGACCGGGTGATTGTGTCACCGGCTGCAACCGTGCGACGCGGCGACCGGGTTGTCGTTAAAACCGGAGAAGGGGAAGTTCTGGCGAAGCTGCTCACCAAACAAACGCCAACATCCATCGAGCTTACCTCGCTCAACCCAGACTATGACGACCGTACGCTTGAGGTGAGCGATGTTGTTTTCATGGCGAAGATTATTTGGGCGAGCCAATAGGTGGTCTGATTTGAAGACGGCCTTGCGCTGAAGCCGCGACCGTATTGCCTTTTTGTGTCCGAACAACATGTTCGATCATCGTGTCATTGTCTGTCGCGAGGGCATCCTTGAGTATGCGCATGCGCTCAAATGTCAGTGTTTCTAACGCGTCGGGGCTCTCGGGCAATCTGGCTTCTTCCAACAGCGACATCGCTCTGCTCTTAAATGGCTCATCCCCTAGCGCCGCTAGCTGCAGGGCGCATTGGTAGACAATGACCAAATCATCGGGCCTCAAGGTCAGAGCCTGATCATAGGCCTCAATCCCCTCCTCGACCTCAGCCCCATAAATTGTGCGGCCAAGAAACCCGCCCACTTCAGAAATCTCAAGGTGCCACCCGCCGAGCAGCGCATGCATCCACGGATTGTCTGGTTCCCGAACAGCGACATATTCCAGATGGGCACGTGCTTCGTCCGCATAACCTTCCGCATGGGCCGTCAACCTGCCTTCCAGGCGGGCCTTGAAGCCGAGCGCGACCGCCAATTGCAGGTGACCCTCGGCAAAATCTGGCGCCATGGCGATGGCAGCCCGGGCATCTTCTTCACCTTGCTCAATAAATTTCAATCGATCCATCGGTTCTGCAACCAGATCTGCATGCACCAAGCCAGCACGCGCTGCCAGAGCCAATCCTTCGGGTGTTTTGGTTGACCGTGCTTCTTCTGCAGCACGGGGAAAATCACCTGATGCAAAAATTTCCCGTGCGGTTGCCAAATCTGACGCAGCTGCCGTGCTGACGATTGTCATCAGCCAAAAGGCCGCACTAACAAGAGCTTGACTGGCACACCTCATCTTTTGAAGGCCTCGTCCAGGAGGTAAGGGTCATCCGCATGCCGTGTGCCGACAAAAGCCGTGGCATGGGTGCCCCACTGGCGCATGGCACCTGAGCTTGATATCCCCATGGGCCAGAGAATGAAGCGTTCCGTTCTTTCCGTCCCGGCTACGATGCCATCCGGCGAGAAGAGCGATCGCCGTGATGCTTCATCTGTCGCAAGCGAGCGAAGCCCGAATTCCGGCGCGGCATGTTCATCAACAGCGCGCAATGCTTTGGCGTCTTCCCAGGATGGCGTTGCTGAAAGGCCGCGCAGATAGTGGCTTCCCGATGCCAGGTGCAACACCAGGCGTTCGCCTGCCTGCACCTGCGGCGCTTGCATTGGTGTCAACGGCTCTTCGCGCAGGTCACCATCTTCAGAGACAGGCACGCGCTGCACGAGATCGGTCGGAAAAAACAGGTGATAACAACCACAGCTGTGAAAACTGTCATAGACGAGCGGGCGGCCCTCGCGGTCGAGGGTCACCCGCCAGACAAGACCATCCAACGCGCCGCCAAGTACATCGAAGGTGCCCTCCTTCGGGCGCTCGGGGAACCAGACGGTGTAGACCAGCTGTGGCAACACCTCACCATCCATGCGGGTGTGGGTCAGACGGAGATACACAACAGGATCGTTTGGGTCGGTGTGTGGTGTCGCTCCGTCGCCACCTAAATTGGGTCGCCCCAACTTGTCTGCGGAAGATGTTTCTTCAACTGCGAAGACCGGGGCATAGGCCTCTGCCATTCGTCTCAGCACTGATCCGGTAATATCTGGAATGCCAAGTGGGTTTTGTGCTGATAGATCGATGAAGGCACCGACATCACTGTCTGGCAGGTCAGAACTCGCCGCCAGCGCGTAGCGGGTTTCGGACGCTCTCCATGTTGATGGGTCTTCGCCAAATGCCGGGAGATTGTCCGCCTTCCAGCGATCAAACCCGAGCGCCACACCGATATGTGTCAGCGGATAAAGACCGGCCGCGCGGACCCAATCATTATAGTGATGGGGTGGACGGGCCGCCTTCAGGAGGCGCGACTGGAAAGCGGCGTCTTTGGCATCGCGCGCGAGAAGCATCTCCGCGCACTCGTCAACCATGGGGATGATGTTGGCTGCGCCTAGATTTTGAAGCTCAACAGTTCGGCCTTCCCGGTCCAAAGCGCGCAATCTGCGCACCCATTCGTCAAAGGCCGTCGAGTCGCCCACGTCGTCTCTGAAGCTTGCGAGAAACCGATTGATCCGCAGATAGGGAAAGCCTTCAACCGGTTCTGCTTCAGCATCCCTCACCCGTTTGTCGGCGATGCGTTGATCTACGCGGTCGATCAGTGAGCTGCATTGAGCCGCGTCGTCGCCGGAATGAGGCAAGCTCACGCAGGCAGAGACCAAGCCCAAGACCCCGCCTGCCATCAATACATGTCTTAAGCGACTAAACATGGGCGCGATCATGAGGCCGTAGCCTCACCATCACAATGGCTCGCCCTTCAAGAAAAGGTCAGAGAGCCTTAGCCCTCTGACAGGTCTTCTCCGGCCAATGCGCGGCGGATCAGTGCTGTGGTCTCTTTCACGCCATAAAGGGCAATGAAGGAACCAAATCGAGGGCCCTGACTTTCTCCGAGCAGGACTTCATAGAGGGCCTTGAACCACTCCCGCAGGTTCTCGAAGCCATGGGTTTTGCCGACTTCATAGACCTCGGATTGCAATTCTTCGCCTGTTGCCTGAGGGGCTGCGGCCTCAAGCTTGGCGACGAGCGCTTCAAACGCAGGACGTTCTTCCGCCGTCATGGCCCGATAAGATTTGTTGGGTTTGACGAAATCATGGAAATAGTTGATCGCGTAACCCACAAGGTCGTTCAACTTCGGGTGGTTTTCCGGCGTGGCGTCTGGCGCATAGTTCTGAATGAAGCCCCACAAAACTGCCGGGTCTTCTGAGTGACTGGCGCTCACCAGGTTTAGAAGCAGCGAATAGCTGATCGGAACATCAGAAACTGGTGGCTTGCCCTCATGAATATGCCAAACAGGATTGCCGATCTGCGCTTTATGTTCCTGCCCCGGGAAGCCGGACAGGTGAGACAAATATTCATCCACGTTCTTCGGGATCACATCAAAGTAAAGCCGTTTTGCCTTGCGCGGGGCCTGATACATGAACAGCGACAGGCTTTCCGGGCTGGCATAGCGCAACCATTCGTCAATAGTCAGACCATTGCCGCGGGATTTAGATATCTTTTCGCCATTCTCATCAAGGAAGAGCTCATAGTTGAATCCCTCCGGCGGCTGTTCGCCAAGAACCCGCGTGATCTTGTTCGAGAGCTTCACGCTGTCGATCAAATCCTTGCCTGCCATTTCATAGTCGACCTTGAGCGCCGCCCAGCGCATCGCCCAGTCCGCTTTCCACTGCAGCTTGCAATGGCCGCCGGTGATCGGCAGTTCGGTCTTCTGGCCATTTGCCGGGTCTTCGAAGACGACCGTTCCTTTTGACGCATTTCGTTCCAGGATAGGCACATAAAGCACTTCACCGGTTATCGGGGAAATTGGCAAAACCGGCGAGTAGGTGCCACGACGTTCCTGGCGCAATGTCGGCAGCATGATGTCGAGAATGTCGTCAAACTTCTCCAGTACCTTCAACAGCGTCTCATCGAAACGCCCTGAGGTGTAATAATCGGTCGACGACGCAAACTCATACTCGAAACCATAGCTGTCGAGAAAGGCCTGCAGTCGCGCATTATTGTGCGCTCCGAAACTGTCATGGGTGCCGAACGGGTCCGGAACTTTGGTGAGCGGCCGGTTTAGATGCTCTGTCAGCATCTCTTTGTTCGGCACGTTATCGGGGACTTTGCGCAGGCCATCCATGTCATCTGAGAAGCAGAGGAGCTTAGTCGACACATCTGGCATCAGGATCTGGAAGGCATGCCGCACCATGGTTGTGCGCGCCACCTCGCCGAATGTCCCAATATGGGGCAATCCACTGGGTCCATAGCCGGTCTCAAATAGGACTTCGCCCTTGTCAGATCCTCTTTTTTCCAAGCGTTTGACCAGTTTTCGGGCCTCTTCGAACGGCCAGGCCTTGGCGGACTGACCGAGATCTTGGAGCTCTGCCAAAGTGGCAGGCACAGATGCCGTCGACGGATCACTGGACATAATTGCCTCAATTACTGCTTAAAGGTTTTTAAAGCCCCGGAAACTAGGCTTTCGGCAGGTGTCAGTCAACGCAACCTCTATGTGACTCATGAGGTTGTTTCCGGGCGACAGGCAAAAGAAGGAGTGGCGGTTTGAGTTCGTCCGCCGAACCATCCAGGACCAGCAAACCTGCAGGGGATGACTCGCCTGCTGCCCCAACACCTGTGGTCGATCCGCGAATTGCCGACGAACAGGTGCGGCGGCTTTTCGATCTCGGAAAATCTGGCAGCATCATTATCTTTATTGCCCTCGTGGTGGTCTGGCTGCCTTTCTATGGCACGTCGTCAATTGCCGAACTCATGATCCCGTTCGGCTTGCTGGTTGCTTCCCAGTCAGCTTTCAACTTGTTGAGATCACAATATCATTCCGACGAGAAGAGGGTAGCTTCCTCCAAACAGTGGGGGGATCGTTACTCGGTCATCTGCCTCCTGTCTGGTGGCGCCTGGGGCGTTGCAGGTGTTCTGTGGCTGCCTGACGCGCCCTTTGCCTCGCAGGCTGTGTTCGGGGTTGTTGTCGCTGGGCTTTGCCTCAACACAGTGATTTCACGGCACGTCTACCCAAGCGCCATGCTTGCCTACACAGCAACTGCCGCACTTCCAGGAATGATTGCGCTTTTTATTGGTGCGGAATGGGAAGGCCAGCTTATGGCTACTCTCAGTTCCCTAATGTGGATTGCCCTTTACTCAGCAACTAAGAAACTCCACCTGACCAGTGTTTCTGCCATCACCCTTCAATTGCAGAATGATGAACTGGTCAACGGACTGGCGGCAGCCAAAGCTGAGGCTGAGAAGAAAGCAAAGGACGCCGAAGCAGCTTACGCTGTCGCGCGCAAAGCAGCACGGTCGCGGCAGGATTTCCTCTCCATGGTCACTCACGAGATCCGCTCCCCACTCGCCAGCCTTTCCGGTCTGGCACACATGCTTGATGCAACTGACTTAGACGAGAAGCAACGCGGCTACGCACGTGGGGTGGAAGAATCCAGCCGTCTCCTCAATCGGCTCGTTGACGATTTATCCGATCTGACGGAAATGGAGGCGCTTTCAATTAAGCTTCGGCCAACCGATATGTCGCCGATGGAAATCGCCCAGGCTGCGATCCATGTTACGCGCCATGATGCGTCTTCCCGAAAACTGTCAATTGAGGTGGATGAGCTCCCCGGAACACCTAAAGCAATTCACAATGATCCGGACCGGGTGAAGCAAGCTCTTGTCAATCTGATCGTGCGGGCGCTTCGCACAACGGAAGTTGGGGGTGTGATCGTGCGTCTGTCGCCCGTCGACATAAACGATGGGGTGGGCGTGAGGTTCTCGGTCACAGACACAGGCGCAGGCATGCCATCTGAAGATGCGGCACGTCTCTTCTCTTCGCTCGACAATGAGGGAGAACATGCGCCCCTGAAACGTCGCGATGTCAATCTGACTATTTGTGACCGGCTGGTGCGCCTGATGGGCGGACGGGCTGGCGCGGACAGCATGGTCGGTGGTGGCTTTACAGCCTGGTTTGTTCTTGCGCCTGACATCAATCAGCGTCCCAAACAACGTCGCGGACAAAAGGAAAAGGAAAGCCAACACACGTCCAAAAACGGTCAAATGCTCGATTTCGACCGGATCTACGAGCTGGAGCAGGACCTTGGTACAGCCCGCATCGCCGACCATCTCGGCGAAGCCATCCATGCAATTGCCGATTTGCAGAAGGCTTTGAGCGAGGCCGTGAGGCGCGGCGACCATCGCACTCTTCGTTCTATGGCCGAGAGCCTTGCTATTGAGGCCAACGCCATTGGCCTGATTGGCCTTTCGGGAAGCGCCTCTCATCTTCTTGATGACCTGCAGGAAACCACCCGCGAGCAGGTCCTGTCTGAGCGCGTCGGCCAGCTCGAAAGAAAGTTCAAGTCGGGAGCAAACGCGCTCACCCGTGCCTATCCAGCTCTTGCAGGATAAAACTCTACCCTTCTTGTTGCTCCGCTATACTGCAGCGGATGTCTGATTTTTCTGTCCCCGATTCTTCCGCCCCCGACGCTTCCGGTGAAGACGATGCGTCCGCGACGCTCATTGCGGCTGTGCCCCTTCCCGGCGGTGGCGCCATCGGTGTGTCCGATGACGGGGAAGTTGTGGAATGGAATGCCGAAGAGGCTATTGCCGCGCTGGCGGAACAGCCTCTTCTCCTCTGCCATCGCCGGTTTACCGCGAGACGCGCGGCAGGGGCCGCAGGACGCCGGGGCGCTGCAAATGGCAGGAGCCTTTACTCCGGCCTCTATGACGTCTTGGAACTCTTTGCTTTTGTTCGCCCCGCCCAATTCTGCGTTCCCACACCAGCAGGGCTTGCTCACCAGGTTGGGCTTTCTGCGCCAACCAATGCGGAAGAAGCAGCCCTCACGCTCCACCTCATTACCAAAGCACTCCTCAGCGAACTGCAAAACCCAGCCTACCCGGACCGAGAAGAATCGGTCCGTATGGCAAAAGCCCTGATGGATACTGGCTGGCCATGGGCGCCTTTGGTTACCAGCGCTCTTGGTGATCTCGCGCCAAACTCAGTCGCTGCTGCACGGGCCCGGCTCGACATTTGGTCGCACCTGGAGGAATGGGAAGATCAACCGCCGCCGCCACCGCCCGGTGCTCTACCCGTGGACCCGGATGCGGCGCGAGAGAGGCTTCAGCACCTAACCGGTGCCGATGCAGAAGAACGGGAACAACAGGCTGCCTACACCGCAACCGCAGCCAAAGCGTTTCTCCCGCGGGAAACCGCCGGTGCGCCACAATTGCTGTTGGCAGAAGCTGGCACAGGAACGGGCAAAACGCTGGGATATATCGCACCGGCGAGCCTCTGGGCCGAACAGAATGACGGCACTGTCTGGCTCTCGACCTACACTAAAAACCTTCAACGTCAGCTTGATCAGGAACTCACCCGCCTTTTCCCCGACCCAAAGGAGAAGGAAGAAAAGAGCGTCATCCGAAAAGGACGGGAGAACTATCTCTGTCTGCTCAATCTCGAAGAAACCGCTGGCGGACTGTTGACGGGCACGCAAGGGACCGCAGCCATTCTCATGGCGCGGTGGGCACGCTATAGCCGCGACGGAGACATGGTTGGCGGCGATTTCCCGGCCTGGTTGCCAGGCGCCATGGGCGCAGAAAGCGTTGCGGCAGGCCTCACAGACCGACGTGGCGAGTGCTCCTATTCAGCCTGTGCCCACTATAAGAAGTGCTTTATCGAAAAGGCAGTTCGCAAGGCACGGCGCGCACAAATCGTCGTTGCAAACCATGCTTTGATCATGATCCAGGCAGCGCTAGATCACACGCTCACCCGTCCTGACTCTGAGCCACCAAGCGGGGAGATTGCCGGTGGTGCTGAGGATGATGAGCCCATGAACCTGTATGCCAGGCGTCATATTGTTTTTGACGAGGGGCATCACCTTTTTGATGCGGCGGACAGCGCGTTTTCTTCCTTCCTGAGCGGACGGGAAATGTCGGAGCTCAGACGATGGACAAGGGGTCCGGAAGATGGACGGCGTCGGCGAAGTCGCGGTCTGCAAGATCGGGCAAGTGACCTTCTGGCCGGTGATGAAGAGGGCGAAGGTCTGCTAGATGCGGCGACACGGGCAGCGGCGGCACTTCCGTCCCCTGGGTGGCTTGCGCGCCTGGGATCTGATGCCAGCAAAGGCCCGGCGGAGAGATTTTTGACCGCTGTCCGGCATGTTGTGCTGGCGCGATCTGACTATCCCGACAGCCCCTACTCGCTTGAATCTGATTTACGTCCGGCAAATGAAGAGCTGAGCGAGGCGGCTGCAAATCTTGATGTTGCCCTTGCTAAACTCGGGCGCTCTTTCAGTTCCCTTTCTGATTGTCTGCGGCGTCTGATGGACGCGCATAACGAGACGCTCGACACATCAACAAAAACGCGAATGGATGCCGCTATCCGTGGGCTTGACCGCCGCGGGCGGGCGACACTCCCTGCGTGGCGCATGATGCTTTCAGACCTGATGAGCGATCCCAAAGAAGCCTTTGTCGATTGGCTCTCGATTGAACGGATCGGTGGGACAGATTTTGACGTTGGGCTGCACCGGCACTGGGTAGACCCAAGCGAACCTTTTGCCGAGGCCGTGCTGCAGCCTTTGCACGGTGGCCTAATCACATCTGCGACACTTAGAGACCGAACATCACCGGACGATGACCCAGATGATGGCTGGCAAACGGCAGAAGTCAGGACCGGCGCAACGCACCTCCCCACCCCTGTGGAACGCGCTCACTTCACCTCGCCTTTCGACTACGCAGCGCAATCGCGCATATTTGTGGTGCAAGATGTTGCCCGCGATAGCGCCGACCAAGTCGCCAGCGCCTATCGCGATCTCTTTTTGAACGCTGGCGGCGGTGGGCTTGGCCTGTTCACTGCGGTCAATCGGTTGCGGGCTGTTTACAGCAAGCTCGTGGAACCTTTGGAAACGGCGGGCCTGCCACTTTATGCGCAGCATATTGATGCCATCGATACTGGCACGTTGGTCGATATTTTTCGGGCGGAAGAAAAATCTTGTCTGTTGGGCACCGACGCGGTTCGCGACGGGGTCGATGTGCCGGGTGCCTCGCTGCGGCTCATCGTGCTCGACCGCACGCCCTGGCCCCGCCCGGACATTCTCTATAAAGCGCGGCGGGCAGCCTTTGGTGGCGGTCGATATACCGACATGATTACCCGATTGCGCCTGCAGCAGGCGTTTGGGCGGTTGGTGCGGACAGCGACGGATAAAGGGGTCTTCGTGCTGCTCGATAACCGTCTGCCGACGCGGCTTACGAGCGCATTTCCACCAGAAACGCCTATTGAGCGTCTCAGTCTTGCTGAAACAATCGTTGAAATGCGGAAGTTCCTCACAGAAACCAGATGATCTGGGGCGTTCTCAGGCCTTGCTCTTCTGCTCTGCGCTTGGGAGGTTTTCCGTTATTTGGTCGCACTTTCGAACCACAAAAGTCTCGCAACTTTTGCCGAAAATGCTCTAAGTTGCGGATCCTTGCCCGCATGCCGTCTCAGGCGCGGCGTATTCCAGAAATAGGCTAGCTTTATGTCGCAGACGATTAACCCCCATACCGCTCTCATCTACGTCATGGTGACCATGTCCGCCGTTGATGCGGCAATCAGTGACAATGAAACACGGAAAATCGGCAATATCGTCACGAACCTGCCTGTCTTTAAGGACTTCAATGCAGATCGTCTCCTGGGAGTTGCCGAAGAATGCGCTGCAATCCTGGCAGAAGATGGCGGGCTTGATGCAGTGTTCGGGCTCGCCCGTGATGCGCTGCCACCTCATATGTACGAAACGGCGTATGCCCTGGCGGTAGATGTTGCTGCGGCTGATTTGGCTGTTGGGCAGGAAGAACTTCGCCTGCTTCAGATCCTGCGCGATACGCTCGGCATTGAAAAACTCTCCGCGGCAGCCATCGAACGCGGCGCCCGGGCACGTCACGCGACACTATAAGACCCAAACCGACAGCAGCAGCGATCAACAACCCGGGGACAGGCGATGGAGGAAGCTCTTCTAAGCGTTGAACCAACGCTTCGCCTGAGTGTTTTCCTGGGTGTCTTGGGCATCATGGGAGCCTGGGAATATCTTGCCCCGAAGCGCCCACCCACCTTCTCCAAGCTAAGGCGCTGGTCTACAAATCTTGGCTTGAGCATTGTAAACGGTCTGATGCTGCGTGTTCTCGTCCCTGTTTTGGCCGTAGGCGCCGCAGCGTGGGCTGAGACCCAATCCATTGGTCTACTCAACTTTCTGGACCTACCTTTCCTGCTCTCCTGCGTCCTGGCATTTGTTCTTCTTGATCTGCTGATCTATGCGCAGCATGTGCTGTTTCATCACGTCCCGGTCTTTTGGCGGCTTCACCAGGTTCACCACGCAGACCCTGATATCGATACGTCCACGGGCATCCGTTTTCATCCGATCGAAATTCTTCTGAGTATGGGGATCAAAATCAGCGCGGTCATCCTGCTCGGCGTGCCTGCTGTGGCAGTCATGGTCTTCGAGATCGTCCTGAACGCGACCTCCCTGTTCAATCATGGAAATGTCCGGCTTGCTGGTTGGGTTGACCGTCTCATTCGGCAGGTTTTTGTCACACCGGACATGCACCGGGTGCACCACTCCGTTATCCAAAAGGAAACTGACAGCAATTTCGGTTTCAACTTCTCCGTCTGGGACCGTCTTTTTGGCACATACCGGGAAACGCCCGAGTTGGGTCACCTTGAGATGGAAATAGGGCTTAAGGAATTCCGAGATGAGGGTCCGACGCAGGTCACCTGGAGCCTGGGCTTGCCTTTCCGGCCGCTGCATGGGAAAGACGGGTCATGAAACGTCTCTGTCTAATGCGCCATGCTAAATCTGACTGGAACCAGCCGGAAACCGAGGATTCCCAGCGCACGCTCAATGGGCGCGGTGTAAAATCCGCCGCATTTCTCGCAGGGTTTATTGTCGATAAGGGATGGACGCCTGATCACGCTTTGTGTTCAACGGCCGTTCGCGCCCGCTCGACGATCAAGCCGCTAGCAGAAACACTGCAAGACAGGTGCGCTATTGAGTATTGTGACGATCTCTACATGGCGATGCCCGGCACATTGTTGAATGCCGTGCACCAGCTCGACGATGCAAACGAAACAGTTCTCATCGTTGCACACAATCCTGGTCTGGAGATGCTTGCCGTTGCACTGGCAGACGAGGAAAGCAAGGATTTGTCGGCGCGAATGGCCGATCACTACCCCACCGGCGCACTGGCAGTTTTTCAGTTTGATGTCGATAAGTGGGCCGACATCAAAGAAGGTGCCGGCCAGGTGGTGTTTTACGGCAAGCCACGCGAGTTGATGAAGAACAGCTAAGCGCTGCAGCGTATCGCGTTCGATCTGGATAAAAGTAGGCGCTGAGATTAAGCGTTTTTCTGGCGCTTTGATGAATTGCGTAAAACGCGAAGCGCTCTAGAAAATCGACCCACTGAAATAGCGGTCGGACAGCCGCGCACTTGTCCCATCCTCAAGCATCTCTTGAAGCTGCGCGTTGAGCGCGTCGACCAAGCCCTTCTCTTCTTCTTGGACAACGAGACCTATCCCTTCACCGAAGAACGCTTCATCAGTGAACGGGTCGCCTAGAGCTGCGCAGCAGCCCTGCTCCTTAATCCATCTCAGCATTGCTGCATTGTCCCCAAAGGCCGCCTCCACCTTGCCTTCTGCAACATGCTGCAACGCTTCTGACAAGGAACGCGTCTTCACAAGGCTGACCTCGGCATATTGATCCTGAAGGTAGGCCTCATGAACGCTTCCCTCTTGCACGGCGATCTGAGAGCCTGCAACCCGCAAAAGACCGGGCCCAGCAATACCCGCTCCTTTTGAGGTCACAAATCGCCCCCGTGACCCGTAATAGGGATTGGTGAACATGACCCCTTGAGGTTTGGTTGAGGGTATCCGCATGGAGGCAGCAATGAGATCAATGTCTCCACGTCGCAGCGATGGCATCAAGTCGGACCACGGCCGCACTTCAAAGACACACTGCCTTTCAAGGCGACGGCACAATTCCTTTGCGACATCAATATCAAAACCTGCGGGCTTTCCATCACGACCCACATAGTTGAACGGCGCAAATGCACCTTCCGTCGCAACTACAAGCGGGGTGGACGCTTCACCAGCGTCCTGTCGAGAGTCGGTCTGTGCGAGGGTGGTCTCTTCAACTGTGGCAGGTTCAACTGCGACTGGTTCAATCGCGGTTGGTTCAACGGTAACGGTTTCAGTTTCTATTGTTCTTGGTGCAGGAAGCGGGATTGGCGCGTCAGGCGCAGCGACAAGGCCGACGTCCTCGTCGAGCGGGCTCGGCTCACCGAGCTCTACCTCTGCGTGGTTGAGTGCTTCTATCTCAGCCGTTTCTGGCTCACTGATCGCCGTTGGGTTGTTCGTTAAGTCTGCCGGTCGCAAGACATCATTCTGCGAAGCAGCGACGGGCTCTTGTCCGCTCATTCCCTCTGGAACGCTTTCGAGCACAGGGTTGATCTCGCCAGGTGCTTCGGTCGGCGTGCCGTGAGGCCCAGACCCCACAGGTGTGCCTTCGATCACGATCGCAACTGCGCCGCTTAAAAGCACAACTGCCAGTAGGTTTATGAGAAGAAGCCAGCGCATCGGCGGAGAATGCCGAAGGCTCTCCTTGCGGTCCAGTGAACTTCCAATCAATTCAGGCGCAGCGTTAATGCCAGCTGCTCAACCTAAGGGTGCAGACGCGCGTAAACCTATCTAAACACTTGTATTGCAACAGTTAACCATAATTTTATCATGAACTCTTTCGTTCAGTTTAAGGGGTTCGGTCTGAATGAGGGAGGAAAATAAGACGCCGGGTGACGGCGCAGATTTTCATGGACATTTGCGTGGGTTTGACGAGGCAGCACCGGCTTTTGCACTCAAACGACCCCAACTCGGTGTTCTCCTCTTGGAACAGGGCGCAGTGTCGCCGGCGGAGCTTGCCCAGGCGCGCGGCAGACAAGAACAATCCGGTGTGCGCCTCGGTGCAGAACTGATCGGCCAGGGAGACGCTCGTGCCTTTGATGTCTACCGGGCACTCGCAGAGCAGCGAGGCATCCGCTTCATCAACCTGCTTCTCAGCCCGCCAGACAAGCAATTGCTCCTCGCAGAAGACATCAGTTTCTATCTGCAACACCAATGCCTTCCCTGGAAGACTGACGGGATCACGCCAACCTACGTCGCTGTGGATTTGGAAAAAGCGGCATCAGCCTTGGAAGAAAAAACGGCGGCTCCCTTTCTGCTGCTCCAGACTGCACCCCACGATATTCTGCAAACAATCCGGTCCACCTTCGGCGGCGAGTTGACCCAACGAGCCCAGCTTGCGCTCCTGGCTGATCAGCCCGAGGCATCGGCGCGACAGCTCTTGTCCAAAAAAGCAAAGACAGTCTGCCTGTTTGGTCTTTGTATGCTGCTCGCTTGCACCTTCCTTTTCCCCAGCTGGGTCCTGCTAACGCTCAACGTCATAACCATTACCGCTTTCATATCATTAGCTTCTTTAAGGCTTCTCTCTGCGAATATCGGTCGACAACTCATTCCCAGTGAGGCGACGAATGTTGAACGCATCAGTGACCGGGACCTCCCCCTCTACACAATTATGGTTCCCCTGCTTCAAGAGGCAGATGTTCTCCCCATACTGATGGACGCAATCCAAAAGCTCGATTACCCGCTTGCCAAGCTCGACATCAAACTTGTGTTGGAAGAAACCGATCAAGGAACGATCGACGCAGCACGCAATCTGAAACTTCCTGGAAATGTTGAATTGATTCTTGTTCCAACCTCTCACCCGCTCACGAAGCCAAAAGCCTGCAACTACGCACTTGCATTTGCCCGCGGAGAGTTCCTGGTTGTCTATGACGCTGAAGATATTCCGGGGCCCGCGCAGCTGCGCGAAGCAGTGCAGGCGTTCCAGTCTGGAGGTCTTGGTCTGGCATGCGTGCAAGCCCCCCTTGCCTACTACAATTGGGATGAGAACTGGCTCACGCGGCACTTCGCAATTGAGTATGCCTCTCTGTTCGATCTCCTTCTTCCGGTTCTTGCGCGATTTGGACTCCCTTTTCCGCTCGGTGGAACCTCTACCCATTTTCGCACCTACATTTTGAAAAAGGTCGGTGCCTGGGACCCTTATAATGTCACCGAAGACGCAGACCTGGGCTTTCGGCTTTGCGAACATGGCTACAAGACCGGCGTTATTTCAACGGCAACCCTCGAAGAGGCGAACTGTCTTTTGCCCAATTGGGTACGTCAACGATCCCGGTGGCTGAAAGGATGGATGCAAACCTACATTGTTCGGATGCGTAAACCGCTACAAACATATGCAGCACTTGGGCCCGCCGGCTTTGTCGTTCTCCAGATCGTCACGGGCGGCTTCTTGTTGTCCGCACTTGCTCATCCATTGTTTTACCTTTTGCTCTTATGGATGCTTGTGAACGGCTTCACGCCCATGGAAGGCATCGGCCCCATGGTCTTAGGGTTGCTCAATTTGAGCGTTCTCTTTGTTGGCTTTGGTGCAGCCATAATCGCAGGTCTTGTTGGTGCACAAGCACGTGGGCTCACTGGCCTCGGCTGGCATGTGTATACGATGCCGATCTACTGGCTGCTCATCTCAGCCGGCGCCTACAAGGCGCTCTATCAGCTTTTTGCCAGCCCCCATTATTGGGAAAAAACTGTTCACGGTGTCAGCGCCCAAATGCCCGCCTATGCGGCGCGCGCGCGCCGAGGCCTGTCTGATCGGCGGTAGTTCCCCATAAACCTTCAGTTAACGCGTCGAGCTTTATACTCGCATAACGGGTGGCCTTCCGTCTCTAAACGTTCTGCGTGCAGCAAGGAGACGTATTGCTAGAAGGCTGTCCGATGCGTGATTTCGACCTTTCACCACTTTCGTTTTTGGTCGTTGATGACAACCACCACATGATTTCCATTCTCCGGGAATTGCTGCGGGCCCTAGGCGCAGGAACCGTGCACGACGCCCGCGATGCAGCAGATGCTTTTGAGATTGTTCGCTCTTCCCCCATAGACGTCGCGATCGTTGACTATTTGATGGAACCCCTTGATGGCCTGGATTTCATCCGCCTTATCCGTACAGCAAAGGACAGTTACGACCCCGAGCTCCCCATCCTGCTGCTTACGTCCTACACGGAACGTGCGCGCATTCAAGAAGCCCGCGATGCCGGAGCAAATGACGTCGTTCGTAAACCAATTTCCGCACAAAGCCTTTATCAGCGCATCCAAGCAATGCTTCAAATTAACAGGCGATTTATCAAGACACAGCATTACACCGGACCGGACAGACGCCGCAGTCGACCGAAACAACATTCAGGGCCGGACAGGCGTGAGGATGCTTAAGAAAAAGCAAACGGCCCTATGGTAAAATCCTAACAAATGGGTAATTTTTTGGGCCTACGCTTCAGCCTTAAGTCTTAAGTCTTAACAGGACAGGCGTGCATGAGTAGCTCAGCAATGGAAGACGTCGACCTCTCAAACCTGCGGTTCCTCATCGCGGAAGAAAGTCGTTATATGCTGACCGTGCTCAGGCAGCAGTTGAAAGCCTTCGAAATCAAAGAAATCGTAGAGGCGCAAAATGGAGATGACGCCGCTCAATTATTGCACGCCTCGGAAGTCGACTTCACTATTGTGGACAGCGGGATGGCGCCGGTAGATGGCCTGACCTTCACCCGGCATGTCCGCACTGGGAAAAACATTCCCAATGCGGAGCTTCCCGTCATCGTGCTTATTGCTCATCCGAGCGTCGAGATAATCGCGGCGGCCCGTGATGCAGGCGCAACTGAGGTTCTTTGCAAGCCAGTTTCTGCGCAGCTGCTGTTTGATCGCATTCAACATGCAGTCAAAAACAGCCGCGATTTTGTCAGGACTGAGAGCTTTGCCGGACCCGACCGTCGAAGACGCAAAGACGAACAGCCCGTCAATGGCGAAGAACGTCGAGACAATCCTCTTCAGGATTAGCCAAGCGCCAAAAGATTGCGAACAGCAATCACGATCAGGGCTAAAGTCGACAGCGCAAAAAGTGAGAACCGGACCAACACGATATTGACGGTGTTTTGCACCAACGAATGAGCAATCCGTAGGCCAACGTAGGCCCATGCCAAGCCGATGTTCAATGGATCGGCCATACCAGCCAGATGGCTGTAGATAATCAGCGCATAAAATATCGTCGGCTGCTCGTGCAGATGGTTGTAATTGTCCGCGACCCGTTGTGCTTCTGACGGCAGGAGACCTGCCAGCGCACCTGGATGCTGGGCCTGTTGTGGATCGACATTGGCTGCACTCATAGCAGGCAGACGCCGCGCATACATCCAAAGCCACACCACCAGTGTCCAGCTCACCAAAACCAGGATCGGTGTCAGAATAGTTCCACCCATGAGTTTCCCCCCTCACTTGTTGTTTGGAGCGGGCGAGGAGAATCGAACTCCCGTCTTAAGCTTGGGAAGCTTCTGCTCTACCATTGAGCTACGCCCGCTCAGGCCCTTTTTACTAGCGCCCCAGGCCCCTCCAGCGCAAGATATCAATTGGAACGTTTAGACAGCGGTGGCAATACTGGCCGCCGCGCTTTTTTGGGGGAGAAAGCAATGCGTTGGTGGACAAAGGGACTTATCGGAGTAGGGCTGGTCGCGGTTGCCGGATATGGCGTGATCAAAATCGGCGGGCCCGACTTGATCTACCCGAGAGTTGACGGGGTCAATTACGGCCCCTCATCGATTTCATTTACGGACACAGACCCTGGTCAGACGATCGGCGGGACAGTGACCCTCGGGCGAGCGGTCGATGAAACCGGTGTCGATATGTACATGGTTCATTGGGGCCTGGAAGTCGGAGAGCCTGGCGTTGAAGATGACGCGGGCAATGGCGATCACGATGGTGACTGCAAAGGCTTTAGAGATACAGGTCATGTGGTCATGTCGATGGTCGATGCAGGTGGTACGCCCATCACGATGGAAATACCCCAAGGGACAGAAGTGCCCGAAGGCGCAGTCTATTTTGTCGCGCACACGATCTATAGCGGAAGACACAACCTGGCCAAATGCATCCAAATCCCCATCGAAAACGTGGTTGATACGGCCTCCTGAGGCGGATCAAATTTCTGTCAGTTGAGAAATCGATGGGGCACAAACTATCCGCTGAGTGGTAGGGTCGGCTCATGAATGATCAGCTGCAGCCACTCGCCGGGCAGGCGCTTGCCCCCTTTACCGATCCCTCGCTTACAGCGAAAGGGGAAGCGCGCGCGCATGTGAGCCTGACCAAGCTCGACACCCTCTGGTTCAATACCGGCACGCTTTGCAATATTGAATGCGCAAGCTGCTATATCGAGTCCAGCCCTACCAACGACCGACTTGTTTATCTGACAGAGGCGGATGTCGCCTCTTACCTGGACGAGATCGAACGAGACAGGCTTGGCACCAGGGAGATTGGTTTCACCGGCGGCGAACCCTTCATGAATCCGTCGATGCTTGCGATCCTGGAAGATACGCTTGGACGCGGATTTGATGCTTTGGTTCTTACCAACGCAATGCAGCCGCTCCT
Organism: uncultured Parvibaculaceae bacterium; assembly: GCA_965283695.1. Lineage (GTDB taxonomy): Bacteria > Pseudomonadota > Alphaproteobacteria > Parvibaculales > Parvibaculaceae > Mf105b01. The sequence continues at coordinate 64,187 of CBDIPP010000004.1, read as the reverse complement.
TCGACCTAGAGTGAAGAAGGGCGTTGAAGAGCTGATCAAAAAGTATGGCCCGCGCCTGACCTTCCGCGTGAGTCTGGATCACTACTCGGCCGCCCTGCACGATGAAGAGCGGGGACCAGGCGCCTTTGCCAAAGCGATGGAAGGCCTTGCCTTTCTCAGTTCACTGGGTGCACGGATCACCATTGCAGGCCGAACGTGCTGGGGAGAGGACGATGTAAGTTCACGAGTGGGATATGCCGATCTCTTCGCCGCTCAGTCTCTTTCCATCGACGCCAATGATCCGCTCGCCGTCACACTCTTTCCTGAAATGGACGAGAATGTTGACGTACCAGAGATTACAACCGCCTGTTGGTCGATCCTGAATGTCGATCCGAATAATATGATGTGCGCCACCAGTCGCATGGTTGTGAAGCACAAAGGCGCGGGTGTTGCCACCGTCGCTGCCTGCACATTACTGCCCTACGACCCGCGGTTTGATCTGGGCACGACGCTTTCCGACGCTTCAAAGGATGTTTCCCTCAATCATCTTCACTGTGCGAAGTTCTGTGTTCTGGGCGGGGGATCCTGCAGCGCCTGATCAAAGATCAATCGCCGGATGCAAGCTCGTATAGCCGCCCAGGCCGCGTCGTTTCAATCGTCTTTGAGAGCGCTTTTAGCGCATCAGCAGGCGCTTCCTTTTGCGCAATGCTCTGCCAACGAGCATAAGCGTCAGCCGTTTCCCAACGTCCAATAACGGCAAAGATAGATCCGTCCCTCACCAGTTCCGCTTCGACAAAGCCTTCGACGCTCTTTGGGCGGGTCAGCATTCCTGCTGCCAGAAAAGCATCCAGAAAGGATTGTTCCGCGCCAGCTTTCACATCAAATTCGATGAAACTGCGATATTTGGCTTTCATGGCTGACGGATGACCTTTCCGCCCATGATGACATGGCTGAGCGCATCGGGTTCCCCCAAGGCGGAGATGTTCTCCAGGGGATTTACATCTGTTAGTACGATGTCAGCGAAGGCTCCTGGCGCCAATGTGCCAATCTTTCCTTCAAGATGACAGAGCGACGGATTGACATTGTACATGGCGCGCAGGATTTCCTTGCCCGTCTCTACTTCCGCGCGGATGGCAAACTCTCGTGCCTGCCGGTTTTGCGTTTCACCGATCAGGTCTGTTCCCCATCCCATCACAACACCTGCCTCTCGCGCTGTCTCCAAAGAGGCGAGACCTGCGTCCAGAACCTTTTTATTCTTGTCGCGGTTTGATTTAGGAAGACCCAGCCTGTCACCAAATACATCCATCGCCTCATAGGTCGCCAGGGTCGGAACCAGTATCGCATCATGTGCCTTGACCGCAGCGGCCGAGGCCTGATCAATCAGATTGCCATGCTCAATTGTACGAACACCATTTTCGACCGCCATTTTGATCGACTCCGGTGAGTAGGCGTGTGCAGCGACATATGTCTGCCTGTGACGGGCTTCCTCAACAACTGTGGCAATCTCTTCGGGCGTGTATTGTACTGACTCCAGTGGATCGCTCGGCGATGCGACACCACCGGACACGTGGATTTTCAGAAAATCAGATCCATCCCGCAGATTGTGCCGGGCCGCCTTCCGCACAGCATCTACGCCGTCCGCCACAATCCCGAATGCCGTATGGCGCATCTCACAAGCACAGGTTGGCACCGCCCGCGGCCCGGACTCAACATCGCCATGCCCTCCAGTCTGGGTCAGCATGCGCCCTGCCCGCACGATACGGGGGCCTTGGATCATGCCTGTGCGGATGGCCCGCATCAAGCCTTCCACATCACCGCCAAGATCACGAACCGTTGTGAACCCCCGTGCCGCGGTTTCTTCAGCGAGGCGACCCATGGCGAGCCCAAACTCAACCTCAGACCACCGTGCCAGCTTGTTGAAATCTAGGGTCGCGAGGCGAAAGTGAACATGCCCATCGATAAGGCCCGGCAACATGAAAGCACCGCTGGCGTCCATTTCGACGTCAGCAGACCCCGTCTCGCCCTGCGACACAATCACCCCATCCTCCGCGATCAGTGAAGTCTCCCCCACAAACGAGAGGGTGGATGTATCGAAGAAATTGGCATTGCGGATCAGCAGACGCATATGAACACTCGTTTCTTTCTGAACATTCCGGTCATCCGGAAGGCATGCATCCCTTGTTCTATCCCACCTATGCAGGTCGTTCAAATCGACCCGGCGACACCCCACAATTCCCATTCGCTCTTGACACGGATCAAGGCGGGCGAGCCGCAGCGGCTCAATAATGGACATTGAGAACGCTGGGAGGCTCTCGAAGAAAGGATAAACGCATGAAGAATTTTCTTGTTGCTGCGCTTGCAGCTACTTTCGCCATGGTGGCTGTGCCGGCCATGGCTGACGTCTATATGCCCGGACATGAAGTCGCAGCTGTGGTCGTTGGAAATACGATTGAAGGTCAATATCGCGAGTGCGGTGCTGCCCGGAATGATTTCCGCGAACATTACACCGCTGACGGAAAAATCAAGGGTGAAGAACGTCCCTGTAACCAGGCTGGCGATTGGGCGGCCTATGGCGGTGCATGGACGGTCGAAGATGGCAAGTTCTGTGTGAATTTGGGATCTGACCGATCAAGCGGTTGCTTCGACTATGAAGCTGGTGCAGATGGCACCCTCACTCGCGTGGGTGAGCCCGGCGTCGGCAACACCAATTTCAAAATCTATGACGGCAATCCAAACAATCTGTGATGGATGCAACATGACCTTGGAAGCGGCTTTCGGGCTGCTTCCAATCATTTCTTATGTCGCATTTCCGGACGCTGAAGTGCTTCAACTTCAACTGGAAGTGCCTTAGCGATAACGCAAATTGTTGCGGTTGAGCTGATCTACCGAAGAACAGCCCATCAGCTTCATATCGCGTTCAATCTCGTCCCGCAGAAGCCCAAGAGCACGCTCGACACCTGGTTGCCCCGCCGCAGACAAGGCATAGAGATAGAGTCTGCCGCCAGAACAGGCTTTGGCTCCAGCGGAAAGTGCTTTCAGCACATGAGTGCCGCGTTGAATTCCGCCCTCACAGATCACATCAATTTTGTCGCCAACCGCGTCGACGATCTCTGCCAGCTGGTCGAAGGGACTGCGTCCGCCATCGAGTTGGCGACCGCCATGGTTTGACACCATGATGCCAGTGCAGCCAATGTCCACGGCACGGCGGGCATCTTCCACGCTCATAATGCCCTTCAATGCGAAGTGGCCACCCCACTTGGCACAAAGAGCCTCTGCATCTTTCCAGCTCATGGATTGATCCAGCATGGTGGAGAAATAGTCTCCAATGGACGTCGCAATATCTGTCCCCTCACTCACATGCTCCTGCAAATGGGGCAGCTCGAACTTGGCGTGGGTAAAATAATTGATGGCCCAGCGGGGATGGGTCGCAAAACTGAGCAGGCTGCGAGGGGTGAGGCGCGGCGGCGAGGTAAACCCTGTTCGGAAATCCCGCTCCCGGTTGCCTCCGGTGATTGTGTCAACCGTGAGGGCCATGACATCAAACTTCGCAGCCTTCGCCCGCTCCAGAATGCTGTCATTCAGGCCACGATCTTTGTGAAAATAGAACTGGAACATGGTGGGCGCGTCGATCATGCCCGCAATTTCTTCGACGCTCACGGTTCCGAGTGAGGACACCCCGAACATGGTCTGGTATTTTTCAGCAGCCCGTGCCACCGCACGCTCCCCATCATGATGGAAGAGCCGTTGCAGAGCCGTCGGTGCGCAATAAACCGGCATGCCGAGCTTCTTGCCGAAGATCTCGACGGACAGGTCCACATCCTCGACGCCCGCCAGCACGCTTGGCACCAAATCACAGGCTTCATAGGCGGCCGTGTTCCGGCGATAAGTCACCTCATCGTCGGCAGCGCCATCGATATAGTGAAAAATCGGCCCCGGCAGGCGCTTCTTCGCAAGCTTCCGAAAATCCTGGAAGTTGTGGCAGTGAGACAGGTTCATGTGAGGTTCCTTAGGTCCAGCGTCGCGTCACTTGATGCGACACCGGGATAACAGAGCAGGTTAGGGCGTTCTAAAATGTTTGGACAGTTTCAGACCCTGCTTCTGGTAAGAAGAGCCGATCCCCTGGCCATACAGTTCGGTCGGCGCATCGGTGAGGCGTTCATAGAGAAGCCGTCCAATCGTCTGTCCATGCTCGAGAATGAACGGCACATCGTGGCTCCGAACCTCCAGCACTCCACGGCTTCCGGCACCACCGGCTGAGCGGGCGCCAAAGCCAGGGTCGAAAAACCCTGCATAGTGAACCCTAAACTCACCAACCAGTGGATTATAGGGAACCATTTCAGCGGCATGGGTTGCCGGCACGTGAACCGCCTCTCTTGAGGCCAGGATATAAAACTCGTTCGGATCGAGGACCAGTGCCCCATCAGTGCGGGCATAAATTGGTTCCCAGAAATCAAGCGTCTCGTATCCATCGCGAAGATCAACATCGATCAGACCTGAGTGGCGCTTGGCCCTATATCCGATGAGACCTGTCTCTCCGTCGCCTTTCAGATCAACACTTAAGCCGAGCCCGCCATCGATATCTGCAACCGCATCATCAACGAGCCGTTCCTGTTCATGTAGGGTGCGGAGCTCAATATCCGTATGCGTCGGCTGCCCCCGACGAAAGCGGATCTGAGATAGCCGTGAGCCTGCGCGTACCAGTACAGAAAAGGACCGTGGGCTTATTTCGAGATAGAGGTGACCTTTGTAACCCGCTTCAACCTGGTCAAACTCAGACCCATGATCTGTGATCAGTCGGGTGAAGACATCCAAGCGGCCCGTGGAACTTTTTGGGTTGGCACTGGCGCTCGTGCGTTCTGAAAGAGCCAACGCTTCCATTAGAGGCACGAGATAGACACACCCTGTCTCCAGCACAGCGCCTTCAGTCAGGTCAATTTTGTGGTAGGAAAATGCTTCCACCTTCTCCATGACACTGGACTTCGGGCCGGGCAAAAAGCTCGCCCGCAGGCGGTAGGCTGTCTGGCCCAAGCGCAGATCAAGGCTCGCAGGCTGCACCTGACTGTCCTCAATCTCCCTGGTGCCCCAGATCTGTTGATCCTTTACCAGCGCTCGGATGGCGTGAGCCGGCAGGATGCCGGTCGCATGGGCAGCGCCCGCACGGGCTGCACTTGGTGTCGCGCCATCATGGTCAGGAAAAAGATCGCTCGCGGATTTGGTCATTTGTGTCCGGGAATCTGTCATAAATTCAAGCTGGGCCCCCGTTATAGGGGCGGGCTGCCTTGGAACCAAGTATTAAGGGGCCTTGACGGCGGGCTGTCGACATCCTTATATGCTCCTCGATCCCGTGGTGATTTGAGCCGATCGGCTTGCGGCCACGTAAAATAACTCGCTAAAAGGTCGGGAGGCAGAGCCCCGATCCGTCCGATCGGGGTTTTTTTGTTGGGAAGTTGAGAAAATGAGCCAATCAGACGCCAAATCACCCCTCCGTCCTCGCACCCAGGCGGTTCACGGAGGCACCATGCGCAGCCCGTTCGGCGAGACGAGCGAAGCCATGTTTCTGACCTCAGGCTATGTCTATGAGAGCGCTGAAGCTGCCGAAGCCCGGTTCAAGGGCGAGGATGACGGTTTCATCTACAGCCGCTTTGCCAATCCCACCGTGCGGATGTTCGAAGAACGGATGATTGCGCTGGAGGGGGCTGAAGACGCCCGCGCAACGGCGACCGGCATGGCTGCGGTCACTGCGGCGATGCTCTGCCAATTGTCAGCAGGCGACCATGTTGTGGCCGCCAAAGCGCTGTTTGGCTCCTGCCGCTATATCGTTGAGGAATTGCTGCCACGGTTTGGTGTTGAGTCTACGTTGATTGAAGGAACTGACCTTTCTCAGTGGGAAGCTGCCGTGCGGCCAAACACAAAGGTCTTTTTCCTCGAAACGCCCTCCAATCCGACCTTGGAGATTATTGACCTGAAAGCGGTCACAGATATTGCTCACAAAGCCGGTGCGCGCGTCGTTGTCGACAATGTGTTTGCGACACCGGTTCTTCAAAGACCGATGGAGTATGGGGTGGATGTGGTGGTCTATTCTGCGACCAAACATATTGATGGTCAGGGCCGGTGCCTTGGCGGCATTGTGCTCGCAGATCAGGCATTTATTGATGATTACTTGGCGAATTTTCTCCGCCAGACCGGCCCGTCACTCAGCCCGTTTAACGCCTGGGTGATGCTGAAAAGCCTGGAGACACTCGATCTGCGCGTGCGCGAACATTGCCGCAATGCTCGCTGTGTGGCGCAGGCCCTGGAAGGCAGTTCAAAGGTTCTACGAACAATTTATCCAGGCCTTAAGAGCCACCCGCAATACAAGCTCGCCATGGACCAGATGGATCTGGGTGGGAACATTGTGGCGTTCGAACTGGACGGCGGAAAGGATGCTGCATTTAGATTCGCTAATGCACTTGAGATCGTTTTGATCTCGAACAATCTGGGTGATTCGAAGAGCCTCATCACTCATCCGACGACGACAACGCATCAAAGACTGGATGACGCTGCCCGGGCTGAATTGGGCATAACTGACGGACTTCTGCGGCTTTCGGTTGGCCTGGAAGACCCTGCTGACCTCGTGGATGACATCAATCGCGCTCTGGGTGTCTCATAGTTAATCAATCGGCGCTTGTTTGTTTCGAATTCGTTAGGCATATGAACGAAAGGCAACGTCTCGGTAACACCTGGTTAGGTTGCCCCCGGCTAATCTGGGGGTCCCCTCAGGAGAGCGTCAATGAGATCCGATTTTGTAAATAGCGCAGACACGCAGTCCCCGGAAACGGTTGGTCTCTACAAGCAGACGACGCGGTCTATCCGCATCGAAGTGGAGCCGATTTATCTGGCTGATCAGTCCGATCCGGACCAGGGCTATTATGTCTGGGCCTATACAGTTCTCATTTACAATGAGGGCAGAGAAGCCGTGCAGCTTCGTGCGCGCCATTGGCAGATTTCTGACAGCCACGGCCAGGTTCACGAGGTCAAAGGGACCGGTGTTGTCGGCGAACAACCGGTAATCCTTCCTGGTGAGCTCTATGAATATACGAGCGGTACGCCGCTTGCGGCACCCTCTGGGATTATGGTTGGGACCTACCGTATGGAGACCCGCCATGGCGAAACATTCGACGCCGCAGTCCCGCCGTTCCCGCTTGATTGCCCCCATGCGGACCGGATGATCCACTAGGCCCAAAAGGGCAAACCATTCAAAGCTTCGCTGTGTCCCGGAATTGCTCTAATTTGGGCCATTCAGTATTTCTGGCGGACATGGGCTGAGGCTTTCGCGTTCCGACGAGATACGCCAACCAGGGCAGCGGCTTCACTTTGTTCGACACACGACCCATATTTCTCGTCAACGGCATTTTCCTGGCGATGATTGGCGCTGCCATGTTTCTGCCAGCCCTTGTTGATGCAGCTGTCGGAAATGATGACTGGGTCGTTTTTGCCAGCTCGGCCATGCTCACCCTTTTTACAGGCGTATCGTTTGCGCTCATGACCTGGGGCCATGCGGGCAGTCTCAGCATCCGGGAAGCCTTTGTCCTTGTGGTCGCCGCCTGGACCATCTTGCCTGCTTTTGCCGGCCTGCCCTTTGCCTTTTCTGGCCTCGAGCTCTCTTATGCCGATGCCTTTTTTGAAGCCATGTCCGGCCTCACCACTACTGGCTCTACGGTCATCTCTGGCCTCGACACGGCGCCGCCAGGCATTCTGCTTTGGCGCAGCTTGCTACAATGGCTCGGTGGCCTGGGTATCATTGTGATGGCCATCGCCATCCTGCCGATCCTACAAATTGGTGGGATGCAGCTCTTTAAGGTGGAGGCTTTTGATACGGCGGAGAAGGTGCTTCCGAGCGCGGCGCAGCTCGCTGTTTCCCTTATCTCCTTCTATGCGTTTGCAACCGGGCTCACAGCTCTTCTTTTGTGGGTTGCCGATATGCCCGCATTTGATGCCATCAACCATGCAATGACCTCGATTGCCACAGGAGGCTTCTCAACGAAAGATGGCTCTGTTGGATTTTTTGCCAGCGCTCAAATCGACTGGATCATTATAGGGGCCATGATCGTCGGCAGCCTGCCCTTCGCACTCTATTTGCAGGCAATCAGAGGCCGGCCGCAGACACTTTGGAAAGACACTCAGGTACAGGTTTTCTTCGGAGTACTGATCCTTTTCGTCGCTTTGATGACGTTTTATGACAAAGCAACCCTTGTGGAACCGGATGCGCTGACGGACCTGCGCTATGCGGCGTTCAACGTCATTTCGATCATGACAGGGACCGGCTACGCTACTCAGGACTATTCGCTCTGGGGCCCGTTTGCGACGACGCTCTTTTTCTTCATCATGTTTATCGGCGGATGCGCTGGATCAACATCCTGTGGCATTAAAATATTCCGGTTCCAGGTTGTTTATGAAGCTGCCGCTGTTCAGGTGAAGCGCCTCATTCACCCGCACGGAGTCTTTGTCCCGCACTATAATGGTAAACCCATCCAGGACAGTGTGACAGCCTCTGTGATGAGCTTCATGTTTCTATTCGCTTTGACCTTCGGCATCGTCGCCATGGCACTCACCCTCATGGGCCTTGATCTTGTCACCGCCGTGTCGTCTGCCGGTACTGCCATCGCAAATGTGGGGCCCGGTCTTGGACCCGTCGTCGGGCCATCAGGCAACTTCTCCTCCCTGCCAGATCTCGCGAAATGGACCCTGGCGTTCACGATGCTGATCGGACGCCTTGAAATCTTCACCGTACTGGTCATCTTAACGCCTACATTCTGGCGCGGCTAAGAGAGAGGCTCCTTGCAATGGGCACGCGATACACACCAAAAGAAATGATCGCGAAGCTCATCAGCTTTGACACGGTGAGCCGTTATTCAAACCTCAACCTCATTGCCTTTCTCGAAGACTATCTGGACGGTTGGGGCGTGCCCCATTCACGTGTTGAAAATGAGGATGGTACTAAAGCTAATCTTCTGGCAACGCTTGGTCCTGCTGATATAGCGGGTGGGGTCGTTCTGTCAGGCCACACGGATGTAGTGCCAGTCGATGGCCAGGATTGGACGACAGACCCCTTTACCCTCCGTGAAGCCGATGACCGCCTCTATGGGAGAGGCACATGCGACATGAAGAGTTTCTTCGCCATCGCCCTTGCCCTGGTGCCGGACTTTCTTGAACGCGGTCTCTCAGTCCCAATCCACTTAGCGCTTTCCTATGACGAAGAGATTGGCTGTCTGGGTGTACGACCCCTGATTGATGAGGCGGTGCGACATCTGCCCCGCCCTCAGATCGTAATCGTGGGCGAGCCCACCGATATGCTGGTTGTGAATGCGCATAAGAGCATCGACGCCTTTACAACGACGGTATGTGGGCTCGAGGCTCATTCGAGTGCCACCAATGAAGGGGTGAATGCGGTGATGATCGCGAGCGAGATGATCCATTTCATTTCGCAGATTGCCGACGAGATGAAACACAAAGGTGATCCGACGGGTCGCTTTGAGCCGCCCTATACAAGTGTGCATGTCGGCATGATCCATGGCGGCACAGCGCTCAATATCATTCCCAAGGAATGTTCGTTTGAATGGGAGTTCCGGGCTCTGCCGGGGCAAGATCCGCAAGAGATTATTGGCAAGGTGAACCGGTTTGCAGAAACCGAACTGCTACCCAAAATGAAGGCCGTCCATCCAGCCGCCAGCATCGAAACTTTGACCGGCGCCCATGTGCCACCGCTGACCCCTGAAGATGGGTCGCCTGGAGAGACGCTGGTTTTGAAGCTTGCGGAACAGAACGCAACCCACGCTGTTTCTTATGGAACGGAAGCGGGGCTCTTCCAGCTGGCTGATATTCCCACCGTCATCTGCGGCCCTGGCAATATTCTGCAGGCGCATAAGCCAGATGAGTTTGTACTTCTCTCACAGGTAGATGCCTGCGAGCGCTTTATGCGGCGCCTGATGGACCATATTGCCGCTTAAGGCTTATCGGATGATCAAAGGCGTGAGCGACTTTTCGATCTCTGCGGTGAGGACTCGGTCAAACTCACCTGCCAGCCTTTCGACCAGGCGAAAATAGGCCAGATCGCGCTCGTTCAGCGTGGCACTTTCAAGCACCTCGGCGCTTGCTTCGGCTATAACTTCCACAGAGTGAGACGCCCCTGGGGGCCCCACATCTACATGGTCGAAACGGGCCCGGATCACGCCGACCAGCCGGGTGTCCACCTCATCGCGAAACAGGCCTTCAAATCCGTCGGACACACCGACAGGCTCCTCAATCACACCGGCTTCTTCCACAATGAGTGTGATCAATCCGCGGGCGCCAACAGCACGCAACCGCTCATCGACCCAGGCGCGCGTGACAGTTGAGGGCGTTACCTTATGGAGATGTTCGACATGAGGGCTGCGGAGCGTCGGCTGATACCGATCGACAAGTTCTATTTTCATAACATTGAGCGCAATCGGCGCGCGATGTTGAAAGGTGATGGAGATTTCGGTTGGGGGTGCCGGCGGGGCGCTCGTGCACCCTGCAAGTGCCAAAGCACCAAGCATGACGGTTCCAAGTGCGACCCAAAAACCGCGCATCGATCCCCTATCCTCTCAAGTCCGCCGGATCAAACTCATATTGATCGGCGCAAAATTCGCATTTGGCTTCAATGCGACCATTCTCCACCATGTGATCCAGATCGTCAGCCCCAAAAGTCTTCAAAACACCTTCGATCCGCTCTCGAGAGCAAGGGCAGCCAAATTGGACGCCTGCAGGGCTGAACACCCTGACGCCGTCTTCATGATAGAGGCGAAACAGCAGACGATCAGCCGTTACATCTGGGTCCAACAATTCTGTATCGGTGACGGAGTCGAGCAAGATCGCTGCGTGTTCCCAGTTCTTTTCTTCATCCGTCAGGAGGCGCTCGTCATCGGGTTCGCGGTATCCAGTGAGCCCGCCATCCTCTGCCAGATGCTGAACCATCACCGCGCCAGCGCGCCACGTGACCTTTGAAGCTTCTCCGGACTCGCCTCTTTCATAAAGCGGACCGACCGCCATGCGAATACGCGTTGCGATCTGTTCGGATTGGGCGAAATATTCGTGGGCTGCTTCTGTCAGTCCGCGGGCATCCAGCTGTACGATCCCCTGATACCGATCCATATCAGCACCCTGATCAATGGTCAGGGCAAGATATCCTGTGCCCATGAGTTCTGTTGGTGCCGCGATGCCCTTTTCCAGGGCTGCATCCAGCCGGTCGCTATCCAGATGGGCGTAGCCTCTGATTTTCCCTGGCGTCTCAAAGTCTGCGACCAGCATGGACACAGGCCCATCTGTCTTCGTTTGCAGCGTGAGCTTGCCATCGAACTTAAGCGCCGTCCCCAGCATTGCGACAAGCGTCAGTGCCTCCCCAAGCAGGATAGACACCGGCTCAGGATAGTCATGCCGGGACATAACATCAGTGATGAGGCCAGACAGGCGCGTTGCACGCCCCCGCACACCGATACCCTCTATCTGGAACGGCACCACAATATCGTCGAGGTGCAGATTTTCTGTTGTCAGTGGTTGATCGCCTGTGGTCACGAGAGGCACCATTTCAAAACACTCTTTTGAGCGTGCAAACGGTTCTCAGCACCATCAAAAACAACGGACTGAGGGCCGTCAATCACTTCTGCCGTCATCTCCTCACCTCGATGAGCAGGGAGACAATGCATAAAGATAGCGTCTTTGTGGGCCGCCGCCATTAGGCGTTCGTCCACCTGGTATGGCGCAAGAGAGTTGTGCCTGCTTGCAACGAGATCCTCTGGGTCCCCCATGGACACCCATGTATCCGCGACGACACAATCGACACCCTCTACAGCCTCGTATGGGTCTGTGGTGATTTTTACGCGCGCACCCTGATTTTCAGCCCAGGCGACCGTCTCAGCTGGCAGAGCCAGCTCCGGTGGAGAAGCCACACGCAGATCAAAATCAAACTGAGCGGCTGCATGGACCCAAGACACAGCAACATTGTTGCCATCGCCAGACCAAGCGACTGAACGGTCTTTGATCGGCCCTTTATGTTCTTCAAAGGTGAGAACATCCGCCATGAGTTGGCAGGGGTGGGTTTTATCTGTCAGACCATTGATCACAGGCACCGTTGCATGTTCAGCAAGTTCCAACAGATTGTGGTGGCTGGTGGTGCGGATCATGATCGCATCCACATAACGTGAGAGTACACGTGCTGTGTCAGCGACACTTTCACCGCGCCCCAGTTGCATTTCAGCACCGTTCAACAGAAGCGTCTCGCCGCCCAGCTGACGCATCCCAACATCAAACGACACGCGGGTCCTTGTTGAGGGTTTCTCAAAAATCATTGCCAGGATCCGGCCTTCAAGGGGCTTGTCCTGATCAACCATTCCCTGTGGCAACCCCGCGCGCGCTTCTTTGCGTGCGCGTGCGTCATCAATAATGCTCCGCAGATCTCCCTTGGAGACCTCATCCAGGTCGAGAAAGTGCTTTGGCGCGCTGGTCATTTTGCGGCCTCCTTCTGGGCCTTTGCGGCCCTCAAGGCGCCGCAGGCTTCGGCGATGGTGTCAATCGCCTGATCAATATGTGTGTCGTCGATAATGAGCGGTGGCAGAAGGCGAACGACATTGTCGCCAGCGCCAACGGTCAACAATTTGCGCTCTACAAGTGCACCTACAAGTTCGGTGTTAGGGATTTTGCATTTCAGGCCCAACATCAGGCCTTCGCCGCGCACGGTCTCAATTATGTCGCTGTTTTCGTCTGCCAACATGGCAAGCTTCTGCTTCAGCTTGAGACCTTTTTGCTGAACGGCCTCCAGGAAACCCTCCTCAAGCACAACATCCAGCACGCCATTGGCGACCGCCATTGCCAGTGGATTTCCGCCAAAAGTTGATCCATGGGTTCCAGCCGTCATACCCTTGGCTGCGTCTTCCGTTGCGAGACAGGCTCCAACCGGGAACCCACCGCCCAGACCTTTGGCAGACGCCATAATGTCCGGCGTAACGCCCGCCAACTCATGAGCGTAGAGTTTTCCTGTCCGCCCAACGCCGGTCTGAACTTCGTCCAGCACGAGCAAAATGCCTGCGTCATCGCAAATGTTGCGGATAGACTGGAGAGCTGTGAGCTCCCACGGGCGGATACCACCTTCGCCCTCTATGGGCTCAAGCAGGACACCGGCTGTGTTGGGTCCAATAGCCTCTTTTAGCGCCTTGAGGTCCCCCATAGGCACTTGCACGAAGCCCGGCATACGCCGACCAAAGCCCTCGAGATATTTCTCCTGCCCGCCGGCGGAAATTGTCGCCAATGTCCGGCCGTGAAAGGCGCCCTCAAATGTAATGAGTTCGTCGCGCTCCGGCGCACCGCTTACCGCATGGAACTTGCGCACCATCTTGATGGCGCACTCCAACGCTTCCGCGCCTGAATTCGTAAAGAAGACGGTATCGGCAAAGGTCGCTGCCACCAGACGTTCTGCCAGACGCTCCTGACCCGGAATGCGATACAGGTTTGAGGTGTGCCAAAGCTTCTTTGCCTGGGTTTCAAGCGCTTCCACCAAATGGGGGTGCGCATGGCCAAGAGAGGCCACAGCAATCCCGGCCCCAAAATCGAGGTAGTGCTCGCCTGCAGGCGTTATCAGAAATGGTCCTTCACCGCTCTCGAATTCGAGGTCGGCCCGACCATAGGTCGGCAGTATGGGCGTGATCATCGGTATGCTCCCGAACGCCAATGAAAAAAGCCGCCAGAGGCCGGCGGCTGTTCAAGAAGCGCCGGAGTATCCTTAAAGTGAGGGCTTTTGTCAATTGGCTGAAATGGCAAGCCACGCCAAATAGGTGTGGCTTCTCAATAGGTTAGGCCTTGAGACGATAGCCTCGTCGGAGAACCCAGTCGGAGATCACCCAAAGCGCTGCATTGCAGCCGATGGTAACGAGTACACCCGTCATGATGTTGCCGTCCGACACGCCGGTAAAGGCGTAGCGGAAGCCGTCGATCAGATAGAAGAACGGATTGTACTGGGTGAAGATGTAAGCGAACTCTGGCAGCTGCTTCACTGAATAAAACGTGCCCGAGAGAAAGGCCAGGGGCGTGATGATGAAATTCGTGACCGCTTGCAGGTGGTCGAACTTCTCCGCCCAGATGCCGCCCAGCATGCCAAGCAGCGACAGCATCAAGGACGCACCAACCGCATAGAAAACAACAGCCCAGAGATGCTCAATCGACAGGCCTACGAAGGGCAGCATGCCAATGGCCGTTACAAGACCAACAAACACACCCCGGGTCACGCCTGCCATAGCAAAGCCGATATTGAGCTCACCAGCGGACAAAGGCGGCATCAACACATCCACTATATTTCCCTGAACTTTGGAAATCAGGATTGAAGACGAGGTGTTCGCAAAGGCGTTTTGCAGCATGGTCATCATGATGAGACCTGGTGCAAGAAACTCGGTAAACGGCACGCCATTTACATCTGGCCGCAAGCGCCCCAATGCCAATGAAAATATTGCGAGGAATAGAAGTGTGGTGATGACAGGTGCCAGCACGGTCTGCGTGATGACTTTGACGAAGCGCTTCACTTCTTTCAGGTAAAGTGTCCATAGACCCAGCCAGTTGAACGACCCGAAATGCCGCGCGCCCTCTGGTAGATAGTTTTCCTGGCTCATGAAATCGGCCCCACTTTGCAGACGTTACCGCCGCCACTGCTTTCAGCGCCTCACCCATCTCATACGATACAGATAAACCGCCCCGGCTCCGGAGATAGGCGATTGAACGTCTAATCGCAATGACCGGGCATCGCTTTTTCCATAATGGGTGGGCTTTTTCCATAATGCGTAGGGTTTTTCCACATTGACGATGGGTTTTCCCCAAACTGCGGCTGGTTTGGACCCGACAGAACGATTTCCTGTGGATAAGCAGATTCATTCCTTAACCAAATCTTGCATCCAACACCCCTCATTTTGTATATTCTGGCCTTAAGTACACGACATCTAGTGCGATCAAGCGGCGGGCGTTAACCTTTTCCAGGGTTCCATATCCGGCTTTTGCAGATCGAGCTGAGATGCTTTCTGAGGGGCCGGCGACCGTTTTCGGCGCCATTTCAAGGGGATAGCGAGCCATGTGGACAGAAGAACGCGTTGAGCTTCTGAAAAAACTTTGGGCGGAGGGTCTAAGTGCGAGCCAAGTTGCTAAGCAGCTGGGTGGCGTGACCCGCAATGCGGTAATTGGGAAAATCCATCGCCTGGGCCTTTCA
The DNA here is from genome assembly GCA_965283695.1 of uncultured Parvibaculaceae bacterium. Taxonomy (GTDB): domain Bacteria; phylum Pseudomonadota; class Alphaproteobacteria; order Parvibaculales; family Parvibaculaceae; genus Mf105b01. The sequence goes on along the minus strand of CBDIPP010000004.1, from coordinate 48,970 downwards.
GGTCGCGCTACGACCAACAGAGCTCCAAGAGCACGCCCTGCGACACCACGTGCAGCCGCACCGCGGCCTCAGCAACCCTCAGCTCCACGCCCTGTTGAGTTGAAAGAGGAGCCGGCAATGCCGGACCCAGAACCACAGCCGCTGGTCCCGGTCGAAGTCACACCAGGACAGCTGGCGACGGTTCTGACGCTCACAGAGCACACATGCAAATGGCCGATTGGCGACCCTGGAACAGATGGTTTCCACTTCTGCGGACACAAGGCTGATCCGGCTATGCCCTATTGTGCAACCCACGCCAAGCTGGCGTACCAGCCGGTACAACCGCGTCGCCGGGCTGATCGGCCACGGGCAAAGACCGGGTTCGCGAGCTGATAGCCGAACCCAGCACCTGACAAAGAAAAAGCCAGCGCATGACGCTGGCTTTTTTATTGGAGATCTTCAACCTAACTCAGATGTCGATGCGACCAGGCACCCATCTCTCAACAGGTGAGGGACATGAACGATCAAATCAGGACAAAAGCAGGCTTCCCCACTTCCGCTCAATACATCCGAATGCGCGAAGAAGCTGGCTGGGGCTCAATCTCGAATGAATCCGCTGCCCTCAGCTTAAAGGGGTCTCTATTTGGCGTCTGCCTCTTCGATGGTGAAACACTCATCGGATTTTCACGTGTTGTCGGCGACGGGGCTTTGTACTTCTACATCGCCGATGTGATTGTATCGCCGAGCCATGGCAGCAAGGGACATGGTTCCCTGCTGATGGAAGCCGTGATGGACTATATTCAAAGGCATGCCCTAACAGGCGCAACGATTGCCGTGCTCTCAGCGCCAGGGCGGGAGAATTTCTATGAACGGTTTGACCTGACACCCTGTCCGAACCGACTCTTTGGTCAGGGATTGTCGATGGTCACAGGTCACAAATGTTGAGCTGTGAACGACGTTAGTTCATGAACTGCTCATCAAGGGCATAGCCCGCCGCACGCACGGTCCGGATCGGATCGCGCTGGCCCTTCAGGTTGAGGGCTTTGCGGAGACGTCCAATATGCACATCAACCGTTCGTGCTTCGACATAAACATCCGACCCCCAGACGGCATCAAGAAGCTGGGCACGACTAAAAACGCGGCCAGGGTGCTGCATGAGATGTTCCAGCAAACGGTATTCTGTGGGACCTAAGTGTATTTCCCGCTCCCCGCGGCGCACCCGATGCGTTGAACGGTCCATCACAACATCGCCAAAAGTCACAATGTCCTCGGCGAGCGCTGGGCGAATACGCCTCAAGACAGCCCGAATGCGGGCCATCAGCTCCGTGGTGGAAAAAGGCTTTGTAATGTAATCATCAGCGCCTGTATCGAGGCCGCGGATGCGATCAGCTTCTTCGCCGCGGGCCGTAATCATCACGATTGGCAGGTTCCGTGTTTCTGATCTGGAGCGCAGGCGGCGGCAAAGTTCGATACCTGACAAGCTTGGCAGCATCCAATCGAGCAGGACGAGATCGGGCTCTAATTCACGCACCAGCATGGCGGCTTCTTCCCCGTCTGCGGTTGCCACAACGTTGTAGCCTTCCTTCTCAAGATTGTACTGAAGGAGCATTGAAAGTGCTTCTTCGTCTTCGACAACCAGAACTGTTGGCTTCATCATTGTACGCCGTGTTGTTGAGCCGGTAGCGGCTGACGGGTTTGCATTCAATTCCATTTCAAGGGCCATGATATACCTCTGGCAACTTCTTGGCGATTACCGCCACCTGAGCACGTTCGCTCTCGCGCAATTGCTTACGTTCCTGTGGATACAGACGTGGTACTGGTTTTGTCACCCTTCGGGCGCTCGCCTTCGACCCGGTCGCCGGTCACCAGATAGCTGACCGTCTCTGCAATGTTCGTTGCGTGATCCCCAATACGTTCAATATTCTTTGCAACGAATAGCAGGTGCGTGCACATGCCAATCGTTCGGGGGTCTTCCATCATGTAGGTCAGTAGCTCTCGAAAGACCGAGTTGTACATTTCGTCGATCTCTTCATCGGAAAGCCAAACCTTGTTGGCCATTTCGACATCACGATTGGTGTAGGCATCTAGAACAAGTTTCAATTGCCCCAGCGCCAGCTTGCCCATGCGGCTCAGCCCCTGGACCAACCGGTTTGGTGTTTCATAGTCCTCAAAAATGACCAACGACCGTTTTGAGATATTCTTTGCCAGGTCACCGATGCGCTCAAGGTCCGCCGCAATCTTGATCGCCGTCATCGCTTCACGAAGGTCAAGCGCCATTGGTTGACGGAGGGCAATCAGCTCAACCGCATTCTCTTCAATCAAAATCTCAAGATCGTCCAGCTGTTGATCCTGCGAAACCGTGCGGTCCGCGAGCGCCATATCCCGCCGAGTGATCGCGTCAATCGCGCTTTGCAACTGCGCTTCGGCGAGGCCGCCCATCTTGGACACATTGGTCGAGAGCTGTTCGAGCTCTTCTGAAAACGAAGTAACGATGTGATCTGTCACGATCCTGTCTCCTCAACCCTGATGGGCTCTTAGCCAAACCGGCCAGTGATGTAATCGAGTGTGCGTTCATCACCTGGCTTGGTGAAAATATCACTCGTGGCACCTTCTTCGACGACCACGCCCATATGGAAAAATGCGGTCCGCTGAGAGACCCGAGCCGCCTGCTGCATAGAGTGCGTCACGATAACGATCGTGAACTTTTCTCTGAGTTCATCGATCAGTTCTTCAATCCGCGCTGTCGCGATTGGGTCCAGTGCCGAGCAAGGCTCATCCATCAAGATGACCTCTGGATTGACCGCGATGGCCCGCGCGATGCAAAGCCGTTGCTGCTGACCCCCAGAAAGTCCAGTGCCTGGATTGTCCAATCGGTCCTTCACCTCTTCCCAAAGGCCCGCCCTACGCAGGCTGGTCTCAACTATCTCATCAAGCTCGGCAGAGTCGCTTGCTTGTCCATGGATACGCGGTCCGTAAGCGATATTGTCATAGATCGACTTCGGGAATGGGTTGGGCTTCTGGAACACCATCCCTACACGAGCACGCAATTCCACAACATCAAGACCTGAGCGATAAATGTCTGTTCCGTCGACTTTGATTTCGCCTTCAATCCGGCAGCCATCAATCACATCATTCATCCGATTGATACAACGCAGGAAAGTGGATTTCCCGCAACCAGATGGTCCAATGAGCGACGTGACCTGACGCTCGCGGATGTCGAGATTGACATCAAACAGTGCCTGTTTGTCGCCGTAGAATACGGAAACATCCTTGCCTTTAATCTTGTGATGTATCTGTTCCGGCTTTTCAGCAGGCGTTTCAGATTTAACGGCTTCAGCGACCGACATGACCTGATCCTTTACCAGCGGCGTTCGAAACGCTTACGCAGCATTACCGCGATAGCATTCATGGTGATGAGAAAGCCAAGGAGCACCATGATGGCAGCACTCGTCTTGGCAACAAAGGCACGTTCCGGGCTGTCGGCCCAGATATAAATTTGAACCGGCAGGACAGTAGAAGGGTCCGTCACCGTTGATGGGACATCGACAATAAAGGCCACCATGCCAATCATGAGGAGGGGCGCTGTTTCACCGAGCGCCTGAGCCATCCCGATAATGGTCCCGGTCAGAATTCCGGGCATCGCCAGCGGCAGCACGTGGTGCGTGACAACCTGCAAATCCGAGGCACCCACACCCAGAGCGGCCTCTCGGATCGACGGCGGCACAGCTTTCAGTGCCGCGCGGGTAGCGATGATGATTGTTGGCAGCGTCATAAGAGCGAGCACCAAGCCGCCGACCAAGGGAGCCGATCGTGGCATGCCAAAGAAACTCAAGAAAACAGCGAGGCCCAGCAAACCAAACACGATTGAAGGAACGGCCGCAAGATTGTTGATGTTCACCTCGATCAAGTCGGTCCAGCGGTTTTTAGGCGCAAACTCCTCAAGGTAGACCGCAGCCGACACCCCAAGCGGGAAGCTCACCGCCAGCGTTACAATCAGGGTCAGGAAGGAGCCAACCACGGCGCCCCAGATCCCCGCGAGTTCCGGCTCGCGGCTGTCACCGGTTGAAAAGAAGGCCGTATTGAATTGCAGATCGACGCGGCCATCGGCTTCGAGTGCGTCAACCCAGGCGATTTCATTGTCTTTGACGCGTCGATCCACTTCGACAGTCTCCCGATCAATCTGACCCTTATAGAAAGTATCAATGTCATCGGAGGTTACGAGCCAAACGGACTGTGTTGTCCCAATGATCGACGGATCTTCCAGGACCATTGCGCTCAGGGGACGATATGCACCGCTTGAGAGAAGTCGGCTGAGGGTGCGTTTCTCCCGGCGCTCTGTAACTTCCGGGAACAGCTCATACATGCCGCGCTTCGCCAGCGCCTGGTAGTTTGCGGTGCGCAATGTCCGCTCTTCACGTGTGCCCGCGGGATCGATCACAGCCTCATCGAAATAGACATCGATTTTGACATAGGTCTGAAAAAAGGCGGGTGCACCCTGGAACGAAATTGTACCAAGCAAAATCCCCAAAATGGAAACCGCGATCGCTATCGCGCTTAACCCGTAGGCTCTAAAGCGACGCTCTGCTGCGTATCGCTTTTTGAGGCGAGCGGAGAAATCCGTCTGTTTTTCTGAAGCGCTGGACATATCCATATCAGTCATATTTCTCGCTGTATTTGCGAACGACGCGAAGTGCGATCATGTTCAGCCCGAGAGTGATAATGAAGAGCACCAATCCAAGGGCAAAGGCTGCCAGAGTTTTGGCGCTGTCGAATTCCTGGTCACCCACAAGCAGGGTGACAATTTGAACGGTAACAGTGGTGACGGCTTCCAGTGGATTAGCCGTCAGATTGGCCGCAAGGCCTGCTGCCATCACCACGATCATGGTCTCACCAATGGCTCGCGAGATGGCAAGCAACACGGCACCGACGATGCCTGGCAAAGCGGCAGGAAGAATGACCTGCTTAATGGTTTCAGACTGCGTTGCACCGAGTGCGTAAGCACCATCGCGAAGCGACTGCGGCACTGCATTCATGACATCGTCTGAGAGCGATGAAACGAAGGGGATGATCATGACGCCCATAACCATGCCCGCCGCCAGGGCCGACTCTGATGACACCATGAGGCCTGCTGCCTCGCCCGTTTGCCGAAAGAAAGGCGCAACGGTAAGAGCGGCAAAGAAGCCGTACACAACTGTTGGAATGCCTGCGAGCACTTCCAGGACGGGCTTCGCGACCGACCGCATTTTTGGCCCTGCATATTCCGACATATAGATTGCCGAGAGCAGTCCAATAGGCACCGCCACCAACATGGCGAGCCCTGTAATCATAAATGTGCCTGCAAAAATCGGCACCGCGCCAAAAGCGCCAGAAGACCCGACCTGCTCGGCACGCAATGCCGTTTGAGGGCTCCAGTTGAGGCCGAAGAGAAACTCGCTGACGCTCACTTTCTCAAAGAAGCGAAGCGTCTCGAAAATCAGCGACAGAATGATGCCAACGGTGGTGAGGATCGCAATTGTTGATGCCACAACCATAATGATGCGGACAATCTGCTCGACCCGGTTACGTGCCCGGAATTCGCGTGTCTGATTTTTTCGCGCGAGATAGAGGCCATAAACAGCGCCGGACAAAGCCAAAACAATAAGGGCTGCATGGCTCGTCCGTTGCAGGGACAGGTAGTGCTCCCCGGCTGCGGCGAGAGCCGGATCAATTTCGCGACTGACAATATTGCCAGATGTGAGATTGCGAATATCAGCGACCAGCAAGCTCAACTGGGCGGGCTCAAGAGCGCGGGCGCCAGGAATTGCCTCAATGACGATATATTCGATAATGGCCGGTTCGAATATCAGCCAAGCAGCAACAAGTAAAAGCGCCGGCAGACCGCACCAGAGGGCGACATAGGAACCGTGATAGCTCGGAAGAGAGTGCAGAACAGAGAGGTGATCGCTCCCCGCCAAAAGGCGTGCCCGGGATCGTCCCATCCAGTACCCGAACAATGTCAGGATAAGGATCGTTACAACCAGTACTGAGGTGTCCATCTCGCCCGCCAGAAACTTTTTTGATTGTTATTGAGAAAGGTTCAGGCGGGCCAAGGGGCCCGCCTGACGGAATCACATGGCAAGTGGTGCCAGAGTTGTTGCAGCACCGCGGATTGCTTCACGGTCAGCATCTGGAAGAGGGATCAGACCTTTGTCGATGAGATAGCCATCTGGGCCCCAAGCACCTTCGCTTGTGAACTCTGCAACGAACTCTTCGATGCCAGGCACCGTTCCGACATGCTCCTGCTTCACATAGAAGAAGAGGGAACGAGAGATCGGATAGTCGCCACCAGCGATATTGTCGAAAGTTGGAGCATTGCCATCAACAATCGAGCCTTTCAGGCGATCAGAGTTCTGATCGAGAAAAGAGAAGCCGAAAATGCCAAGAGCATTTGGATTGGCTGTCAGTTTCTGAACAATCAGGTTGTCGTTCTCTCCAGCTTCAATAAACGCACCATCTTCACGGATCGAGTGAGCAATGGCTTTGAAGGCCTTTTTGTCTTCCTTCCGCAGCGCTTTCAGTTCAGGAAAAGTTTTCGCGCCTGCTTCCATCGCAAGCTCAACAAATGCATCGCGTGTGCCAGACGTTGGGGGAGGTCCGAGAACTTCAATCCGGAGGTCTGGTAATTGCGGGTTCACATCAGACCAGTTGGTGTGCGGGTTTTCGATCAAGCCACTATTGCCGTCTGGAATTTCCTTAGCAAGCGCCAGGAAGATGTCACGTGTTGTCAGGTAAAACTCTGCGCCCTCTTTGGAGTTCGCGAGAACAATGCCGTCGAAGCCGATCTTCACTTCGGTGATCGTGATGCCATTGTCTGCGCATTTACCGAATTCTGACTCTTTGATCCGGCGCGAGGCGTTGGTGATGTCCGGGTGCTGCAACCCAACACCTGAACAGAACAGCTTCATGCCGCCGCCGGAACCGGTAGATTCAACAACAGGCGTGCTAAACGAGGTTGTCTGACCGAAACGCTCAGCCACAGCCGTTGAGAAAGGAAAGACCGTCGATGAGCCGACAATCTGAATTTGATCGCGGGCTTCAGCGACGCCCACCATGGTGAAAGACGCAACAGCAACTGATGCTGCTACAGCCACATTCTGGGCCAGGTTTTTAAAGTTCACGGTTATTCTCCAATCCGTTGGAAATCCCTGCCAAATCAAGCCGGGCCGCGTGAGTGTTTAAGCCACCTCGCCTGCCCCCTCGAAGCCAGGAAGTTGCCGGGTTCTTCCGGTCGTCCTTCCTGATCCGTGGGGCACGCTATGGCCGGTCCACGAAGGGAATACGACAAAACTGTAACAGTTACATGACAGTCCAGATCGTTGATTTTAAAAGGATTTTTTCATTCCACCGAAAAACGGACGGAAAAAGTGGCCCCTTCACCGACAACGCTGTCACAGCGGAGCTCGGTGTTGTGGCGATTGAGAATGTGTTTGACGATGGCAAGCCCCAGACCCGTCCCGCCGCGCTCCCGGCTTGTCGCCACATCGATCCGGTAAAAACGCTCAGTTAGCCTTGGAATCTGCTCTCTGGGGATGCCCGGACCGAAATCCCGCACCTTTAACTCAACACATGTTCCGGCTGAAGAATCAGCCGATCCATCTATGCGGTCAGCAGAAATCTCTACGCGCCCACCGCTTTGGCCATATTTCACCGCATTATCCACCAGGTTCTGAACGACCTGCAGAAGCTCATCCCAATCGCCCCTGATCATGGGCAGGTCATCAGGCATGGCGACGTCAATCGTTACCTTATCGCGCTCGGCAATCGGGCCGATTGCATCGACCACATCTTTCACAAGGCCGGATACGCTGACTGTTCCCCGTGGGGGCATGTGTTCGCGCAGCTCAATGCGACTCAGCGAGAGCAGGTCCTCAATAAGACGCTGCATGCGGGTTGCCTGCTCCCCCATGATGCCGAGAAATCTCTCGTGGGCGTCAGCATCATCTTTGGCCGGGCCTTGCAGGGTCTCGATGAACCCGGAGAGTGAGGCAAGGGGTGTTTTGAGCTCGTGGCTGGCATTGGCAACGAAGTCGACGCGCATCTGCTCAACCCGCTTCATATCTGTCACATCATGCAATGCCAGTAGGGTCGGTGTTCCGGCTCCGTCATATTCCGCGGTCTCTGCCGGTGTAATCACCACCTGATAGTGATGCTCGACCGGGACCGGACGAATATATTCAATTTCCTCGGCGCCGCCGCCTGTGCGCACCCGCTCAATGGCATCGAGCAGGATGGGTTCGCGCAAAACTGATGGGATGAGTTTGCCCGTTGCGGTTAGTCCAACAAACCGTTCGGCAGACCCATTGTGATAGATGATGCGGCCATCGCCACCCAACAACACAACAGCATCCTGCATCTGTTCCAGCACGACACTCCCAATACCCTCGCGGGATTGGGTCACCTGGCGGTCTGCGACGGCGCGCGCCACATCACGGCGACGTTTGTCTTCTGCAAGATAGGTCTGACCGATGGACCCAAAGGCCAGAGCGAAAAACCCGATGATCGAGATCTCAACAGATGTCAGGCCCGATAGATAGAGGAAGCCAAAGACCGCCCCTGCAACGACGATGAGGAGACGTGCCTGAACGATTGCGACAGCGACGAGGTCTGGCGCAGGCCGCTTGCGAGCGCCCTGTTCAGCATTCTTGTTTTGGTCCACTGCCGCCATGTATCTCTCCAACCGGCCTTCGTCCAGCCGTCAGCCCAGCCCGAAACCGCCCCTTGTGCTGCCTTCATATGAAACTAATGCGACAATCTCAATCATCATGCCCTTTTGCGCAGATTTCAGCCGTTTTGGCACTGCTTAGCCGACAGGGGGCGACATTGCTCGCTCAACCCTTTATAAGACCGCAACATGACAATTTGTCATTCAGGACTTCGAGAGAGCAGGGAAGAGAACACATGACCGAGATCGCCGGAAAAGTTGCCGTTGTAACAGGCGCCGCAAGTGGCATTGGCCGCGCGACCGCAGAACTTCTTTCCCGCGAAGGCGCGAAGCACGTCGCAATTACCGACGTGGATCGCGCTGGGCTTGAAAAGACCGCTGAAAACATTCGCGCCGCTGGTGGCGCGGTCTCAACCCACGTGATCGATGTCTCCGACAAAGATGCCGTCTACGCGTTTGCCGATGAAATTGCCGCGACCCATGGCGGTGCCGACATTGTCATCAATAATGCTGGCGTTGCTCAGATGGCTGAAGTTGAAGATCTGACCTACGAAGACTTTGAGTGGGTGATGAATATCGACTTTTGGGGCATGGTCTACGGCACAAAAGCCTTCCTGCCACAGCTGCAGGCCAAGGGAGCCGGCCATATCGTCAATGTCTCCAGTATTTTCGGACTGATCTCTGTGCGCACACAGGCGGCTTACAATTCAGCCAAGTTTGCCATTCGCGGATTCACCGAAGCGCTTCGCCTGGAAATGAAAGACACAAATATCGGTGTCTCCTGCGTTCATCCGGGCGGCATCAAAACAAATATTGTTCGCAATGCCAGGTTCCAGCAAAGCACGACAGCTGGAGACCGGGAGGAAGCGAAAGATCGTTTTGATCAACTTGCCAAGACGACCCCTGCCAAAGCAGCTCAGACCATCGTGAATGGCATCAAGAAGAACAAGCCGCGCATCCTGATTGGTTTTGATGCGCGGATGGTGGACTGGATTCAGCGCCTCCTGCCGACACGCTATGGCTTCCTGTTTAACCGGCAAAACGCTGACTGAGGTTTCGGGCTGCAGCTCGGTTACCTCCAGGTACCGGTCTTTGAAACCGTTGGCCGTATGCCTATGTTCATGGAGCAGACAGGGAGGTCGGGCACTTAGTGCGGCAGGGTCTGCCACTTAAGGAGACAAGCATGCTGGTGGTCACAGGAATTATCGAGATTGATGAGGGCAGTGTAGAGGCTGCACGCACACTAGCTGGCCCCATGGGCACGGCGAGCCGCGCGGAGCCCGGTTGTCATGCGTATGCGTTTTATCAGGACCTCGAAGACCCGACCCGCATTCGCATCTATGAAGAATGGGAAGACCAGGCCGCACTTGATGCCCATTTCGCCATGCCGCATATGGCGGCGTTTGTAGAAGGCATGGGCAAACTCAACGTGAAATCCATGAATGTGGTGAAGTTCGAGCAGGGCGAGACATCACCTGTGGGGTGAGGGGTGCGCGATACCGCAGTCAATCTGCCACCACTTGTAAATCAAGGTTCTGTCGCGCAGCGGCGACTACCTGTTCGACATTCATCCCGGGCACGAGCCAATCTTCATAGAGCAGTTCAAGCGACCGCAATCCGTCAGGAAGAACACCGATCAAGTAAATTGGGGGCGACGAGCGTTGAACAGTAATGCCAATCGCTGGCTGTATTTGATACCCAACCTGCAATCCCATCAAACGCACAATCGCATCAGCAATACATCTCTGACGCTCCAGAAGAGGTCGAGTAGCATCCACTGACAAAACGAATTTCTCAATGTCGCCGGGAGGTGCCAGCCGAAATGATGATACACACGCCGAACCTCGCCCCTCCAACAGAGGCGCAATCAATTCACGGAGATGAGGAGCTGTTTTGCCAGCTTCGATCTGATCTCTTTCCCATTGCTTGTCGTCTTCTGATAAAAAGTCAAACACCAACTTCGCTGAAGGTCGCCACAAACTAGGCTCGAATTCAACCCCCAACTTACTGCTAAGTCGGCCAAGCATCTCAAGAATGAAAACAGCATCAACACTCGTGTCGTCATTCAAAATTTTGGAGGAGCTGTCAATAAAGAACGCGATGTTGCCGCCCCACCTTGTGACCGTGTGAGACGACCATTGCGTCACCTTTGGTGAGCATTCAGTGTGGATTGTTTTCCAATTTTCAGGGGACAGATCGGCTGGGCCATCCGGCACATCCAAATCACAGGCTAAAATGACGTTAAGCAGCAAGGCGAGATCAGACTTCTCCCGCTCTAGCTGAACGCCGCTTTCAAGCTCAATGGTTGAAAAATCTAAGACAAACTTGGACGCCTGCGGCTCATCGTCAGCACGCGCGAAACTTGCACTCCCAACAAAATTGAGCGCAACAAAACAAAGCACCAACAAAACTCGGACCATCACTGACCCCACTCCCCTTAAACCAATTGGACGAACTCTGCATTTTTCTTAGGCGCCAATACAAGCCACAAATCTAAGATGGACGCAAATACGTGGGGGAGATGTGATTTCCTCCAAGGTTTTGGAGGGAAAAACGACAGCGTGTCTTCACCCTGGACCACCCGAACAAGTCGGGTGGTGACAGTTTTGGGTGACTGCAAAGTTTCCCCAGCTTCGCTGCAAACACATTCTGTCACCCTCGGGCTTGACCCGAGGGTCCAAGCAATTTCTCGACTCTTTATGGATCCTCGTGTCGAGCACGAGGATGACAGTTGAAGAGCAGCGCAATGCTCAAGTGAGGCGGGGAAGTCGACAAGCACACCTCACCTGTCGCTTAGCCCTGCCGCGAGCTCGCGCGTCAGAACCCGCCGGGCAGCGCGTTCAAAGTCTGGCTTGAGGTAAGGTGTCAGCACATCAAAGATCTGCCCGACGCCTTCGACCAAATCTTCCCTAGTCACCAGCTGGGTCGGGGACATTGTTTGTTTGTATCGGATCCAGTTGGTCCAGACGAGCCAGGTGTTGAGCCCCACCGAGCGAAAGCCGTTCCGACCTCTGGGCTTTGCCATGTTCCCATCTTTGTAGAACTGGCGCGCGAGACCTTCCAGCGCATCTACGATTTCTGCCTGAATTTTGCGGTATCGCTCTGCCAGCTCTTCATCGTTACGCAGGATCTGAAGCAGTCCACCGTAGAAAAACCGATACTCCCAGACCACTTCCAGGCTGCGTAGATAGAAGCCCGCAAACCGTGTCGGGCTGATGGGAATTTCTATATCTGCGGTCACGAGATCACGCAGTCCCTGTTCCACATCATCGAAGAGAATGCGGATAATCTCTTCTTTGTTTTTGAAATGGTAGTAGAGATTGCCCGGGCTGATGTTGAGCGCCTCTGCAATCTGCGTTGTGCCAATGGACTGAGCGCCATGCTCGTTCATTAAGGTACGGGTTTCATCGATTATTCGCTCTCTATTGCCCATGCCCTCTCATACCAGATGAGGGGGTGTCGAAACAGAGTTGACATTGTCGCATTTAGAGGAAATACTCTAATTAGAGTTTTTCCTCTAAATTCGAATATGAGGGGCACATCATGGCCGACATATCAGTAGACAGTGGCAGAGCGCCACGCGAGCGTATGGAAGTAAGACGCGTTCCCTTTTCGTATGAACAGCGCACGCCCAAAGAACGGGCAGGACACTGGAACCCGGGCAGCCCTGAGTTTTCGCAGATTGTGAATTCCGGGTCGCTCGCCATGCCTTATCTCGAGCCCTATCTCATCAAGACCATGCGGGCGGCACGGGACAAGATCACCGACCCGCAGCTACAGAAAGAGCTCGACTTTTATGTCGCTCAGGAAGCGACCCACTTTCGCCAACATAAGAAGTTCAACGATACACTCACCGAAGCCGGTTATGTCGCGACAGCGAAGATCGAAGCGCGCCTGGCTAAAGACTACAAAGACCTCGGCGACAAGAAATCCCTCAAGTTCAACCTCGCCTACGCTGAAGGGTTTGAGTCCATGGCGCTCGCCATCGGTGAAATGTTGATTGAGGACCGAGAGTATCTCTTCGGCAATAGCGACCCGGCCGTTGCCTCTCTCATCCTCTGGCATTTTGTTGAAGAGATTGAACATAAGAATGTGACGTTCGATGTGTTTAAACATCTGCATGCCAGCTATTTCTGGCGGATGCTGGGTCTTGTCTATGCCACCGGCCACATTTTCTGGCGCATGGGTCAGGGCTATCGCGACCTGCTCAGGGAAGACGGCCTCTGGTCAAACTTTAAGAGCCGGTGGCGCATGTTGAAGCTGCTCGGTCGGATCATGAAGAACATCCTGCCCAAATGGTTTCGCATCTGGCGGCCGAGCTATCACCCGTCACAAGTTCCGGACCCCACATGGGGCCTCGATTGGGCAGAACTCTATGACGCAGCCCCTGAAGGCGCCGCCAATCTAGATACGACACGGCTTCACGAGCCGCAGCCCGTCGCCATACCACAGATTTAGGGACTGCTGATGTCACAACCAGACCGCGCGACCATTCTGCCGCGCATGCAGGCCCTCCTGTTTCTCAACGGGACCAGCCTCTTCATTGTCGGTATTTTGTTTGGGTGGGCATGGTTCTTTCACCTTCTGGGTGAAATTGTTCTCTGGCCTCTCCCCATCCAGATTGAGGTCGATATTCCAGGCGACTCCCGCGGGTTTCGCATGGGGCATATGGAAGCCATCACCCACGGGCTGCTGCTCATGGCGTTGGCATTTGGCGGGCAGTTCATGCGCTTGAGCCAAAAAGAATACGCTGTGTTTTTCTGGTCAGCTCTAATCAACGCCTGGTTTTTCACATTGACCGCCATGGTCAATGCGTTTGCCGGAACGCGAGGCCTGGCGTTCGGTGGCGGCCCTTTCAAAGAGTCAATCGTGAATGACATTGTCTACTTTTTTGGATTGCCGCCGGCAGTGGCTGTCCATGTCCTTCTGGTGCTCGCGGCCATCGGCCTGTGGCGCTATTTGAAAGCAAACTGACGAACAGAACGACTTGAGGGGACCCATGTCACAAGCAGATCATTCAACCATTACGCCACGCATGCAGACATTGCTGCTTTTGAACGGGGTCGGCCTTTTCATCGTCGGCATCGTCTTTGGCTGGGCGTGGTTCTTTCATCTCTTAGGCGAGATTGTACTCTGGCCGCTTCCGATCCAGATTGAGGTCGACATTCCGGGCGATTCCCGCGGTTTCCGTATGGGTCACATGGAAGCCATCACCCACGGCCTTCTCCTTATGGCCTTTGCCTTTGCAGGCCAGTTCATGCGGCTCAACCAAAAAGAATACAGCGTCTTCTTCTGGTCCGCGCTCATCAATGGATGGCTCTTCACCCTGCCCGCCATGGCCAATGCCTTTTATGGGACACGTGGTCTCGCCTTTGGTGGCGGCCCCTTCAAGCCAGGGCTCGCCAATGACATTATCTATCTCTTCGGGTGGCCGCCGGTTGTCGCCGTCCACATTCTCTTCGCGGTGGTCGTGCTTGGGCTTGTTCGGCACTTGCGGGCCTCCGCATAGACCACGGAAAAGCCGGCGGAAGATCAGCCCCGCCGGCTCCTGATGGTTTCTTAAGCGCTAGGCTTTGCTTCGTCGCGTTTTCGAACCACAAAAGTTTGCAACTTTTGTTGAAAACGCTCTAGTGCCACCAACCGCGACGACGGTGATTGGCAGCACCGTCGAGCATTTCTTTCTGCTCTGCATCGAGCGTGTTGTAGAAAGCATCAAAGGCGGGCCGGATGGTCTGAATTGTTTTCAGTCCAACCGCCACAGCTTCTTCAGCCATAGCCAAACGTTGTGTTGCAGGCGCGGCTTCGGCGGCGCGGGCTGCATCTACCTTCCCGCAAAAGGCAGTAACATCGCTGCCACCCTGCCGTACGGCTGCGATCAGATCATCCCATGCGACCTGCTGGGTTGAGGTGAATTCCACTTCTTCTTCAGCGTGTTCCATCATTTCTTCAACAAAATGATCGACGCCTCGCTCACACCGGGCAGCAGCGGTCCGCTCACCCCAACCAAACCATGAGGCATTCTGCACTTCTGCTTGAATGGGCGCATCTTCAGCATTGGCCGGAGCAACGACCGCCAGAATTGATACGACGACGGCGAAGATGCCTGCCGCAAAAGTGTTAACAGTCATGCTTTGACTAAGAGGGGCGGGTCTGTGGGACATTGGTTTTCTCCAGGATCGGGGGCTTGTTGTCTGCCACTTCAATCTGGGGACTCCCGCGCCGTTTATCCTCTCTGGGGCGTATCGAATTGTAACCGATTGTAACAAGCCCCGCCCTGTTAAGGCGGTTGTTACCCGACGTTACAAAAATCAGGCGCGACCCGGCCAATTATGGACTAAATTTAGAGCATGAGCAGTTTACCCCACCTTCTGGTTGTCGATGATGACCGGGAAATTCGCGACCTCGTCAAACGCTTCCTGACCAAACACGGCTTCCGCGTGACCTTGGCCGAGGATGCCGTTTCCTGCATGGCCGCCATTGAGGCTGGCAAGTTCGACCTGGTGGTGCTCGATGTGATGATGCCGGGGGAAGATGGCCTGAGCGTTTGCCGTCGGATCCGCGCTACTTCAGACCTTCCGGTCATCATGTTGACAGCCATGGGCGAGGAGACAGACCGGATCATCGGCCTGGAGATCGGGGCAGATGATTACCTGCCAAAGCCCTTCAATCCACGAGAGCTGCTTGCCCGCATCAAGGCAATCCTCAGGCGTGCTGAGCCCAAACATGACGAACCAGTATCCGACACGAGTTTTCAGTTCGAGGGATGGCAACTCGATCCACGATCCCGTGCATTGACCAGTCCGGATGGCCAGGATGTTGAGCTGACATCTGGCGAATTTGATCTGCTGATCGCCTTTGTCGAACGCCCAAACAGGGTTCTTTCCCGTGACCAGTTGCTCGACATCACGAAGGGCCGGGAGGCCATGCCATTTGATCGAAGCATTGATGTGCAGCTCTCTCGGCTGCGCCGCAAGATCGAAGAGGATCACAAGCTGCCCCGGACCATCAAAACCATTCGCGGCGGCGGCTACATGTTCACCGCAGAGGTCACACGCGCATGACCCGCCGCCGTCGCTCCCGACACCATCGCAGACGCGAGCGAACCCACGAGGCGAGAGAAATCCGCAGAAAATTTCGGCGGAACGCAAACCGGTTCCTGCCCGGCGGACTGGCCGGACGCATCATCCTTATGGTTGTCGGCATTCTGTTTGTGGTGCAGCTGGTCGGCTGGATTTTTGGCGACAATGACCGCTGGGAGTTCGATGAGCCCGAGGAGGTGGCGGCTGAGCAAGTTATCGCCGCAACCCAGCTTCTGGACCGTGCCAGTGAAGAGGAACGCGAAGCCCTAACCAAGGCCCTCACAGGCATCTTTCTCCGTGTAAATGTGCAAAGCAGTGCGCCTGATGCCGGCCATCGCCTTCGACCGGACCGGGGAGGAAACTTCGAGGAAGAAGCGCGTGAGCTTCTGGGGCCATTGGAGAACCGTGAGGTTCGCATTGGATATCGTGGTGAGTGGGACTGGGACGGGATCATTACCCTGTCTGTTCAGCTATTGGATGGAAACTGGGTGGTTTATGAGTTCCCGATCCGAGCCTTCGGCATGTTCCAACAACCTTCCTCGGGCATCGGTCCCTGGATTTTCTGGCTACTGGTTGCCGGTGCCATCATCTGGTTCAGCAATCGTCTCGTCCGCCCTTTGCGGACTTTCTCGGCGGCAGCAGAGAATCTCGGCCGCGACATTAATGTCGACCCCCTGCCGGTGACCGGATCGCGGGAACTTAGACGCGCCTCCAAAGCATTCAACAATATGCAGACCCGTGTGCAACGTATGATCGACGATCGATCTCTCATGCTTGCGGCAATTGCCCATGATCTGCGCACCGTCCTCACTCGTTTGCGCCTCAGGGCAGAGTTCATCGAAGATGCTGAGCAACAGGCGAAGGCCGAAGCCGACATAGAAGAAATGCAGGCCATGCTTGATGCGGGGCTCGCATTTGCGCGCGGAGAAACCGAGGTTGAAGAACGACGGGTCATTGATCTTGCAGAACTCACTAGAAGCCTGACGGACGACTTGATGCAAACCGATGGGCCCGCGCGCTACCATGGCCCGACATCGCTTTCCTATCGGTGCGGTCCAAATGAAATGCGCCGCGCGATTTCCAATGTGATCCGGAATGCTATCGCCTATGGATCGGAGGCGGATGTTCATCTCTCTTCGGGACCACAGGGTGTTGCGCTCACCATTTCTGACAAAGGGCCCGGCATTCCTACTGAACTGCATGAACAAGTATTCCAGCCCTTTTTCCGGGTCGAAGACTCACGAAATCGAGAAACCGGCGGAACAGGCCTCGGCCTTGCCAT
The DNA here is from genome assembly GCA_965283695.1 of uncultured Parvibaculaceae bacterium. Lineage (GTDB taxonomy): Bacteria > Pseudomonadota > Alphaproteobacteria > Parvibaculales > Parvibaculaceae > Mf105b01. The sequence continues at coordinate 31,929 of CBDIPP010000004.1, read as the reverse complement.
CGCGCGGACCATCGCGCGGCGCCATGGCGGTGACGTCCAACTCAAAAACGCTCCAGAGGGTGGATTGGTCGTCACACTGACGCTCCCGGCGAGCTAGCGATATCCGGCTTTGCTGCAGCGCAACGGATCACGTAAACTACCAGCCAAATCGAAACCTCAAGGACTTGTTCGAATGGCAGCGACCCACGCGCTTACCGGCCCCGGCCCCACTTCTCACACCTATTTTTCGCAGCGGCTGCGCCTGCATTATGTCGATTGGGGAAACGAAGAGGCTGAACCTCTCTTGCTGGTGCATGGGGGACGCGATCACTGCCGGAACTGGGATTGGGTCGCCCAATCCTTTAGGGACACGCATCACATCATTGCGCCTGACCTACGCGGCCATGGCGACAGCCAATGGATGATTGGCGGGACTTACGACCTCACGGACTTTGTCTATGACATTGCCCAGCTCATTCATCAGAAAAAGCTCAATCCTGTCACGATCATCGCTCACTCCATGGGCGGGGCGGTGGCCTTGCGATATGCAGGGCTTTACCCCGAGACGGTCAAGAAGCTGGTGGTCATTGAAGGACTTGGCCCCTCTCCAAAGATGATCGCAGAACGTGAAAAGACGCCTATACATGAGCGCACCGCCCAGTGGGTGGAGCAAATGCGGAAGCTGTCAAGCCGACAGCCGCGTCGGTATGAGAGCATTCTTGATGCGTTCACGCGGATGCAGGATGAGAATCCGCACCTCTCGCCGGAACACGCGCGCCATTTGACGGTCCATGGTGTCAGCCAGAATGAAGACGGCACCTACAGCTGGAAGTTCGACAATTATGTGCGCGCCTTTTCACCGGCCGGTTTCACGCCAGCGGAGTCCCAGCACTTCTGGTCCCGTATTACCTGCCCGACATTGCTGATCCGCGGCACTGAAAGTTGGGCCAGCGACCCTCTTGTAGATGGCCGTGCTGAACATTTCCAGAATGCGCAGGTCGTGAATATCGAGAATGCTGGGCATTGGGTCCATCATGACCAGTTGAGTGAATTCCTAGAACTGGTGGAAAGCTTCCTCGAAGCCTAAGCGAGCCCTGCTTCAACGTTCGGACATCCCGGCTCCGACGACACCCTATCAACGGGAAGGCGCACCGTAATAGTTGTGCCTTCGCCTTCCGTACTTGCAATATCAAGATGGCCCTGATGTGCCTCGACCAGTGATTTGGTGATCGCAAGACCAAGACCTGTGCCCTCGAACCGTCTGGCCAGCGAGTTGTCAGACTGAGTGAAAGGCTGGGTCATTTTTTCAACCTGGTCTGCAGGGATGCCAATCCCTGTATCCTGCACAACAATCGATATGCCTGCCGCATCATTCATATGGGCCGACAGGTCAACGTGACCATCTGCAGGGGTAAATTTAATCGCATTTGAAAGCAGATTGAGAACGACCTGCCTTAGAGCGCGACGATCTACGCTGATTTCTGGCAGACCATCCAGGTCGCCCAGGTGAACAGGGGCATGCTGCGCCGATGTCCCGGTGGGCGCTGCGCGGTCCCTTGCCCATTCGAGCACTTCATCGAGCTCTAGCCATTCGTCGTCGAGTTCCATTTCGCCGGACTCGATACGCGAAATATCCAGAATGTCGTTGATGACCGACAGAAGGTGTCGGCTAGAATCGTGGATGCTGCCGACATAATCCATGTACCGCTCGTTATCGAGCGGGCCAAACATCTCTTGCTGCATCACTTCGGAGAAACCTATCACGGCATTTAGCGGTGTCCTCAGCTCGTGGCTCATGTTTGCCAAGAAGAGTGACTTCGTCCTGTTGGCTGATTCTGCATCATGCAGCGCCGCCCTGAGATCAGCCTCAGAAGCTTTTTGTTCGGTAATATCGCGCACGACACTGACATAATAATGCTCTTCCCCGATGCGCATCTCCGTCACAGAAAGCTCGATAGGGAAGGTTTCGCCGTCTTTGCGCTGGCCCCGCATTTCCTGGCCACCCTGTCCGACCAAACGGCCTAAACCATCAGCGGCACCGCCCGCGGGAGACGCATGCTGGAGTGCCAAGGTCAAATAGGACGGCAAGAGAATGCCGACGCTCGAGCCAATGAGGTCCTCGCCTTCATACCCAAATAGTCTCGACGCTGCTGGATTAACAGACTGGATGACGCCGTTTTCGTCCGTCGACAAGATACCGTCGGCCACGCTCTGCATCATTGTGCGCAGTCTGATCTCTCCAGCTCTCAGACGTTCCTGTGCTGTCAATTGCTGAGACACATCACGAAGGCTGAGGAATAGCGATGGCTCGCCGGAGATCAAATGGATATGCCGCCAGGAACACAATGTCCTGTGGTAGGTGCCGTCGGGATGGCGCAAACGGAATTGCCCTTCTGGCCTGTGATCTGGAGCATCAATCGCCTCAGATGCCAGCTCTAAGAAACGCTCGACATCATCCTGATGGACCAGGTCGGAAATCTTGTACCCGATAAATTCTGAGGGGCGTTTATCAAACCACTCACCAAAGCCAGGCCCGAGGAAGACCGCCTTCATATCAAAATCAACAATGGCGATTGCTTCTTCAATCGCATTGATCAGGGTTTGGAAGTGCTCTGTTGTTCTGTGCAATTCGCGCCAGTACCCTGTCATGCGCCGCGTGAGTGAAACCCAGTCGCGGGTGACATCGCCGAATTCATCCAGCGAAACAGGGACAGGCTCGATGATCGTGTCCAGATCGTCAAAAACAGTGAGCGCCTGGGATCGCAGATCCCACAAGGGATCGATGCCTTTTTTGAAATTCTTCAAAGCAAAGTAGGCAACCGGCAGAGTCGCCGCCACTAACGCAAGCCAGACAAGAAAAATTCCCGCGCCCGCGCCGCCATATGCTTGCTCTACATAAAGGATCAGTACAGAGCTCACCGTCATCGGCAGCACGACACCGAGTGCAAATACTTTTACCCGAAGAGAGAGGAAATGGGTTTTGAAACCACGGGGACCGAAAAACTGACCCACAAGATCCGCGAAGACGTAGAGGGCAATGAGCATCATAATGGAGGCCGGAGCAGCGACGCCCATAATTGCAAATAGATGATCACCGAGAGAAATGCTGCGGCCCAACTGTTGGCTCAAACTGAAGTTCACAACAAGCGGCGCGGCTGCTGCATAGGGCAGATAGAAACCTGCAAACAAATAGGGGAAGCGGGCGACGCGGTGTTCCGCCTCTTCGCGAGATCGTTCGTCGGGAGCACCGGCCAGCTCCACCGTCTTGCGCATAAATCTGTCGTGAGCCGTATAGCTGAGCGCAATACCGATCACCGCATACACACTCACCAGATGTTGGAGAGTTTGCATCAATTGCCCAAGGGTATACTCGCCCAGAAAACTGACAACGGCAAAAGTGATTGCGAGCGGCATGATCCACGCAGCCACTAGCCCGGACCGAAATCGGTACAGGTATTCAGAGTCGGTCATTTGAGTTTCAGATGCCATCTAATATGCGGATCTCACCAAGAAAACATGCTGGGTTTCACCTAGCCCAACTTTGTCGTCATAGTGAGGCCTGATTGGTTAAATCATGGCTAAGAAAGTATGAATTTCCAATGGGTTGCCATTGGCGTGGCGCCAATCAGGCTACAGCTTCGATGCTCTAAGTCTGAGAGCGTTAACAATTACACTGACTGAACTTAAGGACATTGCTGCAGCTGCCAGCATCGGGCTCAGCTGCATGCCCAGAATGGGGTAGAGCACACCTGCTGCCAGAGGCACGCCTAATGCATTGTAAGCGAATGCAAAGAGGATATTTTGACGAATATTTCGCCCGGTTTGATGAGCGAGCTTCCTAGCTCTGACCAGCGCTGACAGGTCTCCCCCTACCAAGGTAATACCTGCGGTCTCCATCGCGAGGTCTGTGCCTGTTCCCATTGCAATGCCCACATGAGCGAGCGCAAGGGCCGGGCCATCATTGATGCCATCCCCCACCATTGCAACATGACCGGATCTCGCCAGCCGCTCGATTTCCTGCGCTTTGCCGTCTGGCAATACGGCAGCAATCACCTTTTCAATACCAAGATCGTTGGCCACTTTGTGCGCAGGAGCCTGTGCGTCCCCAGTCAACATGACCAGATCTAGCCCCTGTTTTCGGAGTTCCGCAAGCGTCGCCTTCGCACCTGGTTTGACCGGGTCCACGAATGTTAGCCATCCAGCTGCCACACCATCAATGGCGCCAAAGATCTGCGTCGTGTCACTGATCTTCGTCTGGGGTAGATCAATACCCTGCGAATGCATCAACGCACGATTACCTGCGACAACCTTTTTACCGAGAACCTCTCCGACCATGCCCAAGCCAGGGATCACCTTCACTATTTCTGCGGCAACCAAGGAACACCCTGCTTGTTCCGCTTTTTCAACAATAGCGGCGGCCAAGGGGTGTTCACTCTCTTGCTCAAGACTGGCGAGCAGCGCCAGGAATTCTGTTTCCTCTACTCCAAGGAACGTTTGAATGCCAGTGACACGGGGCTTTCCTTCAGTCAGCGTACCCGTCTTGTCAAGCACCAACACATCCACCTTGGACAGTTCCTCGAGGGCTGCCGCATCACGCACCAAAATGCCGTTGGATGCTGCGCGACCGGTTGCCACCATGATCGACATCGGTGTCGCAAGTCCCAGTGCGCAGGGACAGGCGATGATGAGGACCGATACTGCCGCAATGAGCGCGTGCGTGAAGGCTGGCTCTGGGCCCAACGCCATCCATATGGCGAATGAAAGGGCAGCCACCCCAGCAACCAAAGGCACAAACCAGGCCGCGACTTTGTCGACGAGGGCCTGAACAGGCGCTCTGCTTCGTTGTGCGTCCGCCACCCGCTGGACAATGCGGGAAAGAAGGGTCTCTGAGCCGATTTTTTCAGCCTGCATGATGAGCGATCCCGCACCATTCACCGTCCCAGCAATCAATGCGTCACCTGATGACTTTGCAATGAGATAAGGCTCGCCTGTGATCATCGCTTCATCGATATAGCTTTCACCAAATTCAACACGTCCATCAACTGGCACTTTGGCACCCGGCAGGACACGCAATCGATCGCCAGTAACGACCTCTTCCAGAGCGATCTCCTCTGCGATCTCGCGGTCGCTCCCGCTTGAAAGTCGCAGCGCCGTGGGTGGCGTCAGGTCAAGTAAGGCCCGCAATGCCTTGCCGGTTGCTTCGCGCGCTCGCAATTCCAAGATCTGACCGAGAAGCACCAGGACAATAATCGTCGCCGCTGCTTCGAAATAGACCGCGACCAGCCCGCCTTCATAGAAGCCCTCGGGGAAAATCGACGGCGCCACAGTTGCCACGACGGAGTAGCCATAGGCGGCGCCAGTCCCCAGAGCGATCAAGGTGAACATGTTGAGATTTCCGGTCCTCACCGACTGCAGGCCGCGCTCAAAAAAGGGAAAGCCGCACCATAAGACCACCGGTGTCGCCAGGGCGAGTTGTGTCCACGCCCAGGCTACAGGACCGACGGGCGCCTTAAGCCCAAAGACATGCCCCCCCATCTCGAAGACCAATAGCGGAAGCGCAAAAACAAGTCCGATCCAGAACCGGCGGGTAAAATCAACCAGCTCAGGGTTGGGCCCATCATCAAGAGAGACAGTCTGGGGCTCTAGCGCCATGCCGCAGAGCGGACAGCTATCAGGCCCGTCGGTGATGATCTCGGGGTGCATAGGACAGGTAAAAAGCGCACCTGCAGACGCTGCTTCCAGGGCGGCTGCTTCCGCCGCTGCCTGTGCTTCACCGCTCAAATAGCCATGAGGGTCATTCGCAAACTTTTCGCGGCACGACGCGCCGCAGAAATAATAGCCCTGCCCTTGATGCTGATGCGTATGTCGCGCTGTTTCGCGCGGAACTTCCATGCCGCAGACTGGATCGATCGCCATCTTTGTTTGGGCATCTGCAGTTAGAGAGTTAGACATGAGTCATGGCACCAGATGATTAGATTGCTGGTATTCTCCACCTTCCCCCAAGGGCAAGCTCAAGCCTTTTCTGTTAGACACGCTCTTGACCTTCCCCTTAGGGGAAGCCTCAAGGTGACCGTGAGCCATGCTTACCCAAATTGGAGCCTCTATGATCGGTCGCCGCCTCTTCCTCGCCTCCACGGCCGCCTTGTATGCCGCAGCTCCCAGCCTCGCCAAGGCATTTACCTCCTCAATAGGTGGGACTAGGGAATACACACTCTCGATTGGAGAGATTGGCGTGAACTTCACCGGTTCACCATCGCGCGCACTGGCGGTGAATGGCCAAATACCCGGGCCAGCTCTCCGGTTCGTGGATGGTGAGGACGTCGTGATCCATGTCACCAACAATCTGGATGTCATGTCCTCTATTCACTGGCACGGACTGCTGGTTCCACCCGAGATGGACGGCGTGCCGGGCATCAGCTTTGATGGCATCCCACCCGGCGAAACGTTCACCTATCGCTTTCCCATCCGGCAGGCTGGCACCTATTGGTACCACTCCCATTCTGCTTATCAGGAACAGCAGGGCGTCTATGGTCCGCTCATCATCGAACCGCGTAAGGCCGATCCAGCACCCTTTGACCGCGAGCACACAATTATCCTATCCGACTGGCTCGACACAGATCCTGCCGATGTGCACGCCAACCTCAAATCGATGAGCGATTATTACAATTACGCGCAGCGCACACTGGGTGACTTTTTGGACTTTGCTTCTGACGAAGGTCTGAACCTTGCCACCAACGAACGGCTCGCCTGGGGAAATATGCGTATGACGCCCACCGACCTGTCAGATGTGAGTGGCTATACATTCCTGATGAATGGACAGACCAATGACCGACCTTGGTTTGGCGAAATTAGTCCCGGCGAACGCGTGCGGCTTCGCTTCATCAATGCGGGCGCCATGAGCTATTTCGACATTCGGATTCCCGGTCTCAGAATGACCGTCGTTGAGGCAGACGGTCAGGCGGTCCGACCTGTCCCTGTGGACGAGTTTCGCATTGCGGTCGCTGAAACCTATGACGTGATTGTCGAACCGCAGGACGATAAGGCCTACCAAATCATAGCCGAAGCGCTCGACCGGTCTGGTTTTTCCATTGGTCAACTAGGCGGGCTTCAAGGACCACCGATGATCCTTCCCTCCCCCCGTCCACGCAGTTTTTTGTCCATGGACGATATGGGAGGCGATCATGGAAATATGAACCATGGAGGCATGCCTGCAGAAATTCAGATAGACCACGCTGCTATGGGCCATTCGATGCCTATGGCAACAGAGATGGACCACGCCGCCATGGGTCACGCGAGCCCCATGGAAATGGCCGCGCCAGCCATCACCCGTGACAATGAACATGTGCCACCGGTCGATGCGCCGGGGGGTGCTCGGGTATTGACCTATCAGGACCTTGTGGCGCTGGAACCGAATGATGACCTGCGGGTGCCAGACAAAGAACTCACCATGACCCTTGGCGGAAATATGGAGCGCTATATCTGGACGCTCAACGGCGACAAGTTTTCTGAAGCAACACCCATCTATCTGGACTATGGCCAGCGGGTTCGCATCACCTATGTGAACGAAACGATGATGAATCATCCCATGCATCTTCACGGCATGTTCGTAGAGCTGGAAAATGGGCAGCCGCCAGAGACACGCCCCCGCAAGCATATTGTCAATGTAGGCCCCGGGCGGCGCTACTCCGTCACATTTACGGCGGACGAAGCCGGTGAGTGGGCCTTCCATTGCCACCTGCTCTACCACATGGCATCGGGCATGATGTCGAAGGTGGTGGTGTCTCGGGTGAATGCGGAGCTCAGCCAATGATCCGCCAACTTATTTGCGCTCTTCTCTTTTTTTTCCCGGCAACAACAGGGATGGCAGCCGACATGGATCGGCTGTTCAAACATGTGGAAGCCGACATTGACGGCAGCAACTGGGGAGAAGCGAACCTATTGGTGACCTGGGACGCAGAGGCCTGGTATGGCGGTGACACGAACAAGGTCTGGGTCAAAAGTGAGGGCGAGTGGGAAGATGGGACTCTCGAAAGTGCCGAATTCCAACTTCTTGTTTCTCAAATGCTCAACGCGTTCTGGGACGGGCAGATCGGCATCCGCTTTGACCCACAACCCACCTCGCTCGCTTATGGTGTTGTCGGCGTTCATGGACTAGCACCGCAATTCATTGAGACAGACATCGCACTCTTCTTCAGTGAGGATGGCGATGCTCACCTTCGGCTTGAGGGAGACTGGGACATCCACCTTACCCAACGACTGCGCCTGACACCGTTCGTGGAATCCGAACTGTTTTTTCAGGACGTGGATGAGCGCCACAGGGCGCAAGGCCTGGCAACCCTCGAAGCAGGCCTGCAGCTGGCCTATGAAATCCGGCGAGAGATCGCACCCTATATTGAGCTGAACTATGAGACGGGTCTTGGCGCCACACGCAGCCTTATGCGACGGGAAGGTGAGGCAGAAGACGCACTCACCTTAAGAGCCGGGCTCCATTTCTGGTTTAACTAGGCGTCGGTGACGTTCGCCCCGTAGATCCAATCAAAGGGCTTGTTGAGGAGGTCCGGCTTAACCCGTGCCGCAAGCCACATAGGACCGTAGGTTGCAATCTGGCCCGCTGGAGCTCCCTTGTGGAACCTTTTCGCATTGGCACGTGCCGCCATCTGAACTCGGGCGGTTCTCTTTTTGCGCTGTGCCTCATAAGCGGTGAAGGCTTGGGCGGGGTCATCTGCCTTACCCAACTCGGTGGCGAGCACCCAGGCATCTTCAATTGCCATGCACGCACCTTGCGCCATGAAAGGCAGCATCGGATGGCATGCGTCCCCCAAAAGGGTGACCCGCCCTTTGGACCAGGACGGAAGCGGGTCACGGTCAAACAGGGCCCATTTGAAACAGGTGGCTTCATCGGCAGCATCAATCAATTGATGAACGGTTGAGCACCAAGGTGCAAAGTCCCGTTTCAATTCGCTGATGTCCCCGCTCTCAAGCCAGCCTTCCACCTGCCAGTCTTTGCGCTCGACGACACCGACAAAGTTCACAAGCTCACCACCGCGCACATAATAGGTGACTGCGTGTCCCTTCGGCCCCATCCACACAGTGGCATGCGGTGGAATGAGGCCAGCGGGGAGACTTGCAGTCGGCACAAGCAAGCGCCAAGCGACATTTCCGGTAAAACGCGGAGCGTCTTTGCCAAACAGGCCTTCACGCACGCTTGAGTGGATGCCATCGGCACCAACAAGTGCTGCGCCGCTTATTGAGGTTCCGTCTGACAGACCGGCCGATACTGATCCCGCATTCTCCACGAATTCCGTGAGGGCCTTGCCCAATTGCAGATCGATGTTGGAATTGGCGCTGGCGGCTTCTGCCAATATCCGATGCAGGTCTGCGCGGTGAACATGATAGTACCAGGCGCCATAGCGCGCGCGCGCCGCCTCCCCCAGAGGATTTGAAAAGATGGTGCGGCCCGATTGGCCCAAGCGCAGAGTTGCCGCTTCCGGCCGAAACCCGATACTTTCCAGCTCGGCGCCAAGCCCCAATCTCTCAAGGACATGCGTACCGTTGGCGGCGATTTGAAGCCCTGCGCCCACCTCCCCTAATTCTGATGTGCGGTCGACGACCGCCACTTTCATACCTTGTTGGGCGCAGGCAAGTGCTGCGGTCAACCCACCGATTCCGGCTCCGGCAATCAGAATGTCTGTTGGCTCTGACATGTTTAGTGTCCTGTCACCCTGTCTAATATTTCTCCGGGATCATCCGGCAGATCACTGCCCCGCCAGCATACATGTTGATCGGGCCGAACGAGCAGATAGTCAGAGCCATAGATTGCCTGAATAGCGGGCTCTGTGAGTTGAAGAAGATCAAGCGGGATGTTCTTTTTGGATGCGACTCTTTGCCATTCGGACAGATCCGCACCGCCAAATGTGACGAGCGTGTACCCCTCACCCAGAAGATCAAAGACGGCTCGCCCATCCTCCAGGAACACGCTGGGCAGTCGTGCACCCGGCCAAGTAGAGGGCACATAGTCTATCAGATCATAGCCTGGCGCGTCGGCCCCTTCCTGGCAAATGACGGGAGAGGCGTCGTAGCGATACCCGATCTCAATTCCCAGAGCCTCATTTTCGGCATTGCCCAATTCCAGGATCTTGTCGCCCACGGCCTGCCGGGTGGCATCTGTATCGACACCTTCCAGATAGGCCATGGCGATTTCGAACCGCACGCCAACATGCCGCTCTGACCCTTGCCGATTTCGCTCGCCGACATGGCGACGTTCAACTTCATAGGAGGCAAGCAGGTCATCACCCACCCACCCTTGCAATGTCGCAGCAAGTTTCCAGCCAAGATCAACCGCGTCGCCCATACCGGTGTTCATGCCATAGCCGCCGGTTGGCACATATTGGTGGGCCGCGTCGCCAGCAAGAAATACCCGACCCTGGCTGTAGCTCTCGGCCAGTAGGAGTTGTGGTGCCCAGGCATTGTGAACCAAGACGTCAAAATCAAAGTCCGTCCCGGCAAACTCCCGGACCAAAGCTTCCGGGTCAATGTCTGCTGTCTCCACGCTGCCAGGCAGTGGCACGTGGAGTGTCCAGATGTCTCTGTCGTTCTGGGCGATGAGGGTGCCTTTGTCAGACTGGTAATGCCAGGCAACGCCCCATCGCTGAAGCACATCCAGTGCTTCTGATTTGAAATGCACCATGTACATATTTGCCACGTCCGGTGTGCCGCTGAGCTCGATGCCCAGCTGTTGTCGTACCTTGGAGTTACCACCGTCGCACCCGGCCAGAAACTGACAGCGCACCTCTTCTTCTTCCTGCGTTTCTGAATTCCGCAATGTGACTGTCACACCTTGGGTATCTTCAACAAAAGACACAAACGCCCAGCCGAAACGGACATCCACCAACGGGTCTTCATCGAGAAAGGACTTCAGGACGGGTTCCAGAACCACCTGCGAGACACGCATGTCTGGTTCCAGCGGCTGCGAGCCATCGTTGACGTAACGGATAATGTCTCGCGCCTGATCCACGTTGGGGTAGGAAAAGCGTGCCAGCTCATGACCGGAGAGATCGGTCATCCAGGATACGTCAAATACGTGGGAGGTCGGCACGGCGGCTTCGCGCATCTTGTCGACCATGCCCAGCCGTCGGAAATGTTCCATGGTGCGGCCATTGGTGATGTCCATCTTGGGGTGCCTGGTTGTTGAGAGATTACGCTCTGCGATCATGCAGCGAATGCCACGGTGGCTGAGCTCACGTGCCAGCATCATGCCGACCGGCCCACCGCCTGCGATCAATACCGGTACTTCCGTCATGCGATATCACTCCCGAATTAATTTGACCATGTGGTCAGTATATAGTAAGATTTGACCATATGGTCAATACATGCCAGAAAGGTGAGGAATTCTGCGGAGAATGTCATGAAACGCGCGCCTTCCACACGGTCCGAAGTCACCAAGCGGGGTATCCTGGATATTGCCCGTCAGCACTTCTCATCGGTCGGGTTTGAAGGCACCTCCACCAGGAGCATTGCGACAGAGGCCGGGATCAATCACTCGCTGATCGTCTACCATTTCAAAAACAAGCTCGGTCTTTGGAAAGCGGTGATGAATGATCTCTTCGCGGCATTCGCCAATCATGCAGCGCGCCATTCTGCATCCAGCGACGATCCGATCGAACTCTTGCGGACGAACATGCATGCCTTTGTTTCCTTTTGTGCCGAAACACCAGAACTCCACAGGATCATGACCATTGAAGGCCGCATGAAAAGCGACCGCCTTACCTGGTTGCTCGACACCTATCTCCAAGACAATTTTGAAACCGTCTGTACACGCATTCGCGCGGGCCAGGCAGACGGCCACGTCCGCCAGGGCAATCCGGCCCAGCTCTATTACGGCGCTATTGGGATTGCTGGGACGCTTGCAACACTTGCGCAGGAATATGAAGCGCTCAGCGGCGAGAGCGCTTCATCTGAAGCGTCCATTGCCTCAGCCAATGAATTGATCGACGCGCTTCTTTTCGTTGACTGACTAATCCGCACCCGCAGGCGCTGCATCTTTCTTCGCCAGAAGCGGAGCAGACACAAGATAGACAGCAAACGCTGCCACCATGCCAGGCAAGCCTTCAAAGACAGCCCCTTGCAAACCATAATGGCGCCAGATGAGCACTGACGCGCAGCCTGCGATGATCATGGCAATGGCCTGTGGCTCGGCAACAGACCGTTTCAACGCCAACAGAATGAGCAGCGGTCCAAAACTCGCCCCCAGAACCGACCAGGCCAAGATCACGAGAGAGAACACGCTCTGACTGCCAGACAAGGCAATGGCGAGGGCGAATGCGGTCATTGCAACCGTTGCACCGCGCAGAAGCGCGGGGCGCTCAAGGTTAGATGGCAGCAGATCATGGGTGAAGGTTGCCGCACAGCTCAACAACAAGGAGTCTGCTGTCGACATGGTCGCAGCAAAAATACCCGCCAGGATGAGGCCGACAAGAAACGCAGGAAGCAAATCCACCGCCATGACAGGCAATACAAGTTCCGGGTCCATCGAGCCGATGTCGCCCAAATGCAACCGCGTCATCAAGCCGACGATAATCGAGATTGCAAAAAAACTTGCATAGAAGCCGTAATACCAGGCGCGCGCTGTACCCATTCGCTCCTGATCTTCCAGCGCCATGAAACGGATCATGATGTGGGGTTGCCCGATCACGCAGGCGCCCGCAAACATCCACCCAACGACAAAGAGAAGCGCTCCGAAGGCGCCGGGCACCAAAAGGTCCCCTGCCGCAAACCAATTGAGATAGTCGGGAATTTCGGTGAGTGCCTGGTAGGACGCGCCAATGCCTCCAAATGATACGAGCGCGACAACCATCAGCAACACCATGGCCACGTACATGACGGTTGACTGCACTGCATCTGTCCAGATGGAGGCACGGAAGCCGCCAACCATGCAATAGCTTGCCACCATGAGGGCCGCGATCACCGCGCCCCACTCAACCGGCCAATCGAGCAGCACTTCCAGTGCTTTGCCGCCAGCACTGAGTTGTGCTGCGGCATAGGCGCCCAGGAAGATGAGGGTCATCAACGACGCCACAAGGCGCAGCCATCGCATTTCTTTGCCCTGCCACGTAGCCAGGGCACCCGAGAATGTAAGCGCATCACGTGTCTGCGAAACCTCCCGCAATCGGCGATGTACAAAAAGGGATGTCAGATAGTCCCCCAGTATCAGGCCTACCCCCAGCCAGATGACACTCAGGCCCGACACATAGGTAAAGCCCATAATGCCGATGAACATGTATCCGCTATTGTTTGTCGCTACAGCGGACAGACCCACGAGCATCGGAGACACAGTCCGCCCGGCCAGATAATAGTCCCTTGTTGTTCCGTCGCTCCTCCGCCCGGAAAGGAAGCCCACGAGGAGAAAAAGTGCGAGAAAGAGGATGAAGCCAGCCAGCATGTTTGTGCCTTACGTTAAGTGCGTCGAAAAAGACGGTATATGATGTTTGCTACCAAAGGCGCGAGGACAAGAAGCCCAAAAGTCATAATAAGCTGTGGTGACCATTCCGGGACTCCTGCCGCAGCAATAATGGTTGGGAGCAATATGTGCCCGACCACACCGAAGGCAATGCCGCCGGCAACCGCGAGCAGACTAACGCTTGCTTCTCTGCGGGCATTGCGGAAATAGGCAATCGAGATGGGCAAGAACAGAACCAGCGAGGTTGCAAGACCTGGGTTGTATTCTCCGTTAGCTCCCGCGATCAGGATGTGGAAGACGCCGTTGGTGAACATGAGGCCTGCAGCAGCAAGCCCGACCCAAGGCAGTCGCCGTCCAGCCCAGATCGCGAGCAGGAACGGCACCCATACGGCGAGCGTGTTGATGCGGTAGATCGCGAGATCAGTCAGACGCGGTCCCCCATCCCCATAGCGCGCGGCGAGTTGTGCATTCCCATACTCAATGAAGTAGTAGGAGCGGCCGTAAAGGTCGATCCCGTGCTCTTCAAACTGATGCAGCAGATAGGCGATCAGCAACAGCCAAGCAGCCGTCGCCAGCGGGTCTCTCACACCACCGGCGCTTACACTCACGCCTGAAAAAATCATGAAGACGGCAAAGGCGGCACCGCCGAGCCCGACAAGCACCCATCCTGTTTCAAGCAACGCCACGCCGGTCGCCGTAAAATGGGCGAGCGGAACAAGCAGGATCAACAGAATTGGAATGGCCAGCCGAAAAGGTTCGCGCACGGATGCGTCAGACATAATTCTCCCCCAAGACCTCTGTTGCTCGACCGCACCTAACGCCTCAGAGTGTGACCGTGTCGCATGAAGAGATCAAGAAAGCAGACTTCGCTTTACTCCGCAGCGGCCGATCCCGTCGCCTTGTGGATTTCCATTTTGACAGGCGGTTTTGAGAAAGATGGCTCTGTTGCCGTTAGCTGTGCCAGCGCATGTTCCCTTTCTGCAACCGTAAATTCACCCGTCGTCAGGCAGAATTCGACGAAATTGTCGTTCGGGTCTTTTGTATAGATCGACCGGCACCATTCATGGTCCAGCTCCAAGACATCATATCCCGCATCCAACCATTGCTGCATGCGCATGTTGAAAGCATCCATATCAGGGACGTCAAAGGAGATGTGGTTTATCTGATCAGGCACACCGGCTGCCTTGGAAAGGTTGGTTTCAAACCCTTCCGTCCCGGGCACCTCATGCATCTCCCAGAACGCGATGAATTTGCTGTCATCTTCCATGCGGTAGAAGAAGTGTTTTGCCCACCCACCTTCGGGTACGGGCGCCACTTCAACTTTCACCAGATCAAAACCCATCACTCCCTCATAGAAGTTGTGAATGGCTTTCATGTCTTTCGCGGCGAGTGCCAGATGGTGATATCCCATATGCTCTTTCCTCCGTCTATTTGTCTGTATCGACCATGCTCATCACATCGGAAGACCCATCGCCCTCACCATCATTACCGGGGGGCATGGGTACTTCGACAACGCGTTCTTCTACATCGTCATATTCCAGCCTGAGCGCGCGGCTCATAATCGCGTGCATCTCATACATAGCGGTGATGTAGGTGAGCTCCAGGATTTCCACATCACTAAGATGCTTCTTCAACGCAGCAAATGTGCCGTCTGATACACGGCCATTATCCATGACCATCTCATCTGTGTAGGCGAGGACCGCTCGTTCAACGTCGGAGAAGCAATCCGCCACATGCCAGTGTGGCAACGCTTCGATCTGTTCTTCGGAGAAACCAACATCGCGGCAGGACTTGCAGTGCTGCGAAAAAACGAACTGCGACCCGCGCACATAGCCCGCACGGGTTTGCCCCAACTCACGCAGTTTGGGGCTCAGCTTGCGATTGGGATCCCGATAAAACTGAAAACCTTCTACCGCATGCTTGAAGCAATCAGGCACAAGTGCGAAGACAGTCCACCAGTTGCCGGGGGTGCCGGTTGCTGTGCCTGGATGTTCGACCGGATCGCGATCTTGAAACAAAAGTTGGTAGATCTGATCGATAAACGGATCCGCATCGGCTTTTGCCACTTGCGCCAGTCTCGGCATGGCTCGCTCCCTCACAATTGTCTTTGCCATTTGTAAGATAAACTTACAATATATTCAAGCTACCCACGCGGGGAGAGATATGACGCAGCGGCCCAAAAAGAATATTCCCGTTGGACGCGGCCTGATGACGAGCCTGCTTGAAGGCTTTATGTGGCTCGACCGCGGCCTGCAGCAAAATTTGCAGGCCCACGGGCTTACGAGCGTACGTCGTTTGGAATCGATGGTGTTGGTTTATGTCGCCTCAGGCATCCAACGCCCGAGTGATCTTGCGCGGACGCTTGGCGTCACCCGTCAGTCGATCAACTCAGCCGTGCGGGAGCTGGAGGAGAAAGGACTGATAGAGCTCACACCTGATCCGGCAGATAAACGCTGCAAACTGATCCGATTTTCACGAGAGGGCCGGCCCGTGCACTTAGCCGCCGCGAACATAATGTCGAACCTTGAGGCCGCCTTGATCAAACGCCTTGGGGAACCAACTATCGATGCCTTGCTAGAGGGCCTTACAAAAGAATGGGGCGACGTTCCAAACGTGGCCACTGAAGTAGAGGATGCTGCTTCATAACAATGCAGCTATGATCACTATGGGGGAGTGATCGACCATGGGCACAGCACTCGCTACAGCCAACAGTTTTCTGAGCGATCATTACGTGACACTCAAGTTTGTGCACGTGGTGTTTGCCGCCATATGGGCCTGGAGTACTTCCGTTGCCTATGGCAACTATCTGGTTCCCTTGTTCCGCGATTGGCAAAGAGCCCCGCATGACCCTGAACGCATTCGTCTACGCAACTGGGCGATGGAGCGTTTCGACGATGGCGCAAAGCTTGAGCATATCGCATTCCCTATGTTGCTGATCACTGGACCGCTTCTCATGGTTGCCGGCGGCTGGACTCCGGACAGCGGATGGTTTGCCATGAAGCTTGTCCTGATCGTCCTCGTTTTCCTTCCCATTGAAATTGCTGACTTTCATCTCGCGCATTTTGGCGGCAACAAAGAGCGCCTACGCGCGGCAGGAGATGGGATCGCCTATGAACGGGCGATCCACACGCACTGGTGGTTTCTCATTATCACTACGCCCATCGCTATTGTGTCGATCACCTTCACCTTTTACCTCGCCATCGTAAAGCCATTCTGAGGAGAGATGCGCCCATGACCCACCCGCCGCTGCCAGACGCTGCAACTGTGCGCCCCTTCGCCTACAGCGACGCGCTTATCACTCGCATCTCGCTTGGCCTCTCCGCTTACATCCTTCTGTGTCTCTATCCTGCCTATGGCCTTGTACGCGGCTGGTGGTTGGGTGACTTCTCCTCGTTCTCTGGCGAGGGGTTGAAGGTTGCCGTTGCGACATCAGGCGCGTTTGGCATCTTCGCGCGCTGGACCATGCTCAAGTATTTGCGGATCGGCGGCTAACTGCGAGGCACCTAAGTCAACTGATCAATTTTGAAGGGTGACCGCTCATGGACGGCGCGGGCCGAGAGTGACACACTGCGCGCATTTACACCCCTATTGAGCGCTTTCTTATGAACGATAATACAGATCAATTGTCTGATGCGATTACCGAATTGGTTCCGCCCCTGCTTCATTCGTTGGAAGGGCTTCTGTTTATCGGTCGGCATCTGCACCCACCGCGTCTCGAGGAAGTCGTCAAACATGTCGGGGCGCTCGACAAAGGTGTCGAAGACGCCCTTGTTGCGTTTGAGGCTGCAGACTGGCCTGAGGATTTTCACCCTTTCCGTGACCGTATCGTCACATCATCTACTTCTGTGTTGCGCGCCTATGAAGAATTGCGCGCGGCGCTAGACGATCCAGAGAATGGGATTATGGCCGCCTACCGCGCATTGCGACATTCC
This sequence comes from uncultured Parvibaculaceae bacterium, assembly GCA_965283695.1. GTDB lineage: Bacteria > Pseudomonadota > Alphaproteobacteria > Parvibaculales > Parvibaculaceae > Mf105b01. The sequence goes on along the minus strand of CBDIPP010000004.1, from coordinate 14,562 downwards.
TCTCGTGCCCTAGAAGCGCTCTATCCTGTGGCTGCTGTGCTGCCACCGGTCAGTCGGTTCTTTCTGGAAGATGAGCAACGAGACGATGGCAAGCTGTTGCAAGACCTTGCTGCAGAGCGCACCGACGGGGTGAGCGTTGGTGTTCATCATTTTGGCAATGAAAAGAAAGAGCGCGGCGGTTTCTCACTTTATGTGCCGGAAAACTATGATGGCTCGAAAACCTATCCGCTCATGGTTGCGATGCATGGGGGCAGCGGACACGGGCGCGATTTTCTCTGGTCGTGGATCCGAGCGGCACGCAGCCGAGGTGTGATCCTCTTAAGCCCAAGCTCTTCGGACGGCACCTGGTCTCTTATGGGGGAAGACGTGGACAGTCCGAACCTTGAGCGCATGCTCGCCCACGTTACTGAGAACTGGTCAATCGATACGAATAAGCTTCTGCTCACCGGCATGAGCGACGGTGGAACATTCACCTATGTTCAAGGTCTGCAGACCGACTCCAAGTTTACGCACTTGGCTCCCATCTCAGCGAGCTTTCATCCCTTCCTGCTGGAAGTTGTAGATGGTGAGCGGCTCAACGGCCTGCCGATCTATCTCACCCATGGGGCAAAAGACTGGATGTTCCCAATTGACATTGCGCGGACCGCCTATCGCGCCCTCGGAGGAGGCGGTGCGGACATTGTCTATCGAGAGATTGGCGACCTCAGTCACACCTACCCGCGTGAGGAGAATGCCCGCATCTTGGATTGGTTTCTGGACGGCAAACGCCCAGAAGGTGCGTCCTCAGACTAAGCGGACGCGCTCGGACGAGCTGACACAGCCGCGTGCCAGCGCTGCAGATCTGTGTGCTCGTCAGTTGGCGTCACCTTCACCCATTTCGCGAAGTCGACCACAACCTGCGCCGTGATGTCCGCATAGCTATATGTATCAATGGCGACGAACTCGCGGTCTTTGAGGCGAGTGTTGAGCGTGTCCATAAAGACCGTCAACCGGGCGCGGCCCCGCTCAGCCAGTTCCGGGATCTGTGCGTAGTTGTTTGGACCGGTGGTGGCACGGTCCTTCATGCCGGGTGACGAATTGCGAAGCGTTTCGGCCACAGCTGACAGGCCTTCCATCAACATGCGGGATTGCCAGTTTGCCACGAGGCCTTTTTCTTCCGGCGTGACGCCCAGGAGTGGAGGCTGCGGGTAAGCGGCCTCCAGGTAGACCGCGATGCCATCATTCTCAGTCAGGATGGTGCCATCTTCCAGTTTCAGAACCGGAATGGTGCAGGCTGGATTAATTGCTTTGAATTCATCCGTTAGCTGCTCGGCTTTTGCCATATCTACTTGAATAGTCTCAGCCGTAACCCCCTTCTCCGCCATGAATATACGGGCACGGCGCGGGCTGGGTGCGGGTGTGTAATCGTAGAATGTCAGGGCCATCTGAGGCCTCCCTATGCGCTGTTCTTAAAACAGTCTGTTGTCGATTTGGCGAGACTAGCGTGACAGGTCGTGTCAGCCCATCACATTAAGTTGTGGGTCACATAAACCCGGAGACAGTTTCAATATTGAGCTGACCCGCAAGACCCGCGTCCCGGTGCACTTCGATCGCCTGGTATTCTGGAGACATAGTCATTTCAAGCATGGCTTTTCGCGACGGATATTGAACGCAGGCAATCACATCCCAGTCTTCGGCAACCTCGCCGATGAGGGTCAGCGTGACTGCGCCGCCATAAATCATTTTCCCGCCTAAGCCTTTTACGAGCTTAGACACTTCAGCGCCGTACCGTTGATAGGCTTCCACCCCACTAATGTCTGGGTCGCGGCCGTCGGCATATTGCGCCTTATCGTAGAACTTCAGCAGATTGACCATGACAATCGGTCCGTCGACAGACCCACTGGTCCATTCTTTGATCTGCGCTTCATTTGGGCGCATAGCATTTACGACATCCATTTTCCCGCTCCTTCTGCTATCAACATCATTATGAGAATATCTAATTTTGACACTATAGGTGCCATTAGTTATTCTCGTCCATAGCGGTTTTGTCTGCGCTGCCGCAAAAAACCGCTCTGGCCATAGTTTGGGCGCGTTTCCGGACGGATAACCGGATCCACTTATCCTGGAAACGCTTAGGTAGATTGAAGACAGGAGATCCTCAGGTGTCCATCACAGAAGAGAATACCACACAGCAAGTTGATGGTCGGCTGAACCGCAGCACGCGAACGCGTGCGGCAATCGTCGAGGCAATGGTGGAACTTGTTGGCGGAGGGAATGCTGCGCCCACGAGTGAGGATGTGGCTGAGCGAGCAAATGTCGGCCTTCGCACCGTGTTCCGCCATTTTGAGGATATGGAGACGCTCTACCAGGAAGTCGATCAGGTGATAAAGGCTCGGGTGTTTCCTCAGTTTAACCTGGAAACCCTCACCGGACCGCTGGAAGAACGCGCCCGGATGCTGATTGAGCGACGCGCGAATATCTTCACGGCGGTTCATCCCTTTATGACGTGCACCATTGCGCGAAAGTGGAAGTCGCCTTATCTCGCTCGCTCCTATGATGCATTTGCCGAACTTCAACGCACCTTTCTCTTCGACAATCTGCCGGAATTGAAGGAGTTATCGCCTGCGCTTCAACATGCTGCGGACCAGGTGACGTCGTACGAGTCCTGGACCCGGATGAAAGATGTTCAGCAACTGGATGTCACAGACATTATCGAAGCGCAGTTGGCCGGGGTTCTCGCCATCATTCGCGGAGCTTGATTTTTATTCCGCAGAACGGAATTCAACAAATCAGCCGCTGATGGCTTGTCCTCATTCCCCTAAAACCTAAGGCTAAGGATCTGCGCGATCAGCGCGGCGAACGGGAGGGGACCTCGGATGAGCACGAGAGATTTCAAAACACACCTATTAGGTACCGTGACAGCACTCGCATTGGCCCTGTCAGGCCAGGCTGCACACGCCGCTGACACGGAACTATTGTGGGGCGACACCCACCTTCACACGTCCTATTCATTTGACGCCTACCTCAACCGCAACATGACGGCGGATCCTGATACGGCCTATCGCTATGCCAAAGGGCTGCCTGTTGTGAATCCAGGTCACCAGGGCCGCGTACAAATTGACACGCCGCTTGATTTCCTTGTGATTGCCGATCATGCGGTCATGTTGGGTGGGGTGCGCCATATCGTCGACAAAGGCATCCCGACAGAGGGGATGGGCCTCGTTGACCAGGCACGCGCCTGGTATGCGCAACGCTGGCTGCGCGGCGTCGTCGCCGATGATGAAGGCATGGCGGCCTTTGCATCGTTCCTGCCTCAGCCCATGTCGGTTGAAGAAGCCGCCGCCGCCCCGCTGGGAGCGGGCATTCCTGGCTGGCGCGCCATGGCCAGGACAAGCTGGCAAGAAACGATCGCCGTTACCGACAGCCACTACGAGCCTGGGAAGTTCACTTCCTTCATTGGATGGGAATGGAGTTCCATTCCCGCGGGCGCAAACATGCACCGCGTTGTTTTCACCCCGAACGGGGCTGATGTTGCGGGTCAATTTCAGCCATTCTCCACGTCTGACAGCAACTATCCGGAAGATTTGTGGAACTGGCTTGGCGAAACTTCAGAGCGCACCGGCGCAGAGTTTGTGGCAATACCGCACAATTCGAATATCTCCAAAGGTTACATGTTCTCTGAAACGAATCTTCGAAGCGAGCCGATCACTGCGGAAATGGCGGCCACGCGCATGGAATGGGAACCGGTTGCAGAGATCACCCAGTTCAAAGGAGATAGTGAGACCCACCCGTCCCTGTCGCCCGATGATGAGTTCGCAGACTTTGAAACCTATACTCACTACATCCAACAGAACGCGCCTGAATATACACCCGTCGCAGGCGACTATGTTCGCTCCGCCTTGTTGAGCGGCTTGGAGATTGAAAACAAAATCGGCGCCAACCCGTTCGCCTTTGGCGTCATTGGCTCCACAGACAGCCATACTGGTCTTGCGTCAGCGGAAGAACCTAATTTCTGGGGCAAATTCCCGCGCGACACGACACCGTTTGGTAAAACCGCTGGCTGGCGCACAGGCTCCGGCGGAAGTCTTGGTCCAAACGGCTGGTCCATGTCCGCGTCGGGCCTTGCAGCGGTGTGGGCTGAAGAGAATACAAGAGAATCCATCTTCGCAGCCTTTAAGCGTCGCGAAGTCTATGGCACCACGGGCCCACGGATCGCTGTGCGCTTCTTTGGCGGCTGGGACTATGACGTTGCAGCAGCAGAGGCCGGGGACCTTGCCGACATCGGCTATGCCGGTGGTGTGCCCATGGGCGGCGACCTTACCGGTGCGCCGACTGGCCAGGCACCACAGTTCCTTGTCCGCGCGACGAAAGATCCAAAATCTGGCAATCTGGACCGAGTACAGATCGTCAAAGGCTGGCTTGGTGCCGATGGCGAAACACAGGAGCGCGTCTATGACGTTGTCTGGTCAGACGGACGCGTCACTGATGCGAACGGTAAAGTGCCGGCAGTTGGCAACACCGTCGACATCACAACAGGTCGCTATGAAAACACGATTGGTGCTGCAGAACTGTCTGCCGTGTGGGAAGACCCGGACTTCGATGCATCACAGAACGCGTTTTATTATGCACGTGTGCTTGAGATCCCCACACCGCGCCACTCATTGTTTGACGCCCTCGCGCTCGGCATTGATGTGGAAGAGACCAATCACCCGGCGACCATTCAAGAACGCGCTTACTCCTCAGCGATTTGGTACAAGCCTTGATTTTGTGATCGCGCGTTTCCGTTGGTCAAGGGCAGCTCTTTAGCTGCCCTTTTTACTTAGCGTACGGGCTAGGCCACGACCGCGATGAACCGTTCGATACTCCAGAGGGCAGCCAGACTCCCCACCAGATAAGCTGCGGGCCTCGTTACATCGCTTAACCCCCAAGTGCGCGCATCTTCTTTGACAAAAGCGACAGCACGCAAGCCGACAAAAGTGATCGCAACAAGACAGAGAATGAAGGCGATCTGCCCTACCTCAACCCCCAGGTTGAAGAAGAGCAAAGCGAGAGGCACTTCCGTTTGTGGCAGACCAATCTCTCCCAGCACAGCCGCGAACCCAAATCCGTGAAGAAGCCCAAAGCCACTGGATATCAGAATGGGATAGCGCCATGTCAGCGTATCGCGCGCCGGCCGCGCAAGCTCTGCTGCGACAAAAACGATTGAGAGAGCGATGACTGCCTCGAGCGGTGCGACGGGCACGCTCACAATATCAAGCGCTGAAAGCGCCAGAGTTACCGAGTGGGCAAGCGTGAAGCCAGTGACAATGAGCAGCACCCGTCGCGTAGTGCCCGCTAACATCAAGAGACACGCCACAAAGAGCAGATGATCATAGCCGGTCAGAATATGCTCAACACCGAGCTTCAAATATTCGGTTGCAACACTGCCCGCATCTTCTGCGTTGGGAATGCCGATGAGAATAGCGTCGGGCCCGTTCCGGATGACCTGGACCTCTCCGGAGGGGCGAATGACCCGCACCAAAGAGGAGACGGCCGGATTTCCGCGCGGATAGCTGATCGATACGGACAAGGGACCTTCAAGCGCCCGGCAATCATAAAGGCCTTGGCCAATATTGAGAGCAGGACTCGCCGCCGTCTCCGGTGACTGAACGCGCTCGCAAGCGTCCGGCAACGCAATCAAAGGTGCGTTGTTCCGATCAATGGTGGACGGCACGCGCCACTTCAGAAAGACAGCGCCTGTCTCCTTCTCTTCAATTTCAATAAAGAGCGGTCTGCCTTCATGGGCAGATACCGGCGTGCTTAGAAAAACAATGAGGCTGACGAAAACATAGAGAAAGCGGCTCATTCGGGCGTACCCGTACCAAGGTCGATCTCAATGTCATATTCAGCAGCAATATTTGCAATCGCCGCCTCTTTATCGGCTTCCAGCCTCACGCGCCGCGCGTCTTCAGTCACGCGCGTTTTTACATCTTCAAAGTTCGCATCCTGCCCCGGGGACACCGACGTCACCATGACGAGGTGGGCGCCATAGGGGGACTTGAACACGCCCTGCCAGATGCCGTCTTCTGCCGTGAGGGAGAACAACTCCGCTGTCATCTCAGGCCCGAAGTGGCTTGCGATAAAATCGTAGGTCCGTTCCACATAGTTTATGTGGAAGGGAAAGCGGTCTCCCTGACCTGGCGCGCCGGAAAATGGCACCTGCTCAGCATTCAAGCGGTTGAGCGCATCTGCCGCCAGCGCCAACGCCGCATCACCGCGTTTCGCCTTGTCAAAATAGACGTGGGTGAAGGTGATGGAAGGTGCAACGAAATAGTCCTGTTTGTTGGCTTCAAAATGCGCCTGCAGGTCTTCGTCGGTCAGGTCGACAGCTGCGCTTGCAAACCCTTCAGCCAGGAACTCCACCTTCTGGATGAGACGACGTCGGATCACATAATCATCCGCATCAAGCCCGAGCCCGATGCCTTCCCGGTACAGCACTTCTTCGCGCAGGTATTCGTCCACCAGGCGATCAACGTCTTCCTCGCCCAGCGCCTCAAGCCGACGCTCCGCCATCTCGCGATCGAAACTGCGCGTGCGGTACTGGATAAAGGTCAGAATGGTTTCACGGTCGACCCGTATCTCGCTGCTGTCTGCGTCGCTTTCAGCCTGCCCCAAAGCGGAAAACAGGAAGAAAAGCGCAAGGCCTACGATGGCAAAGTGAAAAAGAGGGTCGCGGAAAATTCTGGACATGAAAGCACCTTTTGCGGCGTCTGTTTTGGTCCCATTTTATAGCATAGCGACAGCGGGAATCCCCCTACGTAAGGTGCAATTTTTCCCATTGTCTTTGAAGAGGCTGCGGGTTTTGCCGTGACTGTGAGTTTTGCTGCGACGACGGGGCTTTTGACAGGGCCGACTGTGGCTCCCACACTGGGTCTGGAACGGGGTGGTCTTGTTTCAGGGGGTTCGGGGTGACTGAACAATCAAGTGTTGGGCATTCACGCCCTCAGCTCGCGCGGCGTCTTAATCTGCCGCTGCTCGTGCTCTATGGGCTTGGCGTCACTGTCGGTGCAGGCATCTATGTCCTGATAGGTGAGATTGGTCATTCCGCAGGCGTCTTTTCTCCTTATGCCTTTTTGCTCGCGGCGCTTCTCATCGCGCCAACGACCTACTCCTTTGCCAAGCTGGTCGTTCGCTTCCCGGTGAGCGCCGGCGAGGCCCGTTACGTAGAAGAAGGCTTCCGTCAGAAATGGCTGGCCATCGTCATCGGCTTGCTGGTGGCGTCCGCTGGTATTGTGTCATCGGCGACCATTTCGGTTGGGAGCATTGGCTATGTGCAGGAGTTCATCTCCATCCCCTCACCGCTCCTTGTCACGCTCATCATCGTGGTCTTCACGGGGTTGGCGATCCTCGGCATTCAAGCCTCTGCCATTGCGGCAGCTGTTCTCACGCTCATTGAAGTCGGCGGGCTTCTGCTCATCATCGGCGGGGGATTTATTTCCGATACGCCCGCCATCTGGGAAGGAATGAAAGCGCCGTTCGTCACGTTTGAGTTTCACGCCATTGGCCTTATCGGCGCGTCTGCCGTGCTCGCCTTCTATGCCTTTATCGGCTTTGAGGACATGGTGAATGTGGCTGAAGAAGTGAAAGAACCTGAAAAGATTTTTCCGCCCGCCATTGCGATCACGCTGCTGGTCACCGTGGTGCTCTATTTTCTAGTGAGTACGATTTCTATCTCGCTGGTGGGCCAAGACGAACTCGGCAAGGCCGGTGCGCCCATTTCCCTCATTGCAGAGAGGACCGGCCTTATCTCGCCCGACTTGTTATCGGGCATTGGGGTGCTGGCAGCGCTCAATGGCATCCTCATCCAGATCATCATGGCGTCGCGGGTGCTCTATGGGCTGTCGCGGCAAGCAGAGATGCCACAGTTCCTCTCTTACGTGCACCCACGAACACACACGCCTGTGATCGCAACAGTGATTGTCGCCGCCGTGACGCTGGTGCTGGCTCTCGCCTTTCCCTTGGCGCGGCTGGCAGAAACAACCTCTCAGATCACATTTGTGGTGTTTACGCTGGTGAACGGTGCGCTCCTCGCCATCACATTGCGGGAAGCGGGATGGAAACTCGGCCAAGTGCCTTCGGTTCAGATCATCGCGATCCCTGCTCTGGGTGCGCTCGGCTCCGTGGCGCTGATGCTGGTCAGTCTGATGTGAAGAAAGTGGCGCACCGGGGAAGATTCGAACTCCCGACCCCTTGATTCGTAGTCAAGTACTCTATCCAGCTGAGCTACCGGTGCGCATTTGGGCGGCAAGGGCAAAAGCCCCAAGATCCGTCCGCCAAGGGTGTTTCCGCCCTTGGGAGCGACACTCATATAGCGATCTTTTGTGCAAGGCAAGGGGGCAGCGGAAATCCGTCGCCCCAACGCTTTTTGTTCGTCAAATTGGCGGGGTTCCAGCGGGTTTTTCGCCACTAACAGACAAAAAAATGCCCCGCGCGGTGTGACGACCGACACGGGGCACCTGAGGAGACGCGTCGATCAAGCTGATCGCCCACCCGCGAGGATCCTCGAAACCGCTCCATCAAGGGTTTCCGCATCTGTGGACAGTCCACGCGATGTATTCAACACACGATCTGCAGCAATACCTGTTTCACCGGCAGCATCACGAACAGCTGATACATTTTCGGAGACGCTTTGCGTACTTTGAGATGCAGCACCAACACTTTGAGCAATTTCATTTGTTGCCGCCTTTTGCTCAGTCACGCTGGTGGAAATTTCATTGGAGACGGTTTCCAATTCTGTGACGATCTTTGTGATGGCTGCAATCGATTCAACACTTTCAGACGTCGAAGATTGGATCGCCTGAATTTGCGTTGAAATCTCCTCCGTCGCTTTGGCGGTCTGCGTTGCAAGAGTCTTCACTTCAGAAGCCACAACGGCGAAGCCCTTACCCGCCTCCCCGGCCGGTGCGGCCTCGATGGTCGCATTCAGCGCAAGCAGGCTGGTCTGGTTGGTAATGTCCTGGATCATCTCAATGATCCCGCCGACCTTGTCTGCCACCTGTGCAAGTTCTTGAAATTTTGCGTTTGCACCTTCTGCTTCAGACGTCGCCGTCCCAATGACTTTTGATGCCGTTTGAGTTTGTCTGGCGATTTCCTCGAATGAATGACTGAGCTCTTCGGTCGCCGCCGCGACCAACCCCAACAATGCCCCTTTGATCTTCATTGGTACCCCCAAAGCCACAAAACTTGCTGGCACAAGCCAGCTCTGTTTCACAGCTACCGACGGCAATTTAGCAAAACCTTACGGGCCACCCGACACAGCTAAATGCCGCAGTTTGCCTACATGTAAAAACTTTAGCTTCAACAAGATTTCGTCTTTGAAACTGACATTTCATCAAATGGTGTATGGCAAAAAAATCTAGTATTTGTGAGGTTTTTCGTAGCGCCAAAGGTTTGTTGTCTCTCCACCTGACATCTCTTTCCTTTCCAAACTGGCAGGGCACATCGGCGTTTCCAACGATCACTCAGACAGGCTCGCTGATAGAAAAACAGGTCGCGCGATTGCGACGGCAATAGCCAGGAGGCCGAACCAACCCTCCTCGTCGGATATTGGAGACGTATTGTGGTCGGTTTAGCGCGCTCAACACTCAGCAAATACCCTGGCATCTCGAAAACACGAAAAAACCGCGCCAAATCTGACGGTAGGAGCAATTTCACCTTTCTCCCAAGGCACTTGCGGCCTAAAATCCCTTTGGTTAAATTGCTTTCGCATCCGCGAAGTACCGTCATGCATGCGGCATGGCAGTTGGTTTGTCGCGCGGCGGCTACAAGAGGGGCATCGAGGCCAATTGAAGGCTGTGCGTTGGAGGAGTCTGATCGGCTCGAAAGACTGATCGTCATTCCCGAAATCCAGTCTGTTTGTTGGATGTTCCTTAAACAAAGGGTGCGGCTACCAAGCCGCCGAACTGCTGATTTCCTGAGGATTTCACTCAGAAACCAGCCATACAACGGGTGTGGATTTAAAAAATCATGTCGAGTCAGATTGGACCTAAAAGCCTTCGCCTTCTGGCCCTTAGTGCGATGCTCGCGCTCGGCGGCTGCGCCTTTGCCGACGAGGTCATCTGGCCGACCGTCGCTGGCGATGAAGCTAAAACGGGGGCAAATGCTGCCCCAGCGCTAGGAACCAGCACCGCTGCTGGCTTGACTGTCACCCCCGGACAGGCGACCGGAACGCCCGTCGGCGCCCGCGTTGGGCAACTTCGCGGTGACCTGGGACGGCTTCAGACAGCCATGAACACCCGCTCTGCTGAGCTAGAGAGCATCCGCTCCCAGACCAGCACCCATGCCAGCGCCTATCACGCAAGCAAGGCCGGGATTGAAGCCAAACTGCAGGTTGGTACCACGCCAGGTAATCCGAACCTTGTGTCCGCGTGGAACCAGACCCAGGCAGAGCTCGATCAGATGGCCCGCGACATCAACAATATGACAGCGCTCTCGACAGCTATCGCAGGTGACGCGTCAACGGCGACCTATCTGCTGGATACGATCCAGGCAACCTTCGGGCTGTCTGGCGCGGTGGACGCTGACCATGTTCAGCTCGAAACGCTTCAGGATAACACCAAGCAGACGATCGTTGTGATCAACAGCCTGCTCACCGAATTGCGGGAAGACACGGCACGGCAGACGACCTATCTCGCCAATGAGCGTGCAGCGCTGAACACACTTTCCAATGCGATCAAACGCGGTCAGATTTATGGTGGCGGTCTGTCGGTGTCGCAGACACCATCTGCAGCGCCAAGCCTTGCCGCTGCGCCGCGCGCCGCGGGCGAGGTTCCCGGCACACCACCGCTCGTGACCATTCGTTTTGACCGCCCGGGCGTTGAATATGAGCGCTCGCTCTACACGGCCCTCTCCCAGGCACTTGAGCTTCGCCCAGGTGCTGAGTTCACAGTTCTTGCGGTTTCACCAGCGGGTGGGACAGCAGCAAATGTTCAGCTGGCGCAATCCCAGTCTCGCGAAAACGCAGAGCGGGTCTTTCGCTCTATGAGCGACATGGGCCTGCCCCCTGATCGGGTTCAGCTGTCGGCAACAACCAGCGCTGGTGTGTCCTCCAACGAAGTGCGCATCTACGTTCGCTAAGTCGCATTACATAGTCTTTCAAAAGCCCTGCTCTCGCGAGCGGGGCTTTTATTTTGCGGCATCTCGATAGCCGACCATGTCGCCCAAGGTCTCGGCCTCGAAGACACCGCGTGCAATGGCGCGAGCAACACAATCACCCGCATAGGTACCGATTTCGGAGAGATGCCGTACACGCATGTCATCGCCCAAAGCATGCGTGCCTGTTGCGATGACAAAGATCACGTCGCCATCCACCGGCGCATGAGCGGGACGAAGGGCGCGCGACAGACCATCGTGAGCCATCACTGCAACGCGGTTGCATTCCGCAGCGGTGAGGTCCGCATTGGTCGCAACAATGCCGATGGTCGTATTCTGTCGGAGTCCTGGATTACCTGCCTTCGTTCCCTCAAGCCATTCTGCATCCGGCGACAGAGAAGCCGGAGCGACGCCCCCAAACTCTCCCTCCCGCTCAAAAGGCGCTGCCCAAAAAGCCTTGGTCCCTGGGACAATTGCTGAGCCATATGAGTTGACCGCCATAAGGGCACCGATCTGCAAACCGTCGTCAGACACGAGGGACGCGGACCCAGTCCCGCCCTTAATACTGCCTGCGCGCGCGCCAAAGCCAGCGCCGGCATTTCCCAAATCAAATCCATCTGAGGCAGCCTCTGCCGCTTCGGCGCCCAAACGCCGGTAAGGAGGTTCTTCGCCCCAGCCTTTGTCGCCACCATTAGAGAGGTCGAACAGGATCGCGCCGGGCACGATGGGTGCGCGCACATCACTGCCAGCGATTTCGAAGCCACGACCGCGGGCGCCAAGCCAGGCGGTCACGCCCGAGCCTGCATCGAGGCCATAAACGGACCCACCGGAGAGCGTCACCGCATCGATGACACCGCCGAGCAATCTGCTCGGGTCGAGTGCATCCGTCTCTCTGGTGCCAGGTGCGCCGCCCATCACATTTACTGCTGCCGTCACCGGTGCGTCGGGCAGGATCACTGTCGCACCTGTGCGCGCCGTATCATCTTCTGCCTGACCGACCTTGATCCCATCGACATCCGTGATCAAGTTACGAGGGCCAGCTTCTAGGCCATTGGGGGGGAACGATGTGACCATGGTTTTCCTCGAACGCTGTGGCACGCAAAATAGACGTACCATTGGTGGCGGACGCTAGCGATCTGCTGCCTCTGGGTCAATTGCATGTCAATTGGTTATGCTGGGGTCAATGCGTCCGCATGGACCCTAAGAGGGGCTTTCCCTCACAAGGAGAACTTGATGAAACTTTCCCGCGCTCTGCTTGTGCTGATCGGCATAGCCATTGTCTCCGCTCCGCTTGGCATTTGGTGGAGCCATTCGGGCGCGCCCAATCGCACCGGAACAGGCGAATATATGGTCTCGTCTGCCCACCCGGAGGCCAGCAAAGCGGGCCAGCAGATTTTGTCGGCTGGCGGCTCCGCCGTTGATGCTGCCATTGCGGTGCAGTTGGTTCTCACCCTTGTCGAACCGCAATCATCCGGCATCGGCGGCGGTGCCTATATGCTGCATTGGGACGAGCGCGCGCGCCTGCTTGAAGCGTATGATGGGCGCGAGACAGCACCCGCTGGTGCAACACCTCAGCTCTTCCTTGATGAAGTCGGGCAGCCTCTATCCTTTTTTGACGCCGTGGTCACCGGACAATCCAATGGCGTGCCCGGCGCCATAGCCATGCTTCATCTCGCGCATAAAGAACATGGACGCTTGCCCTGGGCCGACCTTTTTCAACCCGCGATCCAACTCGCGGAAGACGGTTTTCTCGTCACGCCAAGGCTCAACAAGATGATCGCCTGGTCCCCAGCGCTGCCGCGCCTGCCCTGGTCACGCGCCTACTTCTTTACAGAAGATGAGAGCGGGAACGCCACCCCTCTCGCTGTGGGCACGCGGCTTAAAAACTCTGAATATGCAAAGAGCCTGCGGCTGATCGCCGAGCAAGGCCCTGATGTGTTTTACAAAGGGGAAATAGCCGAAGCCATTGTCGCGGCCTCCCAAAATGCCCCCATGCGTCCAGGCACGCTCAGCATGGCGGACATGGCGGCCTACGAGCCTGTTAAACGCGACCCGATCTGCCTTGAGTACCGCGTCTACAATGTCTGTGGCATGCCGCCGTCAACGTCTGGCGGCCTTACCAGTCTGCAGACCCTCGGCATTCTTGAATCGTTTGATATGGGCGCGCTGAAACCCGGCTCTCTCGAAGCAGTGCACCTCATCACGGAAGCAAGCCGTCTCGCCTATGCTGATCGCGATCTCTATATCGGGGACACAGACTTTGTCGATGTTCCCGTTGCAGCCATGCTCGATGAAGACTATCTCGCGTCGCGTGCGCGGCTGATCGATCCCTCCAGCAGCCTCGGGAACGCGGAGGCAGGTGTGCCAGTTGCCTCAGGCGATCTGGGGACTCGCTACGCGCCAAACGAGTCCCGATCTCGTCCTTCGACCAGCCATCTCAGTATTGTGGACGCACAAGGCAATGTGGTTTCCATGACAACATCGGTTGAGGCGCCCTTTGGCAGCCATTTGATGGCCGGCGGTTTTTTCATCAATAACCAGCTCACCGACTTCTCGTTTCGTCCTGAGATTGACGGAAAGCCGGTTGCCAATGCAGTGGCACCGGGGAAGCGGCCTCGCTCATCCATGACACCAAGCATGGTTTTTGATGCAGACGGGAATTTTCACTTGGCGATCGGATCTCCCGGTGGCAGTCGTATCATTGCCTATGTGACCCAGACGCTGGTTGCACTTCTCGACCATCACCTGCCGATGCAAGAGGCCATCAATCAGCCGCGACATGTGAATCGCAATGGCCCGTTGGAAATCGAAGAAGGCACTGCCATTACGGGCTTAAAGGATGAGCTCGAACAGCTTGGGCATGAAGTCATGGTGAAAGAAATCACCAGCGGCCTCCATGGCATCCGGCGTTTGGAAGGCGGACTAGAAGGAGGTGCGGACCCGCGCCGTGAAGGTGTCGTTTTGAGTGGTAGTCTCTAATCTGCCAAAAGGGCAGACCCGATTTTGACAAGTCCTTTAAGCGCAGGATCGGGTGCAATCACAAGATAGGTCGGAATCGGTTTCACATATGCGCTGATTTTTCCGCGATCCTCAAAGCGTGAACGAAACCGGTGCCCTTCAAAAAGCCCGCCCCATTGCGGAACAATGCCGCCCGCGATGTACACGCCACCTGTTGCCCCCAGTGTCAAAGCAACATTGGCTGCCGCGGCACCCAACCAGTTTGTGAAACAATGCACCGCTTCCGCGCTTAGAGGCTCCCCGCCGGTCGCTGCGCGCGCCGCGATTTCTGCGGCACTCACAGGTTCGCAGGTCAGACCCTCCATCTCGCATAGCGCATCATGGAGTGCTTCAAGACCACTACCTGACAGAATGGTTTCCGCATTCACATGTCCGAACCGCCGGAGCAGACGTTCGTAGATGGCAAGCTCTCTGGTGTTCGCTGGGGCGATGTCC
>CBDIPP010000003.1:0-411637 GCA_965283695.1 uncultured Parvibaculaceae bacterium | reverse complement strand
TGCCGGGCTGCCACGATCTGTGCGATGACACCTCCGAAATCGAGGGCCAACAAGAGTCACGTCATTGAGATCCAGTTCTTCCAGAAAGTCTGCGACGAGCTGGGCAACCCCCGGTCAATGACAGGTCGGCCTCTTTGTTGAGCGGTGTTTTTATGCGCGCCGAGCGGGAGTTCAGGCACGATGCATCGCCGATGAGAGGTCAGGCGTTCGACCGTCTTGTCCCAAATCGTTCCGTTCAGGAAAAGGCCGTGCACAAAAACGATGGTCGGGCCAGCTCCAACATCGCGATAGGTCACGCGCCCTTGGGGCAGGGTGACGGACTTATCTTCACTGCTGTTCATGGCACCTCTTTTCGTTGAAATTTTTCTATTCTTTCAAAGTAACCAGTGGTTACATAAAGGCGATGTTGTATAAGATCAAGAGCTGTGATTGAAAATTTGCGCCGGAGCCAGGATTGCCAGGAAAAGCTAAAGCCACCTACCATCATGGAGACCTGCGCGAGGCGCTTCTGCGTGAGGCGCCCGGTTGCATCGCCGAACAGGGGTTTGAGAGGTTTACGCTCCGCGGCCTTGCGCGTGATTTGGGTGTGACCCACGGCGCTGTCTATCGGCATTTCTCAGACAAGCGCGAATTGCTGGTAGCACTTGCGCTTTCTGGTCATAAAGATTTTGCAGAGATACTTGCGGCTGCCGCCTCGAAAACGGGTGAAGTTGAGCGCGGTATCAAGGCGGTCGCTCGGGCCTATGTGCGATGGGCGCTTGCAAATGACAGTCTCTATCAGATCATGTTCGGTCCGCGGTTGAATGAAGATGGACGTCATCCAGAGCTCGAAGACGCCATTGAGGAAACCTTCTGCGCCGTTGATGCGCTGTTCGAACAACAATCACTTTCCAAGACGCGCGCGAGACACTTGTCTGTTTCTCTGATGACGCAATTGCACGGGTATTGCGATCTGGTGCGGCTGCGGCGCATCCGGGTGCGTGGTGTCAAAGCAGCAGAGACCTACTTGATGCAATCGATTGAGCCGCTTGTCCGCGGGCTGTGTGCTGAACTGGACTAATACTCGGCGGTTCCTTGCCACTCGACAATTTGTCACAAAGTTTTTATCTGGACGCATAACTGCCAGTTTTTGTCAGGAGCCTGGCAATTGGCTCTGGCGTTTCACTCTGAGTGCGGTACGGTCTGTTTCTGAACCAGCCGGGTGCGATATTGCGATCTCGTTCGGTGCCGTCCAAATCCCATATTTACCTGACCCTCTGAAAGGGAGAATGGTAGGGAGGAGAGAAGAGTGGCAGACCAAGAGATATTATCGGATGACGGGGCCGCGGGCATATTGCCACCAGGGTCACGCACGGAGACCAGTTTTCAAAAGCCGTTGGCTTTCGTTTCCGCAGGTCAGAAAATCTCTGTTCATCTAAATGGTGTGGTCATCGCTGACAGCTCAGACGTGATCATCGTTCACGAAAAGGGGCATAAGCCGATGCTCTATTTTCCTCGTGGCGATGTGGTGATGGAGCTCGCGAACCCGATGGAACAAACCACTCTTTGCCCGCGCAAAGGGGATGCGTCCTATTTCGAATTTGAAGGCGCAAAGGGACCTGCGGTTGCCTGGTCCTATGAAGACCCCATCCCACAAGCGACCGTCTTAAAAGACTGTCTCGCTTTCTACCCCGACAATCTCGAGTTCAACAGAGAATCCTGACATGGCATCTCCTTCATCGACCCCGCTCAAGGGGAGCGTGTCGATTGCGCTTGCCGATTACGCGCTCGTCCGATCTCAGTCTCTGGCGCTTACCGATCATTTAAGTGATGCGGAAGCGACGGTTCAGTCTATGGAAGATGCAAGCCCTGCGAAGTGGCACCTTGCACATACAACATGGTTCTTTGAGACATTTATCCTTGAACCAAATGTATCCGACTACACCCTCTTTGATGACAATTACTGTTACCTGTTCAATTCCTATTATGACGCGGTAGGGGAACGCCACCCGCGTCCGTGCCGCGGCATGTTGGCGCGCCCGGCCCTTGATGAAATCCGTGACTATCGTGCGCATGTGGATGAGGCGATGGAGGCCCTTTTGGCTAGCAAGCTTTCGCCTGAACTTGCCAAGCTGATTGAGCTTGGTCTGCATCATGAGCAGCAACATCAGGAGCTTTTACTTACGGATATTCTGCACCTGTTTGCGCAGAACCCATTGCGTCCGGCCTTTGCGCCGGCGGTCCCTTTAGAGATGACAAATAAGGGTACTGGTGATGCAGGTTGGGTCTCGTTTGATGGAGGGTGTTTGCCACTGGGTGCCAGCGGCGATGGCTTTAAGTTTGACTGCGAAGGGCCACAGCATGAGGTGTTGGTGCGACCTTTTGAGTTGGCGACTCGTGCGGTCACCAATCGCGAGTGGATCGAGTTCATGGAGGCTGGAGGTTATCGTGATCCGCAATATTGGCTGTCGGATGGGTTTGCGATCGCCACGGAACGTGGATGGGATGCGCCGCTTTACTGGTACCAACAGGATGACACCTGGTGGTCTCTCACATTGCGGGGCCCGCAGCCTGTTCATCTGGATGCGCCCGTTGCCCATGTGAGCTTCTATGAAGCAGATGCCTATGCAACATGGGCTGGAATGCGCTTGCCGAGCGAAGCTGAATGGGAACATGCCGCGCGCGACGTTGAAATTGAAGGCAACTTCGCGTCCTCCAATATGCTACGGCCACGTCCACAGGATGCGCCAGCGGGCGATCTTGCGGGTCTCTACGGTGATGTTTGGGAGTGGACGGCCAGTCCTTTCACTTCCTACCCGGGTTTCAAACCCGCGCCAGGTGCGGTCGGTGAATATAACGGGAAGTTCATGAGCGGACAGATGGTGCTTCGTGGCGGGTCTTGTGCCACGCCGGGCGGCCATATGCGCGTGACCTATCGTAACTTCTTTCATCCGGACAAGCGTTGGCAGTTTTCCGGCCTCAGACTTGCCAGGGATGCGTCGTAATGTTGGACACAGTAAAAGTCACGAATGCTGAATTTGCAGCTGATGTTCTTGAGGGGCTTGGGCTTCCGCAAAAGACGCTGCCCTGCCGCTGGCTCTATGACGAGCGCGGCTCTCAATTGTTTGAAGAGATTACGGACCTGCCGGAATATTATCCGACCCGGACAGAGACCAAGATTTTGGAAGGCTGCCGGCGCGAGATTGCAGCGGCAGCTGGAAGCGCTGCCACTCTCGTTGAGTATGGGTCCGGCGCCTCCGTCAAAACGCGTTTGTTGCTTGATACGTTTGACTCGCTGCATTGTTATGTGCCGATCGATGTGTCCGCGTCCTTCTTGGAGGAGACGGCCGACCAGTTGCGCCGTGATTATCCTTCTCTCTCGATCAAGTCGGTTGTCGGTGATTTCCTGTCTCCGATTTTAGTTCCTTCAGGTGCGCGAGGTGCCGGACGCACAGTCGGCTTTTTTCCGGGCTCGACCATTGGCAATTTGTCGAACGCAGAGATTTCAGATTTCTTCCAACGCGCTCGACAGGATTTGGGGGCGGGGGCTTCCTTCGTGCTTGGCGCGGATCTGAAGAAGGATGTGGGTCGCCTTATCCCTGCTTATGATGATGCAGCCGGTGTGACGGCGGCCTTCAACCTCAATATTCTAAAACGCATCAACCGGGAGCTTGAGGGCACATTTACCCTCGACCAGTTTGCGCATGAAGCCCGTTGGAACGAAGACGCCTCCCGGGTTGAGATGCATCTGGTCAGCCAGAGAGATCAGACGGTGACGGTGGTTGATACCAAGATTGGGTTCGCTGAAGGCGAGAGTATTCACACGGAAAATTCTCGCAAGTTCGCGCTTGATGAATTGGTGCAGCTGTCGGAGGCGCAAGGCTGGACCCTCTCACAGTCATGGATGGATGATGAGAAGCTCTTCAGCGTTGTGATGCTCGACGCTGCTTAGGCCCATTTCGTCGCGTTTCCAGACGGCGAAGCGTTTCCGCTTAACCTGGCAACGCTCTAAGGCATTGCAAAGCCTTTAACACTGATCACATGGCCGTTCGATGCGGCTTTGCGGAATGGCAGAATTGCCTGATAGGCGTCTGAATTATACCAGGCGTCGAGCTTTTCAGCTGAAGGAAAGCGAATAAGCACGATCCGTCCCTTGGGGGCTTCGCCTTCCAGCACATCAGGCGCTTCGTCAACGGCGAGGATCTCAGCGCCAAAGGGAGCCAGGGCGTCCATGAACCCCGCTTCATATTTTGCGTAGTGCTCCCGGTCTTTAATCTCAACAAATGCCATTGCGTAGACGGTCATGGTCTCAAGCCTTCCTGTGATTTCTGTTGCACTTAGAGTGCCTTAGGTCCCGTCCTTAAGGAAAGAGCCAATCCTTGGTCTAATAAAGAAAGAAAAAACTTGAATTAATGCGAGGATCGCAATAAATAAAGAAAATACTTTTTCAAAGGAATGCACCATGTCTGAGGCTCAGTACAGATTGCTTGATCCTGCGCTTGACCCGTTGCGAGCCTTGGGGCCGGTTCTCAAAAACGGGTTCGTCAACCATGCGCCGATGGCGGCTGAAGCACTTGTCGCCATGGGGCAGGGCAATCTGGCAAAAAGCTGGGTGAAGGCAAACCGCGGCAACATCCTCCCTGCGAATGATAGCGCTCCGCCGCTTGACGCTACGGAGTTGGAGGGCGCTGTTGGTGATCCCGGTCGGCAGGATGCCTGGCGCTCCTTTTTTCGCCATCGTCTCGCCAGCGGTCCTTGGGAGCTGGTGTTGGATCAGTGGGCGGATCGATTGGCACCAGGTCTCTTTGCAGCAGCAGCGCATGGGATCATTCGGGTTGGTCATGGCGTGCGTGCGCTGGGTGTTGAAGACACCTCCCTTCGACGCCGGGAACTCGCCGAAGGTCTTGCTCTCTGGGCAGGTTCCTATCAGCCATTGGTCACGCATCGGGTCGACAACAACCCGACATACTCTCCAAAAGAAGCGCTGGCGATGGTTCCGCTTGTGCCGCTGGCGCATCGGCGCAATGAGGGCGCGATCACAACGGCTCTTGAACAGCTGCCGCACGCGCAGGGATTTGCGAAGGTTATTTCCCTGGTCGATGTGTCAGGTGATCTGTCAGCTCTTGCGAACGAGATTGCGTCGGAGTTTGCGCAGGTGTTTCTCTACCGCGTCCATACACCACTCACCGCCATCGTATTTACTCATGCGATCACAGGCGTCGCGGCCATTCTCAACATCGCACCTCATGTGAAAGAGGAAACAACCCGCAAGCTTGTTTCCTATGGCTGGCAGACGGCCGCAGGATTGCATTCAGCCTACTCGGAGTTTCCGGCGCCCGGGCCAGGTGCTTTGCAACCTGAACCGGCAAACGAGATAGCTGTTCGTGCGGTCCAACATGGAGATGATCACGTGATCAAACTTTCTGAAGCTTGTCTTCGGTTTTATGAGGCGACGGATGATGCACGCTTCCTGATGGTGCCTGCTCACGCCCGCGCCATGCTTCCCGAAAATCTCGTTTGCACTGGGCAGGAGAAGTAAATGATTATCACCTTTCCCGTTCTTATCCGGCTGGGTGCGATAGCCGCTCTTGTTGGGGGCACGTTTCGATTTGGTTCGAGTTTCATCCCATGGGTGGAGGCCTCTGCTCCACTCGAAAGTCTCTACTTCGTCACCGATGTTGCTCTGCTTTTTGGACTGTTTGCCATCTATCTAGCGCGTGCTGAGCGGTTGGGATTGCTCGGTCTGGTCGGGTTTGCGATCGCGGCGGTTGGCCAGGCAGCGATTATCGGGCCTGACCATGTTCCCTTTGGCATTGATGTTTACGCGGTTGGCGTTCAGCTGATCGTCGGCGGTCTGTTTTTGCTGGGTGTAGACATGTTGCTCAAGGGCGCCTACCCGGCCTGGGTGGCAGGCGTATGGATCGCAGTTCCCTTTGTCAGTCTCGGGCTCGGCGCGCTTGATCCAACCCCTTATGGTTGGGGTTACTTTCTCGGAGGCATTCTCTTCAGCTTGGGGTTTGTTGCTGCGGGGTTCACGCTTCTTCGCACCGCGATGCCCATTAGAAGGTAATGCGCAGGCCCGCCGTTGCCTGTTTAGAGTGCCCGTCACCAGAGAGGGACGCACTTCCGTCTGCACGGGCGAAGATGGAGAAGCCATCCCCAAGGTGCGCCGTCGCGCCGGCACCAAGGGTTGCTCTTGTATCATCTCTGTCGGTCGCAAAGCTCACGGTATTGGCGGTGATGCTGTTGCCGCCCAGCAGGTCATGCTCGACACCAATCTCTACAGAGAGGTTGAGCATGCGGTTGCCCTTCAGGTCGAGATCCAGACCGCTGATCATACCAGCCTCCAGAAGCATGCTGTCGCTTTCTGCAAAGTCGACCGCAATGCCGGATGCATCGGTGAAATCGTCAATTTCACTGTCAATGTAGGTGAGAGACGCTCGGGGTGTGACCGTCCACTTGTCGGTTTCTCCCGCAATGTGGAACTGATGGCCGATCTGAAGACCTGCCGTATAGGTATAAGCGTCGGTGTCTGCCACACCGGCAATGCCAGGGCGGTCAATATCCACTTCGTAGCGCGTGAGAGTGGCCAGTGCTTCTGCGAACAGGCCGCCGTCTGCGGTCCAAAAGGCACTGACACCTGCGCCGTAGCCGCTCGCTGCAAAGGTTGACCCATTGCCATTCGTCACAGATGTATCGGTGGATGTGTGTTGTACGAGGCCACCAATGCTGAAGCTTCCCGGTAGGCCCGTGTCTAGAACGACATCATATCCAGCCTGGACAAAACGGTCTCTGCTTTCATACTGGTTGTCGCCTGTGAATTCTTCTGAACCATTGACATAGCCACCGCGCAGCCAGGCTCCCGTTTTAGCCTGCTGACGGCCCTCGACGTGACCCCAGCGCTTTTGCGCCCAGGGCATTTGATCGCGGGCGAAACCAGAGAGGGCTAAAGGCAATGCCTGATAGGCAGGTATTTGCGTTGCAACGGCAGAAGATTGCAAATACCAGTTCTGGCTATCTGCCTGGTTCAGCTCATATTCGAAGATGCCTGCGATCAGCGGCCCGCCGGATAGCGTGAAAGCATCGCTTGCGGATCCAACGCCGCGCACTTCAACAACGCGAATGCCATCGGTCGCTCCTGTGCCCGTTAGAGCACCTGTGCCACCTGCGTTTGTGATGGTGATTGCGGTCGCACCGCCTGCGCCGGTGGTGACGGTATCAAGAATCAGAACGTCTGTTGTGTCGACCGCGCCATTGTCCAGAACTGTATCGAGATGGAGCTGGCCGCCATTGGAGATAAAGTTCGACGTGCCGCCAAGACCTGGAACATTGAGGCTGGTGATAGCCAGAACGTCGCCTGCAACAGCTGTCGTGCCACCGGTTTCCGCATCGGCCAGGGTGAGCGTGCCGGAGTTGATGAAGGTCTCCAAGTCGACAATGTGGCCTTGTTCTATTCCTGCATTGGTCAATGAAAGTGCGGCGGACCCAGTTGCGAATGTCTCGTTGGCCGTGTTGAAGGTGGTTGCACCGTCCACCGTCGACACGCGTACCGTACCTGTCGCCGAATTGTTGAAGGTGTCATTTCCTGCGCCGAAGACCACGACGCCCACAGCTTCTGTATCCCGAGTGCCGTCGCCGTTGCTGTCTGTAAAGCGTCTTAGATTGATGCTGTTGGACGACAGGTTGTTGATTGTATCGTCATTGCCGGTGAGCGTAATCCGTCCGGTAATTGTGCCGCTATTGTTGATCGTCGTTGCACCGGCGCCCGTCGTTTCAATGGCGTAGTCCGACATGGACCCGACCGAGCCTGTGCCGCTGACCGTAATCGTCGTCGTTGTGCTCGCCTCTACGTCAATCCCGGCGCCAGACCCAGAGGTCGATCCGCCGAGCACAGCACCGTTTACATTAATGTTGGCCGTTCCACCTACCGTCAGCCTGATTGCATCATTGTCGACACCAGTCGCCGTCACGTTATTGACTGTTATTGTCGCATTGCCCGCAGCACCGGTGAAGGCTTCGATGCCTTCGTCGCCGGCGATAATGCTTCCTGTCGATGTCACCGTGACGCCGGAGAAACCGTAAGTATTGATGCCGTCATCGATTGCGGTGATGTTGGTCGCTGAGATCGTTGAGCTGCCTGTATAAGAATAGGCCTGAATACCGTCAGAGTCGCCAGCGCCTGTTGTGGTCACTGTGCCGTTGGCGGTTATGTTGATGGATGCCGGTCCAGCCGCATAGATGGCATCACTTGCAGCGCCGGTGGCTGTCACGGCGCCGTTTGTCGTGACGGTGATAGTGCCACCGCCCGCATAGGCGCCAATGGCCGTGTTCACTGCTGTTACGTCACCATTTGTCGTGACGCTTGCCCCGGTCGCTCCATAGGTATAGACGCCGTAGGAGCCGGCATTGACATTGTTCACCGTGATATTGCTACTTCCAGCTGTTGAATAGGTGTAAACACCGCTTCCGCCAGTGGAGATGGTTCCTGTGTCTGTTATGCTGAGCGTGCCGGATGATGTAACTGCAACAATGCCATTGCCGCCTGTGCCGCTAGAGGTTAAGCCAGCTGACATGATTGTTAGATCGCCGGTCGTCGTGATGGCATTGATGCCGATTGCACCGTTGCCAGTTGTTGTCACCGTTGAACCAGCATTGATTGTTGCGTCCCCAAGCTGAGAACCCGCGAAAATTCCGAAGCCAGCGGCTGAGATGGCACCGGTTGTCGTGACATTGACGGTGCTGGAGCCTGCTCCAGCTGAGACGGCCAAAACGCCATACCCGTTCGCCACGGTGACACCGGACGTGGTGAGATCAATTGTGCCGCCAGTGTTCAGGACATAAACCCCAACCACAGGCCCAGCACCACTCGCTGTAACCTGGCCGATATTAATGGTAGTCGCACCGCCCGTGTTCTGAGCAATGATCCCGCTTGAACCAGCGCCTGATGTTGTGACGGCACCAGGAGATGTGATGGTTAGTGCATTGCCTCCGCTGCTCGATGCTGTAATGCCCGCCGAACCAGTGCCTGACGTGGTGATGGTTGTGCTGTCGCTGGCGGTGATGGTGACGGCCCCGTTGAGAGAACCAGAATAGATGCCGTGGGAGGCGTCGCCCGTTGTCGTCAGGCTCACGGTGCCTTGTGTGGTTGTTGCCAGGTTTCCGAGGTTCGCACCGGTTGCGCCATTGGCCAGTGCAGATGTGTTGTTGGCGGTTGTGCTGACGATCACACCATCTTGAACGATGACGGTGGCATCATTCACATCATAGTCGATGCCACTGGTGAAGTTGTTCCCGGCAGGGGTACAGGTTGCGGTGCCACTCGCAGCGATGACGCCGCATTCGTTTGCTGCGTTCGCGGACCTTAGATGCCCATATGCCCCCATCGACAGAACAGAAGTCGACAGCATTAAGGCCAGACGATGACCTGACACCTTGCGGCTTGCTTTGCTCACAGAAACGCCCCCAGAAACTCACTTACTGCCTATAGCCCGGCTGTTTCTGCCGTTGATACGCTATGGTTAGCAGTCAATTAATAGAGGAGGTCTCTGGGGAGTCAAATTAACTCAGCAGAGTATCTTCATCTCGTTGTTGAAATCAGTAGTCATGGTTTACGGGTAGACCTAAAGGTCAGTCCGGATCCGCCATTGTGACGGTGCTTGCAAACTCTGGTGCGAGCGGGCTCACTGCGAGCGGGCATCGGACGTCTGGCAATACGGCGACATCAAAAAGCTCACGTATTTCGCCATCCAGACGAAGCCATTCGACAACATTGCCTGTCGCAAGGTCGATGATCTGGACGCCGCACCAGGGGTCTGCATCTCGCTTTTGCAACTCATCCTCAAGTTCAAGTCCTGCGAAGGACTGGTCGCGGGGAAGAGACAGGGTCGCGATGGCATGATTATTGTGGAAGGCAAGCCCCCGAACGAAGCCCGGCAGGAAGGCGATTTCCTCTGCTGCCCCGGTCTGACGGTCAATGCGAACAAGATGTCCGCGTCCAGAGTTGAGCGCGTATAGCTGATTGTTATGAAGCCGTGGTGAGTGCGGCATGGAAAGTTTATCTGTCAGTACACGGTCTTGTTGGACGTCGATGAGGACGCCCCCTTCTCCGCGACGATCGCGCCAGCCACTCACGCTGTCGCTGCGAGATACGGCGGTGACATATCTCGCTTCCCCGTTTTCCATGGCGAGGCCATTAAGATGGCAACGATCTTCAGGTGCGAGTTTGGTAATGAAGGGTGGTTGCCATAGGGGCTTGAACCCGTGAATGGGATCGACTGTTGCAAGACATGAGTAGGACGTGTTCACGAAGATGATGCGGCCCGAGGGTTCCACGGCAATTTCGTGCGCGTCGACATCGCCAGTCGTCTGTGCGTTCCGCGGCACATAGCAGACGTCATATTGGTTGTTTGCGAACTCGCCTTCGCGCAGCATGTTTTCCATGCGCCAGATCTGTGCGTGGGATGCGAGATAGATGCGTTGCCTCTGGGCGCAGAGTCCCATCGCCCGGGGGAAGCCCGTCTGATGAATGGAGAGGCCGCCATTTGGCTGTACACCGACGAAATAGACAATGCCTGACTGATAGGACGTGAAGACGATTCCAGCGCCATTGTTTGCCATCCAGCCGGGCAGGTTTCTGGAACAGGAAATTTGTGTTCCAGCGGGTGCGGGCTGTGGCTCATTCGGTGATTGCGGGTCTGGTGTCTCAGGGTCTACGGTCATGTTTCCTCCATAGCAGATTTGCCTGGGAGGCAATAGCGGAGATGGTCGATATGGTAACCACGAGACAGCAGAACATCCCGCAGCCGATGGACGAGGTTAGCGGACCGCCTGTCAGCAATGTGTTGCGTGAACTGCTGACGCCCCTGGAGTTTGCCAACCTTCTTCTGTTTTGGTGGCGGCTACCCTTTCATCTACGTGGCAACGGACAGACGGTATTGCTGTTGCCGGGGCTCGGCGGCGGTGAGCGGTCCATGGCGATCATTCGGGAATATCTGCGCGTGCTCGGCTATGGCCCCCAGGACTGGGGCTTGGGACGCAATGATGGTCGGGTGATGGACAAACTCCCCCGGGTAAATGAGATGGTTCGCACTCTCGCCAGGGAGGCTGGTGGACCGATTATTCTCATTGGGTGGAGTCTTGGGGGCTATTTCGCGCGAGAGGCGGCGCGGGATAATCCGGCAGACGTCTCCCAGGTCGTTACGCTCGGTAGCCCACTTGTCGGTGGTCCCAAATATACGGCGACCGCCCGCTTCTTCGGGCGGCGCGGACTTGATCATGACGCTATCGAAGCGCGCATCGCAGAGCGCTACCGCACCCCTCTTAAGGTGCCCGTGACATCTATCTATTCAAAAGGCGATGGAGTGGTCTCCTGGCAGGCATCTGTCGATGAATGGAGCCCGCATGCAGAGAATATTGAAGTCTCAACCACGCATTTCGGGTTTGGTATTTCTCGCGAAGTGCTGACGCATATTGCTGAGCGTTTGGTGCTTGTGCAGTCCCGGTAGGTCAAAACTCCATATTGTTGGCCATTTTTCATGGCCCTCTGTTCATTTTTGACCGGATCTTGTGACGTTGCTGAACATCCAAAGCGCTGGCCGGCGCGTAGAAAGCCCATATAGTCGATGTTGCACTGCACAAAGGATAGTTCATGCTGCACCAACCGGTTAAAGATCTGCCTCAGAAACTTGAAGGCATTAAAGGGCCACGCATCTCCCACTCTTTGCGGGAAATCCTGACACCGCTTGAGCTTGCGAGACTTTCGATCTTCTGGTGGCGTCTGCCGACCCGTCATAGGGGCTTTGGCAAGCCAGTGATCCTGCTGCCGGGCTTTGGCGCGGGCGAACAATCGATGATTGTCATTCGGGAATATCTCCGGTTCCTCGGTTACAAGCCGTTTGACTGGGGCCTCGGCCGCAATGGCGGCGAGGTGGAAGAAATGCTGGAGAATTTCTCCGAGATCCTGGCAGCTCGCCATGACGACGTGGGCGAACCGGTTGCGCTTGTTGGCTGGAGTCTTGGCGGTGTTGTGGCGCGTGAAGCAGCACGGGACAATCCGGATGCAGTCTCACAGGTGGTGACACTCGGCACGCCTCTCATCGGTGGGCCGCAATATACAGCCCCTGGTCCGTTCCTCTATTCGCGGTCGGAGAGAGAAGAGATTGAGGCGAAAGTGTCTGATCGGTATGCGGTGCCCCTCGATCTGCCGGTCACATCAATCTACTCCAAGAAAGACGGCATTGTTGCCTGGCAGGCCTCTGTCGATCATTGGAGCCCGGATGTTGAGAATATTGAGGTCGACACGACCCATTTTGGATTTGGGTTTTCTGAGCAGGTATTGACGCTCGTCGCAGAAATACTGGGTGGCCATCGACGCCGCTCATGACACCCATAAGGTTATGCCGCGAATGATGCAGATGGCGCCAAGGGTCAAGATGATCCATTGGCTCCATTTGCGGAAGTTGGTGTCGGAGATCTTGTCCAGGACTTTTGTCCCGATTGTGGTTCCGAGCATGGCGCAGGGGATGACCATTACATAAAGCCACCAGGGAAGGGTGGCCAGGTCTCCATTCGCTTCGAGGGCGACTTGCCTCACGAGCACGCCGAAATATACCAATTTCAACAGGTGGCTTAGAGTCTGCGTTACCGCTTTGGTGGCGACGACCTGATGACGGGTGAGGTCTGATTTCACAAAAAACGCATCGAGCAGGGGGCCGGCAACGCCTGCGATGAGATTAATCAGTGTAATGATAAATCCACAGATCATCGGCATGCCCGGCTTAGTGATGTCAAGTGCGAAGCGCGCGGGAAGAGCTGCGGCGGCGAAGGGCACGGTGCCTACGCAGATAAAGACGAGGGCTTTGTCGGGAACAAAAGATATTGCGCCCAAGGCTCCGAGCGACAGAACCGCCCCGACGACATAGAGACCCAGTACAGGCCAGACGATGTGATCGCGCGTGAGAAAAGCGCGGTAACCATTGGAGACCGCCTGTGTGGTCCCATGGAGCATCATCGCGGAGCTTACGGGCAGGACGACAAGGAACATGCCCATCAAAACAATGCCGCCAGCCATCCCAAAAATGCCGGATAAGGTGGCCGTTGCGACAACTGTGAGGGCGATAAGGGCTGTTAGTCCGACGCTGACCATGGTCTGTCCTTGTGAGCTTATTGGATTATTCTGTCTAACTCATCTTCCTTATCGGCCTTTTTTCTAGCCATTCAAAACCACTTCTTTGCATTCATCTTGTGAGTTATACTCACATATGTCCGAAACATTGCTCCAAGCCCTCCCGCCCCTCAAGGCTCTTCGCAGTTTCGAAGCGGCTGCTCGCCATGGCTCGTTTTCTCGCGCCGGTGACGAATTATACGTGACCCATGGTGCGGTTAGTCGGCAGGTGAGGGCATTGGAGGATTGGGCGGGTGTGGCCCTCTTTGACCGAGTGGGGAAGAAGGTGGTGCTCACAAGCGCGGGGCGCCGCTTCGCAGATAAGGTGAGCGGCGCGTTCGGAGACATTACTGCGGCTGCGCGGACCTTGAGGGCCGACACAAATTCAGCTCGTGTTCTCACACTCAACATTCTCCCAACTTTTGCGATGCGGTGGTTGTTGCCCCGCCTTTCAAAGTTCCAATTTGATCATCCGCAGATTGAGTTAAGGCTGGTGACATCCGATCAACCGTTGGAGCGTATCGCACCAGGACAGTTCGATGTTGCGGTGCGCAGACAAGGGGCTCTGGAGCCCACAGAGTTTCGAACCGGGATTGTCTTCACTGAGGATGAGCTGCCGGTGTGCAGTCCCGCCTTTGCCGATGCAAATCCGGTCAATCGGGCCGCCGACATAAAGTCTCTCCCGCTGCTGGTTGCTGACACGCGGGCGGGGTCCTGGGACCGTTGGTTTGCGGCGGCGGGCCAAAGCGGCGTCAGCAATGATGCAGCGCTTCAACGGTTCGACCATTTTTACTTGGCGCTGCAAGCCGCCATAGATGGGCTCGGCTTTGCTCTGGGCCCACTTCCTCTTATCGAAGAGGATCTCGCACAGGGGCGATTGGTGGCGCCGCTCTCTGGTCCAAAACTGTCCGCAGTTCCCTATTGTTGGGCGGTGCGGTCCTCAGAGGCGGAAGATCCTGCGGTAACACAATTTCTTACCTGGCTAGAGGAGGAGGCACTGGACTTTCGGCGCTCAAGGTAGAGAGCAGGCTAGCCCCGCAGCCGGTTGACTAGGTCTTTTGCTGTCGCCCTCAAAGTCCGACGGATCGTCTCCATCCACGACAAGGCTTTGAAGCGCGTTGGCGCTGCGACTGCTCTCGCGTCGATCAGGATGTCCCCGATCTCGATGGTGTCGTTCCAGAACGAGGTAATCAGGTGGCCGGACACTGCGGAAGAATCAAGACGCTCGACCCAATCGTCTTCAAGCACGCTGCGGATCATTTCTTCTTCCAGCAACAAGCCAACGCTTTGTCCTTTATAGGCATCGTCATAGGCACATTTGATCGTGAAGCCGGTGTTGCCTGTGATCAGAGTCAAATTGATTGCGACTGTGTTTCCATCGAGGCGCAACGCATCTGCGCGTGTGATGCCTTTGCCGTTCGTGTTCCCGAAAGCTTCTTTTGCGAACGCGCGTGTGGCGTCGGTGCAATCTAGGGCCGTGCCTCTGTCACCTTTCCAACCAGACGCTTCGATTTTCAGAAAGGCGTCGATGGCGGCGTCGAGTTCCGGTCCGCTCTCATGAGCCGTCCAGGTTACCTCACCCAATTCGTCCAACCGCTTGCGGTTTCGTCGCAAGTCCTTTCGACGCTTTTTCGAAACATGCTCTTTCATGTGCTCTTCAAAGGTGCCGCGTTTGCTCAGGACGGCGCGCTCGAACGGATCGAATGTTTGTGAAGGCAGGCTTTGCTTCGACATTTCGGTTTTGAGCGCCCTATTGACGGGACCGTCTAAGTTGATGTTGGGCAGAAGCCAAATATCGCTGCCGCTATGCGTGGCGCCCATTGCTTTGAGCAGGGCGCACACAGCTTCATCCACCCATCGCTTGTCAATGAGCGGGATAGATGTGGTGGTATAGTCGGTCGTCCAGGCTTTGTTGAGAGAGATGAGCCCGCCCCAATGCAGCCGGTCGCTCACGAACGGCCAGAGTGCGATCAGGTTGTCGCCCTTCCAGACTGCGATTGCTTTGAGCGGCCGTTTCTCAATGTGGTTGAGGAGGGCGTTGCAATATTGCCTGGTGTAGTAGGCGTTTTCCTCAAGGGCGCTTTCGACCAGTTCTTCCCACTCTGGCCCAAGCGCGAGCAGTCCCGCCGTGTCTAGGATGTGCGTCTGCGTCACGTCAGCCGTCGACGTTGCATTTTGGGTGAACGCTTGTGATGTCAGCGCCATATTCATGAGGTGGCCTTGAGTACGGGTTTGCGGGTTGGAAGCCAGAAGGCGATGTTGAGGCCTAGTCTTCGCTTCACCAGATAGGTCAGAATGAGGCTGCGTGCTGCAACGGATGCCGCTGTTGCGATCGCGGCGCCTGAAATCCCAAGTGCTGGAATGAGCGTGAAGTTCAGGACAATGTTGAGGATCAGCGCAGCAACGCAAGTAGCAGCACAGGCGCGCTCTTCGCCAAGCATGTTCAGCAGGTCCTCTCCAGGACCCGCAAAGGCCTGTGCAATGAGGCCGACCATCAAGATTGCGAGAACCGGCATCGCGCTGTCAAACCCTTCGCCAAACAAATCCAGCAGGAAAGGTGCTGCGAGGTAAATCACAAAGGCCGCTCCGACGGATGCGATCAAAGTGAGGCGTGTTGTGGTCCGTGCCAACAGGCTCAGGGCGTTCGCATCTCCTAGTGCGTTCAGCGCAGTGAAACGCTGTGCTGTTGCTGCCGTGGCGGCATATTGAACAAAAGCCACAAGCTGCAAAATGCGAGATGCAGCAAAATAGATGGCGATGGTCGCGGGCTCTACAAAAAGGCTGAGGATCAGGATGTCCGCATTTGAAAAGAGGATTAGGGTGCCGTCCACAAAAACAAGAGGCAGGGACGTTTTAAACCACTCACCCAAGCGCTGTTCGCGCGGACCCGCAGAAACGACTTTCCGCAAGCGCATCCAGACGAAGCCGGTTTGAACCAGCAGGCTGACGAGTGTCGCGAAGAGGACGACGCCGATCGCGAAACTAGCGGAGACGGGCATTCCTAGTAGGTAGGCACCCAGCACGCCTGCCCCGATAAGGCCATGGCGAATGATGAACGGCGGTGTGATGGCCACGATCGTCCAGTTAAAGGCGCGCGCGATATTCTCCACATAGTCCTGTAGCGCAAACAGCGGGAATACGATGAGAGCAATTGCGAATGGCAGGACGTAGACAGCCTCGATCATTGATCCGGCGAACCATAAGACGGCGCCGCCTAAGGCAGCCATCGCCAAAGACGCACCAGCGACAAAGAGTGCACCTGTCTGGAGGAAACCTCTCAGGAGGGCCTCTTCGTTGCGGGCTTCATAGTGGGGCGCAAACCGACAGACGGCCTGTGCGAAGCCAAGCGGTGACAAATGGCCAAGGACGAGTATCCACACCCAAACGAGTGCGAAAATTCCGTAGTCAGTTTGTCCCAACACGCGGGCTAGCAGAACCTGACTAGCATAGGCCAGCGCTGCCCCGACGCAGCGAATGATCAAGACCTTTAGAGCGGCAAAAGCGGATTGTTGTGACTCCTCATCTGAACCAATGCGCGCGCGCAGAGTGCCGCGGAGCCAAGCAATGCTCAGCTGTCGTTCAGGCACTTCGTTGGTCTCAACCGCTTCGCTCATATCGAGCTTTACTCCGCTGCGCCCATGGATAGGGGGCTAATACCTTCTGGGGCATTCGGGTTTACCCGGTATTGCACGATCCGCTTGAAGGACTGTTTCTTCTGCATGCCCGATTGGCGCCAGAATGCCGTGAGGGCGACTTTCGCCCAAAAGGCGGGGCCACTGATTGCGCGCGACCGAGGCGTCCAGCCCATTTCGCTGCGCAAAACGCCGTTGCCATAGTTCATGGCGTAGGAGCGGCGGATGGGCGCAGTCCAGTGCTCGGTTGTGACGGACACGTTCAGGCAATTTCCGTTTGTGACGCGATGAGGACCGTTGAGCGGCCAGTGCAACATGTCACCGGCTTTTAGATCATAGATTTCCGCATGGGCGTCATAGGTCGGGTCGTAGCGGATTTCTTCCTCGGTGACACCGCGAATGACATTTTCAAGATCTGCCGGGCGGAGGAAAGGTTCATTTGGCGGATAGATGTGAATCTGTTTTTCGCCGCGCACCTGCCAGAGTGACTGGCCTGGAACGTCGGCGTGATAGAAGACCTGCGCGCCAGGAGACGAGATCAAAATCCCGAGCGATTTTCGGTGCGGCTTGAAGCCTGGAACGGCTGCCTGCAACTCAGCATACATCTCATCAAGCAATGACTCAAAGCGACTGTCATGTTCTTCAAGCTTTTGCATGTTGATCCAAAGGCGGCCGCGTTTGATGGCTTCAAGCACCTCATGGCCGGACAGGCCACTGCGGTCGCAATAGGCCCAGCTGGATACGTCGTGCCCTGACCCTGCCATGGTGTTGATCGGACTGATTGCCTGAGGCATGCGCTCAATGAGGCTTGCAAGCACATCATCTGAGAACAAGCTGTTCTGTGGCAGCGTGTGGCGCAAATGCGCTGTTTCCTGCCCCCAGCTGTCTGCGATTTCCTGGCTCAGGTTTTCGATAATTTTTTGTTTCATGATCGCGCATCCTTGATCAGCACATTATCTACCGGCGAAAGTTTCCTTGGTTTCCGCAAGTATTGTGCCGTCTGTTCTTCTTAGAGACCGGACGTCAAGGCCGCGTTAATCCCGCGATGGATCAGATGATTTCAGACACCTGTCCTGTTTTGGGACAATTGCGATCCAAGCCCTTCGAACGGATGGTTTTGGAGCACTGCGCCATTGGCACGGTGAATGCAGGTAGTCGCTTCAAGTAATCGCCTAAGGGGTGATTTATTTCGATGAGACCGGCACAGGGTGGCTGATCCACGGGGAGTTTGGGTATGAGTTTTGTACAGGCGTATTCGCGGTGGCGCGGGGTTTCCGTTGTGATCCCCAGCGATATTGTTCGTTATGTCTATTTCGCAACCGCTGCAGTTGTCGTTTTGGGTGTTTTGCGGGAAGCATTTATCTTTCAGGTGGGCACGGAAACGGTTCTTCAGGATCTCCGACATTTCGCGCTTGATGCAGAACGCAATTTGGGGGCGTGGTATTCCAGTGCTTTGATGGTTCTTATTGCAGCTTGCGCCATGGTGAACTGGCATAAAGATCGTGTCCGCGATGGGCTTGTGTCCTACAGCTGGGTTTTTATTTCGGCTGTGTTCTTTCTCCTTTCAATTGATGAGACGGTAGGCTTTCACGAGACCGTTGATGTGCCACTGCGCAACCATTTTGAATTGACCGGCATTTTCTATAATCCGTGGGTGTTTTTTGGAGCAGCTTTTGTGGCCGGGTTTGCCGCCTTACTTGTGCCATTCCTGTTCGAGCTGCCAAGACATATTGCAATTCTGTTTGTTATCTCGGGCACAATCTACGTTGGCGGTGCGTTGGGTATGGAACCGCTCGACGCCTTTTTCGAACATAGCTATGGAGAGGGACATCTCTTTCAGGTGATCGCGACAAGCATTGAGGAAGCGTTGGAGATGTTAGGTCTCACCCTCTTCCTGCATGCCAATTTCATCTTTATGGCTGAAGCGCGCACGAATGTGCTCGTCAGGCGATAGACTGTAAATCCCGGGCAGGCCGAGTGAGCTTGTCCGGGTTGCGCATCACATAGATCCAGCGCACCAACCCTTCGTGGTCGGGTACAAGGCTGATGACAATGTCTGTTTTCTCATCCTGCTGAAGCGACGCGATGGCGGGGCGGCCGTTTGCATAAACCAGCCGTGGTTTGACATTGTCCGCATTTTTCTGGAGCAAGCTTGTAAAGACCAGTGCAATGTCGTCGGGTCCCACAAGAGGACGGTAGGCCGCGCGTACCTTGCCCCCGCCGTCTGAGAGAGCCAGCGCGTCGGGCGATAAGAGCGAGAGAATTTCCTGCTTGTTGTGTGTTTGAGCAGCTTTCATGAAACGGGAAAGAAGGTCGCCGACTTCTGCTACCGAAGCGTCAAAGCGCGGACTTTCGTCGCTCACCCGCCTTTTTGCCCTGGCGACCAACTGCCTGCAGGCTGCTTCGGACTTGTCGAGTGTTGAGGCAATGTCAGCATAATCGCTATCAAAGGCTTCCCTCAGTATGAAGGCAGCCCTTTCCTCCGGTGCCAAGCGCTCCATGGCCCATAGAAGTGCAAGCTGCACGTCCTGTGTTTGTGCGAGTGCCTCTTCCGGTGACGTCTGCGGGTTTTCTTCTGACAGGATGGGTTCGGGCAACCAGATGCCAGCATAGACTTCGCGCTTGTGGCGGGCGCTCTTGAGCGCATCGATTGCAAGGCGAGTTGTAACAGTTGTGAGCCAGGCCGCAGGGATTTTGATTTTTGTTTCGTCGGTGCCTGCCCAGCGCAGCCAGGCATTTTGCACGACGTCTTCGGCGGCCGCCCGCTCCCCCAGCATCCGGTATGCCAGGGAAGTCAGTCGACCGCGTTCCTGTTCAAACGTGGCAGTCGCTGTGTCGTTCATGCAGCCCTTTTTATCACGGTCTCCACTTGATCGCCGACTTTGATTTTCTGGCAGGCCAATCCATGCCCCAGACCGCGTTTTAGAACAGGGTAGGTGCGGCAAAATGCTGTGGCGTAGGCAAGCGCGATCATGGCCCGTTTGCCATAGCGGTGTTCAATCTCAATCCGATAGGTTTCGCTGTCTATGTCGCCGGCGATCACTGCTTCTGCAAAGCGGAACCCCAGAGCGGCTTCGTCGCCCATTGCATCGAAGTCGCGGGCAAGTATCGCGCGCAGCAGGTCCGGGTCGACGCCTTCGGACACGCCCTGGTCCACCATCAATTGGACGCAAGGCCCGCAATCGCCTTCCAGAACGGAGGCGAGACCTGCGCCAAACCAAAGAGATTTGGGCGCATCTTCGCGGTGTTGTGAGAGAAGGGGGAGCAGGCCCAGTTTGAGTCCGGCTGATGTCGACGTATCAATTACGTCATGCATATAGCTCGCGTCATAGTTGGTCTTGCGTTCCATAGACCTTGTGCCGAGATGCAGAAGCCAGCGGATCATGGGTCACTCCTTCGTGGATGAAAGCTGCGTGGCGAAATAAAGACCGGCCCAAGCGGGGATCTGAATGCCAACGAGATTAACGAATGCGATTTCGTCGAGCGGCACACCACGGGCCATCCAGATCTGAATGTGAAAGAGGCCGTGGAGGCAGGGCCATATCGCGCCTGTGATGGCGATCTGAGGCGTATTGTTTTTGACAGACCAGGCGAACGCTCCAGCTGCGATGAGATAGATAAGAGCGATGTCGCGGACAAAATGCAGGTTGAAGGGACCCATCATGGCCACGCCCGGTGTGGTCTCGTACCAGTACATGGGTGCGAACCACATGAGGAACGCATTCACTCCATAGATTACGGCGATGACGCCGAGCACGATTTTGGCCATTTTAAAGCTCCTTATTGCAGCGGGTTCAGCCGCCTTGCTTTTATGACGAGGCGGGGAGGGCTCTTGTGACAGAGCGACTGGAATATTTCGAGCTTGGGTCCCTATTCACCCTACGCACAGGGCCATATTGATCCTTTCTCTTGAGCCAATTCAGACAATTGGAGGTGCGAGCAATGGTTAACTGCCGCGCGAGTGTCTTTTTATTTGCAAGCCTCTTGCATGGTCTGCTGTGGTGCCTATGTCCAAAAGCGAGTGTTCGAGCGCGGACCTCGTGTCCAGCCAAAGAAGAGAAGCCGGCCATATGAACTGGGACGATTTACGATTATTCCTGGCGGCTGCGGACGCCGGGTCCATGCGGGCTGCGGCAAAAGTCCTGCGGGTGAGCCACACGACAATCTCACGCCGGATTGAATCTCTGGAATCTGATTTCGATACCCGTTTGTTTGAGCGTCGCAGCGACGGGTTTGAATTGACACCAGCAGGTGTTGCACTGCTGCCCGTGGCGCAATCGATGGAAAACAATCTTCTCGGTGTTGAACGCCAGGTACGCGGCGCCGACAAGGAGTTGGCGGGACCTCTTATGGTCACGCTGCCGGACATGTTCGCCATGTACCTGATGGGACCGATCCTGTTTGAGTTTATGGAAGCCTATCCATCCATTGACCTGGAAGTGAATGAAAGCTGGAGCATTTTTGATCTTTCCAAACGGGAAGCTGATGTTGCTATTCGGTTCACCAACAATCCGCCGGAACATCTTATTGGGCGGCAACTAGGGACCTTTCACGAAGCAGCCTATGGCACCGAAGCCTATCTGGAAGAACACGGGCCATTGGAGACGAGCCAAACGGCACGCTGGGTCGGGTTTGGGGAAGCTGTCCATCGGGCACGTTGGGTGGCCTCCAGTGCGTTCCCGAATTTACCCACGGTCGGGCGGTTTGATCATGTGCCCATGCAGGTTGAAGCAGTGAAGGCGGGTTTCGGCATCGGCCTCATACCCTGTTTTGCAGGTGATGCGGTTCCTGAGTTTGTTCGTCTGACAGACCCGTCGCCGCGTATGGATGTTTGGTTGCTGTCACACAGAGACCTGCGTGCGACTGCACGGGTGAGCGCCTTTCGTCAATTTGTCATTGAGCGTCGGGGTTACCTCAAAACGAGGCTCGAGGGGATGCTTAAGCCGCCGATCCAATAATCGTTGCAGCAGGTACTTCATTGCGAAGCGGTTCTTCTTTCAGGAAGGCTTGGAGGTTTTCCAGGAAGAGCTCCTGTGCTCTCACCGGTGTGCCATTTGACTTTGGTGAAGAGTGGGGCGTCACGCGAACATTGGCGTGTTCCCAAAGGGGACTTGTCTCCGGCAGGGGTTCGGTTTCGAAAACATCCAGGATCGCCACTCCCGGTGTTCCTTTGTCGAGTGCCGCGAGCAATTCAATCTCGTTCACGAGCCCGCCGCGCCCGATATTGACGAAAGTTGCGCCTTCTTTCATGGACGCAAAGAAGTCGGCATTCCCCATATGGTGTGTTTCGTTGTTCAGTGGGCTTGTGAAAACCACGACATCGCATTCGGGCAAGCGTGCTTTCATCTCGGCGGGTCGGATGGTTTCGTGGGCCTCAAAGCTTTCACCGGTTCGTTTGACGCCGATGACATGAGCATCAAAAGCACGTGCACGCTTTGCTGTTTCATTCCCGATATTGCCTATGCCGACAATCATCCAGCTGGTACCGGCTATTTCGCGGAAATCGACGCCTTTCCACTTTTTCTCTGCTTGATTTTGAAGGCGGGCGGTGGGGTTTTGAAACTCGACCAGGACAGAGCCCAGAACGAATTCTGCGATGGCAACAGACTGCGCATCTGAGTTGGTGAGACGAATTCCTTTCTTCGCCATTTCGACAAATAGCGGATTGTCGAAACCGGCTGCTGTTGATTGTATCCATTCAAGGGAGGGCAGGTTCAAGAGATGATCGACATAGTCGAAGACGCGTTTGGTGATGAGAACATCTAAGCTCAGCCAGGCACCTTTTGGACTGACGTCGTCCCGCGTGACAGGCTCGCTGTTGCGGGTCAGAGAGCCGTCGCGCTGGAACAGCACCGGAGTTATACCCTCAATCGATGAAAACCGTGTCCCCAGTGCCTCAGCACCATCTGCTGATAGTAGAATTTCCATTCCCACCCCGATGTTTGTTCGATTTTGTTTGCATAAGCATATCGTTTGTCACGCGTCTTAAGTAAAGTCCCCGCAACAAATATGTGTGAGGGGCGGTGACAGTTTTGGGGACAAATTTGATCGGGGAGCGGAGCACCGAACGTAATGCCGTTGGGGGACCAGTGGCATCGCGGGCCGGACAGTTCAGTTGGGCATTTTTTGACTGGGCCAATCAGCCCTATTTCACGCTGATCACTACCTTCATTTTTGCCCCCTATTTTGCAGCCGGGTTTGTCGGTGATCCTGTCCAGGGCCAGGTGCTGTGGGGCTACACACAGTCGATTGCAGGCTTGGCGATAGCCATCGGGTCTCCACTGCTTGGCGCGGTGGCTGATCAGACAGGGTCGCGTAAACCCTGGCTCGGCTTCTTTTCGGTCATATTTGTTATCGGCTCCGTGCTTTTGTGGACAGCGCTTCCCGGTGCCCCAGACGGTCCCGCCTTTGTGATGGCGGCAGTTGTGTGTGCGGCGCTCGGCATGGAGTTCGCGCTCGTCTTCTATAATGCAATGTTGCCGACGCTCGTTCCTGAAAAGCGCATGGGTGCTCTTTCTGGCTTTGGCTGGGGTATCGGTTATGTCGGGGGCCTCGCCGCGCTGTTCTTTGTGCTCATGTTCCTTGTGGCTGACGCTGAAAGCGGCGTCACCATGATTGGCATTGAACCGCTCTTCGGACTAGATCCTGTCATGCGGGAGGCTGAACGGTTCACCGGACCTCTCGCAGCACTTTGGTACACGGTCTTCTCTCTGCCGATCTTTTTACTGACGCCAGACACCCCGCGGACGCCGGTAAAGGCACGTGCGGCCATCAGCGCAGGCCTCGTACAACTCAAAGCGACTTTCCTGAAGCTTCGGTCGTACAAAAATATCGGTCTCTTTCTTGTGGCACGGATGACCTATTATGACGGTTTATCCGCCATATTTGCTTTTGGCGGGATTTACGCTGCCGGTACTTTCGGCTGGGGAATCCAGGCGCTGGGCGTGTTCGGTATCGTGCTCTCCATCTTTGCGGCACTCGGGGCGTTTCTTGGGGGCTGGATGGACGACCGCTTTGGGTCAAAGCGAACCATCCTTGTTTCCGTCGCAGGGCTTGTGTTGAGCACGCTTGCGTCGGTCTCCATCACCGCTGACACGATCTTTTTCTTTTTCTCTGTCCCGCCCCCCGTGCCAGGCGCTGGACCGTTTATGAGTGTGGGCGAGCAGGTCTACATGGCGGCTGGGGTTCTGATCGGAATCAGTGGCGGTCCGGCGCAGGCCGCGAGCCGGACCTTCATGGCGCGTCTGGCTCCCAAAGACATGATGACTGAGTTTTTCGGTCTCTATGCCCTCTCTGGCAAGGCGACGAGCTTTGTTGCACCTTTTGTGATTGCACTGACAACCGCGGCAGCAAATAGTCAGCGCGCAGGACTCTTTGTTGTTGTGGCTTTTCTTTTGGTAGGCTTTCTATTGCTCCTGCCGGTGCGTGAAGAACGCACGCCTGCCTGAGACTGGGTTTGCATCTCACGCTATCCTCGCCCATGCTCTGTCTCAAATGGGGGAGCGGCGATTGAGTGATCAACAGGATGAACCGGTGCGTGTTCAGGTGCCGGGCGAAGCGAGTGCGCAACTTCTCTCCGCTGTTGGTGGAGTGCCTGCTGATACGAGAGGCCAGATTTCCTGGGCGACGTTTGAGTGGGCGCGCAATCCATACGTGATCCTCATCACGATCTATATTTTTGCCCCCTATTTTTCAGGTCATGTGGTTGGCGATCCTGTTCGCGGCCAGGCGATCTGGGGAAATATCAATGCCATTGGCGGATTTGTCATCGCATTGCTCGGGCCGTTGCTCGGTGCGATTGCCGATAGTGGTGGGCGCCGGAAACCGTGGATCGTCTCTTTTGTTGCGATCATGGCTTTAGCCACGTTTTCCATGTGGTTCGCGCTGCCGATGGATGGCGGCATTGGTATTTTGGGCGCAGCGCTGCTTGTCATCATCGCAAATGTCGCATTTGAGTTTTCCGCCGTCTTCCACAATTCGATGCTTCCCTATGTAGCGCCGCACAATAAGGTTGCCGGTCTGTCGGGCCTTGGCCTGGCGCTTGGCAACTTGAGTTCCCTCCTCATCCTCATCTTTATGTTGATTGCCTTCATGCTGCCGGGCGTTGTGGATTGGAGTTTTGTGCCTGAGATTGCGATGTTTGGTCTGGATGTTTCGGCCTTTGAGAACAGTCGCATCTCGGGGCCGATTGCTGCTCTTTGGATGGTTTTGTTTGCACTGCCGCTGATCCTCTTCACTCCGGATTCTGCGCCAAGTGGAGCGAACGCAAAAGATGCGGTGCGTAATGGGCTGCGGTCGGTTGTGCGTACGGTCAAAGGACTGAAGCACTACCGAAATGTCGCGCTCTATCTTTTTGCACGCATGTTTTACAATGACGGCAAGACAGCGGTCCTTATCTTTGGTGGTGTTTATGCAGCGGGTGTTTTTCAGTGGGGTCCGCTGACGCTCACCATATACGGTGTGGTTCTTTCAATCTTCGCGGTCGCAGGCGGTTTCCTGGGCGGCTGGCTCGACAATACGTTTGGGTCACGTAACGCTATCCTCATCTCCATTGGCGGCACGTCGCTCGGTCTTTTGCTGGCGGTCTCTATGACCCCTAATGAAATTTTCTTTATGCCCTATGACGCGGCAGGGGTGGAACCGATATGGTCGCTACCCTTTTTCTCCACAGTTCCTGAACTGGCCTATGTGAGTGTGGTGATCCTGATTGCCGTATTTATCACAGCTGCTTATGCCAACTCTCGCACGATGCTGGCGCGTATTGCACCGCCAGAAAAGATGTCCGAATTTTTCGGGCTCTACGCGTTGTCTGGGACCGCTACGGCATTTCTTGGTCCGCTGCTGGTTGGTGTCGCCACAGCACTCTCAGAAAGCCAGCGGGTTGGTTTTGGGTCTGTGCTCCTGCTGCTCGTAGGCGGCATGGCGTTGATGCTCTTTGTCAAAGAAGAGCGGGCTGAGCTTGCGGAAGCAGACCGGCGAGACTAGGCCTTTCAGAAGTAATGCCAGCCTTTGCCGATGACCCAATTGATTTCTTTCTCAAGGTTGGGCGGAAAATCATAGTCGCAGATGCTCGCTGGATCGGCCCACGCAAATTCTGTGTGTTCATCTGACAGAGTGACCGTGTCTGTTTCTGACGTGGCCAGAAAAGAGAGACCGATCACCAGACTATCCTTTTGTCCCGTAGACCAGCTTGTCAGAGGTCGCATGTGTGACAGGGCCAGGTCAACTTCCTCAGAAGTTTCGCGCCTTAGACCCTGATCGATGGTTTCGCCTTTATGGACGCTTCCACCAGGGACATCCCAGAGGCCGGGAAAGGGGTCAGAATCTTGTGCGCGTTTGATGATGAGCAGGCGCCCTTCTCTCCAGATTTGTGCCTTCACCACAATCCGATGGGTGAGCCCAACATTGTCCATAGCGCTCACCCTTATCGACTTTTAATGACGGAAGTGGCGCATGCCGGTCATGACCATCGCAAGGCCTTTTTCATCGGCTGCGGCAATCACTTCATCATCGCGCATAGAGCCGCCTGGCTGGATGACACAGGTCGCACCTGCTTCCGCGGCCGACAGAAGTCCGTCAGCGAAGGGGAAGAAGGCGTCGGACGCAACCGCAGAGCCTTTGGTAAGCGGTTCAGCAAGACCGGCTGCTTCCGCCGCATCCTCTGCTTTGCGGGCGGCGATGCGGGCACTGTCCACGCGGCTCATCTGGCCTGCGCCGATGCCGACGGTCGCGCCGTCCTTCACATAGATGATGGCGTTTGACTTCACGTGTTTGCAGACGCGGAAGGCAAATTTGAGATCAGCCAGCTCTTGAGCGCTTGGCGCGCGTTTGGTCACGACTTTCAGTTCCAGATCGTCAATGACACCATTGTCACGGGTCTGCGCGAGGAAACCCCCGGCGACAGTTTTCACAAAGAGTCCTGGTGTGCGGGCGTCCGGCAATCCACCGGTGGTGAGAAGACGCAGGTTCTTCTTCCCGCCGATAATCTTGCGGGCGTTTTCATCAGCGTCTGGCGCGATGATGACCTCGGTGAAGATTTTTGCAATCTCTTCAGCTGTCTCGCCATCCAATGTCTGGTTCAGCGCAATGATGCCACCAAACGCAGAGACCGGGTCACAAGCGAGTGCCTTACGGTAGGCTTGTGCGAGGCTACCTGATGTTGCCACACCACATGGGTTTGCGTGTTTGATGATTGCAACGGCGGGTGCGAGTTTTGGATCAAATTCGCCGACCAGCTCAAAGGCGGCGTCGGTATCATTGATGTTGTTGTAGGAAAGTTCTTTTCCCTGCAGCTGTGTGGCGGTTGCGACGCCCGGACGGTTTTCGCCGGTCACATAGAAGCTTGCGGCCTGATGTGGGTTCTCGCCATAGCGCAGGGTCTGCTTCAGGGTGCCGCCGATTGCGCGGTAGGCGGGCGCGCCTTCTTCGATCTCGCCCGCAAACCAGTTGGAGATGGCCGCGTCATAAGCGGCAGTGCGGGCATAAGCTTTTTGCGCAAGCGCCTTACGTGTAGAGAGGCTTGTGCCTTTCTTCTCCTGAATTTCTGAGATCACGCGGTCATAGTCGGCGACATCAACAATGACGTTCACATAGGCGTGGTTCTTGGAGGCCGCCCGGATCATGGCGGGGCCGCCAATATCGATGTTTTCCACGCAGGTGTCATAGTCAGCGCCCTTGGCGACGGTTTCTTCAAACGGGTAGAGATTGACCGCCAGCAGGTCGATGGGCCCGATGCCATGTTCGTCCATGGAGGCCACATGGCCCTTGTCGTCGCGGACTGCGAGCAGGCCGCCGTGAACCATCGGGTGGAGCGTTTTTACCCGACCATCCATCATTTCCGGGAAGTTGGTGATGTCGGACACGTCCTTCACCGGAATGCCTGCATCAGCGATGGCCTTTGATGTGCCGCCCGTTGAGACCAGGTCGACGCCAGCCTCGTGCAGCGCACGGGCGAAATCAATGAGGCCTGTTTTGTCGGAAACGGAAAGAAGGGCGCGGCGGACGGGTTGGATATCGGCGGGCATCGGTGGATCCTGAGATGGTTATCTATGGACAATGGGAATGTCCGCGCCGGATAGCACGAAACTCCAACCTCTGAAAGGGATCTGAGGGGGATATGACCCTTATTCCGGGTCCTGTTGCCCAGATTGCTCAGGTGTGTCCTTTTCGCTGTCAGCGGGGGCGCCTTGTGTCTCTTCCGGAATGCCTGGCAGCTCTGTTGGCAGGGCTGGCAGCTCCGGTTCTTCAACCTCAGTTTTGCCCGCACTTCCAGTGGTTGACAGCCGGCGCCAGGCCCAATGTACATTTGCCTCGTCGCGGAAGGCTTCCCCGGTGACGACGATCTGTTCGCTGCGCCGGGTTCGGTCCGCCGCGCCCAAATAGACGCTCTCTTCGAGCGCAATACTGCTGTTGCCATTCTCAACCCGGGCGCGGAACTGCCATCCGTCTCCGTTTGGGAGCAGAACAAGCACGTTTGATTTGTCGTGGGCGAGCGAGGCGCGGGCGTCCGGGTGCAGGTGGAAGCGGATGGCAAAGGCTGCGGGATCGCCATCGTCTGCCGCCTGTTTGAAAGGCACCATGAGCTTGGACGGTTCATCTGGTGCGCGGGTCAGGCTGTCTTCGCCGCGAAGGTCTTCTCCGCTTGCGCTTAGAAACAGCCGCCGACGATGAACAAAGCCGAAGAGTTTCCTGTAGCCATCATGGGCGGCATCCAGCCAGATCCCGTCTTCGCTTTCGTTTCGTCGGCTCTCGACCCGAGCCGGCCCTTCCATTAGGCGCGACCCCAGCAGGATGCGTGACAGGGCGCCTTGCGTGAACCGGGCAGATGACGTGTCGTTCAGCACAAGGGTTGAGTGGGCGGCTGTTGCGCGGCTTGCCGCATGCCAGTCAGCGCCGAGAATACGTGTAGCGCCGCAATTGGTCACAAGCCTGCAGCGGCCGACGCTCATCTCGAAAGAAAGACAGCCTGCATGGGCAGAATGAGAATAGGCCCCAGGGGGTGGAGGACCCGTGTCCACTGTTACATAGGTGGGACCAGCGGACATGCGTTGATAGCCAGAGTGTGGCGCAAAGCCGAAAGGTTTGCCCTTCGCATCATCTTCGGCAAGAGCGGCTTCCACCGCGCCGTCCGGCCCTTCGTCGGCGCCATTAAAGAGGGCGAGTTTGCCGTCGCCATGTTTGAAGAAGCGCAGCATGGGCATCATGCGATCAACGGCATTGCGGATGGGCTGAGGCACACCATGGCCCTGGGCGATCAGGGCGTCGCGGAGCGAAACCAGATCGAGCAGGATGGAGAGCTGGGCTGCTGGGTTTCGACTGATATGCCCCCCATCGGGCAAGATCTGTTGAGTGAGTTCATGGCCCACCAGGTCGAGGCCTTTGCGCAGGCGCTTGCCACCTTCTGATAGGCAAAGCCCTGAAAAGGCAAGACCAATCGCGGCCGTCAGACGCTGCTCGCCGGCGGGGGCCCACATGACGGTCCGGGCCAGATGACGCGCCTGCTTTGCCATGTTGCGGAGCAGGGTTGAGCGATAGATGAGGTCGGACTCTTCCATCAGCAGGGCGCCGTTTGACGCCCAGGATGTCAGGCGTCTGCCTATGACATGGGGGCGCCAGCCGATATCGTGCCATTGCCCGGA
Source organism: uncultured Parvibaculaceae bacterium (assembly GCA_965283695.1). Lineage (GTDB taxonomy): Bacteria > Pseudomonadota > Alphaproteobacteria > Parvibaculales > Parvibaculaceae > Mf105b01. The sequence goes on along the minus strand of CBDIPP010000003.1, from coordinate 382,226 downwards.
TGTTGCGATCCAGCTTTGCACAAGCCCTCTTGCGTGGGCGCGGGCGGCATTGCCACCGGCTGCAGAAAAGTGCCGCACCCAGGAAAATCCATGGAGTTCTTCTGTCCATGTTTCGCTCGGCGCTTCAACGTCGAATGGTGACAGGCCGTTTGTTCGCACCTGCCCACCTGGCAGGTCATAGCGACCTTGAAAAAGGGCGTCGGCTTTGTCGACGCGTCCGGGGCGCAGGTCCTTGGGGTAATAGGTAATGGTGTCGGGCATCGGCCCGCGCAATGTCTGGCGATAGGGCCAGGTGCTGTAAATTGCTGTCAGGCTCAGGTCTGCTGCGCGGCGGAGTGCTGCAAGGGTGAGGTCGCTCAATCGGTTGCCTGGATTGAGGATGTGTCGTTCCTGCCTGCGGGGAACAGGGTGTGACCCTTGAGGTTTCTCGCCCACAGCCTCTGTCATGAGCGCGTGCCTTGTGTCGGGACGCTGTCCCGTTGGTCAGAGGAGGCGTGCCGCTTACGGCCGCTTGCGCAGTGTCGCAATGTTTTCAGCATAGGCGGAAGGACCACCCTTGAATGTTGCAGTGCCAGCGACAAGAACGTCGGCGCCTGCAGAGATGACTTTAGGGGCCGTGTCAAAATTCACGCCGCCGTCTACTTCCAGCTCGATCTGTTTACCCGTCTCTTCAATCCGCTTACGGATCGTTTCAATCTTGCGGAGCTGGCTCTCAATGAAGGATTGACCTCCAAAGCCGGGGTTCACACTCATCACCAGAACCAGATCGAGGTCTTCGAGAATTTCGTCCAGTACGCCGACAGGCGTTGCGGGATTAAGCGACAGACCGGCCTTCAGTCCCCGTGCCTTAATCATCTGCACGGTCCGGTGAATGTGCGCACCGGCTTCCGGGTGGAATGTGATAATGTCTGCGCCAGCGTCTGCGAACGCATCGACATAAGAATCAACCGGCGCGATCATCAGATGCACATCAAACGGTTTGTCTGAGTGCGGCTTCAGCGCTTTCACTACATCGGGTCCGATGGTGATGTTGGGCACGAAGTGACCGTCCATCACGTCGATATGGATGTAGTCAGCGCCCGCTGTTGAGATGGCGCTCACCTCTTCGCCGAGACGCGCGAAATCTGCTGCCAGGATTGACGGGGAAATTTTTACAGGATTTGCCATAGAAGGATGCTTATCAGGTCAGTTTGGGTGGTGCAACGATGGGAGCGCGCTCAACGAGCGTAGATTGTCTACCCGGCTAGCGTAAGGCGGACCGCATAGAAACCGTCCATGCCCCCCTGATCCCCCAGGTGGCAGGGAAGGGTGCGCAAATCGCCTGCTGGCGTGATGCATTCCGACAGGCCACCAATCTCGTCTGGCGTAATGGGGACCCGCTTGAAAGCCGGATTGTTCTTGAGGAAGAGAGCAGCCTGAGCTGGGCCCTCCAGCGGCTCAAGGGAACAGGTGCAGTAGATCAGTGTCCCGCCTGGCTCCAGCCACTCAGCTGATTTTGCCAGCAGGGTTGCCTGGACGGGGGCGAGGCTTGCTATGTCCTCGCCTTTCTTTGAGCGCAGAACGTCTGGGTGGCGTCTGGCCGTACCGGTAGCTGAGCAGGGCGCATCCAGGAGGATTTTTTTCCACTTTCTGCCGGGGCCCCAATCTGTCAGATCTGCTTTCACGATATCGGCGCTGAGCTGCGTGCGGCTGAGATTTTCCTTTAGGCGCTCCAGCCGTCCTCCGGCGCGATCAACCGCGGTGACTTTGGCACCAGCAGCAGCAAGAGCCAGCGTTTTGCCGCCAGGTGCGGCGCAGAGATCAAGCACCTCTTCGCCGGTCACATCACCCAGAAGCTTGTGAGGAAGGGCTGCAGCGGCGTCCTGCACCCACCATTCGCCATCTGTATAGCCTGGCAGCTCTTCAATTCGGCCTGGGTGGGAGAGGCGGACGCTTCCTGTTGGCAGGAGCGTCCCGCCTAAGGTCTTCGCCCAGCCGTCAGGGTCGGATTTCACCGAAAGATCGAGCGGGGGTTCGGCCAGGTGTGCATCGGCGATGGCTCCGGCGGTCTCGGCTCCATAGGCAACCTCCCAGGACGCCCAGGCCCAATAGGGGGTATTGGCCATGCCGGCTTCGCCGGCGTCTTCTTGAGTTTTGATGAGATCTGCGCCCTCTCGGGTGATCCGGCGCAGGATGGCATTCATCAATCCGCGATAGGGTCGGGTGTGTCGATTGGAGTTGGTCAGCTCAACAGCGCAGTTCACCGCGGCATGGGCGGCAGAGCCCAGGAAGAGGAGCTCTGCAGCGCCTCCACGCAAGAGTGCCATGGCAAAGGCAGCACGCTCCGGCAGTGATTTATCGAGCATTGCATCTAGGACAGCATCGATTTGCCCAAGGCGTCTGAGCGCCGTGGTGGCAATTGCACGGGCAAATGCCCGATCACTTGGATGGTTGGCCAGATCTTTGGCGCCAAGTTCCCTATTTAGGGCCGTTTCCAACGTTTCACCCTTCTCCAATACAGATTGGAGTACCGCTGCCGCCGCACGCCTGGCGCCGGTTCCATCCTGTTTTGATGGGCCGTTCTGTTTTGATCTGGTTGGTGCTTTGGATGCCATGCTGGGTCCCGTTTTCTGCTCGTGCTTAGAGCATAGACGCGCATGGGAGACCAGCGTCTTCTGTGCCGCCGTCGGTGGTTAATTTGTGGCGTTGTTCGACTGGTTTTTTCAAGAAGTTGCCAGAACCCAAATTTTTAGTATGGATTTACGATCTATCGACTCAAGGTGTAATTAAAACAAATCCCATAGGCTGACCTGAACAATGAAGAGCATCAGGTGCCTCCTATGTCTGGTCACGATACATCCGTCTTTCGCGATTTGTTCAACCACTCGTTTGACGCGCAGTGGATACTCAGCGCTGACATGCATATTGAGCATGCAAACGCAGCTGCGGTTTCGCTCACAGGCTATAAGGTGGAGGAGCTGGTAGGCCAGCCATTGTCTCTCCTATTGCCTCCCAAGATTGCCAAGTCGCATGACACATATGTGGCGCATTACAACAAGCATGGAGAGACGCAAGGGGTGTTGGGCCAACCCCGTCGGTTTGAAATTCTGGCGCGTGATGGATCGCTCATCCCAATTCAACTGAAGGCGTTTCGCCTTGGTGGGGTGGATGATAAGCGCAGGTTTGGCGCGACCATGGTTGACTTACGCGCGCAGGTGCTTCTTGAAAAAGAACAGCTTCATACGATGGCGCAGCTCAAACGACTTGCGCTTATTGATCCGTTAACAGAGTTGTGGAACCGCCGGGCGTTCGATGATGCGCTTGATCGACAATGTGCGCTGGTTTCTCGTCATCACAGCGCTGCGGCGCTTGCAATGATTGATATCGACCATTTTAAGCAGGTCAATGATACCTATGGTCATGCTTCTGGCGACAAGGTGCTGCAACAGCTGGCATCGCATCTGAAGAAGATTGTGCGAAAAGAAGATATGTGCGCGCGCCTTGGAGGTGAGGAGTTTGGTATTCTGATGCCGGCCTGTGAACTGCCTTCGGCTGTTATTGTCATTGAGCGGGCGCTGCAGCGGGTGGCGACAGATCGCTTTGATCTGGACGATGGGCGTGCTGTCTCCATAAGCTTCAGTGCCGGGATTGCGGCGATTGAGGCTGATGCTGCTGCAGATGTTCTGGTTGAGCATGCAGATGCGGCCATGTATCAGGCTAAGAAGAATGGGCGCGCCCGCGTCGAGATGTGGGTGCCAGAGATTGCCGCCATTCCTGCGAGTGCTTAACCCCAGGGTCCGTCTTTAGGGGCCATGCCCGCCATTGCTTTCAGCTTTGCTACGCGGTTGGTTGTCGCCGGGTGCGTTGAGAATAAGCTGTCGCGCTTATGGGCGTGGAGCGGGTTGATGATGAACATGTGTGCAGTTGCAGGGTTCCGTTCAGCTGCATCATTGTCGATGCGGCTGGCGCCGCTCTCAATGCGCTGAAGAGCGGATGCAAGCCACATGGGACGCCCGCAAATCTCTGCCCCTAATTGATCGGCGCTGTATTCCCGCGTGCGGCTGATGGCCATTTGTACAAGCGCAGCGGCCATGGGGGCCAAAATCATAATGGCGAGTGTCCCGATGAGCCCCCCTGCATTGTTTCGGTTATTGCCAAAGAAGAAGGCAAAGTTCGCCAACATGGAGATGGCACCGGCAAGGGTGGCGGTAACGGTCATGGTGAGCGTGTCGCGGTTCTTGATGTGCGCCAGTTCATGGGCCATGACACCTGCCAGTTCTTCCGGTGTCAGCATGTTGAGCAAGCCAGTTGTTGCGGCGACCGCGGCGTTTTCGGGATTTCGACCGGTTGCAAAAGCGTTTGGTTGAGCTGTTTCGATAATATAGGTGCGCGGCATGGGGAGGCTGGCGTTTTCAGCCAGGCGTTGAACGAGGCGGACATAGTTAGGCGCGTCTCTTTCGGTTACTTCGCGCGCGCCATGCATGCGCAGCACCATTTTGTCTGAATTCCAATAGGCAAAGACATTCATGCCTGCGGCAATGAGAAATGCGATGGCAGCACCTGCTTCCCCGCCGATCATGAACCCAATCCCCATGAAGAGCGCCGTCATAGCGGCGAGAAGGATCGCGGTCTTTGTCATGTTCATTCGTTAGGTTCCTGGTGGCAGCGTGTTGGTGTTCAGAGCTTCAGTCATATATGTAGAGTGAAGAAGGTACCTTCAATGCTGGCTGATGCCCGTTGTCGCGGGTGTTTTGAGGTGTGAGCCAATGTCAGACGAAAAACGTCAAAAACCGTTAAGCGAAGCCGCACAGCGCGCCCTTGCTGAAGCAGCTGCTCGCCGAGCGAAAGCAGAGCCGGAGGCAAAGCAGCCGCGCGAATTGCTTGGGCGAGAGGGGCCTGAGCCCACCCGCTATGGGGATTGGGAGCATAAGGGCCTGATCAGCGACTTTTAGCGCAGAAAATCGCTTGCTCGGTATGCGTGTATCGAAGTAGTGCTATACACGCAATGAGAGCTTATTCGAAAATATGCGTCTTATGCGTGTGGGTGGCTGTGGGAGCGTTGGCCGCGCCGCTAACGGTGATGGCGGCTGAGGTTCTTTCTGGGCCTATCCCTGCAACATTGACGCGTGTGATTGATGGCGACACGGTCGAAGTGCGTGCTCGGATCTGGCTTGGTCAGGATATTCAGATTGCCGTCCGGCTCGCAGGGGTTGATGCACCAGAGCTCAGGGGTAAATGTCCTGAGGAACGGCTGCAGGCGCAAGCCGCTGCAGCGCACCTCCAGTCTCTGGAGGGGACCCAGATTTCACTCACGAACATTAAGAGCGACAAGTTTGGTGGACGCGTACAAGCTGACGTTTCTCACGCCGAAATGGGCGCGTTAGGTTCTTCATTGATAACGGCGGGTTTGGCTCGGCCCTATCTTGGCGGGCGGCGCGGCAGCTGGTGTTCTGAGGTCGCTGCTAGAGATTGACGGTCTGCAGATTGATGAGGCCTATGAAGCTTTCCTCCAGCTTCAGGCTCAGTGTTGCATCTTCGCCAGAGGTTCGGGTGACATGTGATAGCACGCATTGAGCCTCACCCTCCTCGTTTGCCCAGGGCAGCATGATCTGTTCGATCTCCAACACTGGACCCTCGTTGGTCTGGGAATGGTATTCACATGTCAGCATTGCCGGGCCGCCAATCACCTGATTGAGGTGGTCGATGATCAGTTTGCCGAAAGGCAGTTCCATGAAGGCTGAGACCTTTGTGCCGGTTAGATCGACGCCCAATCGCCGCACCATCTCGGTCCCGAAGAAACGCGTGGTGAAGTCGCTTCCTCCGCGCTCATAGATCACCATGTTCGACAGGATGGGTGCGAGATCTACCAGATCCAAGTGAGCTGTTGAGGGTAAACGACCGTCACCCTTCTGGCTCTCCCAATATGCCAGGAGCGTCCGTGCGCCCTCTGTTTTCAAATCCATACCTGGTCCCCGCAGGAATGACCGTTTCAACCGGTGCTGAAGATGACAGAAACCTAGGTTCAAAACAGTAAAAACTCTGTGTTGGGAATTGAATAAAGTAAAATGATCTCTCTATACAGGCATGCGAGCCGCTGCTGCTGGATCGCTTCGCACCGAGGCGCCAAATTAAAGTATTGATAAAGCAGAACGTTCGAATTGCCCCATTTTTGGGGCAAATTGTAGCTTTTTCACCTGTATTGAGAGCAGTCACCCAAAGCGCAATCGGTCGTCGTCAGCAGCGGCGTGGGCTGCGGGCGTCCTTTGTTCGGCTTGTGAATGGTGCTGTCAGACTTTAGCGGTTTTGCCGGTTCTCAATCAGATCATCTACGACGCTTGGGTCCGCCAGGGTCGATGTGTCTCCCAGATTTGAAAAATCATTCTCCGCTATCTTGCGTAGGATGCGCCGCATGATTTTGCCCGATCGTGTTTTCGGGAGACCTGGTGCCCATTGAATGAGATCTGGGCTGGCGATCGGACCGATTTCTTTGCGCACCCATTTCACAAGTTTTTTGCGAAGCTCGTCGGTGGGTTCTTCGGCGGCGTTTAAGGTGACATAGGCATAGATGCCCTGACCCTTAATATCGTGCGGGTAGCCAACGACTGCGGCTTCCGCGACCAGCGCGTGAGCGACAAGGGCGCTTTCGACTTCTGCTGTTCCCATCCGGTGGCCAGAAACATTCAACACATCGTCGACGCGGCCGGTGATCCAATAATAGCCATCCTCGTCGCGCCGACAGCCGTCCCCAGTAAAGTACATGCCTGGGAATTGGACGAAGTAGGTGCTGGCGAAACGTTCATGGTCACCATAAACCGTGCGCATCTGGCCTGGCCAGCTGTCGGCGATGCAGAGATTGCCCTCTGTGGCGCCCTTAAGTTCATTGCCTTCATTGTCGACAATGACTGGACGCACGCCGAAGAAGGGTTTTGTTGCAGACCCGGGCTTCTGGTCGACGGCACCCGGCAGCGGCGTGATGAGAATGCCGCCGGTCTCTGTTTGCCACCATGTATCGACAATGGGAGAGCGCCCCTCGCCGACGATGTCATGATACCAAAGCCAGGCTTCAGGATTGATCGGCTCGCCCACAGAACCAAGGAGCCTGAGCGAGGACCGACTGGTCGCTTTTACCGGTCCTTCGCCTTCTGCCATCAAGGCACGAATGGCGGTTGGGGCTGTGTAGAAGATGTTCACCTGGTGCTTGTCGCAGACCTGCCAGAAGCGTGACGCATCTGGATAGTTGGGCACGCCTTCAAACATGAGCGTGGTCGCCCCGTTCGCAAGTGGTCCATAGAGGATGTAGCTGTGGCCGGTCACCCACCCAACGTCGGCTGTGCACCAGTAGATGTCCCCGTCATGATAGTCGAAAACATATTGGTGGGTGATGGCGGCGTAGACCATATAGCCGCCGGTTGTGTGCATGACGCCTTTGGGTTTCCCCGTTGAGCCTGATGTGTAGAGAATGAAGAGTGGGTCTTCTGCGTTCATCTCCTCTGGCGGGCAGTCGGTGCTGACGGAAGCGGCGGCCTCATGATACCAGATATCCCTGCCGTCCTTCATCGGCACGCCAGACGCGGTGCGTTCCACAACAATGACAGATTTAACCCCAGGGCATTGGGCGACAGCTTCGTCAGTGTTTGCCTTTAGTGGAATTTTTCGACCGCCGCGCACACCTTCATCGGCGGTGATGACGCAGTTGGAGTCGCAGTCAATGATGCGGCCTGCCAGCGCGTCGGGTGAAAAGCCGCCAAAGACAACTGAGTGGACGGCGCCAATGCGGGTGCAGGCGAGCATGGCATAGGCCGCTTCCACAATCATTGGCATGTAGATGGTGACGCGGTCGCCCTTCTTGATACCTTGGTCTTTCAAGACATTCGCAAACTTGCAGACCTCTTCGTGCAGTTCGCGGTAGGTGATCTTCTTGTCGTCAGTCGGCTCATCGCCTTCCCAGATGATGGCGGTTTGATCAGCCTTGGTCGCCAGGTGACGGTCGATACAGTTCACGCTGGCATTCAAGGTTCCGTCTTCAAACCATCTCACGTGGAGATTGTCTTTGTCGTAGGAGGTATCTTTGATTTTCGTGTAGGGCTTGATCCAGTCGATGCGCTGGCCTTGTTCGCGCCAAAACCCTTCCGGGTCTTTGATGCTGGCGTCGTACATCTTCTGGTAACCGGCGGCGTCAACATGGGCTCGGCCTGCCCATTCTGTGCTCACAGGGAAAATTGAGGTGTCTGTCATTATGGCCTCCCATGCGGCGGCTTCTGGTTTCTGCCGCGCTCTCGTTTTCGGCACTATAGGCGGAAATTGGCTTGTTTGTGCCTTTTTTTGTCTTGTTTTTGTACGGGCCACTTTCTCGGGTGGGCCGGTGTAACTCTAAATTAACCCTACAACTCGATCTGGTTAGCGGCCTTCCCCAGATTCAAGCTTTTTTACCGGTTCCGCGCGCATTCTCTCAGCAACTGTGAGGGATTTTTATGGGACGCCGTTTGCCGCGCCGAAAAAAGCTGATCAAGACCGCGGGGCTGCGCGCCCGCGCGAGGACGGTCGCGCATGACCAGAGCGCAGATGAGAGCGTCTTTGATGACGTGGCGTTTGCAAAAGCCGGGCTTGAGCTTGCCGAACGTCAGGCGGGGTACGGTGCATGGTTCTGGAACCTCCCGACAGATTCCTTTTATATGACGCCAAACGCCTGCGCCGTGCTTGGCGTTGAGGAGGGCATCAGCGAATTTGACAGCATCATGGCTGCGATTCACGAAGATGATCGTGAAGAAGTGACCAACAAGGTCCGTCAGCACCTGGACTCGCGAGAGAGTTATGATCTTGCGTGCCGCATCCGGCGCCCGGATGGAGAGGTGCGCTGGATCCGTGCGCGCGGCCATCTTTCGATTGATGCTTCAGGTGAGCCCGTCATGTTTGCCGGCTCGATTGAGGACACGACCTATCAGGTTGAGACGCTGAACGAATTGCAGCGCTCGGAGATGCGGTTTCGCTCCCTGATCGACAGTGCACCTTTTCCAGTTGTCATTACGCGACCCAGCGACAAGACACTGCGCTATGTAAACCAGCGCGCAGCCGATCTGTTGGACGAACTTGGAAAGCCCACTGATACGCTGAGCGTGCCGGACCTTATGGCTGACAAAGAGACCTACGAAAAACTCCGTGAGCAACTCCTTGCAAAAGGGTCCACTGACAATTTTGAGCTTGCGCTCAAGCGCGCGGATGGCACACCCCTATGGCTCCTCATCAAGGGTCTGATTATTGACTATGAAGGTGAACCGTGCGCCTACCTCATCCTGTTGGATGTGACGGAACGTCGGGAGTTGGAGCAAAAGCTGCGCACCCAGGCAACGTCTGATCCGTTGACAGGTGTTGCCAACCGCACTGAACTCTTGTCCCAGCTGGAGTTCGCGATTTCCGTGTCCAACCGCACGGATGAAGGCTTTGCGCTTCTCCTGCTCGACCTCGACAATTTCAAGATGGTCAATGACACGCGTGGTCACAGCGTTGGTGACAAGCTCCTTATAGAAACGTCCAAGCGACTCGACGCGCTTTTGCGTACGACAGATACGGTGGCACGCATTGGGGGCGATGAGTTCGCCATCATCGCACGTCATCTCGACGAGACCCGGGGGGTGACAGTTCTCGCCCAAAAGATTATCGACTCGCTTGCTGCTCCTTTCGAGATCGACGGTGTGGTCGCCAATGTCGGGTGCTCAATTGGCATTGCCCACTACCCGTGGGACAAAGGTGATCCGGAGCTCTTGATGCAGCACGCTGACCTTGCGCTTTACCGGGCAAAGGATGAGGGGCGCGGATGTTTTCATATGTTTGATGAAGACCTCTCCCGCGCGGTGCATGAACGCATGGATATGGAACGTGATTTGCGCGTGGCCGTTGAGACGGACCAGCTCTTCGTCATGTATCAGCCACGTTTTGACGCTGAAACTCGCGAACCAGTTGCCGGAGAGGCGCTTGCTCGCTGGAGGCATCCTGAAAAGGGTCTCGTCTCCCCAGGCATTTTCATTCCCATCGCCGAGGAAACCGGTCTGGTCATTGATCTTGGGCGTGTTGTGCTTGATCAGGTCGTTTCGGACATTGCGCGCTGGCGGGAGCTTGGGCTCGATGTAGGGCCGATGTCTGTAAACATCTCCGCGGTGCATCTCGCGGCGGGGTGTGTGCTTGAGGATGTTTTCGGGGCGCTCAAAAAGTACAATGTGCCGGCGAAATGCCTGCAGGTGGAAGTGACAGAATCCACCATGATCACAGATGAAGAGTCCGCAAGTTCGCAGATCAAGGCCCTTGCAGATGCTGGTATTCATATTCTGATTGATGATTTTGGCACGGGGTATTCATCGCTGTCTTACCTTCATCGCTTCCACGCGCATGAGCTAAAGATTGATCGAAGTTTTGTGTCCAATGTAGCTGAGGCCACCAGCGCTATTCTGGCGCGACAGATTGTGTCGATCGGGAAATCGCTTGATCTCAAAATTGTGGCGGAGGGTGTGGAGACAGACGCACAGGCTGACTTCATGACAGCTATCGGCTGCGATGAGTTGCAAGGTTTCCTTCTGTCCAAGCCAATTGAACGGCCTGCGTTTGAAGAGCTGATGCGCGGCAAAGCAGAACGCGTTGCGGTAGCGGCCCAAAAAGCCTAAGCGCTCAATTTCTTTATGTCTGCGTCGGACAAGCCGGCTTCCTTCAATATCTCTTCTGTGTGCTCGCCCAAGAGGGGCGCGTCGCGACGCACGCTTGCAGGACTCCCCTCATACTTTATCGGATGTCTGAGGCTCCAATAGGGACCTTCGTGGGGGTGGTTTCTTTTCTCGAAGAGTCCAACCGCCTCTAGATGAGGATCTGTGCGCAGGTCGCCCAGTCTATTCACCCGGGCATGGGGAATGTCGTTCGCGAAAAGAAGTTTCTCCCATTCCTCTGTCGTCTTTTGAACGGAGACACCCTCCACCATGGCATAGAGCACGCGAATGTTGCGGGTTCGATTCTCGTAGGTGGCAAAGCGCTCGTCTGTTTCAAAGAGATCCGGTTTGCCGCCAAGGGTAAAGAAGTCGCGCCATTGCTGATCTGAGTAGGGGAGGATGGCGATATAGCCGTCGGCGGTTTTGTAGGGTTTGCGATCTGGTGCCGTCACGCGGACATAGCCTATGGGCCCGGTCGGCGGATCGTAGACTTCGCCATAGAGATGCTCTGCCAGTAGAAAGGACACCATGCTTTCCATCATGGGGACCTCCACATATTGGCCTTCGCCGGTGCGTTCGCGATGGAAGAGGGCTGAGAGGATGGCGTTGGACATAAAGAGGCCAGTGGTTTTGTCTGCGATGAGGGTCGGGAAGAAGCGGGGGCGCGGGTCGCCGTCGACTTCTGACATCATGGACGCGATACCAGATGCCGCCTGGATCATGTCGTCATAGGCGGGCCGACCGCCATAGGGGCCCTCTTCGCCATAGCCTGTGCCGATGACATAGACGATGTCGGGCTTCACGGCTTTCACGTCTTCATAAGAGAGGCCGAGGCGTTTCAATCCGTCGTAGCGGACATTGGCGGCGAACACATCTGCGGTTGCGATGAGCTTCAGAAGGGCGTCACGTGCCCCGTCCTTTTTGAGATCGAGCAGGACGGAACGTTTGTTGCGGTTGATGGAAAGAAACATGGGGCCGAGGCCTGAAGCTTCGCCGGAAGGCGTGTCGCCTGCCCACCGCATAATGTCTCCCCCTTGCCCGTTCTTGGGGCTAGGGCTTTCCACCTTGATCACGTCTGCGCCCATGTCACCGAGCATGGCTGTGGCATAGGCTCCAAGTACAACACTTGTGAGATCGATGACGCGGATGCCGTCTAATGCGCCTTTGGGCACGGCCCCCTTGGGCATGGCGCTATTTTTGGTGTTCACTGTGTTTTCCTTTAAAGACCCTCGGTGGGCCGCCATACATATCTCAAATCGGCGAGATGTTCTTCATTACGTCGGCCGTCTGTCCGTTCTACGATCATCAATCCGTGGCGTTCATAAAACCTTTGAGCGCCTCTGTTTTGACGAAACGTCCAGAGTTCGAACCCAAAGGGCGCGGAACGTTTGGCCTGGTCGAGGAGCGCTGTGCCGAGGCCTTTGTTCTGTGCTGAGGGGTGAACATAGAGATGGTCAATCCAACCGGGTGACATAGCCAGGAAAGCTGCGATGCGCCCGTTATGTCTCGCGATCCAGGTTTCCTGTTTCGTGGGCATGGTCGAAAAATGGTGCCACATGTCGGCGGCACCGTGGCGTCTGGGCAGAAAGCCGAGCTTTGCCGTTGCGGTCAGATAGACCGCAGCGATGCCCGCACCATTGGCGCTTTGCGCGCGACCTATGTCGGCTTTGCTCATCTGGACTCCTCTCAACTCTCTGTTCGATACTAGAGCAAGGGGGGAATGTCATGAGCTTTTGCGTTCGGGCGATTGATCACGAAATAGAATTCCGGCTGGCTTTGTGACGCGCTGTCCGCGACACTGGCGCTTCGAAAGGAAGTTTCATGCAATTGCACACGTCCAGCTGGCCGGAAGTTGAGGCCTATCTCACCCGCTCAAAGGGAATTGTCATTCCCATAGGGTCAACGGAACAGCACGGCCCGAACGGGCTCATCGGGACGGATGCCATTTGTCCGGAAGTGATTGCCGCCCACGCCGGTGCGCAATCTGACATGCTGGTGGCGCCTACGTTTAATGTGGGCTGCGCGCAGCATCATATGGCCTTTCCGGGATCTATGACGCTGAGGCCGTCCACCATGATCGCTGTGATCTATGATTGGGTCCTGTCACTCGGGCGTCACGGGTTTGATCGGATCTATTTCTTCAATGGGCATGGCGGGAATATCTCGACTATCCAGGCCGCCTTCGCAGAGATTTATGCGGACCGCTCCCTTGCACGCGACGGCAGCAATCGTGGACCAGTGAAGTGCAAGCTTGCCAATTGGTGGGACTATAAGCCGGTTTATAAATACTGCATGGATACTTATGGCAAATCGCATGGCGCTCATGCGACGCCTTCTGAAGTAGCGGTCACGCAATATGCATATCCCGATGCGGTTAAGACCGCAGAGATGACGCCGAAGATCGCTCCGTCTGCGCGCTACACGGATGCTGAAGATTATCGGGAGAAATTCCCTGACGGCCGGATCGGGTCGGACCCGTCGCTTGCTAATCCCACTGATGGTAAGAAACTTGTGGAGCTTTCGTCCAAGGGTTTGATCGAAGACTTCGCCGCGTTCGTCGCGAGCTGATCAGGCTGATGCGATGGTGACCTGGCCGTCGGATGTCTCAATTGGGATCGCGACCAGGCTCTTTCCTGCGCAGGGACCACTGGTGCAAAACCCATCGTCGAGATTGAACAGCGCGCCATGGGTCGTACAGAGGATCTGATCCTTCTTGCGGGTCAGAAACCTGTCGGAGAAGGTTTCGAGGGGCGTGAAAGCGTGGGGGCAGGCGTTCACGTAGGCCAGGCATTCTTTGTCGGTTCGCACGACAAACATGTCGAAGCGGTCGCGTCCTTCGCCAAAGGTGAAGCCCTTAGCCCCGGGCACATTAATTTCATCTAGTGCGCAGAGGTGCGTGCCAGCTGGTGGTACTTTGGCCAACCATCTTTCGCGGCGTTGTTCGTCGCCGAAACTCATATCGCGGCTAACACCTTTGCTGCTTCATGCAGGGTTTCAAGGCAGGCTGTCATGGAACTTCGTATGTCTGCGTCGTGAGACATTTCTTCAGCGCTCAATTCAAGACCGGTCAACGACACTGTAAGGGAGGCCTTCTCAATCAGGTTTGCGTCCATGGTGACGATGGTTTCTTTCAGCGCGTCCCAGGCGTGGTGAGAGCGCGCCGCCGTGTTGAGGACTGCCGTGGGTTTCCTAGAAAACTCGGCGCTGGCTACAACCCAATCGAGTGCGTTTTTGATGACGCCTGTCACGCCGTGGGCATATTCGGGGCTCGCAATGAGAACGGCGTCGGCCTTTGACAATGCGGCCTGAAAAATCTGGACGGGTTCAGGTGCTTTATCGTCTAAATCAGGATTGAAAATTGGCAGTGACCCCAGTCCGTTGAAGACCTCAAAGGTGATGTGCTTTGGCGCCAGAAGTTCTGTTGCACGGAGTAGACGTGTGTTGAGGGATGCAGCCCGCAGGCTTCCGGACAGACCAAGGATGCGCAATGCGTCGACCTTACTTTTTCGCTGTGGGGACTTTTTTGAGGCCGCCCATTTTGCATACCCGTTTCCATTCATCCGCCGTTACCGGCTGAACAGAGAGCCGTGAATTGTTCACGAGCACCATGTCGGTAAGTTCCGGCGTGTCTTTTACATCCTGCAGTGTCACGGGCGTTACGAACGGCTCGACCGCTTCAATGTCGACCATGCCGAACCGTTCTTTCGGGTCTGTGTGATCGGGATAATGTTCCTTGATCACGCGCACGATGCCGACAACAGATTTCTCATCTACTGAGTGATAGAAGAAACCCAGATCGCCGATTTTCATGGCCTTCATGTTGTTGTTGGCCTGGTAGTTGCGCACGCCATCCCAATGCTCGCCTTTGGCACCACGTTTCACCTGATCATTCCAGCCCCAGGTGTTCGGTTCGGATTTGAAAAGCCAATAAGCCATTTCGGTTCCTGATCCTTTGTTCGGTCGCATTTTCGAACCACAAAAGTCTGCAACTTTTGTTGAAAATACCCTTAGTCTTTGAGCAACCATTTCCAGGCACGCAGTTCGCGTGTGCCAAAGAGGCCTGCTTTCACGTATGGGTCTTCGTCGGCAAGCTTTTGCGCTGTGGCCCTGTCGGCAACGTCGATCACCAGCATGGAGCCTTCCAGGCGTTCGCCATCGTCTGAGGTGAAGGGGCCGCCGAGTTTCACCGCGCCTGTGTCTGCCCAGTGCTTCAGGTGGTTGTCGCGATTCGCCATACGCAGGTCGAGTGAATCTGGTTTATCGATGCCGACAATACAAAAGAGCATGTGTTTTTCCATGAGTTGAGTTGGTTTTGAAATGAGCTTAAGAGGCCGCGCTCGTCTTGAACAGGCTCAAATTTCTGCGGTGAAGGGGCGGGCCAGAAGCGAGGCAATTGCTTCATCCACCGTCTTGGTTCCTGAGACAATATCTGCAACGGCGTCGCATATCGGCATGTCCAGGTGGCGCTTTTCGCCCATCGCTTTCACTGCCGCAGCGGTGTGGACGCCTTCTGCCACGGAGTTGCGGTCGCCCATAATTTCCTTCAAGGACTTCCCCTCTCCCAAGGCAATGCCCAGAGACATGTTGCGGCTCTGCCTGCTTGAGCAGGTGAGGATGAGATCGCCGAGGCCTGAAAGGCCAGACAGGGTTTCAGGCCTCGCGCCTAAACGTTTTCCCAGCCGGACCATTTCTGCGAACCCGCGGGCGGTGAGGGCAGCCCGGGCGCTTTCGCCAAGCTTTTTCCCATCAACAATGCCGCAGGCAATGGCCAGAACGTTTTTAATAGCACCGCCAATCTGGGTGCCGATTACGTCCGACGTCCAATAGGGCCGGAACGTGGGAGAGCCAATGGCATCCACGAGCGCGATTGCGGCTTCTTCTTCTGCGCAGGCGAGGGTGACAGCAGTTGGCAGGCCCTGTGCGACATCTGCGGCAAAGCTTGGACCGGACAGAATAGCTGGTAGAGCATCTGGCAATGTCTCTTTCAGAATCTCGCTCATAAGTTTTCCAGAGTTCTGCTCAATGCCTTTTGCGCAGACAGCAACAAGAGACCCTCTTTGCAAGACGTCATGGAGTCTGGTCGCAACTGCGCGCAAATGTTGAGCGGGGGGCACGAGCAGAAAGGCGTCCGTGCCGATCAGGTCTCCCATGTCGCTTGTGGCCTTGATGTTCGGATCGAGAGGAATGCCGGGGAGATAGGTCTTGTTCTCGTGGACTGCGTTTATTTCCTCAGCAACTTCCGGTTCGTGCACCCACAGCTGAACGTCGCGACCGGCACGTGCTGCCGCTGTCGCCAGCGCTGTGCCCCAGGCGCCGCCGCCCACTACTGCGAGAGTTCTGATTGGTGTCATGGTGCCTCAGGTTCGGTCGTTTTTGCTGCATTTCGCCCGATTTCTCGCAAATGCGAAATATTGAACGATTTGTTGATTGTTCAGGCCATCGCTCTACACTCACTCTCCATGAGTGAAGATGTCTGCGAAAGAATCATAGAAGCTGCTGAAGAGCGTTTTACCCATTATGGCTATGGGAAGACGACAATGGCAGAGCTGGCACGAGACTGCGATATGTCATCTGGCAATCTCTACCGATTTTTTCCCAGCAAGCTTGATATCGCTGAAGAAATCTGCCGCCGTGCTTCTATTCAAACGGCGGACGCGCTGACCGCTATTCTGGATAGTCCGGGCATGACTGCCGCAGAACGGTTGAAGGAATTCTTGTTCCAGGACCTTCGGACCACGTTTCACGCTTTGGAGAAGAACCACCGAATTGTGGAAATGGCGCAGCTGATTACAGCTGAAAGGCCTGAATTCCACAATGAAGGGCTGAAGCGGGAGCGGGACGTGTTGTCCGGCATTCTCAGCATGGGGCGTGATGCGGGCGAGTTTGAGGTTGCTGACCCTGATTTCACCGCTGAAATGATTCAGGCGGCGACCCTCAAATTCTCCTATCCGCAGCTTTTTTCCCGCCTCAGTCTCGATAAACTTGAGCTGGAATTGGATGGGGTCTATCAGCTGATTGTGCGGGGCTTGGCACCTGCGAAAGCTGCCTGACCAGGCTTACCTTCCCCTTAAGCTGTTGAATCTCCACAATTTTTGCTGACCGCGAGTCCTGCTGAGCGGTGGGGTTCGCTCAGCGCTGCAAAAAAGGCGAAAAGCGCTGAATTGTGACCATATTGTGAATAATGAATATTTTTGAAATCATTCATTGTTTTTCATTTAGGGCTTCCTACATAGTTGTCATAGACGCGCTCCTCCATTGAAGCAGATGGGAGGGTCGGAACCCTCAACCGGCCCAGAGCAAGGGGCGCGAGACTTAAGTGAACTGGAACGAGCCCATGAATGAAGCTGCAAAAAGACAGACCCCTCCTCCATTTTTGGGTCCCCTTGGCGTCAGCACCCTCGCACTGATGCTGTACAGCGTTGGGCTCGTGATCCAGGTCGCTGGTCAATACTCCTTCTAATCCCTCACCTTAGTTCCCTCTACTCAAAGCAATAGGTGTCCTCATGTTTGGCAACGGACTTTCAAACTTCCTCGACCGTTTCAGCACAACTGCTGTGACAGTTGTTCTCACAGGTTACGGCGCTGTGCTGTTCGCGCAGGCAAGCAACCTGATCTAACAATCCTTCGTCCAGGTTCCCTTTCCCCTCCCTAGGGTCCTGGACATTGCCCCAAGCGTCCCCCCGCTAAAGGCATACTGAGACGCCGGACCCCCCTCCGGCGTCTCTTTTTTTATTCTGAAAGTGAATTTGGGTTACCGCGTGGTCGATTTGTCGAGCGGCCAGCGGGCCCGTGGCTCAAGATCCATGGGCGAGGTATGGCCTGCCGCCAGATGTTCCAGCCCAGCCCAAGCGATCATCGCGCCATTGTCGGTACAAAGACCCACAGGGGGGACTTCCAAGGTAAAGCCGTTTGTCTCGCAGGTCTGTGCCAGCCGCGTGCGGAGAGCCTGATTGGCGGCGACGCCGCCTGCGACGACGAGCTGTGGATTTTCTCCCAGCTGATCTTTGGTCTTGGACATGGCGCGGCTCACGCGATTGTCGAGGACGTCGGCAACTGCGGCCTGGAATGAAGCTGCAATGTCGGCCCTGTCCTGGTCCCCAAGCTCATTCCTTTCTGCAAGCTCAAGCACATGTTTGCGCACAGCGGTCTTGAGACCTGAAAAAGAGAAATCGCAGTCCTTGCGGTTCAGGAGAGGCCGGGGCAGGCCAAAGCGGGTTGGATCACCCTCTCTGGCAATCACTTCAAGAGCAGGGCCCCCTGGATAGGGGAGCCCCATCATCTTGGCGGTTTTGTCATAGGCCTCTCCCACCGCATCGTCGATGGTAGAGCCGAGACGCACATATTCTCCCAGGCCCTTCACATGCAGCAGCTGACAATGTCCACCGGAAACAAGTAGTAGCAGATAGGGGAACGGGGTCTCGTTGGTGAGCCTGGTTGTCAGCGCATGACCTTCCAGGTGGTTCACGCCGATAAAGGGCAGTTTGTGCACCAGGGCAATGGCTTTGGCGGTCATCAGGCCCACGATCACCCCGCCAATGAGCCCTGGTCCCGCTGTTGCCGCCACACCGTCCAGGTCGTTGAAGGTGAGATCCGCTGTTTTGAGAGCCCGCTTCACAAGGCCGTCCAGGTGGACCAGGTGAGAGCGTGCTGCGATCTCCGGCACAACGCCCCCATAGGGCGCATGGTCTTCAATCTGGCTTAGAACTTCGTTGGCAAGGAGCTCCGGGCCTGCTCCGTCAATCTGGCGCACGATCGCCACGGCTGTTTCGTCGCAGCTGGTCTCAATACCCATAACAGTGAGCGAGGTCACGATTTCAGTTTTCCGTTTCGTTACTTTCGGGTGCACCCAGTGCGGCCATTCGTCCCGCTGAGCCAGCAATCAGGGCTCGCGCGCTGCACGAAACCCGGTATAAGAAGACCACGCACGCTTACCATCTGGTTCCATTTCCATGCAACGACCCATTCGTATCGGCACCCGGGGATCTGACCTTGCTCTTGCGCAGGCGAACACCGTCGCCTCGCTGCTCGCCAAGGCGCACCATCTTGAAGAGGGGGCTCTTGAAATCGTCCCGATCAAGACCTCGGGAGATCTCCTGCAGGAGCAACGTCTGTCGGAAGTGGGCGGCAAAGGGCTCTTTACCAAAGAGATAGAAGAAGCGCTCTACGACAAGCGTATCGATTTGGCCGTGCATTCCATGAAGGACATGCCCACCGAATTGCCCCCTGGCCTCATCATTGATTGTGTGCTGGAGCGTGAAGATCCGCGGGATGCATTTATTAGCCCGCACGCCCGCTCGATTGAGACCCTGCCTCAGGGCGCCAAATTTGGCACCTCATCGCTTCGCCGCGCCGCTCAGATCTTGGCTCAGCGTCCTGACCTTGAAATTGTGCAGTTTCGGGGGAATGTCGGCACGCGGCTTAAAAAGTTGGAAGACAGCGTTGCCTCCGCTACCCTTCTTGCAATGGCGGGCCTCAACCGGCTCGGCATGCCGGAGGTGGCGACGGACCCTGTTTCCGTTGAGAAGATGATCCCCGCTGTGGCCCAGGGCATTGTCGGCATTGAACGCCGGGTAGAAGATGAAGACATTGCCCATATCCTGTCGCCGATCCATCATGTGGAGACAGCCATTGTGATGGCAGCTGAACGCACGTTCTTGGCGGCCCTTGATGGCTCTTGCCGGACGCCGCTTGCGGCGCACGCGGTTTATGAAAAAGGCCGGATCCGGTTTCGCGGGCAAATTCTGACGCCCGACGGTACGATTGTTCACACGGCCGCGCGCGATGGCTCGCCTGCTTTATCGGCCGCCCTTGGCGCTGATGCTGCGACGGAGCTTAAGGCCAAAGGTGGCCCGGAGTTTTTCGCGACCTGGTAATTCAGAGAGGTTGTTTTCATGCACCTGCTGGTGACCCGCCCCCGAAAGGATGCCGAGGCTCTGGCGCGGGTGCTTCAAGCCCGTGGCCATGACGTTACCGTTGACCCTCTTATGTCGATTGAATTTCATCCGGAGACACCGCTGACGCGCACGGGTGTTCAGGCGCTGCTGATCACAAGCGCGAATGGCCTTCGAGCCATGAAGAGCCGCACTGATTTCTCCGAATGGCTCAAGCTTCCGCTTGTGGCGGTAGGGCCGACGACCGCGGCCCTGGCTCGGGACGCCGGTTTTCCGGACGTTTTTGAGGCGGAAGGCGATGTGGTGTCGCTCATTAAGCTGGCTCACCAGAAATTGGAACCAGATGCGGGGCCTCTCTTGCACATTGCGGGCACCATAGTTGCGGGAGACCTAAAGGGTGCGCTTGAGGCGGATGGTTTTTGGGTCGAGCGTGCTGTCCTTTATGAAGCAAAGACAGCAGCCAGTCTTTCACCGAAAACGGTTGAAGGCCTGCGTTCGGGCGACATTGACGGGGTGCTTCTCTATTCAAAACGATCTGCGGAGACGTTTGTCGATCTATGCCGGTTGGCAGGCCTTACAGACCGCTTGTCAGGCTTGAACGCCTATTGTCTCTCTGCGAATGCTGCGTTGCCATTGCAAAACATCGGATTGCAGGGGATCCACGTTGCGTCCGCGCCAAATGAAGCAGATCTTCTGACCTTGCTTGACCCTGCATCAGCGCCTGAGAAATAGGCAAAAACTAAGAGGTGAGTTTCGCTCCCCGTTCTTGATTTCGCGTATACTAACCTGATCTATCGAGGGAGTATCGAGACGGCTACCGGGCTCTCTCGTCAAGCGCGTAGTAAGGCATTTGGGAAGTAACAAGGCAGTTGGGTAATGACAGATAAAGACGGTTCCTCTTCCACCTCAGCGAGTGGCGCGAGCGACAAATCCTCAGACGCGCCCCAGACCATCGATGCCACGGCTGTAGATGTGACGGGGAAGAACCGATCTGTTGCGCTTGGGGCGGGGCTTGCCGGCGGGTTGATTGGGGCGGCAGTTGTCGGCTTCGGGATCCTTTATGTGATGCCCAAAACGGGCGGTGCTGATGATGGTCAAATTGCGGCCCTGGATACTCGGGTGAGCGAACTGGGCGACTTGTTCCAGACGCGCACCGATGGGCTCTTTACCCGACTTTCAAGTGTTGAGGAGCTCGCAGCACAACACTCAAACCAGATTGGCGCGGCCCCAATAGCCGAGCGGTTGCAGGCGCTTGAAGGCCTGGCTGCTCAGATGCAGGATGATGCGGCCAAGTTTGAAGATCAGCTGGCTGCGGTGGATGCGGACCGGCTGACATCAGAACTCGCTCTTCTGGCAGATACATTGCGAACTGCCTCTGAAGACGTGCGCGCTCTGAAAGAGGCGCAACTGCCCGCCGACATTCCAGAACGGGTCGGTCAGATTGCTCAAGGGGTGAACGCTGCGGCTGAGCAGATCAATGTCCTCACGCTTCAGGTTGCCGCCTTGGAGGAAGAGGTGTCACGTCCTGACCCGACGGCGGAGGCAGCGTTGGGGATTGCCCTTGCGAACCTCACCCGTGCGATTGATGCAGGGACGGCATTCGAAGCTGAGCTTGGGGCAATAGCTGCGCTTGCTCCTGAGGACCCAGCTGTTGCGGCTCTTGCAGAAGTGGCGACAAAAGGTGTTCGGTCATTTGCGTCTCTTACCCAAGAGTTTTCTGATCTTGTTGATCCGCTTCTGACAGCGGAGCGCCGTGCAGGCAGAGAAACGTTTTATGAACGGATTGTTGGCAGTGCGCTTTCGATCATCACGGTGCGCCGCGTCGGTGATGTAGAGGGAGATAATGTTGAAGCGATTGTTGCCCGCATTGAAACACGGTTGGCGCAGGAGGACTTGTCCGGCGCCTTGAGCGAAGCGAAACTCCTTACCGGGCCTGCGGCTGACGTGGCTGCGACATGGGTCGGCGATGTTGAAGCCCGGCAGAGCACCGATCTCCTGGTGCGGGACCTGTCGGCTCGTGTATTGGCGCATGTCGCCGCAGGCGAGGAGTAAGCCCCATGTGGCGTGTCCTCGTTCCTTTCTCGATCATTGCCGTTTTGTGTGCCTCCGCTGTCTGGCTGGCCGATCATCCAGGTGTCGTAACGGTCACGTGGCAAGGTTATGAAATCCGCACCAGTTTTGTGATGGGGCTGCTTGTCATTTCCTTGTCGACGATCATTGGTGTGCTTGGCTATCGTTTGTTTGCAACGTTTATGAAAAGCCCTGCAGGCTTCACCTCCTTCCTTGCGACGCGAAAACGCAAGAAGGGATATGATGCGCTTTCCAAAGGCATGGTTGCGATTGCGGCGGGTGACAGCCGCGAGGCAGACCATTATGCGGGCCAGGCACACAAGCTGTTGGATGAACCCGCGATGACCTTGCTGCTTGCGGCTCAGGCGGCGCAGATGAAAGGCGACAGCGCAGGGGCTACCCGTTTCTTTGAAGAGATGCGGGGACATTCGGAAACAGAATTTCTGGGTCTGCGTGGTCTTTATGTTCAGGCCGGCCGCGTCGGCAATAAAGTGGCGGAACGAACCTATGCGGAAAAGGCGTTTGCACTCCGTCCTCATACGCCCTGGGCGGCAGAGGCGGCTTTCACTGCACAGGTAGCTGCAGGCGAGTTCGACACCGCGGCGACAACGCTCGACAGAATGCTGCAGGTGAAGCTTCTCACGCGCGATGTGGCCAGGCGCCGGCGTGCCGTCCTGCTGACAGCTCAAGCGATGAGTCTTGCCGATGGTGAGGCGAGCGACAAAGCGCTTCAGCTTGCGAGCGATGCGGTGGAGATGGAGCCTACCTTTGCGCCGCCGGTTGCGCTTGCTGCCCGTCTTTTGGGCGAGGCTGGGCAGATGCGCAAAGCCGGTCGTCTCATTGAGCGGGCCTGGGCGACACATCCTCACCCTGATCTTGCGGACGTTTATCTGACACTGGTGTCGGATGAAAAGCCCTTCGATCGATTGCGCCGGGTCAAGGGACTGGCGGCGCGGAACCCCGGTGCGGGGGAAAGCCAGATGGTGTTGGCGCGTGCCGCTCTTGGTGCGCGTGATTTTGAAACAGCCCGAGAAGCGCTGGAACCTCTTCTTGTAGGCGACCCCACCCAACGGGTGTGCGAGCTGATGGGCGCACTGGAAGGCGCGGAAGATCATGCCGCGGCGGCACAGGTCTGGCTCACCCGCGCCATTCATGCGCCTGTCGATGCTTGTTGGGTCGCTGAAGGCTATCAGTCTCATATTTGGGTTCCTGTAGTGCCGGAGACAGGCGCGTTTGATACGCTCAACTGGCAGTTGCCCGTCAAACGGGATGGGGCGCGGGTGGCGCTGGTGCCCCCAACCCCGACAGCTTCGGAACCGTCTATCGATGAAGATGGGCAAAAAACACTGCCTGCAGAGGCAAAGGATGAAGAAGAACCCCCTGCTGAAACGCCGGGGAAAGACCCTGCCGTAGACGAGACGGAACCTCGTGATAGGCTTCCAGAGCATGTAGTAATTGCGCCAGATGATCCGGGGCCGGAAGGTCCGGGGATTGATGAAAATGGCGCTAAAGGGGAGTCGGCAAAATGGTAAGCTGGACAAAGTGATGGGAAAATTTTTAGGCGGACTTGTTGCGCTGGTGCTGGTTGCGTTTATTGCGCTCTTTGCGATGTGGGGCGCTCTTGATAAAACCACCGAAGAATTGTTGCCGATATATGCGAACGAGGCTTCGACGTTTCTGGCGCTTCCCTCTGGTTCTACGGCCCACTATCGCGATGAAGGGAACAAGGAAGGTCCTGTTCTTCTTCTGGTGCATGGGTCCAACGCCTCACTTCATACGTGGGAGCCCTGGGTCAAACTTCTTGGCGACGATTACCGGGTGATCACTCTCGATCTGCCGGGCCATGGTCTGACGGGAACCCATGAGAGTGATGACTATAGCCGTGCCGGTCAGGTCGCCTTTGTAAAAGAACTTGTCACAGCTCTTGAGCTTGAAACGTTTGTTATGGGCGGCAATTCCATGGGGGGTGGGGTGACACTGCAATATGCGGTGACCCATGAGGAGGATCTGCTTGGCATCATCCCTGTGTCTTCCTCCGGCATGCCGCGTGATGTAGGGAATGCGTCTCCGCCACTTGCCTTCCGGCTCGCTGCGACACCTGTGGTCAATCAGCTGATGCTGTTCATCACGCCACGCTCTATTGTGGAAAACGGCCTGAAGCATTCGATTGAGGATGACGGGCTGGTCACCGAGGCGATGATTGATCGCTATTTTGATATGACGCTTCATGATGGTAATCGCGGTGCGACGCGCGCGCGGTTCCAGGGCTATGCCAATCGCGGCGTCGCGGATGCTGCGCTCGCGGAGCAAATCCCGTCAATAGAGCTTCCCGCACTCATTATCTGGGGGGAGAATGATCCGCTGATCCCTGTCGAGAGTGCGCACAAGATGAAAGAGGCACTGCCTCAGGCGAAGCTCGTGATTTATGAAAATGTGGGGCACATCGCCATGGAAGAAGTGCCAGAGGAAAGTGCTGCCGAGGTCCGCGCCTTTATGGCGCAGGTGACGGCTGTGCCTCAGGCAGCCGTTCCACCAATGGTCCTCTGCGGTGAGGTTGCGCCGATTGCAGAAGGTGCTGTGATTCCAGAACCCTTCAGGTGCGGCGGCTAGACCCTGTTCAGCATTTGTCAGGTTTTGGACGCTAGACATAAGCGGCGGATCGGTTTAAGGAATTGCCGTCTTCATTGTTTGTCGCATTTCCGGACGGTGAACCGCCAAATCAATTCTAGCTGGCACTTCACCTGGAAATGCTTTGTTGGGCCGCTTTAGCTCAGTTGGTAGAGCACATCATTCGTAATGATGGGGTCGGGTGTTCAAATCACCCAAGCGGCACCACACCCCCTAAATCAGCCAATGACTTTGAACCTGTGCGATGGCGATCTATATCGCTTAACTGTGCGCCGTAAGGTGCTCCCAGTTTGTCGCTACAGGAGGTTTCTCACTATGAATAAAGCAGTCTCTTTTGCGGTGTTCCTGCTGGTGGTGATGGGCGGCGGCATTGCGATTGGCACGCTCACCGTTCCGGGTGAGTGGTATGCCGGGCTCGAAAAACCATTTTTCAATCCACCGAGCTGGGTGTTCGGGCCAGTATGGACCATCTTGTACCTCATGATTGCCTTTGTGGGCTGGCGGATATGGCACCGAGAAGACACGGGTGCCTTGATGGGGCTTTGGATTTTGCAAATGGGTTTGAACTTCTTGTGGTCGCCCATTTTCTTTGCTGCTCAGGAACCAGTCTGGGCCCTTGTTGTGATCGTGTTCCTGTTCTTCGTCATTCTTCAGTTCATGAGATCGGCAGGACGCCGTGACCGCCTGTCGGCTGTGCTGTTTGTTCCCTATGCGGTGTGGGTCGGGTTTGCGACTGTGCTGAAGGGGGCGATTGTCCTGCTCAATCAGTCAGGCTAGGCACGCTGGATGGCTGTGGGACCTCTTGGTTTGCCTATGCTGTCACGTGAGCATAAGCTCGGTCGTCAAATAGTGTGTCTTCCCTAACGTAGAGTGTGGTCCATGTCCCGTTCTGTCTTCACCGCCGCCCTGACTGTTGCTTTGCTCTCTGCGGCACCGAGTTTTGCTGAGGACGCGGCCCAGCCCGCGATGGCCAAGGCCACGTTGATCAATACAGACGGTGAGGAGGCCGGTATGGCCACGCTCACCCAGGGACCGAGTGGTGTCCTTATTCATGTGAAGGTAGAAGGTCTTACGCCCGGCAAGCACGGGCTGCACCTCCACGCTCACGGTGTGTGCGAACCCCATGAAGGCTTTAAAACAGCGAAGGGGCATGTGGGTCTGGTTCCTGGCGGTCATGGGCTCTTGAACCCTGAAGGGCCGGAACCCGGCGATATTCCAAATATTTTTGTGGGCGCTGACGGTGTGGGCGAGATGGAGGCCTTTACCTCTCTCGTGTCACTTGTTGAAGGGCCAAACAATCTGCTGGATGACGATGGCTCCACCTTCATCATTCATGAAAATGCAGATGATCACGTGACCCAGCCGATTGGCGGCGCGGGTGCGCGGGTTGCCTGCGGTGTTATCGAGGCGGACTGAGCGTCCCTCATTACAATTTGTAACAGTGTTTTGCTGGAAGGACCGCGCGCGGGTTCCTATCCTTGGGGCAAGCGGGCTGGCGATGGCCTGTCTTGTTTTGTCCAAAGGACCCTGCCCAGCACATGACTTCCCTCAAAGCCTTCTTCAACTCCCCCTATTTTTTCTGGGCGCTCATTGCTCTGCCGTCTACGGCCATGATTGCCGGTGCGCTGGATGGGCGCGACCTTGAACGTCTGTTGCACCCGACCGGGGAATTTGCGGCCCGCTTCATGATCATCGCCATGATGCTCACACCTCTATGGATGATGTTTCCGGGTGCCACATGGATCCGTTGGCTCATGGTGCGACGGCGCTATCTCGGTGTGGCGGCCTTTGGCTATGCGGCGCTCCACACGCTTTATTATGTGATTGATCTTGGCACGCTTGATGCTGTGGTGGCAGATGTGGTGAAGCTTGGTATCTGGACGGGCTGGGTTGCGTTCCTCATCTTTGTGCCTTTGGTGCTTACCTCAAATGGCCCGTCTGTCAGGGCGATGGGCCCTGGCTGGCAGACCTTGCAGCGGCTGGTTTATGTCGCGGCGATCATGACGTTGCTGCACTGGATCACCATCCACAACACATTTGGCGGCGCACTCGCCCACTTCCTGCCGCTAGGCGCCCTGGAAGCGTACCGCGTGTGGAAAGTGCGGTCCGGTGGGAGATCAGGAGAGGTCAGCGCCGGGGCGTCATAGGCTGCCTTGAATTGATTTCTGGTCCTGCCTGAGAATGCTCTATGCTCGCTTCCACGCGAAAGATGAGGGGGAGTGAGATGAGTCTGTGGCCACTAAATAATCTGCTGAACACGTTTGTTCAGAAGGGACGGCTGACCGTCTTTGACGTGGATGGGTCTCAACATGAGTTTGGGACGGCTGGCGAGGGTGACGAGGCTGTGCATGTGACCATGCGGCTTCACGACAAGTCGCTGAAGTGGAAGCTCTTCCTCAATCCGGAATTGATTGCGGCCGAAGCTTATATGGATGGCGGCCTTAGCTTTGAGGCCGGGTCCGGCTGCTATGACCTGCTCTTTCTTTTCTCCATCAATCGCGGGCCGCTTGCGAGCCACAAGGTGCAGGGCGGGCTTCGCCGGTTCTGGCGCTCCATGCGGCGGCGTCAACAGGCCAATGATGTGGACAATGCGAAGAAACAGGCGCGCTCACACTATGACCTTTCAACGGAGATGTATCAGCTCTTCCTGGATGAGGAGCTGAACTATACCTGCGCCTTTTACGAAACGCCGGAGACATCGTTGGAAGATGCGCAAGCCGCAAAGCTCACCCGCGCAACGGCGAAACTGGGGCTGAAGCCCGGCATGACTGTCTTGGAAATTGGTGGTGGTTGGGGTGCCTTTGCCATTCGCATGGCGAAAGAGGGTGCGCATGTGACCTCGCTTAATGTCTCACCAGAACAGGTGGCGATTGCCGAACAGAAAGCAGAAGAAGCAGGCGTTTCCGACCGTGTCGATTTCGTGCTGAAAGACTATCGGGAATATGAAGGCCAGTTCGACCGGGTGGTTTCTGTCGGCATGATGGAACATGTGGGCATCGGGCATTTTGACGAGTATTTTGGCACGGTGCGCGATCTCCTCAAGCCCGATGGCTATGCCTTTATCCACTCCATTGGGCGGAGCACACAGCCCGGCACAACCGGGCCCTTCTTCCGGAAGTATATTTTCCCGGGTGGCTATGTACCTGCTTTGTCAGAGACGTTTGAGGCGCTGGAGCGTCAGGGCCTCTGGGTCGATGATATGGAGGTGTTGCGCCTCCATTATTACTACACGCTCAGGGATTGGCGCACGCGCTTTACCGCGAACCGGGAGAAGGCGGCAGAGCTTTATGACGAACGCTTTTGCCGCATGTGGGAGTTTTATCTCGGTGCCGCGGAACTTGGCTTCCTGCACGGCTCCAATATGGTGTTCCAGCTTTTGCTCTCGCCTCAGCGCGACGCGGTGCCGCTCAACCGGAACTTCATTGTCGATGCGGAGCGCGCCATGATTGCGCGGGATGGTGCCGGCGCTTGAGGGCTTCCCATGACCTATGAGCAATATAACAAGTTCTGCGGCAGTCTCCCCGCCACGTCGTATGTGGTGCAGTGGGGCGGGTCTCATGTGTGGAAAGTGGGCGGCAAGGTTTTTGCCATTGGCGGCTGGGATGACGCTGAGACAGGAAAGCCCAAGGCTGCCGTCACCTTCAAGGTCTCAAAGATTGCTTTTGAGATGTTGAAGGAAGAGCCAGGGTTGCGGCCCGCTCCCTATCTTGCCTCGCGGGGCATGAGCTGGATCCAGAACTATGACAAGCCCGGTCTCTCTGACAAAGACCTCAAGGCCTATATCAAAGAGTCCCACCGGATCGTGTCGCTCGGACTTTCTAAAAAGAAACAGAAAGAGCTGGGTCTCCATCAGGGGAGTTGAGGGCGTTCGCGCACAGGCGCACAAAAAAGCCGCCCTCAGGATCACCCAAGGGCGGCTTACATTCTCTCCGCATCATCTTATCCGAAAACCGCCAATATCTGATCTGGCACTTTTCGGGATGATGCGTTGTCAGTAACTAGCAGTTATTCAACAACCGAGAGGTTCTCAGCAGACTCTTTGCCATTGCGGCCGGTTTCCAGCTCGAAAGAGACCTTCTGGCCTTCGTTCAGTGTGGAGAGACCTGCACGCTCAACAGCAGAAATGTGCACGAATGCATCCTTGCTGCCGTCTTCTGGCTCAATGAAGCCATAGCCTTTGGTTGCGTTGAAAAATTTAACTGTGCCTGTAGGCATATTGGTAGTTCCTCTAACACGTATTGGGTCCGCCCTCACGCACCGCGCGCAAGAACGGGTCTTCAACGATCACATTGTCAGGGGATAGATAAGCTCGCCGGCGAACCGGAAATTCATTTAGCGCGCATCGAATGTAGAACGTATCCGAGGATTTACGCCGATTTTTGCGTCCAAGTCAATAAAAGGGGAATTGGCATTTCACCTTGATAGACTGCGCACACAAAAAAAACCGCCCCCAACAAAGGCTGGAGGCGGTTTCGTCACCGGTCGTTTCCGACCGAATGCAAGTCGCTATTAGTCGACTACTGAGATGTTCTCAGCAGAAGACTTGCCGTCGCGGCCTGGCTCAAGCTCATAAGAGACCTTCTGGCCTTCGTTGAGTGTTGAGAGACCTGCGCGTTCAACAGCAGAAATGTGCACGAATGCGTCTTTGCCGCCATCTTCTGGCTCAATGAAGCCGAAGCCTTTAGAAGCATTGAAGAATTTAACTGTTCCGGTTGTCATGGATTTTTCCTCTGACGTAAGTGATTAAGTCCACACGGGCCTTGTGCACATGCGGGTCGCAATTGGTCACATTTTCAGGGGATAAATAAGCTGATCGGCAAGCCGGTCGGTCACGTAGCGCACATCGAATGTAATCAGTACGTGCACATATAGGGGTTCTGACGGGTAAGTCAATGAAAACGCCGTAGGGGCATCCTTTTGGTGTGCTTTCACACCAATTTCCGCCTTCCTAAGCGAGATGGGCGGACTTTGGTTGTCTCAACTGGGGCGACCGCCGCCGGGGCCGGAAACCCGCCAGAAATCGCGGCGGGTTTTGGGTCCATAGGTCTGGAAGCTCGGGTTTGTGCAGGCGGCATAGTCGCGACGGAGTTCCTGGACACGGTCATTGGCGGCTTCTTTCAAGAAAGGCTCTGGGTCGACGCCATAAACCTCCGCAGCGTTCAGACCAAAGATGCGGGCTTTCACCTCTTTGGTGAGGGCTGGATAGCCGAAACGCTCCTGAAACTCCTCTGTGATCTCAAACGTGCGGAAGGTTTCGATCTGATCCTGTGGGCTCCCCCACCAAATGCTGTCTGTTCCCCAGCAAATGCGTTCCGGTCCAAAGGTTTTGAGGAGCTTGCCCATGGCGTGCGCTGCGGCTTCGGGCTGGGTCATATGTTCGCGCCATAGACCGCCCATTTCTGCATAGAGGTTTCCTTCGTTCGGCCGGAAGCCGTTTTCCTCATGGGCGCGAATGAGCCGGTCGATGCCTTGTATATTGTCCGGGTTATACGCGCTCTCCGCATAGTCCGGTTCAAATCCTGAGTGATAGCAGATGAAGGTGAGGTCCGGGTTTGCGGCGGCCGCGCGGGCAATGTCGCTCGGATGCGAATAGGCATGGTCCAGTATGGGGAGCGGCAGGCCCCGATGGGAGCAGATGGTGGTGATGCCAAGCTGGCGCGCCTTCTCATAAAAGGGTGCTGCCTGATCCGGGTCATCCATGTGATAGCCCACGCCATCGGGTCCCCATTGCGGGTAGAGTTTCCAGGCCGCGACTTTGTGGTCTTCCGCCAGCTCATCCATAAAGTCTTCCCAGCCAGGTTCATTGGGGAAGACACCGCCGTGAATGAGGCCGCGTTCGCGATTATCTACTTCGTTTACAATCGTGCGTGTTTCTGCTGCGTAGTCGATCGGCGTCGGATTGTTTTCACGTCCGCCCCACAATGCTGAAAGCACGGCGACGTCTGTGTCGCTATCCAGGAAGACTTCCTTGATCATGTTCTGGGCGTCGAAACAGTCAAAGTCGAACCAGCCGCATTGGCGGGCGCCTTCTTCGAAGACGAAGTTGATGGCAACGGTCCACAAAATCCCATCCATGCCAGATCGCCAAGCGCCTGATGGATCGACACAATGGGTCTGAATGTCGAAGATAAACTCATCGCCTTTGACGCTCGCATCGGCGAGTGCTGTATCTTCGGCTGCATCAAGAGCGACGTTGAAGGTGCCGCCTTTCGCACCGGTGGCCGCTGCAGTTTCATTCAGTGCGAGCAAGGTTGCGGCGGTGCCCATGGTGCTTTTAAGGAAGGTACGTCGATCCGTGTCCAGACGGTTTACAGCGCCTGCCACTTTCTCAAAGGCAAGCGCCTTGGCGTGTACCTCTGACTTGGTCAGAGGTTGCGGCAGATACTCACCGTTCGACGCTGTATCGATCTTCACCGGCAATCGTGTGCCGTCCGGGTCAAAATCACGCATGCTGTCTCCTCCGTTTCCTCTGGCCAGTAGGGTGTTGGATTCAGAGGCTAAACCAAACTTTCTGCAGGCCAAAATCAGCGTTGGCGGTGCGTAATGTTTCTACGGATGTCTTGGTTTCATCTTTGGGCGGACTTGGCGCGGTGGCTCAATCAACAAGGACTTTCTCTGGATTGTGAGGTGCCCTAAACGGTATCGGTTGCTGCCCATTCGTATAGTTCGGCTGGTTTCATATTTGTCAGCAAATTGATGTGGTGGTCCTCAATAGATACCGCGGCTGGGGTGTTGACCGATCTGTATTCGGACAGACCACTTCTTTGGAGGATATGTTTCAGGCCATTCATCCTTCTGTCAGCGTCTTTCCCCCAAACGCCTTGAATTCGCCGTCTACGGCAATGCTCTGGTGTTTCATCCGTTTTTGGTTCTTTGGACGCCCAATCCCAAATTAGTTCCTGGAGAAACAGTGAAACATCAATGCTTTGCAGTAGTGTAGGTTCCAATTGATACACGTACTGATTTGTCGATCGTATAAAAGCCGCAATTTCTTTGAACGTAGGTTCTTTGTTTTGATCATACCGTCGAAGCAAAGCTTCCACGTCTAGTCCACCGTATCCCTCTGATATTTTTTCCCTATTCTGATATAGGGTTTTGGTGAGTGTCTCTGGAAATGGTTCGTCCGCATTCGTATGAGCGGCTCTATTTCTGCATTTGATTGAAGTCTCAACAAGCGCAGCTGCAGCCTCGCAAGTTTGGCTAATTCCATATTGCTTATCGACAAATTTGAATTTCCGGTATGCGCTTGTCCCGCAAGCGTTTAGCCCTTCTCTAGTTTCCGCAGAACTAAATAGACAGGGTTTGCGGTTGGCAGAAACGAGGTAGCTGTCCAGTGCATCAACGGCTCGGACGAGACTCATGTCTAGTACCATTCGGCGAGCCCGTTGAGCGGACATCACAGGGTCTTTTGGGGACCATGCAGTGCGAAGCTCTTCTGGCGCAGCGCGTACAGCTCCTTTCTCGATCGAGTCTAAGCCGACGAGGACTGTAATAATCAGGTGGTTTGCATTTCCGATCAGTTTTTTGAATTGGCGCATTCCGCGACTATGATTTAGGTAGTGCGTCATGTTTGCGCCCATTGTTGGCGCACCTGGTGTGACTTGCACACACATCATCCGCTCTGAGTAGACTACAAAAGTCTCATAAAGGCGGAGGCTTTACTGGTTAAGCTACAGGTGCGATTTTAGTATATGTGTGAGCACTGCCAAGCTCAATACTGTTTCGGTGTTAGCGCTGTAACTTAGATAGGGGCTTTGGAGCATGTAGGCGCTCCGCTTTATCCGATTGTCTCACAAAATTCTTTGAGGCCGTTGTTTTCGGTCTCCAGCGTTTTGAGCGCCTGACGTTTGGTGAGGGGCCAAAGCAGGAAGGCGAGTACGCTTTTTAGTTCGAGGCCCAGCGTGTTGGTGCAGCCGGTCTCTGTTGGCACAGTATAGTGAGTCGCGGTGAAGTGGATGCCGCGCATGTGGGTTTCCCAGGCGAAGCTCTGTCCTTCGCACATTTCAATCACCGTCCAGATGGCTTCGGGCATGCCGGGCTGTTGCATGCGGGCATGGCTGCCAATGCGGAAAGGGCCGTCGTCCTGGCGGGTTGCCTTTTCCACGGTTGGGGTCCAATCCGGCCAATTGTTGATGTCCGCTGTCACGTCCCAAACGGTCTCAGCCGGTGCGTTGATCGCGATTGTATGTTCAACCTTCATGGAGCCCCTCCTCGCACGGAATGATTTCCCTTCCATATGGGCACGGGATGTTTGGCCTGCAATCTCTTGTTGGTGGGTGCGGGGTTGCCTCGCGACCGCGGGCTGCACTGCTCATCGCACGATTTCTGTGCTTTATAGGCACATGAGGTGAAGACACATGAAGTCGATTTGGGGCGCATGAAAAAATTTCATATCGGTATTGCGGGATGTGGCCCGGCGGGACTTTCAATCGCGCTCTTTCTCAACGCTCAAGGTCACCACGTCACGCTTGTTGATCAGCTGGAAGAACCTCAGCCCATTGGTTCAGGGCTTGTCTTGCAGCCTACAGGTGTGGCGGTCCTTGCGTCGCTCGGGCTTGAGCGTGACATTCGCGCGCTTGGTGTTCAGATCGACCGCATGCTCGGACATGCGCACCCGTCCGGGCGGCGGGTGTTGGACGTGCGTTACGACTGGGCGGGGCCCGGGCGCCACGGGCTCGCGGTTCATCGCGCTGCCATCTTCAATGTGTTGTTTGATGCTGTTGCGCGCGCAGGCATTGAGGTTGAGACCGGCGCGACGGTGACAGGCGTGCAAGAGGGGGCCGACCAGCGTCCCTCTTTCAAAACTGAGTCCGGTCGTCTTGTCGGTTCGTTCGATTTTGTGATTGATGCGCTGGGGTCCCGTTCGTCTATCCGTCGGCAGATCTGGCCGCACCACAAAATGCGGGAGCTGCCATTTGGCGCCCTCTGGGCGAGCCTTGAAACAAATGGCGGTTGGTCTGTGTCAGCGTTTTCGTCTTCGACCCTAGAACAGGTTTATTCCCGGTCGAGCAAAATGGTGGGTGTTCTGCCTATTGGACGCATCTCTTCTTCGGGCAGCACGTACACCGCATTCTTCTGGAGTTTAAAACAGGAAGGGTTTGCTGGCTGGCAAGCAGGTGGTCTTGACGCCTGGAAAGAACAAGTGCTCGCTTTGTGGCCGGAGACAGAGGGGCTGCTTTCCCTCATCACACATCCAGGCGACCTCACGTTTGCACGCTATGGGCATCACACGCTCATGACCCCGCATAAGGGGCGGGTGGTTTCCATCGGGGATGCGGCGCATGCCACAAGTCCGCAATTAGGGCAGGGGGTCAATATGGCGCTGCTCGATGCGTATGCATTGGGTCAGGCGTTTGCGGGGGCTGAAGATCCCGAGCAAGCGTTTAAAGCTTATGCGCGGGCGCGCCGGTTTCATCTGCGTTTCTATCAGGCTGCCAGTCACGTCTTTACGCCGGTCTATCAATCAGACAGTCATGTTCTGCCATGGCTTAGAGACCGGTTCTTCGTGCCCGCGACGAAACTTCCGTTCGTGCCGACCTTGCTCGGGCATACGGTTGGGGGAACGCTGGTGCCGCCGGGGATTGAGATTGGGTAGCGTGCGTCAAAGGAATGCTTGGCTCAGCCTCAAGCGTCCAACGGGGCTTTGCCTTCAGCCATGTCCTCGATCAGCTCGATGACGGAATCCCAAAAGAACAAGCCGTCCACATTTCCTGTGGCGGCAAGCTCTGCTGCACGAAGGGTGGCGACCACTGCAGCATCATCGCCATACTGACCGATCAGAGTGCGGGCTGATTGGGCGACGTCGGGGTTTATCTCGGTTGCATGTTCATTTATGGCCATTCAGACGGACTTAGCGTGGTGCGTGCGCATATCAAGGGCCTGCCCCTGTTGCTGTCTGGTTCTGAGATTTTTCCCGCATCAGGAAGAAGATCACAAGCGCCACGGCCACCGTGCTATAGGCGAGTGAAATATGGGCAATCATGTTGGCTCCGAGACCGGCATCGATCAGCCATCCAAAGGTCACCGGCGCTAATGCCGTTGCGAAAACCATGAGCGACACGCTGAGTGAGCGGATCGCGCCCAGATGCTTGGTGCCATAGAGCTCGGGCCACAACAGGCCGCCGACTGCCATGGCGCCGCCAGTGGAAATGCCCGCGAGTGTGAAATAGAGGAAGATGCCGTAGGTCGCATCTATTGTGCCCAGAGCGATCATGGAGAAGGCAAGCGGCACCATGTAGAGCGCGATAAGCGGGCGGAAGCCGAAGCGGTCGGCAAAGGGGCCCGCCAGAAGTGAGGCCACCAGTTTTACAATCGCGAAGACAGAGAAGCCGGCTGCGACAAGTTCGATGGGCCACCCCTTTGATTGGGCGAGATATCCCTGATGCACGAAAAAGCCGGTGAGGATGAAAGCGGGCGCCATCATGGCGGGCACCAGAATGTAAAAGCGGGGATCGCGCATGACTTCTGCGCGGGTCCAGTCGCGCTTGGCGGTCCGGTCCGTGGGCCCGGTTGCATCGTCTGAGTTTGCCACGGTTTCTGGTATTGGGTCGGTTCGCACCAGCCCGTAGGTGAGTGGCAATAAAACCAGTAAGAGGACGGCGGCGTAGATCACCCAGCTTTCGCGCCAGCCGACGAGCGCGATCAGTGCGACGGCGATGGCGGGGAAGATGGCTTCGCCAAAACTATACCCAGCTGCAGAGATGGTGACGGCCTTGCCGCGATTGACGGAGAAGTAGCGTCCCATGGCGGTGGACGACGTATGGGACATAAGCCCCTGTCCGAAATGTCGCAGGAAGAAGAGAGCGACAACAAACATCCAAAAAGACGGGACCAATGCAATCGCGAGCGCGGCACCGCTTAAGATCAGAATGACCGTGGTCGAAAAGGTTCTGAGTTTCACCTGGTCAATCACCCGCCCTGTCCAGGGGAGGGCCGCTGCACTTAAGAGTGTCACGAATGAAAAGGCGCCGCCAAAGGCGGAAGCTGACAGGTCATACATCTCGCGCAGCGGCATCTGATAGAGGCCGACAAAGAATGATTGGCCGAAACTCGACCCGAAGGTCATGAGTAACCCAAAGGTGAGCAGGGATTTATGACCACGTATGAAACGCAGATAGGACAGGAACGGCGCGAACATGTGCCCCTGCTACGCCTAGTTTCCACATCATGCAAGCGTCTGCACGTGTTCAGCGTCTGAAACACTGCGGTTACAAACATGACATCAGATTTGGCTTTTTATTGATCTGCGTTTCGCGGTATTGGGCCGGAGCCAAAATGATAATGCGCAAATCCTTTCCTATTGAATGCTTGTGTCTGTTGCTTTTGTGTCTGCCTGGGTCTCCCGCACTAGCTGGGGACGAGCAGCAGGCGCTGCCAAAGCGAGTCTGGGTTGATGCAGATGCCGCCTGTGGCGTGCCGGGCCGTGTTGATCCAGATGATTGCTTTGCGCTGGTCTATCTGCTGTCGCGCCCTGACATTGAGATTGTTGGCGTCTCCACAGTTTTTGGGAATGCACCGTTGGAAGAGACAGACAGGGTTGCTCGCGAGATTGTCGGCGGTGCTGTGCCGGTCTTTCGCGGCGCAGCGGGGCCAGGAACACTTTCGGTGACACCGGCAAGTGAAGCGTTGACCCAAGCCTTAGAAGATGGGCCGCTCACCCTTCTTGCTCTTGGTCCTTTAACGAACCTTGATGCCGCGTTTGCCTTGCGCCCGACTCTTATCAGCAGGGTTGAGGAATTCATTGCTGTTATGGGAAAGCGCGAAGGACATCTCTTTCACCCCTCGGAAGGATCTGCGCGTGCTGCTTTCTTTGGCCACGGTCCGATCTTCACAGATTTCAATTTCGTGCAAGACTCGAATGCCGCGAGAGCTGTGATGGCCTTGTCCTTGTCGGTGACACTCGTACCCTACGACGCGGCGCGCCAGGTGACGCTCATGGCAGAAGATGTGCGGGCGCTGGCCCAGAGGGGCGGCCTCGCGGGTGAGGTTGCTTTGCGGTCCGGCGCGTGGCTGACCTTCTGGCAGGAAACAGTCGGTGTTGACGGGTTCTATCCGTTTGACCTTGTCGCCGCCGCCTATGTCAGTAATCCGGAAGTGTTGACCTGTCGGCGGACCGGTGTGCGTATCGGGTCTGACCGGCGCGCCTATGGTCCGCTGCCGGGACCGCAGGCGCTTATGGTCGGGGGGCTTGCGGGCACTCATGGTGGCGTGCTGGGCGTTGTGCGGTATTGCGATCAGGTGGCAGATGGGTTTGCGGGCCAGCTCGTGCAAACACTTCGGTCAATTGGTGGCAGCGACTGAGGGTGTGTGGTGTCACTGTTTCGTGATTGGTGATTGCATAGGGTCCCCCTAGATATGGTTCAACAAACATCAGAATGACAGACGGGGAGTTGAGTATGTCACTTACAGAACAACTTGAGGCGATGAGTGCTGGATCTGCGAAACGGATTCCAGAGGAAGCGCGGGCTGTGATGATGAAGGCGGCGCAGGAGCTTGACGCCCAAGGCATCGGAGACAATGCGCTCTCTGTTGGTGACCGTTTCCCGGAGCTCGGGCTTCAAGATTCAGATGGCGCCGATTTTGCCCTTTCGTCATTGCTGGCAAAGGGTCCGGTTCTGATCAATTTCTATCGGGGTGGCTGGTGTCCTTATTGCAATCTCGAGCTTAAAGCCTATCAGGATCAATTAGAGACAATTCGGTCTCTTGGTGCGGATCTGGTTGCCGTTTCACCGGAAACTCCGGATCGGGCGGAGGCAACTGCCGCCAAGAATGAGATTTCCTATCCGGTTCTGACAGATCCTCAAAACAGCCTCGCTGAGGCTTTGGGCATTGTCTTCACACTGCCACCTGAGTTTGAAAAGCTTTATGAGATGTTTGGCAATAATCTACCGGAAGCGCATGGTGAGGCAGGGTGGCGGTTGCCCATCCCCGCTACATATGTGGTGGGCGAGGATGGGATGATCCTTTATGCCCATGTTGCGCGCGATTATCGAACTCGCGCAGAACCCGACGATGCCATCGCAGCACTCAAGGCTCATCGAGCAGCAGCATAGACAGAACTTGCTGACTGTTACGGGTCCGGATTGATTTCCCTGTCGAATGTTATTTGGCGTGATCGTCCGCGATCTGTCGTGGTGATGTTGGGTCCGTGAGAGCCTTCTCGTGTGTCTGTATTTATGTGGTACACGCCCAAATTCAGCGGCCAGACTGAAGGCTGGTTTTAAGAAATCTGAAGCCCCAAACCACCATGGTGCGAAGGCAAAACCGGCCCAAAATCTCTCATATTAACAATGTGTTAACGGTGATTCTGTCGGCCCTTTGCGATGGTGCCTTTGCGGCACTGGCGAGCTGCGAACATTTCTCAAAAGACCCTTTGTTGCCCAAATGCGTGGCATAATTGCCATACCCGTCATGCAACCGTTACTTCGCGTGCGACAATTTTATCCAAACGCCTTGACTCGACTGGCCTTTCCCGGCGGGATGCAGGGGAGGGATGCTGACTGGCCAGGGGGGACTAGTTTGCCTATGAGGGGACAAACCACCGCCTCCCGATCCAGCTGCAATGTGTAAACGCATCGAGGATCGAGGAGGATCGTTCCATGATAACTAGCAGAGTACGCTCTGCACTATTAAGCACCGCCGTGGGCGTTGGCTTGGTAGCTGCATCGACTACTGCGAACGCGCTGGAGTATAATTTCGGCGGCGTTCAAGTCTTTTTGGACACAACAGTTTCGGCTGGTGTGTCCATGCGTGTTGCGGATCGCAACATGAATTTTGTCTCTAGCGGTAACGGGGGTCCGACAGCTAACCCGACTATCGCACGGATCGCAGGCCCCGATGGCACCGTCGTAACGCCGTTGAGTGCGACCAATAATCTCACGCTTGCCCTGCCTGGTACCACTAATAATTACGCTGGTTCGATTAACTCAGATGACAGTCGTCTGAACTTCGACAAAGGGGATCTGACCTCGGGTGTCGTGAAGATGACCAACGACATTCAGGCGAATTATGAGAACTACAAGTTCTTTGCCCGCGTCAGCTCGTTCTACGACGCTGTTCTGGACAATGATAGTTCCTATGAGCGGTCTAACCTTATTGACGGCGGCAAAGTAGATGCTGCGCGCGATATTGATCTGCTCGACTTCTATGTGTCGGGTGACTTCAATGTGGGCGATCTGCCTTTGAACATTCGTTTGGGTAAGCAGGTGGTGAACTGGGGGGAAGCAACTTTCATCCTCAATGGCATCAGTTCCTGGAATCCATTCGATGTGAGTGCGTTCCGTCGTCCTGGTTCGGAAGTCAGAGAAGGTCTGTTGCCAATCTGGGGGGCGTATGCGTCTCTTGGGCTGCCGTATGACCTGTCACTGGAAGTTTTCTATCAGCTGGAGTGGGACCACGTGCAGCTTGATCGGCCTGGAACTCCGTTTTCCGGCGCTGATACCATTCCGACCGGATCGGACGGCAATGGTAACTTAGGCGGGCGTGCCTGGGTGACGGGTGGTCGCTCTGGTGGTGGGTTCCTGAACCGGAACTGTTCAACACCAAACGCATTGTCAACGGGATTTGATGCAAACTATCTGGCTGCGGGGCAAACAAACTATGTTTGTGGTGCAGGTGGAACATATGCGGCGATTGACTACGCAACGGATCTGCCGATTGGCCAGTCTGAGTTTAACCGTCTGCTTCTTCGTGGCGGCACCGCAGATGTTGGTCGTCTAGAGGACCGGGACGCGAAAGACAGCGGCCAGTATGGTGCAGCCCTTCGGTGGTATGCGGAAGATCTGAACTCTACCGAGTTTGGCTTCTATTTCATGAACTACCATTCACGTCTTCCCTTCGCGAGCCAGCGTCTCATCCTTGGGTCTGGCGCAGCCAATTCCGAGGTTCGCTCTTATGTAGCATCTGAAGATAATAACGGCGGAACAGGCAGGGGCACGAACGCGGCCGGGTGTTTTGCACCGGGCGCATTAAATCCAGCTCTTGCAGGCATTCCTGCCGGTCAACCAGGTGCTATCTTGGCAGCCCTTAATCCGGCAAAGCTAGTGACCCTTAATACCCGGACCTACAATGATACGCTTGGTCTGAATGCGACTGGGGAATTCGTCGCAAATGCGGGCCCTGGTAGTACACACACGTCTGCTGCTGCTTTGGGGCTTAATGCTCTTGTTGGCGGTGGTTTTGCGGTGGCAGATGGTAGTCTGCTGGAACTTGCGATCACCAACTGTCTTTTGGTTGGGGCACAAACCAACGCTGCGACAGGTTTGCTGGTTGATGGAGCGGAAATCCTGATCCCGACGAACCCGAACGGAGCGTCGGAGAGCCTCAATCTTTTCTTTGATTATCCTGAAGACATCAAGCTTTTCGGCATGTCCTTCAACACCACGGTAGGTGACTGGGGTGTTCAGGGTGAGGTGGCCTTCCGGCACGACCAGCCGCTGCAAACGGACACAGACCAGACCACGATCGCCACGCTTGGTGCGTCGTGTACGCTGGACTTTCTGTTGGGACCAGACGCTATGACGGCTCTTGACGGCTTGCAGACCTTTAATCAGGCGTCACCGGTTTGTGGTGTGGCGGGAGCTGACTCTGTTACTGAATTCCCAGGGTTTGTTCGGGAAGAAGTGGTGACATTCGACATCGGTACGACAGCTACCTATACGAACTCAAATGCTCTCGTTGGGGCGCTTGGTGCTGATATCGGTATATTGTTGACCGAACTGGGGGCCATGTATGTGCCGGATGTGCCGGACGAAACAGGTACGGCCTTGCCTGGCTTCGAGCGTTTGCAGAATGTCTGCACCTCCGGTACGGACCTGCCGCTGGGCTCCTTCCTTGGGCTGAGCCCACGTGCTGGGTGTCGTCCAACCCAGTTCTCTTACGGGTACGTTCTGGTGGGTATCCTCCAGTACAACAACGCGTTCGGTACGCCGATCACAGTGAGCCCGCGTGTTGCCTGGCAGCATGACGTTAAAGGGAATTCGCCAGCCCCGCTGTCAAACTACAGAGAAGGTACGAAGTCTCTTAGCTTGGCTGTTGATGCCTCTTACCAGAACGCGTGGCGCGGTGGCATCTCTTACACCAACATTTTTGGCAACGAGAAGTACACCAAGGATGGTGACAAAGACTTCGTGTCCATCAATGTGAGCTACTCCTTCTAAGGGTGTGGTTCGACCTGAGCTACTCCTTCTAAGGGTGTAGTTGGAGCGTTCACGCTCCGGACATTACGAAAATTTAAGGGCCCGGCAGGCATCTGCCGGGCCCTTTTCTTTGCTTCATGCGACATGACATTCTACAAGTATGTCAGCTGAGGTGAGCGCCGGAAGAGCGATATCCTCGTGTAACTAGAGAGGGACTTTTTATGAAAAAGACGACCGCAATGGTCTCGCTTTTTGCAGCCAGCGCAATTGCTACGGGTGCAATGGCAGCAGTACCAGACGCACAAGTAAGCCGGCTGGGTGCTGACCTAACGCCTATTGGCGCGGAGAAAGCTGGTAGCGGCGATATTCCAGCCTGGACAGGTGGATTGCCAGCTGTACCGAGCAGTGTTTCCTATACGCCCGGTGAAAAGCTGCCTAACCCATTCGCGAGTGACAGTGTAAAGTTCACAATCACCGGCGCGAATATGGCTCAGTACGATCAGTATCTGACAGATGGATATCGTTCGCTCTTGAGCACCTATCCTTCGTACAAGATGGATATTTATCCAACGCGTCGCTCATGTGCGTTCCCTGACAATGTGTATGCCGCAACGCGTTCAAAC
Source organism: uncultured Parvibaculaceae bacterium (assembly GCA_965283695.1). Taxonomy (GTDB): domain Bacteria; phylum Pseudomonadota; class Alphaproteobacteria; order Parvibaculales; family Parvibaculaceae; genus Mf105b01. The sequence goes on along the minus strand of CBDIPP010000003.1, from coordinate 341,211 downwards.
GCAGGCACTGGGGTTCTTGTTGGTGGTGGTAATGGTGTTGGTAAGGCCATTATGGGCTTCCCGTTCCCAATCCCGAACAACGCGCTTGAGATCATCTGGAACCACACGCTCCGTTTCCGGTCGTTCAAACTTACTCGACAGTTTACCGCTGCAGCTGTAACGCGCTCTGGCGATTACACACTTCAGACGGTTCAGGATGAAGCCATTCTGCGCTGGTCCGATCCAACCAAGGCATCGGCTGAAGAGCTTGACAACATCTCGCTTTATTATATTGCGAACACCATTGCTCCTGCACGTTCAGCAGGTAACGTGATTCTGGTGCATGAAACGCTTGATCGGTCGATCGACCCACGGAAAGCATGGTCTTACAGCCCAGGTACCCGGCGGGTTCGTCGTGCACCAAACATTGCGTATGACAATCCGGGTACCAACTCAGATGGCTTGAGCACATCGGATTCCTTCGATGGATATAATGGTGCGCCTGACCGTTACGACTGGAGTGTTGTCGGCAAAGAAGTGAAGGCCATTGCGTTCAACAATTACGACGCAGAATCTGCACCTTATGACAGCTTTATCGCACCGCTCCACGTTAATCAGGATGCGGTTCGTTATGAGCTTGCCCGCACATGGCGGATTGAAGCGACGCTGAAGGCTGGCAACCGCCATGTCTATGGCCGTCGTGTGAAAACGATCAATGAAGACAATTGGTCGATCTCGTCTTCCGACATGTATGACGCTCGTGGTGAGTTGTGGCGTGTTCAAGAGCTACAGCAGCTGCAGCGCTACCAGATTCCGCTTTGTGGAACTGCTGCGGAGATCGTTTATGACCTCCAGGCCGGACGCTACCTTGCTTTGGCAATGACGAACGAAGAGCCACAGATCAACTATTTTGCGGATGAGTTGAATCCAGACCGGTACACACCGGCCTCTATTCGTCAGATGGGTACGCGCTAAGACGCATTGCTCATGAGGCCCTCGGTCTCTTACAAGAATCAGCCCCGGAGCAAAATTTGCTCCGGGGAATTTTGTTACGAAGATTTAATAAATCTTCCTACGGATTTCCCGGTTTTCCGGGATTTTGGGCAGCAATTGTGACCAATCCGTAGGAACTATTCGTCGGCGGACTATGCTACCGTCCTCAAGTTGGCACCAGGCGTAGCCCCACCAGTTGGGTCAAATCCCACAAATGGATCGATCGGTGTCGAAAAAATGCGGGGGCATTTTGAGGAGGGAACTAATGAAAAACCTAACACTAGGGTTGGCATCGTGCCTGACCGCTGGCGTCCTTGCGACCAGCGTTATGGCTGCGGTTCCAGCATCCCAGGCTAACCGGCTTGGGCAAGACCTGACACCAATGGGGTCAGAAAAAGCCGGAAACGGTGACATTCCTGCGTGGTCAGGTGGTCTGTCCAGCATTCCAGCTGGCGTTTCCGTACAGGCTGGAGAGCATCTTCCGAACCCATTCTCGGGCGATGCGGTGAAGTTCACCATTACTGGCGCCAATATGGGGCAGTATGCCGACAATCTGACAGAAGGCTATAAGCTGCTTCTGTCGACATATCCGTCATACAAGTTGAATGTGTATCAAGGTCGGCGTACTTGTGCCTATCCAGATTCTGTATATGCATCGACGCGCAACAATGCCGAAGTCGGCACGCTCGTTGGTGGCGGCAACGGTGTCGGAAAAGCCATCAATGGTTTTCCTTTCCCGATTCCAAACAACGCACTTGAGATCGTTTGGAACCACACACTGCGCTATCGCGACTTTAAGATCACACGTCAAACAGCGAATGCTGCTGTCACACGCTCAGGCGACTATACGAATGTGATCTCTCAGCAGGATGTGATCCTTCGTTGGTCTGATCCATCTAAGCAGGCAGCGGAAGATCTCGACAATATCTCCGTCTACTTCATCGCCAACACAGTCGCTCCAGCGCGTTCAGCTGGTTCGGTTATCCTGGTGCATGAAACCCTGGACCGTTCAATTGATCCTCGGAAAGCTTGGCAGTACAGCCCTGGTACACGTCGCGTGCGTCGTGCGCCAAACATCTCCTATGACAACCCAGGCACCAACTCTGACGGCCTGAGCACATCGGATTCATTCGATGGCTACAATGGCGCGCCAGACCGTTATGACTGGACTGTCGTTGGTAAGACAGCGAAGTACATTGCAGAGAATTCCTATGATTCTTTCAATGTTCCCTACACTGATTTTATCAATCCGCTTCACCTCAATCAGGATCAGCTTCGCTATGAGCTGCGCCGTGTTTGGACCATTGAAGCAAACCTCAAGCCTGGTAACCGGCATGTGTATGCGCGTCGTGTGATGCACATGAACGAGGACAGCTGGACGCTTGCGGCAGCTGAAAACTATGATGGTCGTGGTGAGCTGTGGCGTGTTCAGGAAGAGCACGGTGTTCAGCGCTATCATGTGCCGCTCTGCAACAAGGCAGCTGAAATTGTCTATGACTTGCAGGCTGGACGTTATCTGGCACTGACCATGGAAAACGAAGAGCCACCAACGAACTACACAGCTGATGAGCTTGACGCAGGTCACTTCACACCTGCATCGATCCGTCAGCTCGGCGTTCGCTGATCTCCCAAAACATACTCTTGTATGTCAGGCGGCCAGTTCCTTTGGAGCTGGCCGTTTCTTTTTGAGATTACCAAATTTTGATAATTTGGACGCGTCTTTTTCCAGCTTTTCAGCCGTTTCTACTGACGCAACTGTTCGTATGCGGAGCTTTGAATCGCCGTGCCAGGATTCAATCGGTATCCTTTTCCTATTGGGTAGGGGGTGTCCTCGTTTAGGCGGGCGTGTTGCGTATCCAGACTCTGTCTATCAGGCAACGCGTCGGAACGCTGAAGTTGGTGAGCTCGCCGAATCTGGAACCGGGGTCAGTCAGGCCATTATGGGCTTCCCGTTCCCGATCCAAAACAATGCGATCGAGATTATCTGGAACCATACATTGAGGTTTCGGTCCTTCAAGGCAACGCGCCAGTTTACCGCTGCGGCGGTGACCCGTTCCGGGGAGTACACGCTTCAGACGGTGCAGGACGAAGCGATCCTGCAATGGTCGGACCCGACTAAAGGGTCGGCTGAAGAGTTGGACAATATCTCGATCTACTATATTGCGAACACAGTGGCGCCAGCACGTGCTGCTGGTAGCGTGATCCTGGTGCATGAAACCTTAACCGGGCGCCGAACATTGCTTATGACAATCCAGGCACAAACTCTGATGGTTTGAGCACGTCAGACTCATTTGATGGATATAATGGGGCTCCAGACCGCTATGACTGGTCAGTGTTGGGTAAGGCTGAACAATTTATTGCCTATAACGCCTATGACGCCGAAGCCACACCTTATGATGAGTTCATCAATCCGCTGCGTCTCAATCAGGACAAGATCCGTTATGAATTGCAGCGGGTCTGGCGGATTCAAGCCAGCCTGCGGGCTGATACCCGGCATGTCTATGCCCGCCGCGTGAAAATGCTCAATGAAGACAATTGGCAGATTGCCGGGTCTGAGATGTATGACGGCCGCGGTGAGCTCTGGCGGTATCAGGAGCTGCATTCGCTCCAGCGCTACAATGTGCCTCTTTGTGGATCTGCCGCTGAGATCGTTTACGACCTTCAGGCCGGCCGATATCTGGCTCTGGCTATGCAGAATGAGGAACCTCCGGTGAACTATTTCGCCGATGAACTCGACGTTAACCGATATACGCCCTCCTCAATCCGCCAGCTTGGCGTTCGCTGAGTTAGCATATAGAATAGTCGGGCTGAGCCCCTCGTGGGGCCAGCCCATATTTTTTGCCGATTTTCGGGCATAAAGGGTCCTATCCCGGGTCAAAACGGGTATGGTCTGACATAACAAGGGGCACCAGTCCCGAAGGTCCGAAAAACCGGCTTCTAGCGGGGAAACGCGAGTAACAGGTCATGAACGTAAATAAGATCACTTCAACCGTGCGCCAAATTGGGCCGCGGGCATTTCGGTCCGCGTCAGCAACGCTGTTGGGCCTTTCAATGGTCGTTGGGACTGTAGGAGTCGCGCAGGCAGAGGGCGATGTTGCTGCAGCCTGTGAAGCTTCTGAAAGCAAGGCGACACCGTCAGACCTTGCTGCCAAGAAATTGCTTCTTGATGTCGCCAAAGCAAATGGTCGTATGGTGGCTGTCGGCGAATTCGGCCACATCGTCTATTCAGATGATGATGGCAGCACCTGGACCCAAGCCAATTGTGTCGCGACGCAGGTCACGCTGACATCTGTCTATTTCCCCTCGAAAGAGGTTGGCTACGCAGTCGGTCATGACGCTGTCATTATGAAAACAGAAGATGGCGGTGAGAACTGGGCTCAGATCTACGAGGATTTCGATGCCGAAACGCCACTGATGAACGTGATCTTCAATACGCCGTCTTACGGGTTAGCTATGGGTGCGTTCGGGTATGTTCTTGAGACAAAAGATGGCGGTGCGTCTTGGGCACAGCGTCCTATTGTTGAAGGTGGCGAAGATGATTTTCATCTGAACGATTCCTTCCGTGCAACAGATGGATCGCTCTGGGTTGCCGCAGAATTTGGTACCGTTTACCGATCTGGTGATGAGGGCGTGACTTTTGAGCGCCTCCAGACTCCTTATGAAGGCTCCTTCTGGGGTGGTATTGGTCTGAGTGATGGGTCTGTCCTGATTTTTGGTATGCGCGGCAACGTGTTCCGCACCGCTGATGGTGGTGCAACCTGGACAAAAATTGAGACCGGTGTGACAAAGTCTTTTGGCGGCAGTGTTGAGCTTGCCAATGGTACCGTGGTCCTTGCGGGCCTGAATGGAGCTGTTGCCTATTCGGATGACCTGGGCAAGTCTTTCACCACTATCAGCCGTGCTGACCGTGAAGGTTACAACGCGGTTATCGGCGCTTCTGGAGACCAGATTGCTATCTTCGGTGAGTCTGGCGTGAAAATCATGCCAAACACAGCAGCAGCAGCGCTTGCTGCCGGTGGCAGCAGCAGCTAAAGGCTGTGCCGAGAAATTTTCGAATAAGGGCTCCGGACTTCCGGGGCCCTTTTTCGTGCATAGGCGCCTGACGGACTGACTGTGATCTGGCCGCCTTGGCTCCTGCCTTCGGGTAAATATTCATAAACACATCGATTTCTAGGGTTGGAAAATGTTGGACAAAGCAGAACCGTTTGGTGACTTCACCTCCATTGCCCGCGAAGGGCGCGTCGCAGTCGTGACGTTTGATCGAGGTGATGGCCTCAACGCACTTTCTGTCGCCGCCATGAAGGAGCTGACGGCAGTGGCAGATAGTTTTGAGGATGATCTGGAAACCTCAGCGATTGTTCTTACCGGTACTGCCAAGGCCTTTTCTGCAGGAGCAGATCTCAAGGATCCCGCACTAGCCGAACGCCCATCCGGTCTGCTCCATCGCCGACACGCCCTCAAAGCCGGTCCGAATATGTGTTCAGCGTGGGAACGTCTTGAGCAGGTCACCATTGCTGCTGTTGAAGGTTTCTGCATTGGCGGTGGCTCAGCGCTGGTGGCGGCATGTGATATCCGCGTTGCAGGGGCCTCGGCCAATTTCAGATTGCCCGAGATTCCGTTGGGCATGAATATGAGCTGGCATTCCAATCCCCGGCTGGTGAACCTTATGGGTCCGGCCAAGGCGAAACTCTTCACCATCCTGGGCGAGAGCCTTCCTGCCGCTGACGCGCTAGACTGGGGCCTCATTGAAAAAGTTGTTGAGGCGGGTTCAGCGCGTGCTGAGGCTATTGATCTGGCGGCACGTTTTGGCGCTCTGCCGCCCGTTGCCGTTCGGATGTCAAAACAGTCGATCGATATGGCGGCGAAAGCACTTAATCATGCGACGACCTATATGGATCGCGATCAGTTTGCGCTGGCGGCAACATCCAAAGATCAGACCGAAGCGATTGCGGCCTTCCTTGAAAAACGGACGCCGCATTTCACCGGTGAATAGATAGTCGCGTCGAGCATGTCGAGCTACGCCATACCAGAATTCGTATGGCCGGCCGGTATTGCGTCGCTTCGGCATATGAGTGCAAGCTAAGGCCCGACTTGGTAGGTGGGAAAGGGAGTATTTCGACTAGTGATGCAATCGCAGTTTGATCGATATGGACGAAAGACCCCTGCTGGCGTGCAGCGTTTCGGTGCTGTTGTTGGACTAAGCGTCTTACTCCTGGGCCCTGCTCTGGCGACCGAGGAGGCTCCCACCACGTCGATTGGGGCGGATGAAGCGATCGGTACGCACTACCACATACGCGTAGATGACCTGCCGGCTCCCTATGCGACGCAATCGGTTGGCAACCGTCCCGTTGTCATCGACCGCCCCGCAGGTGCCCAATTGCGCGTCCCGGAGGGGTTTGAGGTTTCTCTTTTTGCGGATGGGCTGCAACACCCACGAGGAATGGTGGTGGCACCGGATGGTGCAGTCTTTCTCACCGAAGCGAATGTGGGACAGGTAACGCGTCTCTTTGACCAGGATGGTGATGGTCAGGTCGACACGAAGACAGTTTTTGCCCGTGACTTTCGTCTGCCTTCGGGCATTGCGATCCATGAAGGTAATCTCTACATCGCCGATGAGCGTGCGGTCTGGTGGCTTGGTGCCGTGGAGGGGCGTGAGACCGCGGAGGGCAGACGGCCGATAACGCGGGCCGGCGCGCTTGGTGATGCGGGCGGGCATTGGACTCGCATGCTGAAATTCTCTCCTGATGGGAAGAGTTTCTTCGTATCTGTCGGCAGTGAAAGCAATGTGAGCGAGGAACCGAAACCGCGGGCGACCATTCAACGGTTTGATCTGGAGAGCGGCGCCCAAACGGTTTATGCGTCAGGCCTTAGAAATCCGATTGGTCTTGCCTTTTATCCCGGATCGGACCGCCTCTTTACTGTTGTGAATGAACGTGACGGGTTGGGCGACAAACTGGTTCCGGATTTTTTGACTGAGGTAACGGAGAGCGGTTTCTATGGCTGGCCCTATGCCTATCTGGGGCAAAACGCCGATCCCAAATTTGGCGATATTCGACCTGACCTTGTTGCAGCAACGATAGAGCCTGATGTTCTTCTGGCGGCCCATTCCGCTGCGCTGGACCTTGTTTTCTATGACGGCGGTCAATTTCCAGAAGCCTATGAGGGGGATGCTTTCGTGGCGTTTCACGGGTCTTGGAATGCGTCCGTGCCTACAGGATACAAAGTGGTCCGCGTACATTTTGAAAATGGCAGTCCAGTTGGATCCTATGAAACGTTTGTCGCTGGATTTTGGACCGAAGGGGACACGCCTGCGCGTGTCTGGGGGCGCCCAGCAGGCCTCACTCTGACACATGACGGCCATTTGCTCATTGCAGATGATGAAGGCGGAACAATCTGGCGCGTCAGCTGGGCTGGGGATTAAGCGGCCGACTGCGAACCACCTTGTAAATCCTTGACGGTGAGTTGCTTCATGTTTCCTGGGGCTTGTTCGATGCCGCCTAGACAGGTTCCCGTGATAAAAACCCCCCCCAGCTTCTTGAGTGCGACCGCCAGGTTGAGGTCGCTGACCTCTTCAAAAACTGTCAGGAGCTTTGCTGACTTTGCCGCACCGATAACCTTCCTGGCTTCTGCCACTATGGCCGCATTGGAGAGGTTAGCAGGAATTCGGTAGGACACAGATGTGGCGCCCATTGCTGCGCAGGGTGCAATCGGGAAGTCTGAGTTGGGTATGGTGATTGAGACTGCCCGGAAATATTCCGACAGGCCAGATATCCGCTGTGCCAGGGTTGATGCAGGCGTGCTCGCCGGTATGTCGACGATTGACGCCATCAGGTTTCCCTTCATATAGGGAGGGATCTTCTTGGCAATCTCCAGAATGATTTTGCGGCTTGTTGAAGAAGACAATGTGTCGAAATGAATCTGCGATACCAGGAGCGATGTGAAGTTCTTGGGTAGCAATGTTTCTGCTGTCTCAATTTGAGTTTTGAGCATCTGAGTATCAAGCGCATAGAGCTTTTCGGGATGGTTCGAAGTGCCCAAAACTTTCCGGCCATACAGATCACCTTCCTGTGTGTCGCGTATTACAGGAAGAACGGCGTAGCCCATAAGCACCTCGTTGCGGATGTTCCACATGGGCGCGTAGCCAACTTCAAAGTCGGTATTCCCATCTGCGCCAACAGAGCTCGTCGCGCTGAGTTCATTTTCTGTTTCAGCAGATTGACCGTGTGCCGGAGCGGTACTCTCCAATATGACTGTTCGCACAAGTTTGCCCCCTCGCGGGCGAATGTCGATGAGTTGAGACTCAAACGGTCCAACGTCTGCCGCCTCAATCCTCTGCATCACAATTTTGCTTTTTCTTGCTGCGGTATCAACGTCATCCCTATCGAAGAGGATCAGGAAGCTGTCTCTCCCAACCGGCAGTATCGGGTCCCACGGTGTCAGATCGGCAGCGATGACGCGCTCTAGCTTCGATGCGGAGCTTGGAGTCTCCTGATCAAACACGATGGAGAGAACCTGTCCCGGCAGCTTCTGCGGCTCTGGAGCACGTGCACTGGTGCTGTCTTTGACTCTGGTGTCATCAGCGGCGTTTTCTATGTCTGACATCAGTATGTCTTCCCGCATGGTCGTTTCGATGTGGTTTTCCGGCTCGAGATGCACTCCCTATGGTCTATGTGTCTTTTGAAAAAATGGTTAAATGAACAATCTATTTTACAAAGCTCGCATGCTGGTTGTTCTAACCTATTGTTTTTGCTAGAATAATCGTGTGTATACGGACAGAGTTTGTTGCGCGTTTCGACTTTTCAAGCGACCCTTTATGCCGCTCAGGTTGAGCGGAACCACAAAAAAACGCCGCAGTTTCTGCCGCGGTGGTTCTCTGTGCTGACTGTTCGGGGCGTCTATCCTTTGAGAGCTGCCTCGCGGGCCTTGCGAACGGATTCATTGGTTTGATTGAACAAGAGTTTGCGCCGCGCCTCTTCCTGTTCTTTTGTGAGTTCCTGTTTGCCAAGGTCTCCACCGGCGGCCTGGCCGCGTTTGACAGCGTCACGTGAGCCAACTTCGTCCACCCATCGTTTGACGTTTGGATAGGCATCCCACCCTCCGTCGCTTCCTTCGGGCGCGGCGAGACGATTGAGGAACATCGCCCAAGGCCATGTAATCATGTCTGCGATGGAATAGTCTTTGCCCGCGAGATAGGGATGGATGGAGAGCTGCGTGTCCATGACGCCTGCCAACCGGTCGACTTCTCCGATGAACCGCCGCTGTCCGTATTCCAGTTTGCTCTCGTCATCGACGATGGTTTTTGCGTAGTTTTTAAAATGATTGGCATTGCCCATCATCGGACCTAAGTTCGCCATCTGCCAGTGTACCCATTGCAGGACCGCATATTTTCCGGTGGGATCTTTGGGTAGGAACTTGCCTGATTTCTCGGCTAGATATTCCATGATGGCGCCGGATTCAAAAATGGCGATGGGCTCTCCGCCGCCCAGTGGCTCTTTGTCGACGATCGCTGGCATGCGGTTGTTTGGGCAGATACGCAGGAATTCCGGTTTGAACTGGTCTCCACCGCCAATATCCACCGGCACGATGGTGTACGGCATTTCACACTCTTCGAGCATGATGGTGATCTTGCGACCGTTTGGCGTTGGCCAGAAATATACATCAATCATCTGTTGAACTCCCCGTTGGTTTGTTGGGTCCAAGATAGGTATTCCGTGTCTGTTTCGCCACTTTCTCAAATGTGAAATTGCAGTGATACCATCTGTTTCCATTGTGCTCGCCTTTGCGGTACCGCGATGATTGGCGTGCTTTTTTTGGTCTGCTGCAAGGTGGGTGGTTCCTTGATCCCGCGTTGCAACATGAACTGCGCCTGAACGAGAAGCAAAAATATCTGCTCAGACGGCCAATGGGATGACTGTCTTTATACGAATGAAGCCGCTATAAAAGTTGTCTACATAACGACCGCAAAGCTTGCTCGCGGTCGTGCAATTGACAAGAACTGGGAGGCAAATTAATGCCCAAATTTATTGTAGCGCTCAGCGCTGCTCTTCTCTTTGCGACGAGCGCGTTTGCAAACGTGATCACGATCAAGTTTGAACCTGCTGGTGGTGAAGCTGTGTCATTTGCTTTTGACACGGAAGCAAATACGTCAACAAACCTGGCAACCGGCGACGCTGCCCCATACACGTTTGATGAAGCATCAAACACGATCTGTGGTGCTGGCCCAGATGGCGCAGAACTCTGTGCGTCTTTCGACGGCCCTTCTGCTGAACCTACTGTTGGTCAGTCTGGTCCCTACACAACAAATACTGGCACTGCTGGTACCGCTACAATCGTTTCGATTGAGTAGTTTGAGCGTGTAGCTCCCGCTGGTGTCTTATACGCCGGCGTTTAGTCCCACAAAAATGTTGGGGCGGTTGCGTAACTGCAGCCCCAATGCCCACCGTGAGGGCAATCCATAAAGCTGGCAACTCCCCTTGAGGGCGAGAGTGATCTGCCTTCGGCAGGGAGCCGAGACCTAGTTAGATTCAGGTAAAGCCCCGAGAGCCAGCCCACTCAAGTTTCTTTCCCAAATTGATCTCCGACAATGCAGTTTGTGCGCTTCTACTGCGATGCTTACAATCGTAATAGTCGATCGTGCAAAGGCCGGTAAGGCTTGACCGCGACGACGCGGCACTCAATCAACTGGGGAGGTGGATATGAGTGAGGCACCAACACAAAAATCAGGCTCTAGCCTACCAGGGGTCAATGCCCTCACGTCGCAGGATGTTCGGGAGTGTTTGCAGCTGGGGCTTTCAGATTTTGCGCGCGCGCCTCTTATCGGCATTGTGCTGGGCGCGATCTTTGCGGCGATTGGGATTGTCATCGTGTTGAGCCTGTTTGCCTCTGACGCGCCGTGGCTTGCCTATCCATTTGCTATTGGCTTTCCGTTGGTTGGTCCTTTTGCGGCTGCCGGAATTTATGAGGTTAGCCGCATGCTGGAGCGCGATGAAACGCCAAGCCTTGCTTCAGTGTTTTCGGTTATGTGGGCACAGAGGCGGAGAGAGCTCGGCTGGATGGCGTTTGTGATGCTGTTTGTGTTTTGGATCTGGATGTATCAGGTGCGGTTGCTGATTGCGTTGTGTCTTGGGCTTGTGTCCTTTGCCAGCCTACAGGAGTTCCTTACGGCTATTTTGACGACACAGGAGGGCCTCATTTTCTTAGGCGTCGGCCATGTGGTTGGTGCCGCACTTGCTCTGATCCTGTTTTCCATCACCGTCTTTTCCATGCCGCTTCTGATGGATCGCAGTCTTGATATTGTGACGGCTATGATCACCAGCGTTAGATGTGTTGTGGCCAGCCCTCGGGTGATGTTGATTTGGGGTGTGATTGTGACGCTGACCGTGATGATCGCCTGCGTTCCCTTCTTCCTGGGGCTGTTGGTGGTTTTGCCGGTTCTTGGGCACACGACCTGGCATCTCTATCGCCGGGCTATCGATCCAGAGAGCTGACGCTCATGAAAACGCTTGTGGTTTACTACTCTCGAACAGGCGCCACTCGGAGCATCGCTGAAGAGCTGGCACGAACTTTAGATGCCGATATTGCAGAGATTACCAGCCCTCGGTTCCACATGGGTCCGCTTGGATATTTACGGGCCGGGTTTGACAGTGTGCGGGGAAAGCTGCCGCCGATTGATGCGCCTGCTCTCGACTTTGGGGATTACGATCTGGTGCTTGTTGGAGCACCGATTTGGACCAGCTATCCGGCCTTGCCGGTTCGCAGCTTCTTTGCCAACGCGCAGTCGCTTGGGCGTGAGACAGCTCTCTTCTTTACGTGTGAAGGTCACTCACCGGTTCAAGCTGCCGTTGACGAGGTGCGCCGTCTTTGGCCCCATGCCGTCAAGGATGCAATTGCCGTAAATATGAAGGAGCAGGATGAGGCCGCAAGAGCCAATGCGCTTTTGGATTTCACGGTGCGCTTAGGCATTAAGGGGCCCGCCGGCAGGACCTGAGGCTCAAGCCGACGGGGATTCTTTGTGGTCTTAGGCTTGTCTAGAGACCTTTGTTCGGCAAGATGATGTATTTCTCGCCAGTTCTTTTCGCGACATAGTCTTGCACCGCGCCAGAAGACAAAGCTTCTTCCAGCGATAGTTCGCCGGTATAGGAACTTGCAAACGTTGTCTTGATTTCGTCAGCGACACGTTTTTGCAGCTCTGCTGCTTTCTCCATACCCACGCGACCAAGGAAGAGAGGAAGCAACCATCCGCCAACACTCCAGGACATGCCATAGCCACGGTTCAGCACAGTTGGCGAGAGATCCAGACCGCCATAGAGATAGACCTGCTTCATGGTCGATGACCCATAGGTGTTAAGACCGCTTGCGTCGCGACTTGCAGCACGTTCCATGCAAGTCAGGATGGTATCTGCGAGCTTTCCGCCGCCGGTTGCATCAAACGCGATGGTTGCGCCGGTTGCTTCGAGCGCATCGGTGAGGTCATTGAAGAAACTGTCTTTTGATGAGTCGCAAATATGTTTCGCACCGAGTGATTTTAGAAGGTCGGCTTGTTCCTGTTTGCGTACGATGTTCACAAGCTCAACGCCGTCAGCGAGGCAGATCTTGTTTAACATCTGACCAAGGTTTGAAGCTGCTGCTGTATGCACAAGTGCTTTGTGGCCTTCAAGCTTCATGGTCTCGACCATGCCAAGTGCCGTCAGTGGGTTGACGAAGCTGGAGGCGGCTTCAATGGCCGTGGTGCCATCATTGTGGACCAGACAGGCTGCGGCCGGCATGCAGACATACTGCGCATAAGAGGCGCCGGATGTTGTGGAGACCACTTTCCCCATCAGTGCCTGCGCGGCGGGGTCGTCACCCGCGGCGATAACTGTTCCTGCTCCCTCATTGCCCACGGGAACGGCCATGTCCAATCGGGAGCGCACCATACCGAGGCGCTTTTCTGGTACTGGCGCCATAAAGGCTGACTTGCCACCAACGGAGGTTTCCTTGCCGTCAGTAATAGCGGCCGGTCCAAACATGGGTCCCATGTCTGAAGGGTTGATCGGGGCAGCTTCCATACGGATGACCACCTGGTCTTTCGCGGGTGTCGGCATATCAACGTCGGTGAGGTAGATCTCCAGCTCTCCCGCCTTGCTGATCTTTGACAGCATTTGTAGTCCTTTGGACATTTTTCACTCCCATGCGTAGGTGCCGCCGATTTGATTATTGCAGGGGCGGCTTGATTAGAATTGGGAGAACCATAGCACGGCAAATGTGTATGTGGCCCAATGCAGGTTGCGCGGTGCAACCTGCATTGATGGTGTCTTATTTACAAATTTCTCCGTTGTATCGAACGAGACCGACCAGGTTGTCTGGGTCTCGTAGGTCCACCAATCCATAGGACTTGAACTGGCCTGAATATCCTTTCAGTGTTCCCCGAGTGACATTTTCCTGGATGTCATAGGTGATCTCGATCATGAACCGGCCCGGTTTGCCCGGCACCGCTGTCAAAACACCGAGATCCTTTGTCCAGAAGGCACCGCCGTCATCGCGCCCGAAATAGTGCTCCATGTCCATCTCAAGGCCGGTGGCGGTTTCTCGCTGCGCGACGATTTTTCCAGCTGCGTTTTGGACACTTCCTGTTAGAGCAGCTGAAATGATCATCGGTTGACCATCGCCCTCAGAGAAGAAATTGGGAATGGCAACGCCACCGATTGTCATGCAAGAGTTTTCTGCTGCCTGCGCTGGGGGCGTGCTGGTGATCAGGATGGTTGCGACAAAAGCCAACCCGTAAAAAGCGTTTTTCAACATGTGTTTCTCCGTCATTACGCCGCGGTGGATACATCGAGGTCATCTGCCGGCGTGCTTGGTTTAGAAATATAACGAACGTTATAATTGCTATTTATATAGGGATCGTTATATTTTCAAGGAGAAATTGATCTCTTCCCCCTGTTTGGATGCTCACATGACCGAAAAACTGACAAAACGTGAGAGAACGCGCGAAAAAATTCTTGAGTCAGCAGGACGAAATTTCCGGCGGCACGGCTATGCAGGCACAGGTGTTGATGGGATTGCTGAGGCTGCTGGCGTTACCTCAGGTGCGCTTTATGCCCATTTTGGGTCGAAGGACTTGGCATTCGTGGCGGCGCTCGAACGCGGGTTGGATGAGGTGATAGACGCCATCCCTGTCTTTCAGCGAGACCATGGAAATCAATGGGTTGTTGCGTTTGCAGACTATTACCTGGGAGCAGATCATCGTCTGGATCTGGACTGCGGGTGTGCCATGACGACGCTGTCTCCAGAGGTCGTGCGGCGGGACCTCTCGCTTCACGCGGTTTATGAAGAGAAAATGACTACTATCGTCGCCCTGATCGCGCGCGGCCTCAGCACTCAAGAAGAGGAGCAGGCGGGTGACCGGGAGAGGCGCGCCTGGGCTTTGTTGTCGACTCTTATCGGTGGATTGACGGTGTCACGGGCCGTCGCTGACCCGGACCTTGCAGCGATGATCGCCGCATCGGTACATGGAGCTGCTATCGCTGCGGCTGGTGAGGTTGCCATCTACAAGAACGTCTGACTGGTTCTTTCTTAGGAAACCCGCAGGACAGCAAGGCGTGTGCCCTTGATGTGTTTGATCGGATGGGTTTTGCCTAGCTCATTCAGATATTTCCAAACACCAGGGCAGGGTGGCGAATAATCATGCCAGAAAACCAAGCCTCCCTTTTTTGTCATGGCGATGGCTTTTTCGGTGTCACTCTTCACGTAGGAATAGGCGTGACTACCGTCAATAAAGACGAGGTCACAGGTTCCAGCCCAAGGCGTGTCGTCGAATTCTTTGCTGTCGCCAAAGAATTGTTCGACCTTTCCTTCTACCGGCGTTCCTGAGTAGTGGAAGTTCGTGAACGTGCTTTCTTCCTTTGCAATCTGGGTCCAGCGCGCATTATCAGGATCGTCGCTTTCGGCACGATATGTCTCCAGCGTATCCGGGGTCAGTGTGATGGTCCCCACGCGTGCCCCATCAGGCGCGTTGCGTGCGAGAAGGTAGGTTGTGCGCCCAGTACAGGTGCCAAACTCAAATATCGTCTTGGACTTTTTAGCCAGAGCTGCCAGGACCCAGACTTCATCAATGGTAGTTGAGGCCTGTGACCCCTGTTCGCCGATGACAACCGCTTCTGCACTCAGAGCTGTTCCGGTCTCGGTCTCTGAAAATATGTCATCCACGTCCTGTGGATTCACCTCGGGAAGAGCATCACCGTCGAATAGAGGGCGTCCTTTGCGTCGGCGTCGTTCCTTCAAACCGTATTTTAATGCCCAGGCAGCCAAACCGAGGCTCACCACCACCAACCCCAGAAGGGTGATTTCAAAGTTGGACATTCCTGTTTCCCCAGTCCCTGGCCTTAGGCCAGTCGCAAGCATTTCTCTGGTCGCATCTTCTTACAAGTTCGGATGGGCGACAAGGTTAGACGCGAATAATGAGATGGTATCAAGGGGTATGCGAGCTGGAAAACCATGGTAGAAAGCGGTTATCTTATCGGCGCAAGCGAAATTGAAGGCGGCGGATCTCATGCAATCATTACTCATCCTGATTTACCAGGTCATCAATCTCTACATTTACGTGGTCGTCGCCAGCGCCATCTTCAGCTGGCTGGTCGCATTCAATGTCATAAACCCGCAAAATCGCTTTGTTTACACGGTGGTCGATATTCTCTACCGGCTGACGGAACCTGCCCTTCGGCCAATCCGCCGGATAATGCCGGACTTGGGGGGCGTGGATATCTCGCCGGTGGTGCTTATTCTCGGCCTGATTTTCCTTCAGAACTTGATTATCGAGCTGTTTGGGTCGGTCCGCGCCGGGCTGTGAGCAACCCGCGGGAATACGCTGCGCTCCAGGGTTCAGCTCAGTGAAATTGATTTGTGACATAGGCATGGATGGCTGTTGACGATGTCAGAGGCGACACGGATAGAAGGCAAGGTCTTTTCTTCTCAATTGCGGGAGAAGGTGGCCGGTCATGTGGCCTGGCTGCAGAAGGAGCACGGCATCACGCCAGGACTTGCGGTTGTTCTGGTCGGGGACGATCCAGCGTCTGAGGTTTATGTGCGTAATAAGGGCATTGCGACTCGCGAAGCGGGGATGAATTCCATCGAGTTCAGGTTGCCCGCCGATGCCACTGAGGAAGAAGTCCTCGACCGCGTGCGCGCTCTCAATGCAGATGAAGATGTGCACGGCGTGCTCGTTCAGTTTCCTGTGCCCGATCAAATATCCCAACAGACGGTGATTGATACGATTGATCCTGCGAAGGATGTGGATGGGCTCCATCCATTGAACGCGGGGCGTTTGTCGTCTGGTCTTCCTGGTCTTGTTTCCTGCACGCCGCTTGGGTGCCTTATTATGGCGCGTGCAAGCGTTGAGGGAGGGCTTTCGGGCAAACACGCTGTGGTTCTCGGCAGGTCCAACCTGGTCGGCAAGCCGGTGGCACAGCTGCTGCTCAATGAAAACTGCACAGTAACCATCGCTCATTCGCGGACGGAAAACCTGCCTGAGATTATTGGTCAGGCCGACGTTCTTGTGGCAGCCGTTGGGCGCCCGAAAATGGTTGAAGGCAGTTGGATCAAAGAAGGCGCGGTGGTTATCGACGTCGGTATCAACCGTGTCCCCGCTCCGGACAAAGGCGAAGGCAAAACGCGTCTTGTTGGTGATGTTGACTATCAGGCTGCCTTGTCCAGAGCTTCGGCCATTACACCTGTTCCAGGTGGGGTTGGTCTCATGACGGTTGCCTGTCTTATTCGCAATACCGTCGTTGCGGCTTTCATGCAAAACGGCATTGAACCACCTGCCGATCTCTAGAAGGACTTTCGATGGATACCCGTACTCTTGGATCTCTTTGGCCCGTTAGTCTGCTCACACTTGGCGGCGGTGGTCTTGGTCAGATCTGGGGAGAAACCTCTCGGGAGGAGGCCGTCGCGACAGTACGTGCTGCGGCCGATGCGGGGATTAATCTATTTGATGCTGCGCCAATGTATGGGCGGGGTGAAGCTGAGATGGTTTTCGGGGAAGCCTTTGATGGCTCCCCTCCGGAGGGTGCGCGGTTTACAACAAAGTGCCAGGTCGGATCGCCACCAGCTGACGAAGTCTATGAGAAGCTTGAAAAATCTGTCGTGCGATCGTTGAAGACCATGAAGATTGATCGCGTGGATCTCTTTTTCCTACATTCGAATATCTGCCCCGATGATTACATCTATGCTCAAAGCACAGATGTGCAGCATGTTTTTGCGACGAAATGGTCGCTCTACGAAAACACTCTCATTCCGGCTTTCGAGAAGTTAAAGGAAAAAGGCCTCATCGCAGATTGGGGCATCACTGGCACAGGTCTGCCAAAGACCATTATGGACGCGCTGCGTGCTGAAAAGCGTCCTGCGGTCGCGCAAGTGGTCACCAACTTCTTGGATAGCGCTGGCAGCATGAAACGATATGAGGAGCCACCGGAGCCCCGCAACATTGCGCGTACGGCGGCAAATAATGGCGTTGGTGTTTTGGGTATTCGTGCTGTTCAGGCTGGAGCTTTAACCGCGGCACTGGACCGGGAAGCGGCGCCGGAGGAGCATGCGGACTATGATAAGGCGGCGCCCTATCGGGCTTTAGCAGCTGAGTTGGGTGAAGATCCTGCCGTCTTGGCGCACCGCTATGCATTGGCCATGCCTGGTGTTGACACGGTCATTCTCGGTGTAAAGAACCGCAAAGAGCTCAATGATCTGGTTGAGGGCGTCAATAAGGGCCCGCTCGATCCTGAGGTTATTGCGCGTATTGATGCGCTCCGCCTGAACTTCCAAATACCTCGCATGCCCCTGGACTAGGGCTTTAGCCTTGGGGCGAGGCAGAAAGTGGAGGCGTCCGTGCATCACCTAAAACTGCTTCTCACGGTCTCCCTGCTTTTCTTGGCATGGGCCGTTCCAGCTCAGTCGGCACTTCCTGGCACGCAAGAAGGTGGCATGTTGAGCTGGCCGCGTGCAGAAATGGCGCGGGCGCTTTCGCTCTATATTCCAAGACGCATGGCGGAGCAGGATGTGCGCGCCCTTTCCGTTGTGGTTGTCGCAGACGGGCAAATTGTCTTCGAGCAGGGCTACGGTAGGGCGGACACTTTTGGGTCAGAACCCGTCACGGCTAACACGCTGTTCGAGGCGGCCTCGCTCGGGAAGCCGGTTGCTGCTGTCGGGGCGCTTTCCATGGTTCGGGAGGGAACGCTCGACCTGGATATGCCGCTTGGTGCTAAACTGACGGAGCCCTGGCTTGGTGATGGTGACGATCATCAGTTGATTACTCTGCGCCATGTTCTCACCCATACATCGGGGCTCACTAATTTTATCCGGTGTTGCAGCGTTGAAAGCTGGACGACACCCGGCGAAACTTTCTCCTATTCCGGCGTGGGCTTTATGTATATGGGCCATGTCATGGCTGCGCATGATGAGAAGCCTTTTGAAAGTGTCATACGGGCCCGTGTGTTGGGACCACTTGGTATGGCATCATCGGGATATGGTTTGGCCGAGCCCCTGGTGGCTACTGTCGCCCGCGGTTTTGTCCCTTTCTATCAGGTGCTGCTCGCGTTTTTTGTACCGCTTCTTCTTCTCTCAGTCGTCTCCGCTCTGCTCACCTTCCTGGTTGTGCGGTTTGGCCTTAACCGTTTGAAGCTGGAGCCTGTGGATTTCGCGTCGGCGGTTTTTGTATCGCTGGTGGGAACGCTTGGGCTCATCTGGCTTCTTCTGGGCGGTTGGGGCCTGCTCTTCGTTCTTGGCGGTGTGATCGTCTACCTGCTTCTATTCTTTCTAGGTGTATTGGTGTTGATTACCGCCTTTGCCTTTCTGGGACTCCTGGGACCTGCGGATGGCACGCTGTCACGTGGCGGACAGCAGACCAACCCGGTTGCCGTCGCTGTTGCCGTTGGGCTTGTGTTCGCGCTCAGCCTTTTGATCATGGATCGAAACGCGCCTGTACCGGCAACAGCAGGGGACGCGATCAATCCTGCCTCATCGTTTCGGGCAAGCGCGCATGACCTGGGTCTCTTTGTTGAAGGAGTGCTTCGAGGGGACGTGATTGGATCTGAGCTTCGAGATCGTGTGTTGGTGGAGAACGTTCCGATCGAGGATGGCATCGGATGGGGGCTGGGCTTTGGCACACGTGAGGGCAAGAGTGGCCTTACAGGCTGGCAATGGGGCTCAAATCCCGGATTTCAATCGCTTATGGTCATCGATCCGAAGCGGCGCACGGGCATTGTCGTGCTTACGAATTCGTCGACAGCGGGGCCATTGGTGCAGGAGATCGCTGGTCACGTCATGGGGGAAGCGCCAGGCTGGTCGCTGCCTTAAGGTAATGCCTGGTTGGAGGAGATTGGGATGCAGTCTTTCGATGTGATTTTCAAACGGGCCTGCAAACGCCATGGAGGCGAGAATGATGTCGTGTCGCAGCTATCCAAGCCCAAGTCAAAAGCTGCACTTAAGAAGATACCTGATGATCGTTGGCTTGCTGGCATGACTCGGGCTGTCTTTCAGGCGGGTTTCTCGTGGAAGGTGATTGACGCTAAGTGGCCTGGCTTTGAAGAAGCCTTTGAAGGCTTTGATGCACCCCGTGTCGCCTTTTACGCGGACGAAGAATTGGAGCGTCTCGTCTCTGACAAACGCATCGTACGGAATGGGGCGAAGATCAGAGCCACCGTTACTAACGCGCGGTTAGTGGCAGAGTTGGCGGCGGAACATGGCAGCGCAGGTGCATTTTTCGCTAATTCCAAGCCCGAAAACTACATCGATCTGCTGGATGTTTTGAAGAAGCGCGGAAGCTATCTCTCCGGCGGGTCCGCCCAGTATTTTTTGCGTTTCTCCGGCGTTGATAGTTGGATCATGTCTGGGTCTGTTGTTGCTGCGTTGAAACAGGCGGGCGTGGTTGATAAGGCGCCGACGTCGAAGAAGGCGCTCAAGGTTACTCAGGATGCCTTCAATGGTTGGCGTGAGGAGAGTGGCCGGTCGCTCACCGAAATCAGCCGGATCTTGGCACTCTCCGCTGATGGATGAGGCTGGGCTTCGCGCACAAAAAAGCCGGCCACGAAGGGCCGGCTTTTGTTTGTCGGAAAGGCGCGCCTACTTCTTGGCGGCTTCGATGCCCTTGCGAATGAGATCGACGGCTTCTTCTGCAGAACCCCAGCGGTCGACCTTTACCCATTTACCTTCTTCCAGATCCTTATAGTGATCAAAGAAGTGGGCAATGCGGTCGAGCAGGATTTTCGGCATGTCCCGATAGGAGGAAACTTCCTTGTAATAGGGGTTCAGCGCATCGACCGGCACGGCAAGGATTTTTTCATCCTGACCGGCTTCATCTTCCATCAACAAAACACCGATTGGGCGTGAGCGAATGACAGCGCCGGGCACAACAGGAATGCGGCTCACGACCAGGACGTCAACCGGGTCCCCGTCATCGGACAACGTATGCGGTACGAAACCATAATTGCACGGATAGTTCATGGCTGTGTGCATGAAGCGATCCACGAAGAGCGTGCCAGACGCCTTGTCGAGTTCGTACTTTACTGGATGGCCACCGTGAGGAACCTCGATGATGACGTTGAGATCGTATGGGGGGTTGGCGCCAATAGGGATTTCGTCGATACGCATTATTTGATCCGGTTGTTACGGGCTTGGAGGAGACGCAGGCGTAATGCGTTCAGCTTAATAAAGCCTTGCGCGTCGCGCTGGTCGTAGACCGTGTCCTCTTCAAACGTCACATGTTCTTCAGAGTACAGGGAATAGGGAGAAGACCGGCCGACAACGCTTGCCGATCCCTTATAGAGTTTCATGCGGACAGAGCCGGTGACGCATTCCTGAGACTTGTCGATCATGGCTTGCAGCATTTCCCTTTCAGGGCTCCACCAGAAGCCATTGTAGAGAAGTTCTGCATAGCGTGGCATAAGCTCGTCTTTGAGGTGCGCGGCACCCCGGTCGAGGGTCAGCGATTCGATGCCTCTGTGCGCTGAGAGCAAGACTGTCCCGCCAGGTGTTTCATAAACACCGCGTGATTTCATGCCGACGAAGCGGTTCTCTACAAGATCGAGGCGGCCAATGCCGTTGGCCCCACCATACTCATTGAGTTTGGTCAGCAGCGTCGCTGGGCTCATGGCTACACCGTCGATGGAGACTGCGTCGCCTTTTTCAAAGCCGATTTCGATGTAGGTCGGCTTGTCGGGTGCCTCTTCGGGCGAAACCGACCGACTGTAAATATATTCCGGGGCTTCTACAGCGGGGTCTTCGAGCACTTTACCTTCGGCAGAAATATGCAACAGGTTTGCGTCTACGGAGAAAGGTGCTTCGCCGCGTTTGTCCTTGGCGATAGGAATCTGATGCTTCTCGGCATAGTCGATCAGCTTGGTCCGTGAGTTGAGATCCCACTCACGCCAAGGGGAGATGACTTTGATTTCCGGATTGAGCGCATAATAGCCAAGCTCGAACCGAACCTGATCATTGCCTTTGCCGGTTGCGCCGTGGCAGACCGCGTCAGCACCGGTTTCCGCGGCAATTTCGATCTGGCGTTTTGAAATGAGCGGCCGGGCAATGGAGGTGCCCAGCAGGTAGACGCCTTCATAGAGCGCATTGGCCCGGAACATGGGAAAGACATAGTCGCGCACAAATTCTTCGCGAAGATCCTCAATATAGATTTCCTTGATGCCCAGCATTTCCGCTTTTTTGCGGGCGGGCTCCAGTTCTTCGCCTTGGCCGAGGTCTGCCGTGAAAGTCACAACTTCGCACTGATAGACGTCTTGCAGCCATTTCAGAATGATTGAGGTGTCGAGGCCGCCTGAGTAGGCGAGCACGACCTTGTTTATGTCGCTCATGATAAGTACCGCTCTTGGGTTCCAGCCTTAAAGGATGGTGATTTTCGCGCACTATAGGCAATTCAATGACCCTCGCAAGCGCTGTGAGTTTCGCTGGCTCGGAGTTTTGGATATCGATCTGGGATCTGCGGGTGTGATCGGGTATCAAGGGGAGATGTCAGGCTCTTCACCCTTAGGAAATCCCACTTTTCGGCGACTTTTTGCCGCTCAGGCGCTCGCGCTCCTGGGCATGGGACTTACGACCGTGGCGCTTGCCCTTTTGGTTTATGAGCTGGACCCGGCCAGGGCTGGCCTGGTGCTGGGCGGGGCGCTGGGGCTCAAAATGGTGGTGAAGGTCGTCGTGGCGCCCATCGCAGGTGCCTATGCCAACCGGTTTTCCCGCAGAGCGCTGCTTGGGGCTATCGATCTTTTTCGAGCGGCTCTTATCGCACTCTATCCATTTATCGATGCGTCCTGGCAGGTTTACGCCCTTGTTGCTGTCATTGCAGCGGCTGAGGGCGCCTTTAATCCGATCTTTCAGGCCACCATTCCAGATGTCCTTAAGGATGAAGATCAATACACGAAAGCCCTTTCCTACAGCAGGATTGCTTTTGATCTGGAAAATGTCGCGAGCCCCCTGCTCGCCGCGCTGTTCTTGGGGTTCGCGACCTTCGAGTTGTTGTTTGAGGTGAACGCGGTGGCATTTCTTTTGTCGTCCGTGTTGCTCTTTGCCGGTCGTCTGCCAACCCCTGAGCTGGACAAGTTGCGGGAGGTTCAGCCGCCCTTTCAAAAGGTAACGCGCGGACTTCGCCTCTATTTCGGCAACCGGGAGCTGCGTGGTGTCTTCACCCTCTATTTTGCGATTGCGACGGGAAGTGCCACGGCGATTGTTGTGACGGTCCTCTATGTAAAAGAGGCTCTAGGGCTTGGCGACACTCAGGTGGCGTTGGCAATGACGGGATTTGGCGCGGGATCGATCCTCGCGGCGCTCCTTTTGCCACGCCTTCTTCACCGGAGGTCTGATCTTCTCGTTATGCTTGTTGGCGGGGTGATTGTGGGTGGTGCCCTGCTCCTGTCGGCAGGCCATCCAAGTTTCCCTGTATTCATCTTCTTTTGGGTGTTGATGGGCTTTGGAACAGCGCTTGCCATGACCCCAGTGGGGCGGGTGATCACGCGTGCATCCGACAGCACCCACCGCGCGGAGCTTTTTGCGGCTCAGTATGGGTTGTCCCACTGTGCGTGGTTGGTTCTCTACCCTCTTGCAGGGGCGCTCGTCGGGGTGTTTTCGTTTTCGGTTGCGTTTGCCCTGCTAGCATTGCTGGCCTTGGCCGCAACAGGTATCGCCTATTTTATTTGGCGCGGGTGAGACGTTTTCTCACTTGGCGGACGCCATAGTAGACAGCACCGATGACAAATGGGGCGGCGATGCCGGTTGCCAGCGTCGGGTCGACCGGACTTCCGACTTTAGCCGCCGCCTTCAGCATGTAGTTCACGATGCCCAGCAGGTAGTAGGAAATGGCAACGGCGGACAGGCCCTCCACAGTTTCCTGAAGGCGCGTTTGCATGCGGACGCGGGATTCCATTGAGGCGAGCAAGTTCTGGTTCTGCTCCTGCACGGCAATCTCGACGCGTGTGTGCAGCAGGCCGGAGGCGCGGGCGATGTGTTCAGAGAGCGTGTCCAGGCGACTCGCCACGGACGCGCAGGTCCGCATGGCTGGGCTCAAGCGGCGGTCCATGAAGGTGGCAAGCTGCTGAATGCCGGACAGTTTTGTTTCGTCCAGGTCGGCGATGCGCTCTTCAACCAAGGCGTGATAGGCGCGGGATGCGGAGAAACGGAAATCCGTTCGCGCGGTCATTGTTTCTATGCGCGCTGCCAATGCGGTCAGCTGGCTAAGCTGGTGCTGTTCGTCTGCCAGCGATGTGATGCTGGTTGTTTCGCCGGCAACAGTTGCCAGCTCCTGTTCCATCTCTGAAATTTCCGGCGCGATAGCACGGGCGAGTGGAAAGGCCATCAGGGCCATCATGCGATAGGTTTCAATTTCCAAAAGCCGCTGCACAAGGCGCCCCGCGCGCCCAGGCTTCAGACTTTCATTGGCAACCAGTATGCGCGAGCAGCCCTGTGCATCGAGCGTCAGATCGGTCCAGGCGGCTGCGCCTCCTCCAGCAAGAGACCCGCCGACAAGGGTGTTGTCGCCAAAGACGTCGTGGAGCAAATCTGATGTGGAGGTCTTGGGTTGTGGGGTCACCACCAGGTTGATGGCAACCAGGAGTTCTCCCTTCATCTGCTCACGCCATCTGTCTGGGATGCGTGACACAGGGGCATGGGCAAATCGATCGCCGATATTTTCTGCGCTCTGCAAATGTTCAAAGAATGTATAGGTGGAAAACTCTGTGTGCCGCTCCCAGGTGAGTTGGAAGGGGCCAAGGTCCAGGGTCAGGTGGTTGCCGAAACTATCCGGGATGGCGGCGCCGAAAAGGCTCGCCAGCGATTTGAGGGATACTTTTTCCTCTGCATGCCCGTTCTCGCCGGTCACAAATGCCAGATGCGAACAGATGAGCGCCCCCGGCACGTCAGCAGGTGGCCGCGAATGAACCTCATCATTCAGCTTCTGACGTTGGGAATGTTCGGCGAACTGGCGGAGAGGCGGCATGGGTGTCTATGAGTGGTTCATCAGATTGATCTGAGAAACCCTTCTAACCTTTCATTGGT
Organism: uncultured Parvibaculaceae bacterium; assembly: GCA_965283695.1. Classification (GTDB taxonomy): domain Bacteria; phylum Pseudomonadota; class Alphaproteobacteria; order Parvibaculales; family Parvibaculaceae; genus Mf105b01. The sequence goes on along the minus strand of CBDIPP010000003.1, from coordinate 316,719 downwards.
CGCATTTCCGAACCGCTGAACCGGCAACCACTTCAGCTGGAAATGCTCTATCTAGCTTCACGAACCGCATTTGATAGAGTGGGCGGCAAGAAGAAACAAGCGTTTGCATGAGCGCGACAGAAAACAGGTGAATAACAAATGACTACTGTTGAATTTTGGTTCGAGTTTGCAAGCACCTATTCCTATCCCGCTGCCATGCGGGTGGAACGTGTCGCCGCCGCCTCCGGGGTCGAGCTGATCTGGCGTCCATTTCTTCTCGGGCCGTTGCTCGGCAAACAGGGGCTTACCGATTCTCCTTTCAATGTGTTTGAGCAGAAGGGGTACTATATGTGGCGCGATATGGCGCGCATTTGTGAAACAGACGGGATCGACCTCAAAAAGCCAGCAATTTTCCCTCAGAACGGATTAAAAGCCGCTCGGGTTGCTTTGTTGGGCATAGATGAGGGATGGGGCCCGGATTTTGTGCGGGCGGTCTACCAAGCCAATTTTGCTGAGGGGCGCACGATCTCCGATGTCGCCGTCATTGAAAACATTCTTGAAGCGCTCGGGCTTGATGCTGGCGGGATCTTTGAAAAAGCAATGTCTGCCGAGAACAAAGCGCGTTTGAAAACTCAGACCGATGCGGCCTGGGACAAAGGCGTTTTCGGCGCACCGAGCTTCACCGTTGGCGATGAACTCTTCTGGGGCAATGACCGAATGGAAACCGCCTTCGATTGGGCGGTCAGCCACTAGAGCGGTTCCGGTATTTATTGAATCGCGGGTGCCGCTCTAGTCCCATAGTTTGCCGCATTGTCGAACCACAAAAGTCTGCGACTTTTGTTGAAAATGCTCTGGCGCTTAGCCCAGCGAGACGGTGTCACCCGTGGCAATGCGACCGGGCTTTGCGATGTTGCAATAGATGGAGAGGTTTTGCGCGGTATGAGCAACCATAGCCCGCATGATTGAGGCGTCGCGGGGAAGGTCCCCTTGTGCGCGGGTGGTCATGATGCAGCGCGGACACTCCATCACTGCGTCAATTTTGGCGTTGCCAACGGTGACGGGGCGTCCAACCCATTTTGCTTCCTCAAGTCCGACTGTGTCGCCGCTATCGCCAACCACAATGTTGGGCCGGAAGCGACGGATGTCCAGGTTGGAGTCGGGTGTCAGTGTTTGCAGGTGGCGGAGCGAAGCCTCTGTCAGAATGTCGAGAGGGAAGGCATCAAAATAGGTGCCGACGGGTGTGGCGAACTCCATCAGCTCACCGAGGACATCAGGTGGAAAGGCACTGAAATCCGGCAGCGGCTCTTCTGGCTCAAGGGCGAAGACGGCGCGCATCTCTGCTTCCATGTCTGCCGGCGCATTCTTCGTTCGGTAATGCTCTTTGTTTTCTGCGGGTTGAAGCGGCCACAGGGTCACCTTCTGCCGTAGCGTATCTGACAGGGCTGCATGAATTTTCTCGTCGTCTGATCTGACGGTGTTTCCGTCGGTCAGCGTGATTTCCACATGGGGCACGGCGCCTGCATTGCTGCCCTCAATGTAGCGGGCAGAGCAGTTGAGCAGCTCCCCAATTTTCTTTGCCCCGACAATGGTTTGGGTGGCTTCGTCGCGCACCGCCCAGCCGCGGTCCAGTGGGACGCCGCCAGCGGTCAGAACAGTTTCATTCAGCTGTTCGCCTTGCATGGATTTCACAGGGTAACGCCAGATTTCTTTGACGGTGAAGTGCTGGCTCGACATATGACATCCTTTGGTTCTCTAAGGCGAAGGCAGAGGTAGCTTACCGCACCTTTCTTTTTCATACAATCTGTATGAATTGGTTTTCATGGAGGAACCAATCGAGACTTTGCACCGGACCCCCCTTGATTGGTGAGCAATCGTTCTGATCTGTAACTCTCACTTTAGGGGATATTCCAATGGCTGACCTTGTTCTTCATTCGCGCGCACTCAGTCTTTATCTGAGGATCGCAACGCTGGTCTGTGAGGAAAAGCAGTTAGACTATCGTGTGGCCGCACGTGATGCGCCTGGGGAAGGCTTTCGAGCATTCCATCCCTTTGAAAAAATGCCGGTGCTGCAGCATGGCGATGTCATGATTTATGAAACTCTGGCAATCGCGGATTATGTGGACCGTGCTTTTGATGGTCCTGCTCTTTCGCCGGTTGCGCCGCAAGCTCATGCGGAGATGCTGACTTGGATCAGCCTCACCAATGCTTATTTCTTCCCCACGATGATGGGCGGCATTGCCAAGCCTCTGCTGATGGCGCCGCTTCAGGGAGAGCCTACAGATCATGATCTTGTGGCCCGGTCCCTACCCGACTTTGAAAAACAGATCGCTCTACTCGAAACCAGCTTGAAGCAATCGCCTTATCTGGTTGCTGGCGAGCTTAGTCTGGCGGATCTATTTGTCTTGCCGAACCTGTTTTACGCAAGCCTGACCGATGAAGGCACACGCGCCCTTCGCGAGGCGCCAAAGGTTCAAGATTGGATGAAAAGGCTGACATCGCGGCCGAGCTTTGCGGCGACAGAGCAGCGTCCCTGAATCAGTCGGGCACGTTGGCGGGTGTTACGGCTTCTTAAGCAGAAATCTGGCTTGCTTTGATTTTTTCGCTGGCGGACTTGAGCTGTCCGCAAGCGGCCATGATGTCACGACCGCGTGGTGTGCGAATAGGGCTTGCATAGCCAGCCTTGTTCACGATCTCTGCGAATTTCTCAATCTGTTCCCAGTCGGAGCACTCATAAGGCGCGCCGGGCCAGGCATTGAAGGGAATGAGGTTTATCTTTGCCGGAATGCCTTTCAACAGGCGCACAAGTTCCTTCGCGTCTGTCAGGCTGTCATTCACGCCCTTCAACATCACATATTCAAACGTGATCCGCCGCGCGTTGGAGACACCGGGAAACTCACGACAGGCCTTTAACAGCTCATTCAGAGAGTATTTTTTGTTGATCGGCACCAGCTCGTCACGGGTCGGATTGTTCACCGCATGGAGCGAGATGGCGAGCATGACACCCATCTCATTCCCGACGCGTTCGATCTCTGGAACAATGCCTGACGTGGACAGCGTAATGCGGCGCTTGGAAATCGAGAGCCCTTCTCCATCGGAGACGATATCCATTGCCTGCTTCACATTGTCGAAATTATAAAGCGGCTCGCCCATGCCCATGAGCACGACGTTTGTGATCTTGCGCCCTTCCTGGGGCGTCGGCCATTCTTCCAAAGCATCGCGGGCAATCAGGACCTGAGCGACAATTTCGCCTGCGGTCAGGTTGCGCACGAGTTTCTGTGTGCCCGTGTGGCAGAAGGTGCAATTCAGCGTGCAGCCTACCTGGCTCGAGATGCAGAGCGTCCCACGGGTCTCTTCAGGAATGTACACGGCTTCGACTTCCGGTGCAGGTGCACGCGGGTCTGTTGAGGGCAACCGGATCAACCATTTGCGGGTGCCATCGGTTGATATCTGTTCTGTGACAATTTCTGGACGGGTGAGCGTGAAATGCCCCGCAAAGCTCGTGCGCAGGTCTTTTGAAAGGGTTGTGACGTTGGCAAAATCCTGGTGCCCATGATGGTAGAGCGCGTTCCAGAGTTGCCCCACCCGCATGCGCACCTGTTTCTCCGCAACCCCGGCAGCACGCAGAGCATCGCCCAGCTCCTCACGGGTCAGACCAATGAGCGAGACGGGGCCGTCAGGCATCGCTGCCTTGCGGGAACGCTTTTTGGGGCGTGCTTTGTTTGCGGTGTCGAGGATGGTTGCCATTTGGCCCTCTTAGCGTCGCCCTTTTGGGCGCTTCCGGGGTATCACAAAGGCGCGTCATAGCACGGGCCGAGGCCCGTGCGCCATCCTATGTGGCGGGCAGCCTTAACCAGGCCCGGAAATCGCAGAATTTGGCTGTTTTTAGAGCGCGACCCGCTTTTAGCGACAGCTGTCGTCGATTTTGTTCAGCGCAGCTGTAATGCCGGACAAAGAATAACGATCTGTGGTGAGGGTTCCCCGTTGGGAGGTGCCTTTGACTGTCATGGAACTGCCGCGGCGCATTGCCGTTGCCATACGGTCTTCATCGCTGGTGTCCTTCAGCCATGCCCAATAGCGGTTTTCGCCGCCCTCAGAAACGCCGCTGAACATCTGGAACTTGTCAGAGCCGACTTGGGCAAAGGGCCGGGAGCGATCAGAAAATGGATAGCCTGCCCGCATGGACACTTCATTGGTCACGTTTTGACCTGGACGGTGCGTTATCATCAGGAACACATCGCCTCTGTTGGCGCCGCGCGGCCGCATCTCTTTTGGCTCAGACATGACATAGCAAATCCGGCTGGAGCCGGACCCATAGCTGTAGGCAGCCCAGTCCGAATATTTGCCCAGGAGTTTGGGCTCTTCAGCTGCAGCAGCGGAGATGCCAAACCAGACGGCTGTCATTGTGGTGAGGAATAGTTTTGTAAGCTTTGAAAACCGCATCATTTTTCCATCTGTCTTGCCTAGAGCGCATTGCCTCTAAATAAATCTAGTTAAGGCGCAATACGCTTTTGAGACCCCCTAGCCAAAAGGCTGAAGGGAATCATACCGGGCTCTGCGGTTCATTGCCAGTCGCTTGAGCAGAGTTGTTTGCTGGTTTATGTCGCTTTGTTCTCGTCGGAGGCCATATGAACGACCCGTTGCGGGAACGGAATTTCGATTCCAGCTTCTCTGAACAGGCGGTCAATTTCAAAGCGCAGGCTGGATGAGGTGGTAATCCGAGAAGATACGTCACTCGTGAAACACCGGAGCTGGAAGTTGAGACTTGAGTCTCCAAAATCCAGAAAGAGCACATCGGGGCTCGGCCAGGAGACGATTTTGTCTACATTCTTCGCTGCCGCTATCAGAGTTTCCCGCACAAGCTCGGTATCTGAGCCATAGGCGACGCCGACATTGATCTCAATCCGTGCCTTGCGGTCTGAGTGGGTCCAATTGATCACTGATGTCGCCACCAGCTCCGAGTTTGGGATCATCACCTCGGCACGCTGGAAGGTCTCCACTTCCGTGCGCCTTACATTGATATGGGTGATGTGTCCGAGCGTATCGCCAATTTCAATCAGATCGCCGACTTTGATGGGTCTTTCAAAGAGGAGGATCAGGCCGGATATGAAATTGTTAGCGATGTTCTGAAGACCAAAGCCGATGCCGACAGATAAGGCACCAGCGATAATGAGAAGGCTTTGAAACTCGACACCCAGCGTGGTGGCGGTGAGCAGCACAGCTGTGATGATCCCCACATACCCAAAGATCGTGGCGATTGAATATTGCGCACCGGCATCGAGGCGTGTTTGGGGCAAAACCGTTTCGCGTAGGAGTTTTTTGATCAGCCGGAAGATGACGATGGTCGCGATGAACACCAACAGGGCTTCGAGAATGTCGGCAAAGGAGATGGTAACGCCACCTACGCTGATGCCTGTCAGCAGGTTATATGTGATGGTCCAGATGTCATTGAGCGGAATGCCCCAGACGGCACCGATGAGTGCTGCGCCGGTGACATAGACCGCCACTTGCATAAAGCTGATCAACCAGAAGGCAACCGTGCTACTTCCATCTTCAGACAGAGCGAGCCAGTCTGCGGCTTCCTTGCGGCGCATGAGGATGCCGATCCATTCAGCAAAAAGAGCGCGGGCGAGAAAAAGAGCACCAACAGTAAGGGCGCTGCCGATCAAACTGCCGATGAGATAGATGGACATCGCTGTATAGCCGACCCAGGCTGCCACAGCGCCCGTGAGGGCTATGAGGCCGATTGCAATGCGAAGGCCCTGCCAGGCGATTGTACGGCGCCGGTCGGATGGTTTTGCTTGGGAGGGTGCTTGATCCTCGTCTCCACGGCCTGCGCTCCAATCAGGGTCGGCGCGCCACAAGGCCGGGCGCAGAAGATCGATGATGAGGATCGCTTCGAGGGTCGCAGTGAGGGCACTGTAGATAGCCAGGAAAGCTGCGTCGGCAGGATCGCTCGTGAAGCTCACAAAAACATCTGCGCCGAAGAGAATGCCCAGAGCCCCGATCCGCTGTGTCAGATGTTGGGCATATTTGGGTTTGATGGGGACAACGCGCCAGTTTGGTAAAGATGGTGATAGTGCGGCGCGCGGCAGAGACAATGCGGCGATTGCGATCAAAAGGGCTGTGACAAATCCGTTTACGAGATTGAGGAACGGGCCCTCATTGAGGGAGAAGGCAAAGTTGAAAGTGAGCCAAAGCAGGCCGGCAAAAAGAGCTGGAAGTAGACCATTGGCGAGTGCTGCTGTGCTCGCGCCCAAGAGCCTGCGGGTATAACTCGGTTCTGAGATGCGTTCATCACGGCCCAGCCATTCCACGAGAAGCCGGCGCCCGAAGAGAGCGATGGCCAGAATCGTGATGAGAATGCCAAGAGGTGTCAGGCGTTGAAATGGTGTCTGATTTTGTTCTGTTGGTGCGCGCCACCAATTAAGAGGTGCTGTGCCCAAGTGGGAAAAATAGGTTGAGGCAGCAAACGGGATTGTTTTCAGGGTTTCCCAGCCAAGGGGGCTCGGTGTGCGCGTGAGGAGCATGGTGACAGCCTGACCCTGCTCGATCCCTGAAAGGCGTAGAGTTAAGGTGTCAACCCTGCGAATGATGAGTTGGGCCTGCGCGGCGCGCCCGCGAAAGTCAGCAACCTCCGCTTCATACTGGCGCCGCTTCTGCTGAACGTCGCGGGCTTCTTCGGGCTCTCCTTCAGCAGGGCGCTCGCCCAAAGCCGCCAACAGGTCTTGTGAATTTGTTGCAAAGTCAGTGGCTGCGTTGCGGGCCGCCACCGCATCTGCTCTGATCTGTGTCAGGGTTTCCCGAACACCTTCATCTTCTTCTGCCGCATGTTCTGGTTTTGCGAGTTCTGTCTCTATGGCATCGAGCGACCGGGACCATGCATTGAAGGCTCGGTTGAATTTCCATGCCGGTTCTGCGGTATTAGCAAAACTGGGTGTTGTGATCGCGAAAGCAGAAAACAGAAGGCCGAAGACCAGCAGTGATTTGATCGCAGTACTCATGTTTGTTCGCTCTTATTGTCGCGCGGCTTGGTCGAGCGTAGGAACCGTCCCCCATGCTGATGGGGTTTCTTCTCCTCCTGCGGTGCACCCGGCATCAAGGCGCGATCGGCAAAATTCCCCAGAGATTTAACACGGTCATACATGACGATGGCCCCGGCGATTTGCACGTTGAGGCAAAAGGCGGTCGGGATCTTGATCACATGGTCACAGGCGGCGACCATTTCACCCGACAGGCTGCCCCGCTCTGGCCCCAAGACATAGGCAGCGTTCAGAGGATGGCGAAAGCTTGGAAGCTCGATGGCGTCTTCGGTCAGCTCAATGCCGACCAATTGGCATCCTTTCGGGAAAGCCATGTCGCCGACACTTTCCCATTCGTAATAGGGCAGGTGATTGGGTGTCTTCGATGTATCGGACTTGGCCGCTCTCACTGAGTAAAATGCATTTACTGTGAAAACGAAGCTCGCCCCGAAAGCGTGTCCTGAACGGATGATGTTGCCCATGTTCATGGGCTTTGAAATTTCTTCCGCTCCAATGCCGAAATAGCCGCGCACAGGGTCACCTAGTCATAGTTGAAATTGCCTCAATGGCTTAGTCAATGAAGAGGTGTGGTGCAAGTTTCGACAGGGTATGGCCTCAAACAAAACGGAGGCTTCCATTGCTGAAAGCCTCCGTATCCCCTGCTTAGAACCAACGGCTATGAGGATCACTGCCGGTTGGTTCTGCGCATTCCCAGGTAGGTGTGAGCGGGTGCTGATCGCTCAAATGTGCCTGATCCTGTCTTGTCTTTGAGAGTGCGAGCGGCGTGCCAACCAAAAATTGCTGCAAAACTGCCGATTTTCAGTTTTCACTCTATGCAGTGGCCCTCAATTTGAGACGCTCTGTCTTGTTTTAGGACGGGGCATCTGCCTGGTGGCGCTTTGGCGGGTGATGGGTAAGATGTCGGCAACGCAATCACAAAAACAGGGAGCCGCGGTCACATGAAAGCCGTCCTTTGCAAAGAATATGGTCCACCAGAGAGCCTGGTCATCGAAGATGTGCCCAGTCCGGAGCCTGGCGAGGGGCAGGTCCTCATCGAGGTCCATGCTGCGTCGGTCAATTTCCCAGATGTGTTGATTATTGAGAACAAGTACCAGTTCAAGCCGCCGCTACCCTTCGCTCCTGGTGGTGAAGTAGCGGGTCGGGTGGCCAAAGTCGGACCAGGAGTCAAAAACGTCAAAGAAGGCGACCGGGTGATCGGATCTTGTGGCTGGGGTGGATTTGTTGAAGAGATCGTTGTCGACGAAGCTCGCTGCACACCAATCCCTGATGAGATGGATTACAACACCGGGTCAGCCTTCCTGATGACCTATGGCACCTCTCACTTCGCTCTTCGCCGCCGCGCGAACATTCAGCCAGGCGAGAGCCTTCTTGTGATGGGTGCAGCTGGTGGTGTGGGGCTTGCTGCGGTTGAGCTTGGCAAGGCGATGGGCGCGCGGGTCATTGCAGCGGCTTCTACTGAAGACAAGCTTCAGGTTTGCCGTGACCATGGCGCAGATGAGACTATTCTTTATCCATCCGGCGAAATGAGCCGCGACGAACAAAAAGCGTTCTCAGACAAGATCAAAGAACTGACGGGCGGTCAGGGCGCTGACGTGGTCTATGACCCGGTTGGCGGTTCCTATTCGGAGCCCGCGCTTCGAGCAACCGCCTGGGAAGGACGCTTTCTGGTCATTGGCTTTGCCGCTGGCCCGATCCCTAAAATTCCTCTCAATCTGGCATTGCTTAAGAATTGTCAGATTGTTGGCGTGTTCTGGGGCGCCTATACCGGCCGTGAACCAGCAGAGCATCAGGAAAACCTCGCGGAACTGATGGACATGTTCAAGAAGGGGCAGCTGAAGCCGCATATCTCAGCAACCTATCCGCTTGAAAAAGCTGCTGAAGCGCTCAACGATATGGGTGGCCGAAAAGTGAAGGGCAAAGTTGTCCTTACTGTTCAGCGCTAACACAAAGACAGAGAGGCAGCGGTAATGCGGGAGACACTCATTCGTCTCGGTATCGCTGCTGCCGTCTTTGTCGTGCTCCTTTTCGCCTTTCTGGTTTATGTGCTGCTGGCGTCCAGCAGCCCAGACTATTGGGCTGGCGAAATTTCAGAGTTTGAACGGCTGGATGTGTCTAACCCACCGCCCAAAGGCGGGATTGTGTTTGTTGGGGGACGTGATGTACGCCTCTGGGAAACGCTGGAAGAGGACATGGCGCCGCTTCCGGTTTTAAACCGGGGGTTTGGCGGGGCTTATCTGGACCACCTCACCTATTTCGCGGCGCGCATCATCAAGCCATATCAACCGCGTGCTGTTGTGGTGATCGCAGGTGCTGAAGATATGGCAGATGTGCAAGGCCGCACGCCTGAGGAACTTCTTGGGGGCTTCAAGGTGTTTCTGTCTGCGCTCCGTGCGCATGAGGTGTCGGCCCCTGTGGTCTTTGTTTCCATCCGTCCATCGCCCATGCGGGCGGCGAGGTGGTTCGGGGCCAAAAGGGCTAATGGTCTTATTGAAGCATTTGCCGCCGCGCGCGACGATGTGATCTATCTTGATGTCGCGTCGCTCATGTTCACGGATGACGAAGAGATGCGCGATGAGATTTTTCGTTGGGACGGCCTGTCCCTCTCGCCCGAGGGTTACAGTCTGCTCACGTCACGTTTGAAGCCGCTTCTAATGCGGCGCTTTAATTCACGTCAACCCAATCTGCTGGAGGACTCCAATGAGCAATTTTAAGACCGTTATCCCAGAAGCAATGAAAACAAACTATGACGTGTTTCATTTTGCACCTGCCACCGTCATTGACAATCGAGTCTATGCATCTGGTCAAATTGGTATTGGCCCCGACGGTAAATCACCTGAAAATCTTGACGAGCAATTTACGCTCGCATTTGAAAGCGTTGGTCTTGTGCTCAAAGAGGCCGGTGCAACGTTTGACGATATTGTAGAAATGACCACCTTTCATATCGGTCTTGGCTCGCACATCCAGGAATTTATTGGCATCAAAGACCGCTATGTGAAAGAGCCTTATCCTGCCTGGACAGCAGTCGGCACGACTGAGCTTGCGATCCCAGGTGCGGTGGTTGAGATTAAGGTCATTGCACACATTTAGAGCCAGGTTTGATGGGACCAAAACTGGCTCCAAATCTCTTTTTTCGTCGCATTTCCGGACGCTGAAGTGCTTCAACTTCAGCTGGAAATGCTCTAAGGAATAAGAAATCAAATTAGAAAACGGGAGAAACGATATGGGCCTCACTACGATCAGCGAAAACACTCCAGGTGGCAAAGTCACGGGCGTGTGCGATGAAAAATTCGCCGGCGTGGTGGAGGCCTTTGTCGAAAACCTTACATCACGCGACGAAGTCGGTGCCAATGTGGCCATCACTATTGAAGGCGAGAAGGTCGTCGATCTTTGGGGCGGCAAGAAAGAACGCGATGGTGCCGACTGGGAAGAAGACAGTGTCTCAATTGTCTTTTCTTGCACCAAGGGGGCGACTGCGCTTTGCGCCAATATGCTGGTTGATCAGGGCAAGCTCGACCTCAATGCGAAGGTTGCTGACTACTGGCCTGAATATGCCTGTAACGGGAAAGAAGAGACGACCGTTGCTATGATGCTCGATCACTCCGCTGGTGTGCCGCATGTGCGCCCGCAGGTGAAAGAAGGTGGCTATAACGACTATGAATACATGGTCGACCTGGTTCAGAACGAAGAAGCCTTCTGGGTGCCCGGCACACGCAATGGCTATCACGGCGTGACATTTGCCTGGACGGTTGGTGAACTTGTTCACCGTGCTGCCGGAAAGCGTTTGGGTCAGTATTTTTCCGATGAAGTGGCGGGGCCCTTGGGTCTCGACTTTTGGATCGGGACGCCAGAGAGCGTTGAGCCACGCATTGCGAACATGATCCCAACATTGCCGGATGCGGACGCGCCGCTCAGCAAGTTCACGCAGGCGGTCATGACGGACCCAACATCGCCGGCGTCGCTCTTTCTGTTGAATGGCGGTGGCTTCAACTTCAACTCACGCGAAGCTCATGCGGCGGAGATCGGGTCTGCCAATGGTATCACCAATGGGCGCGGGCTTGCGGGCATGTATGCACCCCTTGCCAATGGCGGCGAACTCAATGGTGTGAAATTGATGGGGCCGGATACGCTGGCGCGCATGGGGCGTATCTCTATGGGGACCCATGAAGATGCGACGCTCCTTATCGCGTCGCGTTTTGCGCTTGGCTTTATGAAGAGTATGGATAATCGCGGGCTTAAAGACACGCCGGACTCGTCCGCCATTATGTCAGAGTCAGCCTTCGGTCATGTGGGCATGGGGGGCTCGATCGGGTTTGCCGATCCAGAGAATGCCATGTCCTTCGGTTACAATATGAACCGCATGGGTGTTGGCATCCTCCTCAATGATCGCGGGCAGTCACTGATCGACGCGACATATAAATCTCTCGGGTATCGCTCGAACGCCAGCGGGTGCTGGACTCGCTAAGGCATATTCCCTGCCGCATTTCCGAACCGCAAAAGCCTGCAACTTTTGGCTCGAAAATGCTCTACCGATCTTTTGACAGTTTGTAGGTGACGGTGGCGTGGGCAACAGGGGTGCCCGCTTCATCGGTTACATCCACTGAGCCAACGCAAATAGATCCGCCCCGACGGATCACGCGTGCGTCTGCCGTGAGAGTTTGGGCGCGACCGGCATCAAGATAGTTGATCGAAAAGCCGATGGTTGTTCCGCGTGGGTTTTTGGGTGGTTCTTTCAACGCCCAGAACGCGCCGGTTGCCGCAACGTCGACCAGCGACGCGATGGCTCCGCCATGCACCATATCTCCGACAGTGGTGATGTCGTTTTTAAACGGCATGGCGACAACAACATGATCCTCTTCGAGAGTTACAGGCTCCATGCCAAGCAGCTTGCCATAGGGTGACAGAACGATACCGTCTCGAAGCATATTTTTGAGAGCGTCTTGCATCTCGAATTCCTTTCGCTTGTTTGACCTGAAAATTGGTTTTGACGGGCTCACTGGCAAGACTAATCAGCAATGTTGTCACGGAACCAATTTTGGGAGCCAATTTGCGCACAGACCACGAGACCCCTACATTCAGGGTGCTTCGCGGGACCTATTTTGGTCTCGCCGACATAAGAAAGTCGTTTCGTGACAGAGGATGCACCTAACAGAGCGCGGGCCACGCAGGCCCGCTTTTTGGCGCTTGCGCCCAATGTTCAAGGTGCGCTGTGGCTGTTGGCGTCGGCGGCGCTTTTCACAGTGATGCAAACCATTGCAAAACATCTGGGACAGCGGCTTGATCCGTTTCAGGTGTCCCTGGCGCGTGCCTTCTTTGGCCTGCTCGCTATTCTGCCTCTTCTGGTGCGCGCGGGCGTCGGCGTCGGTGGCATCAAGACGAAGGTTTTGCCGTTGCAGTTGCTTAGGGGTGTTGTGGGGACACTTGCTATGTTCTGCGGGTTTTACGCGGTTGCCAATATGCCGCTTGCTGATGCGCAATCACTCAACTTTGCACGCGGGCTTTTTCTGGTGCCGCTTGCCATTCTCTTTTTGAAAGAGGTGGTGGGAGGGCGTCGTATTGCGGCGATGGCGGTTGGGTTTCTGGGCGTGCTGATCATGTTGCGCCCCACCGGTGAGATTGAGCCGGCTGCGCTGATCGCTCTTGCCGGCGCGGCGCTGGTGGCGTTTGCAACTGTGTTGGTGAAAATCGTCTCGCGCTATGACAGTCCGGTGACGCTCATGTTCTACACGGGCTTTGTTGGAACGCTGGTGGCCGTGGTGCCTGCTATTCTCAATTGGGTGCCGCCTACAGCGTTTGAGTATTTCCTACTGGTGCTTGTTGGCGTTATTGGGGCCTCAGCGCATAACTGTTTCATTCGGGGCTATGCTGTAGGCGAGACAACGGCGGTGGCGCCATTTGAATATACGTCGCTCATATTTGCGGCGATGGCGGGCTTCTTCATATTCGCCGATGTCCCCGACATCTATACCGTCATCGGTGCCCTCACCATTGTCGGCGCGTCGCTCTATATTGTTCGGCGGGAAGCGCAAGCGACTAAGGCTGAAGCTTCGACCACCAAGAATCCAAAATCAGACGCTTAGTCGTCTTTGGTGTCGGTCTCTGGAATGCCAAGGGCGCGTCGAGCCTGCTCTGCGTGCTTTGGCTTGATGTGTGTCTGAACGATGCCGAGCGCTGTCAGGAGGACGGTTGCATCGTCGGTAAAACCAACTGCGGCGATAAAATCTGGCACCACATCTGTAGGCAGGACGAAATAGGCAAGGGCCGCCAGGAGTGTTGCTCGCACCCGCGTCGGAGTACGCCGATCGATCGCGCAGAAATAAGCACTGGCTGCTTCTTCAGCAAAAGGAATGCGCCCACCCACTTTCAGCATCTTTTTCCAGAAGCTGAAGCGGACCCGTTTTTCATTGCGGGCCATAACGGCAGGAAGCTGAATATCCTTCGAGCCGAAATCAGGAACTGTTGTGCTTTGGGCGCGTTGCTCAGTCATGAATCCAAGATGGGCAGAAATTTTGGCAGATGCAAGGCAAGGCCGACCCTGCGTCAGGGCTTTTTTGGACGGTAAATGCCCCTTCAGGGCTCGCTTTTGGGGCAAAAAACCTGTTACATCCGCCGCAGAATTTGATGATCGGCGCCAAATGACCGCTATTGAGGCGGGAGAGCACCCGAACGGGGCAAGTGGCGCGAAACAGGGAGATAGCCCATGAAGCTCGATTCTGGAATAAGTGCAGTCGTCACCGGTGGTGCGTCTGGTCTTGGTGAAGCCACAGCCCGCGCTCTTGCGGCTGACGGTGTGAAGATCGCAATCTTCGACATGAACGAAGAAAAAGGCGAAGCGGTTGCTAAAGAGCTTGGCGGCGTTTTCTGCAATGTGAACGTTACCGACGAAGCGACTGTTGACGCTGGCTTTGAAAAAGCCCGCGCCGCTGTTGGCCAGGAACGCATCCTGATCAACTGTGCGGGTACAGGTAACGCCATTAAGACGGCAAGCCGGAACAAAGAGACCGGTGAGATCAAGCACTTCCCGCTTGATGCGTTCAACCTGATCATCCAGATCAATCTGGTTGGGACGTTCCGCTGCATCGCGAAATCGGCTGCTGGTATGATGTCACTTGACCCGCTGGACGGCGGCGAGCGTGGCGCGATTGTGAACACGGCCTCTGTTGCTGCGGAAGATGGTCAGATCGGCCAGGCTGCTTATTCAGCATCAAAGGGCGGCGTTGTCGGCATGACCTTGCCAATCGCGCGTGACCTTTCCCGTGAAGGCATTCGGGTCAACACAATCCTGCCAGGTATCTTCAATACGCCATTGCTCGCCGCTGCCCCTGAGCAGGTGAAGCAGGCTCTTGGCATGCAGGTTCCTTACCCACCACGTCTCGGTAACCCAGATGAGTATGCAGCACTTGCTAAGCTCATGGTTGAGAACAGCTACATGAACGGCGAAGATGTCCGTCTTGATGGCGCCATCCGCATGGCCCCGCGCTGATCGCATTCAGAAGCTAATAGAAAAGCCCCGGTGGAAACACCGGGGCTTTTTTTGTTGCGTGAGCCTGCCGTCAGACGCTTTTGTCGACAATTTTTCCGGTGCCTGGGGGCGGGGGAGGCCGGTTCGCGGCTTCATCAATAGCGTCGGCAAATTTCTGATCTGCCTCGAACGTCTTTTTCAGGACGACTGAGGAAACCGAAAGCTGTGTCTGTGCTCTGTTCAGGGTTGCGCCAGCGATAGAACTCATGGGCAGGGCTCTCAAACTGTTGTGAATGTTCCCAACAGATTAAGAGGCCATCTCTTGCGAAACAGCTCTTCGGGCAGCGACAGTTTGAATGAAATTGTGGCTTAGACGCTAACGTCGACGGCTTTGCCGGTGCCGGGTGGTGGCGCGCTGGCGACTACTTCCTGGATGACAGAAATCAGTTCCTGGTCTGCTTTGGCTGCTTGCTTCAGCGCCGCATTTTGAAGCGTTGTTTGCGTTTGTGCCGCCTGTTGTGCGACCGCTGCCGTTGCAATGCTTGATGCATCCATAAACTTAAAGCCTCTTCTGTACCCTGTGGCTCAAGGTAAACGAAGAGGCTTGATAAAGGGTTTATCTATTTGTTTTGGCGCATATTCTTGTCCGAAAACCGCTCACACTTTTCGGGAATATGCACTACCTGCCGGCTTTTCCGGCAAATTTGTCCATGGTTTTGGCGAGTTTGATGTCGAGTTCAGTAATGCCGCCTGCATCATGGGTGTTGAGGGTCACGTTCACGGTTTTGTAGACGTTGAACCATTCGGGATGGTGATCCATCTTTTCTGCGATGATGGCCACCCGGGACATCCAGCCAAAGGCGTCTGCAAAGTCAGTGAAGACATAAGTCTTCTCAATGGCTTCCTTGCCACGCACTTTTTTCCAGCCTTTGAGACTTGCCAGGGCTGTTTGGCGGGCTTTGCCTGTGAGTTTGGTGGGACGCTTTTCTGTCATGGTCTTCCTTTTCTGCTGGTTTAAGATAGCGGAAAACAGAAGTCAGGGGGAGTGCGAGATGGGTGAGCAGTCAAAGAAGCTGGAAGGCTTGGATCTCTATTCTTATGAGTTCCAATCTGATCCGGTCCCCTATCTGCATCAATTGCGGGAAAAGGACCCTGTCCATCTGTCGTCTCACGGCTTCTGGTTTCTCACCCGGTACGATGATGTGCAGATGGTCTTGCGGGATGCAGAGGGGTTTTCCAGTGCGGGTGCCAGTTGGGGCAGCTCGAACCCAATGGCCAAGGACAAAGAGAAGGCCAAGGAACAAGGCGGTGATGTGGGCAAGGTTGGCAATCTGCTCCGCCACTCTTTCAACTTGTCGGATCCACCTGTGCACACAAGACTTCGCGGGCTTGTGAACCAGGCTTTTTCGCGTCGGGCAGCTGACCACAAACGAGAACGTATTGAGGCTGTCGCCGGAGAGCTTGTGGCAGCGGCAAAAGCCAAGGGCACATTCGATCTGGTGAGAGATCTCGGCTTTCATCTCCCAATCATTGTTGCGTCTGAAATTATCGGCATCCCAACAGAGGACAGGGAGAAATTCCGTCGATCGTTTGAAGAAGCGGGCGTGTTGATGATGCCGATCGAAAACAAAGAGATTCTCGAGCGAGGCGTTGCGGCTGCCCGCTGGCAGGGTCAGTACCTTAAAGACCTTGTGGAAGCGCGCCGTGCGAGCCCGCAGGATGATCTCATTTCCCACCTGATTGACGCGGAAGAAGAAGGGGAGCGACTCACAGCGCCTGAAATGATGGCGGCGATTGCGACCATCTTTACGGCAGCGGGCACAACGACGGAGCGCATGATTTCATCTGGTCTCTTCATTCTGCTGTCAAACCGGGATCAGTTTAACGCCTTGCGGGATGACCGCTCGCTTCTGGACGGTGCGCTGGAAGAAATTCTGCGCTTCCATCATCCAGATCAGTCGACGTCCACCAATCGGCGTGCCACACAAGATGTGGAGATGCGGGGGAAAAAGATCAAAGCGGGTGACAGTGTGCGCGTGTCGCTTGGGGCTGCCAACCGGGACCCGGCCCGTTTCCCTGATCCGGACAGGTTTGACATTCGTCGCTCGGACAATAAGCACCTGTCCTTTGGCAATGGTATCCACTTCTGTCTCGGCTCGGCCCTTGCGCGGTCTGAAACAGAAGTCATGTTCAATCGGGTGCTGGATGAGATGCCAGGCCTCACATTGGTGACGAACGTACCAGTCAAAGACCCACGGCGCCCAGACCGGTACGAAGAAATTCTGGTCAAGGTCTGAGGCATGGCGTCCGTTCTTTTTGTCTGCCTTGGAAACATCTGCCGCTCGCCGACAGCGGAGGCTGTGTTCCGGGCGCGGGCAGCGGCGGCGGGGCTCGACGTTGACATTGATTCAGCTGGCACGGGCGCGTGGCACCTTGGGGCGGAGCCGGATGAGCGCGCCCAGGCGGCGGGTCATGCGCGCGGATATGATCTCACACCTATCCGGGCACGGCAGGTAAGTGAGGGTGACTATGAGCGGTTTGATCTGGTGCTCGCCATGGATCATGACAATCTCGCCACCATGAAGTCGCGAGCGCCTGCCTCATCGCATGAGCGCATTCGGTTGTTTTTGCGCTTTGCGCCGGAGCTTGGCCTCAATGCAGTGCCCGATCCCTATTATGGCGGCGATCAGGGTTTTGAAGAGGTGCTGGATCTGATTGAAACGGCAAGTGATAGGCTGATTGCCCATCTAAAAAATTAGAACTATTTCTTCGCGTTTTCGGACGGAAAACCGCGCACGTTCGGCCTTACCTCAAACCGGTGGCGGTTTCGGCCTCACCCTGAAAACGCTTTAGTTCAACAGACTCATGAACCGTTTTGGTGCGCAGGTAAGGTGTGGTGCTACCACCGGGCAGGTGTGGAGCGAGAAGTGGATGATGCGGGCTTTGCCGATCAGGTTTTCCAGCGGCACAAAGGAAAGGCTTGGGAATCTGCTATCGGCTGAATTGTCCCGATTGTCTCCCATCATGAATACATGGCCCGCAGGCACGCGGTAGGCCGGTGTGTCATCGGCACGGCCTCCGTCACTTCGCTCAATGATGATGTGATCCATGTTGGGAAGGACTTCATTGAACATGCGAACGCGAACCTCCCGACCCTGTTGGTCAGCATAGGCATAGTCTTCAATTTTCGTGCGGTCTATCTCGAACCCATTGATGATGAGGCGTCCGCCTCTGAGTTCAATTGTCTCGCCAGGAAGTCCGACAACACGCTTGATCATATCCGTGCCGGGTTGAAGCGGATGATCGAAGACGACGATGTCCCCGCGTTCCGGCAGCGCCCCAAAGAGTCGTGTGTCACTTTCGGGAAGATAGTGTCCAATGCCCAAAGGGAGAGAGTGACGGGAATAGCCATAGTCCCATTTCGTAATTGCAAGTCGGTCGCCAACCTCCAACGTGGGTACCATGCTTTCGGACGGAATGTAGTAAGTCGCGAAGGCTGCAGTGCGCATGATGAAAACGGCCAACACTGTGAAGCTCAAGGTCTTCAGTAGTTCCTTTATGGTCACGTCTTTACCTCTCTTCCGTCCATCTCATTCATGTAGGCGGGCATGAGCGCCCCCACAAGGTCAGGCGGCATGCACTTGTTCTTCCAGATCATACGTGCGCTCAGCCACATAGGGCCCGCCGCCTTTGGAGTTTCGGGCGGAGAAGAGCACAAAACGGGTGACCGGGAATGGCAAGGTGGAGAAAAGATTGCGATGCTCGATATAGTGCATCACATCCCCCGCATTAGTGGCGCGCTTGTTGAGGCGCGCGATCGTTACATGGGGCGTGTATTTGCGCGGTTCCGGTTTCAACCCCAGTTTTTGCATCGCGGTTTCCTGCTTCGCGTGCAATGCCCGCAAGGGCTCACTCTCGGCAACGCCCGCCCACAGGGCATGGGGTTTTGAATGTCCAAAAGAGCCCAGCCCACTTAGATGCAAATCAAAGGGCTCTGCATTTATGAGCGAAAGAGATTCATCGATTTCAAAGGCCAGGTCCTCAGAGACATCGCCGATGAAGCGCAGTGTGATGTGGAAGTTTTCCGGGCTGATCCAACGGGCATTCTGCAATCCGGATTGAAGGGTGCAGAGGTGGTCGGAGGCGGAAGCTGGAATTTCGAGGGCAGTGAACAGGCGTATCATCTTTGGCCACCCGATTGTGACGTACCGGTGTTTCTAACATGAAGAAGATTGGGCTGATTTGGATTTCAGCACAATCCCCTCCATGAAAGATTCAGATAAGCCCTACTTTGGCGTTTATGGGCACGGGCAAGTGCCCTATGGGCAAGGACTGGGTTGTGCGTGGTGCACTGCGTCCAGTTCTTTTTCCAACTCTTCGGACCACTCAACATCTACGGATGTCACTGCGAGCTTCAATTGGTCCATCGTTGTCGCGCCGATAATGTTGGATGTGACGAAGGGGCGGGTTGTTGCAAACTGGTTTGCCAACTGCGACGGGTCGATGCCCCACTTCTTTGCAATGGCCAGGTATTTGTCGATGGTCGCTTCAACGCCTTCGCCTTCATAGCGTTGCAGGCGATTGAAGAGGGCTTTGCGGGACCCTTCTGGCAGGGCGCCCTTCTGATACTTGCCGGTAAGGTAGCCCTGCGCCAAAGGCGAATAGGCGAGAAGACCAACCTGCTCACGGTGAGAGACTTCAGAGAGGCCGACTTCATACGCCCGGTTCAACAGGTTGTAGGCGTTCTGGATAGACTGCACGCGGGGCAGGCCGCTCATTTCTGCATGGTGCAGGAACTTCATCGTGCCCCAGGCGCTTTCGTTTGAAAGTCCGATCCAGCGGACTTTGCCGCTTTTCACGATTCCGTCGAGGGCTTCAAGAATGTTGCCGATTTTATTGATCTCATCGCCCACATGTTGGTAGCCCCCACCTGGGTTGCCCCCAAACAAGGGAATAGGGCGGTCAGGCCAGTGCAGCTGATAGAGATCGATGTGATCTGTCTGCAGGCGCTTCAGGCTCGCGTTCACCGCTTCATTCAATTGTTCTTTTGTCTGTTCCGTCCCAGAGCCATCTTCGCGCAACCATGTCATAGGTGCGCGGCCGGCCGCCTTGGTTGCCAGAATGATCTTGTCCCGGTTGCCGTTCTTTTTAAACCAGGTGCCAATGATGCTTTCGGTAGCCCCTTGCGTCTCAGGACGCGGCGGCACGGCATACATTTCGGCGGTGTCGAAAAAGTTGATGCCCATGGAGACGGCGTAGTCCATCTGCTCATGGCCTTCGGCCTCGGTGTTCTGTTCGCCCCAGGTCATGGTGCCCAGGCAAATCTCACTTACTTCCTGGCCAGTGCGGCCAAGTTCACGATACTTCATAGGATCCCCCCAAATGTCGGTCTGGTTTTATAGATGGCTGAACTGGATTTGTCAGTTGATAGCGGCGGTTTCTTCGCTCGGACCATCGATCAGTTGCTCGACGAGCGGCAGAATGCGCTCAACGATGACCGAAACACCTTCTTCGGTTGGATGCATGCCATCTGGCAGATTGAGGTGCCGCTCCGCGGCGACCCCATCCAGAAAGAAGGGATATAGGGGGGCGTCATACTTCTCAGAGAGGTCGGCAAAGATGCCGTTAAAGTCAGCTGCATAATCGTCGCCCATATTGGGCGGTGCCAGCATGCCCGCGATGAGGACCTTTATGCCGCGCTCAGACATTTGCTGAAGGATGGCGTCAAGATTGGCCCGGGTCACTTCCGGCTCGATGCCGCGAAGGGCATCGTTTGATCCCAATTCGAGAATAAGCGCATCTGTCTCAGGCCCAACGGCCCAGTCAAGGCGCGCGAGCCCACCGGTGCTGGTATCACCTGACACGCCGGCATTCATCACATTGACGTTATGACCCTTCGCTTTTAGCGCTCGCGCCAGCTGCTCTGGAAAGCCGGTGCCTGGCGGTAGAAGGTATCCGGCAGAGAGGCTGTCGCCTAAAGCGACAATTTCAAAGGGATCGGTTTGATCAGCCTCGGAAATAGGTGCTTCGGCCGCTTGTGTCGACCAACTGCCGAGGCCAATCGCTGCTGCGATGATCCATGTTTTGATGCCGAACGTAGTCTGTATGCGTCTCATATAAGTCCATATAGGCTTGTATGGGGCCTAGGAAAAGGCCATATCGGTTTATTGCCTGCTCATGCCTCTCCCAAGAGGCGCTCAATCAAGAAGGACGCCTGCGCGCTTTCCATGTCAGACACGCCAAACGATCCCATCATTCGTCTCGATGATCTTAAACTAACGCTGCCCAGCACCGCTGGTGAAGTGAACATTTTGCGAGGACTGTCTCTCGCAGTTGAAAAAGGCGAAGCGGTCGGCCTGGTCGGGCCCTCTGGCTCGGGCAAAAGTACGCTTTTGATGGTATTGGCGGGGCTTGAGAAGCAGACGAGCGGCACTGTTACTGTCGCGGGTCAGAATTTTGCGGGCATGAATGAGGATGCTCTGGCGCTGTTTCGCCGGGATCATGTTGGGATTGTATTCCAGTCCTTTCATCTGGTGCCCACGATGACGGCGCTTGAAAATGTTGCTGTGCCCATGGAGCTTGCTGGCCGCGCAGATGCTTTTGAGCGCGCGGAAGAAGAATTGGCCCATGTTGGTCTGTCCCACCGCCTGACCCACTATCCAGGCCAGCTCTCAGGTGGCGAACAGCAGCGGGTGGCGCTTGCACGCGCCGTTGCCGGCGACCCCAAAATTCTTCTCGCTGATGAGCCGACGGGTAATCTCGATGGCACGACAGGCGATCAGATTATTGAGCTGATGTTCGATCTCCACGACAAGCGGGGCACAACACTTGTGCTCATTACTCATGACACCGAATTGGCTGAGGCCTGTGACCGGGTTGTGCGTTTGAAAGACGGGTTGATTGATTCAATTGAACCAGGACGTCGCGCCAAGCAAACGGCTGCTGCTCAATGAGTGGGGCGCCGTCTTCGTCTAAGCCATCACTCGCTCTTGCTCTCACTTTTGCACGTCGTGAACTGCGCGGCGGTCTCAAGGGCTTTCGAGTTTTCCTTGCTTGTCTCACCCTTGGGGTGGCAGCGATTGCAGCTGTCGGGTCTGTTTCATCCGCGCTGGTTGAAGGTCTTTCAGAAGAAGGTCAGACAATTCTTGGGGGCGATGTTGATTTCCGTCTCGTGCACCGTGAGGCAGGTGCGGAAGAGCTTGCCTTTATCAGTCAGAACGCAACTATCTCCAAATCGACCGAGATGCGCGCCATGGCGGCTGCGCCCCGCACAGATGAGCGCACTCTGGTTGAGCTGAAGGGCGTTGATGGCCTTTACCCGCTTTATGGACGCGTAACACTGACGCCAGAGATGGATCTGTCCGCTGCGCTGGAGGCGCGATCAGGCGTTTGGGGCACAGCGGTCGAGACTGCGCTTCTGGATCGTTTGAATGCTGAAGTGGGCGACACGCTCGACGTTGGCGATATCTCAGTTGAAATCCGTGCTGTGATTGATCGCGAACCAGACCGGGTTGCCGGTGGTTTTGCTCTTGGGCCACGGCTCTTCTTGTCTGATGGGGCGATGGAGGCAACGGGCCTCATTCGCTTGGGTTCGCTTATCAATTACCACTACAGGGCGAAGCTGCCCGAAGGCCAGCGCCTCAACGCGGATGTGGCCGCCTGGGTGGCTGAGGTCAATGAACAGTTTCCGAATGTCGGCTGGCGTATCCAGGATCGCTCGGACAGTGCGCCTGGCGTGCGTCGTTTCGTAGAGCGGGTTGCGTTGTTCCTGACACTCGTTGGATTGACCGCATTGGTCGTTGGCGGTGTGGGCGTTGGCAATGCTGTGACCTCCTATCTCGATACCAAGCGCGAGGTAATAGCGACGTTCAAATGCATCGGGGCACCGGGCGGTTTCATTTTCAATGTCTATCTCATCCAGGTCATGGTCTTGGCGCTGGTTGGAGTGGCAATCGGGCTGGTTGTTGGTGGCGTAACGCCGTTCCTTGTGCAATGGGCGATTGAAGACATGCTGCCTATTCCGGCACGCTTCGCGCTCTACATGTCTCCGCTCATTCTAGCAGGGGCCTATGGACTTCTGGCCGCCCTTGCCTTTGCTGTTTGGCCGCTTGCGCGGGCGCGGGAAATTCCGGCAACGGGCCTCTTTCGCGACATTGTGGCGCCGTCGCGCGCCTGGCCTCGTCCCGCCTATATTCTTGTGATGGCTGTAGCGCTGGTCGCTTTGGCGGGGCTTGCGATTGGTCTTGCGGACCGGCCGGACTTTGCTGCCTGGTTTATCGTCGGCGCGGTGGCAAGCTTTGTGGGGCTGCGTCTCACGGCGGTGGGGCTTATGACGTTGGCGCGTCGCGCGCCACGGTTCCGAAACCCTGAACTGAGGCTGGCCTTGTCCAATCTCTACCGTCCAGGTTCCGCGACGGCGAGTGTGGTGCTCTCCCTCGGTCTTGGCCTCACGCTTCTGGTGACGATCTCTCTGATTGACGGGAACATTGCCGACCAGATCAATGGGGAACTGCCTGAGCGCGCGCCGTCCTTCTTCTTTGTGGATATCGGTCCCGACCAAGTTGAAAGGTTCGAAGAGATTGTGACGGGCACTGAGGGTGTGCGAGCTCTCAACCGTGTGCCTATGCTGCGCGGTCGGATCGTCTCTGTGCAGGGTGTGGCTGCTGAGGACATTGTGGCAGCGCCCGACGTTGCCTGGATGCTGCAGGGCGATCGGGGAATTACCTACTCCCAAGATCTGCCCGGTGGATCTGAGCTCATTCAGGGTGATTGGTGGGCTGCGGACTATGCCGGTCCACCACTTATTTCGATCACTGAGGAAATGTCTCAAGGGTTCGGGGTCAGCATTCGGGATGAAATCACCGTCAATGTGCTTGGCCGGAACCTCACAGCAACCGTTGCCAATACGCGTGAGATTGACTGGGGCAATGTTGGCATCAACTTCATCTTTGTTTTCTCACCATCAGCTCTGGCGGCTGCGCCCCACACTCACCTGGCGACGCTTGCCATGGATGAAGCTGGTGAGGTTGCCCTGCAGCGAGAGGTGTCGAAGGCGTTCCCCAACATCACGATTGTTCGGGTGAAGGAAGCACTGGAGGCAGTGAACAAGCTACTGGAAGATTTTGCCATGGCGGTGCGGGCGACTTCTGTCGTCACGCTGGCGTCTGGCATCATGGTGCTTGCGGGCGCCATGGCGGCGGGGCATAGGCGTCGGGTCTATGACGCTGTGGTGCTCAAGGTCTTGGGTGCGACCCGAGGCAAAGTGCTCAAAGCCTATATCTGGGAATATGCCCTTTTGGGCGTTGGGACTGCGACGGTTGCGGCTGCGGTCGGCTCTATCGCCGCCTGGTTGGTTGTGACCCAAGTGATGCAGGCCCCCTGGGCGTTCCTGCCAGTGACGCTGGGACTTACGATTACGGGGGCTGCGGTCATTACGGTCGGCCTTGGATTGCTTGGTACCTGGAATGCTTTGTCTGCGAAAGCAGCCCCAGTTTTAAGGTCTCAGTAACCAGAGCAATATTGGGGTTTAAGCCCTTCTTTTTGTTAAGGTTTGGTCACGTTGTGGCGTGCCGGTTCTACTTGAAATCGGCGCCCAAACTCCCCATATTCAGTGTCAGAGTTTTCGATCAAAGGGATCATAAGAGCTATGGCTGAATTTGACCAACAACGTATGGGCGCCGGTGCTGCGACACGCGCTGCGGACCTAGACGCGGGTCTGCGCGCTTACATGTTGCGTGTCTATAACTACATGGCGCTTGGCGTCGCCTTTACAGCAGGTGTTACCCTGTTCATGGGGGCCAACCCTGAACTGATGGCAGCGGTTGCACTTGGGCCCATGAAGTGGGTGCTGTTTGCAGGCGTGCTGGGTCTTGGCTGGTTCGCGCCAAAGCTGATTTTCTCAAACGCCGGGTCAACGACCCTGGCCCATGTGTGTTTCTGGGCCTATGCAGGCATGTGGGGTTTGCTGATTTCCCCCATGATCTACGCGTTCATGAACATCCCGAACGGCGCGGGCATGATTGCTCAGGCCTTCCTGATCACATCCGTCATGTTCGGTGCAACAAGCCTTTATGGTTACACCACGAAGCGTGACCTTTCCGCCTTTGGTCGCTTCTTCTTCATGGCCTCGGTCGGGTTGATCGTTGCAATGCTGGCAAATGTTTTCATTTTCCAGAGCATCGGCTTCAGCTTTGTGATTTCAAGCATTGTCGTCCTGCTGTTCGCCGCGGTGACCGCTTATGAGACACAGATGGTGAAAGAGCTTTACAGCGGTGGCGACACAGGCGTCACAACCAGCCAGAAAGCCATCTTCGGCGCCTTCGCGCTCTATGGCAGCTTCATTGTGATGTTCATTCACATCCTGAACTTGCTCGGGATCATGCGCTCCGAGTAGTTCTCAGGCACATATGAATTTGGAGACCCCGGACCTTTTCAGGCGCCGGGGTTTTCTTTTGCGCTCCATCAAGGTGTGGCCGGTTCTCCTGAGCTATCTTTAAGGGATGGAGATTCTCTTCGGATTGTTGGTGTTGCTTCTCGCCACCCGCGCAATGGGCGAGGGGGCTATGCGCCTCTCGCTGCCGGCGACGGTCGGCGAGATCGGTGTGGGCGTCCTGCTGTCCGTTCTCCTGTTTGCAGTCGGCACCAGCCACCCTGCTCTTGACCGCCTCCTCCTGTCTGAGGAGCTTGAGCTGATCGCTCAGGCGGGGATCTTCTTTCTCGTCCTCCAGGCCGGCATCGATATGAAGCCGCGTGACATTGGCCGTCAGTCCAAAGCCTCCTTCTTGGTGGCCCTTGGGGGTGCATTGGTTCCCTTTGGAGCGGGGTTCGCATTGGGGTTTGTGGTTCTGCCTGAGGGCGAATTGAAAACCGCCCAGTGCTTCTTTATCGGTGTGGCTCTGTCCATCACCGCTATTCCCGCCACCGTCAAAATCCTGGAAGAGCAGGGTTTGCTCGCGAGCCGGATGGGACAAACAATTGTTGCAGCCGCCATTTTTGACGATGTTATCGGTCTATTTCTGCTCGCAATCTTAACCAGTCTGATCTCCGATGGGGGTGTTGTCGGTATCGACAAGCTGTTGCTGCTGATTGGCCAGATTGGTGTCTTCTTTGCGGTGACGGTCCTGCTGGGTGTGCATGTGTACCCACATGTGGCTGCGAAGTTGAAAGTTCTTCAACTTGCGGCCGCAGAATTCACCACGCTTATGCTGGTGGCGCTGGCCTACGGCCTCTTTGCGCATCTTCTTGGACTTCATTGGATCATGGGTGCCTTTATGGCCGGTCTCTTTTTTGAGCCGGAGCGTGTTGGGGTGCGTGCCTATAACGAGATGCGGATCGTTGTCGTCGGCATTACAGGTGGATTCTTGGGACCGATCTTTTTTGCAACGATCGGGCTCCATATCGACTTCTCTGTTCTTCTCGCAGCACCTGTCTTGGTTTTAGGTCTGATTGCGATCGCCTTTGCGGGTAAATTGTTGGGCGCGGGCCTGCCAGCTTTGTCCATGGGGTTTGGTCGCAGAGAGGCGCTCGCCATCGGCACAGGCATGAGCGCGCGCGGCGCGGTAGAACTTGTCGTCATTTCAATTGCGATAGACACAGGCCTATTCGCTCAGAATGGTCAGACTTTTATTTCAGGTCTCATCATCACTGCCGTTGTCACAACCATGATGGTGCCGCTGCTATTGCAGTGGGTGTTGCCGAAAAAAACATCAGTCTGAAAAGGTGGGGTCTTAGTCGACCAGGCGGAGCTTCTTTTTGTCGAGCACGTGGATCACCTGGGCGAGGTCATGGCCGCGCTTCAGGATGGCGCCGGTCGCTGCGATCACCTGGTAAGCGCCCTGCTTGCGAGCTAGCTTTGGGTGTTTTTCAATCCGATAGAGAGGGATTTCGCTGGAGCGTCTGAAGACGGAGAAGACTGCTTTGTCTCTTAGCCCATCAATGGCGTAGTCCCGCCACTCACCAGCGGCCACTTTGCGCCCATATAGATTGAGGATGACGTCCAGCTCCCGACGGTGCCAGGAGACTTCCGTCTGAGGCACCCCGCGGCATGCCTGATAGCCATTGCCCACAATAACGAGGCTGGCGGGTTTCACGCTTGTAGGTGATCGATCCATTGGGGAAATGATCGCCCGGACGGGGCTGCAAAACAAGGTTTTCTGCGGCTTCCTGATGAATGTGTTGCGCAGAAATCACAATCTTGCCTTTTTTCAGCCGCGGACCGGACACATGGGACTCCTACCTTTCAATTGTTGCCTTACAGGCCCGGTCTCGAAAGTCTCCGGTTCTTTCAGCCCCCCAGCCCCACCGGATCATTCGGGGCCGGGCCACTTAGATCTCCTCGATTATTCCCCTGCTTGTTTTGGGAAAAAGTGAGGCAACAGACTGAAGGGTGGCGCTTCTTCTGATATTCAGATGCGGCTCACCCTTTTTTCTTGTGTGAACGGTTTATTGGCGCACTTTCGCGAACGCAAAAGTCTGCAACTTTTGCTGAAAGTGCTTTTTCCCTGTCTGCTACACTCTCGCCAAACGACATCAAGAAAAACAGAGGGGGAGTCATGCGTCTTCAAGACAGAGTGGCGATTGTCACGGGAGCAGCCAGTGGGATCGGGCGTGCATCGGCAGAAATGTTCGCGGCCGAAGGGGCGAAGGTTCTCGCGGTAGATCTAGACCCGTTTTCGCTGGACCACGAAAACATTCAAACGCTCGATCAGGATGTAAGCGCTGAGAGTGCTGCAGCTACCATTATTGGGGGCGCTGTTGAGCGTTTTGGGAAGCTTGATATTCTCATGAACAATGCAGGGATTGGCGCTGGAGCCCCGGTTGAAGAATTTCCCGATGAGCTCTGGGACAAGTGCCTGGCGGTTAATCTCACGCCCCACTTCAAGCTCTCAAAAGCGGCGATCCCTCATTTGAAAGAAAGCGAAGCTGGCCGGATCATCAATGTGGCGTCGGTTATGGCGGATGGCACCGACTATGGGCTGGCAGCCTACAGCGCCGCAAAAGCCGGCGTCGCAGGTCTCACTCGCAATCTGGCGCTTGAGCTTGGTCGATATGGCATCACGGCAAACTATATTCTTCCTGGTGCTATTCGCACGGGCATGACGGTGAATTTCAAGAACCCAAAGATTGCTGAGATATGGGCCAAGAAGTCGCCTCTGAAACGTCTGGGGGAACCGGTCGATCTTGCGCGGGGCGCGTTGTTCCTTGCCTCAGATGATGGCGGGTTTGTGACGGGCCATGGGCTCAACGTGGATGGCGGGTTGATGCTCCGGGTGTAGCGCACCACTTATTGGCAAACGACAGGAGAGAGCATGCAGGACATTGCAGGTACGAATGCGGTGATATCTGGTGGGGGTGACGGCATTGGTCGCGCTCTTGCGCTTGAGTTGGCGAAAGCAGGGGCGAATGTGGCTGTCACTGACATTCGCGGTGATGCGGCTGAGGCTGTGGCTGCAGAAGCCGCCGCCCTGGGTGTTAAATCCGTGGGATTAGCGTGTGATGTCACCGATGAAGGCTCCATTCAGGAGATGGCAGCAAAAGCTGTTGCAGCGCTCGGGCCGATGCAGATCGTCTGGGCGAATGCGGGCCTTGGCATCGGGCAGGGCTTCACCACGGCTAGACGTGAGAATTTGCGCTGGATGTATCAGGTGAATGTGGATGGTGTCATCGACACGGTTCGGGCGTTCTCTGACAGTTTGAAAGAGCAGAGCGGGTTCCGCGCGATTGGGGTTACCGCTTCCATGGCAAGTCTCACTCACCCTGACGCAGGAACGCCGTCCTATTCAGCGTCCAAATATGCCGTGATGGGCATTGCGGAAGGGCTTCGCACGGAGCTTGCTCCAGAGGGCATCGGCGTGACGGTGCTCTGCCCTGGTCTTGTGAACACCCGTATCTGGGATGGCGCGCGAGCCCGGCCAGAGAAATTTGGTGGACCCCGCCATGCGCCTGAGGAGGCGGGAGCCCATTGGCGTGAGGCTGGTATGTCGGTGGATCAGGTGGGGCAATTGGGTGTCGATGCCTTGCGGGACGGACAGTTTTTCGCCGTTATGCCTAACAATGAAGACAGCCGGGACGCTGTGGCTGCCCGGCAGGCAGAAATCCTAGCAGGAATTCGCTACCCGGTCCGCTAGGGCCATTTTGCGCGCCCCCCTAAGCCCCTGGCCTGTTTACGAAAATGACCGATTGTTCACGTGCAGCCCCCTTGTCGCCGCGCCCGTCACAGTGGCATAAGAAAGGGGGGCAAGATGGGCACGAGATCCATCTGATCGGGAGATAAAGTCATTACGGCAAACGACACTGCAAACCATGTGGATCTATCCGCCAGCGGCGGCTCTGCGGCAGCGATGATCGAAATTAATGGGCTTGTGAAGAAGTTCGGTCCGTTCACAGCGGTGGACGGGATCAGCTTTTCTGTGGCGCGCGGCGAAGTTCTGGGCTTTCTGGGGCCCAATGGCGCGGGCAAATCCACGACCATGAAGATGGTGACGGGGTTCCTTGCGCCAACAGCCGGGCATATCAGCGTCTGTGGCCATGAAGTTGGGCAGGACACGTTGGCCGCGCAGCGCATGATCGGCTATTTGCCGGAAGGGGCGCCTGCTTACGCAGACATGACGCCGCTTCAGTTTTTGCGTTTCATCGCGGATGTTCGGGGCCTTAAAGGTTCGGCTGCAACCGCAGCGATTGCGCGTGCTGTTGATCGCACCGAGATTGCCGGTGTGATGGAACAGCCTATTGAAACGCTCTCCAAGGGATTTCGTCGTCGGGTCGGGCTTGCTCAATCCATTCTGCATGACCCACCGGTGCTCATCATGGATGAGCCGACGGATGGCCTCGACCCCAACCAGAAATTTGCGGTGCGCAAACTCATCGCAGAGATGGCGCCGACGAAAGCGATCATCATTTCGACGCATATTCTTGAAGAAGTTGATGCGATCTGTAGCCGCGCCCTCATCATTGATCGAGGCCGGATCGTTGCAGATGGCACGCCGGCAGCACTGACCGCACGGTCCCGCTACCATAATGCGGTCACGCTTACCCTTGATGCGGGCGATGCGGATGCCGCGCGCGAGGCTTTATCTGCAGTTGAGGGTGTGGCGTCCATGGAAGAAGACGCACGCGGTGCTGACCATTCTTTCACTTTGTTTGCCACAAGTGCGGATGAAGCTGACACCAGTCTTGTTGACCGGGTCGGCAATCTGGCGCGCGAGAAATCCTGGAATGTGCGGACGCTTTATGGAGAACCCGGGCGTCTGGACGAAGTCTTCCGGTCGCTGACACGGCCCGATACAGAAAAAGCGCAGGGAGACGCGGCATGAGAGAGACGCTAGCGATCTTCAAGCGGGAACTGGCGGGTTATTTTGCCACGCCACTCGCCTTCGTGTTCATGATCATTTTTCTGTTCTGCATTGGTGGCTTCACTTTTTATCTGGGCGGGCACTTTGAAGCGGGGCAAGCGAACCTGAAAGGGTTCTTCCAGTTCCATCCCTGGCTCTATCTTTTTTTGATCCCGGCCATAGCCATGCGCTTATGGGCAGAAGAACGCCGGGTCGGCACCATTGAGCTTCTGCTGTCATTGCCGATACCGCTTTGGTCTGCTGTGCTCGGCAAGTTTCTGGCGGCCTGGGTGTTTGCAGGCATTTCGCTGTCGCTCACATTCCCCATGTGGCTGACAGTTGCCTATCTCGGCGATCCGGATCACGGGGTGATCCTTGCGGGCTATGTCGGGTCCTTCTTTATGGCCGGAGGCTATTTGGCTATTGGGTCCTGCATTTCTGCGACAACGCGCAACCAGGTAATTGCCTTTGTGGTGAGTGTGGTTGTCTGTTTCCTCTTTACAGTCTCTGGTCTTCCTATCGTGACCGATTTTGTGTCGGTCTGGGCGCCACAGGCGGTTTTGACAACGATTGCGTCCTTTAGCTTCCTCACGCACTTCGAAGCGATTGTCGAAGGGGTGATTGATCTGCGCGACATTATCTATTTCGTGACACTGATTGGCGTCTGGCTTGTGGCCTGCGGCATCGTTGTCGATATGAAGAAGGCGGGATAGAGACATGAATACGCAAATCTCTCGCCGCGCCATTTCTATTGCGACGCTTGTCCTGCTTGCAGTCTTCTTTGTGGCTGTGAATCTTTTTTCCAACATTTCGTTTCGCACGAGCCGGATCGATTTGACGCAAAGCTCATTGTTTACCTTGTCAGACGGCACACGGAATATGCTTCAAGGGATTGAGGAGCCCATCACGCTACGCTTCTTTTTCTCGGAATCTTTGGCGACGGACTATCCGCGCATTCGGACCTATGCGGGCCGTGTTCGGGATATTCTCGAAGAGATGCGCTCCTATTCCGACGGCAATCTCGTTCTCGAGGTTGTCGACCCTGAGCCATTCTCTGAAGACGAAGACCGGGCTCAGTCGCTGGGACTTAAAGGGGCGCCGACAACAGAAGGCGAAGTTATTTATTTCGGCTTGGCCGGGAGCAATCTGGTCGACGGGCTTGAGGCCATTCCTTTCTTCACCGACGAGCGGGAAGAATATCTGGAATATGATGTGGCCCGCCTGATCCAGAACCTGACGCGTCCTGAGAAACCAGTGCTTGGTATTGTCACCAATATTCCTCTGGATACTGGTGCGGGTGGTCTGCAGGCAGCGATGCGCGGCGAGAGCCAGTCTTTCCTCATCTATGATGAATTGCTGGACCGTTTTTCGCTTGAGTTCCTTGAGCAGGATTTCGACAGCATTCCAAACTCCATTGACGTGGTGATGATTGCCCATCCCAAGCCGCTAGATGAGCAAACAACCTATGCCATCGACCAGTTCATGATGCGTGGTGGTCGCGCTCTCGTGTTTCTGGACCCGCATTCTGAAGTTAGCCTCACAGCAGGCCCGAACGGCCAGCCCGTACAGGGATATACGGAAGCCTCCAGCCTTGATCAGCTGATGGCCAGCTGGGGCGTGGGCCTTGATCCAACAAAGGTCATTGGCGACAGAGACAATGCGCAGCGGGTGCAGGCAGGGCGGAATGTGCGTCGCCAGCAGACGGATTATGTGGTCTGGATGGCGCTTGGTCCTGACGATGCCAATAGTGACGATGTTGTCACGGCAGATATTGACCGGCTTAATCTCGGCACTGTGGGTCATCTTGTTCAGCGCGCAGATGCGACGACAAGTTTTTCTCCCATCCTGAGTTCGTCGACAGACTCTATGTTGCTTGACCTGGAATTTGTGAAAACCGGTCCGACGCCGGACGCGCTTCTTCGGGCCTTTGAGCCAACGGATGAGGCTTATGTGATTGCCGCGCGTGTTGCTGGGCCGCTCAAGTCGGCATTCGCCGATGGTCCACCGCCACCAAGTGAAGATGCTCAGCCTGGCACGTCACCGACAGCTGAAGACCATCTCGCGGAATCGAAAGAGAATGCCAATCTAATTATCGTGGCGGACTCGGAGATTTTTGATGACCGTTTCTGGGTGCAGGAGCAGAGTTATCTGGGTGAGCGGATCGCGATCCCAATGGCGGACAATGCGACTTTCATTCTGAATGCGGTGGATAATCTGATGGGATCCAACGATCTCATTTCTCTGCGCGCGCGTGAAAAATCCGAACGTCCCTTCCTGGTCGTGGATGAGCTGCGACGGGAGGCGGAGGCCACCTTCCTTGCCGAAGAAGAGGCGCTTCAGGCCAAGATCGCAGAGACGGAAGAAAGACTTGCGGCGCTTCAGACGCGGGCACCAGCTGGCGCAGATGTTGAGGAATTCCTTTCGGAAGATGAAGCTCTGGAAATCCGACAGTTCCGGGCGGAGCTTGCCGAGAGCCGGACAGCTCTTCGCGATGTGCAGCGCAATCTGCGCCGTGGCATTGAAGATCTCGGGTCCACAATACGATTTGTAAATGTGGCGCTTGTTCCGCTCTTGATTGCAGGGCTTGCATTGGTTTTGGCGCTTCTTCGCGCGCAGCGGCGGAAACGCCGCGCTGGACTTTAAGGAGAGCGCTTATGGCTAAGATACAGGATACGCTGCGTGCGCCAGGCCCGCTTCGCAATTTGATGCTGTTGGCGGCGGTGACGCTTTTCTTTGTTGTGGCTGCGGCGGTTGTTCTTGCAACGCAGCGCGAAGCGACATCTGTTCGTTTTGATCCGGTGCTCTTTTTTCCTGACCTGAACGAGAAGGTGGGGCAGGCGACCCGGCTGGTTTACACAACCGGCCAGGGCATGCAGGGCACAGCCAACATCACCATTGAGCGCGACGATGAAGGTGTCTGGCGGGTATTGCAGCGCGAGGGCTATCCCGCGCGCGTAGACCGGGTTCGTAAGACCATTCTAGGACTGACAGAACTCGAAGCGTTTGAACCGCGCACATCCAACTCTGAGTGGCATCGCAATCTTGGTCTGCTGGAGCCGGAAAATCTGGGCAGAGCGGTTCGCGTGCAATTGCTCGACAAGGACGGAAATGAGATTGCCGGGCTTCTTGCGGGCGAAATTGTTGAATCCACCGCTGATCTTCAAGGACGTGGGTTTCTCTATGTGCGCCGCGATGGGGAAGACCAGACCTGGCTTGCGCGGGGGTCAATCTCGCTCGACAAGGATGTCTCCAACTGGCTTGACCCAACTGTGGTGACGCTCCCTCAGGAGCGTATTGCCAAAGTGACCTTGTGGTCGATATCTGAAACCCCTGCCATCCTGTCCCGCTCTTCGCCTGATCATCCCAATTTTGTTGTTGAAAACCTGCCGGTCGGATCTGCCTCGCGGGGCGCGCCTGTTGTGAACGCGAGCGCCACAGCCTTTGCGAGTTTTGAGTTTCTGGACGCTGTGCCGGTCGACTCCATCATCTTCAACAATCCGCCCGTCGCGGAAATTGTGACCTTTGACGGGTTGAAGCTCACCTTGACCATGGCGGGTGCCAATACGGGAATGTGGGCGAAGATTGTTGCGTCCGCTGACCGTTCTATGATCGCTGAGGATGCGGACACGAGTGCACTGGATGCGGAGATCGCCGAGATCAATGAGCAAATGGGTGACTGGGCGTACAAGCTTGAGCAAAACCTTGGCTTGCGGCTTACGCAGACAATTGGCGGCTTGACCCGCCCGGTTACAGAGCCAACAGCTCCCTAACGTCTAGAGAGTGCTCATATCCAGGCGGGCGGCGCCGAGGATCTGACCATTGCCTTCGACCTGAAGGATGGCGGCACAGCCGTCATAGCTCTCGTTGATCAGATCGCTCTTTGGCAGGGTGAGGCTGATCGCCTCGCCTTTCCACATGCCGACGGGCACCATCTCACGCACAACATTGGAATAGGTGATGGTCTCGCCTGAATTCTCGCCGCGCTCAATGACGACGGGTGTTTCCTTCACATAGCGCACGAGCCAGAGTGTGGCCTCTTGGTCCGTCGCAAGGTCGCCGACATTGAGTTGAACGCTGTCACCATCCGCCACAAATTCAACAGCGACGTCTTCTTGTCTCATTTCGCGGCGAAGTTCGATGGCGCTGTTCACGTGTCCCGTTCTTGAGCCGACGGCATCTTCTACGCCATCAATCACCATCTGAGGCGTGTAGACGGACCGACCGCCGAGGTTTTGAACGTAGGCGCGCTGGCGGTCAGTGAATGCCTGTTTGGCAAGAGTGTCGCGCCAGCCGAGATAGTCCCAGATGTTTACGGGCAGCGAGAGGGCGAGCACGTCTTCACGTTTTGCCAAATCGTTCAGGAATGCATCTGCCGGTGGGCAAGATGAGCAGCCTTGGCTCGTGAAGAGTTCCACGACAATTGGACGCTCCCCGGCTTGGGCAAGGGAGGTCATGGTGCACAGGCTGATGCCCAGAACGAGGGCGGATTTGGCAAGGAGGTTTTTCATGGATCCAACATAGGAAGGCTCAAACCTTCAGGCGAGTAAATTTGAGGTGAGGCTGATGTGAGCGCGTTCGTTCACCTTATGGTGTCGTGTTTCCGAACCGCAAAAGTCTGCAACTTTTGCTGGAAACACTTTGGAATTTGTCGTGTTTCTGAACCAATCAGGTCTGCTAGACATGCTTTCCACAAAAAAGGGCGCTCCAGATGTCTGGAACGCCCCAATTTCTGTCGTTTGTCGACCGTTTAGTCTGCAGCGAGGCCGCGCAGCACGTAGTGGAGAATGCCGCCATTGGCGTAGTAGTCCACTTCGTCCTGGGTATCGATCCGGCAGGTGAGATCAACCGTTTTGGTGGACCCATCTGCAAAGGTGATCACAGCGGTCACTTCGTCCCGAGGATCAATGTCTTCGAGCCCTGTGATGGTCACCGTTTCAGATCCGTCGAGACCGAGTTTTCCCCAGCTGTCGCCGTCCTTGAACTGCAGTGGGGCGACGCCCATGCCGATCAGGTTGGAACGGTGGATCCGCTCGAAGCTTTCTGCCACCACGGCTTTGACGCCGAGAAGCATGGTGCCTTTTGCAGCCCAGTCACGGCTGGAGCCCGTGCCGTACTCTTTACCTGCGAATACAACCAACGGGGTTCCCCGCTCTTTGTATTCCATGCAGGCATCATAGATTGGCATCTCGGTGCCTTCAGGCTGGAGCTTCGTCACCCCACCTTCTGTGCCCGGGACCATCTGGTTCTTGATGCGGATATTGGCGAAGGTGCCGCGCATCATTACCTGGTGGTTCCCGCGGCGAGAGCCGTAGGAGTTGAAGTCCTGCACGCCCACCTGGTTACGCGTTAGGTAAGACCCTGCGGGGCTATCCACCTTGATCGAACCAGCCGGTGAAATGTGGTCGGTTGTGATTGAGTCTGCGAAGAGACCCATGATCCGGGCATTATGCACATCTTCGAGAGGTGCCGGTGTGTCGGACAGTTCTTCAAAGTAAGGCGGGTTCTGCACATAGGTGCTGTCATCGTTCCAGCCGTATGTTTCGCCTTTGCTTGTCTTGATGGCCTGCCAGTTGCTGTCACCCTTGAACACGTCTCCGTAGCGATCGCGGAACATCTTTGGAGTAACAGCTGTGCGGACCGTATCGGCGATCTCCTTATTGGTTGGCCAGATGTCCTTCAGATAGACGTCTTTGCCATCCTTGCCTTTGCCGATGGGCTCTTTGGTGAGGTTCTTTGTCACCGTGCCAGCCAGGGCGTAGGCCACAACCAGTGGCGGTGAGGCCAGATAGTTGGTGCGAACGTCTGGGCTCACGCGCCCTTCAAAGTTCCGGTTGCCGGAAAGAACCGAGGAGACAACCACATCATTGTCGGCAATCGACTTGGAGATTGCCGGTGGCAGAGGACCGGAGTTCCCGATGCAGGTTGTGCAGCCATAGCCCACGAGATCGAAACCGAGACCATCGAGTTCTTTCTGAAGGCCTGCTTTTTCGAGATATTCCGTCACAACCTGAGATCCAGGTGCCAGGGAGGTCTTCACCCAAGGCTTCACTTCCAGACCGAGAGCCCGTGCTTTCTTGGCGACGAGACCGGCTGCAATCAGCACGCTCGGGTTTGAGGTGTTGGTACATGATGTAATCGCCGCAATGGTGACATCGCCATGACCGATGGTGAAGTTTTCGTCTTCCACATCGAAGCGGGTGTCTGCTTCTGAGGCTTTGTTGTATTCGCCAGCAAGAGTGCCAGAGAAGCTTTCGGCGAGATCCGTCAAGTCGACACGGTCCTGCGGGCGCTTTGGTCCGGCTAGAGCAGGAACGACAGAGCCCAGATCAAGTTCCAGTGTGTCTGTGAAGACAGGGTCTGGCGTGTCTGAGGTGCGGAACATGCCCTGTGCTTTGGCATAAGCCTCCACAAGATCAACGCGGGCTTTGTCCCGACCTGTTGCGCGGAGATATTTGATGGTTTCTGCGTCAACCGGGAAGAAGCCACATGTGGCGCCATATTCTGGGGCCATATTGGCGATGGTTGCCTGATCTTCCAGAGACAGGTGATCGAGGCCATTGCCAAAATATTCGACGAACTTGCCAACCACACCGCGCTCGCGGAGCATTTCAACAACCTTGAGTACGAGGTCAGTCGCCGTCACACCTTCCGACATTTTGCCGGTCAGTTTGAAGCCAATGACTTCCGGGATCATCATTGTGACAGGCTGGCCGAGCATGGCCGCTTCTGCCTCGATGCCGCCGACACCCCAACCAAGGACCGAGAGGCCATTGATCATGGTGGTGTGGCTGTCTGTGCCCACGCATGTGTCCGGGTAAGCCATTTCAACTGTCTTGGACGCACCGTCTTTTTCAGTGCGGGTCCAAACAGCCTGGGCCAGATATTCCAGGTTCACCTGGTGACAGATACCGGTTCCAGGAGGTACTACGCGGAAATTATCAAACGCCTGGCTGCCCCAACGGAGGAACTCATAGCGTTCCTGGTTGCGTTCATATTCCAGATCGACGTTTTCCTTAAACGCTGTCTGGGTGCCGAACTTGTCCACCATCACTGAGTGGTCAATCACGAGATCGACAGGCACCTGTGGGTTGATGCGCTTTGGATCGCCGCCAAGCTTGGCAACAGCGTTCCGCATTGCGGCTAGGTCAACAACGGCTGGAACGCCGGTGAAGTCCTGCATCAGCACACGGGCTGGACGATAGGCGATTTCCCGGGTGGATTTCCGGGTTTTCAGCCAGTCTTTAACCGCTGAGATGTCTGCTTTGTTGACGGTGCGGCCATCTTCAAAGCGGAGCAGGTTCTCAAGGAGAACTTTCAGACTGAAGGGGAGGCGGGATACGCCTTCCAGGCCGTTTTCTTCGGCCTTCTTCAGGTCGTAGTAGACGTAGTTCTTGTTGCCGACTTTGAGATTTGAGTAAGCATCAAAGCTGTTGGTGCCTAGCGGCTGCAAATCTGATTTGGGGGCTGCTTTTGGTGCAGCCTTGCGTGCCGGGGCCTTTTTAACAGGCGCTTTGGCCTTAGGTGCGGCTTTCTTGGCAGGAGCCTTCTTCGCAGGCGCTTTTCTAGCTTGTTTCTTTTTGGTGGGAGCTGCCTTGCGAGTCGCTTTGCGCGCCTGGGCCTTCTTCACCGGTGTTTTCTTTTTGGCCGGAGCCTTCTTTTTAGAAGCCTTCTTTGCCGCCTTTTTCTTCGCGGCTTTCTTCTTAGGCTTTACCGCGGTCTTTTTGGCGACCTTCTTTTTCGCTATCTTCTTGGCTACTTTTTTCTTAGCGGTTTTTTTGGCCACTTTCTTCGCAGTTTTCTTTCGGGCGGGCGCTTTTTTCTTAGAGGCCTTTTTTGCTGTCTTCTTGGCTACTTTTTTCTTCGCAGCTTTCTTTTTGGCAGGAGATTTTTTCTTTGCGGAAGCCTTCTTCTTAGCGGCTACCTTTTTGCGTACTGGCTTTTTCGCAGAAGCCTTCTTCTTGACTGTCTTCTTCACAGCTTTTTTGGCTGCTTTCTTTTTTGCTGCAGGCTTCTTTTTAGTCGCCTTCTTAGCCGGAGCCTTTTTCTTTGCCGGTTTCTTGGCCATGGGGTCCGCTCTCCTCGAAAAAAATGTGGTGCTGCGCCAAATGGCGCGCCCGCGCCAATCGACGGGCGGACTATAGTCAGAAACATGTACGAAGGCTATGGCCGGAAGGGGGCAATATGACTGATAATGAGCAAAAATACGTGTCCCCAGGCCACTTTGGTTTGGGATGGTTTTGAGGCAATTGAGAACAGGTTGCGAGATGGCAGTAAGAACAGAAAAAAGCGGCGCTGTAACGACGGTCATTCTCGATCGGCCAGACGTGCGAAATGCTGTTGACCGGGCAACAGCAGAAGCGCTTGCGGAAGCCTTTCTCACCTTTGAAAGGGATGATGAGGCGTCTGTCGGGGTTTTTGTTGGGGCAAATGGAACTTTTTGCGCAGGGGCCGACCTAAAAGCAGTCGCAGAAGGCAGCGGCAGTGGGAATGGTGTTCCGCCAGCAGGCACAGGCCTGCAATTTGATCGCCTTGCAGCGGATGGACCTATGGGGCCATCGCGCATGGTGCTCTCCAAACCGGTGATCGGTGCAATTTCCGGCTACGCCGTTGCAGGAGGCATGGAGCTCGCGCTCTGGTGCGACATGCGGGTTATGGAAGAAGATGCTGTGATGGGGGTTTTCTGCCGACGGTGGGGCGTGCCTTTGGTCGATGGCGGTACGGTTCGTCTTCCCCGTCTTATTGGTCATTCGCGTGCGATGGATTTGATCCTGACGGGGCGGCCTGTGGACGCAGAAGAAGCGCTGAGCTTTGGGCTTGCGAACCGTGTTGTGCCAACAGGTGAGGGTCGTGTGGCGGCTGAAAAACTCGCAGCTGACATGGCGCGGTTCCCTCAGAATTGTCTGCGTAGCGACAGGATGTCTGCATATGAGCAGTGGGATCTGCCTTATGATCAGGCAATGGCAGGCGAAACCATACGCGGACGCGCAGTGCTCGCCTCAGGTGAAACCGTTGCGGGAGCGACGCGGTTTGCGGGTGGTAAGGGGCGAGGCGGTAATTTTGACGACATCTAAGCCGCTGGTGTGTCTCACCGTTTCGAAGCTTTCCTGCGTGCGTGGTGAGCGCCAGGTCTTTCGTGATCTGTCCTTTCAAGTCGCATCTGGCGAGATGCTGACCCTTGTGGGACCAAACGGGTCTGGGAAATCGAGCCTTCTGCGGCAGCTTGCTGGGCTGCTGGAGGTCACTGATGGCGAGATCAATTTGGATGGGACGGGCGAGGACCAGACCATCGCGGATGCTGTGCTCTATGCGGGACATCTGGATGCGGTGAAAGCACCGCTCAGCGTGTCTGAAAATTTGAGTTTCTGGGCGGAGTTCTATGGTGTTTCTGGGTCCCGAGTGGAGGATGCCCTCGAGGTTTTCAGTCTTAGCCATCTAGGTCATCTGCCCGCCGGGGTCCTTTCAGCCGGTCAAAAGCGGCGATTGGGCCTGTCGCGCCTGGCACTCATTGACCGACCGCTCTGGCTTCTTGATGAACCGACTGTGTCGCTTGATGCAGCAAGCATTGCAGCGCTTGGCGACCTTATGCGGGCCCACCTCAAGACCGGGGGGGGCATTCTTGCGGCGACCCATGTTGATCTCGGACTCGAGGGCTCACGAACGCTGGACTTGAGCAGCGATGAGGGGGCGCCGACATGAGTGCTTTCTTCGCATTGGTGCAACGGGATGTGCGCCTTGCCACGCGGGTTGGTGGCGGTGGCGGGATGGCGGTCTTCTTCTTCCTGATTGTCTTGTCGATCGTCCCTTTCGGGATT
Source organism: uncultured Parvibaculaceae bacterium (assembly GCA_965283695.1). GTDB lineage: Bacteria > Pseudomonadota > Alphaproteobacteria > Parvibaculales > Parvibaculaceae > Mf105b01. The sequence goes on along the minus strand of CBDIPP010000003.1, from coordinate 277,100 downwards.
GGTCCGGACCTCAATCTCCTCACCCGCATCGCGCCCGGCATGTTGTGGGTCGCGCTCTTGCTCTCGGCTCTGCTGACGCTTGATCGATTGTTTCAGGCAGACCAGGAAGACGGGACGCTTGATCTGCTGGTTTTGGCACCCCAACCGCTGGAGCTCACGGTACTAGCAAAAGCAGTGAGCCATTGGCTCACAACAGGTCTGCCGCTGGTGATCGCCGCACCGATTTTAGGGCTTATGCTCAATCTTCCGCTTGAAGGCATGTTGCCTCTGATGGGCGCTATGCTGATTGGGTCACCTGCTCTGTCTCTTTTGGGGGCGGTGGGGGCTGCTCTTTCTGTGGGTGTGCGGCGTGGGGGGCTTCTCATCTCGCTGCTTGTGCTGCCCTTTTACGTGCCGGTGCTTATTTTTGGCGTGAGTGCTAGTCGCGCCGCCCTTGTGGCCGTTCCCGGCGATTTGGGCGGGCAATCCCTACTTTTGCTGGGGGCTGTCAGCCTTGCGTCCCTCGTGGTGGGGCCTGTTGGTGGCGCAGCGGCGCTCAGGGTTGCGGTAAAATAGGGAGCAAAGGGATGGAAACCTGCGGCGACATGCCCTTCGAACGTGACTTGCTGGTCTGCACTTGGCGGGCTACATCAGACTGATATGGCCTGGTCAATTCACACATATGCCAATCCGACGCGGTTTATGAACTTCTCCGCGATTGTGCTGCCCTATGTCTGGGCGCTTGCGGGGGCAGGTATTGGGATCGGCCTCTACCTGTCTTTCTTCGTCGCGCCGCCTGACTATCAGCAAGGCGACAGTGTGCGGATCATGTTCGTGCATGTGCCCTCTGCCTGGCTTTCTCAGTTCGGCTACGGGACCATGGTGGCTTCGAGCATTGTGGCGCTGATCTTCCGTCATCCGCTGGCAGATGTGGCCGCGAAGTCAGCGGCGCCCATCGGCGCTGTTTTCACCTTCCTTGCCCTTGTTGCGGGTGGGTTGTGGGGCAAGCCCATGTGGGGGACCTATTGGGTGTGGGATGCACGAACGACTTCCACATTGGTGCTGCTCTTCATCTATCTCGGCTATATGGCGCTTTGGGCGACGATCGAAGATCCAAACCGTGCTGCGCGTGTCGCTGCTGTGCTCGCGATTGTGGGCGCGGTCAATCTGCCGATCATCCGCTTCTCCGTTGATTGGTGGAACACGTTGCATCAGCCAGCAAGTGTCTTCCGTCTTGATGGACCGACCATTCATTCTTCGCTGCTCTGGCCGCTTTTTGTTGTCGCCTTGGGCTTCACGTTTTTCTTTATCGGCGTCTTGATGGTGCGAATGCGGGCGGAAATTCTGCGACGCAAAGTACGTACGCTTCAGATGCAACAGGCAGCGGCGTAGGGCTCATGGATAGCTGGACAGAATTCTTCAATATGGGCGGGTATGGGCCTTACATCTGGTCCTCGTTCCTGATCGCCTTTGTAGTGATGTCCGGGCTCGCCCTGCAAAGCTGGCTGGATCTGAAGAAACAAAAGCGTCTGGTTTCAGAGCTTGAAGCGCGCGCTGAGCGGAAACGGCCATGAAGCTCTCGACGCTTCTGCCAATCGGAGGGTTTTTGGGTCTCGCCGCTCTCTTTTATGTTGCGATATTTGGTGGGGACCCGTCTGAGGTTCCTTCAGCGCTTTTGGGCAAGCCCGTGCCTGATTTCACGCTTCCTGCCGTTGCGGATACGGGTGTGCCAGGATTTGCGACAGATGACCTCCTCAAGGGTGAGGTGACGGTGGTGAATGTCTGGGCGTCCTGGTGTGTGCCCTGTCGTCAGGAGCATCCGCTGCTGGAAGCCCTGGCGCGGGAAAGCGGTGCGCCCATATTCGGGCTCAACTACAAAGATAGTGGCGATGCCGCTCAGAGGTTCCTGGCGACGCTGGGCAACCCGTTCGCACGTGTTGGTGCGGACCGCGATGGACGGGTGTCTATTGACTGGGGCGTTTACGGTGTGCCGGAAACATTTGTCGTTGATGGCGAGGGCAAGATTGTCCTTAAACATGTAGGCGCGATTGACCCGACAAGCCTGACAGAGAAGATTTTACCTGCGATTGAGCGGGCTCGGGCGGATAAGTTGTCCCCAGATCTCACAGTTCCCTCCGGTGCGCCTTAAGCGTTTATTAGCCCTAATTGTTTGATAATGAGCAATATCCCAGGGTTTGGGCCAAATCGCGAATTTTCAGGGTTACTTTTTCGTAAATGAAACCGGTGGTCAGTGCAGCACAGATAGCCGCTCAGGCGTATGCGCAGAAGACAATTGCGCCTCGCACTACCGCTCCGTCTGGATTTGTTGTCGATGCGAAGGCCGCCCCGGCTAAGGGCGCGACACCGGTTCGCCGGATCACAGAAGAGACAGAAGCCTTTAAGATTGAAATCAGTGCCGAAGCACTGGATGCGGCCGGCCGTGATGGCGGGCGCAGTGCGCAGGCAGCGGAAACTCCTTCTGAAGCCTTTGGTGCCGAAGGCGCTGAGGATGTCGCTAAAATTGCCTTTCAGCCCGTCGATAATGTCTCGTTGAACAATGGACACCGTGAGGCGCCGTTTGCGCACGAGAAACTAGCGGTGACGGAAAATGAAGCGCCGCGTCGGCCGGGATCCGTTCTGGATATCACTATCTAAGTCTTAGAGAGCTGACAGCTCAATGAAAAACGCCGGCGACCTGGGTCACCGGCGTCTTCATGCTTGCGTTTGTTAGCTGCTACTTGCGCCGCGCAGTCTTCTTCCGCGCTGGTGCTTTCTTCTTCGCCGTCGTCTTGCGTGTAACGACTTTCTTTTTTGGTGCCGGTGCTGCGTTTTTTGCTTCCGTCACAGCATCTGCCAGAAGACCAAGGTTCTTCTTAAGGTCTTTTTGTACTGTCTTTGGAATGAGCGCGAGAAGAGCGGCTTCAGCTGCTTGTGCACCGGGCTCAGCGGCTGTCAAAGCGCGGCGCCCTGCTGCTGACAGGCGTACCGAGTTTGCCCGTGCGTCTTCCTTGGTGCGTTTGCGTGTCAGCAGTCCACGGTCGATCATCCGCGCGACCATGTCAGCCAATGTCGACCGGTCGATCCCTGTCCGGTTGACCAGATCTGTTTGGCTTAGTCCTTCTGCGTCACCAACGGCGACAAGGACGACGAATTGTCGGGGGGTAAGACCGCTATCACTCACTGCTTGAGCGAATTGGTCATAAGCAAATTGTTGTGTTCGACGAAGCAGGTGGCTGAGGGAACCATCCAGGTCGAAGCCTTTCGACTTACGAGTCGCCATTGTAACTCCTTTGGAACTCATTGATTGTTCTGTTGCCGCAGTAAATCGCATATTTGGTTCAGCGCGCCAAGCGTTGTTATGCAGATGGTGACGACGGCGTTCAATTTCTTGTGTTAAATTAGTTGGAATTCGTCAGAGGGCGTCAAAATGTCGCCCCAATTTGATCGATCCGTAAGCGGATGAGGTGGGTGAGTGCGTTATGGGAAATGAAAACGAAAAAACTGGCAGCGCTAAGCCCGGATTGCCCGCACCAAGTGGTTTCAGTCACCGCCTACCTGATGGTGACAATTTCCCACGGGCGGTATGTGACACATGTGGTTTCATTAATTATGTAAACCCAAAGATTGTTGTCGGATCGGTTGTAACGCATGGGGATGCGTTTCTTCTGTGCCGCCGGGCCATCCAGCCCCGCCATGGATTCTGGACATTGCCTGCCGGATTTATGGAAGAGGGCGAAACCACGGAAGACGGTGCACGCAGAGAAGCATTTGAAGAAGCTAACGCCAAGATCGAGATCAAAGACCTATTGGCTGTTTACAACATTCCGCGCATTTCGCAGGTGCAGCTGATATATCGGGCAGAACTGCCGACACCTGAATTTTCCGCAGGTGATGAGAGTCTGGAAGTTGGTTTGTTTACCTGGGACGAAATCCCCTGGGATGAGCTTGCCTTTCCGAGTGTGCATTGGGCGCTCACGCAGTATCGGTCTGTGCTGGGACAGGAGGCCATCGTTCCTTTCGCCAATCCCGCTGGGGAACTCGGCAATCAGATGCCCGGTGGAGCTAAGGGCGTATGAGCGATCCTGCGCAATTCGTCGACGCATTCAAGTTGCAGGCTGATTTTTGTGATCAATTGGGGTCGCCGTTTACAGGCCGTGTTCTAAAGGCATTGGCTCATGACATTGCGATGGGCGGCATCGCGAAGGAACTGATTTCCAGTTTCGAAAGTGAACCCGTTGCCGCAGCTTTGGCTCTGCGGATGGCAGGGGCTCTTCATCGCAGGGCGCTGGATGATCCGAAATGCGCCCTAGGCGAGTTATACGCGTCCGCAGGTGGTGTGAGACCAGATGATGATGTGTTGCGATCTGTATTGGTGGAGGACATCACACAGAACCGGCTCCATTATGAGGCCTATCTGGAGGGGCCACCGCAGACGAATGAAGTTGGTCGGTCCGCTGTGATGATTGGCGGGTATCTGTCGATTGCCGAGCAGACGGGACTGCCTCTTCATGTGTTTGAGATTGGCGCAAGCGCCGGGCTGAATCTTGGGTGTGATCGGTTTTTCTATCGGTTTGGTGACGAGGTTTGGGGGGACACTAAATCGCCAGTATCCCTCGCGCCTGATTGGCATGGTGGACTGCCACCCCTTAATGCGGACCTCCAGATTGCGGAACGTCAAGGCTGTGACATCGCGCCGGTGGATGTGGGCGCACATGAGAACCAGCGCCGATTGGAGTCCTACATCTGGCCAGATCAGCCTGAACGCCTTGCGCGCCTTCGAGGTGCGGTGTCTATCGCTAAAGAGCTTGGAACACGTGTGGTTCATGAAAGCGCGGATGTTTTTGTGGAGAATGCTCTCAAACGGACAGCGCTGAGCGCCGTCCGGGTTATTGCGCACACGATTATGTGGCAATACATGCCCGAGGACATGCGCGCGCGGATTGAGAGCACGATCGGCCAGGCGGGTGAGAAAGCCTCAAGAACAAGCCCGATTGCCTGGCTCCGGCTGGAACCGATTGATGTGAAAGACCCACCCAGCCTTCGGCTTACTCTGTGGCCAGGTGGTGAGACACAGGATCTTGCTATCGCGCATCCACATGGGGCGTCGGTGAAGTGGCTCTAAAACTTTCAGGCTTCTTTTGTGTCGTCTTCGGGTTTCACCAATTGATGATCTGAAACCACTTTCACCTGGAACATGGCAAAGACTGCGGTGATCGGCATGATACCGAAGACTTTGAAGCTCACCCAGAAGTCGGTTGAGAAGTTCCGCCAGACGATTTCGTTCACAATCGCCAGGAAGATGAAAAAGGTTCCCCAACGAAAGGTGAGCTTGCGCCACCCCATTTCATCCAGCTTAAAAGCGCCGTCGAAAAGGTACTTCATTGTTGGTTTGCCGAAGGCGAGGCCGCCAAGCAGACCCGCTGCAAACAGGATATTGGTGATGGTTGGTTTGATCTTGATGAATTGCTCGTCCTGCAGGAAGACGGTGAGGCCTCCAAAAACGAGCACAAAGCCGCCGGTAACCAGCGGCATCATGGGGATCTTCTTAAACAGGATATAGGTTGCGATGAGGGCAATGATGGTCGCAACCATGAACATGCCCGTCGCGTAGAAAATGTTCTGCTCTGGCGGTGAGCCGAAAAACGCATCCGCCTTTGAGTTCATCAGGAAAAAGACAATAAGGGGCCCAAGCTCAAGGCTCATGCGCAGCCATTGTCTGCCGCTCATTCCGCTTTCGCTCTTGGGGGAGGCTTCTTTGTCAGTCTTTTCCGCTATATCGGTCATGCTACTCGCTGTTTTGTGCTCATTATCTTGGGGAGCGTATATTCTGTACGTACCGGTCAACCAGTCAGATCAAGCGCCGGTCAGAGCTTCTGCAAAACCTTCTGCTGAAAAGTCCTGAAGATCATCAATGCCTTCGCCTACACCAATCATATGCACGGGCAGGCCATATTTGCGGGCGATGGCGACGAGAATGCCGCCGCGTGCTGTGCCGTCCAGTTTGGTCATGACAAGCCCGGTAACGCCAGCGATCTTTGTAAAGACCTCAACCTGATTAAGGGCGTTCTGGCCGGTCGTTGCATCGAGTACGAGCAGGGTCGCGTGGGGTGCTGTGTCGTCGAGCTTGCGAATGACCCGGATCACTTTTTCAAGCTCAGCCATAAGGTCTGTCTTATTTTGCAGACGTCCGGCGGTATCGATCATGAGCAGGTCAGTGCCGTCTTTCTGGGCACGCTCTACAGCCTCATAGGCAAGTCCTGCAGAATCGCCGCCAACCTTTGTTGTGACGACCGGTGCACCTACGCGCTCGCCCCAAACGGAGAGCTGTTCGATCGCTGCTGCGCGGAACGTGTCTCCTGCGGCCAGCATGACTGACTTGCCCTCGGCTTTTGTCTTAGACGCGATTTTGCCGATGGTTGTTGTCTTGCCTGCGCCGTTCACGCCTACAACCAGCGTGATGAAGGGCTTTTTTGATGCTTCGACACGGAAGGGATATTCGACCGGTTTTAGAACACGGGCGACTTCCTCGGCGAGGATGTTGCGGACTTCTTCCGGGGAGACTTCCTTGTCGTAGCGATCTTTGGCGACGGCCTCTGTGATCTCTGCGGCCACATCGAGTCCCAGGTCTGACGTGACCAACAGGTCTTCCAGATCCTGAAGTGTTTCGCCATCCAGCTTGCGTTTTGTGAATATGCCTGTGACGCCATCGGACATGGCGCGTGTGGAGCGTGTCAGCCCCTCCTTCATGCGTTTGAAGAGGGATTTTTTCTCCGGGGCTTCCGTATTCTTGTCTTCTGTCTCGTTCACGCGCAGGCCTCGCCGGCCAGCAGGGCGCCTGCTGTATTCACTACTTTTGTTTTCACAATCTCTCCCGCACGCGCTGGTGCGGCCATTGTAATTTCCGCGAACTGCTCAGTGCGCCCACGGGTTTCTGTTTCCATCAGAACGTTTTCGGTCTGTCCGATGCGGCTGTTCAAGAAAGCGGTGCTTCGGCTGGCTCCTGCGTCGCGCAATTGTTTCGCGCGCTGCTTGATGAGGCGCCCGTCCACCTGCGGCATGCGCGCTGCCGGTGTTCCCGGGCGGGCTGAGTAGGGGAAGACATGCAGCCAGGTGAGGTCACACTCTTCGACGAGACGCAGTGAGTTTTCAAACATCTCATCTGTCTCTGTCGGGAAGCCTGCAATGATATCGGCGCCAAACACAATTTCGGGCCGTAAGCGCTTTGCTTCCTGACAGAAGGCGATAGCGTCTTCGCGGGAATGCCGTCTTTTCATTCGCTTCAACACCATATTGTCGCCAGCCTGCAGGGACAGGTGAAGATGTGGCATCAGCCGTTCTTCATCGGCGATGAGCCGCATCAGTTCAGGATCGGCTTCAATGCTGTCGATGGAGGAGAGACGCAAACGTTTTAGCTCCGGCACGAGCTTCAGTATGCGTGCGCAGAGATTACCAAGGGATGGATTGCCCGGCAGGTCAGAGCCATAAGACGTGATGTCGACGCCGGTGATCACCACTTCGCTGTAGCCGTTTGCGACGAGGGCGCGGACCTGGGTGACCACTTCGCCTGCTGGAACCGACCTCGAATTGCCGCGGCCATAGGGGATGATGCAGAAGGTGCAGCGATGATCACATCCATTTTGTACCTGAACAAATGCTCTGGCGCGACCTTCGAAGCCCTCAACCAGATGTCCGGCGGTTTCTTTCACGGACATGATGTCGTTGACGCGGATGCGTTCAGTGCCAATGCCCTCGACGGCGAGGCGGGTGAACGCAGAGGCGTCGGTTTTTTCCTCATTGCCGATCACCAGATCCACTTCATCCATATCCCCGAACTGTGCGGGATCAATCTGAGCAGCGCAGCCTGTTACGATGATGCGCGCTTCTGTGTTGTCGCGGCGCGCCTTGCGGATCGCTTGGCGGGCCTGACGTACGGCTTCATTGGTGACGGCGCAGGTATTGAAGATGATCGCATTGTCGAGGCCTGCCTTTGTGGCGTGGGCCTTCATGACCTCTGACTCATAACTGTTCAGGCGACACCCAAAGGTCACGATGTCCACATTGGGGTCGATCTCTGCCGCGTTCTTCGCATTCTTCGGCGTAACAGACATTACGCAGCCTCAAAGAAACGGCGGTCGAGCACACCGTCATAGTCGAAGGTTGCGGGCCCAGTCATAAGCACATGATCGTCGCTCTCGCGCCATTCGAGCTGCAGGTCCCCTCCGGGGAGGCTCACCGTCGACGTGCGATCCGTGAGACGCTTCCTTGCGCCAGCAACAGCGGCCGCGCAGGCGGCGGTGCCACAGGCTTGGGTGAGGCCAACGCCGCGTTCCCAGACTTTTAGGTCCATGTGCCCGCGGTCTGTCACATGTGCCAGCGAAATGTTGGCGCGCTCGGGGAACATGGGGTGGTTTTCCAAAAGCGGGCCAACCTGTGTCAGGTCAATCGCGTTGATGTCTTCCACAAAGAAGATCGCATGGGGGTTGCCCATGTTTACCGCGGCGGGTGTGTGCAGGATGGGCGCGTCTATTGGACCGATCTGCAACTCAATGCCGCGTGTGTCGTGGATTTCTTCTGACAGGGGAATTTGATTCCACTCAAGCTTTGGCACGCCCATGTCGACGGTGATGTCGCCATTCGCCGCGCGCCAGCCTTTGGTGATCGCGCCAATGGTCTCAACCGTGACCTGATCTTTGCCCGTTTCGTCGAGCATCAATGCGGCGATGCAGCGTGCCGCGTTACCGCAAGCTTCTACTTCATCGCCGTCGGCATTCCTGATACCCATAAAACAATCGCCGCCTACACGCGGCTTCTCGATCAGGATAAACTGGTCGCAGCCAATGCCTGTGCTGCGGTCAGCAATGGCGCGCACCACAACATTGGAAAAGACGACAGGGTGCGCACGCACGTCCACAACGACAAAATCATTGCCGAGGCCGTTCATTTTCCGAAAGGGTATGGCGCCTAATTCACTCATAATGGGCGTTATATGGCCTTTTTGGCGTTGGAATGCCAGTTTTTCAAAACCAGATTTGTGGCGGAGAGCTGCGGATTCTGGGCTTTGGGACAAACTAAGTGATATGAAGACGGGCAGGTTGTTCCTAAACGCCTGTCTTTTTGACGCCTTTTCTGGGCTGCACCTAAGGTTCGCATGAGTCGTTTGAAGCTACTGATGGATGAGATTTCGAAGCGTTTCCTGTCAGGGGACGAACAGTCTCGGAAGCTTTTGGTTAATGGCGCCCGCGACCTTGTGTTGAAGGGCCTGGGCCTGGTGGGCTTTCTCGTCATGAATGCCGTATTGGCCCGGGGGCTTGGGGTTGAAGCCTTTGGTCACTATGCCTTCGTGCTGTCGGTGGTGCTGCTGCTCAGCATGGCTGCGCGACAGGGGATGGATAGCGGTATTCTTCGCTTTGTCTCCGTCTACTCAGCGCAACAGAAGTGGGGGTTTCTGAAGGGCGTCCTTGTCTGGATGATGATCCGTGTGGGGGTCGTAGCGGTGGCGGTCTCTTTTTTCGGGTTTGCGGTGCTTCTTGTCGCCGGTCCCTTTGCCGCTCCTGGATTGCGTGAGACTGGGTTTTGGGGGCTCATATTCCTGCCGCTGGTTACTCTGTCACAGATAAATCAAAACGCTTTGCGAGGACGGCTATGGATCGTTCGTGCACAAATTCCCGATCTTGTCATCCGACCCTATGGCGTCACACTTGTGGTCTCCTTGTTGTATTGGGCTGGTGTGTCGGTTGATGGTGGCGATGCGATGGCTATAACCGCCGTTTCTGCAGCGGTGGGACTTGTGCTGGGGTGGGTGTGGCTGCGAAACAGTTTGCCTGGAGAGGTTTTCTCAGTCGCGGCTGAGCACGAACCCAAAGCCTGGCGGCAAGTGTCGACACAATTGTTGTTGGTCTCGGGCGCTGGGTTTGTTTTGACCCAAATGGATATCGTCATGCTCGGCCTGCTCACAACCACAGATCAGTCGGGCCTCTATTCGATAGCCAGTCGACTTTCAGCCATTTCCATTTTTGCGATTGTCGCCCTTGGGTCTATTGGCGCTCCGATGATCGCAAGCCTCTACGCCAGAGAAGACACAGAATCGCTGGCACGCCTTGTCAAACTGATGGCGCGCATCTCTCTGGCGACACTTGTTCCTATGGGCTTGCTGTTTGCGGTTTTAGGCCCGTTCATTTTGAGCTTCTTTGGCGATCAGTTTGTGGTGGTCTACGTCCCGCTCCTAGTTTTGGTCGGGGGGCAAACGCTAGCCGCCTGTTTTGGTCCGGCCGCAATGCTGCTTACGATGACATCAGCCGAAGACACCGCCGCGCGGGTTTTGTTGTTCAGTGTCGTTGCCAACTTGATGCTCAACGGGCTTCTTATTCCCCAATTCGGGATGTTGGGCGCATCGATTGCGACAGCGCTGACAACCGCCATTCCTGCTTGTGTGATGTTCTTTGCGGTCCGTCAGCGGCTTGGTATCAGCTCAGCTGCATTTTGAGATCAGATCACGGCTTGTTTAGTGAAACAACGTTGTCTGATTTTTCCTGAAAATTCGTTTCTAGGAAGGTTTTGCTATCGAAACGCTCCGGCTTTTGCCCTTGGTTCAGAATATGTTCGTATATGGCGCGAACCTCAACGGCTGTACGACGTACATCGAACATTGTTTTGACAAGGCTTTGACCATCCTTAGCCATTACGGCGAGTTTGGGTAAATCGTTCAGCGCACGATTTATCGCAATCGCGACATTTTTTGGTGAGTCCTCAGCAATTGATAAGCCGCTGATGCCGTCAATAACAACTTCTGGGATGCCCCCAACGCGATTGGTCAATACCGGAACGCCGGCGGCGAGGGGTTCAACGACGCCTCCACAATTTTCAGTACTCGGAATATGCACCACTAGATCGAAAAGAGGCCAAGCATTTTGCGAGCCTTGCGGTGGGATTGCGCCGGGCATTTCAACTCTCATCGACGCTACTGACATGGCGCGTCTGCGCAGCCTTCGCTCATAGGTTTTTCCGCCGCCCCATTGCCCTCCGATGAGAAGGCCAGTGACATCACTGCGTAATTGTCCGAGGTGGGAAAATGCGTTGATCAAGACTTCGTGGCGTTTCAATCCGCGCCATTGCCCCAAATAGTATTTTGGGGGGTACATATAGCTGATGCTGCCAACGACGTGCTGGTCCTCAGAGATGCCGAAAGGCTTTCGCATTTCAGTCCGTGCCGAGGAGATTTCGTCACTGAGACAATTGCCGTAGTAACTCAGGAAGAGTCGGTCCTGCGATATACCTGCATTCAGATAGAGGTTCTCGATGAAACTGCTCGACGCAATCCAATAATCTTGGTCGTTGCTGGAGGCCAGTTCCCAATTGCGGAAGATTGCATTCTCCAGATGGAGCGGTCCGGGTACCTGAAACACACGCTTTATCGATTTGTCATTTCGCAGTGCCATGCGCATTGTCAGTGTGGTGCTCACGAAATGGCTATGTATGAGGTCCGGTTGAACCCGTTCGACCAAATTTCGAAAGGAAGAAATGACTGAAGGGAGGCGCCATATTTCCCGTGCGGGGAATTCGATGTCTACGATATGAACCTTTGCGCCGCTTTCAGTCCATGCGTTGGCAAATCCACCGGCAAGATTGGGAAGCGCGACGTGCACTTCCACGCCCATTTTGCAGAGCTGCTGCACTTGCTCCAATGCCCAGCGAGCACCATGGCTTGTCTTGACGAGTTGAAGAACGCGCATCTTTCCTCCGGTGATCAGTATATATTATCGACGAATTCAGACAGATGCGACCTGCATTTTCATAGTGTGATACGTCGGAAGTAAAAGTCTTGTGAAGGAAGTTAAATATGGAAAGCCTGTTGCCGCTGGCCGAAAAAGCCTCAGATCTGCTGAAATCGCGTGGGGAAAAGATTGCGGTGAGCGAGAGTTCTGTTGGGGGGCTTGTGTCCGCGGCGCTGATTGCGCAGCCCGGCGCATCGGCTTTTTTTCTCGGATCTACCGTCATCTATACCCGTGAGGCAGGTAGGGTCTTGCGGGACCGCTCGATACTAAAGCTTGAAGGCCTAGAGCCTCTGACACCTGAGTTTGCCCAGGCCATGGCTGACGGTTTCAAAATCCAAATGGGATCAGACTGGTCGACGAGTGAGATGGGTGCAGCGGGCCCAGCTGGGTCGCCCTATGGACCAAAGCCCGGTACGGCGGTTGTGGCCGTTTCTGGCCCGGTGTCAAAGGGGCGTCTGGTTGAAACCGGGTCAGCATTCCGTGCCCAGAATATGCGGCTCTTCGGGAAGGCTCAGCTCGAGTTGCTCATCGAGTGCTTGGAAGAGGCTAAGGCGTCCAGCTAGGCCAGAATATCGAGGGCTTCGCCAGCCAGTCTGTCGACGGTCTCGATGACCTTCGCGTTGGCTGAGTAATTGGTTTCTGCCTGACTCATTTGAACGACAGCTTTGACAATTCCACTTTGCAGGCCATCGCTCTGAGCCGGAGTTGTTGCACTGTTGTTTGTGACCTGCTCGACAGCATTCGTCCCAGCTTTGGCGATCTGGCTTGCGGCCTGATCGAAGCTTTGCAGGGCGGCATGGGCTCCCTGGGTGGCTGTGCCGAGTGCGTCTATCATGGGGCCAAGCTATCCTCAGCCTGTTAATGTCTTGTTAGGAAACGAGGTTAATGGGCGCTAAGCCTGTTTCTGCTCGGAATATTTGACAGAAACGGCCTTTCTGCCTAGTTTGCGCGCTCTTTCGGAGCAGATTTACATGCTTCGGTCCTGACGAGGTCTCTTGAGGGAGACCGGGATCACCACCTGTCGGCGAGGGTTCGCTCACAGGTGCTTTTGTGCTTTGGGTTTTTTCTGGCGGTTTGCCGCCGATAAAGGACGCGATGTTTGAGAGCTTAACAGACCGGCTTGGGTCCGTTTTTGACAATCTGAGAGGCAAGGGTGCCCTCGGACCAAAAGACGTGGATGAAGCGCTGCGTGAGGTGCGCCGGGCTCTCCTGGAAGCTGACGTCGCTCTTCCCGTTGCCAAAGCCTTTGTCGACAAGGTGCGGGAACGCGCGGTCGGTCAGGAAGTTCTGCGGTCGGTGACGCCGGGCCAGCAGGTCGTCAAAATCGTCCATGACGCGATGGTTGAAACGCTCGGCACCGAGCCTGCGCCGATCTCTCTCGCGGCTGCCGCGCCTGTCGTCATCATGATGGTCGGTCTGCAGGGTTCTGGTAAGACGACATCGACGGCGAAGATCGCCAGGCGCCTCGCGGAACAGCAAAAGAAAAAGATTCTGATGGCGTCGCTCGATGTGCGCCGTCCTGCCGCCCAAGAACAGTTGAAGGTTCTGGGCGAGCAAACAGAAATTGCAACACTGCCCATCGTTGAAGGGCAACAACCCGTCGACATCACAAAGCGTGCGGTACAGGCCGCGAAGCTCGGCGGATATGACGTGATCATGCTCGACACGGCAGGTCGTCTGCATGTGGATGAAGCGCTGATGGCCGAAATGGCTGATGTGCGAGCTGTCTCTGAGCCTCATGAAATACTGCTGGTTGCTGACAGTCTGACGGGTCAGGACGCGGTCAATGTAGCTGAACAGTTCCATGAGCGTATGGGCCTTACGGGCATCGTGCTCACTCGGACAGATGGGGATGGCCGCGGTGGTGCGGCTCTTTCCATGCGCGCTGTTACTGGCGTGCCGATCAAGCTTCTGGGTACGGGTGAAAAGCTTGATGAGCTAGAAGACTTCGCGCCCGATCGTGTTGCGGGCCGAATTCTTGGCATGGGCGATGTTGTCAGCCTGGTTGAGAAAGCTGCAGAGACCATCGACGCTGAAAAAGCGAACAAGATGGCTGCGAAGATGAAGAAGGGTCAGTTTGACCTGGACGATCTTGCAGAGCAGTTGAAGCAGATGGGACGCATGGGCGGGATGGCTGGCGTCCTTGGCATGTTGCCGGGCATGGGCAAGATGAAGAAGCAGATGAACGCCGCTGATATGGATGACAGTGTCATTAAGCGTCAGGGCGCGATCATTTCTTCGATGACCAAAGCAGAACGCCGCAATCCAAAGATCCTGAACGCAAGCCGCAAGAAGCGGGTTGCCGCAGGCTCAGGCACGACGGTTCAGGAGATTAATCGTCTTCTCAAAATGCATCGCCAGATGGCGGACATGATGAAGAAGATGGCGAAGGGTGGCATGAAGGGGCTGGGCGGTCTCTTTGGTGGCGGCATGCCGGAAATGCCAGCGGACCTTCCCGCTGATATGCCAACGGACCCTGCTGAGATCCAGCGCCTGCTTGGGGATCAAGCCGGTGGCATGCCAGGACTTCCAACAGGCTCCATCGCCGGTGGTCTTCCAGGCTTGCCTGGAATGGGCGGCGCACCGGGAGGGCTGCCAGGTCTTCCTTCAGGTAGGGGCGGCAAGAAGGGTAAGAAAAGATGAGCCCGAAAATGACAGAAGTTGACGACAGTGCGCGGGCCACTGAAGTGCTCGGAAAGCTTCGCTCAAGCATCGACAATATTGATGCAGCCCTTATTCATATGCTGGCAGAGCGCTTTAAGTGCACCCAGGCCGTGGGTGAGTTGAAGGCAGCGCACGACCTGCCGCCAGCAGACCCCGCTCGGGAAGAAAAGCAAATTGCGCGTCTGCGCAGGTTGGCGGAAGACGCGGATCTTGATCCGGCTTTCGCTGAAAAGTTTCTCAACTTCCTCATTGAGGAAGTTATTCGTAATCACAAAGCAATTCGCGGCTAACTCAGTCGCGCGTCGAAGAATTTTAGTTGCCGCATTTTCGAACCGCGCCCCAAAGAGGGATCGCTGAAAATGCTCTACCAAGGAGATATAAGATGGCATTGAAGATCAGACTGGCCCGGGGTGGCAGCAAGAAGCGTCCGTATTACCGGATCGTTGTTGCAGACATTCGTTCCCCACGTGATGGCCGCTTCATTGAAAAAGTGGGCAGCTACAACCCGCTGCTTCCAAAAGATCATGCTGACCGTGTGAAGCTTGAAGTTGAGCGCATTGAGCACTGGGTTTCCCATGGTGCGAAGCCAACAGACCGGGTTCTGCGCTTTATGGATGCTGCAGGTATTGCGAAGCGTCCAGCACGCAACAATCCAAACAAAGCGAAGCCTGGCCAGAAAGCTCAGGAACGTCTGGAAGCTGAGCGTCAAGCTGCAGAAGATGCAAAAGCTGCCGCTGAAGCACCAGCAGAAGCTCCGGCAGAGGCACCAGCAGAAGAGGCCGCAGCAGAGGGCTAATCCCCTCCTTGCGTTTCTTCCATGCCAGTGAATCTTCCATGACCGGCGAAGCTGACCCAAAGACTGCCGACGTAATTGTTCTGGGCGTCATTGCCGGCGCTCACGGTGTCAGTGGGCGGCTTCGGGTGAAGCCCTTTACAGGTGAGCCAGAGGCCATTGGCGACTATGGGCCTGTACGGGTTCGTGGTGTCTCTCGGGAGATCAAAGTCACAGGGACGGGCAAAGGCCTGGTGACGATTGAACTTGAGGGGGTCAAGGGCCGGGATGCAGCAGAGGCGCTCAAAGGCGCTGAGCTCACCGTCAGTCGAGAAGACCTTGGAGAGGCTGACGAAGAGGCAGAAGGCTGGTTCCATGCCGACCTGATTGGTCTCAAGGTTGAGACCGCAGAGGGTGAGGCGCTTGGGTCCGTCGCGGCGGTCTTTGACTTTGGCGCCGGCGATATTCTGGAGATAGCTCCTGCCGATGGTGGGGCGACGGTCATGATGGCGTTTACCGAAGAGAACGTGCCAAGCGTTGATATTGCCGGTGGCAAGCTCATTGCCGAGCCGCCGCTCGGCACGTTTGAGACCGAAGAAGAGAAGGCCAAGCCAAAGCCCCGGAAACGGCGGCGCAGTCCTAAGGCCCGCGCTCGGGAGAATTCCAGGGTCGAAGGCAATGAGACCGGCAATGGTTGACTCGGGGGCTGATCTGGACGCTCAGGAAGCGTGGTCTGCGAGTGTCCTGACGCTCTTTCCGGAGATGTTTCCGGGCTCGCTCGGGTTTTCGCTGGCGGGTAAGGCGTTGGAAGATGGCAGATGGTCTCTGGAGGCCATCAACATAAGAGATTTCGGCCAGGGCAAGCATGCCCAGGTCGATGATACCCCTTCCGGCGGTGGGGCCGGGATGGTGCTGAAGGCAGATGTGCTGGGCGATGCCATTGACGCGGCAAGCCCCGCTGAGGATGCCCGCCCACGGCTCTATCTGAGCCCCAGAGGGGCGCCGCTCACCCAGGCAAGGGTGCGGGAGCTGGCAGACGGCCCCGGTGTGGTGCTTGTCTGTGGCCGGTTTGAGGGCATAGATGAGCGGGTCATTGAAGGGCGAAACCTGGAAGAGGTGAGCCTTGGAGATTTTGTGCTGTCAGGCGGTGAGCCTGCTGCACTGGCGCTTCTGGATGCAGTTATCCGACTGCTGCCAGGGGTGATGGGGGCGGAAGCCTCCGGCGAAGATGAGAGTTTTGAAGGAGGTCTCCTGGAATATCCGCACTACACGCGGCCAGGGACTTGGGAAGGCAAGGAAATCCCTGCTGTTCTCACCTCTGGAGATCACGGAAAGGTTGCGGCGTGGCGCCGGGAGCAGTCCGAGAGGTTAACAAAAGAGCGGCGGCCAGATTTGTGGCAAAAAATGCACAAAGAAGGTCGCACAACAGATTGATATGTGGTACTCACGCGCGCTTTCGGGGAATCCGTCCCGAAGACTTGCCGTACCCGGCTAAAAAGGTTTGAAGCGATGAACATCATCCAAGAGCTTGAAAAAGAGCAAATTGCGTCCCTGGGCAAAGAGATTCCGGTTTTCGATCCGGGCGATACCGTTCAGGTGAACGTTAAGGTGGTGGAAGGCACCCGCGAACGTATTCAGGCGTTCGAAGGCGTGTGCATTGCCCGTGGCGGTGAAGGCGTGAACGAGAGCTTCACTGTTCGCAAGATTTCATACGGTGAAGGCGTCGAGCGCGTGTTCCCAGTATACGGCCCGCTGATTGACAGCATTAAGGTCATCCGTCGCGGACGTGTGCGTCGCGCGAAGCTCTACTACCTACGCGGCCGTCGCGGTAAATCGGCCCGTATTGCGGAGCGTCAGGATAACCGGAACAAGAAGTCCGCCGCTGCAAAATAAGAAGCCACTGCCTGAGATCAGGCTTTAAGGCACACGAAGAGCGGGCAGGGCCAAATGGCCTTATGCCCGCTTTTTGTTTGGGGTCGCTCCCCGGACAAAATCCAATTTGAATTTGACTGAGCGAGATGCGTTCGGCTCACGATGAATGCATCCAAGAGGAGAAGAGTGAATGGCTCGTACGATGTATGACAAAATCTGGGATGCCCACATGGTGGACGTTCAAGAAGACGGAACCTGCCTTCTCTATATTGATCGCCATCTTGTGCATGAGGTGACCAGTCCGCAGGCTTTTGAAGGTTTGCGTCTGTCCGGCCGCAAAGTCCGCGCGCCAGAAAAGACACTGGCTGTGGCTGACCACAACGTCCCGACTGAAGGTCGGGCGAACGGCATTGCAGATGACGAAAGCCGTATCCAGGTCGAGACGCTGGAAAAGAACGCCAAGGACTTTGGTGTTGAATATCTGGAGATGCTCGATATCCGTCAGGGCGTTGTGCACATTGTCGGACCTGAGCAGGGCTTTACATTGCCGGGCACCACGATTGTCTGTGGTGACAGCCACACCTCAACTCATGGCGCATTCGGTGCCTTGGCACATGGCATCGGCACGTCGGAAGTGGAGCATGTGTTGGCCACACAAACACTGATCCAGTCCAAAGCCAAGAACATGAAGATCGAAGTGAACGGCACGCTGCCAGATCACGTCACCGCGAAAGACATCATCCTTGCCGTGATCGGTGAGATCGGCACAGCCGGTGGTACCGGCTATGTGATGGAATATACGGGCGAAGCTATCCGCGCTCTTTCCATGGAAGGCCGGATGACCGTCTGCAACATGTCGATTGAAGGTGGCGCTCGTGCTGGCCTTATCGCGCCGGATGAAAAGACATTTGAATATCTGAAAGGCCGTCCACGCAGCCCACAAGGTGCTGACTGGGATGCGGCTGTCGCCTATTGGAAGACATTGCCGTCAGACGAAGGCGCGCATTTCGACAAGGTTATCACGCTCGATGCGTCCAACCTGCCACCAACGCTTACCTGGGGCACCAGCCCGGAGAATGTTGTTTCGATTGAAGGCTCGGTTCCTGATCCATCCAAGATTGAAGATGCGGCGAAGCGCACGGCAGTAGAGCGCTCGCTTGCCTATATGGGGCTTGAACCCAACACACCGATGACGGACATCAAAATCGATCGTGCCTTCATCGGGTCTTGCACCAACGGCCGGATCGAAGACCTTCGCGAAGTGGCAAAGGTTGCCAAGGGCAAAAAGGTTGCTTCCCATGTGAGCGCGATGGTCGTGCCGGGTTCTGGTCTTGTGAAAGAGCAAGCAGAGCAAGAAGGTCTCGATAAGATCCTGATCGAAGCGGGCTTTGACTGGCGTGAACCGGGTTGTTCCATGTGTCTGGCGATGAATGCGGACAAGCTGGAAGAAGGGGAGCGTTGCGCATCAACTTCCAACCGCAACTTTGAGGGCCGTCAGGGCCGCGGTGGACGCACACATCTTGTGTCGCCGGAGATGGCTGCAGCGGCGGCGATCGCGGGTCACTTTGTTGACGTGCGGAAAGTTTAAGGAGAACGAGCATGGATAAGTTTAAAAAAGTAGATGGCGTTGCTGCCCCCCTGCCGATCCTGAATGTCGACACGGACATGATCATTCCAAAGCAGTTCCTCAAAACCATTAAGCGGACGGGTCTCGGCAAGAACCTGTTTGATGAAATGCGTTTCACAAAAGAAGGTGCTGAGATTCCAGACTTCGTCCTGAACAAGCCTCAGTATCGCAATGCGCAGATCCTTGTTGCCGGTGACAATTTTGGCTGTGGCTCTTCGCGCGAACATGCGCCGTGGGCGATTGCTGACTTTGGTATCAAGGTGATCATCTCCACCTCGTTTGCAGACATTTTTTACAATAACTGCTTCAAGAACGGCATCCTGCCGATCAAGCTTTCCCAAGCTGATGTAGACAAGCTGATGGATGATGCAGAGCGCGGCGCGAATGCGACCGTCTCAGTTGATCTGGAGCTCCAAGAGATTAAAGGCCCCGATGGCGGCACGATCTCATTTGACCTTGATCCCTTCCGCAAGCATTGCCTGCTTGAAGGACTTGATGATGTGGGTCTCACGCTTCAGAAGGAAGAAAAGATCACATCGTTTGAAAAGACACGGGCCACGGAGCAGTCCTGGCTCTGAGCGCACGGTTCATTCAAACTTTATATTGATCCCCGGTGGCACCTGCTTCCGGGGATTTTTGTTGCCTTTGCCTTAGAGCCGGTTGATATCAAGTCCAGCTGCCTTTAACCGAGGTGCTAGATTCCGCATTTTGTTGAATTCCGTGCCCCAGCTCGGCTCGAGGTTCACTTTTTCGCAGAATTCTTTGCCACTAATGTTGGCGAGTTTATCCGCATATTTCAGCATCTGAGTGTGTTTTTCGACGGTTTGCATATTGCGTGGCGCTTGTTCGATGGCTGCTTTGATTTCATCAAAAATAGTCTGAGTGTTCATGGGACATCCTCAATAAGCATAATATGCATATTAATATAAATAATATAAACTCAAGTCAACAAACTACGTCAGGCGGTGATGTTTACGCAGTAGCGGATCTGCCGCTAGGCTAAATGCTTCTCACAAGGCAGGGAGGTCCTTATGGAGCTCGACACAAATCTGGTCGCAACGATTGCCGCATCTGCGTTGGCGCTGATGATGGGCTGGTTTGGGCTTCGCATCATGGCGGAGCGGATCAAGACCAAGGGGCTCGGTCCCTATAATCTGCAAGGCCTGGGGCTGGTTCTTCTGCTGCCCACCATTTTGATGCTCTTGGTGGTGAGCGATGAAATGCCGACGGAGGTCATCGCGACGCTCCTGGGCGGCGTGGCTGGCTACATCTTCGGGCGTGGTGACGACAAGCCGCCGAGGCCTAAGGATCCGAAATAGGCGCTCACGAGCTTCTTTTAGGCATCATCTTGTCGATCCTCGCTCCGCTCCGGTCGGATGATGCTCACATTCCCCTCAGATTCCCGTGAATCCTGGCTCATAAGGGTGACAGGACGCCGAAAAGGCGGTAAGACCCTCGCAAATTCCGCACTTGATGAGGCATCGGACCGTCCGCGCTCGCTATTGGATTGAGCGGCGATGGTCTTGCTAGCTCCACAAATGCCTTATAAATCAAAGGTTTAGTTGATCCATGAGCAGGAATATTCTCATAGTTGCCGGAGACGGCATTGGCCCTGAAGTGATGGGCGAAGTTGAGCGCGTGATCTCGTGGTTCAATGAGACCCGTGGCTTCGACGGCGTCGTTGAGAATGAGCTTGTGGGTGGCTCCTGCTATGACGCCCATGGCGTGGCTGTCACAGACGAGACGGTAGAGAAGGCCAAGGCTGCTGATGCCGTGATGCTCGGCGCTGTTGGGGGCCCTAAATGGGATGATGTGCCCTTTGAGGTGCGTCCCGAAGCCGGTCTCTTACGCTTGCGCAAAGACCTTGGGCTTTTTGCGAACCTGCGTCCTGCCATCTGTTTCCCAGCGCTTGCTGAAGCCTCCTCGCTCAAGACGGAGCTCGTTCAGGGCCTCGACATTATGATCGTGCGCGAGCTGACTGGTGGCGTCTATTTCGGTGAGCCAAAGGGCATTGATGATCTGCCCAACGGCGAGCGCCGTGGCTATGACATGCAGGTTTATGACACGCATGAAATTCAGCGCATTGGCCGGGTCGCCTTTGATCTAGCGAAGAAACGCGACAATCGCGTCATGTCCGTTGAGAAGCGGAACGTCATGCAGTCTGGCCTCTTCTGGTATCAGGAGATGGTGAAGCTCGGTGCTGAAGAGTTTCCTGATGTGAAGCTTGAGCACATGCTGGCCGATAATTGCGGCATGCAGCTTGTGAAAAACCCGAAGCAGTTTGATGTGATCGTTACCGACAATCTGTTCGGCGACATGTTGTCGGACGTAGCGGCCATGCTGACAGGTTCGCTCGGCATGTTGCCGTCGGCTTCGCTTGGTGCGAAGGATGAAAATGGCAAAGCGTGTGCCATGTACGAACCTGTACATGGGTCTGCGCCAGACATTTCGGGTCAGGGGCTTGCGAACCCGATCGCGACGGTTCTCTCGTTTGCGATGGCGCTTCGCTACACGTTTGATCTCGGCGCCGATGCTGACTTGCTGGAAGGCGCTGTTGAAGACGTGCTCGCTGATGGCTATCGCACGGGCGACATTATGCAGCCGGGCAAGAAACAGGTTGGCACGGTGGAAATGGGCGATGCAATTCTTGACGCGCTCACCAAGCGGACCGCCTAAACAGATTTAACCGACCACCTGATATGCTCACGGACATGATCGCATCAGGCGGTCATCCGAAGAAGAGAACTCGCCGTCAAAACAGAGCGGGTTGGCTCAAGGAGAAGTAAGATGGGTTTGAAAATCGCCATCGTTGGTGCCACAGGTAATGTGGGCCATGAATTGCTGAACATTCTGGACGAGCGGGAATTCCCGGCGACTGAAGTGGTGGCGCTTGCGTCCCGTCGCAGCCAGGGCAAAGAAGTCTCCTTCGGTGATCGAACTTTGAAATGCCAGGCGCTGGAGAATTACGACTTCACGGGAACGGACATTTGTCTCATGTCCGCTGGTGGGACGGTGTCGGGTGAATGGTCTCCCAAAATCGCGGCAAAGGGCTGTGTGGTGATCGACAATTCGTCGAAGTGGCGGATGGACCCGGACGTGCCGCTCATCGTGCCGGAAGTAAACCCGCAGGATGTTGATCTCTTCTCGAAGAAAAACATCATTGCAAATCCTAACTGCTCAACAATGCAGTTGATGGTGGCGCTAAAGCCTTTGCATGATGCGGCGCAGATCAAGCGGATTGTTGTTTCGACCTACCAGTCTGTGTCGGGCACAGGCAAGGACGCGATGGATGAGCTCTTCAATCAGACGCGCGCGATTTTCGTGAACGACCCGATAGTCAAAGAAGTCTATCCCAAGCAGATTGCCTTTAACGTGATCCCGCATGGGGGTGATTTCATGGATGATGGCGGTACAACGGAAGAGTGGAAGATGGTCGTTGAGACCAAGAAGATCTTGGATCCCAAGATCAAGGTGTCAGTGACTGTCGCGCGTGTGCCTGTTTTTGTTGGCCATTCCGAGTCGGTGAATATCGAATTTGAAAACGAGATTGACGACGATCAAGCACGTGAAATTCTGCGTGAGGCGCCGGGTGTGCTGGTGATCGATAAGCGTGAAGACGGTGGCTATATCACGCCAGTTGAGTGTGTTGGTGACTTTGCCGTGTTTGTCAGCCGTATTCGTGTTGACCCTACACTCGACAATGGTCTTAGCCTTTGGTGCGTGTCTGACAATCTGCGTAAGGGTGCGGCACTCAACGCCATCCAGATTGCCGAGCTTCTACTTGAGCGCGGACTGATCAAAAAAGCGGCATAACGCTTAAAGACAATTCAATCGTTAGGGCTCTGGCAAGAAACGGCCAGGGCCCTTTTCGTTTTCTGTGTTTGCATCGCAACATTCATGCAAATTGAGATGTTCATTTTCATGCCCTTAACGCTTCGAAGGTGATCCTCCCTTCTGTTTCGTGACGCCCAGTTACTGCGTCTTGTGTTTCTTGAGGGTTGAGTATGCCGCTAACAATTGATGCTGGCTGGGTCGTTATCTGCACCGTGTTGGTTCTGCTAATGCAGGCAGGATTTATCTGTTTAGAGACGGGTCTCGTTCGTGCGAAAAACTCCATCAATGTTGCGCTGAAAAATATCAGCGACTTTTGTATTGCGAGCCTCTTGTTCTGGGCGGTGGGCTTTGGCCTTATGTTTGGGGCATCGGACAATGGTGTCATCGGTGCGAGCGGCTTCTTTCCAAGCGTTGGTCTTAATGCAACGTCGAATGATGTTTGGCTGATTGCCTTTTTCTTTTTCCAGCTGGCCTTTTGCAGCACCGCCGTAACGATTTTCTCCGGGGCGGTCGCAGAGCGCATGTCCTTTCGCAGTTTCATCATTGCCTCTGTTTTGCTTGCGGCGATCATATACCCGGTCACCGGCCATTGGGCATGGGCAAGCCTTCTCAATACAGAGACGCAAGGCTGGCTGGAGGCATTGGGCTTTATCGATTTTGCAGGGTCTACGGTCGTGCATTCGGTCGGCGGTTGGGTCGCGCTTGCCGCCGTGCTGGTACTGGGTCCGCGTCTTGGCCGTTTTGAACCCGAGGGCCGAGAAATCGAGCCCCACAATATGCCAATGGCAGCGCTTGGCATGTTTCTCATCTTCATTGGATGGTTTGGGTTTAACGGAGGGTCGACGCTTGCGTTCGACGGCACCGTTCCTCTTGTCCTCGTCAATACGTTGCTTGCGGCTGCCGCTGGAGGGGGCGCGGCGATCCTGCTGACCTGGCTGAAACATGGTCGGCCTCATCCAAATGCGGTGTTGAATGGCGTTCTTGCCGGACTAGTGGCAATCACCGCTTCGGCGAACATGGTTGCTGTCTACGACGCTGTGTTGATAGGCGCCGTCGGCGGGGTCGTTTGCTTTGCGGCGACCGTACAACTTGAGACCTGGGAAGTTGATGATGCAGTTGGTGCAGTCCCAGTTCATCTTGCGGCCGGAATCTGGGGCACGATTGCTGTCAGCCTGTTTGCTGATACCTCGTTCTTCGGCGCAGGCGTTGCGCGGGCTGATCAGCTGGGTATTCAGTTGCTCGGCGTTGCCGCAGTAGGCGCCTATGCGTTTGGCGTTTCGTTTTCGGCCCTGGCCTTTATCGACGCGTTTGTTCCGTTGCGGGTGAGTTCGCGGGCGGAACGAGAGGGGCTCAACGTCTCCGAACATGGGGCCAATTCAGCATTGCTTAGTCTTTTGAATGTGATGGAGGACCAAAGCAGACGGGGTGATTTTTCAAATCATGTCCCTGTTGAAAATTTCACTGAAGCTGGTGAAATTGCTGTGCGCTACAACAAGGTACTCGACAGATTTACACAGCAAGTGCTGGCAAATGATGCCGCTATCGCACAATTGATTGATGCGCGCGACAAAGCGGAGCTGGCGAATGCCTCTAAGTCAGAGTTTCTAGCCAATATGAGCCATGAGCTCAGGACGCCGCTCAACGCCATCATCGGATTTTCAGAGATCATCAATAATGAGCTTTTCGGGCCGTTGGAGAATGCGCGATACAAGGAATATGTGGATGACATTCATAGCTCTAGTCGGCACCTTCTCAGTTTGATCAATGACATTCTGGATCTCTCAAAGATTGAGGCGAACCGGTTTGAGCTCGATGACGATGAGTTGGATCTTGGAAATCTCTTCGACTCCTGCGCGTCGATGATCCGGCACCGTGTCGACGATGACCTGGTATCTTTTGAGGTTTCTGTGGCGCCGGGTGTCCCGCTCGTCATTGCTGATAAGCGTGCAATGCGGCAAATGGTGCTCAACCTTGTATCCAACGCCGTCAAGTTTACGCCAGAGAAAGGCACAGTACGCTTGTCGGCCTTCGTTGAACCAGATGGACGGGTGGCTCTTCAAGTGAGCGACACCGGGATCGGTATTGCGAAAGACGATATGTCAAAAGCGCTCGAACCATTCAGGCAGATATCCACAGATGAAACAGTCTATTCTGCCGAGGGCACGGGCCTCGGGCTACCGCTGACAGTTGCACTTGCACGGCTTCATGATGCGACGTTTGTGATCAATTCGGCGCCTGGTCGGGGAACAACGATTACCTTGCGCTTGCCACTTGACCGAATTGTTCATGCCGCTGCTGCGTGAGGTCGGCTGTCTCTGCCATGTCCTTGCCGGCCGCTTCTATTGCCTGCTCAATTTCTGAAACAAGGGTGCCCAACTCATAGGGTTTTGTAACAAAGCCATTCATGCCCGCGCGTGCAAAGCGTTCCGCCATGTCATTTGTGACGTCTGCAGTAAGGGCCAGGATTGGTATTTCTGCGCCCGTCGCTCGGATGGTTTTGGAGGCCTGTAGGCCATCCATTATGGGCATGTGGATATCCATAAGAATGATGTCGAACCGGTCTGGGCAGAACATCTCAACAGCGTCAGTGCCGTTGCTTGCGATGGTCAACTCAAAACCCAGTGCTTGGGAGAGGCGCTTCAGTATTTCCTGGTTCATGGCGTTGTCTTCCGCCGCGAGAATCCTCAGGCCCGCATGGATATCAGGCACCTGCTTGTCTGCCTGCGCCTTGGTTGGGGCTTGTGTGTAAGAAAGCGGTACGGGCAACGTGACTGAAAAGCAGGTTCCTTTGCCAAGTGTTGACTCGACACGAATGTCGCCGTCCATCAGATCGATAAGGTTCTTGCAGATTGAAAGACCAAGTCCAACACCGTCATGTCTACGTGTGCTGGATGGGTCGAGTTGTTCGAAGCGATCGAAGATTCGGTCCAGTTGATCTGGCGTCATCCCCTCGCCTGTGTCGTCAACGGAGATCACCAGCCCCTTGGTTTCCTCGCACTGTGACAGGTGGACATGTATGTGCCCTGTCTCTGTGAACTTAATGGCGTTGTCACCCAGGTTGATGAGGATTTGCTGTATCCGCAGGGCGTCGCCTGTGATTGTACATTCGGTGAGGTCGCTCTCAATTGAGAGTTCGAGCGACTTTTTCTCTGCCTTGGTCGTGAGCATGACCCTGAGTCTCGCCAGCAGGTCAGATAGGAGGAAGTCTTCCGGATAGATGGAGAGTTTAGCTGCTTCCATTTGAGAGAAGTCGAGTAGGTCATTGATCAGTTCGAGGGCTGCATAGGCCGCTTGTTTGGCCATATCGACACACTCGGACTGTTGATCATCAAGTGTCGAGAGTTCAAGGAGAGAGATCATGCCGAGAACGCCGTTTAGGGGGGTTCGTACTTCGTGGCTCATGTTTGCGAGAAAGGCAGATTTGGTTTCACTTGCCGCCTCTGCTTTTTCTTTTGCTGCTTCCAACTCGTCGGACAGCTTTTGCAGCGAATAGGCTTGGCGTTCGAATTGAGCGGCGAGCTCCTGCTCCTTTGTGATGTCTACATAGGTTCCGAAAATCGATATCGGGTTTCCATCAGAATCAAGCTCGCTTTGTCCGCTGGAGCGAACGTGGCAAATGGACAGGTCCGGTCGAACCAGGCGCGCACGAAATTCGAAGCTTTCGCCTTTGTTGATGGCTTCTAAGATGGATGCGCCGACGGTCTCCTGGTCATCGGGGTGATATTGATGAAGAGCCGACTGGATGGTGGGGGTGAAGCTCTCTCGGCGAAGGCCGTGAATTTTATAGACTTGGTCTGTCCACTCTAGGAGGTCACTTGCGATGTTGAAGCGCCAGAGTCCCACTCCCTCCAAAAGATCGATGTTTCGGTACAGGAGCTCTGTCTTGTGACGCTCTTCTTTGAGTGCTTCATCCGCTGATTGGTCTGTAATCAGACCAAGGAAGAACTTTGTATTGTCCTCACCGGGCAGCGAAAAAACTTTGATTGAGACTGGGATGATTGTGCCATCTTTCTTCTTCCCGGGGAGCGTTCTGTCAGGTGTGAGGGGCCGGCCCATTTTCCCCACAGTTGATGCATCAAGGTGTGCCTGGTGTTTGACTGCGTGTCGGGCAGGCATGAGCACAGAGATGTTTTTTCCAAGAAGTTCCTGATCGCTATAGCCGAATATTTCTTCTACGGCGGGGTTGATGGCGGCGATGATGCCTTGTTCGTCAATCGTCACGAAACCGTCGGTCAGTGATGCTGCGATTGCACCGAATGAGGACGCTAGATCCATGTCTACCTCACAGAGTCATTGCCACCACCGTCACCTTGGCAGAACAAGGGTTTCACCAAAGTTAAACTTTTGATCTAAGCCGAAGTGCTATATCCCTGAATTTCTAAGGGTTTTTCGAAAGATCAATCCTCCCAGACACATCCCGATTTGCCCTGGTTTCACGCTTGGCACATAGCTACAAGCTCACTAGTCTGCGCCCAATTCATACCACCTTCTGTCTGGAGACTTCCTCATGACCTCTGCTGCCCGTCCACGCCGTTCTGTCCTTTACATGCCAGGATCGAATGCGCGTGCGCTGGAGAAGGCGCGCTCCATTCCTGCTGATGCCCTCATTCTTGATCTGGAGGATGCTGTGGCGCCGGACGCCAAAGCTGAAGCACGAGCCCAGGTCTGCGATGCGGTTAAGCAAGGCGGCTATGGCAAGCGGGAGATCATCATTCGGGTGAACGCTCTTTCCACTGAGTGGGGCGCGACAGACATTGAAGCGGCAGTTGCCGCTGGGCCTGATGCCATTCTCGTTCCGAAGATCAGCTCTGCTGAGGATGTGCGTGAAGCGTCTGCGCTTCTGGATAAGGCTGGGGCTGCTGAGGGGCTTCAGCTTTGGGCGATGATGGAAACACCGCTTGCCATGTTGCAAGCACAGGCAATTGCGGCAATGGCGTCAGAGACCCGCATGACGACTTGGGTCATGGGCACAAATGACATTGCCAAGGAGCTGCGGTGTGCACATACGCCAGACCGGTTGCCGATGGTGACGTCGCTGGGCCTTTGCATGTTGGCGGCGCGCGCCTATGGGATCACGATCCTTGATGGTGTCTATAATGACATTAAGGACGAGGGCGGATTTGCCGCTGTCTGTGAGCAGGGTCGGGATCTGGGCCTTGATGGCAAGACGTTGATCCATCCAAGCCAGGTGGGACCCTGCAACAAGATCTTCTCGCCGGATGATGGGGAGGTTGCGTTTTCGCGTCAGGTGATTGAGGCCTTCAAACAGCCCGAAAATGCGGGCAAGGGCGTCATCAAGGTGGATGGCAAGATGGTCGAGCTGCTTCATGCAGAAATCGCAGAGCGTGTCGTTTCGATTGCGGATGCGATTGCCGAGTTAGAAGCTGCTGGTTGAGTTCAATTGTTCATGATACGTTCTCTTTTGGTGTGATGAGGCATCGATCAATGGGAGCGAGATTATGGGTGAGACCAAGAAGCCGACTGCGGAAGATTATGTGATCCGGACGGCGGAGCTGAAACCGGCCGAGATCTATTCCTTCACGCATCCGCTCAACCCCAATTCCGCAATTTCGTTTGTGCCTCTGTCTGATCGTGTGGGGATGCAGCGTGCGCAACTTGGGCTTGGACGCATTCCCCCGGGTCGAGAGAGTTTTGTTCCCCACTCCCACAGTGCTCAGGAAGAGTTTGTCTTCATCCTTGAAGGAAATGGGGAGATGGAGATCGACGAAGAGCGCGTCCCAGTGGCTCCAGGCGACTATGTCGGCTTTCCGGTCGATGGGGCGGTTCACCAGCTCTATAATACAGGCGAGGCTGATCTGGTTTATCTGATGGGTGGAGAACGGACACCAACAGACATGTCGCGTTTTCCGACTATTGGAAAGATCGGCGTCTGGGCAGAGGGAACCATGCGCTACATTGATGAAGACGCGGCCCAGCAATTTTCTCCAGAGGATTTTGTGGAACCTCAAGGCTAGAGGCGCCTTACGGATCATCGGAATGGATCAGGGTATGTGTACAGGTCCGCTGAGGGCTGATATAGGCTGCAGCTAATGGTGAGCAGTTTAGAGGCATATCGGCGATGAGCGACAAGACGGGATCAGGCAACTTTTTTGAGGATTTCAGCGTCGGTCAAGTGTTGACCCATGCCACGCCGCGGACGATTACTGCCGGTGATGTTGCTGTTTACAATAGCTTGTTCCCCATGCGGTTTGCGCTGCAGTCGTCCGATGCATTTGCGCAGCAAGTCGGATACGCCCAAGCCCCTGTCGACGACATGCTTGCCTTTCATTTTGTGTTCGGCAAAACGGTGCCGGATATTTCTTTGAACGCAGTGGCGAACCTCGGCTATGCGGATTGCCGGTTCCTCAAGCCGGTTTTTCCAGGCGATACGATCACGACCGTGTCAAAAGTGATCGGCCTTAAAGAAAACTCGAATGGCAAGACGGGCGTGGTCTATGTGCGCTCTACCGGGTCAAGCCAGACAGGCGACAATGTGCTCGACTATGTGCGTTGGGTGATGGTGCGCAAGCGGGACGACGCCTCTGCTGCGCCGGAAGAGGATGTGCCAAACCTACCGAAGGTGGTGGAACCCAAGCACTTCGTATTGCCTGCCGCGACGGGTTTCTCCGGCATTGATGCTCAGCTATCTGGCTCTGCCCACCGGTGGGGAGATTATCAGGTTGGTGAGAAGATCGATCATGTGGATGGCGTGACTATCGAAGAAGCTGAACACATGATGGCGACGCGGCTTTATCAGAATACCGCGAAGGTGCACTTCAACCAGTTCACGGAAGGTCAGGGCCGGTTTGGGCGTCGGCTCATGTATGGTGGGCACGTGATCTCCATGGCCCGGGCGCTGACGTTTAACGGATTGGGAAACGCGTTCCTGATTGCGGCGATCAATGGTGGGCGACACGTGGCGCCTTGCTTCGGGGGCGATACGGTCTTTGCCTGGTCTGAGATCCTGGATAGCGTTGAGCTGGACGGGCGATCTGATCTTGGCGCGCTTCGCTTGCGGACCATCGCGACGAAGGATCTGCCCTGTGCTTCATTCCCTGGCCCGGCTGATAAGGGATATGATGAGGGAGTGGTGTTGGATCTCGACTATTGGGTTTTGATGCCGCGATAGACTGAGACCCTTTTTTGTGAGGTTTTATGGGGCGTCTTATTGGTTTTGGCGGTGCGTTGATTGTTGTTGCCGTGGCGGGCCTTTTTCTCGGATTCGGTGCCTATTTTGTTGAAGACAATGAGGGGGGCAGCGATGAGGTTGCTGCTGCTGTCTCTTCTGAAGCCGGAGCGGTCGTGGTCGATCCTGCCTGTCTCTGGCCACTCTTAGATATTTCGATCTCGCCTGACGCGCCAGAAGCACCATCCAGCATTTCGCTTGTCGATTGCTCTCCTGATGACGCCGAAACAGAGCTTGATGGCGATTGGGTTAGAGTATCACTCCAGCGTGGTGGTCCAGAGGATCCGAACTTTGAACGACGGTTCTCTGGTGCTCGATCTGCCTACCTGTCTGATGAAGGATGGCTCGTCCTTGAGGCATATGATAATTGGGGCGGATCGGGCGTATTTGGTTCTTTGATCACTGGACGCCTGACGTCCCAAGGCGCTGAACTTTCTGATATCAAAGTCCAGGCTTTTGGCGATCGGTGTAATGGTGGGCTTGGAGGCACGCGAATTGGTGCAGACGGTGACTTGATCGCCAGCGCCAACATGACGCCCTGGGACATCATGATAGAGCCGTTCGCTGATCTGCCATTCGATGCCCAATGGGAGGCTGGAAAAGCCCGGTTTGGAGAGGCATTTGGCCAGGCTGCTTCCTGTGCAATTTGCTGCTCGGCCGTTACCAGAGAATATGGGCCAGATGACCAAGGCGGTTTGGTTGCGGTTGGATTGCGCTATGACCCCGGCGCAGCTCCTTCGGCTGAGGACGCGCTGACTGTCTGTCTTGAAGACGCGGTACGTCAGGCAGCGGGTGCCGATGGGTTGGTTGAGACAGCTGAGCAAGCAGCTCTTGGTCCCTTGATTGATGCTTGTGCAAAAGCGATGTCTAACTAG
This sequence comes from uncultured Parvibaculaceae bacterium, assembly GCA_965283695.1. Lineage (GTDB taxonomy): Bacteria > Pseudomonadota > Alphaproteobacteria > Parvibaculales > Parvibaculaceae > Mf105b01. The sequence continues at coordinate 246,520 of CBDIPP010000003.1, read as the reverse complement.
AGCCACACTCTAATATCGAAACGCTTTGCTAGAGAGCTAAAGTGCCTTGCTGGTTGATCCGCGAGGTGCCCCTCGACACGCTTTATGAAAGCAGTGCCTTTTGTGCCAGTTTTACGAGGTTTTCTATGTTTTCACTCGGAGGAACTTTCGACTGGCCGGAGAGCCAGGCGCGGCACATGACCTGTGTTGGGCCGACCAATGTCGCCAGAATTAGAGCAAGACTCCAGTTCTGAAGGCGGTCCTTGTCTTCCAGATTGTTTTTCCAGTCCTGAAGCGTCTGTCCAAAACCCTGGTTTTCAGCCCTGATCCTTTTCAGCGCTGTTTCACTCCAGCTCGGATGGTGGCCATTAAAGAGAATGCGAGCCCCGTCCGGGTCGCGCTCGATCCAAAGGTTATGGGCGCGAATGAAGGCCTCGATGCCATCTGCTGCGCGCCGTGTGGGCGCGAGTTTTTCGGCAATTTCCGCCTGATAGGTGCGCACAAGAGTTACAAAAACCGCTACGGCTATGCCTTCCTTGTTCTCAAAATGGTGGAAGAGGCTGCCGTTCGACATGCCAGCAGCCTGGCGAATCTCTGCGGTAGAGACGGCGTCATAACCGCGCTCTGAAAAGAGCTTTTTCGCTGCTGCGACGCCGGCAAGGTAGGTTTTGCTTTCTTTCGACACCATGGGCTGGAGTATTACTCTAAGGGGTTCACTTTGCAAGCCAGGAGGTGCGCTAGATTGCGCCAAACTGTTTGGCTAGTGCCTGCATCTTTGCATAAGCCGCATCCTCTGGTCCGTCATACGGCAAAAAATAGCTCACCGTTATGCCTGACTTTGGAAAGTGAAAGCAGGATGTGCTGAAGCCTGGACCGCTGCCATTATGTCCGTAATTTGTGCCATTCAAATCTCCCATAACCCCCAGACCATAGGCCGCATCTGGATAGGTTGGGCCAGCATTGGGCACAGGCACGAGCTGGCGGGCGAGTCTGGATACAAGCTTTGAAGCCATAAAACGCGCCGTATCGCGGGCATTGCCACAGACCAGGCCATGCCATACCCAGCCTGCTTCGTATTGAGGGAGGGCTTCGGAAAAGGGGCCGCTCACTGCTTTGAGGGAGGGTAATCGGAGGCCCTGGTTGATGTGTTTTCTGACGAGGGCAGAAAAACTCATGCCGCTTTCCAGCTCGCAGACCCGCTTCAGCACCCAATAGCCAGGGTTTGAATAGGCCCAACCCTGTCCGGGGTCGAACAAAAGCGGCTGCCGCACCGTATGTTGGGCAAATTCATTGTCGGACCAGGGCGTTCCACCGTTCTGTATGGCGGCGAGATAGTCGGCAACGTTGAAATAATCGCGTAGACCCGATGTGTGAGTCAGTAAGTGCTGCAGGCTGATCTCGTCTCCCTGTTGAAGCCAGCTTTCGTCCAACCAGTGTGACGCGGGTCTGTCAATTTCCAGACCCAAATCGAAAATGAGCGCCGCTATGATCGTCTTGGTGACGCTGTAAAGGGGAAAGGCATCAGTCTCGCGATGTTGGAGTAACACTCCATTTTGGTCGATAACGCAGAAGGATGGGTCCATGGTGAGCCAGATTTAGCGCCGTCCAACAGGCTGGGGGAAATTTGCTTCAGGATAAGGTAAAACACGGATGTGGGTGAATGGGAGAGAAATGTATGAAGCAGGCCGTCGTGGGTGATGTGACTTTGGTCGAAGAAGAACCTGGTATCGTTACGATCGACTATGGGACCGCACGATCGACTATGGGACCGCGATTGCGACAGCCGAGCTGGTGCAGGATGTCGTCGAACGGTCTCAAGAAGAATGGGGAGAAGACCGCATTGCCGTTCTGGTGAAGGCCAAGTCTGCAACTGACCTCGCCAAGATTGGTGCCGTCCTTTCCAAGCATGATCTTGCGAGTTTCACCATCGCAAGCGCTATTCTGACCCCTGGTAAACTGACCCAACTGGTCGGCAATTTATTCATGCAGTTCCAGAATAGCCCCTTTCCGCAGCGGCAATTTGTTGATGTTGAGGAGGCGCGTGCGTGGTTGAGAGACCAGGTGACCAATGATCAATACGAAAGCCGTGTCGCCAATTGAGCTGAGCGAAGGCATTTACCTGAGCGTTGGGCTGACTTTTTTGCGAAACACTCTCAAAAACTAAGTAAAAGTGCCAAAAACTGGCCCTCTCTGGGGCCTTGTTATTTGCCTTGTCCTCCTCTGTTCGCTAAACACGGGACTCATATTCCCAACGGTGCCTCCCCTGACGGCGAGGTCTGGACGGCACCTATCAAGGACAGAACCATGGCAGAAACGTCTGTGAAGGCACCAGTGCGCGCCCGACCGCTGTCGCCCCATATGGGGATCTATCGACCTATGCTCACTATGATGATGTCGATCGTGCATCGCATCACCGGCGGAGCTCTTTACTTCGGCACACTTCTTCTTGCTTGGTGGCTGATTGCTGCTGCGACGGGACCTGAGGCCTATGGCGTCTTTATGGACGTTGCCACCTCGTGGTTCGGGCGCTTGGTGCTCTTTGGGTACACTTGGGCACTGATCCATCATTTGCTTGGTGGCATCCGCCACTTCGTCTGGGACCTTGGCAAGGGTTTTGAGCTCGGGACCGTGGAATGGATGGCGCGCCTAACGCTTGTGGGTTCCATCGTTCTTACATTGATCGTTTGGGCCGTGGCCTATGCGATGGCAGGAGGGCTCTGATATGTCTGACATGCGCACGCCTCTTTCTCGCGTTCGTGGCCATGGGTCGGCAAAATCGGGCACAGACCATTTCTGGCTGCAACGGCTCACTGCCGTCGCCAATGTCCCGCTGGTGATTTTTGCGCTCGCGTCGGTTGTGGCACTTGTCGGCGCTGACTATGCGACGGTCCAGGCGTACCTTTCCATGCCAGTGGTTTCGATCCTCTTCCTGCTTCTCATTTTATCGGGCGTCTATCACATGCGCATCGGCATGAAAGAGATCATCGAGGATTATGTGAGTGGCGAGGGCATGAAGCTGCTCTCTATCATCGGCAATAATTTTTTCGCGGCAGTGGTCGGCCTGGCCTGCATTTATGCAGTGCTGAAGCTCGGCTTTGGCGGCTGACCCAGTAGGAGACGGCGATGAGCGCCTCGACAGAATACGAGTTTACAGATCACACGTTTGATGTGGTTGTGGTGGGTGCCGGTGGTGCTGGTCTTCGCGCAACCTTGGGCTGCGCGCAAGCGGGCCTTAAGACGGCGAACATCACAAAGGTCTTCCCTACGCGCTCGCATACGGTTGCGGCGCAAGGCGGCATTTCCGCAGCGCTTGGCAATATGGGCCAGGATGACTGGAAATGGCACATGTATGACACCGTGAAGGGGTCAGACTGGCTTGGCGACCAGGATGCTATTGAATATCTCTGCCGTAATGCGCCAGAAGCCGTTTATGAGCTGGAGCACTTTGGTGTGCCGTTCAGCCGGACGGAAGAGGGCAAGATCTATCAGCGTCCTTTCGGCGGCATGACCACTGACTATGGTAAGGGCATTGCGCAGCGCACCTGTGCGGCGGCTGACCGGACAGGCCACGCGATCCTGCACACGCTTTATGGCCAGTCACTGCGTTATGACGCGGAGTTCTTTATTGAGTATTTCGCCATCGACCTCATCATGGATGATGAAGGTGCGTGCGTTGGTGTTGTCGCGCTGAAGATGGATGACGGTACGCTGCATCGTTTCCACAGCAATGAGACAATCATGGCGACGGGTGGCTATGGTCGGGCCTATTTCTCCGCCACGTCTGCTCACACCTGTACGGGTGATGGCAATGCGATGGCGCTTCGCGCCGGCCTGCCTCTTCAGGACATGGAGTTTGTGCAGTTCCACCCAACGGGCATTTACGGTTCGGGCTGTCTGATCACGGAAGGCTCGCGCGGAGAAGGCGGCTATCTCGTCAATTCCGAAGGTGAGCGTTTCATGGAACGCTATGCGCCATCGGCGAAAGACCTTGCGTCCCGCGATGTGGTGTCCCGGTCCATGACCATGGAGATCCGCGAAGGCCGTGGCGTGGGTGCAGAGAATGACCATATCTTCCTGCATCTCGACCATCTAGACCCGGATATCCTTGCTGCCCGTCTGCCGGGTATTTCTGAGTCTGCTCGTATCTTTGCAGGCGTTGACGTCACCAAAGAGCCGATCCCGGTTATTCCAACCGTCCACTACAATATGGGCGGCATCCCCACGAACTATCATGGGGAAGTGATCGCAGGCGATCCGAACGATCCGGAGAAAACGGTTCAAGGCCTGATGGCCATCGGCGAAGCGGCTTGTGTGTCGGTTCATGGCGCAAACCGCCTTGGTTCAAACTCTCTTATCGACCTGGTTGTGTTTGGCCGGGCGGCGGGTCTTCGCGCAGGTGAAAAACTTACCGCAGGCGGGCCGACTAAACCATTGCCGAAAAATGCAGGTCAGAACTCGATTGAGCGTCTTGATCACTTCCGCAATGCCAAGGGCAGCACGCCGACAGCGGAACTGCGTGGTCGCATGCAGCGTGTGATGCAGAATAATTGCGCGGTCTACCGGACCGGCGATGTTCTGGAAGAGGGCGTGAAGCTCATGGAGCAGGTTCATGCAGGGTCGGAAGACATTGGCGTTACCGACCGGTCGCTCATCTGGAATTCCGATCTCATTGAAACGCTTGAGTTCGACAATCTCATCATTCAGGCCCGTGCCACGATGAATGGCGCGGATGCCCGGAAGGAAAGCCGTGGTGGCCACGCCCGGGAAGACTTCTCAGACCGCGATGATGAAAACTGGATGAAGCACACGCTTTCCTGGGTTGATGATGCCCGGAACGTGAAGCTGACCTACCGTCCCGTGCACACTTACACGATGACGAATGAAGTCGACTATATCGAACCCAAAGAACGCGTTTACTAGAGCGGGATGAGGAAAAGTGGGAGCCGGTTTTCCGCCCGCATCCCGCTCCAAGTTTTATGTACGATCACATTTTGTGAATTTGTAGAATCCAAATTCACCGTGATCTGTGCGCCGAGGAGAGACAGATGGTTGAACTAGCACTGCCTAAAGGCTCCAAGCCCACAAAAGGCAAAAAGCACGCAGCCCCTGCGGACGCGAAGAACCTGCGCACGTTTAAGGTCTATCGCTATGACCCGGACGGCGGCGCTGACCCGAGCATTGATGAATATCAGGTCGACATGGATAGCTGCGGACCCATGGTGCTCGACGCGCTCATCAAGATCAAAAACGAAACCGACCCGACGCTTACCTTCCGCCGGTCGTGCCGGGAAGGTATTTGCGGTTCGTGCGCCATGAATATTGACGGCACCAACACGCTGGCTTGTACCAAAGGCATTGATGAGGTGAAGGGTGAGGTGAAAATCTATCCCCTGCCGCACATGGATGTGGTGAAGGACCTGGTGCCGGATCTTACAAACTTCTATGCGCAACACGCGTCTATTGAGCCCTGGCTCCAGACGACATCTGTACAGCCGGAAAAAGAGTGGAAGCAGTCAACGGAAGATCGCGAGAAGCTCGACGGTCTTTATGAGTGCATTCTCTGCGCGTGTTGCTCTACGTCGTGCCCATCTTACTGGTGGAATGGTGACCGCTACCTCGGACCTGCCGTTCTCCTGCAGGCCTATCGCTGGTTGATCGACAGCCGGGATGAGGCAACCGGTGAGCGTCTCGATAATCTGGAAGACCCGTTCAGGCTTTATCGCTGCCACACAATCATGAACTGCGCGAAAGCCTGTCCGAAGGGTCTTAGCCCCGCTAAGGCGATTGCCGAGATCAAGAAGATGATGGTCGAACGCCGCGTCTGATTGTTTCGCATTCATGTTTCAAAGGCCGCTGCCTCGCAAAAGGTGGCGGCCTATTACGTCTAAGCGGTTCTCTCCAGCCATTCTCCTTGGTTTCTGTTTACTGCGCTGACGTAGTGCACAATAGCATTCTGGGAGAGTTCGCTGCCGCCTCGGTATTGTCTAAGGAACTCCTGCAAACGGTCTTCCGTTATTTCGATGGAAGCGCCTGCGAGTCGGCAGTTGAAGATCTCGATCAAATCGGTTGTGTTGACAGATTTATCGATAGCGATGGGCCAGCCCGATTTGTTAGCGAATTCATCGAAGATTGTTAGGAAATGGTCAACTTCGGCCCTGTCATTGCCGGAAATGATTACGTCGTCGACGTAGATGGATACTTTGACATTGAATTCAGCTCGAGATTTTAGAAGCTGTCCAAGCGCTGACTCGTCGAGAGCAAGCGTTGCGAGACACATCGACTGCACAAACCCGTATGGGATGAACTTCCGCCCATCGTTTCCGACCACTACCGACCGGGCTGCGATATCGAATGCGTCGGTTTGATTGAAGCCAACCGAACGAAGTGCTCTATGTACTTTTGTTCTGGTTGCAGAACCAAAGAAGTTTTGAAAATCGCGTTTTGCTAGGAATTTGGAGTTCTTGTGCAGGCGCATAGCTCCAATGTGCCCAGTTTTCTTGCCAAGGTGGAAAAAGCACTCATTCGGTTTCCAAGCGTCGAGGACCGACCTGCAAACTTCTTTTCCAAACTCTCGGCAATCGTCAGTGGGTAGATAAACGTCCCTGCCTGGCTTGATCTCGAATTTGTATTCGTAGTTTTTCATAGCGTCCATAAATAGTGGTCTCGTCCACAAGCACCCACATTAGGCGCAGAAACCGAAGGGCAACTAGCACCCAGGGTCCATATTTGCGGACGAGACGAAGGATATTCAGAGTTCGCTTGTTCATAAGCGCCTCCTTCAATCACCGGCGGCCCTTCGCTTTGTATCGCGATAAACCACTATTCAAAACGACCATTTAGTCAGTACCAGCAGGTACAACCGGTGGTCAGTACGTGTCATTCCAAGCCGATCCATAGAGAACGGCACGGGCAAACATTTCGCCGGACTATTATATCTGGTGATTGATACGGGCGTTTCAAGAATTTCTTGGGTCAACGAATGTCATCATTTCTCTCCTATCGTCTAATGTGATTTTGTAATGTCACAAGCAGGCCAATGCCTGCGGGTATGAGCGACGGCACCATGACATCGCCTCAAATGAGTCTCGGAGCTGCCGCAGTCGGGTCCAAGTGCGGCCCTGATGACATATGAAAGTGCTCCCCGTCATCTTCAGGGGAACATTTCATGTCTGCCATCGACCCAACACAAACTATCCGTCCGTCCCTTCGGCCATCCTTCTACAGTCCGGGTGTGAAGTTCTTCGTGATTTGTGGCCTCACGCTCGCTCTCATGATCCCAATGCTGTTTGTTTGGATGCTGATCGAAGACCGTCAGAGCTACGAAGCCCAGGTTGTGCAGGAAGTAGCCGAAAGCTGGGGTGCAGAGCAGAGCGTCGCGGGGCCCTTCTTGGTGGTGCCCTTCAGGGGCAGTTTTACGAATACCCAGAATGGTGTGACAACGAATGTGTCGCGAAAAGACTTTCTGATTTTCCTGCCCGACGAGATGAATGCGACGGTGCGCGGTGAGGTCGCGATCCGTGAGCGCGCCATTTATGAAGTGCCGGTCTATCACGCTGATACTCTGATTGAGGGACGCTTCCCTGCCCGCGACAAAATTATGGAGCGGTTGCCTGAGGGCTATCAACCGCAATGGGGGGATGCCTTCGTCGCGCTTCGTATTCAGGACCCGACGGGTCTTCGCGAAGTGCCGGGGCTCCGTCTTGGTGCGGCGCCAAACCCGGTCGATTTTATTCCCAGCCTCAATCTTCCGCAAAGCGACACATATGGCGGGCTTCACCTGCCTTTGCCAGATGGGGCGTTGGAAGAGGCTCTGCCTTTCTCGGTAACGATGGCGTTCAATGGCACACAGTCTTTAAGCCTTGCCCCTGTCGGGCAGACAAGCTCCATCCGCATGACATCTAACTGGCAGCACCCTAGTTTTGGCGGTGGCTACCTGCCGGATACTTATGTCTTGAGTGCTGACGGGTTTGAGGCGGATTGGTCTGTGCCCTATGTGGCGCGCTCCTATCCTCAGTCCTGGCGCTATTCGGATCAAAGCATTTCGCCTCTGTTCGGGAAGGCTGTGAAGGTGGGCTTTGTTGAAGAGGCAGACAGTTATCAGCTTGTCTCGCGGTCGGCAAAATACGCCATCCTGTTTCTGGCAACCGGGTTCCTGGCAGTCTTTTTGCTGGAACTTCGCGCCGGAACCCGAGTGCACGCCGTGCAATACGTGCTGTTCGGGTTTGGCCTTGTGATCTTTTATGTGCTGCTGCTCGCGTTTGCTGAAGTCATTGGGTTTGGTCCGGCCTATGCCGTAGCAAGTGGAGCGGTTGCGGCGCTCAATGGAGGCTACGTGACCGCCATCTTTGGTCAGGTCCGACGCGGCATGATTGCCGCTCTCTCACTGCTCGGGCTTTATGGTTTGCTCTATATCATTCTGCAGGTGGCGGCTTATGCGCTACTTGTGGGTGCGATGATTGCCTTTGGGGTGCTGGCGGTCACGATGTATGCCACGCGATCGGTGGACTGGTCGGGTGCGATTGGCGCGCCGGCCGAGTAGGCGAGAGTTTGGTGGCACATGAAAAACCACCATTCTGTGCGAAACACATGCACATAGTTTGCATAGGGTTTTGGGTGAGGTAGAGTGATATCTAAACGGGGTACGCAATAAAGGAGCAGGCTAAGTGAACCAGATAAAACGCCTTTTCGGCGCAGCGCTATTTACTCTTGGAACGATGGGCATTGCCGCCGCACCTGCGAGTGCTGCCGAATATATCGGGACAATTGAACCCAATGATATTGTCGAGATGCTTCGGGATAACGGATATGAAGATGTTCATATCGCTGACACGGATTATGAGGATCTACCGATCCTGAACTTCAAACTCGCGGATTCAAATGCTGTCGTTTATTTCTACGAATGCGGGAAAACCGGCAAGGCGTGTGAGTTCCTGCAGCTCTATGTGGGTTGGTCCATGGACAATCGGCCGAGCTACAAAGCGATCAACGACTTCAATGCCGGTGAGCGCTTCAGCCAGGCTTACATTGACGATGAAAATGATCCTGTGATTGAGCAGTGGGTCACGCTTGAAGGTGGCATCTCTGACGTGAACTTCATCAATACGGTTGCGACCTTTGGTGAAGTGGTCGACAAGTTTGAAGATCTGATTGAGTGGGAAGGCTAAGCCGCACCACGTTTAAGACTTAAGATGCCCTCTCCTTCCGATCGAAGGAGAGGGCTTTTTCATTCGGGCCTTGTGGCGGCGTATGCCGTCTAGCCAATCACTTGCGTATTTTCTACCTGATGAATGTTCACCTTGGGAGGCGTTGAGGAGAGTTCGCCAGCAGCCGCCATGAATTCCAGGCAATAGGATTGAGCAAAGTGAAAATCGACGGCTGCCTGGTCTTTCCATTCTTCGTAGAAGAGGAAGGTGCCGGGCGCCATGGCATCTTCGTAATAGCCATAGTTGAGGCAACCTTCTTCCTTGCGGGAGAGGGTGACTTGCCGCTCCGCGACAGGGCGGAAGGCGTCGAGCCTGTCTGCAGCAATGGCTGCCTGTCCGGTAATGACGATCATCTACTGTCTCCCTCATCAATAAAATTTCCCCGACACCCTAGCAAAACTGCGCGTCTTGTCAGGTTTTTCGACTTTTTGAAGGTTGGGGGTTGAAATCTCATTATATTTCTATAATTATCAAAATATGGAAATGATAAGCGCTATAGAGGCACTTGGTGCGCTCGCTCAGGAAACCCGTTTGGAGATATTCCGCACGCTGGTGCGGGCCCATTCGCCAAATGCAGAAGAGGCCGGATTGCCTGCTGGCGGTCTTGCAGAGCAACTGGGAGTCGCTGCTCCCACGCTGTCCTTTCACTTGAAAGAACTTACACGGGCGGGACTTGTTTCTGCGCGCCGTGACGGACGCTCGATTATTTACACGGCAAATCTCGGCGGCATGCGCGCCCTCGCGGATTACCTATTGGAAGATTGTTGTCAGGGTGCGTGTGCACCCGCACTAGAGGAGACAGGAACATGAAAAGACTACATGTGAGCTTTGCAGTTGCGGACCTGGAAAAATCGATCAGTTTCTACACGGCCATGTTTGGTCAGGAACCCACCACGAAGCGCGATGATTATGCGAAGTGGATGTTGGACGACCCACGGGTGAATTTCGTGGTGGAGCCCGCGCAATCAGAAACGGGTTTTAATCATGCCGGGATACAGGTTGATAGCGAAGATGAGCTCGAACCACTCTTCGACCAGTTCAAACAAGCAGAAGGCCCCTATCTGCCTGAAGGTGTGACCACCTGCTGCTATCACAAGTCAGAGAAAAGCTGGACGACAGACCCGGACGGCGTGATGTGGGAAGCCTTCCACACGAAGCACCAGACGGAAGAGCGGGGAACAGCAGGGCCTGACTTGCGACCTGAAGCCGTGGCGACTGAGATGGCGCGCGAAACACCGGTGCCCACTTACAAGGGTGGATGTTGTTGAGCGATGGGCGACCCGTTGACTACATACAATGTGCTGTTCTTATGCACGGGCAATTCTGCACGCAGCCTGCTTGCTGAAGCCTATCTCAATTCTCTCCCGGGAACGTCCTTTCAGGCGTTCTCGGCGGGAAGCCACCCAACAGGTGCACCAAATGAGACGGCCCTTGAAACGCTCAAGACCGCGAAGATCCCCATAGACGGCCTGCGATCCAAATCGTGGGATGAGTTTGCTGCTAATGATGCGCCTCAAATGGATTTCATATTCACGGTTTGTGGCAATGCTGCGGGTGAGGTTTGTCCGATATGGCCAGGGCATCCCACGAGCGCCCATTGGCCGTTTGAAGACCCGGCTGCCTTTGAAGGTCCGGACGCCGAGAAGCGGGCGGTCTTTCTGGATGTGTTTCGTCAAATCAGAGTCCGGATTGATGTTTTTGCAAATCTTCCATTTTCCAGTTTGGATGCGCTCACACTAAAGCGCGAATTGGATAAGATCGGCAAGAGCCCAACCGATCAGAAGAACGAAAGCGCTTAGCTCCAAAAAAGAAGAAGGCACTATGTCTGAAAGTTCTGCTCAACGTTTATCGTTTCTTGATCGGTATCTCACGCTTTGGATCTTTGTCGCGATGGGTATTGGGACCGCCGCGGGAACCATCATCCCCGGTATGCCTAGTTTGATTGATGCGATGACTATCGGGTCCACAAATTTGCCGATTGCGATAGGCCTCGTCCTCATGATGTATCCGCCCCTTGCGCGGGTGAAATATGAGGAACTGCCGCGGGTCTTCGAAGACCGGAAGGTGTTGCTGCTGTCGCTGGTGCAGAACTGGGTGATCGGACCGGTGCTGATGTTTGTGCTGGCGGTGGTTTTTCTGAGTGATCAGCCGGAATATATGACCGGACTCATCATTATTGGTCTGGCACGCTGCATTGCCATGGTCATCGTATGGAACCAGCTGGCACGGGGCAGCAATGAATATGTGGCAGGACTGGTCGCCTTCAACTCCATCTTCCAGCTGGTCTTTTTCAGTGTCTATGCCTGGTTCTTTCTCAGTGTGCTGCCCCCTTTGCTTGGGCTTGAGGGGCAGGTTCTCAATATCAGTTTCGACACGATTGCAGGTGCCGTCCTGCTCTATCTTGGTGTTCCCTTTGCCGCCGGGTATCTGACACGGCGTGTTCTGCGCGCCCGTAAGGGCGACGAATGGTATGCGGAACAATTCCTCCCGCGTATCGGCCCTATCACGTTGACAGCGCTCCTGTTCACGATCCTGGTCATGTTTGCGATGAAAGGGGAGGCCGTGCTGGAGCTCCCGCTGGATGTCCTGCGCATCGCGGTGCCGCTGGCTATCTATTTTCTTGTCATGTTCGCGGTCAGTTTCGCGATGGGCAAGGCTCTCGGTGCGGATTATGAGCGGACCACGTCCCTGTCTTTCACGGCGGCCTCGAACAATTTCGAGCTGGCCATCGCCGTGGCCATCGCAGCATTCGGGATCGCGTCGCCGGTGGCCTTTGCCACGGTTGTCGGGCCGCTGGTCGAAGTGCCGGTGCTGATCGGTCTGGTGAGCGTGGCGCTGTGGCTGAAAAGACGCTGGTTTGCGGCAGAAAAGCCTATTTCTGTCCCTCAAGGTGGTGACTAGACCGGGCGGCATGAGAAGGGCTGAAGGCGTGATTGCCGCTACGGCTACCGCCGCTTCCGGCCTTCATTCGCAATATCCTCGACAATTGCTCCCAGCGGGGCTTGCGAGCCCTCACCCAGAGCGCTAAGCAACGGGCAGGTTTTTGCCCGATTGCCGGGCCCCAGGGCGGGAGTAGACTAATGACCATGGACCTTCACCATTTTATCAACGGCGCGAAAGTCGCCGGCACGAGTGGCCGGACGCTTGGTGTCTTCAATCCGAATACGGGTGAGGTTACTGCTCAAACGCCGCTAGCAAGTGCTGATGAAGTGCGCGCGGGTATTGCATCTTCCGCCGCTGCATTTCCTGGCTGGGCCGCCACCAACCCGCAGCGCCGCGCACGGGTGATGTTCGATTTCAAACGTCTGCTTGAAGACAATATGAATGAGCTCGCTGAGATGCTCTCCTCTGAACATGGCAAGGTGATTGCTGACAGTAAGGGCGATATTCAACGCGGTTTGGAAGTGATCGAGTTTGCCTGTGGCATTCCTCATCTTCAGAAGGGCGAGTTCACCGAAGGCGCTGGTCCGGACATTGATATGTATTCCATGCGCCAACCATTGGGCGTGTGTGCTGGTATCACCCCGTTCAACTTCCCGGCCATGATCCCTATGTGGATGTTTGGTGTGGCGATTGCGTGCGGCAATACATTTGTGTGCAAGCCGTCGGAAAAAGACCCGAGCGTGCCACTGCGCTTGGCAGAGCTTTTCATGGAAGCGGGTGCGCCTGCCGGCGTGCTCAATGTTGTGAATGGGGACAAGGAAGCGGTCGACACGCTTTTGACTGACCCCCAGGTTGAAGCGATCAGCTTTGTCGGGTCTTCCACTATTGCGGAATATATCTATGCGACCGGTGCCGCCCACGGCAAGCGGGTCCAGGCAATGGGTGGCGCGAAGAACCACGCCATCATCATGCCGGACGCTGACCTTGATCGTGTCGTCGATGATCTCATCGGCGCGGGCTATGGCTCGGCTGGTGAACGCTGCATGGCACTCTCAGTTGCTGTGCCCGTCGGCAAGGAAACCGGTGACCGGCTTATCGAGAAACTTATCCCCCGCGTTGAGAGTTTGAAGGTTGGCCTCTCGACAGACGCTGATGCGGACTATGGACCGATGGTGACAGCTGAGCAGCGCGACAAGGTCGCCGGTTGGATTGACCGCGGTGTTGAACAGGGCGCTGATCTTCTGGTCGATGGTCGCGGCTTTGAGCTTCAGGGTTATGAAGACGGCTTTTTCATTGGCGGCTCGCTCTTTGACAATGTGACGCCTGACATGGACATCTGGAAGGAAGAAATTTTTGGGCCAGTTCTGTCTGTCGTGCGCGCAGAGACGTTTGAAGAAGCAGCCAGGCTCCCAAGTGAGCACCAATACGGGAATGGTGTTGCAATTTTCACCCGCGATGGGGACGCGGCACGCAGCTTTGCGTCCAAGGTGAATGTCGGCATGGTGGGCATCAATGTGCCGATCCCTGTGCCGCTCGCCTATCACTCATTTGGTGGCTGGAAGCGCTCAGCCTTTGGCGATACGAACCAGCACGGCACGGAAGGTGTGAAATTCTATACCAAAGTGAAGACTGTCACGTCCCGCTGGCCAACCGGCGTGAAAGAAGGCTCCAGCTTCGTGATCCCGACGATGAAATAGGCCCCAGTGGTGGGCGTGGGAACAAGGAGCTGAGTAATCCGCGAATTGGCTCTAGGTGATTGACGGGAGTGCTCCTACATAGGGAGCACTCCTTTTTTTGTGGTGGGGCTCCCTATGTCTGACAGCCAAATTGACCTTGAAGCTTATTTCGCCCGTATCGGGTATGAGGGCGACCGTGAACCGACGTTGGAGAACCTGACGGCGATCCAGTTTGCCCATGCCACATCCATTCCGTTTGAAAATTTGAGCATTCTGTTCGGGCAGGGTGTGCAGCTTGATCTCGACACATTGCAGGGCAAGATCGTGGGCGCCTGTCGTGGCGGTTATTGTTTTGAGCAGAACGGGTTGGCGCTCGCCGCCCTTTGCCAATTGGGCTTCAAGGCCAGAGGTTTAATCGGGCGCGTGCGCTGGATGGTTGAGGATGGTGTTGCAGCCCCTTTGACACATATGCTGATCTGCGTTGAGTTTGATGATGGCGCTTATATCTATGATGGGGGCTTTGGCGGTATTCGCCTGACCGGCGTATTGAAGCTGGAGCCTGATCTCGTCCAAAAGACGCGGCATGAAGACCACCGCATCGTTCGGGATGGCGACAATTACACGGTTCAGGCCGATCTCGGAAGCCAGTGGGCCAATGTGTGTGAGTTTACGCTCACGCCGCAGTCACCTGTCGATTACGAACTGTCGAGTTGGTACACGTCGACCCACCCTGAGTCTCTTTTTACTAACAATCTGATTGTTGAGCGCCCGTCTGCGGACGCAAGACGCATGATTTTCAACAACACATTTATTGAACGAAAGCGCGGTGAAGATCAGACCGTTCATGAGATCACAGACGTCGATGAGATGGTCACGCTGCTTGATCAGCACTTTGGTCTTCCTGTGGAAACAGATGAGCAGCGAAAAGTCTTGGAACGGTTTCTAGTGCCGTCCGCTTTGTAAGCGTCCGAAAGTGGCGAGCTTGCGGGTCACTCCAGCCCTATATCCAACGTCTCACCAGAACAGGGATAAGACGCATGAGCCAGAAAGCAAAAGCAGAACGTTTAAAGGCACTCCACACACGGGATAAGCCCCTCGTCATTCCCAACCCTTATGATCGTGGCACGGCGCGTCTTTTGGAGGGGCTTGGGTTTGAGGCGCTCGCGTCATCCAGCGCCGGCTATGCCTATTCCATTGGGACGCTAGATAACCGAGTTGGGCGCGATGCCATGCTTGCGCATATTGGGGAGATTGTTGAAGCAACCTCGTTGCCGGTGAATGCGGATCTGGAAAACGGGTGGGGCGATGCGCCTGACGTGGTAGCGGAAACGATCCGGCTTGGCATTGCTGCGGGGCTTGCGGGTGGGTCCATTGAAGATATGGCACCTGATCGGTCGCTCTATCAGCTCGATCTGGCGAAAACTCGAATTGAAGCTGCGGCTGAGGTGGCGCATGGCGGCGAGATTTCATTTGTCCTGACGGCACGTGCTGAGAACTACCTCGTAGGTGACCGGAACCTGGCTGCTGTTATCGAACGGCTGCAGGCCTATCAGGACGCAGGCGCTGACGTGCTCTATGCGCCAGGTCTTACGGATATTGAGGAGATTGCCGAACTGGTGCGCTCTGTTGATCGTCCGGTGAACGTACTGGCGGGCTTGCGGGGGCATGCGTTGACCGTCGATCAACTAGCAGCTGTTGGCGTTAAGCGGATCAGCACCGGGAGTGCTCTTGCCGTTGCTGCTCTCGGTGGGTTTTTGAAAGCGGCCAAAGAGATCAGGGATCAGGGAAGCTTTACGTTCACCAATGATGATCCGCCTTATGGCGATCTCACAAAACTCCTTGGCTAATCGACTTCAGAGACCGGCGTGTCGGTCGTTGGATCGAACCGCCATTTGCGGCTGATCGCTGCTTCCAAGTCGATATTGTGCTGTCGTGCGAACAGAAGGACGTGGCCCAGAAGGTCTGCTGTTTCATCTGACATGTCGTGGTGGAGGTCAGTTTCCGACTTACCTTTTCGTCGCCCATGTCCTGCCCATTTCATCCAGGCCTGTGTGAGTTCGCCAAGCTCTTCCTGCATTTTGAGGGTGAACCACTCTTCGGTTCGCCTAATGCCATTGTCGGCGGCATATTTTTTTGATGCCTGTTCAAATCGCGCGGCGAGAGATATGAGTGAGGTCACGGCATTTGCTCCTTTTGTCACGAAGGGTAGCAAAGGCAATGTGTTCTTGAAATGTTCTTTTTTGGATTCTCGCGTTCTAAATGACAGACGGCCCGGTTCAGAAGTATCGCGCGCTGACAGATGGTGGGGATATTGCCCACGATCCCGCGCAGGAACGCGCCGTGCGCAACCTGCAGCGGCTGCACGATGCACTGAGTGATTGGCGTCCCGGCTTAAAGACAGGTCGGCTGCGTTTTGTGGGCCTGGGTCAGCCGGTTAGCCCTCCTGAAGGCATTTATCTATGGGGTGATGTGGGCCGGGGTAAATCCATGCTGATGGATATGTTCTTTGAAACAGCGCCTGTTGCTCAAAAACGCCGGGTGCATTTTCATGAGTTCATGGCGGAGACCCATGAACGGATCTTCGCCTGGCGCAAAAAGGAGAAGGCAGGACAGGCAAAGGGAGATGACCCAATCTTGCCTGTGGCCTCCCAGATCGCGCGTGAAGCGACGCTGCTCTGCTTCGATGAGTTTCAGGTGCACGATATTGCGGATGCTTCAATTCTCGGGCGGTTGTTCACCCGTTTGTTTGAGCTGGGCGTGGTTGTGGTTGCCACCTCGAACAGGGCGCCATCTGGCCTTTATGAAGGAGGGCTCAACCGCCACCGTTTCCTGCCTTTCATCGATCTTGTGGAGCAGGCCATGGAGGTGGTGCCACTTGATAGCGATACGGATTACCGGCTCGACCGCATGAACGGTATGCCTGTCTATTACGTGCCGCTTGATATGGGCGCAGATCGTAAAATGGATGTCTGTTTCGATAGTCTGACAAATAGTCTCAAACCCAAGCCACGAACACTCGCGGTCAAAGGCCGGGCTGTAGAAGTTCCAAAAGCCGTTCACGAGGTTGCGCGTTTTAGTTTCGCGGACCTCTGTGCAAAGCCGCTGGGTGCTGCCGACTATCTGAAAATCGCTGAGTGTTTCAGTACAGTCTTCATTGACCACATCCCCGAGCTCAGTGCCGCCAACAGGAACGAAGCCAAGCGTTTCGTCACGCTCATTGATGCCTTCTATGAAAGGAAGGTGCGGCTGGTGGCGTCTGCTGCCGTCGAGCCGCAAGCGCTTTACAAAAGCGGTGATGGCAGCTTCGAATTTGAGCGGACGGTTTCAAGGCTGATGGAAATGCAGAGCGCAGACTATCTGGACGCTCACAATCCGTGACCTTACGCACGTTGCTGCGGCCCTAAGTCCAACAATTTAATTGGTTCCCTCGATAGCTCGTATCTGGGGCAGGCTTTGACCATGTTCATACAAACTGTATGGGAGCGTGAGATGGGCGGAAAAGTGATGAATCAGCAAGGATCAGCCATGGGACCCTGGCGGCTTGTGCGCAGGGCAGGGCTTGCCGTTATGGCGCTTGTACTCGTGCTCCTTATTTGCGGCATGGTGTTTCAGCGCATCGGGGAGATGCGGGCGGCGTCGCTCTATCCTGCGCCTGGTAAGCTCTACGATTTGGGGGATGTCTCCCTTCATATGGTTTGCCGTGGTGCTGGCGATCAAACGGTGGTGCTCTCATCAGGCATGGGCAATCCGGCGTCCAGCTGGCGGCCGCTTGAACGGCTGCTGGAGCCAGAATTCCGGGTTTGCTCCTATGACCGAGATGGATTGGGGTGGAGTGAGGACAGTGGCGCTGCCAGAGATGCCGGGCTTGCGAGCGATCGGCTGGCCCGCTTGCTGGACGCTGCATCGATCACTGGTCCGGTCATCCTGATCGGTCATTCCTATGGGGGCGTCGTCGCCCGAGTGTTTGCGAAAGATTATCCAGCACGTGTGGGTGCCCTAATTCTTTTGGACTCAAGCCATGAGGATATGGGGCAGCGCTTCCCGCCCTTTGCCCAACAGGGTTTCCGGGATCTGTTGGAAGGTTTTCAGCTGGCGCCCTGGCTCAACGTGTTTGGGGTGCCGCGCGCCTTTGATCTGTTTGCCCCGGCCATTGATGGTCTGGTAGGAGCGGACTATGAGCAGTCGCTGGCACTGTTGAATTCCATCTCGCATATGCTCGGCACAGCAGAAGAAGCCCGTGGCTGGGAACGAACGGCGGTTGCGGGCCGTGAGGTCGCACAAGCGGGGTTGGGAAATCTTCCGCTGGATGTCTTTGTCGCGGGCGATTGGCCTGACGAGATGCTGCCCAGCTGGACTGAGATGCAAACTGAACTGTCGGAGCTGTCTTCGATCGGGCAGTATTACGTCGTAGCTGAGGCAAACCATCCTCAGATCGGGATGTCAGACAAGTATATCCCGTTGGTGGTTGATGCTGTGCGTCGACGTGCGGTGGCATTCGCTCCCGAACAAACCCAATAAAAAAGGGTGGCTAAGGCCACCCTTCTAAATTCTATGACCGCCTGCTCAGTTCGCAACTGGCTCTGGCAATATTACAGTCCCGTCTGTTCGTGTGCCCGGAAGTGCCTTGGGTTCAGCACTTGCAAGCTGGCGATTGGTACCAGACTGAGCATACCGCGACCCATCTCTTCGGGTGGTCAGCTCATAGGACCAGGACTGACCGTAGGACGCTTGAAGCATCCCAAAGGATACAGGCTGTCTGGTCCGCTCTTCTGGTTCAGCGTTTGCTGTTTCCAAGGCAAATCGATCACGGGCAATTCCCCGGTCAATAGGTGCAAAGCCCAACGCAATCAAGTCAGCTTCTGCTTGTAGGTCGTTGTCTGCATCAGCGACTGCGATTGTTGATGTCGTCCCTTGGCCCTCGTCAAAGAGCGCTATCACACCTTCAAAATCGTTGTCGGTTGCGCTGTCGCTATGTTCAACGCAGAAATCACGTTCAGAGCGCAACATGGCTTCCAGAATCCGGCAATCCTTACCGGTTGCAGCAGACAATGCATGTTCGGTCAGATCCTGGCCGGACATAAATGTTGAAACAAGACCCGCAATGGAAGCGACCTCGCCGATGGTCAACACACCGATAATGGGTGATGCGCATCCAGACAGCATCAGGCCTGCGGCTATAGTAGCGGCGATCCCTGATTTCCGAATACGATTTCTTTTGCTTGCTGGTTGTTGGGCTTGCTGGCCCGTGGTGAGCGGCCTAAACGCCTCATCACCGACATGCGTATTTAACCCCTTTGGCATCACTGCCTACCCCACTAACTCACGCTGCTGAACTAACTCGGGCGCCTCTATTACCCGTTGGCCTTCCGTTCAGCTGCTACTCCGCATCCTGTTTAAAGCGGTTACTCAAACCTCTTGTCGGACCGATCAATGGCGGTTTATCCGCTCTCTTCCCCTGATCAATCCGGGTCCAATCTTTCTGGACCTTGATAGATTGCGCCTTCATAGGGAGTGAGTCAAATCATTGGACTTGTATTGATTAACGCTAAAAATACGCGAAAAGGCTCGGCTTGTGCGGGGCTTTTGGAGACCGTTTCGATGGTGGCTCTCTTTCAGACGCCAGAACATTGCCCCGACACGAGATTCACGCTACTAGGCTCCCTAACAACTCGTTTTCTTAACTTTAAAAGGCGGCGCTTCTTGCAGTGTCTGCCAATGCGATATCCCGGAGGCATCAAATATGGCACGCAAAAAAATCGCTCTTATCGGTGGCGGTCAGATCGGCGGAACCCTGGCTCATTTGGCTGGACTTAAGGAGCTCGGCGACGTTGTCATCTTTGACATTGTCGATGGTGTGCCACAGGGCAAGGCGCTTGACCTTGCTGAGAGTTCACCTGTTGACGGATTTGATGCAGCGTTGAAGGGCACAAGCTCTTACCGCGATATCAAGGGTGCTGATGTTGTGATTGTGACGGCTGGCGTGCCTCGTAAGCCTGGCATGAGCCGCGATGATCTTCTGGGCATTAACCTGAAAGTCATGCAGCAGGTTGGCGAAGGTATCGGCAAGCACGCACCCAACGCCTTTGTTATCTGCATTACCAACCCGCTTGATGCGATGGTATGGGCGCTGCGCCAGTTCTCTGGCCTCCCAGCGAACAAAGTCGTTGGTATGGCTGGCGTGCTTGACTCCGCCCGCTTCCAGTACTTCCTGTCTGAAGAGTTTAATGTCTCCGTGAAGGACGTGAATGCGTTTGTTCTTGGTGGCCATGGCGACACGATGGTGCCGCTGCCTCGCTATTCGACGGTCGCTGGTATTCCTCTCCCTGACCTTGTGAAAATGGGCTGGACGACAAAAGAGAAGCTGGCTGAGATTATCCAGCGGACACGCGATGGCGGCGCAGAGATTGTTGGTTTGCTGAAAACCGGTTCTGCGTATTACGCACCAGCTGCATCAGCTATCGCGATGGCGGAAAGCTATCTGAAAGACCAGAAGCGTGTTCTTCCATGTGCGGCGCACCTCAATGGTGAATTCGGCCTGAAAGACATGTATGTGGGCGTGCCAACGGTGATCGGTGCCGGTGGGATTGAGCGGATCGTTGAGATCAACCTCAATGCCTCAGAGAAGAAGCAATTTGATAAGTCGGTCGGCGCTGTGAAGGGCTTGGTTGACGCTTGCAAAAAGATTAATCCAGCTGTTGCCAAGCTTGCGCCAGCTAAGGGTCGCAAGAAAAAATAGATCTCAGCCAGTCTGAGTTTTGAAAACGGGACCTTCGGGCCCCGTTTTTTTTATGCCCGACTCCATTTTCTTTGAGTATTGACACTGTATGTGCCAATATCTGGGTGTTAGCTTGGACGATAGTGGGGACTGAGAAAATGAAGCGCATTTTGTTGTATGGCGTTGGTGCCATCATTGTTCTCGTGGGGTTGGTCGCTATCGGCCTAAGGATTCCAGTGATCCAGGACGTGGTTCTAGAGAGAGGCGTCAACGCGGTGGTCTCCTCAGAACAGGTCGACCTTTCTGACCCTGACAGTCTGACCCTCATATTCTGCGGCACCGGTGGTCCTTTCCCAGATCCAGACCGCGCGGGTCCTTGCACGCTTGTTGCAGCGGGTGGGCGTGTTTTCCTCATTGATAGTGGAACCGGTGGGGCGCAACGATTGCAGCAACTTCGTGTACCGATGGGACTTATTGAAGGGGTGCTCTACACCCACCTGCACTCAGATCATATTGCCGGGCTTGGTGATGTTGCGATGAACAGCTGGGCTGCTGGACGGACGGCTCCGCTGGAATTGTATGGCCCGCCTGGTGTTGAAGGTCTTGCCAATGGGACTTTTGCTGCCTTCGGGATCGACAGCAAATCCCGGATTGACCATCACGGTGAACACATTTTTGCACCGAAGGCGCAGACGATAAGCGCCACGGCATTTATCGTGCCTAGTCGTGATGAGACTGTAACTGTCATTGAAGAGGGTGACCTGAAGGTCACTGCCTTCAAGGTTGATCATGTGCCGCTGGAAAATGCCTACGGGTATCGGATCGATTTTAAGGATCGCTCGGTGGTATTCTCAGGGGACACGGTGCGAGACCAAAATATGGTCCGTTTCGGGGCAGATGCGGATGTCATGGTTCACGAAGTGATGGGTATGGCCAACATTCATACGATCATTGGCGCCCTTCGTGACAATGGCCAGTCAACGCCAGCAAAGATTTTGACCGACGCCTCTGAAGTGCATACCTCGCCTGTTGATGCTGCTGAGGTTGCCAACGAGGCGAACGCTGAGTTGCTGATTTACAACCACATCGTGCCGCCAATGCCTTTGGGGGTAATGGAAGACATCTTCATGCGCGGAGTCTCTGATGTCAGGTCGGAAGGGGTCCTTCTGGGGTATGACGGGCTGCGGGTTCGTCTCCCGGCTGGCTCGAGCGAGATCGATCATGGTCCTTTGTGAGTATTTTTCTTAATAAACTAAATTATTCACTTTTATATGATTGGATATTGCCTACTTTTTTGTAAGTTAAGTGTGGTGAACCCCTTCCCAAACACACTCACTGGCTTATCGTTATCCTTAACTTGAAATGGGGTCGGGCAAAGTTGTCATGGGTATTGAACCAAGCAAAATGGATGCAGATCAGGAGATCGTGCGGGAAAAGGTGAGGAAAGCTGTCTTCCGGCTTATGCATGACGATCGAAAGATCCCTGACCCAAAAAACCTCTCCGAAAAGTCAGGTGTGCCCGAGGCCCAAATCAACCAGATGTATCCAACGATTGAAGACCTGGCGGTTGATATCACTGATGTGCTGGATGCCAACCTCGCACCGCAATATGACGCATTTCCTGAGCCGGGTGATCTGAAGGATATGCTCGCAAATCTCGTGGAGATCAGGATTGATCTCTACGAGGAGACGGCATTTGTGCGCACCTATGGTGAAGTCTCTGAGCACATGTTTCCCAAAATCCGCGAAAAACGGGCGATTAGAGATGGTCTCTTTCGCGCCCGCATATTCGATATGTTGCAGCCTCATTTCGGTCAGAAGACCGATGAAATGGCGGCTCAGGTTGAAGCATTGGTCAGCTGGGAGTTCTGGCGCCATATGCGGAATATTCAGCGCTTGAGCGAGGAGCAAACGCGCAAGATTGTCGGCAATCTGGTTCGGCAGGTGGTTCGGGCGCCCTAGCGGGGTTGTGAATGCCGGCCTAAAACCTTCTATGTGTCTCACCCTTTCGGGTGATTGACTGCAAAAATTGGCTGTGTTCCGCTGATTCTAAGGGGGAGCACATGCGGTCAAACCGTCACAAGACTCGGCTTGAGAATTCCGTTCGAACCAGCATTCGTGACGCTGCGTTGTGTTTGGCTGCGAGCGACCGTGTCATTCCGACGCTTGAAAGGCTTGTTCAGGAAACAGGTCTGTCAGCGGCTGAGATTGAAGCTCATTTTCCATCAATGGATGACATGGCGGTGGAGATACGTAAGGTCGCTGCCGATCTGTTCAGCGATCTTGAAGATGCCATGCCTGCCAAGGGCGCCTTAATCCCCATGCTTGAGGAACTGGTGGTCCTGCGGGCCCGATATTACGAAGCGGCGGCGGATTTCAAGCACTTGGGGGATGCTGGCGGACGTTTTCTACCGTCTGTTGCGACTTCCCAGGCGATCCGGGCTGCGCAGTATCGGACCCGGCTGACGGAGATGCTCGAACCGCATTGTCTTGGCAAAACCGCTGATATGGTTGCAAAGGTCGAGATGATGACCAGCTGGGACAGCTGGCGGCATCTGCGCGGCGTACAGCGGCTGAGTCCAGACCAAGCGGTTGACCTGCTGAAGTCAGTTCTGACTGCCGTTGCGTCACAGGTCAATCGACACGTATTGGCTGAATAAAGCGCCTTTAGCGGCGCCTTGCCGGTTGATATGCAAACCTTGGGTGCTATAAACGGCCCGTCTCTTTCTCACCATTTCCGACGTAGATTCGCGTCGATCCAGCCGGTGGACTGCCCATGAATATCCATGAATATCAAGCCAAGTCGGTGCTCGCGAAATATGGCGTGCCCGTTCCCAAGGGGAAACCCGCGTTTAGCGTCGATGAAGCGGTGAAGGCTGCTGAAGAATTGGGTGGCCCGGTTTGGGTTGTCAAAGCGCAGATCCACGCAGGTGGTCGCGGTAAAGGTGGCGGTGTAAAGGTCGTCAAATCGATCGATGAGGTCCGCCAGGAAGCTGAACGCATGTTGGGCATGACGCTGGTCACCCATCAGACTGGACCTGAAGGGAAAAAGGTCGGCCGGATCTATATTGAAGATGGGTCGGACATCGCTTCAGAGCTTTACCTCTCTGCTCTCGTGGATCGCGCCAACTCCCGTGTCTCATTTATCGCTTCCACTGAAGGCGGTATGGACATTGAGGAAGTCGCTGCAAGCACGCCAGAGAAAATCCTTACCTTTGACATCGATCCCGCGAGCGGCATTTCCGGATTTCATGGTCGCAAGGTTGCCTACGCACTTGGTCTGTCAGGCGATACGGCTAAGCAGGCCGTCGCACTTATCTCAAAGCTTTATGACGCCTTCGTGGGCGAGGACATGAGCTTGCTCGAGATCAATCCTCTCGTGGTTACCGGCTCGGGCGATGTGATCTGCCTTGATGCCAAGATGAACTTTGACGACAACGCGCTCTATCGTCACAAAGACCTGTTGGAACTACGCGACCTTGCTGAAGAAGACGCGCACGAGATTGAGGCGTCTAAGTATGACCTCAACTATGTAACGCTTGACGGCACGATCGGCTGCATGGTGAACGGTGCGGGTCTTGCCATGGCAACCATGGACATTATCAAGCTCTATGGATCGGAGCCTGCCAACTTCCTTGATGTGGGCGGTGGCGCGACGACCGAGAAGGTCACCGCGGCCTTCAAAATCATTCTGTCGGACCCCAATGTCGAAGGCATTCTGGTGAACATCTTTGGCGGCATTATGCGTTGCGACGTTGTTGCTGAAGGCGTTGTCGCTGCCGCTAAAGAGGTCAAGCTGGATGTGCCGTTGGTTGTCCGCCTTGAGGGAACCAATGTGGAGCAGGGAAAAGACATCATGGCCAAGTCGGGCTTGCCGATCATTTCCGCTTCTGATCTTGCCGACGCGGCAGACAAAATTGTTAAAGCCGTGAAGGAGGCCAAGTAATGGCTGTTCTCGTTGATGCAAACACCAAAGTGATCTGTCAGGGCTTTACCGGCAATCAGGGCACATTCCACTCCGAAGGCGCTATCGCTTACGGAACAAAAATGGTTGGTGGTGTGAGCCCAGGCAAGGGCGGGTCTACGCATCTGGACCTTCCTGTGTTCAACACGGTTGCAGAAGCTGTCGAAAG
This sequence comes from uncultured Parvibaculaceae bacterium, assembly GCA_965283695.1. Classification (GTDB taxonomy): domain Bacteria; phylum Pseudomonadota; class Alphaproteobacteria; order Parvibaculales; family Parvibaculaceae; genus Mf105b01. The sequence goes on along the minus strand of CBDIPP010000003.1, from coordinate 221,931 downwards.
AACCGGTGCGACGGCGTCTGCGATTTATGTGCCGCCTCCGTTCGCTGCGGATGCGATCCTAGAAGCTATCGACGCAGGCATTGAGCTTGCCGTTTGCATCACAGAGGGTATCCCAGTTCTCGATATGGTGAAGGTGAAGCGGGCACTCAGCGGGTCGAAGACGCGCCTCGTTGGACCCAATTGCCCAGGTGTTATTACGCCAGGCGCGTGCAAGATCGGGATTATGCCCGGTCATATTCACCAGTCTGGTTCTGTGGGTATTGTCTCGCGCTCTGGCACGCTGACCTATGAGGCGGTTGCTCAGACAACGGCGACAGGCATGGGCCAGTCCACGTGTATCGGTATTGGCGGCGACCCGGTCAATGGGACGAACTTCATTGATTGCCTCGACATGTTCCTGGGCGATGACCAGACCGAATCCATCATCATGATTGGTGAAATCGGCGGGTCTGCGGAAGAAGAAGCAGCAGAATTTCTCAAAGCATCCAAAGTGAAGAAGCCTGTTGTTGGCTTCATCGCCGGTGTTACTGCACCTCCCGGACGGCGCATGGGGCATGCCGGTGCGATTATCGCCGGTGGCAAAGGTGGTGCAGAAGACAAGATGGAAGCGATGCGCTCAGCGGGCATCACTGTTTCGCCATCTCCGTCTGCTCTGGGAACGACTTTGGCGGATGTGCTTAAAGGTTAATCACCTCTTAACGCACGTCCGGCTCTTCACTTTTTCTGGCGTGAGACTTGTGTTTTTGTCTCGCGATTTTAAATGGCTAGTTAACGACCTGCGTGGCACACTCAGGAAATTAACCATACGACCTCGCGCGGAAATCTGCTTTCTGAGCTCCCTGGCGAGGGTTTGAGAGGAGTGCGGGGAAGACCTGCACCAGCCATGATGAGCAAAAGCAGTTCAAACGAACAGCTTGAACGGACATCGTTCCTGTTTGGTACTAACGCCCCCTTTGTTGAAGAGCTTTACGCCCGTTTTCAAAACGACCCCCAATCTGTTGATGCGGAATGGCGGACTTTTTTCTCGTCACTCGGTGATGACACTGCCGATGTTTTAAGAGAAGCAGAAGGTGCGTCCTGGAAACGCCAGGACTGGCCGATGCACGCCAATGGGGAGATGGTCAGTGCGCTGGACGGCAATTGGCCGGCGGCAGACGAGAAGGTCATTCGCACCAAACTGCAAGCACGCGAACCAGAGGCGTCCGAGGAGAGTATTCGGGCCTCGACGCTAGATTCTGTCCGCGCGATCATGATGATCCGCGCCTATCGTATTCGTGGCCATCTGGATGCGGATCTTGATCCGTTGGCGCTGCGCGAAGAGAGCCATCACCCCGAACTACAGCCTGATAGCTATGGGTTCGGACCAGAGGATCTCGATCGACCCATCTTCCTTGATTATGTGCTTGGTCTTGAGAAGGCGACCATCCGCGAGATGTTGGAGATTTTGCGTCGGACCTATTGCGGGACTTTCGCGGTTGAGTTCATGCATGTCTCGGACCCCGAAGAGAAAGCCTGGATCCAGGAACGTATCGAGGGTCGCGACAAGGAAATCAGTTTTACGCGGGAAGGGCGTCTGGCCATTCTCGACAAGCTCATCCACGCGGAAGGGTTCGAGAAGTTCCTTGCGGTGAAATATACCGGCACGAAACGTTTCGGTCTCGATGGCGCGGAAGCGACCATCCCGGCACTTGAGCAGATTATCAAGCGGGGAGGCGCTCTTGGCGCCAAGGAGATTGTGGTGGGCATGCCTCACCGTGGCCGCTTGAACGTTCTGACCAATGTGATGGGAAAACCCTATCAGGCAATTTTCCACGAGTTCTATGGTGGCTCTGCCAATCCGGAAGATGTGGATGGGTCGGGCGATGTGAAATATCACCTCGGCGCATCGTCAGACCGTGAATTTGATGGCAACAAAGTGCATCTGTCGCTGACGGCCAATCCGTCCCACTTGGAAATTGTCGATCCGGTTGTGCTCGGCAAGGCCCGCGCAAAACAGGATCAGCTTCATGACCGTGAGCGCGGATCTGTTATCCCGCTGCTCCTTCATGGCGACGCGGCCTTTGCCGGCCAAGGCGTTGTGGCTGAGTGTCTTGGGCTTTCCGGCCTGAAAGGACACCGGACAGGTGGATCGATCCACTTCATCGTCAATAACCAGATTGGTTTTACGACAGCGCCGCACCATTCGCGGTCGTCACCCTATCCGTCTGATATGGCGAAAATGGTGGGTGCGCCGATCTTTCATGTAAACGGGGATGATCCCGAAGCTGTGGTTCACGCGGCGAAGGTCGCTGTCGAGTTCCGCCAGAAATTCGGCAAGCCTGTTGTTATCGACATGTTCTGCTACCGCCGCTTTGGTCACAATGAGGGCGATGATCCATCTTTGACGCAGCCGCTCATGTACAAAAAGATCGGCAATCAATCTACAACGCTTGAAATTTATGCCAAGCGCCTGGTGGATGAAGGCCTTGTCACGCAGGCTGACGTTGATGAGCGTCTTTCAGGCTTCCGAGCGCAGCTTGATGGTGATCTTGCCGCAGCAAAAGGTTTCCGCCCTAACAAGGCTGATTGGCTTGACGGCAAATGGTCGGGTTTTTCCCAAGCGCAAGGTGATGCGCGGCGCGGGGAAACGGCGGTTGCGCATGAGACCCTTGTTGATATCGGCGAGAAGATCACAACGATCCCTGATGATTTCAACGCACACAAGACCCTGCAGCGGTTGCTGAAAAATCGTCGGAAGATGATCGAAACCGGAGCCGGTATTGACTGGGGTATGGCTGAGCATCTGGCTTACGGATCCCTGTTGAACGAAGGCACGGGCGTTCGTTTGGTGGGTCAGGATTCTGAGCGCGGGACGTTTGTTCAGCGTCACTCCGTATTGAATGATCAGGTGAACGAGGATCGTTTCATTCCGCTCAACTCCGTTGCTACGGGGGACGCGGAGTTTGAAGTGATCAACTCCATGTTGTCGGAAAATGCGGTGCTCGGTTTTGAGTATGGCTACAGTCTTGCTGAGCCCAATTCGCTTGTGCTTTGGGAAGCTCAGTTTGGCGACTTCGCCAATGGCGCGCAAGTCGTGATTGACCAGTTCATTTCCAGTGGCGAGCGCAAATGGCTGCGTATGTGTGGTCTCGTGATGTTGTTGCCACACGGATATGAGGGCCAGGGCCCTGAACACTCTTCAGCACGGTTGGAGCGCTATCTGCAACTTTGTGCAGAAGACAATATGCAAGTGGTGAACTGCTCGACCCCTGCAAATTATTTTCATGTGCTGCGTCGTCAGATGCACCGGAACTTCCGCAAGCCGCTGATTATCATGACGCCGAAGTCTCTTCTGCGACATAAGCGGGCTGTTTCAACGTTGAAAGAGCTTGGGCCCGATAGTTCATTCCACCGCTTGTTATGGGATGACGCGGAGCTTCTGCCTGATCAGAAGATTAAGCTGGTGGACGACAAGAAGATCCGTCGTGTCGTGATGTGTACCGGCAAGGTTTATTATGACCTTTACGAGAAACGCGAAGAGCATGGCATTGACGATGTGTACATTTTGCGTGTCGAACAGCTTTATCCGTTCCCAGCGCGGGCGCTGATCAAAGAGCTGGGTCGTTTTGAAAACGCAGAATTTGTTTGGTGCCAGGAAGAGCCCAAAAATATGGGTGCTTGGTTCTTCGTAGAACCGAATATTGAGTGGGTCTTGTCGCATGTTGGTGCACGCAAGCGCCGGGCAACCTATGCGGGCCGCCCTGCAGCCGCGTCGCCTGCAACAGGCCTCATGAGTAAACATCTTCAAGAACTGAACCAGCTTCTTTCTGAAGCATTGATCGTCGACTGACTGATAGAAAACGGCAGGAAATTATGAGCACTGAAATTCGCGTCCCTACGCTCGGTGAATCCGTCACAGAGGCAGAGGTGATCCAATGGTTCAAACAGGCAGGCGATGCTGTCGCTGTCGATGAGCCGTTGGTGGAACTTGAGACCGACAAGGTCACGATCGAGCTTCCGTCTCCTGCGGCAGGTGTCCTGGCAGAAATCACTGTTGAAACTGGCGAGACCGTGGAAGTGGACGCGTTGCTCGGCATGATCGGTGATGGCGATGGTGCTGTTATCAAAGCAAAGCCGGCTGTCGCAAAAGAAGAAGTCAAAGCAGAGCCAGCGCCAAAGGCTGAGCCGGCGCCAGCACCTGCGTCCGCTGCGGCGCCAGATAGCGGTAGCGAGGCCTTGTCTCCAGCGGTGAAAAAGCTGATTGATGAGAATGGCCTTGATCCATCCATGATTTCCGGCAGTGGTAAAGATGGTCGCATCGTCAAGGGCGATGTCCTGGCGGTGCTTGAGGCAAAAGGTGCCGCGGCTCCGGCAGCTGCACCCGCTGCCCCGATCGCGGTCCCAGCTGCAGCGAAACCTGCCAGCGCTCCGGCTGTTGATCAGGGTGCCCGGGAAGAGCGCGTGCGCATGACCCGTCTTCGCAAGACGATTGCGACGCGCCTTAAAGAGGCGCAGAACACTGCTGCGATGCTCACAACGTTCAACGAAGTTGATCTTGGGGCGGTGATGGCGGCGCGGTCGCAGTACAAAGAACTGTTTGAGAAAAAGCACGGCGTGCGTTTGGGCTTCATGAGCTTTTTCGTCAAAGCCTGTATTACAGCGCTCAAAGACATCCCGGCAGTGAATGCTGAGATTGATGGCGACGAGCTGGTCTACAAGAATTTCTACAATATTGGTGTCGCGGTCGGCACGGACAAAGGTCTTGTTGTCCCTGTGCTGAAGGATGCTCAGGACCTGTCGCTCGCCGGTATTGAGAAAGCAATCAACGCCTATGGTCAGGCGGCCCGTGACGGAAACCTCAAGATTGACGATTTGCAGGGTGGGACATTCACCATCTCCAATGGGGGTGTCTACGGTTCGCTCATGTCGACCCCGATCCTGAACGCGCCGCAGTCCGGTATTTTGGGCATGCACAAAATTCAGGAACGTCCGATGGTTGTGAATGGCGAGATCCAGGTGCGTCCTATGATGTATCTGGCACTGTCCTATGATCACCGGATTGTTGACGGCAAAGAAGCTGTAACCTTCCTGGTGCGGGTCAAAGAATGCCTGGAAGACCCACAGCGTTTGCTTCTTGATCTTTAAAAAATCTGACGGCAGGTGTTTCCTTGACGAGATACCTGCCCAATGCTGCTTAATGCGAAGGTAGGGTTCTCCCATGTCCGACACGTTCGATCTTATTGTTATCGGTGCAGGCCCTGGCGGCTATGAATGTGCGATCCGCGCGTCTCAATTGGGGATGAGCGTTGCGTGCGTTGAAAAACGTGATGCACTTGGCGGAACCTGCCTCAATGTTGGGTGCATCCCCTCAAAGGCGCTGCTTCATGCGTCTGAGCTTTTTGCCGAGACCGACCATTTTGAAAAAATGGGTATCAATGTTGGCAAGCCGAAGCTCGATCTCAAAGTCATGCAGAGTTTCAAGCAGCAGGCGATTGATGGGAATACGCAAGGCATCGAATTCCTGTTTAAGAAAAACAAGATTGAATGGGTAAAAGGCACAGGAACACTCAAAGGCGCTGGCGAAGTTGAAGTCGCCCTTACCGAAGGTGGATCGCGGACACTGAAGGCGTCTGATGTTGTGCTGGCGACAGGGTCTGATGTCGCGCATCTGCCCGGCATTGATGTTGATGAAAAACAGATTGTCTCGTCGACAGGCGCACTTGAGCTTGAGAAAGTTCCCGGCAAGCTGGTTGTTGTGGGCGGCGGTGTGATTGGTCTGGAGCTTGGGTCTGTCTGGAATCGTCTCGGTTCCGACGTCACAGTTGTTGAATTTCTGCCTGCAATTCTGCCGGGCATGGATGGAGAGGTCGCGAAGACCTTCCAGCGGATTCTGAAGAAACAGAAATTTGCCTTAAAGCTCGGTTCCAAAGTGACGGGTGTTGAAAAGAGCGGAAAAGGTCTCAAAGTATCTATTGAGCCTGCCAGAGGTGGCGACGCAGAAGTGTTGGATGCGGACGTTGTTCTGGTCTGCATCGGTCGCGTCGCTTACACGGAAGGCCTGGGTCTTGATAAGGCCGGTGTAGAGGTTGATGAGCGTGGGCGCATTAAAGTGGATGCACATCTCAAAACCAATGTGGATGGTGTGCACGCAATTGGCGATGCGATCACCGGGCCTATGCTCGCTCACAAGGCGATGGAAGAAGGCGTGGTCCTTGCCGAGAGACTGGCCGGCCAAATGCCTCATATGAATTACGACGTTATTCCAGGCGTTGTGTATACGCAGCCGGAAGTGGCCAGTGTCGGAAAGACCGAAGAAGAATTGAAAGAAGCCGGTATTGAATATCGCGCTGGCAAGTTCCCCTTCACCGCAAACGGACGCGCGAAGGCAAACCAGCAGACAGACGGCTTTGTGAAAATCCTGGCGGACAAGAAGACCGACAAGGTATTGGGCGTTCATATCATCGGCACGCAAGCCGGTGAGATGATCCACGAAGCTGTGACGGTCATGGAATTTGGAGGCGCTGCGGAAGATATTGCGCGCACCTGTCATGCTCACCCGACATTGTCAGAAGCTGTCAAAGAGGCAGCGCTTGCTGTGGATGGTCGCCCCCTCCACATGTAGTCGGACGCTTGTTACCGACGTCAGGTCGCTTTTGACCCCTTTTGTGCCGGATGGGCTTTGTCGTAGATATCTCGCAGACGGTCTGCATCGACTTCGGTATAGACTTGTGTCGACGACAGGCTCGCATGGCCGAGCAGTTCCTGAATAGATCTCAGATCGCCACCAGCACTTAACAGATGCGTCGCAAAAGAATGGCGGAGCGCATGCGGTGTTGCCGTGTCGGGAAGCCCCAAGCGCGCGCGCAGAGTCGCCATCAGTTTTTGTACTTCTCGTGGATTGAGTCTTTTGCCTCGGACTCCCACAAAAAGTGGGTCGTCCCCGTCTAGTGGATGGGGACAGAGGGCGCGATATTGATCAACGGCGTCTCTGGCTGCAGGCAGCACCGGAACAATGCGTTCTTTGTTGCCTTTGCCCATGATGCGCAGTGTCTCGCCTAAGGGAGTGTCGTCTTGATTGAGTGACAGGACCTCAGCAATCCGCAGCCCACAGGCATAAAGCAGCGTCACGATGCTCGTATCACGGGCGGCGACCCAGGGCTCTGCCGAGATTGTCTTCGCGTCTTCCAACAGATTGAGCGCCCCTGCCTCTGATACCGGTTTCGGGATGCTGTGCGGGATTTTGGGTGTCTTCAGGCGCTTAAGGGCATGGTTGGTCGCCAGGCCTTCGCGTTCCAGATGTCCATAAAAGCCGCGCAGTGAGGAGAGTGTTCTGGCAATGCTTTTGGCACTTAAGCCCTCTCGGCGGCGATGAGCCAGGAAGGCGCGGAAATCGCTGACAGAAAGGGTCGCTAAATCCTCAAGGGTAGCGTCACCTTCCAGGTGATCGAACAGGAACTCGAAGAAGCGCATGAGATCACGCGCGTAGTTCTCTATCGTTTTGGGGCTTGCCCGTTTCTCGCTGGTGAGGAAGGTCAGGTAGCTGGAAACGGCTTTGGTTGCGGAAGCTGCGCCTGCGATGGCTGCAGCAACTTCTTCTGGCGGGCCGTTCAGGCGGCCGGCTATTGGTCTCTCTAGGCGTTTTGGGGCAGGTCCAGCCATAAGCGCACCGCGCGTTCAACGACGCGGCCCATAAACTCAAGCAGGTCTGCTGCCTGGGTTGGGTGAAATTGTTCCGGATGGGCGGAGCCCAATGCCAGAATTCCAGGTGGTGTGGATTTTGAGAAGGTGAGGCGCACCAAAGCCTCTGACCTGACGTGCGGCGCAGAGCCGCCATAGAGCCCCGGGTTGGAATTGATCTCCGCGCTCAAGCGGTAAGGTTCACCTGATCCAATCAGCGCATCGACACCGTTTGCTTCGAGAATGCGCAAGCCTCTGACACCAAGTCCCGGCACGTCTGCTTTGCTTTCTACAGCAAGAGCGACTGTGTCGAGGTCAAGCGCTGCGGCAAGACCAGAAGGCTCCGTAATGAAGGCAATGAGTTCTTCAAAGCTTTTGGAATCCATGAGTTTCAGGACCGCAACCAAAACGCGGTCGCGGGTGAGCGCGTTGATGGATGCTGCATCGATAAGCTCTGCCTGGATGTCGCGGAGTTGTCCCACCTTATGTTGAAGGCGTCCAATCATCACCGATTGCAGGTCGAGCACATTATTGCCCGTGGCGTTCTTGGGCGCGCTCATCGATGAAATCAGGTCATCATCGTCCAAAATGAAATCTGGATTTGCCAGCAGATACTGTTTCACCGCCTCGGCGGTGAGTGATCCATCGACAGGTTGCGATGCATCATGTTGTTGGCTTGGATCTATTGGACGCGACATACTTTGAAAGTTCCTGATTACCGTTAGCCTGAAATCTTCTGGCCGGTTTTTTCCCAGTCTGCGAGGAATGCCGCGAGACCTTTGTCTGTTAGAGGGTGCGCCACGAGTGTGCGCAGTACCGATGGGGGAACCGTCACAACATCTGCACCAATTAAAGCTGCGTCTTTTACATGGTTTGGATTGCGGATTGAAGCCACCAGGATTTCGGTCTCAAGATCGTCGTAATTATCGTAGATCGCCCGAATATCCTCAATCAGTTCCATGCCATCAATGTGAATGTCGTCCAGACGCCCGACAAAGGGGGAAACATAGGTTGCCCCTGCTTTGGCGGCGAGCAAGGCTTGGGTTGCTGAGAAGCAGAGTGTGACATTTGTCTTGATGCCCTCGGCGGTCAGTGCGCGACAGGCTTTCAGCCCTTCCCAGATGAGCGGAAGTTTGACGACAACATTGTCAGCCAGCTTGGCAACTGTCTTGCCTTCCTTGATCATGCCATCGGCGTCGAGCGCAGTGACTTCTGCGCTGACCGGGCCATCGATCGTTCCGCATATTTCTTTCACAACTTCGAAAAAGTCGCGGCCTGTTTTTGCAACAAGTGATGGATTGGTCGTAACGCCATCAAGCAAGCCAGAGTCGCTCAGGTCGCGAATCTCATCAATGTCTGCGGTGTCGATAAAAAACTTCATGTCGTGCTATGGCCTCTGGTCGCGCTGCCCAAGTGTCGGACTTCATTGTTGTGTGGGCCGCATTGTCCATCGCCTTGACGAATTTGCCAAGGAGAGAAAGAGAGTTACTGCGCCGACCCTTGTTGAAGGGTTAAGGTTGCGCCATGCCGAGCGAATTTTCAGACAGCGATCTTTTTAAGGATGAAGCGCCCCAGATGCAGCGGGTTGTTTCCGTTCTGTTGCCGCTTGGCATTCCGGGACCTTATGACTATTCGGTGCCTGAAACTCTCAATGTTGGCACAGGTGACTATGTGACTGTGCCTTTGGGGCCACGGGAAGTGCTTGGTGTCGTTTGGGGCGAGGGCAGTGGAGAGGTTGGTCACAATCGATTGAAATCAATTATCGATAAACTTGATGCGCCTCCGATGACCCATGCGCTCCGGCAGTTTGTTGATTGGATTGCGGTCTACACCTTGTCCCCGCCAGGGGCCGTGTTGCGTTTGGCGGTTCGGGTGCCGGGCGCATTGGAACCGGCTGGTGTGCGGACTGTGTATCGGCTTGGCGGGCCGCCGCCAGGGCGCATGACGCCTGGCCGGGAAAAGGTTCTGGAGTTGGCTCAGGATGGGTTTGCGCGGACAACCCGAGAGCTTGCGGAGGAGGCAGGTGTTTCCACAGCTGTCGTTCGTGGTCTCATTGATGCGGGTACGTTTGAAGCGGTGGAACTGCCAGCAGATGCTCCTTTTGATGAGCCCGATTTGGCACGTATGGGTGCGGCGCTGTCTGAAGATCAACAATTTGCAGCGGATCAATTGACCGCACGCATCGAGCAAGGCGGGTTTTCCGCCCAGCTTTTGGATGGTGTCACCGGGTCCGGCAAGACCGAGGTTTATTTCGAAGCGGTTGCGGCGGCTTTGGCCAAAGGGCGACAGGCCTTGATCCTGCTGCCTGAAATTGCGCTGACGGGACAGTTTTTACAGCGGTTTGAGGCGCGGTTTGGCTGCCGTCCGGCGGAGTGGCATTCAGACCTTTCCACCAAAGAGCGCAAGCGTGTCTGGCGGGCTGTCGCGGACGGCACGGCAAAAGCTGTGGTGGGCGCGCGTTCTGCGCTTTTTCTTCCCTATCCGGACTTGGGTCTCATCGTCGTGGATGAAGAGCATGAAAGTGCCTTCAAGCAGGAAGAGGGTGTTTCCTACAATGCGCGGGATATGAGTGTGGTGCGGGGATCGCTTGGCGGTTTCCCCGTTGTGCTGGCGTCGGCCACACCGTCCCTTGAAACCATGGCGAATGTCTGGTCTGGCAAATATGACCATCTGGTCCTGCCCGAGCGGCATGGGCCTGCGGTGATGCCCGCTGTGGGGGCGATTGATATGCGGGCCCACCCGCCTGAAAAGGGAGAGTGGCTCTCGCCGCCGCTCGTAAGAGAGATCGCTGAGGCACTGGCGAAGGGTGAGCAATCCATGCTTTTCCTTAATCGCCGGGGATATGCACCGCTCACGCTGTGCCGAACCTGCGGGCATCGGATTGGTTGCCCTGAATGCGACAGCTGGCTCGTAGAGCATCGGTTTCGAAAGGAACTGACCTGTCACCATTGTGGGTACTCAGCGCCTGTACCCAGCGTCTGCCCGTCCTGCAATGATGAGGATTCCCTCATAGCCTGTGGACCGGGAGTTGAGAGAATCGCTGAGGAAGTGGTGCAGAAGTTCCCTGAGGCGCGGTTGGCTCTCCTGTCGTCTGACAGTCTTCGCGGGCCTGCAGCGCATTCAGAGGCCATCCGGCAGATCACAGATCACGAAGTTGATGTGATTGTGGGGACCCAGATCGTGGCGAAGGGCCATAATTTTCCGCTTTTGACAGTCGTTGGGGTGGTGGATGCGGACCTGGGGCTCGAAAATGGGGACCTGCGCGCTGGCGAGCGCACCTTCCAACTGCTTCATCAGGTGGCGGGGCGTGCAGGGCGTGCTGACCGACCGGGTCGGGTTTATCTCCAGACCTATATGCCCGAGCACCCTGTTATGCAGGCGCTTATACAGGGGGAGAGGGACCGATTCCTTGAGCGGGAGGCCTCCATGCGGGAGCGTACCGGCTATCCGCCTTATGGTCGCCTGGTGGGGGTTGTGGTTTCCGGCCCCAATCCACAGCAGGTGCATGGCGTTTCCCGAGAACTGGCGCGGTCTCATGGGAGCCAAGAGGGAATCAGTGTGTTTGGGCCTGCGCCCGCCCCGCTCGCGCTTCTCCGCGGTCGTCACCGGGTCCGATTCCTGGTGAAAAGCACCCGAAACGTGCCCATCCAGGACTATGTGGGTGAGTGGCTGTCGCGGGTAAAGGTACCAAACGCAGTCCGGGTCTCTGTAGATGTGGATCCGTATTCTTTCCTTTGATTGATTGGTTCTGGCGGACTCGCTTGCAATGGTCCGTCTACGGGAAAAGTGCGACAAAAATGACGCCGAATTGCCGCACCTGCGCGATTTTCTGGGCTTGGGCATTGCACCTGCTATGCCTGCGTGTTACCACACGCCCGGTTTCGGGGGCGGTCACTTTGTTGGCTGTTTTCCGTTTGCCATAACATCAATGTTTTCAGGAGGTTATCCTGTTTGCCCGGGCCATCCGGGAATCTCAGGTAACTGTCCTAGACCAAGCGTTGCGAGCACACACGTGTCAGCTGATAAACCACTCGCTTCCGGCGTTGCCGGTCGCTATGCAACAGCTCTCTTTGAGCTGGCTGAGCAGGCCTCTGCCCTTGATACGGTCGCGTCTGACCTTAAGGGTCTGAGCGGTCTGATCGATACGTCTGACGACCTGAAACGGCTTGTGAGAAGCCCCGTCTTCTCCACCGACGACCAGGCCGCTGCCATGTCGGCGATCCTGACTAAGGCCGGCGTTCAGACATTGACCCAGAATTTTATCGGCGTGGTGATTGCCAACCGCCGAATTTTTGCCCTTCAGGATATGATCCGTGCGTATGGCCAGCTTCTGGCTCAATCACGCGGTGAAATTTCTGCTGACGTCACCAGCGCTTTTCCGCTGGGCGATCCTCAGGTTGCGGCGCTTAAAGAAGCGCTCAATGCCGCTATGGGGCGTGACGTACAAATCGAAACACGGGTGGACAAGGAGCTGCTTGGCGGTCTCGTTGTCAAAGTGGGAAGTCGCATGATTGACTCCTCACTCCGCACCAAACTCAATAACCTCAAATTTGCGATGAAAGAGGCTGGCTGATGGACATTCAGGCCGCGGAAATTTCTGCAATCCTTAAGGAACAGATCAAAGGTTTCGGTGACGAAGCTGAGGTCTCGGAAATCGGACAGGTTCTGTCCGTTGGTGACGGTATCGCCCGTATTTACGGTCTCGATAACGTACAGGCTGGTGAGATGGTCGAATTCCCAGGTGGAATTCGGGGCATGGCGCTGAACCTGGAAAACGACAATGTCGGTGCCGTGATTTTCGGTTCTGACCGTGACATCAAAGAAGGCGACACCGTTAAGCGGACTGGCGCCATTGTGGACGTGCCAGTGGGCAAAGGTCTGCTTGGTCGTGTGGTTGACCCGCTCGGCAATCCAATTGACGGAAAAGGCCCCATCGAAGGCGTTGAGCGCCGTCGTGTGGACGTGAAGGCACCGGGCATTATCCCGCGTAAGTCTGTGCACGAACCTATGCAGACAGGTCTTAAAGCGATTGACGCTTTGATCCCGATTGGCCGTGGCCAGCGTGAGCTGATCATTGGTGACCGCCAAACAGGTAAGACGGCTGTGGCGATTGACGCCATGCTCAACCAGAAACCTCTGAACCAGGGCGATGACGAGAGCAAGAAGCTCTACTGTGTCTATATCGCGATTGGTCAGAAGCGTTCTACCGTTGCGCAGATCGTGAAGACGCTGGAAGAAAACGGCGCTCTTGAATATTCAGTGGTCGTTGCGGCGACGGCGTCTGAGCCTGCACCGCTTCAGTACCTGGCACCGTTTGCTGGTTGTGCGATCGGCGAATATTTCCGTGACAATGGCATGCATGCTTTGGCGGTCTACGATGACCTCTCCAAGCAGGCTGTTGCTTATCGTCAGATGTCTCTCCTTCTTCGTCGTCCTCCTGGGCGTGAAGCATATCCTGGGGATGTTTTCTATCTTCACTCACGTCTTCTGGAGCGTGCTGCGAAGCTCAATGAAGACAATGGCTCTGGTTCACTGACCGCACTGCCGATCATTGAAACCCAGGCGAACGATGTGTCCGCTTACATTCCGACCAATGTGATTTCGATCACCGACGGTCAGATCTTCCTGGAAACAGATCTCTTCTACCAAGGCATTCGCCCTGCGGTGAATGTGGGTCTGTCGGTGAGCCGTGTTGGTTCATCCGCTCAGGTTAAAGCGATGAAGCAGGTTGCCGGTAAGATTAAAGGTGAGCTTGCGCAGTACCGCGAAATGGCGGCATTTGCGCAGTTTGGTTCTGACCTTGATGCGACCACGCAGCGTCTTCTCAATCGTGGTGAGCGTCTGACTGAGCTTCTGAAGCAGGGCCAGTTCTCGCCGCTTAAGATTGAAGAGCAGGTTGTTGTTATTTATGCCGGTGTGAACGGTTATCTCGATGGCATCCCAACATCTGATGTTGGCCGCTATGAAGAAGAGCTTCTTCGCACGGTTCGTGACAAGAATGCTGATCTTCTCGACACCATCCGTCAGGAGCTTGCGCTCTCTGATGCGACGGAAGCGAGCCTCAAAGAGGTTGTTGAGAGTTTCACTAAGGCGTTTGCTTGAGCCTTCTTCTGACCAAACAGGACTGATGGCATATGGCCAGCCTTAAGGAACTAAGAAACCGGATCACAAGCGTGAAAAACACGCAGAAGATCACGCGTGCCATGCAGATGGTTGCGGCGGCAAAACTACGCCGGGCGCAGGAAGCTGCTGAAGCGGCTCGTCCTTACGCTGCTCGCATGAGCGGTGTGTTGGCGAACCTGTCTGCGGGCATGGAAGGTCGTGACGGCGCACCAGAATTGATGGTGGGCACGGGCAACGATGATACGCATCTGCTGATCGTTGCGACGTCTGAGCGTGGTCTTTGTGGTGGATTCAATTCTTCCATCGTGCGTTTGGCGCGGGAAGAAATCGTCCGCCTTCAAGGTCTGGGTAAAACGGTCAAGATTTTGCCAGTTGGTAAAAAGGGCCGGGACCAGCTGAAGCGTCTTTACAGCGACCTGTTCGTTGACTTTGTCGACCTGTCTGAAGTGAAGCAGGTAGCCTTCTCGAATGCAGATGCCGTCGCGGGGCAGGTTTTGGCGCTCTTTGACGCTGGCGAGTTTGATGTTTGCACGCTTTTCTACTCCGAGTTTGAAAGCGTTGTGACGCAGATCCCAACGGCATTGCAGTTGATCCCAGCGCGGATCGAGGCTGTCGAAGGCGCGGAAGACGAAAGTGTTGATCTGGGTGGCGCGGCTTACGAGTACGAGCCAGAAGAAACAGACATTCTGAAGGAGTTGCTGCCGCGGAACATCGCGGTGCAGATCTTCCGAGGTCTTCTAGAGAATGCTGCTTCTGAGCAGGGCGCGCGTATGTCCGCTATGGACAATGCGACGCGGAATGCGGGCGAAATGATCGACAAGCTGACGATCACCTATAACCGCTCCCGCCAGGCTCAGATTACGAAAGAACTGATTGAGATTATTTCGGGTGCTGAAGCGCTCTAAAATATTTTGTTGGACGCAGGTCTCCTGTTGAGGCTGCAACCGATCCGAGGAAAGACATATGACCAAAGCTGTCGGACGAGTTACCCAGGTTATTGGTGCTGTTGTTGACGTTGAATTCAACGATGCACTGCCGGCCATTTTGAACGCCCTTGAGACAAAAAACGGTGACAATCGCCTTGTTCTCGAAGTGGCGCAGCATTTGGGCCAGAACACGGTCCGCACCATTGCGATGGACGCGACAGAAGGCCTCGTTCGTGGTCAGGAAGTCACGGATACAGGCACTGCTATTGAAGTGCCGGTTGGTGATGAAACGCTTGGTCGGATCATGAATGTGATCGGTGAGCCGGTCGATGAAAAAGGCCCGGTTGTTACAGCAGCCAAGCGCGCTATTCACCAGGAAGCACCTGAATTTGTTGAGCAGTCGACAGAAGCTGAAATGCTGGTCACAGGCATTAAGGTTGTGGACCTTCTCGCCCCGTACGCGAAGGGTGGTAAGATTGGCCTCTTCGGTGGTGCGGGCGTTGGTAAGACCGTTCTTATTCAGGAACTCATCAACAACATTGCCAAAGCACACGGTGGTTACTCTGTGTTCGCTGGTGTTGGTGAGCGGACCCGTGAAGGGAACGACCTTTACTATGAAATGATCGAAAGTGGCGTGAATAAAGAGGGCGGTGGCGAAGGCTCCAAATGTGCTCTCGTGTTCGGTCAGATGAACGAACCTCCCGGAGCCCGCGCACGGGTTGCTCTGACAGGTCTTACTGTTGCCGAGCATTTCCGTGACGAAGGCCAGGATGTGTTGTTCTTCGTGGATAACATCTTCCGCTTTACGCAGGCCGGTTCAGAAGTGTCCGCTCTCTTGGGTCGTATCCCGTCAGCTGTGGGCTATCAGCCAACACTGGCTACCGACATGGGTACGCTGCAGGAACGCATTACAACAACAACCAAGGGTTCGGTTACCTCCGTGCAGGCGATTTACGTGCCTGCTGATGACCTGACTGACCCTGCACCTGCCGCTTCGTTTGCTCACTTGGATGCGACGACCGTGTTGAACCGTGCGATTTCAGAAAAGGGTATCTACCCTGCTGTGGATCCGCTTGACTCAACAAGCCGTATTCTTGAGCCACGCGTTGTAGGTGATGAGCATTACGCTACAGCCCGTCGTGTTCAGGAAATCCTGCAGAAATACAAATCACTGCAAGACATCATTGCCATTCTCGGCATGGATGAGCTTTCTGAAGAAGACAAGCTGGTTGTGTCCCGCGCTCGTAAGATCGAACGTTTCCTCAGCCAGCCATTCTTTGTGGCGGAAGTCTTCACCGGCGCCCCTGGCGTGTTGGTTGACGTGAAGGACACGATCAAAGGCTTTAAGGGTCTCTGCGACGGTGACTATGACCACCTTCCAGAAGCTGCCTTCTACATGGTCGGCACAATCGAAGATGCAATGAAGAAGGCGGAAACGCTTGCTGCGGAAGCTGCATAACTTCAGAGCTTGAACAGAGGTTTGCCTCATGGCTGAAAAGCTGAAATTTGATCTCGTAGCTCCAGAGCGTCTTTTGATGTCGACGGAAGCTGAGATGGTCATCGTGCCGGGTGCCGAAGGCGACTTTGGTGTGCTGGCGGGCCATGCGCCTGTCATGTCGACACTGCGTGTCGGTGTACTGGATGTCAGTGGCACAGACGGCAATGATATGCGTATTTTTGTGCGTGGCGGGTTTGCCGAAGTGACCCCTGCAGGGCTTACGGTTCTGGCCGAAGAGGCTGTGCCTTTGTCCGAGCTTGACGCAGCAGCACTTGATCAACGGATCAGGGATGCCGGAGAAGATGTGCAGGATGCGTCAACGGATGAAGCAAAAGCTAAGGCGCAGGCCCATCTGGACCAGCTTCAGGAGCTCCGTGCCGCAGTTTGATCTGGTGCAAAGACCCTAAGGTTTCAGGCGGTACTCTTGGGTGCCGCCTTTTTCTTTGGCGATGAGTTTCGCTTTGACAGAGCAGCGCTATACTATTCTGTGACAGTTAGATGATGGACATGAGCATGGATGAGCATTGGACGTTAGACGATATCGAGTGGGCGCAGTTTGATGCCACGAAGGTGGATGGCAATTTACTCGCTGCCATCAAGGCTGCCGCTCTGGTCGAAGCCAATGCGGGCGATTATGTGCTCTATCTCCTAAACGTCTTTTCAGACCGTCCAGACGTATGTGCGTCTATCGAGCAATGGGGACGTGAAGAAGAGCAGCATGGTGCGGCTTTGGCCCGCTGGGCAGAGCATGCTGATCCGTCCTTTTCGTTTGAACGCGCTTTGGGGCGGTTTAGGGAGATTTACAGGATACCAGTTGGTGCAGAAGAAAGCGTTCGAGGGTCGCGTGTTGGCGAAATGATTGCGCGATGTGTTGTGGAAAGCGGCACGTCTTCGTTCTACACAGCAATCAAGGAAGCAACTGACGAACCGGTTTTGCAAGATATTGCCCGCCGCATCGCGGCAGATGAGTTTCGGCACTACAAACTTTTCTACGATACATTGCAGAGGTTGGAAGAGACCCCAACGCTCTGGGAGCGTGCAAAGGTTGCTCTGCTCCGAGTAAGCGAAGCCGATGATGATGAGCTTGCGTCAGCCTATTATGCTGCGAATACGACACCGGGAGATGGGGTCGTCTATGACCGAAAGAAATTTGCAGCGGCGTACGAAGCTCGCGCACTTGTTCTCTACAAGCGTCACCATACAAATCGCGCTATCTCAATGATTGCCAAGGCTGTGGGCGTTGCACCTCATGGTCGCTTCATGCGGATGGTGGAGCCGATCGTCTGGAAGGTTTGGCAGCGCCGGACCCGTAAGGCCAAGGCGCTCGCGGCCTAGGCTTCTGCGAGGCCTTGGACGGTATCGCTGAATTCTGCGACCACCTGTGCATAGACTTCACGTTTAAACGGGACAATGAGGCTTTCAAGCTCATCAATGTTTGCCCAGCGCCAGGCGGAGAATTCCTGGTGATCATCTGCTGTAATATCGATATCGCTATCCTTGCCCGTGAAGCGCAGCAAGAACCAGCGTTGCGTTTGCCCGCGATATTTGCCCTTGAGTGCTTTGCCCACAATCTCTTTGGGCAGATCGTAATTGTACCAATGCTCAGATTCCCGAACGATCTCTGCCTTGTCAGTCCCGGCCTCTTCCGCGAGTTCGCGCAATGCTGCTGTCGCTGGCTCCTCACCCTTGTCAATGCCGCCCTGAGGCATCTGCCAGGCCGTGTCATGGCTGTCGTCGGAATATCCGATCCGGTCACCGATCCAGACCTTTCCTTCCGAGTTGATGAGCATGATGCCGACACAGCGGCGATAAGGCAGTTCGGTTGATTTATCGGACATGGACTTCTCAGAAACGTAGGTGTGCTAGCCGTCTATGGCTGTTGCGCTCACGGGTATCAGAACAATGTCGTCTTGCCCAAGGTTTTCTGTCCATTTCTGGATGCGTTCAATGGTCACTGGGAAGGCGGTGCCGAGACCCACGACAACGCCGTTCTGACCTGCCTGCTGTTGAAGAGCGACGAGCGCTTCGTCAATCGCGCGTGGCGTGCGGGTGGGATCCACAGAGCGGTTCCCTTTGGTCCAGGGCAAGCCCAGCTCTTGCGAAAGCTCTGGCGCTGTGCTTCTCCGGCTGGTGCCCGGATCGACATACATAACTCCCCGGCTTTCAAGCGCTTCGAGAATGGGTTCCATAGCGGCTTTGTCTGAGGTGAATTTCGCACCCTGATAGGATGTTACCCCGACATAGCCGGTAAAGCGGCTCATCAGCCAGGACAGGCGATCCAGATTGTCCCCGGCGCTGAGTGACGTGAGCAAGGTATACGGCCCTGGATCGTTGGCTGGATAGTCGTAAGGCTCCATGGGCAATTCCAGAAGGACTTCGTGGCCTGCGGCGCGTGCCTGGTCGATCCAGCTCTGGAGATTGCGCCCATAGGGGGCAAAGGAGAGGGTGATCTCGGGCGGTAGTTTTTCGATGGCGTTCCGCGTTGCCGTCTCGGAGATGCCCAATCCCCCAACAACCAGCGCGACACGGGGCAGGCGCACATTAGCTGCCGTGAGGCCCGAGGGGCGCGCGTAAGCAGTTGATGCGCGCTGGCCAGCAGACCCAATGACAGGCAGGGGCCCGTGAGGTCCGTTGGCGATCAGGCCAGGCAGGGGCGCTGCCGGCAGTGCTGTGATAGCAGCGACCGGTTGGTTTGCAGGGCGCGGGATTTCTTCAGGCTGTGAAGGTGCAGGCTCTGGCTCTGCAGGTTCTAAGGATAGGGGGACCGGCAAAGAGACGCTCGTGTCTTCCAGCGGCTCCGGGGCGATTGGTTCATCGGCTGTCCCGGATCTCAGCAGATCTGGTGCTGGGACGGCAGGTTCAGCGCTCAGCTCAATGACTTGTTGGGGCCCAATATAGCTTGGATTGCCCGTTGCCCAGAGCCAAAGGATGACAACACCGTAGGACAGGGCAACGGCGAACGCGCCGACAGCTAGTGGGCTGATGCGGCTCGCATGCATGCTGGGCAATAGTCGCCGTTTTTCGGTGCTTGCAGTTGAACTGCTTGCCATTCAATCCGGTCCTTAGGGGCCGTTGTCCGTTTCTTGAAACCTGAGACTGGGCCTCATGTCTCGGGCTTCTCCAATTTACCAGTCAGCGGCTTGTGTGAGAGCTTGCCGCTCTTCATCCTACCGCAGCTTGGTATCTGTTTAGTTAGCGACCGTTGCGCTCTGTTCGTCTGTGTTTGCTTTCACTTCATATGTCCGAACGCCATTTAGAAGGTCCAAGGCATATTGAAGCTGAAGGTCGTCGGCGCGATCTGCGGGGACGTAGGAAGGTGAGCCAGAAGCTTCTTCCTTGCCGTTTTCTGCTTCCAGGTGTCCTGGGAGGGCTGCTTCGCCAGTTATTCTGCGTTGACGCTCATCATCCACTTCCTGATGAACCTCAATATCTGGCTCAATGCCTGTGGCCTGAATGGAGGTGCCACTTGGCGTGAAATAACGCGCTGTGGTCAGGCGGATGGCGCCATCAGACCCCAGTGGAATAATTGTCTGGACGGAGCCTTTGCCGAATGAACGTGTGCCGAGAACCGTTGCACGTTCATGGTCCTGCAGGGCACCGGCGACAATCTCGGACGCGCTGGCAGATCCGCCATTGATCAGAATGATAACCGGCTTACCGTCGACCTTGTCACCGCCGCGGGCATTGTAGCGCTGTGTTTCTTCGGTGCGACGCCCGCGCGTTGAAACGATCTCGCCTTTGTCGAGGAACGCATCGGAGACAGCAATGGCCTGATCAAGGAGGCCGCCAGGATTGTTCCGCAGATCAAGGACATATCCCTTCAAGCGATCTTCGCCGATGAGCTCGGACAATTCTTCAACCGCATCATCCAACCCGGTTGAGGTTTGCTCGTTAAAGCTCGTAATGCGGATATAGCCAATATCTTCTTCCCGTTCGAAGCGGACGGAACGAATGGTGATGATGTCGCGGGTGACTTTCACATCAAACGGTTCATCGACGCCTTCGCGCAGAACAGTGAGTGAAATTGTTGTGTCGACAGGCCCGCGCATTTTTTCGACCGACTCGCCAAGGGTCAGCCCCAAGATTGGCGTGTCATCCAAATGGGTGATGAGGTCGTTTGGCAGCAGGCCGGCTTTCTGGGCTGGAGTGTCGTCAATCGGGGTCACGACTTTGATCAGGCCGTTCTCCATGGTGACTTCAATGCCTAGCCCGCCAAATTCGCCGCGGGTCTGCACCTGCATGTCGCGGAAACTCTTTGGGTTTAGGTAACTTGAATGCGGGTCGAGCGAATGGAGCATGCCGTTGATGGCATTGTCGATCAGCTCTGAGTCTTCCGTTGGTTCAACATAGTCAGCGCGCACACGTTCAAAGACATCGCCAAACAGATTGAGCTGGCGATAGGTCTCTGAATTGGCCGCATTGGCCGCTGAATCGTTGGTCAGAGGCTGGAGCGCAAAGACTGTGACGCCTGCTACCAGCGTACCAATAGCAAAACTTGCAATTATGGACCTATTCATCAGCCTCGGGCCTTCCTATCACTTGCGACAAACCAGGGTCTTGGGTCGACGGGTGTTCCGTTTCGCCTTAACTCAATATAGAGCGCCGGCTTGTCGCTGCCAGCGTTCGAAGACTCCTCAGAGCGGGTCAGCCCCATCGCGCCGACGGGTTCTCCTGCCAGCACATTCTGGCCAACAATTCCGTCGATTCGGGTCATGCCCGCAAGGAGCAGATGGTACCCCTCGCCGACCTCTAGGATCAAGAGTTGCCCGTAGCGCCTAAAGGGTCCGGCAAAAGCAATTCTGCCGTCAAATGGGGCTGTAACATGGGCTTCCGGTCGGGTTTCAAGCGTTAACCCTTGTACCGTTCCGCCAACGCCATCATCGGTCCCATAGCGTCCCAGCGCAATTCCCTCGACAGGTGGCCTGATAAGCCCTTTGGAGGCCGAAAAGAGGTGGCTTGGAGCGAGATTGGGGGCAAGTGCTGCCACCTGGCGTTCGGCCGGTATGGGGTCTGTGGCGGAGGGTACTGCCGGTTCGATGAAGGCGGGGCGAGGGACAGGCGTTCTGCTGGCTGCCCGTGCCTCTAGGCGCGCGATTAGGTCTTTAAGGCTTTCTGCCTCACGAGAAAGTGTGGCAAGAGCTGCCGCTTCTTCCTCGGCCAGGGCTCGCGCGGCGGCTTGAGCGGTGACTTTGGCTTTCAGTAGTTGGTTCAGTGTTTCTCGCTCTCCGGACAGATCAAGAGAGGCTGTATCAAATGTCTCTTGTTCGGCGATCAGATCCGCTTTGACCTTTTCCAACTCTTCCAGCCGTTCGCGTATCTCTCGAGCGTCTTTCTCGAGTTTGGGCACAATGGTCGAGAGCAAAAGGGCACTTCGCATCGCCGACACCGCATCGTCCGGGCGCACAGCGAGCGCTGGGGGTGGATTTCGGTCAAGCCGTTGCAGAGCGGCGAGTGTATCTGTCAGCTCAGCGCGCCGTGTTTCCAGTTGTGCCAGGAGCACGGCCTGAGCTGCTTCGAGGCCGGCGAGCCGGGTCTCTGAATCCGTTACATCGCGTTCGCGGGCTTGGACCCTGGCAGCTGCTTCAATGAGCTGTTGGCGGATGTCTTGCACTTCATCGGCGAGTGCATTTGCCTCTGCCTCCAACTGTTTGCGACGCTCGACCCGATCTTCGATTTCGCCTTCCAGTTCCTGAAGGCGTGTCGGGTCCGTTTCATTCGCAAATGATGGAAGGCCTATGACAAGGCTCATGCTCACCAGCGTCGCACCGGTCAGGGTGCAGGCTGTGCTAAACGGCCTCATGGGCCTCCGCCTCATTGGACACCAGGAGTGACATGCCGTTCATTTCCTGTGGCGGGTGCGCATTGAAGAGCGCCAGGAATGTCGGTGCCAAATCTTCCAGACGGCCAGGTTTCAGAGCAATGTCCGCCATTGCGGCTGGTGGTCCGTCGATTACGAGCGGTACAGCGGCCCGGGTGTTTCGCGCATTGGCTTTTCCCGCATCGTCGGCGCGCATGTCTTCAGCGTTGCCATGAGAGGCGGTAATCATCAGGGTGCCGCCGCGCTTCTCCAGAATGGCGGTAATCTTCCCGAGTGCCTTGTCGACAATTTCTGCCGCCTTCTTCACCAAAGCCGGGTCGCCGGTGCGGGCGGCAAGTCCAACATTCGGGAAGTGTACGATGATGGCATCGGCACTTCCTGCTTTCACAGCGCTCACGGTCTCATTTGCCAGGTCTAAGGCTGCTAGCTCAGGTTTTTTCTCAAATTGCTGGCGTTTGGGGCTTGGCAGCGCGATGTGCGTCTCGCCTTCAAAGGCAGCGGGTCTGCCGCAGAGCTGATAGCTGCCCAATGCGAAGGGAGATGCTTCATCGGATATGTAGAGTTGTCTCTTTCCGGCAGTTGCCAGGGCTTCGCTCAAAGTTCCGTTTAAACGCTGCTCCTCAAAAAGAGTGGGTATCTGGTCGCGCAGGGGATAAGCGAGAGGTGTCAGACTGCAAACCGCCGATAGCTCTACCGGTGCAATGCCGATCGCTGAAGTTTCTGGTGTGGCTGACAAGGCTGCCATCAAAGGTGCTGCGCCGTCGGCGCGCAAAAGGGCCAGCAACAAGGCATCATCCTGACGCAGACCTCCGTAGCCAGTAAGAATGGCTGGCGGAATGTCGGCGTCGCAAAGGCCCTTTTCGTAGCACTCAGCGATATAAGGCACGGCGTAGTCGACTGACACGGCTCCGGCTTCCACGATGGCCTTCAAGGCAAGGCCTGTCTGTCCTTCACGTTGGAGTCGGTCAAAGGCGTAGCGGCGCCCCATGACTGACACGAGTTGCGCATTGTCAGCTCCCTCAATGTCATGGAGAAATTCGCCGAGACAGTCAGCACCACTCTGTGCGCCCGCATCCTCGCCATCGAGAATCGCATGGATCCAGACCTGCACGCCTTCGTGGCTCATGAGTGCTGCCAGCACGGCCAAATGGTATTGGTGCCCCTCAACGCCTGCTGGTGAGATTAAACCGACGAGATGGATGGCACCACCGACACTGCGCGCTTTCAAGATGAGATCCTGCAGCTCTCTGTTGTCTGCAATGGGTTCAGGTCCGTCGCCGGCAAATGCAGCGTTTACGCGCACGGCAAATTGCGGTTCTGTCCGGCCAGCACCGATGGCACGGTGTCCGGCTTCCAAGTTGCCCGGCTGATCAGGGCCAAGGCCCACAGCTTCTCCGCTTGCGGCCAACATTGTTCGCATTCCGCGTGCGGCCAGACGATCGAAGATAGGTGTCTTGGCATTGGCAAGCGCGTTCCCGTCTGTGTCCGCGCGATTTCCCCATCCGTCCAGAATGGCAAGTACGACGGGTTCTGTGCTTGTCGCGCGCGCCATTTAAGTGTCTCTCCTGAAGTCTTGGGACTCAATGCGCTGGCGCATTTGCCAGTGCGGAAAAAAGAATCGATCTTCACCGGTAGGAAGGGAGCGACCCTACTGAGCGGGTCATATCCTGTCCAGAGTTGAGCGCCTGTCTACCCATCTCGGTGGTAGGGATGGCCTGCAATGATTGTTGCTGCCCGGTACAATTGTTCGCACAACATAACCCGCGCCATCATGTGTGGCCATGTCTGGCTCCCGAATGAGAGCTTGAAATCTGCGCGGCTCCTGACCTCATCGCTTAAGCCGCCTGCGCCGCCAATCACGAATGCGCAGGCGGGCGCGCCCTCGTCGCGCCAAAGGCTGAGCTTTTGGGAAAACTCTTTGCTTTTCAAAGAGCGCCCGCGTTCGTCAAGGGCGATAAGTTTTGCCCCTTTAGGCAGAGCTTGGAGAATCTTTTCACCTTCTCGAGCGGCAAGTTCTGCGCGTCCAAGGTTTTTCTTCTCTTCTACTTCGGTGAGAGCCAGTGGTCCGAGGCTCAAAGACTTGCCCTGACCATCAAACCGTTTTGCGAAATTGTCGAAAAGGTCCTTCTCGGGGCCCGGCTTCATCCGGCCCACGGCAATAATCTCTACCCGCATCGCGGTCTAGCTGATGGCGATCCGCTCAGCCGTTACATCGGCCGACCACATCTTTTCCAACTTGTAGAACTCGCGAACCTCCGGCCGGAAGATGTGAATGATCACATCGCCGCCATCGATCAGTACCCAATCAGACTGTGTGAGACCTTCTACGCGCGCATTCCCGAGGCCTTCCTCTTTCATGCGCCGTGTCAGATGATCCGCCAATGCGCCAACATGTCGTTGAGAGCGACCGCTTGCGACGACCATGTGGTCGGCGATCGCAGATTTCCCCTCAAGGTTGATCGACACAATCTCCTCGGCCTTGTCATCGTCGAGACAAGTCAGAACGAGATCGAGCATTGCGTTTGATTGGGTTTGGGTTGATTTTTCTCCAGCCGACGTGGGGGCCTTGCTGCCCGCAGGTGACTGAGATTGGACTGAAGAGTCCATGTTTTGAGCGCTCAGGGATAACTCCTTGTCCCCAAATTGGGGTCCCTATGCATGACGACAGCAGCGGCTTTTGGCCTCTGCGAGAGACGCAGCTCACGCCTCTCACGGGAAATATGACTGCTTGCCCGCGACAATTCAATGAAACCCCGCATGAATGATGGATTCAGTGAAATATCTATCAATTTCAATGGCTTAGCTGGCTGCGGCGAAGGTGGTTCATGTCTCTCGGCGCAGCTTCGTTGCAGAAATTGGATTCTGAGGGCCTTCCAGGAAGCAAAAGGCCGGTGCTTTAAGCCTCGGAAGCCGTGCGGCATCGGACGCGTCTAACCAGCTGGACCGGTAGGTTGTTGCTGCCGGAGACAGGCGGGCCTTCAAGCTAAAACCCGGGCGGGGATAGATTGCCATGGGGATGGTTTCAACCAGCTCACGCCATTTCGCCCAGCGGGGCAGCTGGATCATATTGTCAGCGCCCATGAGCCATACGAAGTGAACCTGGGCGTAGCGGTGCTGAAGGGCTGCCACCGTATCGATGGTGAAGCGGGTGCCAAGATGGGCTTCAATATCAGTGGTGACGATTTTTGGATGAGCCGCGCGCTTTTCTGCGTCCCTCAGTCTCTGGTCAAGCGGCGCCATATCGCTTTCCGATTTGAGGGGGTTTTGCGGTGAAACAAGCCACCAGACCTGATCAAGTTGCAATTGGCGCAACGCCATCAAGGATACAAGTCTGTGGCCTTCATGAGCGGGGTTAAAAGAGCCGCCGAGCAACCCAACTTTCAGGCCTGGACTGGTTGCGAGAGGAAGTTTCACAGCGCAGCGTTACGGACGGGCCTGGCCGCTGCCGCGCACCTGGTATTTGAAGCTGGTAAGCTGTTCCAGTCCAACGGGCCCGCGTGCGTGAAATTTTCCTGTGGCGATCCCGATCTCGGCACCCATGCCAAATTCACCGCCGTCCGCATATTGTGTGGACGCATTGTGCAGGACGATGGCGCTGTCGACTTCATTGAGGAAGCGCGCTGCGGTTTCGGCGTTATCGGTCACAATGCAATCTGTGTGGTCCGAGCCGTGCTCGCTGATGTGGTGCATTGCATCTTTAACGTCATCGACAACGGCGATGGAGATGATCGCATCGAGAAATTCAGTCCCGTAGTCCTGATCTGTCGCTGGTTTCACGCGCGCGTCGGCGGCCTGGCTGGCGTCGTCGCCGCGGACTTCACAACCTGCGTCGATCAGGCTCGCAATAACAGGGGCGAGGTTTTTATCGGCGCCAGCTTTGTCGACAAGCACTGTTTCTGCCGCACCGCAAATGGCTGTGCGACGCATCTTGGCGTTCACAACAATCTCCTGTGCCATCTTAGTGTCTGCATCTCGATCTACATAGACGTGGCAAATACCATCCAAGTGCGCGAAGACAGGAACACGGGCTTCGTTCTGAACACGCTCGACTAGTGAACGTCCTCCGCGGGGAATGATGAGGTCGAGGTTGCCGTCCAGACCTTTCAGCATTTCGCCCACTGCCGCGCGATCTGTCGTTGGTACGATTTGAACGGCGCCGTCAGGCAGGTTTGCGGCTGCAATGCCTTCTTCCAGGCATTCGAAAATTGCGCGGCTTGAATGAAAGCTTTCGGAGCCGCCACGCAGGATAGCTGCATTCCCCGCTTTCAGGCAAAGGACTGCTGCATCTGCTGTAACATTGGGGCGACTTTCATAGATCACGCCAATGACACCAAGGGGCACGCGGACACGGGAAATATTGAGCCCGCTAGGCTGCTCCCAGTCTGCCATCACGTCACCAACTGGGTCTTTCAGGCCCGCGACGTCTTCAATGCCTTTGGCAATTGCCTCAATGCGGGCATCGTCCAGCATCAGGCGATCCATCATTGGTGCTGAAAGATTTTTTGCGCGGCCAACATCCATGTCTTTGGCATTGGCTTCCAAGATGTCGCCTGCATTTGCGCGCACGAGCATGGCGCTTGCCAGAAGGGCCGCATCTTTTTGTTTAGTCGGGATGGTCGCGAGCTGTTTTGCGGCAGCGCGCGCGCGCGCACCGATATCTGCCATGATGGCCTCAATATCGTCATTTGCTGCATTCAGATCGGCGATGCTCATGCCTTTATCCCCATTTCTACTTTGGGTTGGTGTCTTCGTTTCTGAGTGTTTTCTTGAGGACAAGGTCGTCCCGGTGGATCATCTCAGATCGTCCACGATAGCCCAGAAGGGCTTCAATTTCACTGCTGTTATGTCCGGCTATTTCCTTGGCATCTGTGCTGGAATAGGCGGAGAGGCCACGGGCCAGTTCTTCGCCGGTTCCGTTCTTCACTAGAACAGCATCGCCGCGATCAAACGTGCCTTCGATGTCTACAACACCAGCGGGCAGGAGAGACCTGCCTTCGGAGAGCGCCTTGGCCGCGCCTGCGTCAACCAGCACTGCGCCCGACGCCTGAAGCGCCCCGGCAATCCAGCGTTTGCGTTCCGTGTTGGGATCAGAATGGGCATCGAACCAGGTGCAACGGGCTCCCTCCGATAGGGCTTTCAGCGGGTGGATGTTGCGGCCATTGGTGATAACCATGTGGCAACCGGCTTGGGTGGCAATTTGCGCAGCAGTGATTTTTGTTTTCATGCCGCCGCGCGACAGATCCGATCCGGCATCGCCTGCCATGGCTTCAATCTCTGCCGTGACGTGGGCGACTTCGGGGATGTGTTTCGCGCTCGCCTCACCTGGAGGGGCGGTGTAGAGCCCATCAATATCGGAAAGAAGCACAAGACAATCAGCACTGATCATGGAGGCGACGCGCGCGGCGAGCCGGTCATTGTCGCCATAGCGAATTTCTGCCGTGGCGACGGTGTCATTCTCATTGATCACGGGAACTGCGCCCAGTTTCAAAAGTGTCGTGACGGTCGAGCGCGCGTTCAAATAACGGCGTCGTTCTTCCGTGTCGTCCAGTGTGACGAGTACCTGGGCGGTGGATAGATTGCGCTCAGCCAGTGCTTCCTGAAAAGCGTGCGCCAGATGAATTTGCCCAGCGGCTGCAGCGGCCTGGCTTTCTTCAAGCTTCAAAGACCCGCTAGGGAGACCGAGAGCATGACGGCCCAGCGCAATGGCGCCCGACGAGACAATGACAATATCCTGTCCCTTCGCGCGCATCGCGGCAATGTCGTCCATGAGAGCGTCTAGCCAGGAACGGTTCAGTTTGCCCGTTTCGCTTTCAACGAGAAGGGCTGATCCGATTTTGACGACAATGCGTTTTGCACTCTCTAACCGAGATGTCATGGTTGCCACCCTTGTGAGGTGGATGCCTCGTCTTCTTCGTCCTGGGTGGACTTGCCGCGGTGCAGGCTGATTTCTTTGAGGAGGCTATGCAGTACGGGGCGTACACCGTCGCCGGAGACCCCAGACAATAGGATGACTTCTTGGCCTGATGCTTCTTCCAACGCAGCTTTGCGTTCGGCAATGACATCTTCAGTTAGTGCGTCGCACTTGTTGAGTGCCACAATCACTGGCTTCTCTGCAAGCCCTGCCCCATAGGCTTCCAGTTCGCCCTTGATGGTCTTGTAAGCGCCTGCGACATTTTCGTCTGTGCCGTCCACAAGATGAAGCAGAATATTCGTGCGCTCCACGTGGCCGAGAAATCTGTCGCCTAGACCTGCACCTTCATGCGCACCTTCGATCAGGCCTGGAATGTCGGCCAGTACAAAGCCATCATTCTCCATATCCACAACGCCCAAATTCGGATTGAGAGTGGTGAACGGGTAGTCTGCAATTTTTGGTTTTGCCTGTGAGACAGCTGCGAGGAATGTGCTCTTGCCTGCATTGGGCAGGCCGACCAGGCCAGCATCCGCGATCAGCTTCAAGCGAAGCCAGATCCACAGCTCTTTGCCTTCTTGACCTGGATTGGCGTGCCGGGGTGACTGGTTGGTTGCGGTCTTGAAATGGGCGTTGCCGAAGCCGCCATTGCCACCTCTTAAAAGGACAACGCGCTGACCCACCCTTTTCATGTCGGCAATGAGTGTTTCATTGTCTTCTTCAAAAACCTGCGTGCCAACGGGTACTTGCAGAATAGCGTCTTCCCCGTTGGGGCCAGATCGGTCTCGTCCCATGCCGTGCACACCGGTCTTGCCCTTGAAGTGCTGACGGTAGCGATAGTCTATGAGCGTGTTGAGACCCTCGACGCATTCGACAATGACATGGCCACCCTTGCCGCCGTCGCCGCCATTGGGCCCGCCATACTGGACATTCTTCTCCCGCCGGAAGCTGATCGAGCCAGCGCCGCCGTCGCCGGAGCGTATATAGATTTTTGCTTGGTCCAGGAACTTCATAATAGCCCCTTTTGAGCCTGCCAGCGCGCTTGGGTCAAGCGATACTCACATTTGGGGCATGTTTCCTGTCGAGCTTCGCTCCATCCGGACTTTTCTTTGGAGAAAGTAAAGCCCGCCTTCTCCAGAACTCGCGCAGATGCGACATTGTCAGCGAAGAGGTCAGTGAGAAGAAGGTTAATGCCCAGCTCACTGAAAGCATAGCTGAGGACTGCCGCGACGGCTTCGCTTGCGTAGCCCCTGCGCCAGTATTCTTTGCCGATCCAATAGCCGATGCCCGTCGTGTCGTCGCCTCGGTTCTCAATGTTGATGGAACCGATCAGCCTGTCGCCCTGCCAGATCGCGAAGGTCAGGTCAGTGCCCTCAACGGCGCATTTACGATGGCTTGCGATCCAAGTTTCAGCAAATGAAAGCGGATAGGGGTAGGGCACGGGCGCCATCATTCGCGCAACCTCCCACTCGCCTGCGAGCTTGCAAACGGTTTGCGCGTCTTCCTGTCTAAATGGGCGAAGTGTCAGCCGTTCTGATGTGAGAATGGGCTGCTCGCTTCTGCGTAATGTGAAGAGCCGTTTCATGGGGTGTGGCTTTGGTTCAAACCTGACTGTCTGTGAGTTTGTTTTTGGCGGCTGTGTTCTTGAAAAACTGGTTTCCGCCATTTGCGTAGACAGGCATTCCTGGTGGGACAAGTGTGATGTTGTTGTATCGAATGTGGTGCGGGCTGGCATGATGCGGTTTGACTTTGGCGACAAGCTCTTTGGCGAGTTGTGGCATGGCGTAGTAGATGAATTCGCCAAAACCCAGATGTAGCCAGCTCTCGAAGTTTCTTTCTTCCTCAGAGTTGAAACTGTTGGGTAGACTCGCACTGGAGCAAAGGTCATAGAAACTATGATGATCTTCTGTGAACCAGCCTGCAAAATTGAAATGTGGGGGCAGGCCTATTAGGTCCGACAGGTGGGATTTTAAGTCATCGGATAGTTCGAAGTCGCCGCAATCATAGACAAATTCTGCAACAGCACTTTCTGCACTCAATAGGACCAGACCAGGATGTTCACCTGATCCACCACCAATCACCAACTGCTCAATAGTGCAGCCAAAATCAGGGTCGCTATTATCGTCAGGCCCAGGAATGTCTTCTAGTGGATGATAGACAGGTAGGCAGCCGAACAGGCCGACCATTTCGTGTTTGTAGCTGTCGATGTGGCTCATATTTCTACCAACTTTCCTTCAAGTCTTCCCAGACATGACGGTTTGTTGTGACGTCGTAGCGGTCAACTTCTGTGTCGCGCGCCAGGCAGAAAGCTTTGCTTTCGCCGGTCACTTTGAAACCGGTGCGTTCCAACACCACGCCTGACGCGGGATTGTCTTTGAAAAAGGATGCGCCAAGGTCATGCATGTGTTCTGCCTCAAAGAGGTAGGAGACGAAGGCACGGGACGCTTCTGTCATGACACCCTTGCCCCAAAAAGGTTTGCCCAGCCAATAGCCGAACTCCTGTTCCTGGGCTATGCAACCAGCTAGCGCACCGTCTACCTCGATTGCACAGATGATGTCAGGGGAGGCATCATGGCTTGCGATCCACTGATCGGCCATTTCCCGTGTGTAAGGATAAGGCACGCGGGTGAGTTTGGAACAGACATCCCAGTCGCCCACATATTCGGTTACGATAGCTGCGTCCTCTGGCTCAAAAGTGCGGAGACGCAAGCGGACGGTGCTCAGGATCGTGGTCATCGTGTGCTTTCCCGGTGCTGTTGGGCTGTCAGTTCCAGCACGATGCAGTCTAGCTCTTCGTCGCGTGCGAGGCAGAAACGTTTGTCCTTCCCGACTTCCTCAAAACCAACTTTTCCCAGGACCCGACCAGAGGCGGGGTTGCCTTCAAAATGACCGGCTGTGAGGCGTTCGAGGCCTAGAATGTCGAAGGCGAATTCGACCAGGACACGTGCTGCCTCTGAGGCTATACCTTTGCCCCAATAGGGTTCCCCGATCCAGTAGCCGATCTCCATAGAGCCGCTCTCGGTCGTGCCGAGACCGATTGTGCCCACAAGCCCGGCCTTTTTTGTCTCAATGGCAAATGACCAGCTGTCACCTGCGGCCCGGCGTTCATTGTGACCGGCGATCCATTCTTCTGCCGCTCCTTCAGGGTAGGGATGAGGGATGCGCGCCACCATTGACGCCACATTCCAGTTACTGACAAGGTCCTGCACACTTGGTGCATCTTCCAATGTGAAGGGGCGTAGCGTCAGCTTTTCGCCTGCAAGGCTCAATGTTTCGGCAATCATCGGTTCCTCCTCCCGGGTCTTCCGGTCGTCGCGTCGAGAGAGAGAACAAAAAAAGAGAGAGATGGCGAACCATCTCTCTCTCGAAATCTTCAGGTCTGTTCGCCACCCGCAGGTGACGATGGCCCCTGCTATTTAGTCTGCTGCTTTCGCTGCCGGTACGTCCGATGAAAGGACGGAGACATAGGTTCGGCCGCCTGAGCGGGTGCGGAAATTCACGGTGCCTTCAATGGTTGCAAAGATCGTGTGATCTTTGCCCATGCCGACATTCTCGCCCGGGTGCCATTTGGTACCGCGCTGGCGAATGATGATGTTTCCCGCGATTACTGCCTGGCCGCCAGATTTCTTGACGCCAAGACGACGTCCAGCACTGTCGCGACCGTTACGGGATGAACCACCTGCTTTTTTATGAGCCATTTTTCTCTAACTCCTTCTTGGACCGCGCCGGCGTTAGCCTGCAGCGATGTCCGTGATTTTCAGCAGCGTCTCGTGCTGACGATGACCGGCTGTGCGGCGATAATTGTGGCGGCGCTTCTTTTTGAAGACCGTGATCTTGCGCGAGCGGCCCTGTTCGACGATTTCAGCTTTCACTGAAGCGCCACTGATCAGAGGTGCGCCGACTTTTGTGTCAGTGCCTTCACCGCCAACCATCAGAACGTCGGTCAGATCGACCTTGTCGCCGGCTTCGCCACCGAGTTTTTCGACCTTGATCACGTCGTCTTTAGCGACCCGATATTGCTTACCGCCAGTGCGGATAACTGCGAACATCTTGAAATTCCATGCAAAACAAAATCCAGCGGCCCTGCCGACAATCCGGATGGAAGTCGGGGACCGCTGTGAGTGGCGCGCACTATAGCCGTGGCGCGGGGACTGTCAACCGGATTCGGGCAGGTTTAGAGGCCGTTTTTGCCGGTTTTTCAAGCGTTTGGCGCTTACGCCTGTTTTTCGGCGGGGCCACTATTGGAGACAGCCTCCAGAAGTTCTGCAGATCCAAATGCGGAGCCTGAGCTTTTAACGCCAAGAGCGAATTCTGGGGGCACCACTTCTGGACCCTCACCGGCTGGCAGCGGCGGCGTGAAATAACCCAGGGCGTAGGAGCCCATGGCATAGCCGAGCAGCGCCTGAAGCTCCGGATCGAAGTGTTTGGCGATCTCAGGCGGGCACGACAGATACTGGTTTTCCTCCTGCCGGAGCCAGCCCAGGGTGTAGGTAATGTTGATGCCCGCCCGGTCCCCATTGGACTTGTTGGCACCGCCGCCATGGAAGACAGACCCTGTGTAGATCAGGACCGATCCAGCGGACATTTCCGCATAGCCGATCTCTTCGGGCTTGGCGACGCGATCATCGGGCCAGCTGATTGAGCCCGGCACCACCTGAGTTGCGCCGTTTTCCCTCGTGAAGTCAGTAGCGGCCCAGATGGTGTTGAGCTGTGGTTCAATCCCCTGCAGGTATTTGCCCCAGGCCCAGCGGTCCCGGTGGATAGATTGCTCGGGTTGCCCGGGCTTGATGCGGATCACTTGGGTGAGATGCAGTTGATAGGCTTCGCAATTGGGCAGCAGAAAATCTCCGACAGCGCCTCTGATGGCGTCGTTCATGACCATTTCCCGGCACATTGCCGAGCGGGCGACTAAAGCCCCGGTCCTGGTTGTGTGACGACCGGTGAAATCGTCTCTTCCTTCTTCCGTGGCGTCCACATAGGGACTGATTTCAGCGTTCAGGGTGGCGACCTGCTCGGGGCTCAGCACATCTTTCAGGATGACCGCGCCGTCGCGATTGATGACGGCCATGATCTCATCTTTGGTGGCCGTTGCCGGTAGAGTTTCTACTTTGGGTGTGGTCATAGGATTTCCTCCACTCTCATTGTGTCGCCCAGCAAGGAGCGAAGCATCAGGTTCAGGTGATCGAGTTGTTTTTGAGCAGGCCAGCCGTTTGGATCGAGCGTTGCTCGAACCAGGAGGCCATCGACAATGGCAATAATGGCGTCGGCCAGCATGGTGAGACGTTCTTTCGGCGCGCTGCTCTCTTTTGAGAGTCGTGCAACGAGAGTTGACTGAAACTCGTCGTAATACTGCCGGTGAATGTCGGCGAGCGTGTTGCTGGTGAGCGCCTGATCAAAAAAGGCAAGCCAGACGCGGGCGGCAAGCTGTCCATCTTCATCAAGAGGCAGGAAAGCTGCTGTGGCTTCGAACAGGCTTCCTGCGGCCTCGTTTCCGCGATGGTGTGCCTGCGCAATGACTTCTTCCAGGGCTGCGGCAATCAGCTGGTCTTTATCATTGAAATAGTGGGTGAGGCTTCCGGTGGTGACCCCTGCGACGCGGGCAACATCCACAAGCCGGACAGCATCCAAGCCCTGTTTCCCAATGACTTCGATGGCGGCTTCAGCAAAGGCGCGGCGTCTTTCGGTATGGTCGACTTTTTTTGGCATAATGGTGATTATATAAAAAACACAACCAAGTGCAAGATGAATGATCTGGTGCAGGCTGATATCAGGCCTATTGTATCCAGGTTCCATTTTCGAACTTATGTGCGGAAAGCAATCCAATGGCTGATCTTCGTCTCTTCTCCTATCTCCCGAACCCCCGCATCTACAAGGCGACCGTCACTGCGCGGCTCTGTGATGTTGAAGTGGATGTGCGTGGCGCTAAACCTCGCGAGCTTGCTGATTGGCTTTGGGATGCAGATGCCCGGCCATTGACCGATGCCGACAGGGCACCTGGGTCGCCGACAATGCGGGAGGCCAGGACCGGCTTTGCCGGCGTGCTTCATAAGACAGATGCATTTCTTGACGCACATCCGTTTGGCACGGTTCCCGCAGCCTTCAGTCCGGACGGAAAAGTGGGCATTTTCGAATCCAACAGCATCGCGAGAGCGGTTGCTCGGCTTAGCAAAAGTAGTCATCCCATTTATGGGCGGGATGTCTTTGAAGCGTCGCGGATCGACAGTTTTCTGGATGTCAGTCTGGTTTTTGCCCGTGACACGCAAAAGTATCTTTTGATGCTGGTTGGTCAATCGATTTCGCAGGATCTCTATGACGCGACTGAGAAGGCGGTTGAAACCTATATGGCCGGTATTGAAAACGCCTTGGAGGGGCACCCTTATCTTGTTGGCGATGACATCTCGCTTGCCGATGTATGCTTTGCTGCGGAGATGGTTGAATTTGCCCTGTCTCACTACAACCGATCGGTTCTCGAGGACGCAGGACTTGTCCCCTTATTTGATGACAGCCTCAAAGATCGCTTTCCACGTGCCACGGCTCATCTGAGCTCCTGTCTGGAGCATGCGGCCTTTGCTCCTGACCTCGGTGCGCATTACGCAGAGATCCTGGAGCGTACCGACGCTGGCAACCTGCGGGCTTGAATTTTGGGAATATTGAGTGGAAAAAGTAGTGGGCCGGAGGTGCTTGCGACTCCTCCGGCCCGACCTAATAAAACATAGACCCAAGGGGTGAGGATGCTGACCGGCCAGAAGGAAACTGTGCCGACAGGGGCCTAGTGCTCACCAGGTGTTGCCGACAACGTCAGCAACACGGTCAACATATGTGGGAAAAAATCCCACGTCAACAAAAATGTGGGTAGTTTTCCCACAAAATTTCAGATAGTCTCCAAATATGGGGGAAATCCTGGAAAAAGATGGGCCAACAGGGCCACTTATCGGAGCTGTGCGCACCATATTGCGTCCGCTCGTCCGGGGTCTGGTGCGCCGGGGCGTCCAGCTCCCTCAGATTGTTGAAGAGCTGAAGGCGCTTTATGTCGACGCAGCGCGGCTGGAGGCTGCGAAGACGGGACGTGTGACCCAAAGTGCCATCAGCGTGATGAGCGGCGTTCACCGCAAGGATGTGAAGCGTCTCTTGGAGAACGCTGGTGATGCGCCTCGCCCGCCGAGTGCAGCATCAATGGGGTCAAAGCTTATCGGGATCTGGATGGGACGTGCGCCCTTCGCCCAGGACGATGGCAGCCCGCTTCCTTTGTTTGAAAAGCGGTCCGACGGATCTCCCAGCTTCGAGGAGCTGGTGGGTGAAGTGAGCCAGGATGTGCGGTCTCGAGCTGTGTTGGATGACTGGTTACGGCTCAATGTGGTGTTGCGAAGAGATGATGGTTTTGTCGAGCTGAATACGGAAGCTTTCGCTACGCCGGAAGCCGAGGTGGAAGCACTTCACTTTTTTGGCCGGAACCTTCGCGACCATGTATCGGCTGGTCTGCATAATCTCGAAGGACAGGATCCACGCTTTATAGACCGGGCGACGTTCTATTGGGGGCTTACCGATGCCTCGATTGAAAAGCTGAGACTGCTCGCGCAGGAACTTGGTGCTGAAGCCGTTCGTGAAGCGAACAAGCAAGCACTGGAGCTGGCGACAGAAGACCGTGAGCGTGGCGATGGTCGTCATCGGATGACGTTTGGCGTCTATTTCCACGCTGAGCAAGATGAGCCTGAAAACAAGGAAGGAGAGGGCAGATGAAAATCCGTGTTCTCACTCTGCTTCTTGTTGCCAGCGTCATCTCTGGATGCGCGGGGCTCGGACCGGTTGCAATGGCTCCTTCCGGCGCCTCATCACCGGACGCGGGTGTTGGTGGTACGGGTTATACCGACGTTGATGGGGGCGACCGTGACCGCGACGAAGGTGTGGGCGGGACCGGGTTTGTCTCTGGTGTTGCGCAGGCAAGTGGTGGTGATGAAGGTGTCGGTGGTACCGGTATCTTTGGCGTCATCACCGCGTTCGGCAGCATTGTCGTCAACGGCGTGCATATTGACTATGAAGACGAAACTCCTGTTGTTGTGGATGGGATTGCTGGGACGCCAGACGATTTTGCCATTGGTCAAGTTGTTGCGGTGGAAGCCCGCCCCATGGGAGAGCGGTATCAAGCCAAGCTGGTTGAAGTTCAACACGCCGCCTTGGGCCCAGTTAGTGATGTTGATGAGGCTGCTCGCACCATCACCGTGCTCGGTCAGACCATCCAGGTGGCGGAAACCGATCGTCTGCCGCTCATAGATGAATGGGTGAGGGTGAGTGGCTTGAGGGGACCGGATGAGCAGGTCGTCGCAACCCGCATTGATCCTGTACCAGCTTCGCGTGGTGCATTTGTTCGCGGTGTTGCCCTGCCTGCCGATGGGGATGGGTTGGCGCTCGGTGGATTGCAGTTCGACCGTCCGCTCATCGATGGACGCACCATCGACATAGGCGATGAGGTTCTGCTTCGTGGGGTTTTGCGGGCACGCGCATTTGAAGTTACGGATTTTGTTAAAGCGCCGAGAGACCCCTTTGGTGGGCGCATGTCGGATCTGTTGGTTCAAGGGTTCGTGGCATCGAATGCCTCGGGGCTCAGCTATATCGCCGGGCATAACTGGACGTTGCCCGAAGGAGTGTCTCAGCGTTTCTCTCGCGAGGGCTTGCCTGCGGCACTGTTTAAAGGCCGGTGGCTTTCAGATGATATGTCCATGAGCCCGCAGCCGCGTATTCAGATCCCGGGTCTTCTGCGCGATATGCCCTGGGCGTTGGACGGGGACGCCCTTCAGGCTGGAGAAATACCGGATCTGCTGCGAGGTCAGATGGAGGCCAACGGGCAGGACCCGCTCACCGTGGATCCGACCAGTCTTCCTGATATTGGGCAAGTCAGGGCACTCGTTGCCGCGAAGGGAATGCCGGGCGGATTTGTTGATGCGGCGCGGCCCCTTACTGCCGACCAGCTTTCTGCATTGATGGAGCTGGGCGGTGCCGAGGCGACGGAAGAGGGCATCTTGCACTTTAACCCGAAGCTCTTCGCAGCGTTCTTTGAGCATCAAGATATGATCGAAGAATATGCAGTCGGTGAGGGTTTTGATCCCTCACAGATGCCGAAGTTCGAGGCCATGAAAACGCGTTTGCTGGAGGCTGGGATTGACCCAGCGGAGTTTGTCGGTGCTCATTCTGAGCTGGCGGTCATTGTCGGCCTGCTCCGGCTACGGGACGCAGCGCAGCAAGAAGGGTTTGACCCCGCGTCACTGCCGCCCGCCACACGTCTTCGTCTCAGGGATATACTGATTGATGGCGGCGAACTGCCAGGTGGTGTCCCCGCCGCTTTGAGACCGCCACCGCCACCCACACCGGCACGGGGACCACAGCGCTAGCGACGATGTCTAGGTGTTTTTGATGTTCTGCTGAAAAGAGCGAACGACCCCGAAGCCGACAAAATAGAGCGATGAGAATATCCAGGCGCCATAGGCTGCCGGATCGCTCTCAAGAAGGGGTGCTGGCGTTTTGGCAACCAGAAGCCAGGTGCTGCTAATGCCCCATGTTGCGGTCATGAAGATCGTGATCAGCCTCAACCGCACCACCCTGAAGGGGTGAATGAATTTCAGGTGGGTGAATGTGAGAGCGCCGAGCAAGGCAATCGTGATCAGATTGATCATTTGGCTGCTGTCGAGGATGAAGAAGCACAGCACCACCATGTTCCAGGTCGCGGGAAAACCCTCAAAATAATTGTCGGTGGTTTTCATATCTTTGTTGCCGAAGCAATAGAGCGCGGTGAGCATTACGAAACTTGCCGCGGCAAGACCCCAGCCTTCTGGCACCATATCGAGCTGCCAAATCATCAAAGCCGGGATGGCTGTATAAGTGAGGTAGTCGATCACCAGGTCCAGAATGGCGCCGTCAAAACGGGGCGTGTAGCGTGTCACCTCAAAGCGGCGTGCAAGGGGCCCGTCCAACCCGTCAATGATGAGTGCTGCGCCCAGCCAGAGCAATGCCATGCGTCCGTCGCCGGCGAAGGTGGCTTCGATGGCCAAAAGGCCCGGTATGACACCGGAGGCGGTAAAGATGTGAATGGCCCAGGCGCGCGCGCGGCGCAGCGGCGTATGTTCTTCGCTCTGCATCAGACCAAACTAAAGAGAAAGGCGAAAAACCGCCAGCGCGGTTTTTTGGTTAGCCTGCCGCGATCAAGCGATCTGAAGGCCTCGGGCCGTTGCTTAAAGCGCGGTCGATCAGAGAAATTCCTTGCGAGACCTCCGCCCAGGATTTCTCTCCCACCTTCTCGACAAATTCTGCCTGCGCGCGTTCCCAATGAGGCGTAGCTGCCCTGAGACGTTCAGCGCCGTCGGGCGTCAGGGACAGGTTGCGCACACGGGCATCTTTTTCATCTGGGACGCTGGCAACGAGCCCGGCCTTGATCAGAGGTTTTAGATTGCGGGTCAGCGTTGTTCTGTCCATCACAAGTTCTTCTGCCAGCACATAGACGGGCACTTGGCCAAAGCCGGAGATGGCGTTCATCAATGTGAATTGGGTAATCCGTAGACCAGCTTCCGAGAGATGGTGGTCATAGAGCTGTGTCACCGCCCGCGTCATTTTGCGGACGGCAAAACAAGCGCACGATGATCCAATGTGAATGGCTTGCTGTGTGGTTTTGTTTTGATGTGTTGTCATGCGGGCCAACCTTAGTTGATGTCGCCATAGGTAGGGAAGCAGTCTGCGAGACGATGGAACAGATCGAATGGACCCTCCAGTTTTATGTCTCCGGTTTTGATCGCGCTCTCCAACTCAAAGCCCCGTTCGAAGGCACCCATCCAAGCCTCTGACGTCGCCTCAATGGTCAAGTCAGGGTCGCCTGTAAGGCCGAACTCAATTTCGATCCGCCGTTTGGCGATGGTGATGGTGGCTTCCAGTGGCATATCGCCGGTTAGCTTAAGATGGTAAGTGGCGTTCAGGTCGCCTGCTTTGCGCCGCTGGAAGGTGAGGGTGATGTTGAAGAGGTAGCTGAAGATGTCCTTCGCGCCGACATTCCATCGAACCTGTTTCACTGTCTTTGCAGGGAAGCGGGAAGGCACCAGCGTTTCTGCGTCGGAGTTGGGCAGGACGTAAATGGTTTCGGCGGTTTGCTGCAGGGGCTTCACATGTCTTTCGGCAAACCCGACCCTGTCTTCAAGATAAGGGCTGATGACGTCTTCGCCTGCAGGGCAGACGGAGATGCAATAGGCAGCCTTGTAGCTTGGTTTGAAGGAGAGGCTCTGCCACATGGAGACGACCTCGCCTTCGCTTACCTTCTCGCGATAGTCATGCTTGTCTTTTGCGTCAGCTACCTGTTCGGTCCAGTCGAGGAAGCCGCCGAGGAACTCCCGGTAATTGTGGGAGTAGCAGGCGGAGAAGTTGAAACTGCCATCGGGGCCGATGGCTTCCACGGGGCAGGCTGCGACGCAGAGTTTGCATTCTACACATGGGTTGTAGTCGAGCGGTTTGCTGTCGTCGCTGACCGCTGCACCAATGAGGATTGTGTCGAGCAGAACGAAGTTGCCAAATTTCGGGTGGATGACATTGCGGTGGAAACCGATTTTGCCCATGCCCGCTGCTTCGGCAATGGGTTTGTGAGAGATGGGCCAGCTTTTGCCGGGGAAGTCCTGAACCTCCATGGGAAAGGCAGCGACTGCATTCACTGCCGGGATGCCCATAGCCTCCAACTCTTTCACGATATGGCGTGCGGCTTCGTTCACTGACGTGTAGGTCTCGTGGAACTCATGATTGGCGATGGAGCGTGTCGCGGTGCGCACCGCGTCCCGGTTCATGCGGGAGACTATGCTGATCAGTGTTTTTGTTTCCGGCAGGATTGAAAGGATGTCTGCTTTCTGGTCGGCAATCTCCGGGCGGTCAATGGAGACGAGGCCCACATCATCAGCACCTGCCTTCTTGCAGAGTTCCATGAGCCATGTGGCGTTCAAGGGCTCGTCGGGCGAGCGGGATGCAGATGCTGCCCTGACTTTCAGGACGGTGGGGTGATCGTCTAAACGCATGATCTGAAACCTTTGCCAATCTGAATGGCCTCAAATATAGATGTATATGCATTTATTTCAAGGGGTCGGATCAGGTATGGGTGATATTGGACGGATTATGATGAGGGTGGCCCGTGGGGAGGGTCTGTGGGTATGGCCTTGTGCAGTCTTGTATTGGGCGCGGCTTCTGATACATTCCGCCGCCACAACCAAAGATCATTTACGTGGTCTATCGCGGAGAGGTGCCGGAGTGGTTGAACGGGGCGGTCTCGAAAACCGTTGTGCTGGCAACAGTACCCAGAGTTCGAATCTCTGTCTCTCCGCCATTTTCTGATCTCGCGGCATTTCGCTTTGCTCAGCCTGCGATGGCGCGGCCTGACTGGCCGGGGCGCAGTCGCACCCTTCGAATATCGATTTCGTCGTTCCGCCGCGCAGTGCCAATAGCCTTCAAAAAACTCTGCGAACCTATGGTGCGCCAATATTCGCGACAGCGAGTTTGCCGGTGAGGTATTATGATTTCAGGGAAGACGGCTGCCCTAGCATAACAATTACTTGAGCTTGATGGAATCTGTGAGGAGCTTTCTGAATGCGCCACAGGCGGATATTTTGCAGAGCATCATACATTCGCCCGGAAAAAAGAAACCATTGAAAATCATGAGGTTTGAGGGGTTCGGCGTATCAAAACTCCAAAGCGACTTTTGTCTCTGTGGTATGAGGAAGTGTTAATCAAGATTGATAAAGCGCCCACCGCTCTCCCATTTTACTATGTCCGCGTCCGTTGGAACATCAAGCGTGTAGTAGCTGTATTCTGCTGCATGTTTAATCCATTTGTATTGTGCGCGGGTGAAGCGCAGCATCATGAGGTTTTCACGAATTTCAGCGTGGATTTGTTTGATGTTGGCGTTTCGTGCGAATGCGGTGGAAACAAATTCAACGGTGCGATATCCCGCGCCAATGGTACGGGCACTTCCATCAGCTTCCCATAGTTGTCGGCGCATCGCCGGTCCATATGCATCGCGCATGGCGGGTAACATCTGAGTTTGCTTATTCGCCAGAAGCTGCCTGAACTGTTGCCGTTTCCTTTGTGTCTCATTATTCAACTCCAGTTTGTCTCCTTCCTCATATAGCAATGCCCAAGTGCCTATCAGCAACAAACCTATGTTGATGCTGGACACGTCCTCTGTGTATTTCGATGCCTGGACCCCGGGGATGGATGCAATTTCCCGGTCAAGTTGCTCTATGTATTTGGTAATCTTCTCCTCTTGTTCGGCTTGGCGTTGCGCTTCTGCTTCTGCGCGCCGCTCAGCTTCCACCCGATCCTGTTCTGCCGCCCTTGCAGCTTTTGCAGCCTCCGCCTCAGCCTTTCGCGCAGCTTCTGCCTCCGCTATCTTGGCGACTTCTGCTGCGTAGCGTTCGGGGGCCAGTTCCTTCAATTCGGAAAGCCATTTTTCTTGGTCCCGCGTCTCTATAAAAGCCAAGTAAGCGGTGGGGTCTGCCTCGCGCAGATCGGCCAAACGCTGCGTTTCTGACATTAGGCCAAAAGATGCAGCCGTCGTCATTA
Source organism: uncultured Parvibaculaceae bacterium (assembly GCA_965283695.1). Classification (GTDB taxonomy): domain Bacteria; phylum Pseudomonadota; class Alphaproteobacteria; order Parvibaculales; family Parvibaculaceae; genus Mf105b01. The sequence continues at coordinate 180,430 of CBDIPP010000003.1, read as the reverse complement.
GTCCGACGAAGAACGCGACAGATGCGCTAAACGCACGGTGCTCAAGATGGAGTTGTGGCAGTGGTTTGAATACAGCAACCAATGGCACCACAAGGAATACAAGTCCAATCCAAACCCCAATCTGCGGCGCGACCGAAGCGAGGATCATACCTCCAATTGTCAGCGCAACAATGACGCCCAACCCTTTCAAAAATGCTCTCAACTAAACTGCCCCTTGTTTTGGTTCACGGGCTGGAATTCGCAAACTTCTTGCCCTCAAATTTGCTTAACTTTTCCTAAACTGGCAAGTGTGATTTACATTAGCGCTATTGAACTTTGCGGGCATGCGGGCATCATGGTTTGAAGACGTGTCGAAACCTTGCGCCCGCGGCTGGCGCAAGTGTGCCGTCAACGTCCCCAACACTAGGACGTGCTTTGAAGAAAGAAAAAGGGCGCCTCGTTGGAAGCGCCCTTATTCGTTTCAGAGATGGTTGTGCGATTAGTTGAGTTCCGGCCAGCGCAGCGCACAAACAGCGTCGTTCGTTTGGCAAGCAGCTATCCCGCCTTTTGTTTCTCCGCCAGTCCATCATAGGTTTCGCGAGCAGTATCGATGGTCGCCAGGTTCTTAAGTGCCCATTGCCCCAACTCAGCGACCGGTTCGCGAAAAGACTCGCCCAAGGGCGTGAGCGTGTATTCCACCTTAGGGGGGATTGTTGGGTATTGGGTGCGGTTGACGAGGCCGTCCCGCTCCAGTTCACGCAATGTGCGGCTCAGCATGCGCTGTGAGATTCCCAGGTTCCGCTTTAACTCGTTGAAACGAAGGGTTCCGTACCGGGAGAGTGAGATTATAACGAGCACGCTCCAGCGATCGCCAACGCGTGACAGAACCTCATTTATGCGTTTGCAATCAGGGCATTGGCTGGTGTCAAGCATGGCGGTTCCCTTCGTGTAACCGGGGGTCAATCCTGTGCCCTCTTGCGGTGGCCTTTAGTTCTGATTATATCCTCAGTCACAAAAGTATACTGCTTTCTGTCGACGCCCACAATAGGACCTGAAGAATGACCCATAAGACTCTGACCGACCTTTTGAACTGGCGGTATGCCACCAAGAAGATGGACCCGACAAAGCCCGTGCCGCAGGAGAAGGTCGATGCGATTGTAGAGGCGGTCCGTATGACGCCAACATCAAGCGGCACTCAGCCCTTTGAACTTCTCGTGGTCACTAATCCAGATGTATTGGGTGAAATTCGTAAAGTTGCCCACGATCAGTCGCCGATCACGGACGGCTCTCATCTTCTGGTTTTTGCTGCATGGGACAATTACACCGACGAACGCATCGATGCTGTCACACAGCATATGACGGAAGAGCGCGGCGAAATTCCGATGTTGAATGCTTACTACGATAATCTGAAGGCGATGTATCTGCCGCGTGAGGCAGAGGTCAACTATGCCCATGCTGCGCGCCAGGCCTATATCGCTTTGGGATTTGCGCTCATTGCTGCTGCAGAGCAGGAAGTTGACAGCACGCCGATGGAAGGTTTCGACCCAGCCGAAGTCGACAAAATTCTGGGCCTGAAAGAACGCGGCTTGCGTTCCGTGGTTCTTTTGCCGCTGGGGTATCGCGACCCTACGGGTGATTGGCTGTTGCCCATGAAAAAGGTCCGCAAGTCACGAGAGACCATCGTGAGCCAAGTGGTTTAGGCCGCACATCACCAAGGTTGGTATCACCACAATACCGGTTGTGTTTCTACATAGAAAAAGGGCGCCTCGTGAGAAGCGCCCTTTATCGTTTGCAGCAGTGATGTTTGTGCTTAGTTGAGTTCCAGCCCGGTCATCTCACCATCGGCTCGCCACTTGTCGAGGATCTTGAAATACTCGACCGAGCCGCCGCCATAAGGCGCGTTCTGCACCGTGCGTTCTGAGGCCTTACCCTCATTGTTGTAATAGCCGGGCGTACATTCTTCGAGAAACCTGGTGCGCATGGCTGCTTTGCCAAGGATCTGCTCCACCCAGGCTGCCTGTCCTTCTTCCGATGCTTCAATCGTTGAGGCCTGACGTTTCTTGGCTTCATCCAGCAGCCAGGCAATGTGATTGCTCTGCTCTTCGAGAAGGTGGGGGTAGTTCGCGGTAAAGCCAGCCTGAGCGCCGCCCATGATGAAGGCGTTCGGGAAGTTGTGCACGTGCATGCCATAGAGTGTCTGCACGCCATCAGCCCAGGTATCTGTCAAGGACTGCCCGCCACGGCCATAAAGCTCAAAGCCTGAGCGGCGGCTGTATTCCGTGCCAACCTCAAATCCTGTCGCGTAGACCAGACAGTCGAGTTCGTATTCCTGGCCGTTGGCAACAACGCTTGTCTCTGTGATTTTGTCCACGCCCTTGCCGTCGGTGTCGATCAGATGGACGTTGGGCCGGTTGAATGCTGCGAGATAATCATCATGAAAACAGGGCCGCTTGCAGAACTGGCGATACCAGGGCTTAAGCGCTTCGGCGACTGTTGGGTCTTTGATGATCTCGTCGACGCGGGACCGGACCTGCTCCATCTTTTTGAAGTCTGCGAGTTCTGCAATCTCCGCAAGTTTTTCAGGGGTCAGGTTTTTATTGTCGCCCTGGCTCGCAATGTACAAGAGGTTGCGAATAATCTCTGTCCAACCATCGTTGACCAAATCTTCTTCTGCAAAGCCGCCCGAGACCAGAGTATTGAAATTCTCCATACGGTGCTTGTGCCAGCCCGGCTCCAGCGTCTTCGCCCAATCCCAATCTGTTTCCCGGTCGCCCCGAACGTCAATTGAAGACGGGGTCCGTTGGAAAACAAAAAGCTCGTCTGCCCCTTCTGCTAGGTGCGGCACACACTGAACGGCTGTTGCGCCGGTGCCGATGATACCGACTTTTTTGCCCTTGAGCTTCGTGAGGCCCCCGGCTGGGCTGCCACCTGTATAATCGTAGTCCCAACGGCTGGTGTGGAAGGTGTGGCCTTTGAAGGTTTCAACGCCCGGAATGCCGGGAAGTTTCGGTCGGTTCAGCGGGCCGTTCGACATAATGACGAACTTTGCTTTCATCTCATCACCACGATTGGTTTTGATGATCCACCGTTGCAGGCTCTCGTCCCAGCGGACTTCTTCAACTTCCGTTTGCAGGGCTGCGTTGTTGTAGAGGTCGTATTTCTTGGCGATGCGTTTGGAGTGCTCAAGAATTTCTGGCGCGCGGGTGTATTTCTCAACCGGCATGAAGCCTGTTTCTTCCAACAGTGGCAGGTAGACATAGGATTCGATGTCGCAGGCTGCGCCCGGATAGCGGTTCCAATACCAGGTGCCGCCGAACTCGCCGCCCTTTTCGATCATGCGCAGATCTTTGACACCGGCTTCGCGCAGTCGGGCACCAGCGAGCAGACCGCCAAAGCCGCCACCGATAACGACGACGTCCACTTCGTCGGTCAGCGGGTCGCGTTCAATGCGCTCTTCCACATAAGGGTCTTCGAGGTAGTGGGCGTATTGACCTTTGATTTCGACATATTGTTCGTTGCCCTCGGTGCGCAGGCGCTTGTCGCGCTCTTCACGGTATTTATCGCGCAGGGCATTGGGATCGAAATCAATCGCATTGTTTACTGCTTGTTCGCTCATGATGGATCTCCCCGGATCGGTATCAGCGTTTGCGCGGCTTGGTGCCGCCATTCATCAATATTGGTGGAGAAATTTAGAGCGTGGCGTGGTGTTTGTGAACCAAAAACTGACAAAAAGTCATATTACCCAATTGGATATCAGTTTGACGTAGCGTTAGTTGGGTTTTTTCCTGCGCGGCTACTCGGTTTGTTCGAGCGAGGAGCGAATAGCAACGACGCGGAGCAGGTCTTTCATTGCAATAACGCCGACAAGATCGGCCCCTTCCATCACCATGAGAAGGCTTTTGCCGCTCTCCTGCATTCTTGTCAGGGCGTCTGCGGCAAGGTCACGGGGGCTCGCAATTGCATCAGACGTGATCGGTTGCATGATGTCTTTGACCCGCGTCGCGCGATGCCGGTCCAAAGTGATGGACCGAACGTCTCGAAGGCTGACACTGCCGACAATGTGTTCTTCTTCCACCACGGGGAAAAATTCAAAATCGTAGTGATAGATATAGTTTTCGATCAGATCCGTGACGGATGTTTCTGCAGAAACTGTGATGGGGTTCGGTGTCATGAATTCCCGCACCGCTTTCTGCGCGAGTACATTCTTTGTCTGTGCCTGGAAGTTTGACGAGTCAGCTGCAAAGCGCACGAACATGCCAAGCACGACCCACCAAAGGCTCGCGAGTCCCGCGCCGGTCACCAAGCCCATCAATCCAACCACAATGAGCCCCAACCCGAAGAGCGACCCCATGCGCGCGGCCGTCTTTGTTGCCGCAAGATAGTCTCCGGTGCGCATCCAGATGATGGCGCGAGCGACCCTGCCGCCGTCGAGGGGAAAGGCAGGCACCATGTTGAAGGCCGCCAGAATGAGGTTGAGCATGCCGAGATAGCTCAACACGGTGGCGACAGAGACGAAAGCTTCCAAGGCTCCGGCACACAGCCAAAACACTGTGCCAAGGAAGACGCTCATTGCCGGACCTGCAATGGCCATAAGGAGTTCGACTTTGGGCGACGGGGGTTCGCCTTTCAGTTCCGCAATGCCACCGAGCAACCAAAGCGTGATGCCTGTGATCTCCATGCCGTAGGCACGGGCAACCAGAGAGTGGGCAAGCTCATGCAATAAGATGGAGGCGAACAGACCAAGGACGGCCACAATACTCATCCACCAGTAGGTCGCATGGGGAAGTTGCGCATGGATGGTGGGGAAATAGCCCTCAGCCAACCCCCACGCCAGCAAGATGGCGATGAACGCCCAACTGATGTTGACCCTGATTTTGATTCCAAAGACTTCGATGAGCGTAATGCTTGCGCCAATCATGATGACCACCTTTGCGATAATTCCTGTCGACGCTTTTGTTCGCCGATTGCGGGCGGGACGCGACCGCATGTGGCCACTATATGCGCGTCTTCAGGAAGAGTGGTCGAAAAGCTGAAAGCTCGCCTTGATACGGATCATGTTGGGCTTGGAATTTAGGTGGTCAGCCGTGGTGATCCTCCAAGCGGCATCCGCGGGCTTCCAGAATTGGCCGTAATTCCCGAAAGGCCGCCTTGTTGCGGTTGAGCGGCATGCCCGGATGCAGGTGATGGATGATGTGGTCTTCCATGCCAAACGCAACGATATTCCCAAGCTTGTGTGTAAAAGAGCGGGTGTTGCGATAGCGTCCCATCTCATTCATCGGATGATGTGGCCACCAGCTGAGAAAGAGTGAGATGTAGACGGTGCCGAGCATCCGTGGGATCCACCACAGAAAGGCCGCCTCTAATGCATAGCCGCTCCAGGCAAGCGCGCAGAGAATGCCCCAATAGGCGAGAGACTGCACCATGCCTTCCAGGCCCGCCCGCTGTGCAGCGGGATCGTCAGCGTTTTCTGACAGAACGACGCCGTAAGAGTTCGGGAAAGCTGGTTGCATGCGGCGGATTGTCTTGAGGACTGCCTGCTGCCATGTAGGCGCGGTCACTTCAAAATCTGGATCGAGCTTTGGATCGTTTGTGTGCTTGTGGTGCAGCATATGAGTGTAGCGGGCGATCTTGAAGGGCAGCACCAGCGGGATTGTCGAAACGTAGCCGATCAATTCATTCAGCCAGCGCAGGGGCGTGCCCGGGTTGGCATAATTTGAATGCTGCGCTTCATGAGAGGGGAGATAACAGAGCGCTACATTGGCCGTCGCAATGATGAAGCCTGCCCACAGCGGAATGACATCGAAAAAAACGAGCGGCCAAAGAGCAAACCAGCAAAGAAGGTTAGAGAAGCACCAAAGTGCCATGACAACGGGGAATGGTCCGATGTACTTTTTTGCGATAACCATCTCTTCGCGGTAGAGGCGGCGCTCTTCGTCTTTGTCCATCTCTGCAGGACTTTGTGCTTCTGCGACACTCATATCCAGCGCCCTCCGAATTTTGCGATGAGACCCCAGGTGCCACCGATGATCAGACCGGTTTGAATTTCCGTCAGGCCGAGCGGAGCGGTCATCCCGATGCTGGTCATGATCGCGGCGATGAGAGGGGCGAGAAACCCAATGCCAAACAGCACGGGCCCCCATGGATAAATTGCTTTCAAGAGTTCCATCTATTGTCTCCTCCGTGCTTAAGCGCACAGCTCTGAACTGGGCGGGACCACAAGATTGATGATTTGTTCGGCAAGGTCTTCGAGGTCGCGGCCTTCAAAGACGTCGCTGCCTCGCCTGTTGGTGACCATATTTGCAGCACCAGCGGCCGCAGCGGATGAGAATGCCATCAGCACCAGCGGATCGATATCAGGTTGCCACCCCGCGGCTTGTGCTTCTGCTGCCGCCATCAAGACAATCTCCATATATTCCTTATGGCTCTTCAGCAGGTCTTCGTCCGCCTGTTGTGTTACATCCGGATGATTGAAGGTGGCGTAGTAGGCTGGATGGGTCAGGGCGAAGCGGATGACGGACCTACCCATGGCGTTGTATCTGGCAACGGGATCGCTCCCCGCCTGTTCAGCTGCGTTGGTCACGTAGGCGCTGAATCTTAGGTAGCCTTCTGTCGCCAGCGCGCTCAAGAGCGCCTTTTTGTCCCTGAAATGTCTGGCGGGCGCTGCGTGAGACACACCGACATCTCTCGCCAAAGCGCGCAAACTTAAGGCTTCTATTCCCTGGGCCGCGATCACTTCCGCCGCTCTGTCGAGAAGAGCCTGTTTCAGGTTGCCATGATGGTAGGTCATTCAAACTTCCATGTTGTCGATGCCAACATGTCTAATGGGTGGTCTCGATGTTGTCAACAGCAACATTGATTGGATCAAAGGCCCGGTTGACGCAAGTCAAAGAAAATGACGCAGGCGTCACGTTAGTGTTGCGCCAATCAATTGGTGAAAGGGCTCTGAAATGGCTTTTTCCAGGATCTTTGGGAGCGGTGGTTGCATGACGAAAATCAAGTTTGTGGAGTTTGGTGGGACCGAACATGAGGTGGATGTCACCAACGGCCTGACCCTCATGGAAGGCGCCATAAAATACACGGTGCCTGGCATTGATGGTGATTGTGGCGGCGCGTGTGCCTGCGCCACCTGTCACTGCTACATCCCCGAAGAATGGGCGGAAAAGGTAGGGCCCGTTGATGAGCTTGAAAAAGACATGCTCGATTTTGCGTTCGATGTGAACGAGACCAGTCGGCTCAGTTGTCAGATCAAAGTGTCTGACGAACTTGAAGGGCTGACCGTGCTTATGCCTGAGCGCCAATACTAAAGATCAACCTAAAAGAAAAATCACCCACTTGATTCACGTCAAAAACAAAAAATGACGCAGGCGTCATTATTGGCGGGTCGGCCTGGTGGTAGCGAGATTAAAAAAAATGCGCGTAGTGCGCACAGGAGGAAAGAATGACTGCACCCAATAAACCGAATGTCGTTGAGAAGGGTGACTGGAAAGTCACCATGAACCCGGACGACATCTACAAGAACCCGATGGATATCGCCTGGCACTTCGCTTATGAATTTGGCGAAGAGAAGGTTGAAGACCTTTACAATCGTGCAAAACAAAACCAATGGGATTCAGACGAGCTGTTGCCGTGGGATCATGAAGTCGATCCCTCCAACCCCCTGATTGCAGACCGCTCGAGCGCCTACCATCAGATGCCGTTCTTCTCAAAGCTTTCAAAGTCTCAACAGGAAACATTCACCGCGCACTCGACCGCGCAGCTCTTGTCTCAGTTTCTGCATGGTGAACAAGGTGCCCTAATGACGGCCGCCTGTGTCACGCATTCGGTGCCAGACTCCGGTGCGAAGCTCTATGCTGCGACGCAAACGATGGATGAAGCACGTCACGTGGAAGTGTATGCGAAATATTGCGACAAGATCGCGATGACCTATCCAATGACGCCATGGCTCAAAGCATTGATTGATGCCACGTTGCAGTCGGATAGACACGAAAAAGTCATGATCGGTATGAACATGATTGTTGAAAGCCTGGCACTTGGTGCCTTCAACAACATGTATCGGACGACCAATTGTCCGCTGTTGAAGAAGCTGACGTTCAATGTGATGCGTGATGAGTCACGGCACGTCTCCTTCGGTCATGTCTATCTCGGACCTGTATTCAAGAAGATGCATGAAGATGACCGCGAAGAAATGGCGCAATTTGCTTTTGATGCGGTCAACGTTCTGGCGTCTGCGTCGTCGTCGTCCAACGCGAATACGCTCGCCTCACGTGCCGACCCTGGCTTCCTGATGGTGCTCGACAATTCTGACATTGACCGAGATGACTTCTTCAAGGGTATGGAAGAAGCAGAAGAACAGGGTCTTGGGCAAGAACTGGCGCCGGGGCAGATCCACGCACTGGATGATCTGATGATGCCAGCTATCGCTCGCGTTGGCCTGGTGACGGAACGGACCCGTCCGCTTTACGAAGAAGCAGGTATTACGATCAGCGAAGACCTGAGTGTCTTGGAAGCGATGGAAGGTGGAAACCCCGATGCGGACGCAAACGTCGCGGCTGCGGAATAAGAACTGTTGCTCGCGGGGTTAAGCCCGCGGGCGCATTCACTGTCTGATGGAACGCAGGCGGTAAAGGTCTTTAGAACATGAGGTGGTTGTGATGGATGGCGCGTTTTATGAGACTCTGGTTGCTTCTCTTCCGGAAGCCATTGTTGTTTCCACACCTGATGGCCGCATCGTTTATGTGAACGGGGCACTTGAAGAATTGCTCGGATATAAAGCAGCGGAACTGGAGGGAGAGGAGATTCAGACCCTGGTCCCACGTCAACCGGGACAACGAGCTGACCCCATGAAATGGCTCACGCGCTGGGCGGGAGAAGGGTTGCAAAACCAGTCGCGCTATCTTGACCTTACTGGCCGCACGAAAGACGGGCTTGAGATGCCTGTCGATGTACGCGTATCGGAAGCCTCGTTTGGTGGCGAAAAGCGTTTCATCATTTCAGTGCGGGATCACTCCGCGCGGCGGGATGAAATGGTGCGCACGAAGGAAAGACATCTTTTGATGTCCCGCATTCTAGCTGTTGCGGCAGACGCCATCATTTCTGTTGATGCAGCACAACACGTCACTTTCTTCAATCTGACAGCTGAGAAAATGTTCGGCTACTCGGCAGAAGAGGTTATGGGTCAGTCACTTGATATGCTGCTGCCTGATCGTTTTCGAAAACATCACGGCAAAGAAATTGAAGACTTTGCCAAATCAAAACAGGCATCACGCTTCATGAATGAACGTGGTGCTGTGGTGGGACTTCGCAAAGACGGCACCGAGTTTCCAGTCGAAGCCACGATCACAAAGGTGACCTCCGGCGGCAAGCCAACCTTCACTGCGCATATTCGCGAAAAGGCCGTCACTTCATAGGAGACGGTTTGGCTCACAAGACCTGACACACTTGTTATCGCATGCACGTCGTCGTGATTAGAGGTGTTCTAAACAATGTGCGACACCCTCCCCGTTGCGGCATGTAAGCCGCTGGCCGGAAAACGGGGGAACAAATGACCCAACCGATTACAAACACAGGCGCTGCACTCATGTTCGGCGCGAGCCTCTTGGCAGCGACATCCGTACAGGCGGCAAACGAAGGCTTCTATGTCGGAGCGGATGTTGGCTACAACTTTGCGGATGACCAAGACAGTACCGGACCAAGCCGGAATGTCGACATTGAGTTTGATGATGACCTTTTTTACACGGGCAGTGTTGGTTACGCTTTTGCTGCAGGGGAATATGGTCAGCCAGCAATTGAGTTGGAGGCGGCCTATCGCGAAAACGATGTGGACGGCCTGAATTTCAACGGGAACCCACAATCGCCAGTTGGCGACGAGTCTGTTTTTAGCGTGCTCGTGAACGGCAAATGGAATTTCACCCAATTCTCAGATGACATCATCCCGTTCGTCGGGGTCGGTGTTGGTTTTGCCGATATTGATGCCTCTGTTCGGTATGGCCCAGTTGCCAACATCAATGATGATGACACGGTCTTTGCCTATCAGCTGCTCGCAGGTGCTGCTGTGCCGATCACAGAGCAACTCTCCATTGTCGGAACCGCGCGCTATTTCGACCTGGCGCAAGACCCTGAGCTCAATCGTTTTGGTGGCCCGGCTCCTGTCAGCAATGTTGAATTGGACTCAGAGTATTCATCTTTCGGACTGTCGCTTGGCCTGAAATACGCTTTCTGAGTCAGGTCCCTAGTTGGAGGACCTCGATTGAAGGGCTGAGCGGTATTCCGCTCGGCCCTTTTTGTCCAGCGGGTGTGTCTCACTTTTACCAAGCATGAAACCTTCCGTGTTAACCACAAAATTGAATTTGGCAGCCAACTTTAGGGGCTGTCGTTAACCAACGTGGGCGCCAACTCCGCCAAAAACTAAATATTTTCTTGTAAAACCGGCGACTTCGTTTTTACTAGAAATATGGGTTTTTGGGGGTTCAAATGAGTTTAAGTGAGTTTTTGCGTCGACACCGTCATGTGCTTGCTGGTTCTGTGGCGATAACGGCCATTGTTTTGGCGAGTGAAACACAGGCGGCGCCAATTTGTGTAGGTGTGCCAGGTGCTTTGGGAGGCAACCCTGAAGGCATCATTACTTTGGCGGCTGACTGCACTGTCACCGCGGCAGAACAGTCGGTAACTCCGACCATCACTGAGCAACTTCCCGCTGCGACAGGAACGCAGTTCCTATTCTCTGGCATTTCGGGAGCAAATGTCACCGTGGAACAGGGAGCCGGCATTGTGAATGTTGGTAACGGTGTTAACGGTTCGGCGATTTTGAGTTTTGGGGGGCCCTCGATTGCGAGCGTTACGAATGATGGGTTTTTAGCGTCTGATTCTAACTTGGCGTCGACGGTCAACGTTCTTCAGAACGTACCTGTCATCATCAACAACGGAACAGCTATGGGCTCAACAAGAGAGACTGCAGTCATCGGTGCGTTCAGCGCTACGGGTGGGGCTGCTGCAGTGTTTGCAGGCGGTCCGAATGGCGGCACTGTCAGCGGCGATGTGACCATTAATCAGGGATCAGCGTCTTCGGCTGGATCCATCTTGAGTCACAGCTCCACAGCATCCACTGGCATTTCTGTTGTTCGTACATCCGGCAATGTTGCTATCAATAATTTTCAAGGAACAATATCTGGCCCCGTTGGGATCAATGTTAACACGTCGGGGACGGTTTCAATTGTGAACGGCATTGATGCCAATGCGACGGGCGAAATATCTCCAACCTTGGATAATGTTTCCGCCATCGTAATCGGCAATATCGTTCCAAATGATCCCACGCTCATCCCATCCTCGGTTTCAATCGTAAACAATATTGGGAGCACGATCAGTGCAGCGGGAGGACAAACGGGATCTGCAATCTTCATTACAGAGATAGGACCTGGTGCTGCTGCAGGAACGATAACAAATCACGGAACACTATCAACACCCGGCGATCTCGGATTTGCCTTTATTCGGCCAATTGGAGTGGCTGGCGGGGGGGTTACGCTCTCAAATGATGGCACAATCACCGGCGAGATCGTTCTGAACAACGCGCAAGACAAAGTCGTGATGCAAGGTGGTGTCATTAACGGCACGATCCTGGCGCCTACAGGGACGGGAAGTGCCGAAATTTCTGCGGACTCGCGTCTAAACGGTGCTCTAGCAAGTTCAACGGGCGCTGTTATTGGCGATCGCTCCTCTGTTGATCTCGGATTGAATTTTGGTGAGCTGACGTTCACTGCAGATGCCGCATTGTCTGTTGGCCACGACCCCAGGAATGCAGTTCTCAATAACAATGTCTTCTTCTCGCAACTTTCTGCAGACTTGCATGCAACTCAGGACGGCACGGGTACGGTAAACTATCTGTTTGAAACCGATATCAATCAGAGTGTCGGGACGGACAGCGCGGGGTTGAAGGCGCTCAATTTCCTTAGCGGTGAGTCGCTCCTGCGTACCAATGGCGCTTCTTATCATGTCGCGAATTCGACGATTGGGTCTGGCGCAAAAGTTACGTTGGTTCCCGATGCTGGTACGACCTTCGCTGGAGTAGGTTTTGCTGGCAAAACGGGAAATCGGCTGTCAGGGGACTTGACTGTCAATGGCACTCTTGACCTGGGGAGTGGCACGCTGAGTCTTTCTTCTGGTCCTGCTGGGAGCACCGGGAGTGTTTCTGTTACTGCGGGGGGGACGCTTGCGACAACAATCACAGCAGACGGACCAAACGACTCTCGTGTTGGCCAAACAGCGGCAACGGTTACCGGATCAGAGATGCTCGGTCAGATCATCAATGATGGAACGGTCTCCATTGCGAGCGGTGCTCGTGTGATCCCAACCATCGCTGCTGGTGTGACAGTGTCTGATGGAGCACGTTACAATTTCATCACAAGCGGCGGAGAAGATGGTGGCCCTGCGGCTTCCGTGGGCGACGGCATTCTTGTGTCATCGGCTGGCGATGTTGATTTCGGGCTCTTTCGTGGCGACTCAATTCTGATTAACGGTCTGGCATCGGATGTTTATCTGGTTGCCAACCCGGGGGCCGCTGCCGGAACTGTGCTTGAAAATTTGGCAGTTAGTGTGTCTGCCGGTGACATTGTTGACAGGCTCGTTGAGTTTGCGAGCCCGACAGGTCAAGCGGAAGGCCAAACACTCTTCGCTGAGTTGTTGTCGATCCCAACGGCGGCAGAGATTGAAGTTGCGCTGACCCAGCTTGCACCTGATGTAAGTGGCGGAGCATCGCAAGGTGCGACTGCCGCGCAGGGCGGTGCATCTACCACGGTGAATGCTCGCGCAGAAGGGGTGCAGAACGCCTTGCTTACAGGCGAGACCGGTGTGGCTGCGGGGGAAGACCCGCTGACAGCGCCGATTGGCATCTGGGGGCAGGCCTATGGGTTCAACGCGCTTCAAGATGCACGGCGCAGTGTTCAAGGTTTCTCTGCCGTTGGCGGCGGTGTGGCGGTTGGCGTGGATGCAAAGGTCGCTGATAGCTTTGTTGCTGGTGCCGCCCTCAGCTACGGACAAACCCGCGTCGATGGCCGTGGAACGTTGTCCAGCAACCGTACGGATGTAGACAGCTATCAAGCGACATTATATGGCGTCTATCAAGGGGACCCTTGGTATGTTCAGTCGCACTTCGGATACGCGTTCCAACAGTTTGATGCGCGACGGTCTGTCAATGTCGGTGCTCTGCGAGAGACGCCAACCGCAGACTTCGATGGAGATGTGTTTTCGGTAGGAGTAAGTGCTGGATATCCCTTAAACATTGGGGATGTTCGGTTCACGCCCTCTGTTTCTCTAGACTATGTGCAATCGAGGCAAGACGCATACACCGAGACAGGGGCACCAACGACCGCGTTGTCGGTCACTGAAAACCGCGATGAATCCCTTAAGACCGGGGTGCTTGCGCGCTTCTCGAAAAGCTACGATCTAGAAGGTGGGGGAGAGATCTCGCCTGAAATCCGAGTGGGCTGGTTTCATGAGATGAAAGCAGATGCGCCAAATTCTGTATCTCAGTTTGCCTTCGGTAGCTCACCCTTTACCACGCGTGGGGCTACGCCAGCGCGAGACTCGATTAATCTGGGAGCTGGAGTGAAATTCTTGGACGTTGATGGATTCAGCGGTGCCATTCAGTATGACTCCGAGTTTAAGGATCGCTACCTCGGCAACACGTTGACGGTTCAAGTGCGCTGGGAGTTCTAGGTCTCTCTAGACTACTAAGGCGATAGGGATGTTTGTCGTCTAATTTTGGGGCTGGCGGAAAACCTGCTAGCCCCTTGGTATCCCTTGCGCTTGGACCCACGCTCTTCCTATCATTTGTGAAAATGGGGGAAGAGATGGCAGAACAGGTAACGGCGGACAAGCCTCTTGCGGGTGTTCGTATCATCGAACTATCGACCATGGTGACGGCGTCTCTGTCGTCCATGATGCTTGCGGCTCAAGGTGCCGATGTTATCAAGGTGGAGCCTGTCGGAATTGGTGACCCGATGCGGTTTATCGGTAGTCAGAAGAACGGCATCTCAGCGCTCTTTGCGAACTGCAACCGAGGCAAGCGGGCGCTGGCAGTCAACCTCAAAGACCCAAAAGGCCAAGACCTGCTGCAACGCCTCGCGGCCGACGCTGATGTGCTGGTGCACAACTACCGGGACGGTGTAATGCGGCGCTTGAATCTGGGAAGCGACAAGCTTCGCGCGGCGAACCCTAAGCTCATCTATGCCGCCATTACGGGGTTCGGTAAAGAAGGTCCCAAAGCGCAGGACCCGGCTTATGACCATGTGATCCAGGCTCTGACGGGCTATACCGGCGTGCAGGCGGAGGGCGGGGCGCCAGAATATATGAAGACGCTCGTCGCCGACAAAATCACGGCCTACACCGCGGCGCAGGGGATCACTGCGGCTCTTTTAGCCCGCGCGTCGACGGGCGAGGGGCAGCATATTGATCTTTCAATGCTTCAGTCCTGCCTTTTTTTCCTGTGGCCGGATGGCATGATGCGCCAGACTTTACTCGCAGATGATGTCACCGACTTTGCACCCATGGCGGACTACTACCGTGTGTCTGCAACTGCAGATGGTCACATTTCGATTGCAGCGGCGACGGATGATCATTGGCGGGGCATCTCATCTATCATTGATCGTCCCGAGATCATGGAAGACGACCGGTTCAATTCGATTTTTGCTCGTAGTGCTAATGTTGCGCTGTTGTTGAGGGAGCTTGATGGCGGATTTACTCACCTCTCGACGGAGGACGCACTAGCTCAACTCAAGGCACATGATGTTCCGTGTGCTGCCTGCCTTTTCCCCGATGAAGTGATTACCAACGAGCAAGTGGCAGCGGTTGGCGCGCTGGGTCTTGAAGAGCACCCATTGCTCGGACCTGTGCGGATAGCTGAACCCCCTGTCCAATTGGCTGGTAAGCAGGCTCATATTGACCAACCCTGTCCGGCGCATGGGCAGCATTCCGCTGAGATCGCCCGAGAGGCCGGATTGGAGGAGGTGGAGATTTCTGCCATGCAGGAAGCAGGCATCCTTACCGGCACCTGATCAAACTTTGATTGTTTTCCATTTGCCGCGCCGGAAGCGCTCAGCGAGCATGATGCCTTTGATCAGATAGTCCAGCAGCAAGACCGACCATACCAGTTGGATAGAGCCTTCCCAATAGAGCACGATCAGCATTGCGGGGAAGACACGAAACACGAACAGGCCCGTGAAAATCGCAAAGAGCGGGAAACGTGTATCGCCTGCCCCACGCAAGGCACCCGCGATGACAAACTCGATTGCCATCAACGGTTGGGCGATCCCCAATATCCAAATGAAGTCGACCGTGAGCGCTATGACTTCTGCATCGTCGATGAACCAGCCTGCGAGCATAGGGGCCATAGCAATCAATGCGGCGCCCAGTGCGCCCATAAAGAGCATGGACATGCCCAGAGACCGCCAGCCTGACCGCATCGCAGCATCAGGGTCACTTGCTCCGAGGTGCTGTCCAACAAGGGTGGAGGCGGCGATCGAGAATCCGTTGCCGGGCAGGAAGGAGATAGAGAGGATCTGCACACCGATCTGATAGGCGGTGAATTCCGCTGTGCCATAGACGCTCATCAGCGCCATGAAACTTAAGATGCCGATTTGAAAGACCATGCCTTCGATGGAAGCGGGGTAGCCGATATGCAGAATGCGGCGGCTCATACCCCAATCAAAACGAAAGCCTTTGAGCAGTGGCTTCAGGAGCAGGAGACCGCGGCTCCACATAATCCAATAGACTGCGAGTTGCACGAACATGGCGATGGCTGATGCCATGCCAGCTCCCGCGACACCAAGTGCTGGCGCTCCAAGATTGCCGTAGATCAGTACCCAATTCAGAAACAGGTTCAGAAGGTTGGCGAGGATCCCTATGTAAAGCGGCATGCGGGCGTCGCCTGCTGCGCGCAAGGCGGCAGCGAAGATGAACCCCAGCACAAAGGGGACATTCCCGACTAGGAGCCAAAAGAGATACTCACTGCCATAAGCGATGACGCCGTCGGTGACGCCCATAATGCCGATCATGGGTTCAAGAATTGGCAGGACAACGAACCAGGAGACCAGGCCAAAGACGATCCCCATGATGATGGATTGGCGGAGTGCCTGATCTGCTTCCTGGCGGTTACCTCCTCCAATCGCGCGGGCGAGGATAGCGACCAGGCCCGTGGACAAGGCCATCACCAGGGTCTGGATCATCCAATAGATTTGTCCGGCGGCGCCAACACCTGCGACGGCTTCGACGCCTAAGTCGCCCACCATCATGAAGTCGGCCCAGCGCACCATTGTCTGAAGGGCGGATGCCACAATGGTTGGCCAGGCGAGTTCCCATATGCCGAGAGACTGAGGCGCGGGAGCTAGCGCATTAGGGCCACGTTCACGCAGGTCAAGAAGGGGAGAGGCAAGCTCCGGCTTCTCTTCATCCGCTGAGCGGTCTTTGTTTTTATTGTGTTTGTCGCTCACGCCTGTCTCCCAGCCCAGTCTGCTCACTTAAGGGGACTGGGGCGCAAGCACAAGCTAAGAATTAGACAGAGCTAAGTGTGCGTTGAGAGCTTAACTGTTTTCGGCGATCCGTTTTTTTATCTCTGCTGCAACCAACCAGAGGCGATCCTGGCCCCAGGCGGTGAAGTCGGGCTCAGAGCCCGGCCCAGAAATCCGGAAACTTGGCACTCCCCATAATTGCATGTCGTCCGTCATGATGCGCTGGTTCTCTGCGACTTCTGCTTTCCAGTCATCCGTGCCGAGATGTGGCTTTGCTTCCTTCCAGGAGAGCCCAGCCGCCTCTACTACCTTCCTCATGCCGCGATCAGTATCGGTGCGGTCGGCTTTTCTGAAGGCGGCATCCAGAAAAGCGCTGAGCAACTCACGTCCTTTGCCTTGGGATGTGGCCCAGGGAAAGAGGGAATAGGCCCTTCGGACTGGTTCGCCGATAGGGTCATAGACGGGACCATACCCAACACCCATTGCATCGGCTTCTCGCTTGGTGTCGCTAAATATGTAGCGGCCTTTGTTTTGCGTTCCGGGAACGCCCCGCATGACCATTGGAAGCACGGGACGGACAACGAGTTTCACGCCGCTCTCGTCTGCTAGCTCACAGGCTTTGTCGAAGATGATGGCTGTGTATGGGGAGCGCAGGGAGGGAAAAATCTCCAGAGTGATGGTGCCGGTGTCTTTGGTTGCGCCCCAATCAAGTGGGGGGCGGTCGGCGACCGGTGCAGCGCCTTCTTTGTGCGCGCCACGTTCGTGCAAGCGGGCTTCCAGATGGTAGAGGCGGTCAATGCCCCAGAACCACTCGCCGGCATACCGGAAGGTGCTGCCGGAATAGTGGCCTTCCTTCTGGAGCATTTCAGAATCCAGAGCCAGACGTTTAAGCGCTTCTTTGTCGCTCACTGTTCCGAGCTCATCAGCCAGTGCCTGCAATGCACTATGGTCTCCGACCCAAAGCAGATCGCTTACCGGTGCCGCCCGGTCGACAAAATCGGCGGGGTTTGCTGCAGCCAAAATCCGTGCTGCCAGCAACCGGTCATCTTCGCTTGGCAGCGTGCCAGCATTGCCGGGGAAGCTGACTTTATAGTGCTGTGCCACTGCGGCGGCGTCGCGGCGTGCATAGGAGGCTAAATCTTCCGGGTAGGGTTGGTTTTTCCCCCCAGTGGCGTTGATGAGGTGTGGCACGATCTCAATGTCATAGGCTGCCGCCAACTCAGTCAGTTTTTTGGCACTCAGATGACTATAGGGATCATCAAGCTGATGGAAATACTCGACCCGATGAGGTGCGCCTGCTTTTTTGCGCTCAGCTTCCGCGGCATCGCGCTTTTTCTGCAGTCGGACAGGGTCCATCATCCGGTTCAGCATGAAAGACATCAGGATACGAATGGGCCTCGGTGGATCCACTGTTAAGGACGGATTTGGATTGTCTTTTTTTGTCGGTTCCAACATTGAGCGTCTCCCTGCAAGTGGCGTAATTGTTGACACTATTAATGCCATTAGTCCAGTGCTGCCCACTTAATGGCGTGCGAATTCGTTCACGCGGCGGTGAAATTTGATCGCTGCACAAATTGTTTTACGTTGTTAGGATGTGTAATTCGCAATTTGACTGAGGTCAGTGAGTGACGCACGGCGCACCGCTGAATGGAGGAACCAAACGATGAGCGAAGCTGCCACAATGCCTGATGCCGCGTCCGACGACGCCTATTCATTGCCGCTTGATAAAATCAATGTCGGCCAGCCGCATCTCTTTAAAGAGAATGCGATCTGGCCCTATTTCGAACGGCTGAGGAATGAAGACCCGGTTCACTACTGCGCCGAGAGTGACTACGGACCTTATTGGTCGGTCACGAAGTACAATGACATTATGAAGGTGGATACCAATCACGGCATCTACTCATCTGAATCCGGTCTTGGCGGGATTACAATTCGCGATCCCCTAGCTGACTTTCAGCTGCCCATGTTTATCGCGATGGATCAGCCCAAACATGATGAGCAGCGCAAGACGGTGAGTCCGATTGTTGCGCCAGGCAACCTCGCGATCCTTGAGGGCGTCATCCGGGAACGGGCCGGCAAAATCCTTGATGGATTACCTCGGAACGAAACCTTCAACTGGGTTGATCGTGTATCGATTGAACTCACAACCCAGATGTTGGCAACCCTGTTTGATTTTCCATGGGAAGATCGGCGCAAGCTGACCTATTGGTCTGATGTGGCGACAGCGGACATTAACGGCCCACTTATCTCTTCAATGGACGAGCGCCGCGAGATTCTTATGGAGTGCGCGGAATATTTTACGCGGCTCTGGAATGAGCGCGTCAATTCGCCAGAACCCAATGGGGATCTCATTTCGATGCTTGCCCATGGGGAAGCCACGAGAAACATGGAGCCGATGGAATATCTCGGCAATGTCATTCTTCTGATTGTTGGAGGGAATGACACGACGCGTAACTCCATCACCGGTGGCTTGCTGGCACTGAACGAGCACTCTGAGCAATATGACAAGCTGCGTGCAGATCACAGTCTGATCGAGACCATGGTGCCGGAGATTATTCGCTGGCAGACGCCTTTGGCCCATATGCGTCGCACCGCCCTTGAAGACACAGAGCTTGGTGGTAAGCAGATCAAGAAGGGCGACAAGGTTGTGATGTGGTACGTCTCGGGAAACCGGGATGGGGAAGTGATTGAAAATCCCGATCAGTTCATCATCGATCGTGCGCGGCCGCGCCAACATCTTTCCTTCGGTTTCGGCATTCACCGCTGTGTCGGTAACCGCCTGGCGGAAATGCAGCTGCGCGTTCTCTGGGAAGAGATCATGAAGCGTTTTGACCGCATTGAAGTTGTGGGAGAACCGGTGCGGGTTCTTTCGAACTTTGTTAAAGGTTTCGAGCAGCTGCCTGTTCAAATCAAGGGCTGAATTTTCACTCCGCCGGGAGTGGTGGGAGGGGCGTGCAAGACAGTTTGCGCGCCTCTTCTTTTTGTAGGCCAAGGATCAGGAGCAGGATGTAAGCGCAGTTCTCGATGATGGGTTGATCGAGACCTGTCTCGAACTTGTCGCGAATGACACCGGCAAGAGCACCAAGCAGGAAAGGCTCAAGCGTTGCTTCGTCGTGAGCGATGAACCGGCCTGAGTCGACGCCGTTTTGAATATCGCGCTTTGCGCTCTCGCCGCTTGCCTCTCGGATTTGGTCCATCGGAAGGTCGGACTTAAAGAGAAACCAGGTCCAGAGAGGATCTCGGGCAATCTCTGTCAGCATGTGTCGGACGCTGATCGAAACAACACTGGCTGGATCTGTCATGTCCCGTGTTTGTTCATCAAGTCGCTCGGTTACCTGCCGTGCTTTCGCGCGGACGATGGGAACCAGCACATCCATCTTGGTCTTAAAGTGAGTGTAGAAAGTTCCGTGCCCAACATCGGCGACGTCGGTGATGTCCTGGATTTTGACCGCGTCAAAACCTTTCGCCCGCATTAGGTCCTCGGCGGCTTCCAGAATGCGCGTGCGCGCCTGCATGCGCTTGCGCTCCACGCGACTTACCGGTGGCTGTTCGATTTCCATGAGGTCCATCGTGGTCTCCATTTCACCCATTTGTGCTGGTTTTCAGCTCAACAAAATGTGACTTACGTCATATCTGATGATATTATCATTCATGGTCGGTAAATCAAGATGAGTGCGTAGATCAATAGGAGAATGAAATTGGGAAACTCAGAGCGTTTTGACGCGATCATCATTGGATACGGTCCTGTAGGAGCAACAATGGCTGGTTTGCTGGCCCGTCGGGGCTGGCAGGTGGCGATTATCGACCGATTACCGGGGATTTATCCGCTCCCTCGGGCTGTGCGCCTAGATGGGGAAACGATGCGTGTTTTTGATGAATTGGGGATCGGGGATCAGGTGCACGCCGATTGTCAGCAGGCACGGGGGGCAGAGTTTGTCGATGCCAAGGGCAAGCGCATCCAGGGGATAGACCTGCCTGATGACTATGTGGATCCGTCCGGATGGGTTCACAGCAATATGTTCTACCAACCGCTTCTGGAGCGCACTTTGCGGGAAAATATTGAGGCGCGCGAGAATGTCACTGTCTTGGTCTCGCATGAGGCTGCTGCACCTCAGCAAACAGATGACAACGTGAGTGTCGATGTTACGCCTGTGGACGGGAGAGAGACATTTACGCTTGAGGCAGATTACTTGATTGCAGCTGATGGTGCGGCAAGTCCTGTGCGCAAATCTCTCGGCTTTGCGTTCCAGTCTCTTGGCTATGACTGTGACTGGGTCGTTGTTGATGTTGATCTGAAGCGGGAAGTGCCAAGTCTTGCCGTGATTACACAGCAGGTATGTGATCCAAAGCGCCGCGCAACCTATGTTCCGACCGTTGGGCTGAAGCGACGGTGGGAGTTTCAGCTTCTTGCCGGCGAAGACAAAGTAGAGATGGCTAGGGAAGACAAGGTCTGGGAGATGCTTGCTCCATGGATCGGCCCTGATGATGCTGAAATTGAGCGCTCAGCTGGGTATCAGTTCCACGCAGCCCATGCGGACCATTGGCGCGAGCGTCGCATTTTCCTTGCTGGAGATGCCGCTCACCAGACGCCGCCCTTCCTCGGCGAAGGTATGGTTGCTGGGGTGCGTGATGCCGCCAACCTTGCTTGGAAGCTTGACATGGTGAAGCGCGGGCTCGCGCCAGAAACGCTGCTTGAAACCTATCAACGCGAACGTGGTCCTCATGCCCATGACCTTGTTGATCATGCGGTAGAAACCGGAAAACTCATTGATGCATGCGCAGAGGCACAGGTTACGGGAAACTGGCCTGAATCCTATGATGCAATGTATGGCGGCTCGCGTGGGCTTCCCCATCTTCATGGTGGTGTGCTTGCCCTCTCAGAGGAAGACCCAACGGACGGGTTGACTGGCTATCAGGCGCCCCAGGCGACGGTTGAAATTGATGGGGCAGAGCCCGCTTTGTTAGACCGGCATGTGAATGGGGCCTTCTTCATTGTCGCGCGTGACGACTTCTCCGCGGAACTTAATGATGAGCAAAACAAGTTCTTGGACCGGATTGGCGCGAAACGCTTTGTCTTGGGCGAGAGTACGTGTTTGACGCCTGAGATGGATTTGCACCTCGCGCTCTACAAGGCACTTATTGTGCGGCCTGACCGGTACATATTTGGCCTGGCGAATGATACCTGCTCACTTTCTGAGCAGGTAAACAAACTGATGTCTCACTTCAACTGACAGTGTAGATGTCCGCCAATTGGTTGGGCTTCCCTGTTCATTTTTGTTATGGCTGAGTTGCGTGCACGTGCGGTCTCCCGGTGTAGTATTTCCCGGAACATCGCTGCTGACACTCAGCTATCTGGAAGGGTCTGGGACATGATTGAAAAATGCATTGCCGATTGGCACGAATACATCATCGGCAAAAAGCCAGGCGGACTTGAGGCGCTGGTTGCTGATGAGTGTGTCTTTATCTCGCCGATCGTTTTCAAGCCGCAGGTCGGCAAGGATCTGACTTTGGCTTACCTGCGTGCGGCGGGCGGAACTCTGGGTGGTCAAGGCACGCCGGGCGAGGACAAGCCGGCTGAGAATTCTGGCAAATTCAAATACACCAAGGAAATTCTCGCCGGAAATCACGCCATGCTTGAGTTTGAGACCGAGATGGACGGCAAGTATGTGAATGGTGTCGACATCATCACCTGCAATGACGAAGGCAAAATCATTGAGTTCAAAGTCATGATCCGGCCGCTTCAGGCCGTTAATGCGGTCCATGCTGCGATGGGCGCTATGCTGGAGAAAATGAAGGCTGCTTAGGTTTCCCGGTAGCTCAATCGAGAAAGCCCGCTCTTTAGCGGGTTTTTTGTGGGCAAACAAAGAATTGACACTAATAATGCCAACTTCTAGGCTGTGGGTAACAAAACGATGATGGGCTGGTTTTGATTGGCTCCATCCGCATGGGAGGTTTGCATGAAAGTTTCGACGCCGCTCACTCTGATGGGTGCGCCTGGATCCCCTTACACACGCAAGATGCTCGCTGTGATGCGGTATCGGCACCTGCCTTACAGACTGCACATGAACAGAGATGGTTTGCCGGAGGGTATGCCCGCGCCAAAGGTGATGCTTCTGCCTACCTTCTTTTTGCCGAATGCGTCTGGCGATATGGAGGCGGTCGTTGACTCGACGCCACTCATTCGTCGCTTTGAAAGTGAATATGAGGGTCGGTCTGTCATTCCCACTGACCCTGCAATCGCCTTTCTCGATTACCTACTGGAAGACTATGCCGACGAGTGGCTCACCAAGCCCATGTTCCACTATCGCTGGCACTTCCAGGCCGATATCGATAAAGCGGCCGCGATCCTGCCGCGCTGGACATTGAAACCACAGGCTGAAGATGAGGCTCTTAAGCTCGGCAAAATTTTTGCCGACCGGCAGATTTCGCGCCTTCATGTCGTCGGCTCAAGCAATGAGACCGCGCCGGTTATTGAAGCGAGCTACGAACGTTACCTGGGTGCGATGCGTGCGCACCTCGAGACATCCTCCTTCCTCTTTGGTGCCCGACCTGGCAGCAGTGATTTCGGCATGTATGGGCAGCTGACTCAGCTCGCGACGTTTGATCCGACGCCGATGCAGCTCACACTCGACAAGGCCCCGGCCGTCTATGCATGGGTAGACATGGTGGATGATCTGAGTGGGCTCGATGCAGATGAAAACGCCTGGACCAAGCGTGATGCCATCCCGCAAACGCTGATTGATCTCTTTAAGGAAGTGGGTGCCTATTACGTTCCTGCCCTTCTCGCCAATGCAAAAGCACTGATGGAGGGTGCCGATACAGTTGAGACAGAAATCGACGGTGCGCGTTGGGTGCAGAAGCCCTTCGCCTATCAGGGCAAGTGTCTGCAATGGCTGCGGGAGCAGCATGCTGCGCTCGCAGATGCTGATCGGGCAGTGGTCGACGACGTGCTTGCCGGCACGGGATGCGAGGAACTCTTCGCCTAAAGGGAGAAAGTCATGTCGCTTCGTTTGTTGATCTGGGCGGTTCCGGCCCTTCTCTACGGCGTCTTCTTTTTTTGGTACACGAGCTTTGGTGGCCCGCTGACGTCTGAAGAAGTCGCGAACTATATGTCTGTGTTCGAAGAACGCGGCGGAGACGCGGAGACGCTGGCCCGCCTTCGTGCGTTTCTGGTGTCTGACACCGGCAATGATTTTCTCATGATCAATGCCCTTCATATGAAGGACGTGCCAGATCCTGTCGACGGTGTTGAGCCGAGCGATAGTTCAGACGATGTCATGGCGAAGTATATGGAATATATGTGGCCGGCACTGCTCGCGCGCGCCTCACATCCGGTGATGTTTGGTCCCGCTGTCTCCAATGCGCTTGATGTTGTGGGCATTGAGAACGCGCGTATTTGGAACCGGGGCGCTGCGATGCGGTACCGCTCTCGGCGCGACATGATGGAAATTACGAGCAATCCTGCTTTCTCAGGGCGGCATGATTTCAAAATGGCATCTTTAGAAAAGACGATCGCTTATCCGATTGAAGATGCTCTTGTGCTCACTGATCCCAGGGTGCTTTTGTTTTTCGTGTTGCTGAGTGTGGCGGGTGTACTGAACGCAGTCATTCGCCGCTGAACGGCGGAAGGTTTGGCGTCGTTAGTGATGATGCCCCGGGGAGGGTGATAATGTTAAAGAAAATTCTTGGTGCAGTTGGTGCCGCGCTCGTCATTCTGGTTGCAGTCGGATGGATCAACAGGGTTGAGATCGTACTGAATGCACCGGGCATACTTCTGAATTTTGTAAACCCGGTTGCTCCAAATCAGGATGTGGTTTGGACAAAGGGGCCGGATGTTGCCGAAGCGTCTCCATCAGAGCGGCCACCCAACATTATCTTCATTGTGACAGATGACATGGGTTTTAACGATATCAGCTATTATGGTGGTGGCGCGTCCGGCTCGGATATGCAGACCCCGAACATTGATGCTCTGGCCCATGAAGGGGTTGCCTTCACCAACGGCTATGCCGGCACTGCGGTGTGTGCACCATCGCGGGCGATGATCATGACCGGGCGGTATGCAACTCGCTTCGGCTTCAATTTCACGCCGACGCCACCAGGAATGGGAACGCTCGTCGGGTTCGTCTCCGAGAATCTCGGAGTTGACAGACCCCATCCGAACCTTGCATTCGACACAGATGTTGAGGTGCCCCCTTATGCGGACTTGGGCGTGCCATCGTCTGAGATAACCGTTGCGGAAATGTTGAAAGAGGTGGGCTACTACACAGCCCATATTGGGAAATGGCATATCGGGCAGAATAATGGCAGTAGCGCAATTGAACAGGGGTTCGACGACAGTCTGCTTATGGCGAGTGGGCTTTATCTGCCGGAAGACCATCCCGATGTTGTGAACTCCTATCAGGATTTTGATCCGATTGACCGGTTCCTTTGGCCGAACATGCAATATGCATCGACGTTCAACAATAGCGCGCGCTTTGAGCCGCGTGGTTACATCACAGACTATTACACAGATGAAGCGGTGAAGGTGATTGAGAATAATCGCAATCAACCCTTCTTTCTGTACCTTGCGCATTGGGGCATTCATACGCCATTGCAGGCATTGAAGTCGGACTATGATGCTCTTTCCTATATCGATGATCATCGGTTGCGTGTTTACACAGCGATGACGCGCGCAGTGGATCGCTCCGTGGGTCGCGTTATGCAGGCATTGAAAGATAATGGCTTGGACGAAAACACGCTCGTTATCTTCACGAGCGATAATGGTGGCGCCGGTTATGTTGGGCTGGATGATCTCAATACGCCTTATCGGGGTTGGAAGATCACCCTGTTTGAAGGGGGTACGCATGTGCCGTTCTTTGCGCGCTGGCCTAACCGCATTACGTCGGGCACCGTCTATGATGAGCCGGTTTCTCATATTGATTTGTTTGCCACTGCTGCGGGCGCGGCGGGTGGAGCTATTCCGACTGATCGGGTGATGGATGGTGTTGATTTTGTTCCATTCGTAACAGGCGAAGCAGAAGGCAAACCGCATGACGTGCTCTTCTGGTCCGATGGCGAATACAGATCCGTCTTGAAAGATGGCTGGAAACTTCAAGTCTCAGGCCTTCAGGACAAGCAGTGGCTTTTCCATTTGGCAGAAGACCCAAGCGAAACAACAAACCTGTTGGAAGCTGAGCCTGCCAAGTTTGCTGAGTTGAGAAGTCTCCTCGATGCGCACCAGGCTGAACAGGCCGATCCGATCTGGCCGTCTTTGACTGCTCTGCCAGTCTATGTTGACAAGACCCTGGCGGAACCGCTTAAAGAGGATGATGAATTCGTCTATTGGCAAAACTAGTGCGGTCGTCCTAGGCGCGCTGCTCCTTGTAGCAGTGGCCTATTGGGCCTGGCCTAAGTCCCAAAATGTCGATCAGCAGGTGAGTTGTTTGTCTCCCGAGACAATCGCACCGGAGACGTCGGGCATGCTCCATATCAAAGGTGGTTCCTACGATATGGGGGCAGGCAGCATCTATTCCGAAGAGGGGCCGGTGCGCCGTGAGGACGTTGCCAGCTTCTGGATTGATGCGACGGAAGTCACGAATGCTGAGTTTGCAGAGTTTGTGGACGCGACCGGATATGTGACGGTTGCCGAGGCCGGGATAGACGGTGTAGTGCCTCCGGGAGCCGCAGTGTTTCAAATTCCTGAGAGCAATGCTGAAGGCCGATGGTCCTATGCCGACACAGCAAACTGGCGGCAGCCAGAGGGCGCAGGCAGCACCATTGCGGGGCGTGAACATTTCCCCGTCGTTCAAATTGCCTATCAGGATGCGGTCGCCTACGCGACGTGGAAAGGCCGAACACTGCCAACTGAGGTTCAGTGGGAATATGCGGCGCGCGGTGGCCTTGATGGCGAAAAATATGCCTGGGGCGAGGAACGTGAGCCCGGCGGAGAATATCTTGCAAACAATTGGCAGGGCTTTTTCCCCTTCAATGATGAAGGGGCTGATGGCTTTGTGGGCCGTGCGCCAGTTGGCTGCTATCCGCCAAATGGCTATGGCCTATACGACATGATCGGAAATGTCTGGGAGTGGACGGCTGATCCATATGCGCCCGCCGATGCATCTATCGGTCTCATGAAGGGGGGCTCTTATCTCTGCGCACCCAACTATTGTCGCCGCTATCGTCCAGCAGCGCGCCATCCCCAGGAATTGGATCTTGGGACCGACCATATTGGCTTCAGGACGGTGTCGCTCTCTCGGCCAAAAGGTTGAGATCTCCCAAGATTTGAAATTGTGCTCTGGAATGGTTAGGTAGTCGCTCAATTCCCCCGTCCCCCCTCCTGTTCTGAGTGAGACCCAATGCCTGAGACTACTGCTTCCACAGACCATCTCTTTGATCTTCAGCCCACTCACAACCCAAATCGTTACTTTTTACCTGTCGAGGACAAGCTGAGTGTTGGTCCTCCAGGAAACCTTTTCCTGTTCGGGGGCGTTGGCCTTGCTTCTTCGATCCGCGCGATTGAAGAGACGACTGGGCGCCCAACCGTTTGGGCGGCGGCGCAATATCTCTCCTTTGCGCGGGTTGGTGACATTGTAGACCTGGATGTGTTGGTTCCGGTGCATGGCAAGTACAACACGCAGGCGCGGGTCGTTGGACATGTTGGCGACCGGGAAATTTTTACGGTGAATGCAGCACTTGGTGAACGCCCCAGCGAATATTCGGCACAATGGGCGGAGAAACCCGATGTCGTGCCGCCTGAGGATTGTGCATCTGTCGACCATTGGCAGGAAGACCGTGATGATCTGCATGGCCGCATAGATGTTCGGGTGGTGAAGGGCCGCTATGGAGAGGAGCGCAAGAAAGGCGGCCTGAGCGAAGACGGACATGTTGTCTTGTGGGCACGGATGCGTGAAGACCTGCCCATGAGTTCCAGCGCGCTCGCCGTGATGGCGGACTTTGTACCTTCAGCTATTGGTAACGCGATCGGGCGTGACGCGGGCGGCAACAGTCTCGACAATACCATCCGCATTCGCAAAATCGTTGAGACCGAATGGGTGCTGTTGGATATCCGGATTCATGGGGTGCACAATGGTTTCGCCCATGGCCGGATGCACTTGTTTGCTGAGAATGGAGAGTTGATGGCGAGCGCCAGCCAGTCAGTGATCCTACGCATCCGCGATTAGGTCAGATTGGTTCTGGCGCAAGATGTTTTCGATCCAGTTCTTGACTTCGAGTGTGCGGATGTCGGCGTCCATGACGTCCTCGTCAATGCCAAGGCGCCATGCGATGTCCTTGCGCAAGGGATCTGCGTGCAATGTTTCAAGCTCAGTGATGAAGCTATCTGCGGCGGTGCTGTCAGCAAAATAGCCGGCCTCTATCAGACCATCTTTGCGAAAGCGGGTCAGGGCAGCGACTTCGCGTAGATCATATTCAGGATGATATTGCACAGCCCAAAACGGGGTGTCTTCGTGGGTGACGATGGCGGCCTGGATCGGCGTGATGTTATTTCCCGCCAGATGGAGGCTGCCTGCGGGCAGGCTTTCCACATCGTCAAAGTGGCTGGTGAAGCCATCAAAGACAGGTGCTTTGCCCGCATAGAGCGGATGGGCGCGGCCTTTGTCGGTGAGGGCTATCTTGCGTGCAATGCCAAACTCCCGGCCTTTGGGGTTTAGGCGGCAGGTGCCCCCTGCAGCAAGCGCCGCTATCTGCAGTGCCCAACAGCTGCCGAAGCTTGGCGTTCCAGCGGTATAGAGCGCGCGGGCAAGATCGACCTGTCGCGTCACGTCAGGTGTCTGGTGGTAGATGGTGAGGCTTGAGCCTGTCCAAAGCGCTGCATCAAAATCCGTGAGGGCGGTACTAGTTGGCAGTGCTTCATCCGGGTCTGCCGGGTGCAGGATTGTGATCTTCGCGCCTGGCAGGAAGCGACGGATCATGCGCTCATAGAGCGTGCCTGCCAGTGTGCAGCCAGCCCTGCCGAGCTTTTCCCGACCGACCTTGTCATAACCGTCAATGATGAGAAGCGTTTCGCTCATGGGGACTCTTTTTGTCGTGTTTCCGGACGGAAAACCGAAAAGTCACTTTTCCTGGAAACACTCTATACCGGTTTCTCACCGTTTACGGTCACGCGATAGAGAAGGCGCTCATACTCCACATAATCGTCGACTGCATAATGCTGAACGCAGCGATTGTCCCACATGGCGACCATCTTGGGATCCCACGGCACGCGGCAGCAGAATTCCGGTTTGGTACAATGGGCGAAGAGGTAATCGAGGAGTGGTTTGCTCTCTTCTTCGCTCATGTCTTCAAAGCGGATCGTGAACATCGGATTTACATAGAGTGCTTTACGTCCCGTATTAGGGTGGGTGCGCACGACCGGATGTACCACCTCGTCATAGACTGAGTCTGAGCGCTTGTAGGTGATAGCGGTTTTGCCTTCGTATTTTTCTTCCGCCGTATCCGACGTGTACGCATATTTTGCGGAATGCACAGCGTTTATCCCGTCCAGCATGCGTTTCATGCCGTCGGAAAGTCGTTCATAGGCCAGATATTGATTGGCGAAGAGTGTGTCGCCGCCATGGGGCGGCACAACATGGCTGTAGACGATAGAGCCCATGCTGGGCTCTTCGAAGAAAGAATTGTCTGTGTGCCAGCCGACACCGAAGCTCGCAGACTCGCCTGCGGGCTTCAACATTTTGATCATCTCGGGACGCTCGTCCATGCCATTGACGATGGGGTGGACTTCAAGGTCGCCAAAGCGGCGCGCGAAGGCGACGTGTTCGTCATGCGTCAGCTCCTGATTGCGGAAGACGAGGACTGAATGGTCAGCGAAAGCCGTGCAAATCCCGTCGAATTCTTCGTTCGATAGACTGTTCAACGTCACGCCGGAGATTTCCGCGCCAAGTGATCCGGTTACCTGTTTCACCTGAAAACCTGTTGCTGTCATATCTCGTCTCCCTTTCCCTTTTTGCTCATCCTCGGACGCGAGCTGATGTCGGATCATATAGTGGTTTCACGGATGCCGTCGCGGGAATCCGCTTTCCGGCCACATCGATTTCATAGGATCTTGTTTCCAGGTCGCTGAGTTTTTCGCCAGGCGCGCGCGGGACATGGCCCATACCCACAGAGGCGCCCAGCGCATGACCGTAATTCCCAGATGTTAGATAGCCGATCTGCTCCCCATCGCAATAGATGGGTTCGTTGTGAAAGAGCAGGGGAGCAGGGTCGTTCAGCTGAAAGTGGAGCAGACGGCTTTCGGGGCCCGCCTCCTTAACGCGTAAGACAGAGTCGCGCCCGATGAAGTGTCCGTAAGGTGTTTCGGGCTTGCCGGTTTTGACGGCGAAACCAAGGCCTGCATCGATCACGTGATCTTCATCTGAAATGTCGTGGCCGAAATGGCGATAACCCTTTTCTATGCGACAGGAATCGAGCACGTGCATGCCGGCGGGAGTAAGACCCCATTCCTGCCCTGCTTCCCAGAGCGTGTCGAAAACATGGAGTGCCATATCTGCCGAGACATAAAGTTCGTAGCCCAGCTCCCCCACATAGGTGATGCGATGGGCGCGTACGGTGCCCATGCCGATTTCGATGGTTTTCGCTGTGCCAAAGGGGAAGGTCTCGTTGGACAAATCGTCTGGGGTGAGTGTTTGCAGGAAGTCCCGTGTTTTGGGGCCCATGAGGGCGATGACGGCTTCGCCTGAAGTGACGTCTGTCGCAATGCAATGGGCGTCTTCTGGAATGTGACGGGTCAGCCAATTCCAGTCACGCTGGTGAACGCCAGGTGCTGTGACGATGAGAAAAGCGGTGTCGGTAAGGCGTGTGACCGTGAGATCTGCTTCTATGCCGCCGCGCTCGTTTAACCATTGTGTGTAAACAATGCGTCCAGGTTCAACATCAATGTCGTTTGCGCAGACATATTGGAGAACGTCCTTTGCGTCGCGTCCTTCGACACGGAATTTGGCAAATGACGAGAGGTCGAAAAAGGCGAGACCGTTTCGGACCGCGTGATGTTCTGCAGCGGCGTTTGCAAACCAGTTCTGCCGACCCCATGAATAGTCATAGGCCGGCGTGGATTCCGCTTCCCGTTCTTCCATACTCAGATACCAGTTTGGACGTTCCCAACCTGCCACTTCGCCAAAGCAGGCGCCCAGTGCTTCCAATCGTGGATGGAGCGGTGAGCGGCGGACGCCGCGGCCTGTCTCATATTGGCGGTAGGGAAAATGGTCCTGATAGAGAAGGCCGAGGGACTCTTTTGTTCGGTTGAACAGATAGGTTTTGTTGTTCTGAAACGGCACCATGCGGCGAATATCGACATCCCAAAGATCAAAGGGAGGGTGGTCCCCGACAATCCATTCGGCGAGCGCCTTGCCTGCGCCGCCTGCTGATTGGATCCCGATGGAGTTGAACCCCGCCGCGACGTAAAAGTTTTTCAGCTCCGGTGTCTCTCCGAGCAAATATCGATCGTCGGGCGTGAAGCTTTCCGGCCCATTGAAGAACGTTGCAATGCCAGCCTCTTCCAGCATGGGCAGGCGTGCGATTGCCTTTTCCAAAATGGGGGTGAAGTGTTCCAAATCTTCCGGCAATTCATCGAAGCAGAAGCTGTCGGGAATGCCATCCATGCCCCAGGGTTTCGCATTTTTCTCAAAAGCACCGATGAGAAGCTTGCCCGCATCTTCTTTGAAGTAGGCTTCTTCGTCTGGCACGCGCAACGTAGGCAGGTTTGGGGCGAGATCAGCAAGGGGTTCTGTCACCACATAAAAATGCTCTGCCGCGTGAAGGGGAACATTGGCGCCCGCCATTTCCCCGATATCGCGTGCCCACATGCCGGCACAGTTGACGACGATTGGTGCTTTGACAGGTCCGATGGTTGTTTCAACGCCTGTGACGCGGCCATTGTTTTGCGCGATGCCTGTCACCCTTACCTGTTCCATAATGCGCACTCCAGCCATGCGCGCGCCTTTGGCGAGTGCCATGGTGACGTTGACGGGATCGGCCTGCCCATCTCCAGGAACATGGACGCCGCCTTCAACGTCTTCGAGGTTAAGGTGTGGGTAGAGCTGCAGGCATTCGGCAGGGGAGAGCATTTCGGCCTCGACACCAAAGATGGAGGCCATGGCTGCATTGCGTCTTAGCTCTTCAAGCCTTTCTTTGGTGAGCGCGAGGGAAATGGAGCCCGTCTTCCGGTAGCCTGTTGCAAGTTCTGTCTTCGCCTCCAGGCTGGCATAGAGGTCGGCAGAATATTTTGCGAGCTGTGTCAGGTTGCGGGTGGCCCGCAATTGAGCGACGAGCCCTGCGGCGTGCCAGGTGGTGCCGCAGGTCAGCTGTTTGCGCTCCAGAAGAAGGACATCTTTCTGGCCGAGTTCACCTAGATGGTAGGCGAGGGAACAGCCAATGACGCCGCCGCCAACGATGATGATGGATGCCTCTTCAGGCAGTTGGGCTGTCATGCGATCTGTCCTGCTTAATAGACCGGCGGTGCGACAACCCAAACAAGGATTGCAGGTTCATCTGATGGATTGTGCCAGCGGACATTTTGATCGTGGAACCGGAAGGCGTCTCCAGGGACTAATTTGTAGTGTTGGTCCGCGACCCATATCTCCAAAGCACCGCTCACGAGGAAGGCTGCTTCCTCGGTTGGACGGTGAATGAGATGTTTGCTGGTGGCGCCAGGCGCAATCTCGGTGCGCAACATTTCGAAACTGCCCGTCATATCTGGGGAGAGCAGTTCCTCGCTGAAGCCTTCTTCACGGCTGCCGACTTTGCGGCGAGCTCCCGCTCTGACAACGATGCCTCTGTCGGCAGGGTCGGCATCGTGATGTTCGAGAAAAAAGCCAATTGGCACGTTCAGCGCCGCGCCCAATTTCCGCAGATCGTCGACGCCCAGGTTCGAAATGCCACGTTCGATCTGGCTCACATAGCCCACAGATCGATTAATCTTGTCCGCGAGCGCCTGTAGCGTGAGACCTCTCGCGCGTCGTAGGGCGCGGACATCTCTGCCGATTGCCTCTGCGACCTGCTGTGTTTCCCGTTCAATTTCGCCAGTTTCAGTCATTTGGTGAAAATATCATGTCAACCGTGAAAAAAGTAGATTTTTTTTCACCACGATATTGCCGACTGGTGCGGTCGACTGGATTTGAGCTGTTCTGGCTTTGCCTTATTCGTCGGCGATCTTCACGACCAGTTTGCCTAGGTTTTCGCCTTCGAACAGCTTATTCACAGCAGTTGGGGCGTTTTCCAGTCCTTCGACAATGGTCTCCTGGCTTTTGATCTTTCCGGTTGCGACCCAGGATGCCAGCTCGATGGTTGCTTCAGCATACTTCTCCAGGAAGTCGGTCACGATGAAACCGCGAACGTTTATGCGGCGCATCAGAATGGGGGAGAAATCACCTCGCATGGGCTCATCCGTATTGTAGCCAGAGATCATGCCGCAAAGAGGCATGCGGCTGAACAGGTTCATCCGCGCCATTACGGCTTCCATGATCTCGCCGCCGACATTCTCAAAATTCACATCGATGCCGTCTGGTGTCACGGCCTCGAGTTGTTCGCGCCAATCGGGTGCCTTGTAGTCTACGGCTGCATCAAATCCGAGTTCCTCGACGATCCATTTGCACTTGTCTGGGCCACCGGCAATACCCACGGCACGGCATCCATTGAGTTTTGCGATTTGTCCAACAACGGAACCGACAGCGCCAGCGGCGGCAGAAACAACAATCGTCTCTCCGGCTTTGGGCTGGCCAAGTTCAAGAAGTCCGAAAAAGGCGGTGAGACCGGTTAGACCACAGGCCCCCAACATTGTTGGCAGGCCTACGGGTAGCTCTGGCGGAAGAACCCCCACAGGGATTTCGTCGTTCGGGCCAGCGACATAATAGTCCTGCCATCCAAGCAGGCCGCTCACTGTATCGCCGACTTTGTAGGCGTCGGAGTTGGATGCGACCACTTTGCCGATGCCACCGCCTCGCATGACGGCACCGATTTCAACCGGCGGCATGTATTGATCCATGTCCGACATCCAAATGCGGTTGGTCGGGTCGAGGCTGAGATAGAGGTTCCGAATGACGGCTTCGCCTGGCCCTGGTGTTGGAACCGGCTCTTCAACGAGGTCAAAGTCACTGGTTTTGATCTTGCCGACAGGGCGGCTTTTAAGGCGGAATTGGCGATTGACGTTGCTGGACATGAGGCCTCCCGGACTACGATTTTTGTTGGAGGCATTCTTTCACAAGATGAGTTGCATTCCGAGTCTGGCTGGAGCGCTGTTTATGTACCGCCTTCAATTTCTTCGCGTTTCATTTCCAGCTCCAACCATTCTTCTTCCATCTTCACAAGGTTGATTTCAGCCGTTTCGAGGTTTGCAGCGGTCTTTTGAAACCCTTCCGGGTCCTTGGCGAAGAAGTCAGGTTTCGCGAGAGAGTCTTTTAGTTCTTGGATTTGGGTTTCGAGCTTCGCCATTTCTTTTGGCAATGTCTCCAACGCATGCTTGTGCTTGAAGGAGAGCTTGGCGCGCGGGGGTGCTGTCTTTCCCGTGGACGCATTTTGCTTGGCAGCCTTGGTGCCCAGTTCTTCAAGCATCCCCCCCGCCGACTTCCGTTGATGCATCATGTCGGAATAGCCGCCTGCATATTCCTGCCAGAGCCCATTGCCTTCTGCATTGATGACTGACGACACTAAACGATCAAGAAAGTCACGGTCATGGGAGACGAGGAGAACGGTACCCTGATAGGAAGCGAGCATTTCCTGGAGAAGGTCCAATGTCTCCAAGTCGAGATCATTTGTGGGCTCATCGAGGATCAGCAGGTTGGACGGCTTTGCCAATGCGCGCGCCAGCATCAGACGACCCTTTTCGCCACCTGAGAGCTCTGTAATGGGGGTTCTGGCCTGCTCAGGTGAGAACAGGAAATCCTTCATGTAGGAGATGACGTGGCGCTGGGTGTCACCCACCATGATCATGTCCTTGCCGCCGCCGGTCAGCGCATCCTTTAGCGTTGTGCCTTCGGGCAGGCTCTGACGCTTTTGGTCGAGAGTGACGGTATCAAGGTTGGTGCCGAGGCGTACGGTGCCGGAATCGGGTGCCAGCTTGCCGGTGAGGAGATTGAGCAGCGTTGTTTTACCGGCACCGTTCGGACCGATGATTCCCACTCGGTCGCCCCGCAAGATGCGCGTGGAAAAGTTGCTGATAATCGGCCTGTCGCCAAAACTCTTAGAGATTTCTTCTGCTTCAAATACGAGCTTTCCGGAAAGGCGTCCTTCTTGCGCGTTGAGGTCGACCTTTGCCGTTCCCCTATTGAGGTCACTGCGCGCCTTGGCGGCATCTTCACGGAGCTGATGAAGATCGCCGAGCCTGCGTACGTTGCGCTTGCGCCGGGCAGTGACGCCATAGCGGAGCCAGTGTTCTTCCCGGGCAACCTTGCGCTGCATTTTGTGGGCGTCGCGTTCTTCTTCTTCGAGGAGCTGATCACGCCATGCTTCGAACTCTCCGAAGCCCTTGCCCAAGCGACGTATGGTTCCTCTGTCCAGCCATGCGGTTGATTTTGAAAGCGTGGTCAGGAACCGACGGTCATGGCTAATCAAGATGAGGGCGGTGCGTGTCTGTGCCAATTCCTTTTCAAGCCATTCAATGGCGGGCAAGTCCAAATGGTTTGTTGGCTCATCCAGCATCAAAATGTCGGGTTCTGGTGCTAATGCTTGCGCCAGCGCAGCTCGGCGTGTTTCCCCGCCCGACAGGTTTGAGGGATCTTCGTCACCGCTGAGGCCCAGTTCGCTCAAAAGATATTGCGCGCGATAATGGGTGTCGCCGTCGGTGAGACCCGCTTCTGCAAAGTCCAGCGTGGAGGAGAAGCCCGTAAAGTCCGGCTCCTGCGGCAGGTATCTCATTGTTACGCCGGGTCGAATGAACCGCTCCCCATCATCTGGTTCAACCAGTCCTGCGGCGATCTTGAGCAGGGTCGATTTCCCTGAGCCATTTCTGCCGACGAGGCATAAGCGGATGCCGGCTTCGATCGTCAGGTCTGCACCTGTGAGAAGCGGTGTTCCACCAAAAGTCAGATGAATGTTCTGTAGTGTCAAAAGAGGAGGTGCCATGGGCGCCCTATAGCCGTTCGGCCTTCATTTTGTAAGAGGACCAGACCACTTTCTTTATCTACATAAAAAATATGGAAATAAAAATAGATTACGCCCTTGAAGTGTGGTTTCAATCGGCGCATATAGTCTGGAACAAGGCACCTTAGGAGTTTTCGAGGTGCTTTTGACATTAGACCCTTGTGATCAGGACCTGAATAAATGCGGGCGCTTACCCACCTCGAACGGCTTGAAGCCGAGAGCATTCACATCATCCGTGAAGTTGCTGCGGCCTGTGAAAATCCAGTGATGCTCTATTCCATCGGCAAAGACTCAGCCGTCATGCTGCATTTGGCCATGAAGGCTTTCTATCCGTCGAAGCCGCCATTCCCGCTTATGCATGTGGATACGACCTGGAAGTTTCGCGAGATGATCGAGTTTCGCAACAAGGTGGCTGAGAGATACGGTCTAGATCTCATCGTTCACACGAACCAGGAAGGTGTTGCGCAGGGCGTCGGCCCATTCTCGCATGGGTCTCAACTTCACACTCAGATCATGAAGACCGATGCGCTGAAACAGGCGCTTGATAAATACAAGTTTGATGCAGCTTTTGGTGGCGCGCGGCGCGACGAAGAGAAGTCCCGAGCGAAAGAACGGATTTTCTCATTCCGATCCGAACAGCATCGTTGGGATCCGAAGAACCAACGGCCAGAGCTTTGGAGTCTCTACAACACGCGCATGCATCCTGGTGAAAGCTTGCGGGTGTTTCCGATCTCGAACTGGACTGAGCTCGACATCTGGCAATATATCCACAAAGAAAAAATCGACATCGTCCCCCTTTATTACTCAGCCAAACGGCCTGTTGTTGAACGGGATGGTCAGCTGATCATGGTTGACGATGACCGTATGAAACTGGCGGATGGCGAAGTGCCCGAGATGAAGTCGGTTCGGTTCCGCACACTGGGGTGTTACCCGCTGACGGGGGCTGTAGAATCTGAAGCCGCCACGCTGCCGGAAATTATTCAAGAAATGTTGCTGACCACATCCTCTGAGCGACAGGGGCGGATGATTGACCATGATGCGGCCGCATCCATGGAGAAGAAGAAGCAGGAGGGCTATTTCTGATGGCACATCAATCGGCTCTCATCGAAACAGATATCGAAGCCTATCTCGACGCGCAGGAAAACAAGAGCTTTCTACGCTTCCTCACCTGCGGCAGCGTCGATGACGGCAAAAGTACGCTTATCGGTCGCCTGCTTTATGATTCTAAGCTGATCTTTGAAGATCAGCTTGCAGCGCTGGAGGCTGATAGTAAAAAGCTTGGCACCCAGGGCGATGATTTTGATTTCGCTCTTCTTGTCGATGGCCTTGCGGCAGAGCGTGAGCAGGGCATCACGATTGATGTTGCGTATCGATTCTTTTCGACAGACAAGCGCAAGTTCATTGTCGCCGATACGCCGGGACATGAGCAATACACTCGCAACATGGCTACAGGTGCCTCGACCGCAGATGTTGCGATCATTCTTGTAGATGCGCGCAAAGGCATGCTCACGCAGACGCGCCGCCATTCCTATATTGCCTCTCTCCTGGGCATCAAACATGTGATTGTTGCGATCAACAAGATGGATCTTGTCGATTATTCTGAAGAGACTTTCAACGAGATCGAAGCGGCTTATCGGGAATTCGCAGCACAGCTGAATTTCTCCACCATCAAATGTATTCCTGTGTCGGCGCTCAAAGGGGCGAACATTACCGTCCCAAGTCCCGATGACACACCTTGGTACAAGGGCCCGGCGCTTCTTCAGGAACTGGAAGAAATTGAGGTTGATGGCGAAGCTGCAGGTCAGCCGTTTCGTTTTCCTGTTCAATGGGTGAACCGCCCAAATCTCGATTTTCGCGGGTTTAGTGGCACGGTTGCTGGCGGTACCATCAGTGTGGGCGATGATGTCATCGTTATGCCGTCTGCATCCCGGAGCAAAGTTGCTCGCATCGTTACCGCGAACGGTGACCTTGAGGAAGCTCAGACGGGCCAATCGGTGACCCTGACACTTGAAGATGAAGTTGATGTCAGCCGTGGTGATGTGATCTGCGGCGGGCGGGTTCCGTCACTGATCTCAGATCAGTTTGCTGCGCACCTTCTGTGGATGCGCGAAGAAGAAATGCTGCCGGGTCGACAATATTATATGAAGATCCACAACAAGCTTGTATCGGCATCGATCTCTGACCTGAAACACAAGGTCAACGTGAACACGCTTGAGCAACAGGTAGGCAAGACGCTGGAGCTCAATGAAGTTGGTGTCTGCAATATCAGTCTGGACCAGGCCGTTGCGTATGATCCGTATGCCGAGAACAAGGACACGGGCAGCTTCATACTTATCGACCGACGCACCAACGAAACGGTTGGCGTTGGTATGCTCGACTTCTCTCTACGTCGCGCGCAAAACGTTGTGTGGCAAGAACTGAAAGTAGACAAAGAGACTCGTGCTGAACAAAAGCACCAGAAACCTGCGGTACTCTGGTTTACCGGCCTAAGTGGGTCCGGAAAATCGACGATTGCCAACCTTGTGGAGCAAAAGCTCTATGACCGCGGCCGGCACACCTACACGCTTGATGGTGACAATGTGCGCCATGGTCTCAACAAGGACCTGGGTTTCACGGATGTGGACCGGGTTGAGAATATCCGTCGGGTTGGCGAAGCGTCCAAATTGATGGTGGATGCTGGACTGATCGTCTTGGTTTCTTTCATCTCTCCCTTTATCAGCGAGCGTCGCTTGGCACGTCGACTGGTGGACGAGAACGAATTCATCGAGATTTTCGTGAACACATCCCTTGAGCTTTGCGAGGAGCGCGACCCGAAAGGCCTCTACAAAAAGGCTCGGGCTGGCGAGATCAAGAACTTTACCGGTATCGATTCTGATTATGAAGCGCCGGAAGCAGCTGAGATCGAAGTTAAAACCGATGAGGTCTCTGCAGAAGAAGCTGCAGATCAGATCATCCACCATCTTGAGAGCAATGGATATCTGTCTGCTCGTTGAACAGCAATTAGATAGAAAATTGGAGCGGCGGCCTTTTTGCGAGGCCGCCGTTTTCTATTTCGTTCAGGCGGATTGGGATTTGTTGCTAAGGGTCGCGAAGACATACCCCGCGATGGCTCCGACCGCGATCTGGGCAATGAAACCACCGGTCGAGCGGGCGCCAGAGATGGGCATGATGCCGCCAAAGGCTGTTTGCAGGGTGATCAGTGTCACGCCAACCGCTGCGCCACCAGCCACCAGATAGACGAACCACCTCAAGTTGGGTGCGAGCTTTGACACGAAGATAGCCGCAACAAAAGCAACCAGAAGCCCAGTGCCGATGATCGCTCCGTATAAGGGTGCGATGCCGACAATATCCTGCAATGTCATTGAAAGACGGTCGGAGAAGGAAATAGTGGTCCCAAGGTCTGACAGAGCGCCCAGCACGAAATGTGTAGAAGCGATTGACCCCAGAATTATTGCGACAATCACCGCGGCAAAAAAACTGCCTATCGGGCGCACATAGCTCATGATCTCTTCCCCATCGTCTATTGATCTTTGGGGGAGTATGGTCACATGATTAGACAACGTAAAGAACAAGCTTATCTGTGATGAGAAGGGGATCGGCCATGAAGAAACGCTCAAACCTGCGATTGTGGACAGGATCGGGAATGGCCGCGCTGGTTGCGCTTATGCCAATGGGAAGTGTTGCGCTGGCAGAGTCTTCTGCGTCTTATCAGGTTGAAACGGTGGCTGAGGGGCTCGGGTTTCCCTGGAACGCCGCATTTCTCGACGATGGGACAATTCTTGTAACAGAGCTTGATGGGCAGCTGCGGGCGATCCGTGATGGTGAGCTTGATCCTACGCCTATTGCCGGTGTGCCTGAGGTTTACCGTGCAAGCCAGGGCGGATTGTTTGATGTGGTGCCGCACCCAGACTTTGCCACCAATCGACTGTTGTATCTTTCCTATGCAGCCGGTGTGCCGAGTGCTAATGCGACTCGTGTCGCTCGGGCCACCTTTGATGGGACGGCGTTAAATGACCTGGAGATGATTTATGAGGTGACGCCTCTGAAAGATACACCGGTTCACTATGGCGGGCGGATTGCGTTTGCGCCTGATGGCACGTTGTTTCTCACCACCGGCGATGGATTTAACTATCGCGAACAGGCACAGGTTCTTTCCAATACGCTCGGCTCAATCGTACGCCTGAATGATGACGGCAGCGTGCCGTCGGACAATCCGTTTGTGGGCCAGGAAGGCGTGAAGCCCGAAATTTACTCGTATGGTCATCGCAGTCCGCAAGGTCTCTTAATCATGGATGATGGTGCCGTCTATATGAATGAGCATGGGCCGCAAGGTGGCGACGAGATCAACCTGATTGAGGCTGGCAAGAATTATGGCTGGCCGGTAATTGGCTATGGCATTGATTATTCCGGCGCACGTATCTCGCCGTTTACTGAAATGGACGGCATGGAGCAGCCGTTGAAATATTGGGTGCCGTCAATTGCGCCAGCCAATTTGGAGCTCTACAGCGGCAGTCTGTTTCCAGCGTGGAGTGGCGACTTTTTGATCGCGGGGCTCGTGCCAGGCGATGTACGTCGGATCGACCTTGAGGGCGGTGAAATTGTCGGCGAGGAAATCCTCTTTGCTGAACTTGAAAGCCGTATCCGTGCTGTGCAGATGGCGCCGGACGGATCACTCTATATTTTGACAGATGGCGAAGGTGGTAAAGTTCTGCGTGTAACGCCGAACTAAGCGATCTGCCCCCTTATCTAACGCGCCATTCCTCAACGATCATGGTGAGTGCTGGTACCAGCAGGATGATCATCACACTCGCCACGACAATCCCGAAGGCGAGGCTGATGGCCATGGGGATCAGGAACTGCGCCTGAACGCTCGTTTCCAACAGCATGGGCAGAAGTCCCAACGCGGTGGTTGTTGTTGTGAGCAGGATGGGGCGGAAACGCCGGACGGCCGCGTCGACCACCGCCTGGCTTTCTTCAACCCCTTGCTCGATCAGCTTGTTGTAGTAGTCCACCAGCACGATGCTGTCGTTCACCACCACGCCTGACAGGGCCACCATCCCGAAAATCGAGACAAAGGAAAGGCCGTGACCCATGATCATGTGGCCGAGGATAGCGCCGAGGAACCCGAAGGGTACGGCGGTCAGAATAACCAATGGTTGGATGTAGCTGCGGAGCTGAACCGCAAGCATCACGAAAATCACAAAGAGCGCAATCAGGAGGCCTTGGCCCAGAGCGGCCAAGTCTTCAGACTGGCTGCGGGCGTCGCCCTCCTTTGAATAGGACAGTCCGGGAATGTCCCGCATCATACGGGGCATGATGTCGGTCTCGATCAATGCGATGACATCGTTGGGTGTCGTTTCAGCTTCATCGACTTCAGCTGTAACGGAAGCAATACGCCGTCCGTCTACGCGCTGAATGGAGGAATAGCCGCGCGATTCAGATAGTCTTGCGACAGTGAGGAGCGGCGCTTCTGATCCATCAGCGAGCCTTATGCGCATGTCATAGACTTCAGACAGGGATTGGCGTTCCTCTAATGGGTATTTGACGAGAACCTTGATTTCGTCACGGCCACGCTGAATGCGCTCAATCTCTTCGCCATAGAAGGACTGACGCACCTGCCTGGCAAGATCATTGGTTGTGAGGCCAGCAGCTAGCCCTGCGGCGGTCAGTTCAAAATCCAGCTGTCTCTTGCCAACATCCAGATTGTCCTGGATTTCTTCTACGCCGCTAACGGACGCGAGTTCCAGCTTCAACCTTTCAGTCGCCATCAGGACAGTTTCTTCGTTGGCGTGTCGCAGTTGGATCTCAACTGGGGGATCATTGGAGAAGAGCGAGCTTTGAATGCCAAGATATTCCGCGCCCGGGATCTCGCCGATTTCTTTGCGCCATCTTTGTTCCAGGTCGCGGGCCGAAATCACGCGTGCATCACCCAGGGGCAGTTCCAGGATCACCCGTGAGATGTTTGAGCCATTTGAACTGCTCCCGCCTCCGGGGCCGCCTGAGGAGGATTGTTGGCCGACCGTCACCGATGTTCTTGCAAGAACGCTGTCGGTTCCTTCTGGTGTGGTGGCGTCAATGTCTCTGCGAATGCGTTCAGCTGCGTTGATGATCTGTTGTGTCGCGGCGCGAGTCGTTTCAAATGGAGTGCCTTCCGGCATTGTCAGGGATGCAGCGACGCGGTCCCCCTCAAGGTGAGGGAAGAAGATGAAACGGGCATACCCCCCTGAAAAGAGGCCGTACATAATGAGCAGCAGGCCCAGACTTCCCGCCAAGGTCGCATATTTGAACTGAACACACCGTGTCACGGCCGGTCGGACGACTGTTTCTGTGAATGTGAGTAGGGCGCCACCCGCGCGCGTTTGAATGCGTTCCAGGATGCCTCGGCTCCACCGGCTCGAGGTGGACAGATGGGCAGGCAGAATGAAAAAGGCTTCGAAAAGGGAAACAAGAAGAACCGCAATCACGATCAGAGGTACGGGCGCCATGATCTGACCCAATATGCCCGAGGCAAACAAAAGTGGCGCGAAGGCTGCCATGGTAGTGGTCACGCCGACGGTTACTGGGGCTGCGATCCCCATCACACCAGCGAGCGATGCTTTCTGATCTTTCAGGCCGGCTTCTTGGGCGGCGAAGATGTTTTCGCCTGCAACGATGGCATCGTCGACGACGATCCCTAACACCACGATTAGTGCGAACAGGCTCACCATAGAAATGGTGACCCCGAACAGGGAAGCAATCATCAGGCCGCCAAGGAAGGAGATGGGGATCCCCATGCTTGTCCAGAATGCGAGCTTGAGATCCAAAAAAAGAACCAGCGAAAGAAAGACCAGCGCGAAACCAAGTAGCGCGTTGCGGATCAGAAGGCTGATGCGGTCTCGAAGAATGTCTGTCTGACTCTCGGAGATGTCGATTTCCAAACCTGCAGGCAGCGTAAGAGTTTGAAGATAGGTTTTTACCTTCTCTTCAATCTCGAGGGCGTCCTGGTCGCCTGTGCGGGAAATGTTGATCTTTGCAGCGGGCTGCCCGTTAAAGAGGCTCTCCAGCTCATCTTCCACGAAACCATCATTGATGATTGCGATATTGCCAAGGCGAAGAAGAGAGCCGTCAATGTTGGAGCGGATCACAACGTCTTCGAACTCTCGACCGGTAAACCGTCTGCCGGCTGTTCGCAGCAGGATCTCGCCTGCATCGGTTTTAATCGACCCTGCAGGCAAGTCGAGGGATGTGTTCGACACGGCGCTTGCAACTTCTCGCAGGGTTAAACCATATCTGCGCAGTGTCTCTTCACTGACTTCGATAGAAAGCTCATATCCGCGGACACCGCTGAGAGAGACCAGTGAGAGGCCGTTGACCTGAAGAAGGTCATCTCGGATGCGCTCGGCGTTTTCACGGATTGCCCGTTCTCCTCCCAGACCGAAAACCACGAGGGACATCACGCTTGATGCCCGGCTTGATTTGGAGATGGCTGGCTCTTCGGCATCTGCGGGCGGGAAGTCTGACAACCGGTCTACTTCGTCCTTGATGTCATCGAGAACGGTGCTTGCATCAATAAAATCATCAAGTTCCGCGGTAATCACCCCGACGCTTTCTGAGGCTGTCGATCGCACGCGATCAATACCTTCAATCCCCGATATAGCTTCTTCAACACGCCGGGTGATGCCGTCCTCAACCTCGTTCGGCGTTGCGCCGGGATAGGCAACGGTGATGCTGATGGTGCGAAGATCTACCTGCGGGAAGACTTCTGCGCGCATGTTGGAGACCGCAAGCAGGCCCGCGCAAAGCAAGAACATCATCAAAAGGTTCGCGGCAACGTGATTGTTGACGAACCAGGGGATGATGCCTCTTGGTTGTGCTGGAGTGCGGTCTTCGAAATCGCTTGGGAGCTCACTGGGAAAGTCACTGGGCATATTATCGTGCCTCGACTGTGTTGATCGCCGATGATGTTGCCACGACGGTACGGACCGCCATGTTTTCAACGGCACCGGGAACGTTGCTCAGCAATATTTCTGTGCCCGCAGCCAGTCCTCTGATTAGCGAGGTTGTGGGCCCGGTTTGGACAATCTCAGGTTGGGCAGATTTCAATCGTTGATCTACAACGGTCCATATCTTCCCGTTTTCCTGAACAGCGGCTGTGGGCACGGTGACCAAATTGTCCAACTCTGGCCCAAAAAATGTCACCGAGACAAAAACGCCTGGGACGAGCGGCAGCGTATCTTTGGTGCCAGCATTTTCGCCCAAGGATACAATAACCGAGGCAAATCGTGTCTGAGCATCCAGTTGTGCAGATACGCGTGCAGCTCTTGCCCGGATCACCCGATCCACACCGAGGTAAGATGTCTGGATGATCGCCTCAACATTGTCGAGCGGTTGAAGCCATTTCAGGTCTTTGTCTGCCAGGGGCACTGTGACCTCAAGCCCGTCCAGCGAATAGACGGACCCATAGGACTGGCCGGTGGCCATAAATTGACCTAGCTCGACATTGCTGGAGACAACTCTTCCGTTGAAGGGTAATGAGAAATTCGTTCGGTCCAGGTCGAGTTGCGCTCGGGCGAGCTGGGCTTGGGCGGAGGCGAGTGCCGCGCGCCTGTCTCTGATCTGTGGTTTGCGGGCGACAAGAGCTGGGACTGGCTCACCTGGCGTAATTTCTTCCCATTCCCTTGTAGCGGCGAGGCCCTCCGCTTCTTCCAGCTGCAAATTGGTTCTGGCGCTCGCTACTTCCGCGCGTCGACGCTCGACTTCCAGCTCGAAGTCGCGGGCTTCGATGCGGAACAGGACTTCGTCTTTTAGAAACGAGCCGCCTGGACGCATGACCGCACTCAACCAATCCACCCGGCCCTGTACCTGTGGGATAATTTGAACGTCGACCTGGCTGCTGACTGCCCCGCTGCCAATGATTTCAATTCGCTGTGTTTCGGGATTGACGATGGTCGAATTCACAAGTGGGGCGAACTCTTCTTCATCTTTGAGCTGAGGCGTGCGGTCTGTTCCAGACAGCAGGCTTGATACCACAACCGCAAACAAGAAGAATGAGACAACGAGGATAAGTTGCAGACGCCCGACATTTTCTG
Organism: uncultured Parvibaculaceae bacterium; assembly: GCA_965283695.1. GTDB lineage: Bacteria > Pseudomonadota > Alphaproteobacteria > Parvibaculales > Parvibaculaceae > Mf105b01. The sequence goes on along the minus strand of CBDIPP010000003.1, from coordinate 135,822 downwards.
CGCGATCGGTTGGATCCGCTGCTTCTTTTGAGAAGCGCCTTGTAAACGGATCAAGAATGCGTTTCATACGTCCCACTTTCCTGTGTGCTCGTTTCAAGCGAGAGTGTGTCAATCGATGCCTGCTCGGGCGCCGTGTCTAACCAATCGCCGCCAAGTGCGAGCAAAAGGTCGATGCGAGAATTCCACTTGTTTTGCTGTTCTATCAAAAGTGTCTGTTCTGCATTCTGCAGGCGCCGCTGTGTTTCCAATAGTCTTTCGTAGGACCCGATGCCGCGGCGGAATCGATCAAAGGAACTGGTCTCCGCCAATCGCACTTCGCGCAGTGTGCTTTCCAGCTGGACCAGCCGGGCAGCTGACTTGCGTTCTGCCACAAGTGCATCTTCAACTTCTTTGATCGCAGTCAGAATATTTCCGGCATAGGCGGCTGCCTGCTCGGCCATTTGCGCTTCGCGTTGCCTCACTGTCGCCTGGCGTGCGCCGCCGTCAAACAAAGGCTGGGCGATCTGTGCCATCAGAGAGCCTGCAAGGCTCGTGACATCGAATAGATTTGCGGTTGAGGTATCGGTGGAGCTCAGGCTGCCCGTGAGCGTGAGGTTGGGGTAAAGGTCGGCGATCGCCACGCCAACATTCTCGGTCGCTGCTTCCAACCTGAATTCGGCGGCTCGTAAGTCTGGCCGCCGATCTAGAAGAGAGGCTGGGACCCCGACAGGTACATCCTGGGGTGGCGGTACGTTTGCCAGCGCGTCCATGTTAAGCGGGCTGGCGCCCGGAATACGCCCGAGCAACACATGCAGACTGGTTGTGGTCGCTGCAATATCGTTCTCAAGTGATGGGATGTCTGCAAGCGCTGATGTGTAGTTCTCCCGAGCGCCATGCAGATCGACAGCATTGGTGCTTTCAAGCCCCGCGCGGTATCGACGTTCAACGGCATTTAGCGTCGCACGACGGCTTTCTGCGATGGCCTGCGTGGCAGCGAGGCGTCGTTCAAGGGTTGCAAGAGCCACCCGAGTGCGCACCAGCGTGGCGATTTGTGTGTGAATCAAACCCTGCCAGTCAGCCTCAGCTGCTGCAAGATTGGCAGCTTGCGAGCGCTCGCTCCGCCGTAGTCTGCCAAAAAGGTCCGTCTGCCAGGAGAGCGTTGTGCCAACGGAAAAATTGTTGGTGTAGGTCCGGTCGCCGGCGCTATTCGTCGTGAAGGAACGGGTGGCGCTTGGGTTGAGGTCAAGGTTTGGCAGGCGTGTTCCGGCGACATTTTCCAGGCTTGCCTGTGCCTGCCTAACGCGGGCGAGCGAGATCGCGAGGTCTTTGTTGTTCGATAACATTTCTGCAACAAGAGGGGCCAAGCCCGGATCACCCAGCCGTTCCCACCAATGAGAAATGCTCTCCGCCGCGATTGAGGCTGGATCGGGTGCAGCGGTGAACGCTGTCGGGTCAGCTATGGACTCGTCTAAACCGAGGATCGCTGTCAAGGCGGTGCCTCGCTCATAGTCCGGTCCAAGGGTGCATCCTGACAGGATGAGCGCAGCGGTTAGGGAAACCACTTTGGGGGCAGTCATGGGCAGCGGCCTTACTTGCGACAGGGGATGGCCGGTTAACGCCAACCTTACATGTCTTATTGTACGCGGCAGTCGCGGAAAACGTTCACTTATGACAATTATTCCGCAATCACAGGGGTATGATTAGGATTTCTGTGCCTTACAGGGCACGGGTCAGAAATGACTTTTTGCGTCCACTGTTCAATAGATTGCGACGACTCTTCTAAAGATACTTAACGGTATCTTATTTCTTACGGTACGAACCGGGCTGGTTGACAGCTGTTTTAACGATGGCGAATGGTCTCTAAACGGAGCGGCGACGCCCATAGGCGACTTTTCGATGGGGCCCAGTGCTCTTCATCGGTTTGCCTCACCGCCTGCGATGTGTGTGGCAAAAAGCTCAGCCGTGGTCCGATTAACCAAAAGTTAACTTTGGACCGACTCTAGCGGGCAATCTTTTGTACAATTCGGCCTTCAGGTAGACGCGTAAACCTGAGGTTTTCCAATCATCCAAGCGTGAAAATGGATGTGGAATGTGGGGGCGGCTGTGCGGAGTATCGCACTATTATTATTCTCTTTGATGGCGGCTGGATGCAGCACGTTTGAGCCTGGCCTATTGGGCACAGAGGCGGCAGGTGTGGCGGGTCCGTCCACCGAGACGGCGGGAGGCCCGAGCATTGAGTTCAGCGCTGTTCTGCTGGAGCGCATGAGTGCTCTGCCTGAACCCTCTGCCGTCGAGGACGCTACGCTAGAAGCAGCGGCGGAGCCCTATCTCAACCGGCCTGTTTCTCTGGATAATTTGCGGGCATTGGGCACCGAGATGGAGGGCATCTTCCGGGATGCTGGTTACCCCTACGTCCGGGTCGTGCTGCCGCCCCAGGAAATAGTGAATGGGCGCGTGAGATTTCAGATCATCGAAGGCTGGGTTGAGGGCGTCTCCGTGTTGGGGTCTTCTGCGATTGCGAAAGCTCAGACAGAAGCGCGATTGTCGGCCTTGGACGGCAAGGGACCTCTGGCGCTTGATGATGTAGAGCGCACTGTCGCGCAGTTGAACGATGTCCCGGGGCTCGCAGCGCGGGTTTCGATTGCACGTGGCAAACAGGGCCCTGGCGCAATGCGCCTGATTGCGGACGCGGAAAGGCAAGACCCCCGGATTCTCGTGAATGTTCAGAACTTTGGATCGAAAAACCTTGGCCGAGAAGGCACAACCCTTTTTGCGCATGTTCCTGGCTGGGCGCCTCTGGGGGACGAGTTAGAGCTTGCCGCCTTTAACACCTGGGAGTCCGGTGAGCAGGTAAGTGGTCAAATTGCCTACAGCCGAGGGCTGACGGTTGATGGGCTGTCGGCGCGGGTTTGGGCATCCTATGCGGAAGCTGAACCTTCCGGTGCCGTGGCGACATTGGGATCAACGTCAGAGAGCCTGACCGCGGGCATTGAAGCAACGCATCCAATTTATCAGCGCCGTGAAAAATCTCTCTCAGGATATCTGGGTTTTGAGGCTGCTAACCTCAAAGGCGAGCTGTTCCAAGGGGCTGTGCCGTTGAGCAAGGACGAGACGCGGACAGTTTATGCGGGCCTTGAAGGTGATCTTGCGGTCGATGAGTGGAGCTTTACTGGCAACGTGGAGTTGCGCCAGGGGCTCCGCTGGTTTCATGCAAGCGCCCGCGGCGATGCCAACCTTGCGCGCTCTGAGGCAGATCCCTTCACGCGGGTTGTCTCCGGGGAACTCCTTACGGAGACGCCCGAGCTTTGGGGCATGAAGGCGGAAATTGATCTTCGAGGGCAGTGGGCGAATGCGCCGCTCATGGCCATCGAAGAGTTTTCGTTTGGCAATTACACCGTCGGTCGAGGATATGACCCCGGCGCCGCGGCTGGGGACAGTGCTATTGCGGCGGCCATCACCCTGAGTGGTTTTGAACAGCGATTCTGGAATGACCGTATTGGGACCGAATTGGTCGCTTTTTACGATATTGGCCGTTACTGGAATGAGGATACGACCGGCACACCTTCTCGCACGCTGGCGTCAGCTGGCGGAGGGGTGCGGCTTCTATTCAACAATCAGGTGCGGGCCGATATAACCTATGCGCATCCACTGGATCAACCGCGCGGCCTTGGCGAGTCCCGCCCAGGTGGTCGTGTTTTATTCAACATCACGGCTGACGCGGTGCAGATTTGGGATGACGCAGCAACATTCATTGGGGGGTTAGGTGAAGATCCGGCCCTCTAAAAAGATGAGCTGTATCGGCGTTCGTCGGCCAGGGTCCAGTTGGCTTCTGAGTGCCGCCGCGCTGGCGTTGACGATAGCCGGCGCTCAAGCAGAACCGACTAATGGGACGATCATTGCTGGTGGTGGCGTTGGTGCGTCTATCGGGTCCGTTGCAAACGTTGGTGGCGGGTTTGACGTTACGGTCCAACAAAATTCCGCTCAGATGGTCGTCACCTGGGACGATTTTAACATCGACGCCAACGATGCCGTGAATTTTATCCAGCCTTCAAGCTCTGCGATTGCGGTCAATCGGGTGATAGGTGGGGCTGTGACGCCAACCATGATTGACGGCGCACTTTCGGCCAACGGCCATGTCTGGATTTTGGACCCGGCTGGTGTCGCCTTTGGCGCCGGGGCGGTGGTGGATGTTGGTGGGTTGTTAGCCACCACGAGTGACATTGATACAGCTACCTTCATGGCGACAGACCCTGCTACTGGCACCTTCATCTTTACGGGCACCCCGACGGGAGCGGTTACCAACGCCGCTGATCTTGAGGCCCAGGGCTTGATTGCACTGGTGGCGCCGATGGTCACCAACTCAGGGTCGCTGACATCTGACAATGGGGATGTCCTTCTTGGGGGCGCGAAGGCGTTCCGCCTCAGTTTTGCAGAGGTTGATCGGACACCCGCGGGTGGTGGCGCTGTCTATAAGGAACTGTTGGTCACTGACTTCATCATCGATACAGGTGTGGACAATGCTGTAGCACCTGCAGAGGCAATCCCTGTCACGCAGACGGCTGCTGCGAGCTCTAGTGGCAGCAATATTATTATTTCAGCGGCGTCGATAGGCGGTGGTGCTTTCCTGAATATCGACGGCATGGTCGAGGCGACGAATGTAGGTACGGGGTCGGGGGCAGTGATGTTGCTCGGCGGCGCTGACCTGACCGGGGGAGTAGTTGCAGCGACCGGTACTGAGACTGTCCGCACCACAGATCTCGGTGTCAGCGCGACAGGCGCGTTGACGGTTCAGGCCGGGGCGGTCTCAATCGCAGCCAGCGCACAGGACATCTCTGTTGGGTCGGCTGCTATTATCGCGGCTGTGGGAGATGTGTCGATCAATGATGCCGTATCGGCAACATCCGGTGCTATTGGGATCACATCGACTTCTGGCGATGTGACGCTGGATGCGGTGACAGCGACGACGGGAGCCATCTCGATCACGGCGAATACGGGTGACATTGATGTGGGTGCCACCACAGCTGGCACGTCGATCACGATGTCCGCGCAGGACATTGATCTTGCGGGCAAGGCGGATGCGACCACCACCGCGATGTTGACGGCCACGGCGGGGAATGTGTCCTCAACCGGCGCGCTGGAGATTGAAGGCTCGGCGGTGACGGTCTCGGGTCCGATACTTGGTGGGACCAGCGCGACGATTACCGCGACGGCTACCGATGCAACGCTGGATGCGGTGACAGCGACGACGGGAGCCATCTCGATCACAGCGAATACAGGTGACATTGATGTTGGTGCGACGACAGCTGGCACGTCCATCACGATGTCGGCTCAGGATATTGATCTTGCCGGCAAGGTGGATGCGACGACGACAGCGATGCTGACGGCCACGGCGGGGAATGTCTCCTCAACCGGCGCTCTGGAGATTGAAGGATCGGCGGTGACGGTCTCGGGTCCGGTACTTGGTGGGACCAGCGCGACGATTACGGCGACGGCTACCGACGCAACGCTCGATGCGGTGACAGCGACGACGGGGGCCATCTCGATCACGGCGAATACAGGTGACATTGATGTGGGTGCCACCACAGCTGGAACCACCATCACGATGTCGGCTCAGGACATTGATCTTGCGGGCAAGGCGGATGCGACCACCACCGCGATGCTGACGGCCACGGCGGGGGATGTCTCGTCGACCGGTGCGCTGGAGATTGAAGGCTCGGCAGTCACCGTCAACGGCCCCGCGCTCGGGGGCACCAACGCAACGATTACGGCGACATCAGCAGATGCCACGCTTGATGCAGTGACGGCGACGGCGGGGGCTGTTTCGATCACAGCGAATACAGGTGACATTGATGTGGGTGCCACCACAGCTGGAACCACCATCACGATGTCGGCTCAGGACATTGATCTGGCTGGCAAGGTGGATGCGACGACGACCGCCATGCTGACGGCGACGGCAGGGGATGTCTCCTCAACGGGCGCGCTGGAGATTGAAGGCTCGGCGGTGACGGTCTCGGGTCCGATCCTGGCTGCGACCGATGCCACAGTGACCGCGACGGCTACCGACGCAACGCTGGACGCGGTGACGGCGACAGCGGGCGCCATCAATATTACCGCGAACACGGGCAATATTGATGTTGGGGCGACGACGGCGGGAACCACCATCACCATGTCAGGTCAGGACATTGACCTTGCGGGCAAGGCGGATGCGACCACCACCGCGATGCTGACGGCCACGGCGGGCAATGTCTCGTCGACCGGTGCGCTGGAGGTTGAAGGCTCGGCAGTCACCGTCAACGGCCCGGTACTTGGCGGGACCAGCGCGACGATTACCGCGACGGCTACCGACGCAACGCTGGACGCGGTGACGGCGACAGCGGGCGCCATCAATATTACCGCGAACACGGGCAATATTGATGTTGGGGCGACGACGGCGGGAACCACCATCACGATGTCAGGTCAGGACATTGACCTTGCGGGCAAGGCGGATGCGACCACCACCGCGATGCTGACGGCCACGGCGGGGAATGTCTCGTCGACCGGTGCGCTGGAGATTGAAGGCTCGGCAGTCACCGTCAACGGCCCGGCGCTCGGGGGCACCAACGCAACGATTACGGCGACATCAGCAGATGCCACGCTCGATGCGGTGACGGCGACCACGGGGGCCATCAACATTACCGCGGCCACAGGCAATATTGATGTTGGTGCGACGACAGCTGGCACGTCCATCACGATGTCGGCTCAGGACATTGATCTGGCTGGCAAGGTGGATGCGACGACGACGGCCATGCTGACGGCGACGGCGGGGAATGTGTCCTCAACGGGCGCTCTGGAGATTGAAGGCTCGGCAGTCACCGTCAACGGCCCGGCGCTCGGGGGCACCAACGCAACGATTACGGCGACATCAGCAGATGCCACGCTTGATGCAGTGACGGCGACGGCGGGGGCTGTTTCGATCACAGCGAATACAGGTGACATTGATGTGGGTGCCACCACAGCTGGAACCACCATCACGATGTCGGCCCAGGATATTGATCTTTCCGGTAAGGTGGATGCGACGACGACCGCGATGCTGACGGCCACGGCGGGGAATGTGTCCTCAACGGGCGCTCTGGAGATTGAGGGCTCTGCGGTCACGGTCAATGGTCCGGTACTTGGCGGGACCAGCGCGACGATTACCGCGACATCAGCAGATGCCACGCTCGATGCAGTGACGGCGACCACGGGGGCCATCAACATTACCGCGGCCACAGGCAATATTGATGTTGGTGCGACGACAGCTGGCACGTCCATCACGATGTCGGCTCAGGACATTGATCTTGCGGGCAAGGCGGATGCGACCACCACCGCGATGCTGACGGCGACTGTCGGCGATGTCTCGTCATCTGGCAATGTTGAGATTGACGCCGGCTCTATCTCACTCGTCGGCAGGGTTACAGCCGCTACGGATGTTCTCCTGACGGCGCTGACCGGCAGCATTTCTTCGACTGGCAGCATAACCGCGACCCTCGGCGATATTATTGCTAACGCGGCTAACGGGCCAATTTCTGTGAATGACCTGCAAGCGACCGGAGATATTCGCCTTGTCGGTACCTCTGTGAATGTTGCGGGGACGGCAACGGCACATGGCAGCGCTTTCCTCCAGGCGCTTACCGGCAATGTGTCTGTGGGCGGCTCGGTTACGGCGACAGGTGGTGCGCTGGTTCTGGATGCATCAAGCGGCAGTGCGCTTCTCAATCGAATAGGCGCGCTGAGCGATGTCACGTTAACAGTTGCTGACCTTGATCTCTCCGGGTCAATTTCTGCTGGCGATCAGTTCATTCTAGAGACTGATCGTAGCGGACAGACGATTGTGCTTGGCGGTGATGGCACCACAGGTGATGTTGTCTTGCGGCGGACCGCGGGCCTTGTCATTGATGAGTCAGAGCTCACAAAAATCTCCGCCGGACGTTTTGACATAGATGGCGGTGCCAACGATATTCTGTTGCTGGATGCGCAGCTCACGACATCCAGTTTGGATACGATGATGATCGGGACGGATCAGTCATCCCGCATCATTGCCGCAGGCACTGTTACCGGCCTCACGTCACTGCAGCTCGGATATCAAACAGCGAGCCTTGACCGTCGGCCCGAATTGATCCTGATTTCAGGACAATTGGGATTGGATACGAGTACGGGACGTCTGGGGACTGTCAGGCTTGAATCTGCTGATGATATCGTGATCGGGACTGAGAGGTTCCTGGAGATATTTGAATCAGAAGCACTCACTCTTCTGGGTCTCGCCTCACTGCCGCTTAGTGTCGCTGGTGGGGTTGACGATCATGTGTTTGTTGCAACCGATCAATTGCAAATTTTGGCGCCAGGCTCAGTCATTCAACAGAACACTGGGCGAGGTGTTGAAGGGACAGGGCTCGTTTTCAATGTGCCAGCGAAAGGTGATGGAGTCTTGTTTCCATCAGAGGATGGACCTGAAGAAGTGCTGATTTTCGGCGAGGTTATTCGGGCAGATGGCACGCGCGTCTCGGCCTTTAATGCGAGCCTCGAGCCGAACATCCTTTTTGCCGGTGGCACGACGTCTGCGGAGCCAGCGCTCTCTCAGAACAATCAGTACTACATGAATTTCTGTCTCATCGGTGATCCGGTGAGCTGTTCTGCAGACTCCCTTCGAGAGATTGAGCGGAACAATCGCTTTATCAATGGCGATCCGTCAGGTCTGGGTGGGGTGATCCCGGTCGTTTTTGAGACGGGTGAAAATGATGAGCGCGATCAGGAAGAAGATCTCGGCGGGGTTGCCGCCAGCGGCAATGAAGCCTTATGGGATGCGGGGAGCCGATGACCGGTCGTTTCCTTGCAGCTCTCCTCGTTATCCCCTTCCTCACCAGCTGTGTGCAGGAGATGGGGTCTGCGTTGCCGGATGCGCTTGATCTTGGTACGAGTTCTGAAGGTGATGCCTGCCGTGCAGGCAAACGTCTTGATACAGAAGCGGTGGGCGCGCTGGCGCGGTATGACGTGTTTTGCGGCACATGGCGCCGTGCGGCGGCTACGATAGATGTTTATCCCGAGGATGCCGCTCAAGGTGTCGGTCTGTTATCGGAGTGCAGGTCTTCTGTAGAACCAACGTTGCTGGCAGAGGGCGTTATGACATGCCCAGGGAAATTGTCAGGCACATTGCTGCAGGACCTTGCGATCGGCGTTGCTGGATCTGACACGATTGTGCAGGCGCGCGGTATTCCCGGTTCGCTTCCTGCGATGCGTCGTGGTGCGGCTGCCCTTGCGGGCCTCGAAGCCCCCATTGAGTTAAGTGCGGATGAAATGGCAGGCCTGCCGGGCGTTGCTGCACTTCAGGACCAGGAAGTCCTGCGCCGCCGGGGACACCGCCGTAACGTGTCCTTTCGTTTTTCGCTTGCCGCAGAAGATTATGCAAAAGCAGTGGCTATTCAGGATGGGCTGTTCGGTGGTGATCCTGTGAGGCGCGCTGATATCGCGCTCGACCTTGCCCTCAATCTTTCGAGCCAGGGAAGGTTTGCCGAAGCAGAGCAGTTGCTTGAAGACACGGCCCTTTCCGCTGGGGTGCAGACAACTTCCTGGCTGCGCGACAAACTCATCAACTATCAAGCCGTGCACCAGCTCAATACGGGGAATTACCGGGAAGCGCTAGGACTGGCCGAGCAGCCCTTCGCGCCCGAGACCTTCGGAGCCTATGCTTTCGTCTCGGGAGAAAGCTCGGACAGTGTGATCACGCCGAGGGCTGCTGAGTTTGTTAATCATCGCAGCGGCAATAGCGTGCCGCCGATCTATTCAGACGCAGAACTCCGCCCAGGTGTCAGAGCGCTCATCCTCGAAGCCCACAGAGCCTATCTTCGTGCGTCTGCACTGCTCCTGTCAGGCCGTGAAGGTGCTGGCGATGCGCTTGATGATGCAGCGAGCCTTGTGGAACGTGCGCCCGCGGGATCCGCCGGATGGCTTGATGCGCTGATCGAAGAGCGGCGTGCCGGGAATGACCTGGCAGAAGGAAATGTTGGCGCTGCGCGGTCGCGCTTGTCGACGCTTGTGGCGAAGTGGGTCAAAGATCAACCTCAATCGCTTTTAACTGCCCGGCTTTTGGCAAGCCTCGGGAAAGCTCAGATTTCTGATGGCGATGTCTCTGCAGCGCTTGCTTCCTACAATTCCTCATTTGATCTCTATTCGAGTGTGGAGGGGTCATTCGGCATTTCGCCAGATGTTGCAGGCGATTATCTGGGTGTTTTGTTGCGTGCGCAGGAGATGGGTCTTGGCGATGCTGCAATGCTCACCCGCCGTTTTGTCGATGCGTTTGAGGGTATGGTCGAACCGCGTGCCGCGGCGGCGATGGCGATGGCGGCTGCCCGTGTGGCAAGCGATGGGACTGCAGATGAGATTAGAGCTCTGCAGGATGCGGAGCGCGCGCTTCAGGAGGCCCGCCTTGCTCTGCAGCAGGGAGCTAGCACGGATGATCCCGAAGAGCTTGCGCGATTGACGCTCGCGGTGGAAACCACGGAGACAGCCGCGCTGGAGGCCGAGGTCCTCGCGCGACAGGCTCAGCCTCAATATATGCAGTTGGTGAATGGTGGCGCGGAAACGGCGGACCTTGTCGCGACACTCGCTGAGGATGAGGCCTTTGTGGCCTTTGCGCCTACCCAGGCCGGTGGTTTTGGGTACGCGGTCTTCTCTGGCAAGGTAATGCCCTTCGGTACGGAGCTTGGACGAGATGAAGCGCGGCGCCTTGTGCGTCGACTGCGTTCTACGCTGCGCGCACGGGCTGGGGGTACGCCGCCCTTTGCTGCTGAACAAGCTCATACCTTGTTTCAGGGGGTGTTCGGCCCGGTTTACGCCGATCTTCGCGAGGCAGGCGTTGAAACATTGATCTTTGCGCCTCGCGGCGTGGTCGGATCACTTCCACCATCGCTTCTGCTCTCGACATTCAATGATGAACAGAAGGCGCTAGCGCGGGCGCGGTCTTACTCCACTTTGCCGTGGCTTGCTAATGACTTTGCTTTCATCAATACGCCGAGTGCAGCGAGTTTTGTTGCTGCCAGAGCGGCAGAGGCACCGGAAGCAACGACCGGCATGACCGTTTTTGGACCGCCGGTTCCACCGAACAATTCGGACGCTTGGATTGCTGATTTCACTGCTCGTATGACAGCGGAAGGGCGACCTGCCCGGTGTGGTCAGGTGTTTGCCGGTCAGACAAATCTCCAGAAGCCGCTGACAGCCTTGCGCTCGTCAGTCGGCCAAGCCTTTGGTCGCCGTGATGTGACCGGACGGTCCTTTACGGACGTGGATACGATTGAGGATGCATCGCTTGTTGATCAACAGGTGCTGGTCTTTGTCACTCATGGTTTCTTCGGGGACGGATTTTGTATCTCCGAGCCGTCGCTTCTAACGTCGCTTGACCAAGCAGGTGGTGACGGCATGTTGAGCGCCACCGAGATTCTCGATATGAAACTTGATGCCACGCTGGTGGTTTTGGCTGCGTGCGATACGGCGCGGGCCGCTGAAGGTGCTGAGGGGGTTGCTGCTGTTTTCGATGGTGCGCAACTTGACGGGCTCGTTCGAAGCTTTGTCTATGCAGGCGCCCGGTCTGTGCTTGCCACACACTGGGTTGCAGATGACGCGGCGGCGGACGCAGTGGTTCGTAAGTTCTTCGTAGATGCCGCCAGAGCGCCCATGCATGAAGCCTTGCGCGGGGCACAACAAGCGCTCATCGCTCAAGACAAGTTCTCGCATCCCTATTTCTGGGCTCCGTACGTTATGATCGGAGACGCAGACAGAGTACTCAATCGCGGTTAAACAAGAACCGAATTCTTAGCGGGGGCAGAGAGCGTCAGAGTCTCCGCCGCCGATGAGTGCAAGTGCTGCATCCCGATCAAGCCCGGTGTCTTTTGCTCCGCTGATCTGCTGCGCGGCTTCGTAGGACCACACATATGGATCTTCTGCTGCAACACAGAATGCAGCAAGCATGATGGCTGTGTCCTCACCCATCCATGCCGGTACCGAGGGTGCAGATGTAGCTGGTACATCCTCGACAGCGTCAAAGAATGTCTGCCTGGTGCGCCCATAGGCATCTTTCACAACAATTGAGTAGCGACCTGGCGTAATGGTTCTGGCCGGCAGCGTTGTCGATGTGTCTGACAATGTCTGTGTTGCGAAAATGCGGTCGGTGGGATCAAGCACGAGCAGCTCATAGGGTGCCTGCCCGCCGGTCCAGCCAACCCAAAGGGGGCGGAAGCCTGATTTGATCTGCGCGGACTCGGTTTCGAGATCAAGCAGTCCAAATCCAAACTCACCGCCGGAGCGCGCCAACCCTTGGCCGACCAGCCGGTCGCCGAGCGGAAGCAAACGTCCTTCGATCAGTTCGCTGATGGACTGGCTGCCGGTTGAAGCAGGGCCTACGGTGTAGCTTTTGGGGCCACGAATTTCATTTGGGCCGGAGCTGCCTGCAACACCAAGCACCACCCTGTCGCTTGCGGTCTTCAGGCTCACGACATCGCCTTCACACAGAGGCGCGAAAACGGAAAGAGAGTCCTCTGAGCCTGCACGTTTGATGCGCACGCTTTCGGAACTGCCATCGATTTGCTTCACGAATGCAACGGTGGCTGACCCACAAGCTGGGATGGCAGCCTGTGCACCCGTCGTGGTTCCCCAGGCCGCAGCACCCAATGCGATAGCAATTGCAGCGCTAAACATTTTTTGTTTCGGCATTTCTCAAGCTTTCCATTAATTCTTCAAAATCTTCACGGGCTTCGTTAAGCGCAGCTGCATATGCAGGGGCGGCCAAACCAAGCCACAGACCGTCATCTAGAAGGAAGTAACTGGCACCAGCCCCAACCCAGAAAACCCCTATTCCGATCAATATCTTGATGATAACCGGATTGGTCAACAGATTGATAGGTGTACGGGCTATTCGCATGGCCCAATGCAGGCCTTCCATGGGTTTGAGGTACTCCCTGGCTTTTCGGCAATACCAGAAAGCCAGCACGATCAGCATGACAAATAGGGTTAACAGGATGGCTTCGAGATACCAGGCCATGCGCCTTACTTCGCCGCCTGCCTCCACCCCTCTAATGACGTTGGCGATGACGAGGCTACCGCCCATGGCGCCATATGCGGAGATATGACGGTCTCTTGCCGCTATGGCCGCAGACCCGATGATCACGACGCCATCATTGGCGGATAAGCCCGCAACCATGCCTGGTTGAACCAAACCTGCTGGTATGACGAACATATCCGCAGCGGGAAGTTGCGGTTCGGGATCATCTGCCGTGCCAGCATTTAGATTGTAATTGATGAGGCTTTGCTGGCTTTTGAACGTGAGCGGATCGCGGCCAGGAATGGTGAGGTCGAAGGAGACATCATCCCAGGTGCCAGAGCAGTAGGAGCGAGGACCTTCCATTGATTTTTGGACAATCTGAATGGCTTCTCGCGGCGTTTCCGCTTTTCGGGCGACAGATGCATAAAAGGCGGTGGTTGCCGATGCGTCGATGCCGGTTGGGGTGTCTATGCAGAGGAAATGGGTGAAGTAGCGGGCGCCCATCACTTCGTCGCCGGTCAGTTGAGCGCTTGCCCAGACGATATTGTCTTCCGGTGCGGATAGAATGATGCTGTCTCTGTCAGATGCGCGGGCGGCCGCGAGTGAGTCAGGCCGACCATCGCCTTCCGTCACCTCTCTCTGAAGGATCAGAAGGGGGGCATCTGGATCGCGCCCCCATTTCTGGAGAAGTGTATCAATGCGTTGTTCAGCAGCTTCATCAGGCGTGCGCCAAAAGAGATCTATATCGACGATCACCACTTTCGGTCGTGGTTGACCTGGGGTTCCGTAGGATGCTTCGATCAGATCTGCGAGGACCGGACGGGGCGCATAGGCAAGGGCAGGGCCGTCGGCGGTGGCACCCTCCCAGACAGAATCATCCAAATTGAGGAACAAGATAGGGTGCGAGCCCGGAAGCGTTTTGTTGACGCGCATCTCAAAAGCAATTTGAAGCGCCTCACGGTCAGCTTCGCCAACAAAGCTGCCCCACACAACGTCATTGCGCAGACCGACCCAGACCAACAATGCCAGTGCCAGGGAGACAAGGAAGTTGAAGTCGAATGGACCCTTCTCCGGCGTGATTTTGTCTGTGGTTTCTTCGCTCGTCACGGATTGTCCCTATCGCCCCCTGTCCTTCAGGGTGAGGATAGTGTGTGGCCCTGATCCGGTGCAATGGCTTTAAGCCCGCAGACCAACCAAGTTTTAGAGGGTCCGCGAGCTGGTTTTGGATTTTCGGTCAGACCGGCAAGCCACCCAACGCGGAATGCAACGTTCCGCTTTCCTTGAAACTCTTGATGGTCCGTTCAGCAATTCGCATCTGGTGGATTTGGTCTGCCCCATCTGCGAAGCGTGCCCAGCGCGCTTGCTGTGCCATATGGGCGAGCGGCGTGTCATGGGAATAGCCCAAAGCCCCATGAACCTGGATGGCGCGGTCGATGATCCGGTTTAAGGAATTGGCGACAAAATGTTTCGCCATGGATACTTCCGACCTGAAATCCTCTCCATTGTCTATTTTGTAGGCTGCATGAAGCACCATGAGTTTCGATTGATAGAGTTCCATGGTGCTGTCGGCAATCATCCACTGAATGCCCTGTTTCTCGGAGAGATAAGAGCCATGGGAGAAACGTTTGGTTGAACGGTCGACCATCATCTCCAGAGCAGTTTCGGCCTGTCCGATCCAGCGCATGCAATGCGCGAGACGTGCTGGGCCCAGTCGAGACTGACCCAGGCGGTGACCGTCTCCGCGTCCGCCAAGTCGCCGGGTATCGGGCACCCGCAGGTTTTCGATGAGTATCTCTGAATGCCCGGAAGACCCATGCATGGTGTGGATTTCACGAACTTCTGACCAGCCCTCCGATGGCAGGTCGATGATGAAGGCCGTGTTGGCCGCTTGGGGTATTTTTGGATCGTCTTCTGTTCGTGCGATCAAGATTGCGAAGTTGGCGCGGTGGGCGCCGGAGATGAACCACTTATGTCCATTGATGACCCAGGTATCACCTTCAAGCTTTGCATTTGTTCGGATGAGTGTTGGGTCTGACCCGGCGACCTCCGGCTCGGTCATTGCAAAACAGGAGAACTTTCGACCCTCGCACATGGGGCGGAGATAGGTGTCCTTTTGTTCGTCTGTTCCCCACTTCAGGAGTGTGTGCATATTGCCTTCATCTGGCGCCTGACAATTGATGGCGAAAGGGCCATAGCGAGAGCGGGCTGCTTCGGCAGAGATCATTGCCAGTTCTACATGACCCAATTCCATGCCTCCCCATGCCTCGGGCATATGGGGGAGCCAGAGCCCGCGTTCAAAGGCTTCGGTGCGCATTTTGATAACGCCTTCGCGAACAGATGCCCGATCATCTTCGTCCATCGCCTCTTCGATGGGCTTGACGACCTCATCGATGAAGTTGCGGATTGAGGTTCTGATGACCTCAACTTCTTCGGGAAAGCTGAAATCAATGGCCATGGTGTTTCCTCCTCAAATGTTGATGGAAGAAAGGCTATCAGGGTGATCGCATATGCAAAAGCTGCAACCGGGTGAGCTGGCTGAGCCCGGGACTATTCAAGTGAGCCCGCTTTGCAATTTCGTGGACTGATAACGCATCATTGAACCGCGCTCATTATTGACTTTGATGCGCTCAGCACGAAGTCTGTCTGTAACTGGTCAATGAAAGGCAACACACTCCATGATTACCGTCCATCATCTCAATAACTCACGGTCACAACGCATTCTCTGGATGCTTGAAGAACTGGGGCTCGACTATGAGATCGTGCATTACCAGCGGGATAAAGAGACAAATCTGGCGCCAGAGTCGCTGAAGGAAGTTCACCCTCTCGGTAAATCGCCTGTCCTGACTGACGGTGACGTTAAAATCGCAGAATCTGCCGCGATTATTGAGTATCTGGTGGACACCTATGGCAAGGGTGCCTGGAAGCCTGCTGCGGGCACTCCAGAAGCGCTGCGATATCTGGAATGGATGCATTATTCCGAAGGCTCAGCCATGTTGCCCTTGCTGCTGGGGCTCTATGTTGGGCGCCTAGGCGAGGCTGGTAGTCCGCTGCTGCCACGCATCATGAGCGAAATGACAAATAACTTTGCCTACATGAACAGTGCGCTGGCAGATCAGGACTGGTTCGCGGGCGATAAAATCACAGCCTGTGATGTACAGATGAGCTTCCCTATGGAAGCAGGGCAGTCGACGGGTTTGGTCAAGGAATACCCCAATCTTGTGGGCTATCTGGAGCGGATTCAGTCACGTCCTGCCTACAAAAAGGCACTTGAGAAGGGCGGTCCTTACCAGCTTGGTGGTTAACGCTAAAAAGACAGTTCCTTGACGGTTTATCCCTCCAGTTTGTAGCCTTTGTCGATTCGCAAGTTGCGCGGGTGGGTGCAAGGCGAACAAACTGGGGGTATCCTGAATGGCAATGATGTCTGAGTCTGCCGATCTTGACCGTCCACAATTGCGCTGGCTCTACCTAGAGCCCAGCCGGACAATGGCCGAAGTGGCCATGCTACCGATTTTTCAACAATTCCTGAAACGCGCACCCATGGGTGACGGGCATCCGGTGATGGTGCTCCCTGGCTTTATGGCAGGTGATAGCAGCACGGGCGTGCTTCGACGTTTTTTGGCATCACGTGGTTATGAGGCTTATCCGTGGGAGCTTGGTCGCAATCTTGGCCCGGCTACAGTTGGGTATGAGGGCGAACGGATCGCTGAACGCATTGAACAGATTTCTGACAGTCATGATGGTCAGAAGATCAGCCTGGTTGGCTGGAGTTTGGGCGGGGTGCTTGCACGCGAAGTCGCGAAACGTGCACCGGATGCAGTGAGGCAAGTGATCACGCTCGGCAGTCCGTTTTCAGGCAAGCCCGAAACCAGTCGCGCCTGGCCGCTCTTCAAGGTGATGGCGAAAGGTGAGACCCAGACACAGCGCTTTCGGGAGCTTGTCGAAAGTATTGCTGTTCCTCCAAGCATACCGACCACATCAATCTATACGAAGACAGATGGGATTGTGCACTGGAAGAACTCCATCGAAGCTCGGGAAGGTCATACAGACAATATTGAGGTGAGGACCTCTCATTGTGGCCTCGGGTTTAACGCGCCGACCATGTATGCGGTGGCAGACCGTTTGGCTCAGACAGAAGACAACTGGCGGCCGTTCCACCGTGAAGGCTGGCGTGCACTTGTGTATCCGTCGAGCGGTCATTGAATTTCCAATTGCTATCACGGCACAAAAAAAGCGGGCCCCCAAACTTTGATCGGGGCCCGCTTTTTCTTTTTAGGATAACTGGCGTCAGCCGGTTTTTTGCTCAAGTGGAGGTTCGCTCGGCTCGGCCTCAAGTTTAGCGGCGGTCTTCTTTTTCGCTGCTGTCTTTTTCTTGGCGGGTGCTTTGCGCTTGGGAGCTGCCTTGGCTTTTGCCTTCTTTTTCGCAGGCGCTTTCTTTTGCTTGGCGCCCAAAACAGCCAGTTCCAGTTCGTCGTAACTCTGCTGCAGGCACTCTGCATAGAATTCTGGATCGGGCATCATTTCGCGGTCAGCGGTGATGGTGATGGTGACTTCCTTGTCGTAGCTCATCACGACATGGCCCAGTCCCAAACCATCAAACAGGCAGAGAAGACCATAATATTTCACCATCTGAGCGCCGTTCATGTAGATCGGAATGGGCGGTCCCGGCACGTTTGTCACAACAGTGTTGAAAAACGGCTTGGTAGAGTTAGCCAGTCCGAACTGCGTGTAGAGCCTTGCGGCAATGCCGGTGAACAGTGCTGGAGCTGTTTTGCTGAGTTCTGACATTTGTCGTGCGCCAAGGGCGTTTGTCAGAGCTTTCTGTTCCTGGGTGTGGTTGGCGATTGAAAGAATGCGCTCCAAAGGATCGGCAATGTCGGACCCGAGTTGGACCATCATTGCGGAGACCTGATTGCCGAGCGACCCGGACTCGTCATTGGTTCTAACGGAGACCGGCGCCATTGCTACCAGTGTTGTCTCCGGCAGTTCAGCTTTTGATTCCAGGTATTTTCGCATCGCTCCGCCAACGATGGTCAGCATGACGTCGTTGACTTTTGCGCCAGGTACGCCGGTTTTGAGCTCTTTGATCCGTGCCAGGTCGAAGGCGACCCCTTCGATTACACGGTGCGCAGAAATCTTATTGTTGAAACGTGTGCGCGGTACGGCCATGGCCTGGCCAAGTGAGAATTCTTTTGTCAACAAGCCTTTGATTGTGCGCGCGAGGCCTGGAAGGGTCTTGCTGGCCATTTCGACCCACTTGAAGGGCTGCTTTACATTGCCGAGATAACCCCGTACCGCCATTTCAACTGCTGTTGGCTTTTTCTCTGGTTTCCAAGTGTCTTCCAAGACGGGAAGCGTGTCGCCTGGGTTGATTGTGTGCAGGGCATTCATAATGTCGACGCCCGACATGCCATCGATTGCCGAGTGGTGGATCTTGGAAATGATCGCGTATGAGCCTTCAGGCACACCTTCGACATGATCGAGGCCTTCGATGATCGTGAACTCCCACAGCGGTTTTGTCAGATCGAGGGGCCGCGCCATGATCCGTGCTGCTTGAATACAAAGCTGTCTCCAGTCGCCTGGTTTCGGCAGGGCCACATGGCGGACATGATATTCCAGATTGAAGTCTTCAACTTCAACCCAGTAAGGGTGATCGATGCCAAATGGGACGTTTGCAAGGCCGCGCCGGAATGTGTTGGCGAGCGGCAGTCGTTCTTCAACGAAGTTCAGAATGTCTTTGTATCTGACAAACCCGCCGGGGGCTGTTGAAGGATCGTAGATTGCGACGCTGCCGATATGCATCGGCGAATTCTCTTGATCCATATAAAGGAATGCGGCGTCGAGGCCTGTAAGTTGTTCCATTGTGCACGATCCTCCCTATCGTTGATTTTGAGCGTAACAAGCCCTCGCTATAGCTACCAACTGAATCGCGCTGATATCGCGGAATTTGGTGAACAAGCTGGATTTGTCGCCTAACGTTAGTGCGTGGGTAGCGGAGGTTTTCTAGGCAGCACAATCTAATCGGATCAGATTGGGGCGCCGGTCTTGTAAATGTTGATTGCGATCATATCTGATGATAGTATCATTTTAGGAAAATGGCAGGTAAGACGCATCACGCCATGTGTTTGAATTCCAGGGGAGAGGCTCATGCGGCTCATAACGTTTACAGACGATAAATCGACGCGGATTGGTATTTTGCAGAAGGATCAAATTGTCGATCTGTCTGTTGCCGCACCCGATATTCCAAACGAGATGGTTGCGTTTCTTGAGGCAGGAGATGGAGCTTTGGAGAAGGCGCGGGCTGCAGCCGGCGCCGATGCGACAATAAACCTGCCTGACGTGACGCTTGAGAGCCCTGTGTTGCGGCCACCGAAAATTCTCGCCGTTGGACTGAATTATCGTGAGCATGTGGAGGAGACCGGCCGGGAACTTCCAAAGGTTCCGATCATTTTCAATAAGCAATCAACATCGGCGACGGGTCCCTTTGCCCCAATTTTGCGGCCGCATGAAAGCGTTGCAATGGACTATGAAGGCGAGATGGGGGTCGTGATCGGCAAACGTTGCCGCCGAGTGCCGAAAGACAGATATGCAGAGGTCGTCGCGGGCTACACGGTGCTGAATGACGTGACAATCCGTGATTGGCAGCGTCGTTCGCCGACTATGACGATGGGCAAGTCCTGGGACAGTCATTGTCCAATGGGCCCTTCAATTGTCACGCCAGATGAGGTTGATATTTCGAAGTTGGGCCTGAAGACATTGGTGAATGGCGATGTGCGACAGCAGTCGGATACGAGCTACCTGATTTTCGACGTGCCAACGCTTATCGAGCATCTTTCCACAGCTTTCACTCTGGAGCCGGGCGATGTGATCGCTACGGGCACTTGCGCCGGTGTCGCTGCAGCAATGGAAGGCCAGCCCTGGCTCAAGGACGGGGACGTTGTGCGTGTTGAGATTGAAAGTCTCGGGGCTATCGAGAACAAGGTGGTCGACGATAAAGGTGGCGTGGTCATCGAATAGCAGCACCATTTCAAAAATCGAATGGAACACTCGAAATGATCAAAGTCGAAGACATTGTGTATGCGCGTTTTCGCGCCCCTGATCTGGACAAGATGGAAACCTTTCTTGTTGATTTCGGAATGCAGCGATATGCACGGACGGACACGGCACTCTTTATGCGTGGCGTCGGGTCAGACCCAATTGTGCATGTGACAGAATTGGGTGATCCTGGTTTTGTCGGGTTGGCGCTGCAGGCTTCCTCGGAGGCTGATCTGAATTCAGTTGCAGAGGCGAATGGAGCGTCTGTGGAAGCACGGTCGGAGCCCGGCGGCGGAAGGCGTGTGCTCGTCCATGATCCAGACGGGTTCCCGATTGAGGTAGTTCACGGTCTTGAGCATTTGGATGTTGCGGAGGTGCAGGAGATTGCGCCGCTCAATGCACGCCTGGATAAGCCAAGGCTGGGTGACGTGAAGCGCATGGCCGCAGGCCCTGCCCATGTGCATCGCCTAGGGCACCTTGTCTTGAACGTCACCGACTACCAAAGAAGTTTTGCTTGGTATCACGAGCAATTTGGCCTGCTGAAGTCAGACGAAATTTATGTTGGTGATGAAAACACTGTGATTGGCGCGTTCACGCGATGTGACCAGGGTGAGAAATTCGTGGACCATCACACTTTGTTTTTGCTGGGTACCGGTAAGCCTGGTTTCAATCATGCAGCCTGGGAGGTTGCTGACCTTGATGACCTGATGTTGGGCCGCGATGTACTGACCGAAAAGGGACATAAATCCGTTTGGGGCGTTGGTCGACATATTCTCGGCTCGCAAGTTTTCGATTATTGGCGAGACCCGTGGGGACATACGGTGGAGCACTGGACAGACGGCGATTTGTTTGATGCGTCAACACCTCCCGGGAAAGCCTCTTTGGATGAGCTGCTTGGACAACAGTGGGGTCCGGAGCCATTGGAAGATATGGCGGGATGACATCCTAACGGTGGGAGAGAAGCTATGATCCTCGGCGATGAGCAAGTGACGACAGACGAAGTAAAGTCCTGGAAGGGACTGCATCTCCTACACTTTAGCGGGAGTTCCTGTTCACAAAAGGTCCGCACCCTGCTTCGCGAGAAGGGCATCGACTACGTCTCTCACCCTATCAACCTAGCAAAGCATGAGCACGCTTCACCCTGGTATCTTGGTATCAATCCACGCGGTGTGGTGCCCGTGCTTGTGCATGACGGCGTTGTGCATGTTGAGAGCAACGACATTCTTGGGTACCTGGATGGCTTACCAAGTAAGGTGGATCCCTACTTTCCACAGACTCCTGAAGAACGTGCGATTGTCGACGCCTCTCTGACGCTGGAAAATGATCTGCATTTCGCGTTACGCGAGATCACTATGGGCTTTATCTTTCCCAAACGTCTTGCGCAAAAGCCTGATGATGTTCTTGCAAAATATGAACAAGAGGGCGCTGATGACCCTTCCCGTGACAAGGAGATTGCGTGGTGGCGCGCATTTGCTGAAGCCGGTGTGACGGAACCGCAGGCGCGGTCCGCGGTTAAAGCTCATCGGGATGCGTTTGAGGTGCTTGAAAAACGGCTTGAAAGTAATGACTGGCTGATTGGGGACCGGATTTCGGTCCTTGAGCTTGCGTGGTTCATCACCATGAACCGTTTGCGCATGGGCGGCTATCCGCTTGAAATTCACCCACGGCTGTTCAAGCTCTATAATCGACTTTTAGAGCGGCCCGCTTTTGCTCGAGAAACGAAGACGCCCGCGATCCTCTCAAAAATCCTACTGCCTGCTGTCCGATTTGGGCAGGTTCTGCGCGGTAAGCGGATGACGGATGTCGCAGGGGACATCCTCGCTGCTTAGATTGCCCGTTTAGCGATGCACATAGGCAAAAGAAAACCGCCCGTGCTTGCGCAGGGGCGGTCTTGCTATTCGCTGCATACCGTCTATTCGTGATAGCGGTAGCTTGAGATCTCACATACGTCGATCCGCTCGCGGACAAGGACATCACCGTCTGCAAACACAGCTCGGAAATCGTACATGCAATAGCCTGTGCCATCGTCGATATCGATCATGACGCTGTCGCCAGATCCTAAGACGTCATAGCCGAGAATGTCTTCTTCCCAGTCGTTGGTTCCGACATTCGATGCGTAGAACTCAACCATCGTCCAGCTTGTTTCATTGATGATGCGAACGCGGCGGTCTTCTGCTTGGCTTGGCGCCGCGGTCACGACGATAAACAGCCCAACAAGCGCTGCAACAGCTGCGGCGCGTGCCGCGTGGATTACCTTATTCATATTTCCCCACAGATATAAACGTACCCGGTCAGAGTGTGGGGGATTGGCGTATCCAAGTCAATGTATGGACCGCTTGGTGTCCAATATTGAACAGGTTTTGCACCTTTTTGGGCGCAGATTTTCTTGGTGCTTGTGTCTTGCGCCCTTACCATGCGGCAAATTTGATCATCCAGCTGACGGGCGCGCGATCCCACGGCTTAAGGGAGTGAAACATGGCAGAACAGGCAGCGGCAAATTTCTGGGTAAAACGAGACGATCTGCGTACAACAAAGATTGTCGAAACAGCGATCCCTGATGCGGATGGTCTGCAACCCGGTGAAGTGCTTTTCAAAGTCGAGGATTTTGCCTTCACCGCAAACAACATCACCTATGCCGCCTTTGGCGAAGCAATGAAGTATTGGGACTTCTTTCCGGCAGACGAGGGCTGGGGACGTGTTCCTGTCTGGGGCTTTGGAGATGTGCTCGTGTCGAACGCCGAGGGTGTCGCCGCTGGCGAACGTTTCTATGGCTACTTCCCCATGTCGACGCATTTCGTGGCACAAGCTGTCCGCGTTTCCGACGCTGGCTTTTTCGATGGTGCTGCCAACAGAGCCGAATTGTCGCCTGTCTATAACAACTACCTCAGAGTGACGGCTGATCCTGGTTACGATTCAGCGCGGGAAGCGGAGCAAAGCCTTTTACGCCCGCTGTTCACCACGTCCTTTCTGATAGATGATTTTCTAGATGACAATCAGTTCTTTGAGGCATCGACAGTGGTGCTGTCGAGCGCTTCGAGCAAAACTTCTTTAGGCCTCGCGCAGGTGCTCTCAAGCCGGTCGGCGAACAAGCCTCGGGTGATTGGTCTGACCTCCAAAGGCAATACAGCGTTTGTTGAAGGTGTTGGATATTACGATGATGTTGTCGCTTACGATGATATCGCCTCCATAAGTGTTGAAGGCAATGTCGCGTTTGTCGATATGGCGGGAGATGCGAATGTCCGCGCCGCGATCCACAATCACTTCGCCGAACGTCTTACCTGCAGCTGCGCGGTTGGTGGCACGCATTGGGAACAAGGCGGTGGAGCTGACAACCTTCCTGGTGCCCAGCCAACGCTTTTTTTCGCACCATCCCAGATCCAAAAACGCAACAAGGATTGGGGGGCTGAGGTCCTGCAAGCGAAGATTTCAAAAGCTTGGGGTGCGTTTCTGGCATCCGTTGATGGGTGGATGAAAGTGGAACGTTCTGGCGGCCGTGATGTGACCAAGCAGGTCTATCTGGATGTGCTGGAAGGCAGGGTTGCGCCGGAGAGCGGGAAAATTATCTCGCTATGGGATATCTGAGTTTAGGTACAAATTTTTGGGAGACGCATCCGGTGACGACAACCATTTTTTCGGCAAAACGGATCATTACGATGAACCCGTCTCGGCCCTTTGCTACTCATGTGGCTGTCCGTGACGGGCGTATCCTTGGTGTTGGCACCCTGGAGGAAGTGAGCGCTTGGGGGAATGCCACTATCGATGATCGTTTTTCTGATCAAGTGGTTATGCCTGGACTTATAGAAGGGCACAGTCATCTGGTAGAAGGCGCGCTCTGGGACCACACCTATGTGGGCTACTATGACCGGACCGCGCCAGATGGCAGGGTCTGGCCAGGCTTAAAATCCGTGGACGCTGTTGTTGAGCGTCTTCAGGAAGCCAGTGCAGCTCAGGATGACCCGGATGCCGCCCTTATCGGGTGGGGTTTTGATCCGATCTTCTTTGGTGAGCAGCGAATGCACGCGCGAAATCTTGATCGTGTCTCCAATGGGCGGCGCATCGGTGTGTTTCACGCGAGCCTTCATTTTCTCAATGTAAATTCTGCTGTGATCGAAGAATCCGATCTTGCTGCCTCTACTGATATGCAGGAAGTGATGACAGATGCAGAAGGCGCGCCGACGGGTGAACTGGCAGGCATGGTCGGCATGTATCTCGCCATGAAGTCGCTCAAGTTTGACTTGGGGTCGCAAGCAACGCACCCACCGGCGCTCTGGAACTTTGCCAAAGTCTGTCAATTGGCAGGCGTGACGACGGCGACCGATCTTCATAGTCCCCTGGATGATGAGATGGTTGGCCGTCTCACGGGCGAGACCGATAAGGCTGAATTTCCTCTTCGTATTGTCTCGGCATTTGGCGGCACGCTGATGCCTGCAGACAAGGGCACGGAACGCATTGGGTCGCTTGTCTCCAAGAGTACAGACAAACACAAAATGGGGATTGTTAAGCTAGTTCTGGATGGGTCGATCCAAGGCTTTACGGCGCGTCTTAAGTGGCCTGGACACCATAACGGTGCCCCTAACGGCCTCTGGTATATCGCTCCAGATGAATTTAAGAAGATCGTCTTGGCTTACAATGCGGCCGGTCACCAGTTGCACATTCACACGAATGGCGATGAGGCGACGGAACTCGCGCTGGATGCCATTGAAGAAGCGCTTGCAGCCAATCCACATCCGGACCACCGGCATACATTGCAGCACTGCCAGATGGCGAGTGATGCGCAATTCAGGCGCATGGCTGCGATGGGTGTTGGGGTGAATCTCTTTAGCAATCACGTCTATTATTGGGGTGACCAACACTATGAGTTGACGCTTGGGCCTGACCGCGCACACCGGATAGACAATGCAGGCAGCGCAGTTGAGCATGGCGTCGACCTGGCTTTGCATTCCGACGCGCCGATCACGGCGATAGGTCCGCTCTTTACCGCTTGGTGCGCGGTCAACCGTGTGACATCGACAGGCAAGCACCTGGGTGGCGATGCGGAACGGCTCACCGTCGAAGAGGCGCTTTATACCATCACCATGGGCGGGGCCATCTCCCTCAAGCTTGATCATGAAATTGGTAGTATTGAAGTTGGCAAACTTGCCGACTTCGCGGTTCTGAATGAGGACCCGCTCGAAGTTGATCCAATGGCACTCAAAGAAATTGGTGTCTGGGGAACGGTTGTGGGTGGTGAGGTATTTGAAGCACCTCAGGTCTAGATTATGAGTGACCGATCTGTGATCCCTGTTTCGGTTGTTGGGGGGTTTCTTGGTGCGGGGAAGACGACCCTTCTCAACCGCTTGTTGCAGGAGAATGAAGGGCGGCGCCTTGGCGTGATCGTCAATGATTTTGGCGACATCAATATCGACGAGAAGCTCATCGTCACTCGTGACGAGGATATGGTCAGTCTTGCAAATGGATGCATCTGTTGCTCCATTGGAAATGATTTTCTGCGCGCCTTGATCTCTCTCGTTACGCGTCCAGATCCACCTGAGCAAATCGTCATTGAGGCAAGCGGCGTTGCAGACCCTTTGCGGATCGCGGCGATTGCTCGCGCAGATAAGGCTCTGCGGCTCCAGGGGATTTTCGTGTTGGTGGACGCCACGCAATATCAAAGCCAGGCTGCAGACCCACTGCTTGCTGACACTGTTCGTACGCAGGTTGTGGCGGCTGATCTGTTACTGCTCACAAAGACAGATATCGCGAGCGACGTTCAAACGCAGGCGGTTGTTGACCTGCTGGAGCGCGAAAGACCTGGTGTTTTGAGAATTGAGACGACTGCCACCGATGTCCCGGTCTCTCATCTGTTTGATTTCTCTGCTGATGCCCGGACGCTAGCGACGGAGCCGCACGACCCCCATGCGCTTTTCTGGACGGGGTCTGTCGCCTGCAACGAAGTCTGCGATGTGGAGCGGCTTACAGCTGTGTTGGGAGGCTGTGTTGGTCTTTTGCGCTGTAAAGGATTTGTCCGGTCAACGGATGGTGGCGCACGCCTTGTTCACTGGACCGCTGGGCGGTTGGAGCTCTCATCGCTTGAGGCGGCGCCTGCTGAGACTGCGTTGGTCTATATTGGTGTCGGGCCGGCACCTGGTGACCTTGAGCGGTCGCTTCGGGACTGTTTTGAGTGAGTGCTACGCAAGCTTGTCGAGCTTTGCTTCGATCCTGGCGAGGCGCTCGTCTGTTAAGTCTTCTGATGCTGTGTTGGCTTTAAGTGCCTTCCAATAGGTGCGCCCGAGTTTCTTCGCCGCGTCGGCTACATTCAACATGTTTGCTCGCTTTTGAACGATTGCTGTCCAAGCCACATGTTCGGCGCCGCCATAGATCATGTCGCGGATCATATCATTGCTCATATCGGTCTCGATGGTGCCCGCCGCCTGCGCCTTGCCAAGAACCGTACGCAGGAGGCCGGTATAAGACCGAAAGATGTCGCGTGAGCTTGAGGTGAGATAGGCATCGGTCGCACGCACTTCGCGTATCCACATAAGGAACAGTTCGGGCTGTTCCAAGATCATGGCGATGTGGCGTTGGGCCAAGAGCGTTATCTGATCGCGCGGGTGCTCAACGGCGCTCAATGTTTGTTCCAGCTCCTTAGCTTGTACGGAGAACCAACGTTCGGCGACGCGAATGGCGAGCTCACGCTTGCTCGGCACATAATTGTAGAGACTTCCCTCCGACAGGCCTGTGGCTGCTGCAACATCAGCCATGGTCATGCCATCAAAGCCCTGAGACGTGATGAGCTTCCACGCTGCGTCCAGGATTGACTGTTCCCGGTCTCCCCAGCGTCCGGACCTTTGTTTGGATGGCACCGCTGATACGGAAATTTGAATATTCCTCAGAATTTGAGCGTATAACAGCCCAAATGATCAGGCGTGTTTGCATATATAAGCCTATTTAGGGGTTGAACGTCCAGCCAAATTTGAGCTAGCCTCAGAAAAAAGGGAACGGTCATGGAATTCAAAGATTACGAGACTCTGTCATTTGGCTATGAAGGCCGTGTTTTGACAGTCACGATTGACGGGCCGGGGCCGGTCAATGCCGTCAATGCGCGCATGCATGAAGAACTTGGCCGTGTTTTTACCGATCTTCAGCGAGATGAAGATAGCGACCTCATCATTCTGACAGGTGCGGGGCGGGCGTTCTGCGCGGGCGGCGATATGGAGTGGTTCGACGAGATGATCGCGAACCCGGCGAAGTTTCGCTCCATCGCCCCTGAAGGAAAGCGGATCGTTACATCGCTCCTTGATCTGGAAAAGCCGATTATCTGCCGCCTTAATGGGGCAGCGGCCGGGCTTGGCGCAACGATCGCGCTTCTCTGTGATGTGATTATCGCGAGCGATAGCGCGGTGATTGGTGATCCACATGTGAAAGTCGGCCTGGTTGCTGGTGATGGCGGTGCGGTGATCTGGCCGCAGCTCATTGGTTTTGCCAAAGCAAAAGAATTGCTTATGACCGGCGACATGCTGACCGGGCAACAGGCAATGGATATGGGGCTCATCAACTATTCCGTTCCTACCGAGGAGCTTGATGCAAAAGTTGCGGAGCTTGTTGGCAAGATCATGGGCAACCCTAAATGGGCAGTCCGGTGGACGAAGACAGCGGCGAATATCACGCTCCGCGAAATTGCGGTGAAAGTGATGGATGCAGCAATTGCATACGAAGCAATCACCAACACCCTGGAAGACCGCAGGGAAGCGGTGGCCGCTTTTAAGGAAAAGCGCGCGCCGAACTTCACCGGGGAATAGAGCTTATGTATTTCACAGATGAGCCTGAGCACGTCACCATCCTGCGCGATATGATCAAGCGCTTTGTGAAAGATGAGATGCCACGGGAGAAGCGGCGTCAGCTCGACAAGGACCACACCTTCTGTCGCGACACGTTTCGCAAGCTTGCGGACCTGGGTGTCTGCGGTCTCACCATTCCGGAAGAGTTTGGGGGGCAAGGGATCGATCTTGTTGCTGCAGTTGCTGTGCTGGATGAGCTTTGTCAGGTGGGGCCTTCGCTCGGCGGACCCTTCATTCATGCCGCGTTCTATGGTGGCGCAAATGTGGTGGAGAACGGGTCGGACGCGCAGAAACGTGAGCTTCTCCCGAAGCTAGCCAAAGGGGATATCTGGTTTGCCTATGGGTTGAGCGAGCCGGATGTGGGCGGTGATCTTGCCACTGTGAGAACCCGCGCGCATTTGGAAGATGACGGCAAGACCGTGGTGATCAATGGAGCAAAGCGGTGGTGCACCGGTGCCGACTGGGCGGACTATATCTATTGTCTGGTGAACAGCGATGCTGAAGGCAAGAAGTATAAGAATCTCACCGTGCTTTTGATCCCGACAGACGCTGCAGGCATTTCCATGCAGCCGATTGAGCACTCAAACCTTCGCTATACAGCGTCTTGCGATGTCTTCTTTGATGATGTGCGGATTCCGGTGGAACAGGTGTTGGGTGGGCCGGAGGGCTGGAACAAAGGGTGGGGCATGCTCGCAGGTCGAACCCTTGATGTCGAAAAGATCGAAATTACAACCGTGACCTATGGTGTTGCCCGCGCTGCAGTTGATGAGGCATGGCAATATGCACAGGAGCGGGTGCAGTTCGGTAAACCCATCGCGGCGCATCAGGCCGTTCGTCACGCATTGTCTGAGGCGAAGACGAAACTCCAGGCCTGCCAGCATATGCTCTATCACGCCGTGCATTTGGCGCATGAGGGTAAGCCCTGCTCTGTGGAAACCAGCATGGCGAAGCTCTTTGTGGCGGACACTGCTGTTGAGATTGTGCTTGCCTGCCAGCAGGTGATGGGCGCCTACGGGCTCACGGACTCTTATGACATGGAGCGCAATGTACGCGACGTGCTTGGCATGCCAATCGTCGGTGGATCCTCCAACATGCAGAAGAACAATATTGCTGCCCGGCTTGGGCTGCCCCAATAACCAGCAGGAGTTAGGTCAATGACATCGAAGGGTGAAGCGCTTCTGGCGGCTGCGGAGGGATTTGTTCCGATGCTGCGGGAGCGCACAGATGAAATTGAAGAGAAGCGCCAGGTTCCCCAGGATATTGCTGATGCTTTTGCTGAAACGGGCTTTTACTCCGTGATGGTGCCGGAGGTTTATGGCGGTCTGGAACTGGACCCACCCACTTTCCTCAAGCTCATTCGAACCCTTGCGCGGGGCGACTCGTCTGCTGCCTGGTGCACGATGATTGGGGCGACGACAGGTCTTGGCTCCGCCTATATGCCCAAGGCGGATGCTGAAGAGATTTTCGGTGGTGGCAATCGGACCATTACAGCTGGTGTGTTTGCCCCGACTGGCAAAGCCATGCCGGAGGGCGACGGATACCGTGTATCCGGGCGATGGCAGTGGGGCTCTGGCAGTCGGAACGCAGCGTGGATCTCCGGCGGCTGCTTTGTCATGAGAGACGGCAAGCCCGAAATGTCCGACACAGGCGTTCCCATAAGCCGGATGATGATGGTGCCCGCAGATGAGGTGACTTTGCTGGATACCTGGGATGTATCCGGCCTCTGCGGCACGGGCAGTACTGACTTTGAGATGAAGGATGTGTGGGTCCCTGAAAGTCGTGGCATTGCTTTTGGGTATGACAAACCCATGGAACGTCCACTCTATGTCTTTCCACTGTTTGCTCTGCTGGCATCCGGCATCGCTGGGGTTGCATTGGGCACGGCGCGCTCAGCCATTGATGAGCTCGTGAGCTTTGCTTCTGCGAAGACGCCCCAGGGGACATTGAAGCCACTGGCCAAGCGGCCTGACACTCAGATGGGTGTGGCGCGAGCTGAAGCGTTGGTGCGGTCTGCTCAAACCTGGATGGACGATGCTTTCGCGGAAGCCTGGGAAGCAGCGCAGACAAAAGGCGTGATCAGCGTCGATCTGCGGCGCGATATGCGCCTTTCCATGGCGCATGCGACCACGTCGGCTGCCCAAGCGGTGGATATTGTCTATGACCTGGGTGGTGGAACGTCTGTCTATAAGCGCTCGCCCCTGCAAAGACACTTCAGGGACGTGCATGTGGCGACGCAACATATGATGGTCGCCAAAGGTGTCCTTGAGCAGGCAGGTCGGTTGTTCCTTGGGCTCGAGACGGACACACGTCTCTTCTAACTCTTTCCTCTGCTGCTGAAATGTCCCAGACTTCCTGAAACCGGGGAGGGGCATATGAGTGTTATGGGAGCTGCAGGCGAAATCCAGTGTTCAGCGCTGGAGAAGGTGGTCTTTGGAAAACCGGCTGCCGATGCACTGGCGGAGCAGGTTGAGGTGGCGGGTGCCCAACGTGTCTTCCTGATTGCCAGTAAAACACTTGCCGATCAGACCGATGAAATCGCCAAGGTAAGGAGCGCTTTAGGGGACAGGCTCGCTGATGTCTATACGGGCATGCCTGCGCACACGCCGCGCCAAGCTGTCATTGATGCGGCAGATGCGGCACGGGCTTCGGAAGCAGATCTGCTTGTGACGCTCGGTGGGGGATCTGTCACCGATGCGGGCAAGGTGGTGCTCGTGGCGCTCGCCCATAATGTGAAAGATCCCGATGGCCTTGAACCTTTTCATGTGCGCGTGGAAAAGGATGGCACAGTTGTGCATCCAGAGTTTGAGGGACCTGCCATTAGATCGATTGCCATCCCTACAACGCTTTCGGGCGGAGAGTTTAATCCTCTCGGCGGTGCGACGGATCTTCGGAAAAACCTGAAAGAAGGCTACGAACACAGGGACCTGGCACCACATACTGTGATCCTTGATCCCGCACTCACGCGCCATACGCCTGACTGGCTCTGGTTCTCCACCGGTGTGCGCGCAATGGATCATGCCATTGAGACACTCGCGTCGCTGCAGTCCAACCCCTATTGCGATGGGCTTGCCGACAGTGCGTTGCGCTTGCTGGTTGATGGCTTGCGCCGTGTGAAAGAAAATCCGGACGATATGGAGGCTCGGCTCAACTGTCAGATAGGTATGTGGCAGTCCATGGTGCCGGTCGTTTCGGGTGTGCCCATGGGTGCGAGCCACGCCATTGGACATGTGTTGGGCGGTGCCTGTGATGTGCCCCACGGCTATACGTCCTGTGTGATGTCGCCTTATGTGCTTGCCTTTAACCAGCCGGTGAACGCTGAGCGGCAGAAACGCATCAGTGCGTGTTTCGGTGCGCCGGAAAGAAGGGCATCTGAACTTGCAGACGACTTTATTTCCGGATTAGGCATGCCCCGGACACTGGCGGCCGTCAATGTAGGTGAGGACCGGTTGCAGGAAGTGGCTGAGAAAACCATGCATGATTTCTGGGCAAGAACAAATCCGCGACCTGTGTCGGAGGCCGCGGATGTCATGCAAATCCTTCAATTGGCTAAGTAGGCAATCAGGCGTCAGCAAACTTGCCAGGACGTTTTTCCATGGTCGACATGATGGATTCGATCTGATTGGCAGAGCCAATGATCTCGTCCTGCTCAACAGACTCGGTCAACAATCCAGCGCCGGCCTCTACATAGGGTGCTGCATTGAAGATGCGTTTGTTGGCGCGGATGGCATCAGGGTTTTTGCCAGCGATTTCCTTGGCGGTTTCAAGAGCTAGGGCGCGGGGGTCATCGACGACACGCGTTGCAAAGCCGTAGTCGAATGCTTCTTCGCCGGAGAAAATGCGGCCTGTGTAGGTGAGTTCGCGCACAATGTCTTCGCGTGCCAGATGACGCATGAGTTGCGTGCCCGCCATGTCTGGGACGAGACCCCATTTGATCTCCATAATGGACATCTTGGTGTCGGGTGCGACGTAACGGATATCCGCGCCAAGGCAAACCTGGAAACCACCGCCGAAGGCTACGCCGTGCACTGCAGCGATTACCGGCACAGGCACTTCGCGCCAAACCCAGGCGGCATACTGAGCGCGGTTGGCGAGGCCGTGGGTTCTTGGGGCTAGCGCATTGCGTTTCTTGTTTGATTTGGAGCCACTGTCATCGTCGCTTTCGGCCATCTTGCCGAAATTGCCCATGTCCAGACCTGCGCAGAAGGCCCGCCCTTCGCCAGAAAGTACGACGGCACGAACGCCTTTCTCGGTCTTCATGCGTTGGCCTGTGTCGATGAGCGCCTTAAACATCTGGTCATCCAGCGCGTTCATTTTGTCGCTTCGGGTCAAGCGCACATCTGCAACGCCGTCTTGAATATCGACTGAAATACGTTCGCTCATAAGGATCTCCCTGGAGGCCATTTGGGCCAAATTTGTCAGTGTTCTGCGATATTAAGTTGCGCGCAGTCTAAGCGCGGCTAAGGGGTTAAAGCAATTTATCAGCCTTTACGTAGGGAATTCCTTGGCAAATTGCGGCCCTGGAAAGTGTGAGGCGTGCGCGCCTAAAAGAGCGTTGAATCTCTAGCGCGCTCGGCCCATCTTACGGCCAAATCGAACCTGTTATTATGGTTAGACTCGTTACATCCAAGAGGAAGAAGACATGGCAGAAGCTTATATCGTCTCCGCGACCCGGACCGCCGGTGGTCGTCGTGACGGACGCCTTAAAGGCTGGCACCCGGCTGATATGGCTGGTGAAGTTTTGAAATCAGTGATCTCCAAGGCAAATGCCGATCCGGCGCGCGTTGATGACGTGATCATGGGCTGTGTTGGCCAGGCTGGTGAGCAGGCGGGCAATATTGCGCGTAATGCTGTTCTTGCCGCAGGTATGCCGGAAAGCGTTCCTGCTACGTCGGTTGACCGTCAGTGCGGTTCTTCGCAGCAGGCACTGCACTTTGCAGCGCAGGCCGTGATGTCAGGCTTTATGGATTGCGTGATTGCATCCGGTGTTGAAAGCATGACCCGCGTGCCTATGGGCTTGCCGATGTCGTTACCCGTGAAGAACGGTTTCGGATTCTATGTGAGCCCTCACATGAAGGAACGCTATCCTGACGTTCAGTTCAGCCAGTTTGCTGGTGCTGAAATGATGGCGAAGAAATATGGCCTCACAAAAGATGAGCTTGACCAGTACGGTTTCCGCAGCCATGAAAAAGCGATTGCGGCAACTCAGGCAGGTGACTTTGACGGCGAAATTCTCGGTCTTGAAGTTGAGCTGGAAGATGGCACTAAGGAAGTCCATAAGGTGGATGAAGGTATCCGCTTCAATGCAAGCCTTGAAGGTATCCAGGGTGTGAAACTTCTGGTTGAAGGTGGTGCATTGACTGCCGCGACTTCAAGTCAGATCTGTGATGGCGCGTCAGCTGTTATGGTTGTGAATGAGAAAGGTCTAAAGGACCTCGGCGTTGATCCAATCGCGCGCATTCATCACCTGACCGTCACCGGTGGCGATCCTGTTATCATGCTGGAAGCTCCCATTCCAGCAACACAGGCTGCTCTTGAAAAGACCGGCATGAAGATTGATGATATTGATCTTTTTGAAGTGAACGAAGCATTTGCTTCTGTTCCTGCAGCCTGGCTGAAAGAGACAGGTGCTGATCCTGAGCGCCTTAACGTGAACGGTGGTGCTATCGCCCTTGGCCATCCGCTTGGCGGATCTGGCACGAAGCTCATGACCACATTGATCCACGCGCTGCAGAAGAAGAATAAGCGCTATGGTCTGCAGACAATGTGTGAAGGTGGCGGGCTCGCCAACGTATCCATCGTTGAGCGTCTCTAATACCTTACTGATAGAGTTTTGAAAGGCGGTGCTTCGGCGCCGCCTTTTTTATTGGGACAGGCAGTCTGTAATGCTGTCTGCAAGCGCTCTGAGTGTCGCGGCATAGTGATCTGTCCCGGCGGGGAGCGCGCTTCCCAGCGGATCAAGATAGCCCAGTCGGACCCCTTCGTCTTCTGTCAGAAGCTGTAAAATGCGTGCTTCAAATTGAGGTTCTGCAAAAACACAGATCGCACTGTCGCTCGCCTGTTTCAAATCCGCGATGCGCCGGGCACCGGGACGAACTTCGGGGTTTGCGGTAACCGACCCTGCTGGCGACAGGTCATAGCGTTCCTCGAAATACTGATAGGCGTCGTGAAACACGATGTAAGGTTGCGTGTTGAAGGGACCTAACTGTTCTTTCAGATCAGCATCAAGCGTCTGTAGCTGGTTGCGAAGTTCAGAGGCGTTATCTGCGAAGACGGGGGCCAGACCCGGATAGGTCTTGCTCAAATGCTGTTCGATCGATGCGACAAGCGCCAGCGCATTGTCCATGTCGAGCCATAGGTGTGGATCGAGGGTATGGTCGATGTCCTCCTCTTCATGGCCATGATGGTGTCCATCATGATCTTCGTGACTATCCCAAACACCCCCTTCGCGCGCATCCAGCAAGGTAACACCTTCCGCCCGCATGAGAGAAACAGGCGCGTGTTCGTTTGCCAGGTTGGCGATTGGACCTACAAGAAAGCCTTCCAGATCTGGACCCACCCAAAAAATGAGGTCAGCTTCGGCCAATGAGGCGGCATGGGAGGGTTTTAGGGAGAATGTGTGGGGAGAAGCCCCGCCACTCACCAGCAGCTCAGGATTGCCGGCCTCTCCCATAACTGCAGCGACCAGGCTGTGAATGGGCTTCAGGCTCGTCACAACCTTTGGCGTTTCCGCGAGGGCCGGTGCGAGGCCAGATAGAACCAAAATAAGAGCAGTTAGGATGATACGCATGAGCAACCTGACGATAAGGGGGAGCGCGATCCTAGCGATCCGACGGTCTATGTAAAGGCAAGGCCTCAGAGAACAGAATATCCGTGTGATGGATAGGGGATTGGGGTGGTTTACTAGCGTGGGATGATTGATGTTTTCCTCAAAGCTTGATACCCCGGTTAGACACAAATTTGAGCGGGAGCCTGCGCCTTCAATGACCGCACGTAAGAAGCACTTCGAGACCATCTACCGAAACTTCAACGCCTCGATTTCCGAGAAATATGATTGCGGCCAGTTTTGTGCGCCATTGAACAATGGCGACCCGGTTTGCTGTGATGTGGAGAACGCGATCCCAGCTGCCTCACCCCCTGAATGGAAGGTGATCAAGAAGCGGACTAAGCTTTGGAAGAAGTACAAACCCGACCCGGATGACAAGCATGCGGTTGCTGAGGTTAAGGACATTAATGAGACCTGTGTGGCGTGCGTCTGTAAGGGTGCCGCGAAATGTGAGCGAGACAACCGTCTGATGGCGTGCCGGTCCTTTCCCTTCTTTCCTTATCTTACCAAAGAGGGTGAGTTTATTGGGCTTGGGTACTACTGGATCTTCGAAGACCGATGCTGGGTGATTTCCAATTTGCAGATTGTTGAGCATGCGTTCGTCAAAGAATTTGTGGATGCGTATCAAATGCTCATCGATGTGGATGAGGGCGAGTATGAAGCGTTTTTGGAGCAGTCCGCGCAGATGCGCCGCATCTTCTCCCGCCGCAATGAGATTATTCCGATCATTGATAGGGAAGGCGGCTATCTGAAGGTTTTACCCAAATCTGGTGGCAAGGTTGAAGTGGCGGACGTCAAAGAGTTTTCCAAGTTTGGGCCCTTTGTTTCCGACAAAGCCTACAAAAAAGAAGTCAAAAGAATGGAAAAGATCTTCGCCGAAGTAGAATGATCCGGCAGATCTGACAGGGAGCTAAGGCATGGGATTGATCGTTTATGGAGCGGCACTATCGCCGTTCGTCCGCAAAGCGCGTGTATTTCTCGCTGAGAAGGGCGCTGAATACACTTTGGAGAATGTGAACATCTTTCCACCACCGGACTGGTTTGCAGAGATTTCACCGCTGAAGCGCATCCCGGTTCTGAAAGACGAAGAAGCGGATCTGTTTCTGGCAGATTCTTCCGCCATTTGCGGGTATCTGGAAAAGAAGTTGCCCTCACCAGCTCTCTATCCTGCTGGTGCAACAGATTATGGTCTAGCCCTTTGGTTTGAAGAATATGGTGATTCCGAACTTGCCGGGCATATCGGCATGGGCACTTTTCGCCCGATGGTAGTAGCTCCGCTCATGGGCAAAGAGCCTGATACAGCAACAGCGCGCAAGACCATTGACGAGAAGTTGCCACCCTATTTCCAATATTTGGAGTCGCAAGTTGGCTCACGTGAGTTCCTGGTAGGTGACACTTTTTCGATTGCAGATATCGCGATTGCCACGCAGTTCGTGAATTTTGCTCATGCCGGTTTCAAGCCGGGCGCAGAAGCCTATCCAAACCTCACCGACTATCTGACGCGCATGCACGCCCGACCGAGCTTTGCAGCCTGTATTGCTGAAGAAACAGCCATGCTGGATAAAGTGCTCAAACGGGCAGGCTAAGCAATCTCTTGGCTTTCTGGTCGCCTAGGGCTTAAATCGCTGAAAAGCATAAAGCTTCTTGGGAGGATCTGATGACAGAGACACATGCAATGGCGGCTGACTGGCCTGCTATGTCGATTGCTGATGCGCACGCAGTGCTGACCACTGCCCCTGACTCGCCCTTTGAAATGGCCGAAGAAGTGGTACGAGGTGTGAAGCTGCGCGTCTGGAAAAACGCTCCTTCGTCACTTCGGGAACTCTTTGAGCTGGGCCGAGCTCATGGCGACCTTGATTACCTTGTGTTTGAAGACGAGCGCGTCACCTATGAAACTCACTACCGGGCTGTGGCGAGGCTGGCTCACGATCTTATCTCTCGTGGTGTAGGTAAGGGGGACCGGGTTGCCATCGTCATGCGGAACTATCCGGAATGGTCTATCGCGTTCTGGGCCACTGTTGTTGTCGGGGCGGTCAGTGTTCCGCTCAATGCCTGGCTGACAGGGCCGGAGCTTGAATATGGACTTGCTGACTCAGGATCAAAGGTCGCTATTGTTGACGGTGAGCGAGGGGAACGGATCCGCGATCATCTGGGTGCGTTGAACGAGCTCAAATCTCTCGTTGTTGTTCGCCCCGGTGGCTCGTTACCCGAGGGAGCGGTGCTTTGGGATGATATTGTCGCGGCGCCGAACGAGCTGCATGCCCTTCCTGATACGCCTCTACCACAAGTGGATATTGATCCTGAAGATGATGCGACGATCTTCTACACGTCGGGTACGACCGGTAAGCCTAAAGGCGCGTTAGGAACCCATCGGAATATTCTAACCAATCTCATCAGTCTGGGTATTGCGCCGACACGGGCATTCCTGCGGCGTGGGGAAGTGCCACCGGTACCTGATCCGGATGCGCCGAAGCGTGCCTTTCTTTTGTCTGTGCCTTTCTTTCATGCAACCGGCTGCCATTCCATTCTCGTGCCGAACCTGGCGGCCGGTGGAAAGATCGTCATGATGTATAAGTGGGATCCAGAAGAAGCCCTGCGTCTTATCGAGAAAGAAAAGATCGCCGCATTTGGCGGCGTGCCGGCGATGGTTTGGCAGGTGCTCGAATCCCCCAACTTTGACGGGTTTGATTTGTCGAGTGTTGAGTCGGTGTCCTATGGCGGTGCGCCTAGTGCGCCGGAACTTGTTGCGCGCATCAAGCAGGCCTTTCCCAAAGTCTCGCCTGGCAATGGGTATGGGTTGACGGAAACTTCTTCTGTGACGACGCAGAATTCGGCAGAGGATTATCAGAACCGTCCGTCGAGCGCCGGGCCGGCGGTGCCTGTCTGTGACCTCAAAGTGGTCGACACGGATAATAATGAAGTGCCTCTCGGCGAGGTTGGAGAGCTTCTGATCCGTGGCCCCAATGTTGTGAAAGGCTATTGGAACAAGCCGGAAGCCACCGCTGAGGCGATTGACGCGGATGGCTGGTTCCGCTCAGGCGATCTCGTGCGGATGGATGAAGAGGGCTTCGTGTACATTCTTGATCGGGCGAAGGACATGCTGATCCGAGGCGGCGAGAACATTTACTGCGTGGAGATTGAGGATGTCCTGTATGCCCATCCAGATGTGATGGATGCCGCTATCATTGGTATTCCCCATAAGGTTCTTGGTGAAGAAGTGGGCGCTATTGTCCAGGTGACCGATGGATCGTCTGTGACAGAAGAAGCTCTTCAGGGACATGTGCGGACGCAATTGGCGGCGTTTAAGGTGCCGATCAAAATAGAAATCCGAAATGAGCCTTTGCCGCGCAATGCGAACGGGAAAATTCTGAAAACCCAGCTCCGTGAAGAGTTTCTTGCGAATATGGCCTGAAGCGTAGGTGGGTAATTTCTTCCTGCTCTGATCGCGTGGTATTGTGAGATTGATCAGAAACAGCGGGTAGCAGGTAAAAGTGGCGAGTGGCACATCAGTGGGAGCCGGATCAGGCCTCAAGATGCGAGAATTGGAACAGGCGACAGGTGTGGGACGGGAGACAATCCGCTTCTACATCCGTGAAGGCCTGCTGCCAGAGCCCGAGCGTCCAAAACGCAATGTTGCCCGCTACAGTGACGTCCATGTTGATCGTCTGAAAGCGATCAAGAAGCTCCAGCAGGAACGTTTTCTACCGCTCAATGTGATCAAAACCATCGTCAAGGCTCAGGACACTGACTCCGCCACTGGTATTGAGGGGTTTGTCGGGCTTGAGAATGCCCTCTATCCCTTGCTCGGAGATCCAGGGAAACTTGAGCCGCGCCGATTGGAAGACGTTGCAGCAGAGGTAGGCTTTTCTGTTGCTGAGCTAGATGAGCTCGCGTCTCTCGGTTTCATCAATGTGGATGAACGGGATAGTGGGCGCTGGCTCGATACGCGTAACGCACGCATTGTTTCTCTGTGGCGGGGCATTCGCGATGCCGGGTTCACAGAAGAAAAAGGATATGGCGCCGACACGTGGGCAATCTATGGCACCTTCCTCAACTGGTTGGTGCAAGAGGAAGTCAACTCGTTCTACAGCATCTTGCCGGACCAAGTCGGCCAGGGCGAGGCTGCGACCATGGCGGCTGAAGGCATCCGCATCATGAATGAGATCCTGCCACTCATGCGAACGGATCGTATCATCAGAGCGGTGGAAGAGATCAGTCAGAGTGGTGAATTGCCCGGCGCTCGCGATGGCGATGGCGATGGCGACAAGGCCTCTGACAAAGATTAGTTTCTTCTATTCAGCGAAGAGAAGTGTGTCTTCCGGACGCCAACTTACCCAGACCGTTTCGCCTTGTGCGTATCCCGAACCGATGCCCCGTTCTGCATTGGTGATCTCTGCAAGCACCGGGTCTGCAGCTCCGACATCCACATAGAGATTGGAATAGCCGCCATAATAGGCAATGTCGGCGACTGATCCTTGAGCTGACAGAAGGTTGCTGTCGGCTGGTTTGTCTCGGCTCACGCTCACTTTTTCGGGCCGTACGGCGACGCAGACGGAGCCTGTTTCTGTTCCATCCAGGATTTGGTCGGAGAGGGGCGCGGCGCTCACATTTACTTTTCCCTCGCCGGCTGCTGAGGCGCTGCCGGTGAACAGATTGATCTGTCCGATAAAGTCTCCGACAAACCGGCTCGCCGGATGTTCATAGAGCTCAGCGGGACTTGCTACTTGCCGAACGACGCCTGCTTCCATTACGGCGATGCGGTCCGCCATCGAGAGCGCCTCGGCCTGATCATGAGTCACAATGACGAAGGTAATTCCCACTGTCTTTTGCAGGCGAACGAGTTCGAGCTGCATGGCTTCGCGCAGTTTAGCGTCCAGAGCCGACAGGGGTTCATCGAGGAGCAGCACACTCGGACGTTTAATCAATGCGCGGGCAAGGGCAACGCGTTGTCGCTGACCCCCGGAAAGCTCATCCGGCATGCGCGCCCCAAGGCCACCTAGCTTGACGAGTTCTAGCGCTTCTTCTACGCGGGCCAAAATTTCCTTTTTGGCAACCCCGTCTATCTTTAAGCCATAGCCTACATTCTGTGCGACGGTCATATGTGGGAACACGGCGTAGGATTGAAACACCATATTGACAGGGCGTTTGTTGGCCTGGACCTCCGCCATATCATCACCATCGATGATGACCTTACCTTCTGTCGGCGTCTCAAACCCTGCCAACATTCGAAGCAGGGTCGTCTTGCCGCAGCCTGATGGCCCCAGCAGCGCGAAAAACTCACCCCGGTTTACGGTGAGCGACACGTTGTCTACGGCACGGACATCCGAGCCATAGATTTTGGTGACGTCATTGATCTCAATAATCGGTTCATTTGACGAAGCGTCGCTCTGCATATCAACCTGCTTGCAACATGTTGTTTCGGTTCTGGAGCCGGAGCGCCAGGGCGGTAATGATCACTGTGATCACGATGAGAATGGTCGAGGCTGCATTTACCTCAGGCGTCACAGAGAAGCGGACCATGGAATAGATTTTAACTGGAAAGGTGAGGGTATTTGGTCCAGAGGTAAAGAAGGTTATGACAAAATCGTCCAGAGACAGAGTGAACGCAAGCAGAGCGCCTGCAATCAGCCCCGGTTTCATGTGAGGCACGATTATGTCTTTAAAGACCTGGAATTCGGTCGCTCCCAGGTCTTTTGCGCTCTCCGACAGCTCCGTATTGAAGCTCTCAAGTCTGGCGCGAATGACGATCGCCGCAAAGGGGAAGCTGAAGGCGATATGGGCGATGGTGATGGCTGACAGGTTGAAAGGCCAGACCCAGCCGCCGGTATTGAAGCCGGTGCGCAGGAAGAACACCATCAGTGCCACCCCCATGCAGATCTCCGGGATGACAACAGGGAGCGCCATTGCCCCTTCATAAGCCGCGCGGAAAGGGAAACGGAACCTCCAGAGCACATAGGCGGTGAGCGCGCCCAGGATGACGCTGACAATGGTGCTTACGAACGCAATGGTCAGTGAGTTCACGAAGGCTTCGATGAGCTCTGAATTGTTCATCGCCTTTTCGTAATATTTGAATGTGAACCCCCTCCAGACAACATTGCGCTTGCTGTCATTGAAGCTGAACGCGATCAGCGTGAGGATCGGCATGTAGAGGAAGATCAATGTGAGAGCCACAGTGACGCGCAGCCAGAGACGGCGGTGGTATTCCAGCGGTCCGATTTCGGTTTTGCCTTTACGGCTGAAAAGGGTTCCGAGGGCGCTCATACTCGGTCACCCATGCCTTCGCGTTTGGTCAGCAGTGCCCTGAGCGCCAGTCCAAAGAAGGTCGCGTACATGAGAAGGAAGCTCAGGGCTGCCCCAAATGGCCAGTCATTGGCAGACTTGAACTGACGCTCGATGACATTGGCAATCATCTGGCTGTCCGTGCCGCCCAGGAGGTCTGGTGTCAGGTAGGAGCCTAGTGTCGGTATGAAGGTAATAACGATGCCTGACGCAATACCCGGAAGCGCTAAAGGAACGACCACCGACCAGAAGGTCCGGATGTGTCCGGCGCCGAGATCCAGGCTCGCCTCAATGAAAGAGCGATCCAGCCTGTCGAGCGCTGCATAAAGCGGCAGGACCATGAAGGGGAGCGCGACATATACGAGGCCAACAACAACGGCTGTGTTGTTGTAGAGCAGCGCCAGCGGCTCAAATCGTTCACCTATCAGGTTGAAATTGCCGAGGCCGATGAAGACGAGAAATCCGTTTGCGTTCTCCCAAACCCATTCCAGGGTGAAGTTTACATGACCGCGGGTCCGCAAAACCGCGATTAGCGCATATGTGCGGATCAGCAGATTTGTCCAGAACGGAAGGATAACCAGAAGCAGGAGCCACATGCGGGCCTTTGGCGGCGCGAAAACAATGGCGATGGCGACGGGAAAGGCGACGATGAGGCAGATGAAGGTTGTAACACCTGCCATCCAAAGTGACTTTGCAAAAATGCCTAAATAAAGAGGTTCAAGTGCGCGGGCGTACTGCTGGAAGGTCCAGGTAATATCAATGTCTGTGATGCCTGTTTTGACACCAAAACTGAATGCCCAGATGAGGGAGAGCGGCGCTAAGAAAAACGCGAGCAGCCACAAGGTTGGCGGAATGAAGGAGGCCCAGAATGCCCCAGGTGATTTACGCCAATTGTCCATCGTGAAAAGCGTCCCCAACAGCTACACGGCAGAAAGAAAGAGGGCGGGAAGTTTTGGCTTCCCGCCCGGTTCTGTTTGTTACGCCGCAAAGATGCGGGTGCACATTTCGTCTAGCTTGGCGTTGTGATCTTCGCCGAGATAGAGAGAGCTTTCTGATTTTGCCAGAACATCCTCTGGCGGGAAGATAGCTGGGTTCTTGCTGTAGCTGTCATCCATTGATTCCGCTGCCGTCTTGTTCGGCGTTGCGTATTCAATGTATTCAGCAATGAGCGTGTTCACTTCCGGCTCATACACATAATTGATGAAGGCATGGGCATTTTCAGGATGCGGCGCGCCTTTTGGTATCGCGAGAGTATCTTCCCACACGAGGCCACCTTCTTTAGGAACGACGTAGCCGATGTCATCGTCTTCGCTCATCAGCTGAGCGATGTCGCCATTCCACTCCATGACGATGTCAACTTCACCGGATGCGAGCAGATCCTGTCCATTGTCTTCATGGAACGCTTTGATGTGCTGCTTCTGTTTGGTGATCAGTGCTTCAGCTGCTGCAAGTTCCGCGTCATCCTGGGAGTTGATGGAATGTCCGAGGTAGCGCAGAGCCATCTGAATCATGGTTCCGCAATCGGACATGATTGAGATCTTGCCGGCATATTCATCGGAATCGTAAAGCACTGCCCAGCTGTCTGGCGGTGTTGTCACCTTGGATTTTCTGTAGCCGATGCCGATGGTGCCCCACATATATGGCAGGGAATACTTCCGACCTGGGTCAAAGGCGACATTCTCGCCCAGGAACCGCGGATAGAGGTGGGAAAGGTTTGGAATTTTTGAGTGATCAAGCTCTTCGAGCATGCCGGCCGCGGCCATGCGGGCGACATAGTCGTTTGACGGTACAATCACATCATAGCCAGGATTGCCTTCGCGCAATTTCGCGAAAAGTTCGTCATTGTCTGCGAACAGGTCCATGGTGACTTCAATGCCGGTTGCGGCCTTAAAATCATCAAGCGTCGTTTCACCAATGTAAGTGTCCCAGTTGTAAAAGCTGAGCTTCTTTTCTTCTGCTGCGTTGGCAAAAGTCGGCATTGAAGAAACGGTAAAGCCTACAGCCGCTGCCCCTTGCATCATTTGACGGCGCGACAAAGCTTGAAGCAGCCCGGCCATCCCTCTATTGCGTTTCATCGATTGATCCTCCGATCGAGATAAAAAACTACCCCCAAAAACATGCTCAGCATGTCTCACCAGCAAACCATCTGCCACCAATGATCTGCGACAAGAAGTGTTCATCCCTTTGACACAGAGTGCAAGAAGTTAGGGGGCCAAAGTGTTTAGCATTATGGACGGGCAAGTCTCTACTCGGCTTGGAGTTTCTAAAATTGCATTTGGATAAGGCAGTTTTGTGCGGTCCTGCATTCCTCTGTGGCAGCTGGCTACCTAATTCGAGGCAATAGGGGGCTATCGTGCCGGAAGGTTTTCCTGGCTGTCTCGCATCCTCAGTTGGGTTTCAAAAAAGGCTTGAATATAATATTCATTCTTATTATTATTCTAATATATGAGATTGAGGAGATTTCAGATGCGTGACCCGGCAAATGTGCGTGATTTGGCTAAAACAGGGACTTTTGCGGCGCTCCACTTTGGTGTGGGGTTTGGCGTGACCTATGCCTTAACTGGCTCTGTCGCCATTGCAACAGGCGTCGCTCTTATCGAGCCGGCAGTGAATACTGTGGTCTTCTTCTTTCATGAGCGGGCCTGGTCGCGGATGCCCGTCGCCGCATGATCGCGCCTTATTTCCAGGCAAATACCGGTTGTTCAAGGTGGGCGACGCGGGTGGGACGGCCATGGACGGCGACTTCGTTAAACTGATGAATGACGGCCGCGGTCGGCGCGTGGACCTGGCTGTTTTGGAAATGAAGTCTGATCACGGGGCGGTCGCTTTCGGGGATCGTGATGAACTCGGCCGCGTCTTGTTCCTGCAGGTCACTTAGTGGGATGTAATGCAGAGAGGCGACTTCGTCTGGGTTCAGAACCGGATGAATATCAGGTGACGCCCACATCACCACCGGTGAAATGAGATAGCCGGAGCGTGTTGCGTAGTCATCAAGTCTACCGAGAAGTGTTATGTCTTGCGCAGGCAGGCCTACTTCTTCATGCAGTTCGCGAAGCGCCGCTTCCTCAACTGTTTCTCCGGCATCGAGACGTCCGCCAGGCAGGGCCCATTGACCGGCATGGCTATTTAGTTTTGAGGCGCGCCGTGTCAGCAGAAAGGACGCTCTATGATTGTCTGAGGCTATGACAATGGCAACCGCTGCGCGTTTAAGATTTTCTGCTGAATCTTCCAGTCGGCTGAATTCAGCTAAATGCCCAACGAGCCGGTCCTTCAGTCCTTCGCTGTATTTCATGAAATTTCAGCCATTCTCTTTGTACTGCTTTGCGTGGAAGTTTGTTTAATATATCAAACGAAAAATCATAATCAGGGAGCCTGTGGATTGCGTCCTGAACAGGTCACTCTACACTTTCTTACGCACAAGGAGCGAGGTGGGCGTAGAAGAAAACGCCCGAGCCAGTGGAGAGCAAGATATGCGGATCGGGGTTCCAAAGGAAATTAAGGTACACGAGTATCGTGTTGGTATGACGCCTGCCAGTGTCCGAGAGGCGGTTCATAACGGACATCAGGTCGTTGTCGAAACCAATGCTGGATTGGCGATTGGGTTGCCAGA
Organism: uncultured Parvibaculaceae bacterium; assembly: GCA_965283695.1. Taxonomy (GTDB): domain Bacteria; phylum Pseudomonadota; class Alphaproteobacteria; order Parvibaculales; family Parvibaculaceae; genus Mf105b01. The sequence goes on along the minus strand of CBDIPP010000003.1, from coordinate 91,237 downwards.
TGAATCCTATATTGCTGCGGGTGCGGAAATCGCCGCCAATGCGCCGGACGTGTTTGCGTCCGCAGACATGATCGTGAAAGTGAAAGAACCACAGCTCAACGAATGCGCGATGCTGCGGGAAGGTCAGATCCTCTTCACCTATCTTCATCTTGCTCCTGATCCCAACCAGGCAAAGGCTTTGATGGATTCCGGGTGTGTTGCGATAGCGTATGAAACCGTGACGGACCGTAATGGAGGCTTGCCGCTTTTGGCCCCCATGAGCGAAGTTGCGGGGCGCATGTCTATTCAGGCGGGCGCACACTGCCTTGAAATGGAGCAGGGTGGGCGCGGGCAGTTGCTGGGTGGTGTGCCGGGGGTTCCCGCTGCCAAAGTGGTTGTTATCGGCGGCGGCGTGGCTGGCACCAATGCGGCTCGTATGGCCATGGGGTTAGAGGCGCATGTAACGATCATCGATATCAATCTTGATCGCCTCTACGAACTGGATATGCAGTTTGGTCCGAAGCTCAACACGATCTTCTCGACAGTTGATGCCATTGAGGAGCACGTGCTGGGCGCAGACCTTGTTGTTGGGGCCGTGCTTGTTCCAGGTGCTGCCGCTCCGAAGCTTGTTTCGCGGGATATGATTTCGAATATGAAACGGGGTGCAGTGCTTGTTGATATTTCCATCGACCAGGGTGGGTGTTTTGCCACCTCGCGCCCAACGACGCATGCTGAGCCAACTTATGTTGTCGATGATGTGGTCCACTATTGTGTGGCGAACATGCCAGGTGCGGTCGCGCGGACATCCACCTTTGCGCTTAACAATGCAACGCTGCCTTTCATGCTGGCACTTGCGAACAAGGGATATCGTCAGGCCCTCGCCGACGATCCCCATCTGTTAGCAGGCCTTAATGTTCATCATGGAGCGGTCACTTACGAGGCAGTTGCCTCCGCGTTGGGCGAGAAATTCCATGATGCTGCCAGCGTGATCGCTGCATAGTAGTTTCGTCGCCTCCCGTTTCGGAAATTGAAACAGCCCGGTGCGGTAATGCGCCGGGCTTAGCCGTTGAAGCTGCGTTTCTTCTCCCCATCTCTCCCTAGCTTGCAGTTCGCAATCTAGTCGTGTTTCAGAGGAGAGGAAGCAATAATGGCAATGAATGCACGTTTGTTGGGTCTTCTCGGCATTACGCTGACTTTGTTTGTCGCTTGCATCTCGTTTGTTGTTGGTAGGGAGCCGGATCGCAGCACCTTTCTTCGTCCGGTCTCCTTCTTTGCGGCACCTGTCGCTGAAGGCGGTCTGCTGTTTTCTGCATTGATTGAAAGCGGGGTGCAGGCAGGGCGGTCCCCAAAAGCGACGTTGACCATCGATGAGATGATTACGCCGGTGATTGCAGGACGCGTTCTCGCCATGTCAGATGCTGAACTTGCTTTTGTTGAGCTCGACAGCGTTGGGGGCGATGTCCAATCGTCCATCGATATTGCGCACCGGCTCCGGGCCGCGGGATCGCGCACGTACGTAGCGTCGGGGGCAAAGTGTTTCAGCGCCTGCACAGTTATCTATCAGGGGGGTGTTGAGCGGACGGCGGGTGAAAATGCGCTGTTTCTTCTTCACTATGCTGTGCAGATGTCCGATGACCCCAATCATGCACACGTTGGCAGTGTCTGGGGCACCGTGGCCCTCATTGAGGCGATGATCGATCTGGGAGCCGATGCATCGATCTATGATCAGATGCCCGGCTTTGGCGACTGGCTGCTTTCAAGCCGACAGGCAGTGGACCTGGGTCTCGTGCAGCGGGTCGTGGTTACACCAGCTGTAGCGAACGATACGTTCAAGCAGAAAGTGGGTGCCTGATGACGCGCCATTTGCAAGCCCAGGAAATCGGCACCAAGGCAGGATTAGGCCTTTTTTGGTTTGTCGGTCGCTGCATGGGCGTGCGCAGTGGCAATACGCCATTCCGCCATTTCGTTGGCCCACTCGGTCAATATGCCGGTAGTTTCGCAGAACGGCGTTTCCTCGCCGGTGGTTTCGTCAACGAGGCGCATTGCGACAGGATTGCCGGTGCGGTCACTGACATATTGCACCGGTGTTCGACCACTCGGTTCCATCCTCCAGGTTTTGCCCCACTCCGCCATAGCGAAAATCACCTGACGATAGGCTTCTCCGGCTTCGGTCGGCTCGTATTCATGGCGCGGCGGATTGGACTGGTAAGCCTTGCGGGTCAGCAGCCCTTCTGTGGTCAGCTTGTTCAGCCGATCGGTCAGGATGTTGGTCGCGATCCCCAAGGATTTCACCAGCTCGTCGAACCGGCGCAGTCCCAGCAACAGGTCGCGCAATATCAGGATGCTCCAGCGGTCGCCGAGCACAGACACCGTCGCCGCAATTGGGCACGTGGCGCTCTCATCACATTTCAATCTGGCGCGCGCTTTGTCAGCGCCCGCCTTTTTACCGGTGCTTGGGTGCCCCGGCTCCCCATCAGGTTCCCTCATGGCGTGAGTTTAGCAACTTTCGTTCCGCAAGTGGATAGTGCAGATGGGCCTCTTCTCTGGAACCTTGCAAAATAGTAACTTGCAAAAAACAAGTAACTAGAAGAATGTGGCGCATCTTATGAGGAAATCGGGCGAAGCCCAGGAGTTTGAAATGAGAACAGGACTATTAAGAGGAACGCAGGCCGTAATAGCTGGCAGCGCTCTTGCCGCAATGGTGAGCATTTCTGCGCTTGCGGCGGTTCCAGAGGCGGTCGCTGATCGACTTGGCCAGGACCTGACGCCGACCGGTGCGGAAAAGGCCGGCAATGGTGATGGATCGATCCCGGCTTGGACTGGTGGCTTGACGGCTCCGCCTGCGGGGCTCGGCTACCGCGCCGGAGAGCATTATCTTGATCCGTTTGCTAGTGATCAGGTGCAGTTCACCATCGATGGAACGAACTATGCGCAATATGAAGCCAATCTGACCGTTGGACAGATTGCGATGCTGCAGACTTACCCAAGCTACAAGTTAAACGTTTATCCCACGCGTCGGTCATGCGCGAATACAGACAGCGCCTATGCTCAGGCGCGGGTGAACGCTGTCACAGGTCAACTTGCTGGCGATGGCAATGGCGTGGTTGATGCGGTGCGGACGACGCCGTTTCCGATCCCTAACAATGGTTTGGAAATTGTGTGGAATCACCTGCTGACATATCGGGCGTTTAAGCTTGCGGCCCAGACCGTCAATGCAGCCCCAACACGCGACGGGTCTTTCACGCCGACTACGGTTCAGACAGACACGATCATCAACTATTCAAATCCCGCGATCACGAAGACGGAAGAGCTCGATAATGTATCGGTCTACATCATCTTCAACACGGTTGCGCCGGCGCGCAGTGCTGGGAGCGTTTTGCTCGTTCATGAAACACTGAACCAGGCGGTTGGTGCCCGTCGTGCCTGGCAGTATAGCCCTGGGACAAGGCGCGTTCGTCGTGCACCAAACATCGCGTATGACAATCCAGGAAACAACTCAGATGGATTGACGACGTCCGACAGCTTCGACATGTATAATGGCGCACCTGACCGCTATGACTGGACGGTTCTTGGTAAGCGGGAAGTCTATATTGCTTCCAACAACTACAAAGTGCAGCAGGCTGACGTCAAGTACACCGACATTGTGAAGCCCGGTCATCCTGAGCAGGACCTGGTGAGGTATGAGCGTCGTCGTGTCTGGGAAATCCAGGCGGACCTTAAAGCGCAAACACGCCATGTTTATTCACGTCGCCAGATGGCGCTGGATGAAGACGGTTGGCAGATCGCGGCGACGACACTTTATGACGGTCGCGGTGAACTGTGGCGTGTTCAAGAGCGGTGGGCCGCTGTCGCTTATGATCATCCTCTTTGCAATGGTGCGGGCGATGTCGTTTACGACCTGAATGCCGGTCGCTATCTCGCAGGTGGTTTGCGCAGTGAAGAAGGCCCCATCAACTACGATGCGTCCGAGCTCAGCCTCGAGCGGTATACGCCCGCAACCATTCGTCAATTGGGTGTTCGGTAGGTTCCCTCTCTCAAGTATCGAACATTCTCCTTGGGGTCGTGCATCTACGGGTGTGCGGCCCCTTTTTTGTGCCGCAATGATCTCAAACGTTAAGGATTTGGTGGGAATTTGACACTAACTTTATGTTTAGTTTGACGTTTTCGCCTCTTTTGGGGCTTTGAGATTGGAATGCTGTCATGTTCGCACGCGCATTGATTATTGCTCTGTCCTTGGGGTTTGGCACGCAAGTCGCCATGGCTGCGGAAGACGGCATGCTGCGCGACTATGATCGCGAAAGCCTCAACTTTCTGTTCGAACAAGCGCAGAGCTCCGGACCTTTGTCTGGCATGTCAGAAGACGACATGCTGATCACCGGTTCTATCGGTGGTTCGGACAAGAAAGAGAGCCCTTCATCTACGTCAAGCGACAGGGTTCCACAGGCCCGCCCGGCTCGCTAAGCCCCTCTTCTGCTACTTTGCAGCGTTGATGATGTCCGTTATGGCCTGAACCACCAGTCCTGCGTCTTCGTATGTGAGACCCAGGTAGACAACCACCATGTCCAGTGATGGAATGATTACGACGACCTGTGCGCCGAAGCCTCGGGCCATGAAGGTGTCCGTCGGGATTTCATCGGTGATGACCGCCTGTCCCGTTTCGGGGTTTATTCCATTCAGCCAAAAGTGCGCGCCGTATTGCCCCTGTGAATTGGGTGTCGGAAGTCTGGCGTGATCTGCCCAGTGTTCGGGCAGGATGCGTTTTCCGTCCCAAACGCCATCGCGCAGATATAGGAGCCCGAAGCGGGCCCAGTCCCGGCCAGTCATATGCAGGTAGGATGACCCTATGAAGGTATTGGCTTCATCAAACTCCGGGACAGCCGATCTGATGCCAATTCGGCTGAAGAGGCTCTCCTCCATAAAGGCGCGATATTCTTCAGCGCTCTGAGCGCCAATCGTGTCTCGCACGACCCCTGAGAGCACGTTTGATGTGCCGCTTGAATATTGCCAGAGGGTACCAGGGTCTGCTTGCAGAAGACCTCCGGCGGCATATTCCGCGGTGTCCAGCCGACCTTTGCCAAACAGCATCTGCAGAACGTTGGATGTTTCAGGGTTTGTGTAGTCTTCAGAGAAGGTGAGTCCGCTTTCCATTCTCAACAGGTTCTCGACGGTGATCGCTTTCCGTGAGTCGTTGACCTTTCGGTTCCAGCGCGCGACACGCGCAGGTTTGTACAGGTCGATTTGCCCATCCTTGATAAGGATGCCGACCAGTGCGTGCACAACGCTCTTTGCCATCGACCAGGATTGCAGGCGGGTGCTGGCGTCAAATCCGCTGGCATATCTTTCGCCGATCAGCTGGCCGCCTTTGACCACCAGAATAGCGCGGGTGTTTTGCGGCGTGCCTGGATCTGTCCCGGCGATTGTGCGGTCGAGTATCTGTTCGAGAACGGCGGGTGTGGGCGCCGTTGGCCAGTTTTGGGTCGGCCAGGCGATTTCAGGTGGTTGGCTGGGTAGTGGAACCAGTTGCTCTTCGGCATGTGCGGGTGCCGTAAGCGCGACTGCGAAAAGCAGGATGCCTGGCAAAAGTATGGATGCAAAAAGGCGCATAAAAGTTCAAAATCGCAATAGACTTGTTTTTCTTGTCGGTACTCTAGAGCAAGCTGGCCCGCCAGGTCATCCTTGCTTCTGCGGTCGGCGGTTTTCTTCGTTTCTTGCCTTAACTGGGGGTGGCGCTCTCGTGAACCTTAGATTTCTAATTATTGGCATGATAATCGCCGTGGGCATGGGCGTCGGCATGATCCAGGGTGAGAAAAAACTGGATGCCCTCATCGTCGTTGCGAACGCGGTCGCGAAAACCAACTGTTCCTGTGTCTTTGTTGCTGGGCGTGACCTGGCCGACTGTATTAAAGAAGCGCCACCTGGATTTGATCTGGCAACGCCCTGGATCGACGAGGAAGCTCCGGGTGTTTCAAGCTCTATCTATGGGGTAGTGCGCGGAAGTGCTCGATACAGCGAAGGTATCGGCTGTCGCCTGGAATAGGATATCGAATGACTGAGCTGTTTCCTGGAGAAGATCCCTCCATCATTTATCAGCGTCTTGCGCTGGCGCTGGGGGTGGGCCTCATTGTGGGCCTGGAACGGGGATGGCATGTGCGCGACACTGAATCGGGGTCGAACGCTGCGGGCGTGCGGACCTTTGCCCTTATGGGGCTGCTCGGCGGGTTGGCGGGTCTTAGCGGCCTTGTTGTCGGTGACTTGCTTACCCTTGCGATCTCAGCTGGGTTCTTTGCATTTGTGATCGCAGCCTATGTGATTGGTCTCCGGCCCCTTGACGGGCGGGCGCCCGATAAGGGCATGACGACAGAGGTGGCGGCGCTCATCACCTATCTTCTGGGGCTGCTCGCGGTTCGCGGCGACATGACCCTGACGGCTGTATGTGCGGTTGTTCTTGTTGCGCTGCTCAATCTTAAAGAACCCCTTCACAACGCGCTCAATCGATTGAAGGCGTTTGAGTTGGAGGCGGCGATTAAGCTTCTGTTGATCTCCGTCGTCGTGCTGCCCTTCTTGCCCAACGAAGGGTACGGCCCAGGCGGGATCTGGAATCCCTTTGAGTTCTGGTGGATGGTCGTTCTGATCTCCGCACTTTCCTTCGGTGGTTATTTCGCCATTCGGGTTGCCGGTCCCAAAAAAGGACCACTGGTGATGGGGGCTCTTGGGGGGCTCGCGTCATCGACGGCGTTGACGGTCTCCGCCTCGCGGCTTGTCTCAAAAGCGCCGGGCGCTGCACCTGCGTTTGCGGGGGCAGTTGCGCTGAGTGCGGCCATGAGCTTTGGGCGTACGCTCCTTTTGGCATCCGCTCTTTACCCGCCGGTGGTTATCAAACTTGGGATCCCGTTGGCGCTCGCTGGCTTTGTTTCTGTCGTTGCCGTCCTCATCGGCCAGCGTTCAGCGCGTGTTTCTGATGAAAGCGAAGACCTGTTGGCGGAGATGGGCTCGCCAGATGATTTCGCGACAGCGCTCCAGTTCGGGTTGCTTCTCGTGCTGGTAACGACGCTTGCCTATTTCGCGAACGAGTGGCTCGGGCCGGACGGCCTTTATACCGTTGCCGCTCTCTCCGGGCTCGTCGACGTGGACGCTGTGACGCTGTCCATGTCACGCCTGGCCGAGACGCCAGGAGGCCCGCTCATGCCAGTTGTGGCGATGGCTATTCTCATCTCCGTGGTCGTTAACACGGGGGTTAAGGTGGTGATTGGGGGGTACTTTGCGGGGCGGGCCTTTGCTCTTCGCCTGGCGAGTATCTTTGTACCGGCGTTCTTTATCGCTTTTGCTGGTTTTTTGTTTGTCTAAGGCGCGTTCTTTTCAGATGGATTCCGGTGCTTCTTGGTCAGCCCCTATAGACGCGGGGGATGGTTGGATGTATAACGCGCTCTGAATTTGAGGCAGGGGCTCGATCGGGGCCTCTCCATTCGTTTAACCCCCTGATTTTCTTCGTGTTTTTCAGGGCGCACAGCAAGCGAGACCGAGATGGCTGTTCCAAAAAGTAAAATCAGCGGCTCCAAGCGTGGTATGCGGCGGTCTGCGGATGCGTTGAAGCGTCCGACATATGTCGAGAACCCAGATTCGGGTGAACTGCATCGTCCGCACCATATTGACCTGAAAAGCGGTATGTATCGCGGTCGTCAGGTTCTTGAGCCAAAAGACGATATTTGATTTCTGCGTTCGCGTGGGAATACCAAAAAGCGCCGTTTACGGCGCTTTTTTTGTGCCTGAATGGGGGATTTCCAGGCCTTTTGGCTGGGTGCCGCATTTTGGCCGCAAAAACTCAGTCACCTGAACATCATGCTGGGCCGGAGCAAATGTCGTGCTACCCTCTCCCGATTGAGGCCGGTTCTATTCGTTTAAAGGGGAATTTATGTTTAACAGTCTGCCTCTCATGGCCCTCGCGGTCATTGCTTACAACGTTCTTGTCTTTCTGGGTGGTGGCGCTGCGATGGGCAATGTTCTGGCTGAGGTTCAGCTCCTGTCTGGAGCAACCTGGTCGGTCACTGTCTCAGATATCCTTCTGTCGTCGGCGTTGGTCCTGTTGTTTTTCGAGTTGATTGGCTCGACGCGCACGACAGGCTCAAGTGTGCTCAATCATGGACTGTCGCTGGTCGTCTTTATCGTTGCGCTCATTGAGTTCATCGTGCTGCCGGAGTTCGGTACGTCGACTTTCTTCCTGATCACCTTGTTCACTCTGTTGGACGTGGTTGCCGGATTTACGGTCACGATTGCAACTGCACGTCGGGACTTCTCGGTGGGCGAGTGAGCAAACGCCACTTGCGTTTTTAAAGCGGCGGGGCATGGCCCCGCCGTTTTTCTATCGGATCGCATCAGATCCTAATCAACCCCCAACTGATGGGAATGATATGAGCAAATCGCTGTTTGAAACGCTAACGATCCTGCTGGGCCTCGCTTTTACGCTGGCCTTTTTTGTTATTGTTGTCCCTGCTGTTTTGGCAGATGGGGATATTGTGGGCGGTTTTGCTGCAGGGTTCGTGAATCCCTATTCGTCTGGCTATTCGCTTGATGTGATCATCACCGGACTGATCCTCATCGTCTGGATCCTCTACGAGCGCCAGTCATTGGGCGTGCGCTATGGCTGGGTCTGCATTGTGCTGTGTGCGGTTCCGGGTGTCGCGACGGCATTTGCGCTCTATCTGGTGCTGCGGTCGAGAACTGTTCAGAATCTCAACGAGGTCAGTTGACCGGTCTGGATTCCTCAAGTCCGGATTGACTGAAGTTCAGCCTGATCGAATGTTTCGCGGAGTGTGTTCTGCAAAGTGTGGATTTTGAGAGGCCGTTCGGCGATCTCTGTCAGCGGCTGAAGGCCCACAAGAGAGTTGGTCAGGAACGCGCTTTCGACATTTGCAAGTGTCGATGGCGTGATGCTCTCTTCAAACGCGGCGATGCCTATTTGTGATGCGATTTCGAGCACCTTCCGGCGTACGGTTCCATCCAGGCAGCCGTCGCTCAAAGGCGGTGTGATGAGCGTATTGCTATCCCATAGAAAGATGTTGGCGGCTGTCGCACAGGTTACCTTGCCCTGGGTGTTGAGAAGGATTGCATCATCTGCTTCAGCGGCATCCGCTTCTTGCCGCGCCAAAACCTGATCGAGATAGGTGAGCGTCTTTAGATTCGCAGTTGGGGAGAATTCATTTCGACGCCCCGTCGTGATGATCGCACTTACAGTCTCTTTGGTGGGCGGTGGGTGGGAACAGGTGATGAGCACTGTGGGTTTGGCTTCAGGTGAAGGCACGAGGCCGCGCGGGCCGGTTCCCCGCGTGAGCGTGAGGCGGACCGCTGCACGGTCTTGGTCATTGTTGCCGGTTGCGGTCAATAGGGATGTGGCCGCCGCGTTGAGGTCGGTAATGGAGTAGGGAAGATTGATCCCGAGTGTGTTCGCGCCGCGCCTCAGTCGATCAAAGTGGAAACCGGCGAAGACCAGTTTTCCTTCGCGCGCTGCCATGGTTTCAAAGATCCCGTCGCCCAACAGGAAGCCGCGGTCGCTCGGTTCGATCCGCGCTTCTGCTGCAGCAAGCAGGGTTCCATTAAGCCAGATGGTCACGCACTCATATCCATCTGCTGTGGGACGTCCCGGTGCGGAATGCCGGCAAGGTCGAGGAAATTGGCCAGCAGCTGATGCCCGTGATCTGTCAGTACGGATTCGGGATGAAACTGGACGCCAAAAATAGACTCACTCTTATGGGCAAGGCCCATCAGGTGTCCATCATCTTCTGCGCTTGCTATGGGGATCAGCGGACTGGTTGCACCCAGCTCTGACACCAAAGAATGATAGCGGGCTGCCACGAACGGGTCGGGTAGATGGCGGAACAGGGGATGATGTTCGTGGTTGATCAAAGAGGTTTTGCCGTGCCTTGGCTGCGTTGCCCGAACGGTTCTGCCGCCAAAGACCTCCGCAATGCATTGATGGCCGAGGCAGACACCGAGTAACGGAATTTTGTATTCTGTCGCAGCGCGGACCATATCCTTGCTTATGCCGGCCTCGGTGGGCGTGCAGGGGCCAGGTGACAAGATGATGGCTTGGGGCTGGCGTTTGAGGACGTCGCTGATGCTTCCTTCGTCGTTGCGCACGACCTGACGGTCGCACCCCAGTTCACCGATATAGCGGGCGAGGTTGTGCACAAAGCTGTCATAATTATCGATGAGCAGGATCATGCGCTGGCCTGCTGAACGGTCGAGGCGTCAGGGGCTACGCCGCGTATGGCGTTGGCCAAAGCTGCTGCTTTATCGAGCGTCTCTCTATATTCATCAGATGGTTTTGAATCTGCGACAATGCCGCCGCCAGCACGGAAGGTAACGTTCTCACCGGTACAGGTCATGGAGCGGATCAGGATGTTTGTGTCCAAGGTGCCGGAGAAACTGAGAAATCCTAGCGACCCGCAATAGGGACCACGGGAAGTGCCTTCCAGCTCTGAGATGATTTCCATGGCGCGAACCTTCGGGGCGCCTGTGATCGACCCGCCGGGGAAGCAGGCTCTGAGAAGATCAATGCTTGTCTTGTCGGGCCTGAGGCTCGAGTTGATGGTCGATACCAGATGATGAACTGTCGCGAAACTTTCCAATTTGCAGAGCCCCGTGACTTTGACGGAGCCGTCTTTGCTGACGCGGGACAGGTCATTTCGAAGTAGGTCGACGATCATCACGTTTTCAGCGTGGTCTTTTTCGCTGCGGGTAAGATCTTGCGCAAGGGTCCGGTCTTCTTGGGGCGTTGCACCTCTTGGCCGCGTTCCCTTGATCGGTTTTGTCTCGACGGCGCTCCCATCGGTTTTGAGAAACCGTTCAGGTGACGAAGAGAGCAGGCATCCATTGTCGAAATTGAAAAAGCCAGCGAAGGGTGCCGGGCTGATGGCTCTCAGCTTCCGATAGAGTGTGAAGGCGTCGTCGTCATTCTGCAGAGTTGCATCGAACCGCTGAGAGAGGTTTGCCTGAAAGATATCGCCTGCGAAAACATAATCGATGACCTGCTGTACTTTGTCTTCATAGCTCTCGCGCGTGTGTTCGGCGTGCACGGCACTTGTGGGCGCTGGCATTTCCGGCCATTCCAGACGCGGCAATGCAGGGTTGAGCGCCAGGCGCGCGCGCCATTTTGACGCTCGGGCTTCAGCGCGGACGGCGCGTGCCGTCGGGCTCATCTCAGGCAGCCCGGTGGAGACGATGAAAGCGCGACGATCGACACAATCAAACGCCAAAATACAATCGTAGGCGCCGACGGCGAGGTCAGGCGTTTGTTCCCTGTCACGTCCCTGCTGAGGTGGGGTCGGGAGCTTTTCCAACTCCTGCGCCAGTTCATATCCGAACATGCCTGCGAGCCCTCCTGAGAAGGGAGGCAGTCCGTCATCTTCAGGCCAGTTTGGCGCAAGGGCAAGGGCGTTGGCTTGCTGTTTTAGGAGTTCCAGAGCGCCGACATTCTGCGGGAGGCCGTTTAGGTATGTCTCTCCCTGTCGCTTCGTTAAGACGGTGAAAGGGTCTGCGGCTATGTAGGTCCAGCGGCCCAGAAACGCCGGATTTTGGTGGGGTGCTGCGGTCGCTGAATCGAGCAGGAGCGCAAAAGGCTCCCTTGCGACGGCCGCAAAGACAGAGAGAGGGTCGCAGAATGGAACCTCTTCAATCAGATGTCCTGCGTCGTAAACGCGATGAAACAAAGATCTGTCCATGGTCAGTGTGTTCTAGGCGCAATAGCTGGTCTGCGGCAAGCCTAAAGCGGTGTCCCATCTGCGTGGCATTGGCAGTCCGCGGGCTCGAGACGGGCGTCAGGGCCACGGGCTTTGCCGCCGACACCTCCTGTTGTCGTTCTAATGCGGTTGGTCTCGACGAACTCGATGAGGAGGGTGTTGAGTTTCTCTGCTTCAGCCAAGGGAACAAGGTGGTCGGTCTCTTCAAGCGTATGGAGGTTGGCTCCTGGAACAAGGGCTGTAATCTCATCTGCGTTCGCATAGGGCACTACGTCGTCGTCTGTGCCCCAGATGACCTGCACCGGTAGATCACTTGCGCCGATGGTCTTATAGGCATCCTGCGCGTCCCAAAGCGGGTAGTGCCGTATGGATGAGAGGAGCGCTCTGCTATATCCGTTGAAGCCTGCTTGTGCTTCATGGTCAGCCAGATGGCGGTCCGGATTGGCACTGGCCTTAGCAGCCTTTTCCGCACTACGGCGCCCCAGCATGTCACCGGCATAGTGGAAGATGATTTCGCCCAGACCCGGTATGGCAATCAGACCTGGCAAGAAGCTGGGCTCACCTGTGCCCGCAGGGGCGATAAGGCTCAGGGAGCGGACCTTGGTCGGGTGGTTCGCGCTGAAGATCGTCGCGGTGGCGCCTCCCATGGAATATCCGACTAAGTGGACTGGTCGTGAAATCTTCAGATGATCCAGGAGTTCTATGATCAGCTGATCGGTTCGCTCCGCTGTGTAGTTGCCTTCTGGTCGATCGGAAAAGCCGCGTCCATAATTATCAAATGCCACCACGCGGTACCCTGCATCCGCCAAGGACATCAGGTGGTCTTTCCAAATATAGGATGGGGTGCGAAATCCATGGATCAGAAGCACAACCGGCCCTGTCTCGGGTCCGGTCATGCGGTAGTGGACCGTTCCTTCGCTCAACGCCGCAAAATTGTCTGCCTGTCCATCCGCCAACAGTTGATCGCGGGCTTCAGCGGTCAATTCAGGTTTGTCGGCGCCGATGAACCAGAGGCTGGTGGCCACAAGGGCCATGAACAGCGAAAGGATGAGAAGCGTGTTTTTCATGCGTTGGGCTCCTGCCATGCTCGTCCCAGTGTAGTCGGTCTGGGTCTATCGGACAAAAGCAGCCGGTTGTGATGGCTCAATTTGTATCCTTGCCTTTGGTCAGGTTTATCGGCTTACTACTGTAAAACTGACGGAATTCAGGGAGTGATGGCAATGGACAGTGCCTTTAAGGACCAGCCGCTCAAAGGCAAGGTCGCCTTTATCGCTGGTGCGTCGAGCGGGATTAATCTGGGTATTGCTCGGCATTTCGCGGCCAATGGCGCAAAAGTGGCGATTATCAGCCGCAGTCATGAGAAGATCGTTGCCGCCGCTGAATCCGTTGAGGGTGGCATCGGCATGGCCGCCGATGTTCGCGACTTTGAGAGTGTCGACAAGGCCTTTGCCACAACCGTAGAGCAGTTTGGCAACATCGATATCGTGGTCTCCGGAGCTGCGGGCAACTTTGTGGCGCCGGCTTTGGGCATGTCGTCCAATGGATTTAAGACGGTCGTGGATATTGACCTGATTGGCACGTTCAACGTGCTTCGCGCCTCGTTTCAATATTTAGGCCGTCCCGGCGCCTCACTCATGAGCATAACTGCACCACAGGCGCATAACCCATCCATGTTCCAAGCTCATGTATGTGCTGCCAAGGCGGGCATTAATATGCTCACCCAATGTCTTGCGATGGAGTGGGGCCCAGCCGGCGTGCGGGTAAACGCGATTTCTCCAGGACCGATTGCAGACACTGAAGGCATGGCGCGGCTCGCACCAACGCCAGAGATGGAGGCGGCCGTCAAAGCCAGTGTTGCCATGAGAGGCTATGGGGAGAAGCGTGATATTGCAGATGTGGCTATGTATCTCGCGACTGAGAATGCGCGTTATATCACCGGGACCATTATCGATTGCGATGGTGGTACGAAGCTTGGAAACGCGAGCGGGGACGCTCTTGGTGAGTTTGCCTGAGTGATGGACGAAAAAGACTTTGAGGCTGCCCGCCGCAACCTGACTTCAAACCCCAAGGGTGACAACCGTCTTTCCTCTCTTGAGCAGTTGGCATCGCTCGACAGTATGGAAGGGATTGCGCAGGCGGAGCCGACACCGGTTCCTCCCTTTCTGAGGTATGTGCCTAAGAGAGAGCTCATTCATGCGATCTATCCCGGCCTGCTCGTCGCCCTCACCATTGGTCTTGCATCGACCTGGTTGTCGACCCGCTATGGGGCGCCGGTGATGTTGTTTGCGCTGCTGCTCGGTATGGCGTTTCACTTTCTCCATGAAGAGGGGCGGTGCATCGCGGGGATTGAATTTGCAGCGCGAAGTCTCCTGCGGATCGGTGTTGCGCTTTTAGGCGTGCGGATCACTTTTGATCAGATTGCGGGTTTGGGCCTCGGCCCCGTTCTGACGGTTGTCGCCGGTGTTGTCACGACGATCCTCTTTGGATGGGCGCTCGCGAAGGCGTTGGGGCTTAAGTCGACATTGGGCGTGCTCTCAGGCGGGTCCGTGGCCATATGCGGCGCGTCTGCAGCGCTCGCGATATCATCGGTCCTGCCGCGCAATTCTGAGCTGGAGCGCGACACAATTCTCACTGTTGTGGCGGTAACCACCCTTTCAACGGTTGCCATGGTTCTCTATCCGCTGTTTGTCGGTACGCTTGGTCTCGACCATGTTGATGCGGGCATTTTTCTGGGTGGGACAATCCATGATGTCGCGCAGGTGGTGGGTGCTGGTTACATGGTCTCACCAGAGACAGGCGATGTCTCGACCTATATCAAACTCTTGCGCGTAGCGATGTTGCTCCCGGTGGTCTTTCTCATCGCATTCATTGTTACGCGCTCGAACGGTAGTGGTTCCGGCAGTAAGGTTCCATTGCCAATTTTTCTCTTCGGTTTTGCCGCATTGGTCGTTGTGAACAGCACTGGGTATCTGCCGAGTTTTGCGACGGAACAACTGGCAGATGTTTCCAGATGGTGCCTGGTTACGGCGATTGCTGCCTTGGGTATGAAGACATCCTTCAAAGAATTGGCGGTCGTTGGCTGGCGTCCGGTGGTGCTTGTCGTAGCGGAAACTGGGTGGATTGCTTTGCTGGTTCTCGGTTCTCTTTTCTTTGTGATCTGAAGGTTCGAAAACCGGGTGCCGTTCCCACTGGAATGGCTTTAGTCTTCCCCCAGCAAAATGGGGGGAGGGCAAGATGGTTCCGAAGATTGATCCAAGCGCATTTGAGTGCGTTCTCTATGACGTCGCAGACCATGTTGCGACGATCACACTCAACAGGCCGGAGCGGAGAAATGCGCTCAATCGCCGGGCGTATGATGAAGTGGAAGCGGCTTTCCGGGCTGTCTCGCGTGATCCGGAGGTCAGGTGTGTCATCGTCACCGGCGTCGATCCTGCTTTCTGTTCTGGCGAAGACGTGAAAGAGATGATGACAGGTGAGGCGCATGAGGGCAGCATTCAGCGGCTGACTCAGGTCCGGCCTGAACCAACGCCGGCGGCCGTAGCCGCTCTTGAATGTGACCGGCCGGTGATCGCTGCGGTGAATGGCGCAGCTGTTGGGTGGGGCATGGAGCTGTCTTTGTTTGCAGATATCCGAATCGCATCAGAGAAAGCGAAGTTTGGAGAGATCTTCATCAAGCGGGGGCTCATAACGGATGTCGGTGGCTTATGGCGGTTGCCCTCGATTGTCGGCCAGGCCGAGGCAGCAGAGCTACTGTTTACCGGCGATATTATTGATGCGGCGGCTGCGCGTGAGATTGGCCTTGTTTCCCGTGTCGTTCCCCATGATGCGATAATGGCTGAGGCGAGAGCTTTGGCTGCGCGTATCGCGTGCAATGCACCGCTTGCGCTGCGCTATATGAAAGAGGGTCTGCGCCGTACGAGCTATGGAGAGTTGCGCGAAATTGGCAGTTGGGTGAGCTCGACGCTTGGTACATTATTTCAAACGGAAGACCATCGCGAAGGTGTGCAGAGCTTTCTTGAAAAACGCGCTCCAGAATTCAAAGGCAGATAGATCTTCACCCCATGGCACTCTTTTTCGATCAAGACTGGTTTGACCAGCAGCTCAAATCTATCGCGCGGACCCATGAAGACGTTGCAGCACTGCTGCACCTGTCATTTATGCAGGTAGCGGAGATATGGAAGGACCAAAGAGAGCTGCTTCCTCATGAAGTGGGTGCATTGGCAAAGTTCCTCAATGCGACACCGGCGGAGGTGGCTGATCATGCAGGGGTCTCAACGCCTGTTCCCGTCGAGCTGGACGGTGCTGATCTGGCTGCTGTTGTGACACGGCTTGATGAGATGAATGTCCGCCTTGACCGGATCGAGCGTACTCTTGTTGACTTGAAATTAGTGGTGCTGGAACAGAGCGCCACCAAATCGAAGGAAATCTGATGCGCGATATGCATTATCCGGGACGCTCCACCGTTCATGCCATGAATGGCATGTGTGCGACCTCACAGCCACTGGCGGCCGAGGCTGCAGTCAACCTGCTGCGTCAGGGCGGTAATGCAGTTGATGCTGCAATTTGTGCGAGCGCCGTACTCTGCGTCGTAGAACCCTACAATACGGGGATTGGTGGCGATTGCTTTGCGCTTCTGTCAAAGGGTGGCAGCGGCGAGGTGCTTGGTCTCAATGGATCGGGGCGGGCGCCAGAGAATGCGAGTGCTCAAAAGCTGAGAGACCAGGGTATCAGTGAGATTGGTCTGACCAGTGTTCACTCTGCCACCATTCCTGGCGCTGTGGATGCTTGGAATCGCTTGCTCAAAGACCATGGGACCATGGGGTTTGCCGAGGTTCTGGCGCCGGCGATCCGGTTTGCAGAAGAAGGGTTTCCTGCATCACCCCGTGTTTCGCTGGAATGGCGGTATCTCGCAGATCATCTGAAGAAAGACCCGGATGCGGCTACTCATTTTTTGACTAACGGGGCGGGCCCAGAAGTGGGGCAGGTCGTGCGCATGCCAGGTCTTGCGGCGACCTTGCGGCTTGTCGCCGAGAAAGGCCGGGCAGGATTCTATGAAGGTGAGGTTGCTGAAGACCTGGTCGACAAGCTGAAAAGCCTGGGCGGAGAACATACGCTGGAGGATTTTGCTTCGACAAGGGCTGACTATGTTACGCCCACGCGCACCGACTATCGCGGGCGCCACGTCTTGGAGATTCCGCCTAACGGACAAGGGATCACTGCGCAGATCGCATTGAATGTTCTTGGTCATTTTGAACTGGGTGTACTTGATCCCCATGGGCCGGAGAGGTTCCATCTTGAGATGGAAGCCTGTCGGCTTGCCTATGACTTGCGTGATAAGTATGTCGCCGACCCGGAATTCGCGACCGTTCCCGTTGATGATCTTTTGAGCGCCAAATCAGCGGCTGCGCTGGCGGATCGTATTGATCCGAACCGGGCGCTCAATGACGTCGTCGCCAATCGCGACCCGCTCAATCGAGATACGATCTATCTCACTGTGGTGGATAAAGACCGGAACGCGATCTCTTTCATCAATTCGCTCTATCAGGCTTTTGGGTCCGGCATTACGGGACCAAAAAGTGCCGTTGCAATGCAAAACCGTGGTGCAGGCTTTGTTCTGACGGAAGGGCATCCAAATTGCCTCGAAGGAGGGAAGAGGCCGCTGCACACCATCATTCCCGGCATGCTTGTCGAAGAGGGCAAGGCGACCATGCCGTTTGGGGTCATGGGTGGTGCGTTTCAGCCGGTCGGCCATGTGCATCTCATGACCAACTTCATCGACTTTGGAATGGATGTGCAGGAAGCGCTCGACAGTCCCCGCGCTTTTCCTGGTGCCGCAAGTATTGAAGTTGAAAAGGGTATTGATGCAGATGTCCGGGCAGGGTTGGAAGCGCGAGGGCACACAGTCTCCAACGCACTTCTTCCGCTTGGCGGGGGTCAGGCAATTTATCTTGATCCCGTCCATGGCGGGTTGATCGGCGGTTCGGACCCCCGCAAAGATGGCGCTGCCATCGGCTACTAACGAACTCTATGCTTTTCGAGTGATCATGCGGGCTGAAGGTGTGGCAGTGTCGAGCGTGTTGGTTGCACTGTAAGCGCTCGCAGCGTTCTGCCTTGCCCTTACGCGCGCGCTTGCGTCGCGCGGCCACTGCCAGTGCTGGTCCACATATTGAGCCAAAAAGGGGGCTGTTGGCCCTTGCCGGTTATGTAGTCGACGGTCTGTCGCCCTCCGTTGAGGTGGGTCCACCAGTTTTGGTTTTGCTGTCTCGTTGGCGCGCGTTTCCTCTGCCTTGGCCTTTGGGCGGTTCGGCTTGTGAAAGAAGCCTGTTCCAGTTATGCGCGTAATGCGAGTCATGGCCAAAGAGGAGCAAGAAACCGGCCAGTGATTTTGTGCCGAATTGAAACAGATCTGCAGCTTTAACCAATAATTTTAGGCTTTTCTTCGCAATGTTCCTTGGCCATTTCTTAACAAGCGTCGGCCAAACTCATCCTAGTTGTGCAGGCGTACCGCAAAGTTGCGGATCTGGCCGGGACCACCGGTTTGTAAATGGGGTGTAGTAAAGTGTTGCGTGATCGACGTAGTTGGCGCGGGCAGAAATCTGGGACAAGCGAAAGCGCTGACCAGACATCAGATGTTGATGGTTTTGCCTTCGATGCCGCCAGGCTTGACTCGCTTGGTCTTGAGGCCATCGCAGAAGTGGGCGACGTTTTCTACGAATGGGCCCTGGACAAAGACAGTCTTACTTGGGCCGACAATGTTTCCGATGTTTTGGGTATTGATCAAACGTCTGCCCTTTCTTCGGGGCGTGGCTATGCATCGCGCCTGGTGACAGGTAAAGGGGTCACGCGCTATGAGGCTATTGTTACGGAAGGGTTGCGTGACAATGGATCAGGTGTTGCCTTTCAGATTGAATATGCGATCAAAAATGATAACGGCGAAGAGCATTGGGTAGAAGACCGCGGGCGCTGGTTCGGCGATTCTGAAGGACGCCCTGTGCGTGCGGTCGGTGTTGTTCGCATTATTACAAGTCGGCGCCAGCGCGATGAAGAGCTCAACTTTCTTGTGACCTATGATGAGCTCACGGGGCACGTCAATCGTGCGCGCCTGAAAGAGCTTCTTGGCGAGACGCTTGTCGACCTGCGCCGCAATGAGCGGCAGGGCGCTTACCTTGTAGCAGCCATTGATAACCTGGCCTTGATCAACGAAGCCTATGGCTTCGATGTGGCTGACCAGATGATTGTTGCTGTTGGTAATCGGTTACTTGGAGAGCTGCGAGGAAGTGACGTTATTGGTCGATGCTCCGGCAATAAATTTGGTATCATTCTGTCGAATTGCTCCGAAAAACAGATGCATGCGACGACTGAGCGGTTGCTGAGTGTTGTGCGCGACCTGGTCATTGAAATCGATGCAGGACCGGTTGCCTCCACCGTGTCCATCGGTTGTGTTTCTCTGCCGGCTAGTGCCAAAACAGCTCAAGCCGCGATGATGCGAGCAGAAGAAGCGCTCACAGAAGCCAAACATTCGCGTCGAGCATCCTATGCCGCCTTTGAACACAGTCCGGAACGCGACCGCGCCCGCCGGAGCAACCTCAAGATTGCTGATGAACTTCTCGCTGCGCTCAATGAACGGCGCTTGACCTTGGCGTTCCAGCCGCTGGTTTCATCGGCAACTCTGGAGCCGGTTCTTCACGAAACACTTATCCGCCTGCGTCAACGAGATGGCGATGTTGTGCCTGCCGGACAGTTCATTCCTATTGCGGAGAAGTTAGGTCTTGTTCGCCTCATAGATCACCGTGTCCTGGAATTGGCTTTCGAGGAGCTTGCTCATACCAGCCAGCCACAGCTCGCCATAAACGTGTCGGGCTACACAATCACCGATAGGGTTTGGCTCGATATGTTTATCGCGTTGACTAAGTCCAATCCGGGCGCCGCGGAACGACTGGTGGTCGAGATTACAGAAACGGTTGCTATCCAAGAGATCAGCGAAAGTCAGCAGTTCGTGCAGACTGTCCGAAATCAGGGCTCAAAGGTTGCTATTGATGATTTTGGGGCTGGATATACGTCCTTTAGGAACCTCAAGTGCCTTGACGTCGATATGGTGAAAATCGATGGGTCCTTTGTCGAGGGATTGGTGGATAAGCCTGACAATCAAATGTTCCTGCGAAGTTTTGTCGATCTTGCGCGGAATTTTGGCCTTCCGACGGTGGCTGAATTTGTCACCTGTCAGGGCGAAATTGATTATCTACGCGAAATTGGCGTGGAGTATCTGCAAGGCTTCCATGTTGGGGAGCCTGTCCTTCTCCCGCCATGGCGTGAGGATGAAAAAGAGAATGTAACCACGCCGACGGACGACAGTCGCGCCGCGTCTTAGAGACTGTGCGTCACTTTTCTTTGTCTTTTCCCGAGAGGGCCGCGAGCTCTTTCTGAATTTCCTTAAGCTGCTGCTTGACCGTCTCCAGATCGTCACCATCACCCTGTCCAGACTTTTCTGTATCAGCTGACTTCTCATCGCGCTCATTGTCGGAGCGCAAGGCGAAGGGTGAGAACATCCGAATGGCTTCTTCGAACATAGAAATGTTTCGGCGGATCTGCTCTTCAAATTGGTCGAACCGCTCTTTTCCACCAAAAGCCGATGTCATCTTGTCAACGAGCTTTGATCGTTCCTGGGAAAATGTATTCATGCTCATTTCCAAATAGGACGGCACAAATCCCTGGAGGCTGTCACCATAAAAACTGATTAGCTGACGCAGAAAGGGAACCGGCAAAAGGTTGTGACCCTTTTGTTCCTGTTCGAAGATGATCTGAGTAAGGACTGATCTTGTCAGGTCTTCTGAAGATTTGGCGTCGTGCACAAGAAAGTCTTGGCCTTCGCGGACCATGGTCGCCAAGTCTTCCAGCGTTACATATGAGCTGGTTGCCGTATTGTAGAGCCGCCGATTTGCATATTTCTTGATGGTAATCGGTTCGCCGGCAACTGGTTTCTTCTTTGCCAAGGATCGCCTCGTTATTCTGGCCGTCCAAAAAGTGTGGTGGTCTGGACAGGGCCCTGTTTCTTGTCATTGTTGCGCGGCAGTGTTGCAATGCGCAAGTCTGTTGGTGCATCGCGGTAGGTCAAAATTCGACACATTGCCGTTCATTGGGCTATTTCCCGTGTTGTTCATCTCTCCGGGTACGATTTAGACCGTGTTTTCCTTGTCTCCAAGGTAGGCGATTGTGCGCTGCAACAATTACTCATTGCTGAAGGACCCGCGAAAAGGCCTGAATTTCTGTCTCAGGAGCAATTTCTGCTGTGAGTGACGGCCAGACGACTAGGCTTCAGCTGGTGCTCTCGTCACCTCGTCCGGGAGCGGGATAGACCCAGGTTCCCGGTGGTCCAACGTCCAGGTGGACGAAAGGTCGACTTGTCGGATAGTAGCCCGCCCCGCCTTTGCCCAGCGACTTTGCGACGCGGTAAAGCATGCCGACATCATTGAAGTCTTGGGTTAGGTCCATGGCCATTCCCTGCATGTGGAAGCTGTTTTCAGCGACGCCTTCTGAGCGCGCTGCCAGACGGGCGTTCGTTGTGGGTGAACGATAGCCGGACATTGTATAGAGCGGCGCGCGCGAGGGTGTTAGCTGGTCCACCTCCCACATGAGGTCCAATAAGTCCGTGCTCATCTGTGTGGTGGTGTTGGTTCTAAGATCCCTCATAAACCAATTAATCGCACTGAAGGTCTCGGCCAGATGTTCACCGTCTGCCCAATAGGTAATGGTCAGACGTTCGCCGGAATTCAGGCTCTGCATGCGCAGTGTTCGTTTATAGGGGGCTTGAGCCCGCACGATCGCGGGGGTCACTAGGGCGCTGCCTAGTGCCAGTCCGCTCGAGAGGATCTGACGTCGATTGGGCGCACTTATCTGGCGTGGTTTCTTCATAGGGCAGACCTTAGCGAAAGATCAGTGGGGGTCTCAAGTGACGGAATTTCAACATTTGGCCCGCTGGGTGGCTGATTGGCCGTTTGTGCCTGTTCTACCGGCATATCGCGTTCCGGTACCATATGGGCAACGCGGTAGCCTTCATCGCGGATTTGCTTCAGCACGAAGGGCAAAGCCGCCGCGGTCCTTTGTTTGGTGTCATGAAAGATAACAATTCCGCCGCTTTTTGAGCGGATGTTCCTGACCGCGCGGTAGACCACAGCGCGAGAGGAGATGCGTCTCCAGTCATCGGTACCGACATCGCAGGAGAAAGTGGAAATGTTCCGTGCCGCCAGCCAACCCCGCAAGGCACTTGAGTGATTGAGGCCCGGGAAGCGGAAAAAGGGTGCCACAACGACATGTGCTGTTTCAGGTGCGCTATCCAGTGCAGCCTGGATCTCCGAAATGCCCCGGGTGATCTGGCGTGTTGCGCGGTTCCAGCTGAGGCGCCGGAGGTTGTTGGGGTGCGAATAGGAGTGTGAAGCAATCGTGTGTCCACGGAGCGCTGCTTCGCGCACAAGATGGGGATAGCGTTCTGCGCGATGTCCGGTAAAGAAGAAGGTCGCTTTGACGCAATACTTGTCGAGCGTGTCTAAGATGATTGGGGTGACGTCCGGGTCTGGTCCATCATCGAACGTTAAGACCACTTCCTTTGGTTCGAGATCGACCGTGCGGGTATATTGCATGGTGCCGTAACTTTGAACAGTTTCTGGGACCATGACGGTGCGACTTGGACCGCCCGCCTCAAGGCAGGCAGCAGACTGCTCTTCCGCCTGAGCTGTGGCAGAGGCTGAGAACAGAAGTCCAAGCGCGTATAGGCTGATTAGTGTTTTTCTCATTTCCCCACCCCCTGTAGAGAAACCCTTATCTTCTATTTTGTCGTGGTGCCTGGCTGCCAATCCTTTGGCGCTAGTTCAAATCCTGCGAAGTCAAACCCGGGTGCGACGGTGCAGCCAACCAGTGTCCAGGCTCCCAATGGTTCGGCGGCCTGCCATTCATCTTTTCTGACAATACCCTGCGGGCGCTCTCCTGCCGATATGTTTGGGCCCAGGGTCATGTGCTCAGGCGTATCCTCATCATTGGCGGCAACTGATAGGCGCAGGGGATCACCTGCATACCAATGCCAGATTTCTGTCGCATCCACGCGATGCCAATGAGACCGTTCGCCTGCCTTCAAAAGGTAGTAGATCGCTGTGGAGGGCGCACGGGTTTGGCCTTCAGGCGGATTATCGCGAAAGGTCTCGCAAAAGTGGCCCCCTTCCGGATGAGGTTGCAGCCCGAGCTCACCGATCAACTGATCAGGGTTTATCGGCGTGCTTGATGCCTTACTCATACTTTACTCCACAGGTCGGGAGACCCTTTAGAAATTGTCTTTGCGGTGACGCACTTCGGTGAAGATCGCTGCAGCTGACGCGCCACCTAAGCCGATAGTCTTCTGAATTTCGTCACTGGAGGGCCGGACAAACGGGTTTGTCTTGCGTTCCAAACCGATGGTCGTTGGGACCGTTGGTTCGCCGCGCGCGCGGAGTTTGTCGATCTCGGCGATCCGTGAGGTAAGGTCTGCATTGCCGGGCTCAATGGTTGCAGCGAACTTGGCGTTGGCCTGTGTGTATTCGTGGGCGCAATAGACCGTCGTCTCGTCTGGCAGGGCCATCAGTTTTTCCAGCGAGGACCACATCTGATCGGGTGTTCCTTCGAAAACGCGTCCGCACCCAAGGGCGAACAGTGCATCGCCCACAAAGGCCACGCCTTCCTCTTCGAAATAATAGGCGATGTGTCCGAGTGTGTGACCGGGAACACCAATGACCCGCACTTCATGTGTGCCGAACAGAAATGTATCTCCGTCACCGACTTCCTTTTCGATGCCTGGAATTTTGTCCGCCTCATCGCGCGGACCGATTATGGCGCAGCCGGTCTTTTCCTGGAGCTCTAGATTGCCACCTGCATGGTCGTAGTGATGGTGCGTATTCAAGATATGCGTCAGTTCCCAGCCGTGGGATTTCAGCGATGCTTCAATTGGCCCTACTTCCGGTGTGTCAATTGTTGCCGTTGTATCAGCTTCCGGGTCGTGAATGAGGTAGCCATAATTGTCGCTGAGGCAGGGTATTTGATGGATCACAAGCTTGGACATGATTGCTCCGGGCGCAGGAAAAGGTTTCAGGTAGGGTAACGCTGATCTGTGTCAAAATGAACAGGCTGGGTGGTTGTTTTGCAGTATTCAGGCGGGGCGTTAACGCCGTTTGCTCCCAAAATCGGGTAGATTGTTGCCATGTATCCAGATGTTGTTGATCTCAGGAGCTTTTATACCAAGCCATTGGGGCGGGTTGCGCGGCATGTGATCGGGCACCAGTTGCGCAATGTCTGGCCGAATGTGTCTGGTATGACAGTAGCCGGGTTTGGATATGCCACCCCCTATCTCCGACCATTTCTCGGGGAGGCCACGCGGGTGATGGCCCTTATGCCTGCAGAGCAGGGCGTTGTGAGATGGCCGACCGATGGTCCGGGCCTGGTAACGCTGGCGGATGAGACACATCTCCCGTTGCCCGATGAATGCGTCGATCGGCTGGTGCTGGTACACTCCGTCGAGAACAGTGAAGCCTTGCGCGCTTTGTTGCGCCAAGCCTGGCAGGTGCTCGCACCGGGCGGCCGGTTGCTCATTGTTGCGCCTAACAGGCATGGTTTCTGGGCGCGTCGAGATAAAACACCCTTTGGTCACGGCCGTCCTTTTACTCGGATGCAGCTTTCTGAATTGCTTCGAGGTGCGATGTTCACGCCCACTCTCTGGCGATCCTGTCTCTTTGTTCCGCCCTTTGGCATCCGTCCCTTCATACGCTCTGCTTTGGCGTGGGAGCGGCTGGGTCGGATCAGCGGTGGTCGGTTTGCCGGTGTCATCCTGGTCGAAGCTGCGAAGCAGATGTATGCAACGCCGCCGCTGGCTGTTGAAAATGGTGTTCGCCGTCGGCTCACCGCACCGGTTGGTAGACTGGCGCCTGGGAGTGTCACAGGAAACGTGACAGGACGGGCAGGATCGGCCACCATGCCGCGCTCAGATCACAAAACGGATTAGTTAAAGGTACGTCACATGAAAATGATCGTCGCAATTGTGAAACCTGCGGTAACAGAGCATGTGATGGATGCGCTCGCAGAGATCGGTATTTCCGGCCTGACGGTGAGTGAAGTTAAGGGACATGGTCGCCAAAAAGGGCAGACGGAGATTTACCGTGGAGCCGAGTATCAGGTCACGCTGGTGCCGAAGGTTCGTTTTGAGATTGCCGTGGAAGATTCTGTCGTCGACAGTGTCGTCGATACGATCTGCAAGACGGCTTCGACGGGCAAGATCGGCGACGGCAAAGTGTTTGTGATGGATATGGCCTCAGCCGTTCGTATCCGGACAGGCGAGCGAGATTCCGAAGCAATCGGTGCTTGAGAAATATTGCCTAGCGCCGTTTGAGCAAAAAGACAGCTTCTTCAGCGAGCAGATTGTCAAAAAAGCCCGGATTACTTGCCTGGCGTACGGTGCCGCCTGACAGCATGAGGCCTTGCACCACCTCAAGGTCCAACTCGTCGCACAGAGCAACAAAGTCCTTCACCGTGCAGAGGTGGATGTTGGGCGTCTCGTACCATTTGTCCGACAGCGTATCTGTTTCAGGCATGCGGCCCAAAAGCCCCAGTTGAACTCTGATTTTCCAGTGCCCGAAGTTTGGAAAGGACACGATCACGTGCCGTCCGATCCGTCTCATCTGGCGTAGGACGGCGCCGGGATTTCGCGTTGCCTGGATGGTCTTGCTCAAAATTACATAATCAAACGCGTCTTTGGGATAGTCGCCGAGATCCTGATCGGCATCTCCTTGAATAACAGATAGGCCGCGGGTCACGCAGGCATTCACCCCTTCTTGGGAGAGCTCGACGCCCCGACCATCTACATTGCGTTTGGTGGACAGAATTTCTAGCAATTCTCCTTCACCGCAGCCGACATCGAGCACGCGAGACGAGGGCTCCACGAGGTCCGCGATAATGGAAAGGTCGCGACGGTTGTCGAGTGGCTTGAGGGCCATTATGCAAGCCCTCGCCGTTCTGCCGCGCTGTCGATGAAGCCCCTTAGCGTGGAGAACATCTCTGGCTCATCCAGCAAGAAGGCGTCATGTCCTTTGTCTGACTCGATTTCGACAAAGCTCACATTGGCAGCGACTGCGTTCAGGGCGTGCACAATCTGTTTGTTGTACGTCGTGGGATAGTGCCAATCACTGGTGAAGGAGACGACGCAGAAACGTGTCTCAGTACCTTTGAAGGCGTTGGCGAGCGAGTCACCATGCCCTGCGGCCAGATCGAAATAGTCCATTGCCCGGGTGATGTAGAGATAGGAGTTCGCGTCAAAACGGTCGACAAAGGTTGACCCCTGGTGGCGCAAATAGCTCTCAATCTGGAAGTCAGGTCCAAACCCATAGGTAAACTCATCGCCGTCCTGGAGGTTCCGGTCGAACTTCTGGAAGAGCGAGCCTTCAGACATGTAAGTGATGTGGGCAGCCATGCGGGCAACAGCGAGACCCTTACGGGGTCTTGTGCCGTGCTCGTAATAGGCACCATCGTGCCATTCCGGATCGGCTTGTACCGCTTGGCGACCCACTTCGTGGAAAGCAATGTTTTGCGCTGAGTGGCGTGCGGCTGTGGCGATGGGGATCGCTGAAAAAACGCGGTCCGGATAGGTGCTCGCCCATTCCAGCGTTTGCATGCCGCCCATTGAGCCACCTGCGACGCAGAAGAGCTTCTCTATGCCTAGATGGTCGATCAGCTGCACCTGCGCACGGACCATATCGGCGATGGTGATCACGGGGAAGTTGAGGCCGTAGGGCTTGCCTGTTTCAGGATTAATGGACTCAGGTCCAGTTGTTCCCTGGCAGCCGCCGACGACGTTCGGGCAGATCACGAAGAACCGTTCTGTGTCGATGGGGCGACCGGGCCCAATCATCCCTTGCCACCAGCCCTCTTTGCCTGTTGCCGGGTGCACATTGGCTGCATGTTGATCAAGCGTCAGGGCGTGACAGACCAGTACCGCGTTGGTTTTGTCGGCGTTCAAGGTTCCATAGGTGTTGTAGGCCTGGACGACTGGGTACAAATCTTCACCGGAATCGAGGCGTAGGGGGTGATCTGATTGAAACGTGACCATTTCAAACGCCAAACCCTGCTCATCTTGGCTCCGGGACTGACCGCCGGATATGTCTGCACTTGTACCCATGGTTTAGCCAGGATCAGACATTGTCTTCTGACAGCATCTGGGTAGCCTGTCCGTCTTTCAATTGCCTTGCAAAAAGGGTGCTTAGCTAGGGTGCCAAGCCCCTGATTGTCAACGTTTTCTTTGATTTTAACCTTTGTGCCGCCTATGAATAGCCGCGCATGGCTCGAAGGCGGTAAACAATCCGCGACGACGCTTTTAAGGATGGAATGATGACATCGCTGACACCACAACCCGGCATTTTGGACATCGTGCCTTATGTCGGCGGCAGGGAGAGCGCTGACGGCGCTGCCCGCGTGTTCAAGCTCTCTGCAAACGAAACGCCGTTGGGGCCGAGTCCCAAAGCGATTGAGGCATTTCGTGCGGTTGGAGACAGTTTGGAGATCTATCCGGACGGTTCAGGCCTGGTGCTCAGAGAAGCGATCGCTGACCGGTTTGGGTTGAATGCTGATCGGATTGTCTGCGGCGCCGGCTCAGACGAACTGCTGCACCTTTTGGCGCAATGCTATCTCGGACCCGGAGATGAGGCGATCGTCAGTGAACACGGATTTTTGGTCTATCCAATCATCACAAAGGCCGCTGGGGCGAAGGTTGTGACTGTCGCTGAGACAGATTTCACCACCACTGTGGATGCTTTTCTGGCGGCGCAGACCGATGCGACGCGGGTGGTTTTCTTGGCAAACCCCAACAACCCAACGGGCACTTACATACCCACGGACGAAGTTCGCCGTCTTCGTGCAGGTTTGCGCGATGATGTCTTGCTCGTCCTCGATGCGGCCTATGCGGAATATGTCCGACGGAATGATTATGAAGCAGGCATTGAGATGGTTGCGACCCATGACAATGTGGTGATGACACGGACCTTCTCGAAGATCTACGGCCTGGCAGCGCTGCGTCTGGGCTGGGCTTATTGTCCGGAAGCGGTGGCTGATGTCTTGAACCGTGTTCGCGGTCCCTTCAATGTGAACACGCCTGCCTTGATGGCAGGTGTTGCCGCCATGAAGGATCAGGCACATGTGGAGCGAGCGGCCGACCATAATGAGACCTGGGCAACCTGGTTGACCCGGGAAATTACAGCGCTCGGTCTTGAGGTGCTGCCTGCCTCAGCGAATTTCCTGAGTATTCGGTTTCCTGACGTCGAGGGACAGCGGGCCGCGGACGCGGATAATTTTCTTATGAAGCGCGGACTAATTCTGCGTGGCGTCGGCGCATATGGCATGCCAGATTTTCTGCGTTTGAGCATCGGCACCGAAGAAGCGAACCGTTTGGTTGTTGTGGCACTGACTGAGTTTATGGGGGAGCATTCATGAGCGGGGATACGCATTTTGAGCGAGTCGCTCTCATTGGTCTTGGGCTTATTGGGTCGTCTCTCGGCCATGCGATGAAACGCGCGGGGCTGGCAGGCGAGATTGTTGGTTCTGCCCGTTCTGAAGCAACACGCGTTCGGGCCCTTGAGATTGGCTTTATTGATCGTGCAGAGGCTAGCGCTGCTGATGCGGTTGAGGGGGCTGACTTGGTGGTGCTTTGCACACCCGTTGGCGCCGTTGGCGCTGTAGCGCAAGACATTGCGCCGTACCTTGCTGAAGGTGCCATCCTGACAGATGTGGGATCGGTTAAGGCATCGCTGATCGACGATGTTGGGCCTCACGTTCCCGAGGGCGTTCACTTCATTCCCGGACATCCGATTGCGGGCACCGAGCAGAGCGGTCCGGATGCGGGCTTTCCTGAACTCTTCGATGGGCGCTGGTGCATTCTAACGCCACTCGAAGACAGCGATCCTGAGATGGTCGCCAAACTCTCCCGCTTTTGGGAAGCGTGCGGTTCAAAGATCGATGTGATGGACGCCAAGCATCATGATTTGGTGCTCGCGATTACAAGTCATCTGCCGCACCTCATTGCCTACAATATTGTGGGGACCGCAGATGACCTGGAAGCAGTCACCAAGTCAGAAGTGATCAAATATTCTGCTGGTGGCTTTCGGGACTTCACGCGACTTGCCGCATCGGACCCGACCATGTGGCGGGATGTGTGTCTCAACAATCGCGATGCCATTCTAGAAATGTTCGGACGTTTCTCCGAAGACCTGGCCGCTATGCAGCGCGCTATCAGGTGGGGGGACGGGGACGCACTATTTGAGCTCTTTACCCGTACCCGCGATATTCGCCGGTCCATTGTGGATGCGGGACAGGAAGTGGCGGCTCCGAACTTTGGCCGTGATCCTGCCAAGGACGATTAGGCTCTTTTGGGGGCGCATTTTCGAGCCACAAAGTCTGCAACATTTGTTGAAAGAGCTCTAATAGAGTGGTTCCAGCCGAGCTGCGGCGACAGGCCCTAGAAACAGAACGCCATCTTTCATTGCTACAGGCAGGCGAACACGGCCGTTCTCCTCGCCTTGCATGCTTGAAAGTGCCGCCATGCCGGCAAAGGCGAGGCGGGCGCTTTGTTGGGACACAATGCCGGCACTCACCAAGGCATCAATCAGTCCATCGAGATTCCCAACGCTTGTGCGGAAACGTCCTTCCGGGCGTCCCAGTCTGTCCAGTTTGACTTCTCCCTGGCCGGTCATCTCTATAGGGCCCCACTTAAGGGTGAATTCTGAGATGGCGAGCTTTGTACCGTTTGCCGCTGCATCGGGCAGAAAAGTGGTGAGCGTGTTTGGAAAGCCTGGTGGCAGGTCTGTAATGCGGGTCTGGGCTTCCAGGTGGGCGATGTCGCTTCCCGCCCAGGTGGTGTCCCCCAGGCCCACCCATGAAATGTCCTGACCTTTCAGGGCGATGTCAAAGGCAGTGCCAACTGTTTCTGGCGCAGGGCGACCATGCAGTTGCAATCGTCCTGCTGCTGCGCCTCCTGCGAGAACAGGGCCGTCGTCCGCTTGTTGTGATCTTGTGGCGGCGAGGTTTTGAATATCTGCGGAAAGACGTTGTTCCTGCGAACTTTCATCGACATAGCTTGCCCAGAACACGTCGGAGGTGAGGTTGAGGGTAAACTTTTGCTCATGCCCGTCGCGTGGTTCTGAATAGTGGACGCGCTGGGCGCCGGGAATATCGACAATGACGTGGTTGAGTCGGTAAGCGAGTGTTTGTGCGCTCAGGCCATCAGCTTCCCAGGTCCATGCGCGGGGGGCATCTGGTGCGTCTATGCGGCCACCAGCGATTTCGACCTGTATCCGGTAGGGGTAGCCACCGGTGTCCAATTTGTCCCATGTCACGGCTATGCCATTGGCGGCTTGATCAGTCTGCCATTTCAGAATGGCAGACTCGACCCGGTTAGCAACACCGACCCACCAGAGCGAATAGGCGATGGCACCTACTGCAATGAGTATGAATGGGAGAATCAAGGACCAGCGGATGTTTTTCATAGGTTCAGGCAAACGGCTCATAAGGACAATTATATCTTCGAAGCTGCTGCGCGGGCGCGGCTGCTTTTGGGGGAAGTGGGAAGACCTGATAGATTTCCCAGTGTTGAGGCAAACAGTTAAGCAAGCGTAGCGACATCATGCAGGATTTATGGGTATTTGGATATGGGTCGTTGATGTGGCGCCCGGGGTTTCCGTTTGTCGAGCGATATGCAGCCCGTCTACACGGCTACCACCGGTCTTTCTGCGTGTTTAGTCATGTTCATCGTGGAACGAAGGAACGTCCCGGCTTGGTCTTCGGTCTGGATCGCGGTGGTTCCTGTCGCGGTTTTGCTTACCAGGTTGCGCCAGAACATGCGGAAGACACGCGGCTTTACCTTCAAGAACGCGAGCAGGTGACCAGTGTCTATCTTGATGTCACCCGGTCCCTGACTTTGTTGGATGGACCGCTGCCCAAGGTTGAA
Source organism: uncultured Parvibaculaceae bacterium (assembly GCA_965283695.1). GTDB lineage: Bacteria > Pseudomonadota > Alphaproteobacteria > Parvibaculales > Parvibaculaceae > Mf105b01. The sequence continues at coordinate 60,529 of CBDIPP010000003.1, read as the reverse complement.
GCACTTTGCTTCATTGTTGACCGAGATCATGAGCAATATGCGCACAAGCTCGATTTTGATCGGCAGGTGGAGCTGATTGCGCGGGGCGAGGGCCAGTCGGGCAAGAATCCTGAATATCTTCACAGTACAGTCGAGCATCTTCAGGAGATGCAGATCAGCGATCAGGGGCTGGAGATGCTTTGGCGCGCTGTAGAGCAGCGTCTAGATCAATCGTCTCGGCGCCCGTGAATTTCGTGAGGCGCTGCAGTGCCTTTCTAAGTCCTTCTTCACGGGCGGCGCTCAGCTTCACGCCCTCTTCTAGCCAAAGGCCCTTCACTTCGAGACGGCCTTCTTTCCGGTGGACTTTAACATCGGTTCGTCCCGTGATTTTCGATCCTTCCAATATTGGCAAAACGTAATAGCCGTATTGGCGTTTCTTTTCTGGAACAAATATCTCTACGCGATAGTCAAAGCCAAAAAGACGTTCAGCGCGTTTTCTGTCGCGCACCACAGGATCAAAAGGGCTAAGCAGGCGAAGGCGCTTTGTCGGTGCTTTGAGCGCATCAAGTTCTTCTTCAATAGAATTGAAGGCGACAGACTTCCGCCATGTTCCGTCATTCCCTTCTATCTCAACTGGGATCAGGTCGTGCCCCATTTGTTTTTTAACCCAATCAGCTGCTTGTTTGTTGGATACGCTTGCCCAATAGGCGGCGATCTCGCCATGGGTCGCTGTGCCCAATCGTTTCAGCGCCTCGCGACATTTCCAGTCAATGGTTTCAGCGAGGCTCGGCTTTTCTTCGCGGTGGCATTCTTCAATGCAGCGATCGGTCAGATCATAGACTTTCTGAAAGCCTTCCCGTCGAACGATGGCCAGTTCTCCAGCCCGCCAGAGATATTCCAGCGCTGTTTTCGAGGGGCCCCATCCCCACCAGGTGCCCTGGCCTTTATCCTCAAAGTCTCGCGACATGAGGGGCCCTTCTTTCTTGATGCGGGCTTTCACGGCTTTCACGACTTTGGTGCCGTCAGGCCCCATTCGTTTCTGCCAGTTTGGGTGGCTTAAGCGCTCTTTGGCGCGTGAAAACCGATGGCGCCAATAGGGGTAAAACTCTGTTGGGATGAGGCAGGCGTCATGGGTCCAGTGCTCGAACAGCGTGCCGCGCTCCTCGTGAAGTTCCTTCAGATGTTTGTGGCGATATCCATCTGCGCGGGAGTGCAGGATCATGTGATGGGCGCGCTCAACGGTGTTGATGCTGTCGAGTTGCACATATCCCAGCTGGTTTACAAGGTCCTGCAACCTGTCAGCATCGAAAGGGCCGGATGGTTTTTGGCCAAGGCCTTGCTTATCCAGAAGTAGGGATTTGGCATCGGCATTTGATATCTTGAGTGTCACGTTGTTGTCAGCCGCACCGTGAATATCCGCACTCGGTGCAGTTGTCACAGCCTTCCTGGCGGATCAATGAGCGATCGCCGCAGCGCGGGCAGCTGGCTCGTCTCGGTCCGTCAGTGTCGCCGGCCACTTTTTGAAGGGCTTCTGAAATCGGGCGGCCCTCATTCTTCGTGATGAACCCCGTGTCGATCATATGTTGTTCGATCACTTCGCCGATGGCAGCCAGCAGGCTGGGAACATAACGTCCATCCACCCAGGCGCCGCCACGCGGGTCAAACACAGCTTTCAGCTCTTCAACGACAAAGGTCACATCGCCGCCGCGCCGGAAGACCGCTGATATCATCCGCGTCAACGCCACGGTCCAGGCATAGTGTTCCATGTTTTTTGAGTTGATGAAGATCTCAAAAGGACGCCTGCGATTGTCCTGCATTATGTCGTTCAACGTGATGTACATGGCGTGATCGCTTTCAGGCCATTGCAGCTTGTATGTAAAGCCGGGCAGTACCGTGTCACGCTCTAGCGGCGAAGACATGTAGACGACGCCCTCGTGCTCGATAGGGTCGAGAGAAGGTTTGGGTGCTTCGAGAGGAAGCGCGGATTGGCTTTGTGTTTCGTTTTGTTCGGCCGGTTTTGTTGTGGAGAGAACGGAGCCGCGCACATCACTTGGGCGATAGGTGGTGCAGCCTTTCAGCCCCATCTGATAGGCATCTCGGTAGACCGACTTAAACTCATCAAAGCTCAGGTCTTCAGGGCAGTTGATGGTTTTTGAAATTGAGCTGTCGATGTATTTTTGAACGGTTGCCTGAACTTTGACGTGATCTCGTGGGCTCAAACCTTCTGTTGTCACGAATGTGTCCGGCAAGCCTGCGTCTTCTCCGAATTTCGCCCGATAGAGCGCGACGGCATAGTCGACGACGTTCTCTTCTGTGCGCGATCCGTCCGGCATCAAAACCTTGCGGGAATAGTCCAGAGCAAAGATGGGTTCGATGCCGCTCGACACGTTCCCAGCAAAGAGGGAGATCGTTCCTGTCGGCGCAATGGAGGTAAGAAGCGCGTTTCGAATTCCGTTCTTTTCGATGGCGATCCGTACATCAGCGTCGAGACGTCTGACGGTTTCGCCGGCGAGGAATGCTTCTCTGTCGAACAGCGGGAACGCGCCTTTTTCTGCGGCAAGGTCTGTTGAGGCAAGATAGGCGGCTCGCTGGAGCGCCTGCATCCAGGTTTCAATCAGATCGAGGCTTTCGTCACTGCCATAGCGCACGCCACACATGACAAGCGCATCAGCGAGGCCGGTGACGCCGAGGCCAATGCGCCGCTTGGCTTTGGCTTCATGTTCCTGTTGAGGCAGAGGAAAGCGGGAAATGTCGATGACATTATCCATGGCACGCACAGCGGTGCGGACCAAGCTGTCCAGCTCTGCCAAATCAATTGTGGCGTCAGGGCTGAACGGATTGTCCACCAACCGTGCAAGGTTGATTGATCCTAAAAGACAGGCGCCGTAGGGCGGGAGAGGTTGTTCGCCACACGGATTGGTGGCGTGAATGGTTTCGCAATAGGCGAGATTGTTTTGCTTGTTGATGCGATCAATGAAAATGACGCCGGGCTCCGCATAGGCGTAGGTGGCATCCATCATTTTGTCCCAAAGCGCCCGCGCTTTGATTGTCTTGTAGGTTTTGCTGTCGAAGACGAGCGGCCAATCAGCATCAGCTTCGACCGCCTCCATAAAAGGATCTGTCACCAGTACGGACAGGTTGAACATGGTCAACCGACCGGCTTCCTGTTTTGCTTCGATGAAGTCTTCAATGTCTGGATGGGTGCACACCATGGTGGCCATCATAGCGCCGCGTCTTGATCCGGCAGACATGATGGTCTGGCACATGGCGTTCCAGACATCCATAAAGCTCAGTGGGCCCGATGCATCTGCCCCGACGCCTTTTACTTCGGCACCTTTGGGCCGCAAGGTGGAGAAGTCATACCCTATGCCACCGCCCTGCTGCATAGTGAGGGCGGCTTCCTTCAGCGCCTCGAAGATGCCACCCATGTCATCTGGTACATCTCCCATGACGAAACAATTAAAGAGGGTGACGGAGCGTTCGATGCCAGCTCCGGCAACGATGCGCCCGGCCGGTAAAAACTGAAAACCCTCTAAGGCTTGTTTGAACTCTGTTTCCCACCTGGTCTGATCTGCAGGCGCTTCCGCCCTAGCCAGCGCTGTTGCAATGCGGATCCATGTTGCCTCAACAGACTCATCTGCGGGCAGTGCGTCTGACCCGTTGAAGCGGTATTTCATCTGCCAGATTTGGTCGGCGATAGGGATCAAAGTGTCGGACTGCGTCATCTAAAGGTATCTCGATGCGGGCGTAAAGAATGAGGGGCCTTGATCTTGATCCGGATCGTCCAGCCCGTCAAACAAATGTTCCATTTATGTTCTTTTGACGGTTTTGGCATCTCAAAAGAACAAACGACTCATACAATGAACAATGGCCGGGGAAGGTTAATCCTTGCTGACCTCTGCGGAGGCGGCCTCGCGTGCTGCATCCGGATCGAAACCTGCTTCCAACAGCAATTTGTCCGTCGCGGTTTCAATCCGGGCCTCGAGCTCTTTCATGAACTCGGGGCGTTTCAGGCCGGGTGCGATGGGCGGAAGGAATTCGATCACAATGGTGCCGGGTTTACGCTCGAGCTTCCGCCGTGGCCAAAACAGACCGGAATTGAGTGCGACTGGCACGCAGGGAACATCCAGGTGGCTATAGAGGCCTGCAACACCTGGCATGTAAGGATTGCGCGCTCCTGGGGCGGCTCTGGTGCCTTCAGGGAAGATGATCAGGTGTCTGTCTTCTTCGGCTGCCGCCGCTGCCTGGCGCAGCATCTTTCTGAGCGCTTTAGGGCCATCAGAGCGTCGGATGGCAATCATCCGAGCCTTCTGCACATACCAGCCATACAGGGGAATGTAGAGAAGCTCTTGTTTCAGTACGAGGGCGGGGTGTTCAACAATGGCGATGAGGCTCACTGTCTCCCACATGGATTGATGCTTTGAGGCGACCACACAGGCCGTGTCAGGAATGTTTTCCAGACCCCTCACTTCATAGGTGGTGCCTGCGACGACTCTGAGGAGCCACAGGTTCCAGTGCCCTACCGCGCGCATCAGCCAGACGGCGTATCTCGATGGGCCAAGGAGAAGTGGCAGGCCGATCACGCCGGCAATGACAGAGGTGCTGTAAAACAGGAAGTTGAACAGAATGGATCGAAATAAGAGCAAATGACGGTCCCCTTGCGGCCAGAACAGCTGATATCAGGTGCCCGTCCAGTGATCACACTTCCTCAAGGCCACCCAATCGCACCAGCGTTAGCAGAAATTTGGAGTATTCCGCAATGAGGAGGCGGCTTGTGCCGGAATATCGCCACCAATCGTCGAGATGTACTTCGTCATGGAAAACTGGATGGCCCCGGAGATCTACGGCGGGCATTGTATGGCCGAGCTCCCGCAGCGCGCGTGGCAGATGATAGGCACTGGTGACCACCAGCAGACTTTGAAATCCATTTGCCTCCACCCAGGAGGCGGTCTCAGCTGCATTGCCAATTGTGTCTTCGGCCCTCCAGTCCATGTCCACACAGCAGTCAAACAGGGCCTTGTCGGGGCTCAGAAGGTCGCTGAGCTCCTCTTTCGTCACCTCCGGATGGACACCTGATACGAGGAGACGGGCGCCCCTGCCGCTTGTCAGAAGATCCATGGCAGCATCAATGCGCTCAGGCCCGCCGGTCAGCACCACAATGGCATCTGCTGTGGGCTGGGGGCCTGCCAGATTGGGCTCGGGAATTTCGCTTAGGAACCAAAGAAAACCGATCGCGTACCCAAGCGCCAGGACCGTCAGGCCGGTCAGGGCCAACCTTAGTCGTCGGGGCAGCTTTCCCCAGATGGACTTGAGTGTTGCGTACATCACTGCCGGTCGCTCATGTTCCTAGGAAATGACAGTTTAGCATGAGGAATTGGGCAATAACGCCAATTTACGGCGAATTTTTGCCCTAGATCATTCGGCCTAGAACGCGCAGGACCGTCATTCGGGCGGCGAGGGTGGTCGTGAGGGCCACAATCGCCGGGACCAGCAACAGCCAGGGGTAGTCGCTGAGCATCAGGCCTGGCACTGGAAGGAGGAAGGCACCGCCTTCAGAGCCCAGCCAGGTGATGGCGAGGAAGGTGAGGATGGCGGCGGCAAGGCCGCTCGCCCCACCTCGCAGGCCCAGTTGCAGAAAGTGCCGTTGGACTTCGTTTGCCACAAACTCATCTGGCGCGCCGACAAGATGCAGGACTTCGACACTTTCATGATTGGCAGCAAGGCTCGCCCGGGTGGCAAAGACGACGATCGCCACAGTGGTGAGCGTTATCAATGTGAGAATACCGATGGATAGCCAGACCGCTGAGCGTGCTGCTGAAAGAAGTTCGCCCAGCCATTGTCTATGTGTATCGAGCTCAATCCCCGGAGCAGCTGCCGCGAGCCGCTCGGCGAGGCGGCTCATATCAACATTTGCATCAGGGCTGAGCTCAACATCAATCAGAGAAGGCAATGGCAGGTCTTCACTCTCCGTCGTTTCACCCAGCCAGGGATCGAGAAGGGCTCGAATATCTTCTTCCGAGAGCGCACTTGCGCGTTCAATCCCATCAACTTCATCAAGCACAGCCAAAGCAGCGCTGATCTGATCTTCCGTCGCTATTTCTGCGTGAGGTTTAACCTGAATGGTGAGCGAGCCTTCCAGCTGTGCCGTCCAGTCATTGGCCGACCGGGTGACTGTGACCATTGCGCCAAATGCCAGGCAGGCGAGGTAGGACATGGCGGCGACCACCAGGACCAAGGTGGCGCCCGTTACGTCTGCTGGTGGCATGATGCCGCTGCGTGGCGTCCGGCCGACAATCAGCGAAATCCAGTTTGATGCTGGCCTCGGGCTGGCTTTGTCGCTCGTTTCAGCGTCAGTCACGGTAGGTCAGCTCCCCATTTTGAATGATGAGCTCTGGGGCACGGCTTGCATCCACAAGGGCGCGATCATGGGTTGCGATGAGAACAGACGTGCCGAGGCGATTTAGCTCGATAAAGAGGCGCAACAGGCGCTGACCCATCTCTGGATCGACATTCCCCGTTGGTTCGTCCGCGAGCAGCAAAGCTGGCCGTCCCACCACCGCACGCGCGATGGCGGCGCGCTGTTGTTCACCCCCTGACAGGGTTGAGGGGCGCGCCTGCATCCTGTCGCCAAGGCCAACCCAGGTAAGGAGCTCTTCTACATCGTCGCGATACTCTGCTTCATTGCGTCCCGTGACCTTTAACGGCAAGGCGACGTTCTCATAGGTTGTGAGGTGCTCTAAGAGGCGGAACTCCTGGAACACAACGCCGATGCGTCGGCGGAGGCCGGGTAGTTCTGCGCGTGATGTGGTCGCCACGTCATGTCCGAACATGGAGATCAGACCGCGTGATGGCTTATGGGCAAGAAACATCAGTTTCAGGAGAGAGGTTTTTCCGGCACCTGATGGCCCGGTCAGGAAGTGCAAAGATCCGGGCTCCAGATGAAAGGAGACGTCCCGCAAAATCTCCGGGCCCATTCCATAGCGCATCCCGACATTTTCAAACCGCACCATCTACGCTGCTCTTCTTCGCTTAGCTGTTACAAACATTGGCACAAAATGTCGTCTTTCGCCGTGTGTTTAACGCGGCCTTAACCACGTTTACGCGTTTAATAGTCGGCGCAAGCCACCCTTGCACGGAAAATCTCTGGACGTTGCCTGCTTGAAAGATTCTACAACAGGTTTCGGGGGTGTTTTCCATTGCTCGCTTGAGTTGCCGGGATGGCCTGTGCAAAGTGATGTCGATCAAATTTGATTCAGAGAAGACCTGATTCGTATGATTATTTCCTGCCCATCCTGCACGACAAAGTACCAAGTAGAGGCGTCTGGCTTTATGCCAAAGGGCCGTAAGGTGCGCTGTGCGAAGTGCGGGGATACCTGGCATCAGGATCCGCCCAAAGATATTCCCAAAACCTTGGATGAGACGGATGAGGTGCCGGTTGAGGCCAAAGACGCCGCTCCACCCCCTCCGGCAAATGATGGCGCTGCGCCGGCTGAGAAGGCCGCTCCTGCGAGCGCAGGATCAGAGGCTGTTGCCGCACGGCGGATGGCAGCTTTCCGTAAAACACTGACACGCTGGCGCATGGGGCAGGTCGCTGGTTTCGCAGGGCTTGGTCTGTTTGTTGGGCTGACCCTTCTTGCGCTCTACAGCTTCAAGGACGAGCTGGTCGCTGCATGGCCCGCGACGGCCTCACTCTATGCAGTGCTTAATGAGCCCGTAAATCCGCAGCGTATGGAATTTCAAAACGTCGCTTATGAGCATCAGTACGAGAATGGTCTGCCCGTCCTCTCGATCACTGGCGAAGTGGTCAATGTGGGTGATGCCCGTCTCTCCGTGCCCCGTGTCCGCGTTGGGTTGCGGGATGAGGGCCAGAATGAACTCTATGCCTGGACTTTTGCGTTGCCGGAGCCAGCTTTGGAACCAAGTGAGACCGCAGAGTTCGTGACACGTCTGTCGAGCCCGCCCATCGATGCGCGGGATCTCGAAATCCGATTCCTAGACCAAACAGAAGAAATGAACCCCTGACCGGGTCTTAATGACCGGCGCGTTAGAAGCGGCGCAATAGGCGTTCTAGATATTCCAATTCTTGTTCCGGGCGCCCAAGTTCTGCCGCCCGTTTGCGCAGCTCTTCCAGAATTTGGCGGGCGCGTTGGAGATCCAGCTCGTCTGGCAATTTGATCGAATCTGAGTTGCTGGTCCCGTTCGACGTCAAAGGTCGGCCCAGCGGGTCTGTTTGGTCGCCGCCTGCGTTCACGCCGCTTTGTTCGCCACCTGATCCCATCGAATCAAACATGGCATCAGCGAGCGCCTGCGCGCCGGAGCGAAGTTGGTCGATGGCTTGTCCTTGCGCCCCTGCCGCTGAGTCGGGTCTTCCCTGGGAAAGGCGATCTTCGGCTCGTTGCATGGAACGGGCTGCCTGCTCGAGTTCGCCCGGTACTGGTTGTCCATTCTCACCGAGCTGACCCATCAGATCTTCAAGGCGTTGTCTGAGCCCATCTTGTTGACCCTGCAGGTTCTCGAGCGGTGGTCCGCCGTTTTGTCCTTGATTGCCGCTTTCTCCGCCCTCTGAGCCTCCGGGTGCGCCTTGCCCGTGCTGGAATGTTTCATCCATGAGACTGCGTTGCTCAGAGATGATGTCGCCCATTTCTCCGATGGCATCGGCGAGTTCAGATTCACCTTCTGTTGGCTGTTGTTGCTCGTCAGTGTTGAGATTCTCCAGAATATCATCGAGCTGTGACAGGAGATCCTGAGCCTGATCACGCGCCCCGGTTTTTGCAAGATCGCCAATGGCGTCCAGCATCTTCTCCAGGTCCGAGCGTTCCATCATCTGACCATCGCCAGGCGGTTGCAGCTGCGGATCGGTTTCTGCGGTCGCTTTTCCAGCGAGTTCGTCTAAATAGCGCGAGAGCGCTGATTTTAGCTCCTGCATCAATTGCTCAATTTCACCCGGCGATGCACCCTCTGCGAGCGCTTGCGCAAGAGCTTCGCGGGCAGCCCTCAGATCGCGCTCGGCCATCGAAAGATCCCCGTCTTCGATATGAAGGGCAAGGTCCCACAAGAGTTTTGACACGCCGGTAAGATCTCCTGGGTGTCTTGCCTTTACCAAGCGCCAATAGGCCGCGCGGAGACCAAGATAGACAGAGGCGTCATCGATGTGTTTTTCACCCTCAAGCGCGAAGGCGTTGAGAAAGCCCGCAACACTTCCTCTGTTTAGGGGCGACATGGCGAGACGTTGGCGCTGTTCTACGAGAGCGGCAGCAAGCGGCTTGGTGAACTGTCTTGCTGGCAAGGCCATGTTGATGGTGCGGCTTGTGCTTGTTTGCTCTGCGTCATCGCTCACCACCAGCGTGAGCATTACGGGCAGACCTGCCCAAGGATGGGACAGCAGATCCTTATAGGCGGTGTTGGTTGCATCCTTTGGGCGAATGCCGGGCAAGGGCAGGTCGATCTGGGTGGCGACTCTTTCGGCTACATATCCGTCAATCAGGGGACTGAAGCCATCCCGAGTGAGTGGTTCGTCACCGAGCTGAAAGATTTTCTTGTCTTCCAGAACAAAAATCGCATCGAGTTCCAAGTCCATTTTCAGATCAAAGACGCCATAGTCGTCGATGACTTCGTAAATCAGTTTGAGCGTCCGTCGCGTGGTGGAGCTGGCTTCTACAAGCCGCACGAAAGGAGCTTCATCGGGTATGACGGTGAGTGCCCAGATTCCCTGGTCGCGGCCGCCCTGGGTTATGGCAAGGGTGGTATCTGCCTCCACGGTTGCACTGGTTTCGTAGGCTTGCTCGCCCCGTTGGTCGTTTTCTTTCAGAGCAAGCGTTTCTGCTCCCAGTGTCACCTGCGGTCGGCTTCCCCCGAATATGTTTGCGGTGATTTCGCTGCCCTCAGGCACTTCCAACGCGCCTGTGGTGGTCTGGGTCAGGAAGATGGGGGCGCGACCGGTATAATCTGGAGGGGTGATCCAAGCATCAACCTGGCCTGTTGAGCCGGTCCCGGTAAACCCGGGGAAAAAACCTTGAGCCAATCTGCTACCGGCAAGGGGGCCCGCGACTGCAAAAGCGGCGACCAGGCAGACGACCAATGCGCTACGAACGGCGTACGGGTCATGGGCTGCGAGGCCAGGCGAGGGCCATTTTGCACGCAAGGCGGCGAGGCGCGCCTTCAACCATTGTCTGTGCGCTGCCCAAAGCTGATCGCTGCCTGTTCCAGCAGCGGCCTGATCCTCATAGGTTGAGAGGGGTCTGTGTGGGAGATTGTTCATCTCCTCCAGACGGCGCAGACCATCGGCCCGTGTTGGAATTTCTGACCAGCTAAGGTCTCGGGAAAGCAGATATGCAGCGGCAGCGAGGGTTGTCAGCAAAGCAGCCCAAGCTGGGATGAGAGTCCAGGTTTCGAAGGTGCCGACAAGAGCGAGCGTTGCATAGGCGCCCAGCACACCGACCGCTGGCCAAAGTGCCGGCCATGCCCTTTCCCACCAAAGGGACGCGCGCGTGATCTCAACGCGCGTTGCTACTGACGATGGTAGCGCCGCGTTTGATGGTCTCCCATCGGACGTCTCGTTTGATGTTTCCGTCTGCGCCAAGCGGATCCCGTCTTCTTCTCAGGTGCGGGAGAGATCACCCGCTATTTTGTGAGCCAGTCAGGTAGTCTATCCTGTTCCAGCATTGCGTCATAACTTGGACGTGGCCGGATCACGGTGAATTGTGATCCATTCACCATCACTTCTGGCACCAGCGGACGGGTATTGTAGGTGGAAGACTGAACGGCGCCATAGGCCCCCGCGGACATGACTGCCAGCAGATCACCGGGATTTTGCGCACTCAAGGTGCGTCCTTTGGCGAAAAAGTCCCCGGTTTCACAGATTGGTCCCACAATATCGTAGGTAATCCGGGGCTCGCCAGGGGCCGTTTCAGTGACAGGCTGGATGTCGTGATAGGCGTCATAGAGCGTGGGGCGGATGAGGTCATTCATGGCGCCATCAATGATGAGGAACGATCTGTCCTCGCCATGTTTCTCAAAGATGACATTCACGACCAGAATGCCAGCGTTCCCCGCGATCACGCGCCCAGGCTCAAACATGAGCTGACAGCCGAGGTGCCCCACGGTCCGCTTCACCATTGCGGCATAGTCGGCTGGCGGTGGAGGCACATCATTGGTGCCGCGATAGGGAATGCCAAGACCGCCGCCGAGATCCAGCCGGGTGATGTCGTGGCCAGCCGTTCGCAGCTCTTCGACCATGGAGGCGACGCGGGTAAAGGCTTCTTCAAACGGTGCAAGATCTGTCAGCTGGCTGCCAATATGCACATCGACGCCAGCGACCTTGATGCCGGGCAGTTCTGCAGCGCGGGCATAGACGCGTGGCGCCTGAAGCCAGGAAATCCCGAACTTGTTTTCAGCCTTGCCGGTGGTGATTTTCTCATGGGTTTTGGCATCCACGTCTGGATTTACCCGGAGCGCAATGGCTGCTTCTTTTCCCATGCTGCTCGCGATTTGAGACAAGAGTTCTAGCTCAGGCTCTGATTCCACGTTGAACTGATGGATGCCGGTTTCGAGCGCGAAGGCGAGCTCCTGCGCCTGTTTGCCGACGCCGGAGAAAACGATCCGCTGTGGAGGGATGCCAGCGGCAAGAGCGCGCCGCAGTTCGCCTTCTGAGACGATGTCGGCGCCGGAGCCCAAGTCTGCGAGTGTCTTGATGACGGCGAGATTTGAGTTTGCTTTAACGGAATAGCAGACAAGCGTGTCCGTGCCCTCAAAGGCTTCTGCAAAGACACGATAGTGTCTTTCGAGCGTGGCCGTTGAATAGCAGTAAAAGGGCGTGCCGACTTCGGCGGCAATGTCCTTCAGGGATACATCCTCGGCGTGGAGGGTCCCGTCCTGATAGTGAAAGTGGTGCAAAGACTTACTCGCTTGGATGCGGTGACCTAGTTGGTCTGTTCCTGTTCGGTTGGTTGAGGTTTTACCGGCGGAGCTTTAACCCCACACGCCGCCAAACCAAAGCTCGCGACTAGAATTAGCGTCAGGGTGGTTCGGATCATTTCGTCTCTCCTTCTGCCGCCAGCATTTTCCGCCAGCGGTCTGCCTCAGTTCTTACGTTTGAGGGGGCTGTCCCGCCAAGGCTCGTGCGGCTTGCGACAGAACTCTCAACACTTAAAACAGAGTATATGTCATTTGTGATCGCGGGATCGACTGCCTGCATTTCTTCCAGCGAGAGTTCGTGCAAATCGACGCCTTTTTCTTCGGCCTTTGACACCAATGTGCCGGTGACGTGGTGGGCTTGCCGGAATGGCAGGTCTGCAACCCGCACCAGCCAGTCTGCCAGATCAGTCGCGGTTGAAAAGCCACCACCTGCCGCTTTTGCCATCGCCTCTTTGTTCGCCGTCAGCGAGCCTGCCATGGCGGTCATAGCTGCAAGGCATAGAGAAAGCGCATCGAGAGCATCGAAGAGTGCTTCCTTGTCTTCCTGCATGTCCTTTGAATAGGCAAGCGGCAGGCCCTTCATCACAATGCTGAGGGATGTGAAAGCTGCAATCACCCGGCCGGATTTTGCGCGCACGAGTTCAGCAGCGTCCGGGTTCCGTTTTTGCGGCATGATGGAGGAGCCTGTCGTCAGGCTGTCTGGCAGGTCGATGAACTTAAAACCGGCGGACATCCAAACGACAATCTCTTCGGCAAACCGTGAGAGATGTGTTGCTGTGATCGCGGCAGCCGCCAATGTTTCGAGCGCAAAGTCCCGATCAGATACACTGTCGAGTGTGTTTCTGGTTGGGCCATCGAAACCCAGAGCCGCTGCTGTCTGTTCCCGGTCGATCGGGAAAGACGTGCCGGCAAGGGCCGCAGCGCCGAGTGGGCTTTGGTTCAATCGTTTCCGAGCATCGGCGAACCGACCCCGGTCCCGTGCCAGCATTTCTACGTACGCCAAGCAATGGTGACCAAACGTCACCGGCTGGGCGGTCTGCAGGTGAGTGAAGCCGGGCATGACAGTGTCTGCATGGACTTCTGCCTGTGTCACAAAGGCGTCCTGAAGTGCCGCCAGCTGGGCGTCCAGATGGTCGATGGTATCGCGCACGTAGAGCTTGAAGTCAGTTGCGACCTGATCATTTCTTGAGCGTGCGGTATGGAGCCGTCCGGCGGCGGGGCCGACGATCTCTGACAGGCGATTTTCCACATTCATATGAATGTCTTCGAGAGACCGAGAAAATGTGAACTGGCCTGCGTCAATGTCTCGCGCGATTGTGTCCAGCCCCGCGATGATTTGATCTGCGTCGCCCTTTGAAATAATACCCTTGTCGGCCAACATAGTGCAGTGAGCCTTCGAGCCCCGGATGTCCTGGGCTGCGAAGCGCTGGTCGAACCCGATGGAGGCGTTGATTTCCTCCATAATTTCATCTGGGCCATCGCCGAACCGGCCGCCCCACATTTTATTGCTCATCGTTCTTGCTCCGGCGCTTGGTCCGGGGTGGTGGTGGGCAAGGAGAGAAGTTCCATGCGTCACCAAAGCCCGGTTTACCTAGCTGTCGCCGCGCTGGCGACTGCACTTGTCATTGCGGGCATATACGTGACTTTTTGGGGAGAAAGCAATGTTGAGGGTGGAAATTCGGCAGAAACCCTAAATGGAGACCTTGAGGCCTTTGCCGTGGGCGAGATGGCCAATTTCGCTGTTTTTGGGTCTCCTGAGCGTCCTGACCCGGTTCAGTTCGTGGATGGTGAGGGGAACAGCCGGTCTTTTGATGATTGGAAAGGCAGGGTTGTCCTGGTCAATTTATGGGCGACCTGGTGCGGACCCTGTCGGCACGAAATGCCAGCATTGGACCGTTTGCAAGCCGAACTTGGTGGTGAAGAGTTCGAGGTGCTTGCTGTCAGTCTTGATCGCTCCGGGCTTGATTTGCCCCGAGCGTTTTATGCCGAGAACAATATTCAGCATCTGGAGCTCTACAATGATGCAAGCTCGCGCACTGGCGTCGCCCTGGGTGTCTTTGGCATGCCGACCACGGTTCTGTTGGACCGGGAAGGTCGGCTCCTGGGGCGTCTTGTCGGGCCCGCTGAATGGGACGCACCGGACGCCGTTGCCCTCATGAAGGCGGCGATAGGGAACTAACGCTACCGGTTGTCAGGCGGCCGGGGGCGGCTGACCGTCGAACTGACAGATATCAGGGTTGAGATGTGCCCAGCCGGGCGCTTCTTTCGTCCAGATATGGGCGTCCAGCTCCACGATTTCTGGCTTATCCAGCGTGCCGGCTCTGACAATGATCAGATGCGGCCGTTGTTCAGCTTCTGAGAACATATGCACACCGCAAGTCGGGCAAAAGCGTCGGTGCATTTTGCGGCCACTGTCAGCCGTGCTTGGATAGTCACGCAGCTCACCCTCAATGGCGAAGGTGTCACTTGGGAATGCCAGATTGATTGTTGCATTGCCCGCCGCAATGTACTGGCACAGTCGGCACCAGCAGGCACGCATGACAATTGGTTTTGCGTCCGATTTGTACCGGACCGAACCGCAAAGACATCCACCTTCAATCATTGGAGCTGTCCTTTGAACCTAACGGGTGGGAACGGGTGCGTCGCCGGTATAGTCATAAAAACCTCTTTTGGTTTTGCGACCGAGCCATCCGGCTTCAACATATTTTACCAGAAGCGGGCAGGGGCGGTATTTCGTATCCGCGAGGCCGTCATAGAGGACTTGCATAATCGCGAGGCAGGTATCGAGACCGATAAAATCGGCGAGCTGAAGCGGTCCCATGCGATGGTTCGCGCCGAGATGCATGGCTTTGTCGATGCCTTCAACGGTTCCGACACCCTCATAGAGCGTGTAGACCGCTTCGTTGATCATCGGCACCAGAATGCGATTGACGATGAAAGCGGGGAAGTCCTCAGCCGTTGATGATTGTTTGCCCAGGCGTTCTACGAGGCTGTGCATTGCTTCAAAGGTTTCGTCATCAGTTGCGATGCCGCGCACCAGTTCAACCAGTTCCATCACGGGAACCGGATTCATGAAGTGGACACCCATGAAGCGCTCTGGACGGTCCGTTGCTGCCGCAAGTCGTGTGATGGAAATCGAGGAGGTGTTGGTCGCAAGAAAAGTATGGTCGACCAGGTGAGGTGTCACGCTTTCAAAGATCTTCGCTTTCACCTCTTCCTTTTCGGTCGCTGACTCAATGATCAAGTCGGCGGTGCCGACCTCTTCAACGGTCACGGCCGCGCTAATGCGGTCGAGCGCCGTCTCGCGTTGTTCTTCGCTGATGCGACCACTGGAGATCTGACGGGTCATATTGCCAGTGATGGTTGCGATGCCGGAATTGATCCGATCCGACGATACATCGTGGAGAAGGATGTCGTGGCCCGCGAGTGCGCAGACATGGGCAATCCCGTTGCCCATCTGGCCTGCACCGATAACAGCTATTTTTTGAATGGTCATGATGCCCTTACTCTCAAGCCCGGTATTTCACATGGCATCCAGCCTAGTGGCTTTTGGGAAGGGACGGAATCAAAACCGAACGCGGTAGTCCGGGTTGATACAAAAACGGCGCCGCTGGTCTCCCAGGGCGCCGTCTTTAGTCAGATTAGGACCTGGGTTAGAGGCCGGCTTTTCCAAGCTCTTCTTCAAGCTCTGGAACAGCAGTGAAGAGGTCGGCAACAAGACCATAATCCGCAACCTGGAAGATCGGAGCTTCTTCGTCTTTGTTGATCGCGACGATCACCTTGCTGTCTTTCATGCCCGCCAGATGCTGGATCGCGCCGGAAATGCCAACAGCGATGTAAAGCTCTGGTGCCACAACCTTACCGGTCTGACCGACCTGGTAGTCGTTTGGTACGAAGCCCGCGTCCACGGCTGCGCGAGAGGCACCGACGCCTGCGCCCAGCTTGTCGGCGATCTTCTCAAGCATTGGGAAGTTGTCGCCTGACTGCATGCCACGGCCACCGGAGATGATGATCTTGGCTGCCGTCAGCTCTGGACGATCAGACACGGTGAGCTCTTCGCTCACATATTCAGACAGGCCAGGGTTGTCGGAGGATGCATCTTCGATAGACGCCGATCCGCCATCACCTGCTGCGGCGAAGGCTGTTGTCCGGACCGTGAAAACTTTCTTCGCGTCGGAAGACTTCACCGTCTGGATTGCGTTGCCTGCATAGATTGGACGCTCAAACGTGTTGGCATCGATCACCGCAGTGATTTCAGACAATTGCATAACGTCCAGGAGAGCTGCGATGCGTGGAGCAACGTTTTTGCCACGGGTCGTAGCAGGTGCCAGGATCGCGTCATAGCCGCCAGCAAGGCTCACTACGAGAGCAGCAATTGGTTCTGCCAATCCATGGTCATACTGAGCGTCATCGGCTTTGATGACTTTGGCAACACCGTCGATTTTTGCAGCTGCGTCTGCAGCAGCGCCACAGCCCGCGCCTGCAACCAGCACATGCACGTCACCGCCCAGGGCGACAGCTGCGGTCACTGTCTTTGCAGTAGCGTCTGACAGAGCGTCGTTAGTGTGTTCTGCGATTACAAGATTGGTCATCCGATCACTCCTGCTTCTTTGAGCTTGGCGACCAGTTCAGCGGCCGATTCCACTTTGATGCCGGCTTGGCGTTCTGATGGTTCTGTTACTTTCAGAACCTCAAGGCGTGGGCTTACATCAACACCCATGTCGGCGATGGCCTTCTCATCAATCGGCTTCTTCTTTGCTTTCATGATGTTTGGCAATGATGCGTAGCGTGGCTCATTGAGGCGGAGATCACAGGTCACAATGGCTGGTGCATTCAGGCGAACTGTCTGCAGGCCGCCGTCGATTTCGCGGGTGACATTAATTTTGTCGCCGTCGAGTTCGATTTTGGATGCGAACGTGCCCTGTGGCCAACCCAGAAGGGCGGCGAGCATCTGACCGGTCTGGTTGCTGTCGTCGTCGATAGCCTGTTTGCCAACGATAACGAGGCCAGGTTGTTCTTCGTCGACGATTGATTTGAGGATCTTGGCGACGCCAAGAGGCTCAACTTCATCATCTGTTTTGACGAGAATTCCGCGGTCTGCGCCCATGGCGAGTGCTGTACGGATGGTTTCCTGGGCCTGCTGTGGGCCGACGGAGACCACAACGACTTCCGTCGCTGTACCGGCTTCTTTGAGGCGAACCGCTTCTTCGATGGAAATTTCATCGAACGGGTTCATGGACATTTTCACGTTAGCGAGCTCGACACCCGTCTGATCCGATTTAACCCGGATTTTGACGTTGTAGTCGACCACTCGCTTGACGGGAACGAGCACTTTCATTGAGGTGAACTCCTGCGCGTTGCCTGGCGTTTGCCTCAAGACTTTCCGTCGGTCTTAAGGTTTGGCGTGGGCCTAAAAATTGACTGTCTCACTCAGCCGGCGCAGCTCAGCACATCGTGCTGCGATTGCGTCTCTCCGGCAGAGGAAACCTGCTGTTTCTGGCGATTTTGTGGGTCGCCTTCCTTGCGGTGCGGCAACCTAGTCCGAGGCCTCGGGGCTGTCAATTGGCGGTCGCGCCGCCAAACGCCGCATCTGGCAACTACATGAAACTATTATTGTTTTTTACTTTGTAAGGCTGACAAATTCAGAATAGGACAAAGAATTTCTGATTATTACTTGGTGGTGGTAGATTATTGCACCTTTAGGCGCGACTCGAACGATGGACAGGATCTGTCATCACGCCAGCTTCTGGGAGGATGCTATGGGTGCTTTGGCGCATGATTTGGCGAGGGCTTTGTCGCCTCGTCTTGAGGAAGAGCTACAGCGATTGCAGCCGGTTGATTATCGTCTTGCTGCCTTACTAATTGTTGGTGGCGGGGGGGAACCTCATCAGATTGCTTATGCCACCAAACAGTTTTGCGAGATGACCGGCTATGAGGGGCCAGACCTTGTTGGCCATCCGGTTGATTGGCTTTCCGGCCCAGATACGGACCCGGTTGCGCTGTCGGATTTCCAGGCAGCCCTCAATAGTGAGGAAGCCATTGAGCTTGATATGCTCGCCTACACCAAAGCAGGTGTGTCCTTCTGGGGGCATCTCCAGGTCCAGCCAGTTCAGCGGTCAGATGGTGTGACAGAAGGGTTTGCGATCTACCTTACTCATGCGGAGAAAACGCGAGCGAGCTATCTCAGTGAAGTTTGGCAGAAGATTGAAGATGCCTGGTCTGATGATCGCCGGGACGCTGAGTAAGCACCAGCCTATATGATCAGTGGTTTGCGCTTCTGACCGGCTGGCGTTCTTTATCTGTTTGCGCCGGGAGTCCACAGCACGTCTGCGCGACCCTTGTCGTTGCACCAGCGGGCTGCAACAAAGAGATAATCTGACAGTCGATTGAGATATTTCAGCACCGCATCGCTGACCTTGCCAGGCTCGACCTCGCCAAGCGCGACGCAAAGCCGTTCCGCCCGTCGCGACACGGTTCTTGCGTGATGCAGGTGCGCGGCGAGGGGTGTACCGCCTGGCAGAATGAATGAATTCAGAGGTTCCAGGTCGCCGTTCAAATGATCAATCTCAGCTTCCAGCCACTCCACCTGCGCATCGGTCACGCGAAGCGGCTCATAGTCGAGAGGCTCGTCGCTCTCGGGAAAACAAAGATCAGCGCCGAGGTCGAAGAGATCATTTTGAATGCGGCTGAGCGCGGTGTCTATCTCAGGCAGATCGCTCGTGTGAAGACGGGCCAGCCCGAGCACCGAATTTACTTCGTCAGTGGTGCCATAGGTTTCGACGCGTACGTCATGCTTTGCGACGCGGTCCCCGGTGCCAAGGGCTGTCGTGCCCTTGTCACCAGTGCGGGTATAGATTTTGTTCAAAACAACCATAAGGCTGTTCTAGCGTAATCGGTCAGACCTTGCCATAGGGCAGCATGCGTTTCAGCACCGTGTCTTTCTGCACAAAGTGGTGATAGAGCGCAGCGCCCAAGTGTAGCAGAACCAGCGCGATGAGGATCATAGCATTGATCTCATGCAATTCATGGAAGATACCGTGGAGGCTTTCATTCGCACCCATATTGACGCTGATGGCGCCAAACGGGCGCACATCAAAATCGGCATACATGGATTGGCCCAGGCCCAATAGCGGCTGCAGAATCACAAAGAAATAGAGGCCATGGTGGCTGAACTTTGACGCGGTGACCTGCCATGTTGGCATGTGGTCAGGCAGTGCTGGCGGCGGGTTCTTGCGGCGCCAGTAGAGCCGAATGAACATCAGGATAAAGACCGAAAGGCCGAGACTTGAGTGGATAACAAGAGTCTGCACTTTTTCGTCGAGCGGCAGGTCGCCGAGCGTCCACCCCGCGGTCAGCATGACGATCATGAGCAGGGCGACAATCCAGTGAAGTGTTTTAGCGACGCCATCATATTTGGTTTTTGTGCTCGTGGATTCTTCCGACATCTGACCCTCCCATTTCTGATGTGTGAAACAGGATGATCGCATGTCCCGTGTCAATCAAGGGATATGTCGACGGGCTTTTATCTAATCGATAAGAGAAAGGAGCGCATTGCCTCTTGTGCGCCCAGTCTCCTGATACCCCGCCTCTTTTAGAAGAAGGAGAATGTCATCGTCCCACTCGTCGCTGGACGAGTGTTCGATTACGATTGCGCGTGGCAGCAAGCCACGGTGCGCTGAATTCAAGAAGGGCCTCAGGGCTTGATTTTCGTGTCCTTCAATGTCGATCTTTAGCGCTGAGATATGAGACACGCTCGCGCTGGCGAGAATATCCAACAGTGTTGAGATTTTGACAGTGATACCTTTTTCCGTGTCGCCGATATAGGCACCGCCGAAACTGTTTGCGCCAGAAGGCAACACCAATTGTGCTTCACCGATCTTAGCTCCAACAGCTGACTCGACGATGGTGACGTCTGCTGTTTCTTTCCTTTTCGCGTCAGGCACGAGATCAAGGTTGTTGCGTAACCGCTCCACCATTTGGGGGTTGGGCTCCAGCGCCAACACTTTCCCATTGGCGGGCATGGCGAGCGAAAGTATTTGGGTGAAGTACCCACTGTTCGCTCCAATGTCGACAAACACACTGTCGGGCGTCAAACAAGCTTGTTTCAGAAATTCTACCTCGGGGATGTTGTAATTGTTGAAGATAGATTTTCGTTCGGTCTCATTGTCGAAATGGATCAGGAATGGTGCCCCCTGGATGTCCACCTGAAACGGTGCGTGTGTATGCTTCTCGATATAGCCGAGAATTTTTCTGCGTAGGGCGCCGCGTCCTAGAAATGTGTGGTGAGCGAGGCTCAGAAGAAGCCGGACTGTTCGTTTTGGATGTTTCATAGGCAACTCCATAACATAGTCATGCGGAATTTACACAGGCACTGTGTGTTGTTTGTGGGGTGGTTTAGGGTGCAGCACAATTGCGGCTGCCGCGACAGAGTTCGCGATTGCTCGTCTCTCTACCGTTTTCGTCATAGACGGTGCAGTTAGGCGCAGAGTCGCACCATTTTTCTGCCGCTCGCTCCCGTGCGGCTTGTGTGCAGCCCGTCAGTGGGCTGAGCAAAACTATGAGCAGAACGGGCACGCACTAGTTTTCCTTTGCATCCACTTCCGAGACGAAGATCAACAGGTCTGCGGGTTGGCACTCAAGTGCGTCGCAGAGGGCGGCAAGCGTTTCAAAGCGTACGCCCTTCACTTTGCCGGATTTTAAGAGTGAAAGATTGGCCTCTGTTATGCCGATGCGGGCTGCAAGATCCTTTGAGCGCATCTTTCGTTTAGCGAGCATGACATCAAGGGTCACCGTTATGGGCATGGGTGTTGGCCTAAACTATCTGTGCGTTTTCTTTGGACAGCTCGACGGCTTCGGCCATGACCCAGGATACAATAATGATGACGGCACCTACGACGGCAATGCCGATATCGTCGCTCGACATGCTGATCGCTAACATTCTCTCCCCCGCAGGTTGGTCAAAAGACAAAAGAATTGAGAGCGCCGCATTAAACAGGATATCCACAGGTACGACGGCAACAAGCGCCCAGCCCATATTGCGAAAGCAGCGTACGTTCTCGGGATCAAAAAATTTCCCGTCTGCATAGAGTGAGAAGAGCTTTTGCAGATTGTACAGCGCATAGAGGCTGACAGAGAGTGGGAAGATACTCAGTGCTGCAGCTGACCATCGTTCAAAAGTTGTTAGTGGTCCTACTTCGTCAGCGGTGAAGCCAAAATCCAGTTCATTTAGCTCAACAAATGCCCAGGCGAGCGATGCCGTTAATGGTAGCAGGCCCATCAGCGCGATCATGAGCCACTTAAATCGGTTGCTGATCTGTTTGATGCGTTCTGTGCGTTCAGTTGGGGCCACGGTTCATACTCCTGTCCGCTTGGGATAGAAGCGGAACTATGGCCTAATAATTATCGTGAAACAATAATTATTTTCTGCTTTGCGACGTTTCTAGAGGCTTTTCCGCCAGCCGGCAATCGCGGCCCCTATCTCATGGGGGCTGTCTTCCTGGATAAAGTGAGACCCTTTAACGGTTACTTCCTGCTGGTTTTTCCAGCTGCGGCAAAATTCGCGCTGCGCTCCGATCAGGATCGCCCCGGGCTCGGCATTGATGAAGAGCTTTGGTAGATCGTTCTCCGCCATCCAGTCCGCATAGTCTTGCACGATAGCGACGACATCTTCAGGCTCGCCACCAAGAGGGATTTGTCGTGGCCAAGTAAGGGTCGGTCTGCGGTCTTCGCCAGCGTTGATGAAGGGACGGCGATAGACTTCCATCTCAGGTTCGGTCAGGCCGCGCAGTACGGAGCCCGGCAAAACAGTGTCGACGAAGATATTTTTTTCGAGCACCATTTCTTCGCCTGCTGGGGAGCGAAACCCTTGAAATACGGCTGTCGCCTCTTTGCTCCACTCCGACCATTCAATCGGACGGACAATGCCTTCCATATAGGCGATGCCTTTGACCGCGGAGCGATGGCGGTTGGCCCAGTCAAAGCCGAGCGCTGAGCCCCAATCGTGAATGATAAGAGTGACATTCTCTGTGACACCGAGAGCATCGAGGATACCGTCAAGATATTCACGGTGTTCCACAAAGCGATAGCTGTCAGAGCTTGGTTTATCCAGTTTCTCACTGTCGCCCATGCCGATGAGATCGGGCGCAATGCACCTGCCCTGGTCTTTGAGATGCGGCATGATGTTCCGCCAGAGATATGACGAGGTGGGATTGCCGTGGAGAAAGACGATGGGATCGCCTTCGCCCATCTCCACATAGGTCATTTTCTTGCCTTTGACGGTCACAGACTTTTTAGGGTGTTCTTCAACTGCAATATCAGTGCTCATGTGATCGATCCTGTTTTTATCGGGGCGTTAAGCGCCGGTGAAGTTTGGCGCGCGTTTCTCGAGAAAAGCACTGATGCCTTCCATGCCGTCTGGAGATGCGGCCTGTGCGGCAATTGCGCGGCCTTCCAGTTCCATTTGTTTCTCCAGGCCGTTGTCAAAAGACTCAGCCAGAAGATGTTTCACTCTGCCAAATGCACGGGTTGGTCCGTTTGCAAGCGTTCTGGCGATTGCTTCTGCGTCTGTCATCAGATCATCGTCGGGAACGACGCGCGTGAGCAGTCCCCAGTCGAGGGCTTCTTCGGCCGTTAGTCGACGGTTGGTCAGGACGAGTTCCTGGGTACGACGCAGCCCGATCAAGCGCGGCAGGAAATAGGTTGAACTTCCGTCTGGGCTCAGGCCTGCGCCTGTGTAGGCCATGGTGTATTTTGAGTTTGCTGCGCCCAGGACAATGTCGCCGATCATTGCCAAGCTCAATCCACCACCGGCGGCCATGCCGTTGACAGCAACGATCACAGGTTTTTCCATCCGAGCGAAACGAGATACTGCTGCATGAAGGATGGTTGCCATTTCGGACAAGCCATCGCGAATTTTGTCGCCGAGCGCTGCAAAGGAATTGAGATCGCCTCCAGCACAAAACATCTTTCCATTGCCTGTCAGAATGACCGCACGAATTGAAGGATCTCCGTCGCAGATTGTTGCGCCCTGCATAAGGTCTTGCATCATCGGTAGCGTCATTCCGTTCGCCGCCTCTGGCCTGTTGAGGCGAATGGTTGCGACACCATCGGCGGTTGCAACTGCAATATTCTCGAAGTTTGGAAAGGTCACGGGTTCGTATCTTTCTTTGAGTGGGCGCCTTGGCCGAAGGCACGCGCGGCCTTCAAAACGTCGTTGGAGAGCTTTGCATCCTCGACTGCGCGGGCGAGTACCATGCCTCCGACACAAAGTGAGAGTATTCCCATGGCTGTTTGTCTGGCGTTGCCTTCTGTTTCGTCCTTCAGCAATTCGATCAACCGGTCGACGGAGACCCCGAGTTCCCCTTCAAAGGTTTTTGGGAATTCCCCGCCTGCTTGTGCGAACTCACGCGCCAGCGCCGCAAACGCACATCCCTGCTCGGGCGTATCGCGGTGTTTGGCCGTCAGATAGGTGTTCAGCAAGTGAGAGAGACGTTCTTCGGATGGGCGCTTGCGCGCAGAGCAAATCCAGTTCTCTCTGTGATCAAAGGCTTCATGAAAGGCGGCTTCAATCAGTTCGTTTTTGTCTGCGAAATGGGCGTAGAAGGCGCCGTGCGTGAGACCAGCTGCTGCCATGACGTCGGTGACTTTCAGGCCGGCAATGCCTTCCTTCCGCACCAGTCTAGATGCTGCGGATACGATGCGTTGCCTTGTTTCCTGTTTTTCTTCTGATCTTTTGCCCATAGGGGCACGCTGCCTGTTCTCCGGAAGAGAGTCAAGATTCATATGATGATGATCATATGAGATGCCAAAAGAAAACGGGACTGAAGTCCCGTTCCTTAGATTCTGATATCAGCCCGACTAGAACTTGTAGCCGTAGCGAACGCCGACATTGCTAATGCCTTCATTTTCGGAACAAAGGCTGGCGTTGGAAATGTGCTCAAAGGTGAGCATAACGCGGTGTGCTTCTGTCACGTCATACCCAAGAGAGGCTGACTCGTGGAAATTCCAGGTGCATCCCAATTCATTGCTCACTGTAGAGAGGCCTGTTTCCCCGTCATGCAGCGCAAAGCCGAAGCTGCCTTCTACAAACATTGGGCCCCAGAAATTGTAGTCCCAGGTAAGGCCAGTATAGATGAAACTTGTTGCATCATCATGGGTGGCAATGGTTGCGCCGACATGGGGGCGAGGTGACCAAGCCCACTCGAGCCAATCCGGGCTGTCGAACAAAACTTCCACATTGACGTCTACACCATCTTCCTGGGTGTCATTTCGCAGGAGTGACATTTCGTGATTGAGCAGACCTACGCGCACTTCATCGATAATGCCGTCGTCTGCCTGGGCGGTTGATGCGACACCAATGGCAAGCGCTGCTGCCAAAAGTCCGCTCATAAGTGTTGTTGTTGTTTTCACTGGAAACCCCGTGGATATGCGCAAGCGTGGCTCGACACTGTTGCTCTTAGTTTTCTTGGACCAAATGACAATATTGGCGAATAAATTTCAATGCGTAAATTATAGGCGCTTGATCACTTCTTTCCCGTCCCAGGCCGAGCATCGCTCTCGAATTTTGCGGAAGAGTTGCCCTTTTGCACCACTGATCTCAGACAATTCGATCACGGTGCCTGGATGATCCTCTGCGGTAAAGTAAACAAACCTGCCATCAGGACTTCCTGAATAACCTGATTGGCCTACTTTAAGGCCGCGCGCTTCTGAGGCGGCTAGATCCCGGTCGAAGTTCTCCGTCCAATAAGCGACGTGCTGTAAACCGGAGTGGCCCGCCTGCACAAAATCGCGATACATAGACGGCGCATCGTTGCGTTGCTGGATGAGTTCGATTTGTAGGGGGCCTGCATTGGCCAACGCAATAGAAACGTCAATTTCTGATGGTGCGCCGAGATAGCAAAAATCTTTGATGGGCGCGCGTTCGAGGTAGAGCCAGGGCCCAACGCCCATGACGGTGGCCCAATAGTCCATCGCGGCTTCAATGTCTGGAACGACATATCCGTTTTGACGAATGTCTCCGAAGAAGCGGCTCATGGGTCAGTTGGACGAGATGTAAAAAGCGGTCATTACAACCACAATGGCAACAAACTGAAGGCCAACACGCCAGCGCATAAGCGTTTGCGAGCGTCCGGCGGAGCCGCCACGCATCATGTTCCAAAGGCCCGCCAGCAGAACCAGAACAACAGCGACGAGGGAGATGGGGATGAGGAAGTCAAAAAATATTTCGATCATGCGGTCTGTCTAACTCTTCTTTGCTGCTGTCGCCACCCTGCGCGCATGCGTCAGAGAGACGCGAGGAAGCTATCAATCTGGGCCATCACTTCGTCTTTTTCCAGCAGAACCGCTTTGCCGTGGCTTCCCCAGCCCCCAGCATTGGCGAGCGCCGGGTGGTCTGAGGCGGGTACGGGCAAGACATGAAAGGTGATGTTTGCTTTGCCCGTGGCAAGTTCCTGCGAGTAGGACATCTGCGTTACTGGGTCTCCAGGATCCTGAATAATGAGGATTGGCAAGGTAAGCGTTTTTCCGGTTTCAAGTGGGTGTGGTCCATCGCCGCCTAACCCGAAGAATGTTGTAGCGCTCCATAGCGTTGGCTGCAGGAACGGTTTGGGGAGTCCGAGGATTGCGTGTATGGCCCCTAGCGCTGTGCTTTTCGTATCCAGTGCGGGGTCAATGAGAATAAGGGCTTGCATGCGCGTGTCGCGAGAGGCTGCCTCGATGAGAGTTGCGCCGCCCATAGAGACACCTGACCCATAGATGGGGAGTCCGGGCGCAAGCTCTTCGATCATATTCAGCGCTGCAATGACATCACGGTATTCTTCAGCGCCGAAGGCAAGGCGGCCTGTTTCGGTCTTGTCCGAGCTCCCGTGATTGCGCAGGTCTATGGCCAGCACATGGTGGCCACGCTTAACGAGCTCTGCGTAGAGTTCGAGCCCGCCGGTATGAAACTCCTGTTTGTTCCCGTTTCCCCCGTGGACATAGAGCACGACCGTGCGTGCGTTTTCGGCGGGCATCCACCAGGCGCTCAATGAAATATTCTCGGCGGGCACTGGGATGGAGACTTCATCGAATTCAACGCCAACGCTCGCGGGATCAGCTGTGAATGGATCGCTTTGCGCTTGCACCAACTGTGAGGGGAGGAAACCAAGAAACAGCACCGCCCAGATGACCACCAAAGCCGCAATAATCCCAATGACGATCTTCTTCATGAACTCACCCCTTTGTCTGGAAGGCAGAATGGGGGATGCCTAGCGTTCGTCCAAGGAAAAACCGGCCACAATTGCAGCCGGTTTCCTAAAAGTCAGTGGAGCCGGTGTTAGTTGGCTGTGTCCAGCACTCTGCGAGCGATGACCTGAGCCTGAATCTCCGCAGCCCCTTCGAAAATATTAAGGATGCGGGCATCGTTCATGACCCGGCTCACAGGATATTCCAGGGCAAACCCATTGCCGCCATGGATCTGCAATGCGTTGTCTGCTGCTGCCCAGGCAACGCGGGCTGCGAGAAGCTTTGCCATGCCTGCTTCCAGGTCGCAGCGACGGCCTTCGTCTTTTTCGCGGGCGGCGAAATAGGTGAGCTGCCGGGCAACCATCAGTTCGATTGCCATGGATGCGATTTTTCCGGACACGCGCGGGAAACTCATGATCGGTTTGCCGAACTGGATGCGTTCCTGCGCATAGCGCAGTCCCAAATCCATTGCGCATTGTGCAACACCGACAGCGCGGGCGGCTGTCTGAATGCGCGCAGACTCAAACGTCTGCATGAGCTGTTTGAACCCCTGGCCTTCAGCGCCACCGAGCAAGTTTTCTGACTTCACCTCAAAATTGTCGAAGCCGATCTCATATTCTTTCATGCCGCGATAGCCGAGCACTTCGATCTCGCCGCCGCTCATGCCTTCTGCCGGGAAAGGTTCGGCATCATCGCCACGTGGTTTTTCAGCGAGCAACATGGAGAGGCCCTTGTAGCCCGGCTCATCATTGGTGCGGCACAGCAGTGTCATCACATCAGCGCGGGCGGCATGGGTGATCCATGTTTTGTTGCCAGTGATTTTGTAGACGTCGCCGTCTAGTCGGCCGCGGGTGCGCAGGCTCGCAAGATCCGATCCGGTATTGGGTTCAGTAAAGACCGCCGTGGGCAAGATTTCGCCGCTGGCAATTTTTGGGAGCCAATTATTTTTCTGTTCGTTGGTGCCGCCACCCAGAATAAGTTCTGCGGCGATTTCAGAACGTGTGCCAAGCGACCCTACGCCGATATAGCCCCGGGAAAGCTCTTCGGAAACAACGCACATGCTCTCCTTGCCGAGACCCAATCCGCCAAACTCTTCGGGAATGGTGAGGCCGAAGACACCGAGTTCCGCCATCTGCGAAAGGACGTCCAGAGGGATGTACTCATTCTTCAAGTGCCACTCGTGGGCGTGTGGGGTGACCTGTTCTTCTGCGAAACGGCGCATCTGATCACGGACGGCCGTGAGCGTTTCGTCCAAACCGCTGTCGCCATAGGTAGCTGCGCCGGTGCTTTCAGTGATGAGTTCTGCAATACGTGCACGGACTGCTGCGGTGTTTCCCAACTCACACAATGTTTGGACCGCTGGAACCATCAGCATGCGCTGGTCGTCCTGCGAGAGCCCTAGGTCTTGCGGGCGGAGGATTTCGCCCTGACTCATGGGGATGCCGCCATACATCTGCCAAAGATATTCGCCAAAGGCTGCCTGCACGAGCAGTGCTTCTAATTCACCAAACCGACCCTTCTGGGTCATGCGTTCTGCATAGGCGTGCAATTGGCGAAGGGCTTCCACGTAGGTCGCGAGCCAGGCAAGACCGTGGCCTGCAAACTGATCCTGTTCGAGAAGCGCTGGTTTTACCTTGCCATCTTCACTGACCTGGGTCCGAACAGCAGCGGCGGCACGGGCAAGCAGAGCATCGGCAGCGCCTACGCCCTCCGCGGTCAGGCCGGTCAGATTGTCGAGGAGGAGGGTCGCGCGGGTTGCTTCTGCAAGGCTCATTCAAGTCACCAAATGTCGGAAAAATCGAAACGTGTAAATCGGCGCGGAGTTTAGCGCTTAAGAGAGTGAAATACGACTCAGCGCGAGAAAAGCAAGGCGTACGTTGTTTCGGGGCGTGTCAATCCGCCGTATTTTCTGCCAAACTTCGGTGCGACACAGGCGATCATCGCTGCTTAGGAGGCTCTATGAAACATCTCTTCCCACGTCGTGCGTTCGCTCCCGGGCGCCGATCCTTTGCGGCAGGGCTCACAGGGCTCGCCGCGCTTGGCCCCATCCGGCTGGCACGAGCTGCCGGGAATCCGAAAGTGGTGGTCATTGGGGCTGGCGTGGCCGGTCTATCTGCCTCCAAGACATTGAGCGCGGAAGGTGTTGATCATGTGGTGATCGAAGCAAGCAAGAGAATCGGCGGACGTATCTACACGGAAAGCACGACGTTTGGCACGCCGTGCGACGTTGGGGCCCACTGGCTGCACAATGGGGAGACAAATCCGCTGGTTCCGTTTGCCAGGCGATCTGGCATTGACGTTTATGAAGCCGGTGAGGTCGAGGGATTGTTTGCCGGTGGCAAGTGGCTGGAAGGTGACGCCGAAGAAGAAATCTGGGACGACGTTGACGATGCAGAATCCGCGATCAACCGAGCAGTAGACCGAGATCGCGACGTCTCGCTCCGCTCTGTCATGGATAGCGATACAAGTCCGCTGGCTGCGTTCCTTGTGGGCGCTTATGAACACGCTGCCTCTGTTGGGTCCTTGTCGACAATTGATTGGGATCGCCAGGAAGAAGGCACCGACATGTTCCACGATGGAGCGCTTGGCTCTCTTGCGGCGGCATGGGGCGCAGAGGTGCCAGTTCAATTTAATACAGCGGCGACCCGCGTCGACTGGTCAAGCCGTGGTGTGAAGGTTCAGACATCTTCGGGGACTATTGAGGCGGATGCTGTGATCGTCACCGTGCCGACGTCTGTGCTCGCTAAAGGGGCGATTAAATTTGGGCCTGATCTGCCGCAGGACACTGCTCGAGCGATCAGTGATCTGCCTCTTGGATCCTACAATCACATTGTCCTTCAAATGACCGGCAACCTGTTTGAAGTCGAAGAAGACACAATGCTTTGTTATGCCGGGAATGGTGGGACCGCAGGACTGTTGGTGAATGCGGGTGGCCCAGGGCTCACCTATTTTGATGTTGCTGGTGATTTTGGGGCGAAGCTCACCCGACAGGGCGAAGGCGCAATGGTCGAGTTCGCGCGTGCCGCGCTTCAGGACATGTTGGGTGCTGAAGGGTTGACGAGCCTGACAAAGGCCAAGGCATTTCCCTGGGAAGCCAATCCGCTCGCCGGTGGCGCTTATACAGCGGCGCGTCCGGGACGCGCGCGAGCCAGAGAGCGACTAAAAAGGCCGGTTGCCGATCGCTTGTTTTTTGCTGGAGAGGCGACGAGCATCTCAAAGCCAGCCACCCTTGATGGCGCGATTGCAGAAGGTGCACGCGCGGCACGGATTGCAGCAGATGAGGTGACTTAACCTCCCATCTGCGGGGTGCTTACCCTCACTCTTCACGGAAATGTCAGTTCTCAACACGATGCACTCTGCGTTAAACGCTAGCCTAGGGAGACAGATCTGTTTCCTTCTGAGTTTTGCGGAAAGGAGATCGTGATGAGGAAGTCAATTGGTGCAGGCCGGGCGATGATGCTTCTTGGATTGCTTGTATTGGGATCAAACGCTTGGGCGATGGACAATCCGCCATCTGCGGCGATGCATCTCGGGGAAGGCGAGGGACGCATTGTCGATCCTGATCTCTCGGTTCCGGCAGAAAACTATCGCGAAACCTGGGTGTTCCTTGGGTCCTTCTCGGTGCTCGCAGATGAACCCGAGGAAGGAGCTAAAGAACTGCATGCAGTTTATGCAGAACGTGAGGCCGTTCGGGCCTATCTCGCATCGGGCACGTTTCCTGATGGGGCGAAGATCGTCAAAGATGTATTTGAAACTGAGACCGAGTATCTGACAACCGGAACGGCAAGCTATGGAACCCATCTTGCGGGTCGCTTTGTGATGGTAAAGGACAGCCAAAACAGAAAGGCAGACCGATCTCCCTTATGGGGTGACGGCTGGGGCTGGGCATTCTACGAGGGCGAAGAGATGCAACGTACGATCACAACAGACTATCAAAGTGATTGTCTCGGCTGCCATCAGCCAGCGCAGGAAACCGATTTCCTTTATACGCGCGGTTATCCTCTCCTTGCGCGCTAAGAGCCATCCGCTCCGTTGCTTGTGCGAGACTGATCACTCGGCAGCGGAGAGAAGTCTGTGCTGTTCGTTGTTGGTCTCGAATTCTTTCATTTCCGCAAGGATCCATTCTTTGAAGACGCGGACTTTCTCCAAAGCTGCATCTTCAGGGCGGTAGGCAAGATGATAGGCCGTCCCGCCGCGCCCGTCGGTCGGGATGGGCTCAACGAGTTTGGATCCTGCAAGCGTGCGCTCTGCTAGGGGAGACATGGAAAGGGCAACCCCCTGACCCAGCAGAGCGGCCTCCAGGCCACCTGGAATGGTATCGACCCAAAGATCATTTGTCGGGCGTAGGTCTGGGCATCCTTGAAGCGACAGCCAGTCCTGCCACCCGTTTGGACGGGGTGTGCAGTGGATAAGCGTATGCCTTTGGAGGTCAGTGATGGCCTTGATGTCATCTGCGACTTCTTGTGAGCACAAAAGCACGGGCTTGGTGTCCAGCAGCTTGACCGATCCCGGCCCCGTGGGCGCGACCCTCATGTTGCGGATGCCCATGTCAATGTCGTCTGTCCGGAAATCGGCGACGCTGCTTTCTGTTGAGATGCTGACGTCGATATGCGGGTATTTCTTCCGGAATTTGGGAAGGCGTGGAATGAGAACTGCGCTGGCAAAGAGCGGGAGGACCGACAGACGCAACACTGTCACCTCTGGTTTGGTTTTTAGCGCCGCGGTCGCCGCTGCGAGATCTGCAAAAACACTGTCGACCGTCGTCTTGTATGCGTGGCCTGCCTCGGTAAGCGCAAGCGCCCGGGTCTGGCGTCGAAAGAGCGGCGTTCCCAGAGCATGTTCAAGCGCTTTTATCCTGTGGCTCACTGCCGAGGGTGTGAGGTTTAAGGCTTCTGCAGCCTGCTTAAAGCTCAATGTTTTCGCGGCGTGATGAAAGGCATGCAGGCTGGTGAGCGGCGGCAGCTCTGATCGGTGCGGCATGGCAAGGCTCCTTCTCTCTCCCACCAAAGTAGGGGGCACATGGCTGAACCACATTCACCTATCTCCGCAAATGTCCCTGCGAAAATTGGGTTTCCGAAAAGGTGTCAGCCTGTAGCGGCAGCCAGTTAGCCCTCTCGAAAACGCATCCGGTGTTGTGTAGGCGTTGTGCCGATATGTGCAGAAAAAGCGCGGCGAAAGGTGTTTTCATCCGCATACCCAATTCGTACGCCGACTTCCGCAACGCTTTGTTTCGTTGTTTCCAGGAGCCGCATGGCCTCCTGCATGCGAATTTCCTGAATGAACTCCTGCGGAGTTTGCTGGTGATTTTGTGACAATCGGCGATGGAGGGTCCTTGGAGACATGTTGAGATGTGCCGCCAATGTCGCGACGCTGACGTCTCGCGCTATCTCCTGTCTCACCCAGGTAGCGGCTTTTTCAATCAATGGGTTCCTGTTCATGAAGTGCCAGGGGATGGTGTAGGGGCGCTGAGAGGTGCGTCCCCCGTCAACCACCATGAATTTGGCGCAGAGGTGGGCGGTCTGTGGGCCTACAAGTCTGGAGATCACATGAAGGGCGAGGTCAAGATAGGATGTGCCTGCAGCGGAGGTGATGACGGAGCCCGCATCTACAAGTATCTCGCCTGATCGTAAATCTATCGACGGATAGCGCTTTGCGAATTCTGAGGCCAGCCACCATGTCGTTGTTGCTTGTTGACCGGTTAGAACGCCCGCTTCCGCCAGCAAAAATGTACCGGTACATGAAGCGGTTGTGATCTTTCTGTTTGTGGCTTGTCTGGCGAGGATGTCGATCAAAGGGCGCATCCGCGCGAGTGTTTCTTCGATCTCACCGACTGCTTCCATACCAATGCCTGGAACCATCAGAACTTCCGCCTGAACGTCAGCGCGCAGCGCGCCATCCGACGGGATTGCATGACCATTGGATGCCGTCACCGACGCGCCGCTAGGCGTCAGGACTTGTGTGCTGAACAGATCGCCCTGTCGCCCCATCTGCCGATTGATAGCATTCGCCGTACTGAAAAGGTCCGCGAGGGCATGCACGCTTGAGCCAATACACCCGTCAAAAGCGATGAGACCTATCGATTTCGTCATGACCTGTCCGATTTTGGATTAAAAATGTCTAATCGGACGATATTTCCATCGTTCTTGCGTGTCTAGGGTCTTCGAACTCACTCAAACAAAGAGGGCCTTCCCCATGACCATCGATCTTTGGATTCTGCTTGCGACCTGTGGACTTGCATTTTTCATCTCCAGCGTGCCGCTCTTCAGGGCGATGCGTCAGCAATGGGGTTTCAAGGCGATGTTGGGTGCCAGGGATGGGGTGCCGCCACTGACAGGATGGGGCGGGCGGGTTGTCAGGGCCTATTCCAATCTGATGGACAACCTGGTCCTGTTTGCCGTTGTGGTTCTAACCGCCCATGTGGTTGGTGCATCCAATGAGCAGACAGCCTTCGGCGCCATTTTCTTTTTCGCCTGCCGGATTGCCCATGCCGTCTTCTACATTGGCGGTGTCCCGGTTCTAAGAACGGTGGCGTATCTCGGTGGTGTCGTTGGAATTGCATGGATTGCCGCGCAACTGTTCTGACGCGACGCGTATGGGTGAACCTGTTTCACCCTCCGCGCATTTTGATCGTTTGTCGGTGGTGCTATCCCGTGAGAATTTTCTGAAAACGACATCAGAAAATCGGAGGCGTCATGCGTCAGTTAACCTTCATTGAACCGGGCAAGCTTGAATGGTGGGATGTGCCCACCCCAAAAATTGTTGCTGGAACAGATGCCATCGTTCGTCCGCTTGCTGTTGCGCGATGTGACCTGGACTATTCAACAATCATTGGAGCCGGTTTGCAGGGAGGCCCGTTCGCCTTTGGCCATGAAACCGCCGGCGAGGTTGTCCAAGTTGGAGATCTGGTCACATCGGTAAAGGTGGGCGACAAGGTCATCGTGCCCTTCCAGATATCCTGCGGGACGTGTGACAATTGCCGTCAGGGGTGGACCAATGCATGCAAGTCCGTTACCCGGGGTGCGGTCTATGGGATGAAACCGATTTGTGGTGAGGAGTTTGGCGGGGCGCTGTCTGAATTCATGCACGTGCCCTTTGCCGACCATATGCTTGTGCCCTTGCCGGAAGAAATCCGACCGGAAGTGTTGGCGGGCGGCTCTGACAATATTGCGGACGCATGGCGCACGGTGGCGCCTTACATAGACCGCTATGAAAACGCCTCCGTGCTCGTGATCGGTAGCGGGCGTGGTGTCAGCATTTATGCAGTGCAGGTGGCGTTCGCCCGTGGTGCGGGCCGCGTCCTTTATGCGGAGATCGGCAAAGGTAGTGAGGCCATGCGACTGGCGCAGGAGATGGGCGCGGAGACGCAGCTGGTTCCATCCCCGGCGGACCTCAAATCGCTTGGGTCGTTTAACATCACCGTAGATTCCTCCGGTGATCTTGAGGCCATGAAATTAGCGGTGAGGTCAACGAGTGCGAACGGGACCTGCACAAGCATATCCGTCTTCTTCGACAATGCGGTCCCGTTCCCCATGATGTCCATGTATACGAAAGGCATCAGCTTCCACACTTCGCGGGTGCAGGGCCGCGCGCTTCTTCCGCAGATTGTTGAAGAGGTGAAGTGCGGCCACTTCCATCCGGAGAAAGTGACGACGCGGGAAGTTCCATTTTCAGACGCGGCTGAGGCGATGGACGACCCGGCGCCGAAGATTGTCTTCACCAATGATTGGGTGTGACCCGAGCAGGGGGAACGGTGCTAGAGCGGTTTGCCTTTAGATTGGCTGATCCGCTCTAACCTTTTTCTTTGTCGCATTTCCGAACGCTGAAGTGCTTCAACTTCAGCTGGAAATGTTTTAGCCGTTGCCCGCTTCAATGGTTTCTTCGTAGGTGCGCAGGCCCGGGCGCGCGGCGGAGACGAGCACGGCCATGTTGCCGGGCAGGTGTTCGTTCTTCCACATTTTGGTGTGTGCCTTTGGAATGTCATTCCAGGAAAAGACTTCCGACATGCATGGGTCAATCCGTCGGTTGATAACCAGGCGGTTGGCTTCAGCAGCTTGTTTTAGGTTTGCAAAGTGCGAGCCTTGAATGCGCTTCTGGCGCATCCAGACAAACCGCGCATCAAACGTAATGTTAAAGCCGGTTGTGCCTGCACAGAAGACAATCATGCCGCCGCGCTTGGCGACCATGGCGGAGACCGGGAAGGTGGCCTCGCCGGGGTGTTCAAATACAATGTCGGGATCGATGCCCTTGCCAGTAATGTCCCAAATGGCCTTGCCGAACTTCCGGGCTTCTTTCATGAAGCTGTTGAACTCCGGTGAGTTCACTGTCGGCAATTGTCCCCAGCAGTCGAAGTCCTTGCGGTTGATGACGCCTTTCGCGCCCATGGACAAGACAAAATCTCTTTTGCTTTCGTCCGATATCACGCCAATGGCGTTGGCGCCGGCAATAGCGCAGAGCTGAACTGCAAAGGAGCCAAGCCCGCCGGACGCGCCCCAAACAAGCACATTCTGTCCAGGTTTCAAGACGTGAGGACGGTGTCCGAAGAGCATGCGATAGGCTGTTGCGAGCGTTAGCGTGTAGCAGGCGCTTTCTTCCCAGGTGAGATGCTGGGGACGTGGCATGAGCTGCTGGTCCTGCACGCGGGCGAATTGGGCAAAAGATCCGTCCGGTGTCTCATACCCCCAGATGCGCTGGGAGGGTGAGAACATGGGGTCGCCGCCATTGCACTCTTCGTCGTCATGGTCGTCCTGGTTGCAATGGATGATGACTTCGTCGCCGACTTTCCAGCGTTTCACCTTGGAACCGACGGCATAGACGATCCCTGACGCGTCTGAGCCAGCGATATGGTAGGGCTCATCATGCACCTGGAAGACGGAAACCGGGTCACCTAGGCCTGCCCAGACGCCATTATAGTTAACGCCTGCCGCCATCACCAAGACAAGAACTTCGTGGCTGTCGAGTTTCCATGTGGGAACAACTTCCAGTTGCATGGATTGTTCCGGTGGTCCGAAGCGCTCTTCCCGGATGGTCCAGGCGTACATGTTCTTTGGAACATGGCCTAGCGGGGGGATTTCTCCGACTTCATATAGATCTTTTGGGGGCATTTTATTCTCTGCCTTGGCAGCCGCTGTGCTGGTCATGTCCTACTCCGATTGTTGGCCGGATCAAACGCTATGACCTCGGCAGATTCAAGTCCGATTCGGGTACTGCGTGCCGGGAAAATCTCGAGGGTTTGCCCAAAACCCGTGATGATTGCATCACACATGCGGCGTCTAAGCGAAAGATCATGGTTAACAGAGCGTTAGGGAACTGTTTCAACTTGAAACAGTCTGCTCGGACCTGACAATGCAGTCAGTTGGTCGATGAAACTTTAGGTCTAGGGGATTTTCATGCTGCGTCTTGTTCGTGTTGGGGCATCCGCCCGTGTTCTCGGTTTTCTTGCTGCGGTGATGTTCGGTCTTGGGCCGGCGCCTCTGGCCATGGCAGAGGGACAATCGCAGCAGCAAGAAAGCCGTGGCAATAGCGGTGGTGATCGGAACCAACAAGACAAAGATGGATACGACGACGGCAATGCGGGCTGTGGCGACAATAAAGAGCCTGGGACTTCTGCCAAGGAGCAGTGTGGCAACGGGAACGGCGGTGGAAACGGCAACGGCGGCGGAAACGGCAACGGCGGCGGTAACGGTAACGGCGGCGGAAACGGCAACGGCGGCGGTAATGGAAACGGCGGCGGAAACGGTAACGGCGGTGGAAACGGCAACGGTGGTGGTAATGGAAACGGCGGCGGAAACGGCAACGGTGGTGGAAACGGCAACGGTGGTGGTAATGGCAACGGCGGCGGAAACGGCAACGGCGGCGGAAACGGCAATGGCGGCGGAAACGGCAACGGTGGTGGAAACGGCAACGGCGGTGGTAATGGAAACGGCGGCGGAAACGGAAACGGCGGTGGAAACGGCAACGGCGGTGGAAACGGCAACGGTGGTGGAAACGGCAACGGCGGCGGTAATGGAAACGGCGGCGGAAACGGAAACGGCGGCGGTAATGGAAACGGCGGTGGAAACGGCAACGGCGGTGGAAACGGCAACGGTGGTGGAAACGGCAACGGTGGTGGAAACGGTAACGGCGGCGGAAACGGCAACGGTGGTGGAAACGGCAACGGCGGCGGTAATGGAAACGGCGGCGGAAACGGTAACGGCGGTGGAAATGGAAACGGCGGTGGAAACGGCAACGGTGGTGGAAACGGCAACGGCGGTGGAAACGGCAACGGCGGCGGAAACGGCAACGGTGGTGGAAACGGCAACGGCGGCGGTAATGGAAACGGCGGCGGTAATGGAAACGGCGGCGGAAACGGTAACGGTGGTGGAAATGGAAACGGCGGTGGAAACGGCAACGGTGGTGGAAACGGCAACGGCGGCGGTAATGGAAACGGCGGCGGAAACGGTAACGGCGGTGGAAATGGAAACGGCGGTGGAAACGGAAACGGCGGCGGTAATGGAAACGGCGGTGGAAACGGCAACGGTGGTGGAAACGGTAACGGCGGTGGAAACGGCAACGGTGGTGGTAATGGAAACGGCGGTGGAAACGGGAACGGCGGCGGAAACGGCAACGGCGGCGGAAACGGCAACGGTGGTGGAAACGGTAACGGCGGCGGAAATGGCAACGGTGGTGGAAACGGAAACGGCGGCGGTAATGGAAACGGCGGTGGAAACGGCAACGGCGGCGGAAACGGCAACGGTGGTGGAAACGGAAACGGCGGCGGTAATGGTAATGGCGGCGGAAACGGCAACGGCGGTGGAAATGGCAATGGCGGTGGTAATGGAAACGGCGGCGGCAACGGGAACGGCGGCGGCACAAATACCTCTGGCGGTGGCGGCCTAGATATCGATGACGCAATTGGTATCGGTATTGGTGTGATTGGCGTTGGTGTGGGTGTGGGAATTCTCACCGGCGGAGGTTCACCTGTGCCCGGCGTGCCGGATGTGGTTGATACCCCGGCTGACCCTGTTGTGGAGACCACGCGGCCTCAAGCGCCCGATCAAGTCAATCGTCCCAATTCTCAGGCGCTGTCCGAACCATCTCCCACGATCTGTTCCGATGGTTTTACCTGGAGAGAAGTCGAGGTTATTCAGGACTATTACGACAAATACCCGCCTCACGACGCCTATACGCCAGCATATGTGGCGGAAAGCCTGCGCGAAGGAGAGCCTATTTCTCGAGGCTTGCTGAAACGCGCGAAACGGATGCCCTGGTGGCTGGAGAGAAATCTCTCAGAATGTGATGGGCATATCGACCGCGTGATCGGCAATCATGTGGTGCGGGTTGACCGCTGGACCGATGAGCTTGTTGGCCATGTTTTGATCGGTCAATAGTCAAGGCGCTCAATGGTGGGCCGGGGAAGCCAAGCTGGCTTTCCCGGCCTTTCTTTTGGAGTGAGGGCCGCTTTGATCGATCGGGGAAAATCGGTTACACCTCCCAACCTTAGGCGCCTTAATTTGGGAATTTCCATGAGCGATCAAAAACCGTTTCAACACGACAAAGACCGGCCCTGGATTTTTCGGACCTATGCGGGCCACTCGACGGCTGCGGCATCGAATGCGCTCTATCGGGACAATCTTTCAAAAGGTCAGACTGGTCTCTCGGTCGCCTTCGATCTGCCGACCCAGACTGGTTATGACGCGGACCATGTGCTCGCCCGCGGTGAAGTCGGCAAGGTCGGCGTGCCGATCAGCCATCTGGGTGATATGCGGCAGCTCTTTGACTCTATTCCGCTCGAACAGATGAACACGTCCATGACGATTAATGCGACGGCGGCGTGGCTGCTGGCGCTCTATATCGCGGCGGCGGATGAGCAAGGCGCCGACCGGGCAAAGCTCACGGGCACCGTCCAGAACGACATCATCAAAGAATATCTGTCGCGGGGCACTTATGTGTTTCCCCCGGAACCTTCGCTGCGCCTCATCACTGACATTATCTCTTACACCTATCGGGAAGTCCCGAAGTGGAACCCGACCAATGTCTGCTCCTATCATCTGCAGGAAGCAGGGGCGACGCCGGTGCAGGAGCTGGCCTTTGCGTTGGCGACGGCCCAGGAAGTGCTGGACCGTGTGAAAGCCAGTGGTCAGGTGCCAGATGCTGACTTTGCACGCGTTGTCGGACGTATTTCATTTTTCGTGAATGCCGGTGTGCGCTTTGTCACAGAGATCGCAAAGATGCGTGCGTTTGTGGACCTGTGGGACGATATTTGTGCCACGCGCTATGGCGTTGAAGATCCGAAGCTCCGGCGCTTCCGCTATGGCGTCCAGGTAAACTCGCTCGGCCTTACAGAGCAACAGCCCGAAAATAATGTGTACCGCATTCTGATTGAGATGCTGGCGGTGACACTTTCCAAAGATGCACGTGCCCGCGCGGTACAGCTGCCAGCGTGGAATGAAGCGCTTGGCCTGCCGCGTCCCTGGGACCAGCAATGGTCGCTCCGCGCGCAGCAGATTCTCGCGTTCGAAACAGACCTTCTTGAATATGAAGACCTGTTTGAAGGCTCAACAGTGATGCAGGCCAAGGTCGATCAGCTGAAGGCGGATGCACTGGAAGAGCTCGCCCACATTGAGAAGATGGGTGGCGCGGTGGCCGCCATCGACAGCGCCTACATGAAGCAGGCGCTGGTTGAATCTAATGCGGAACGGTTGGGCCGCATTGAAAGCGGCGAGATGGCGGTGATTGGTGTGAACAAGCAGCTGGAGACGGCTGCCTCACCGCTTGGCACGGGCGATGAAGCCATCATGGTTGTTCCACCTGAGGTCGAGCAGGCGCAGATTGCGAACCTCGAAGCCTGGCGCGCGGCGCGGGACGATGAGGCTGTAAGTGCAGCTCTTGCGGACCTGCGCGCGGCGGCCAAGGAAGGCCGTAATATCATGGAGCCCTCTATCGTGTGCGCCAAAGCTGGGGTCACGACAGGTGAATGGGGCGAAGTGCTGCGCGGCACGTTTGGCGAATATCGTGCCCCGACGGGCGTTGGCACAAATGCGCGGAATGATGTGTCTGGCCTTGATGCCATTCGCGAAGAAGTAGATGCGGTCTCGGCCAAGCTCGGTCGTCGCCTGAAGTTCCTCGTGGGCAAGCCTGGGCTTGATGGTCACTCAAATGGTGCGGAGCAGATCGCCGTGCGGGCGCGCGATTGCGGCATGGACATTGTCTATGACGGTATTCGTCTGACACCAGAGCAGATCGTTCAGGACGCGGTTGACGGCAAAGTTCATGTGATCGGTCTTTCCATCCTCTCAGGTTCTCATGTGCCTCTGGTCAAAGAGGTTATGGAACGTTTGGGTGAAGCCGGCCACCTCGACGTGCCTGTTGTCGTTGGCGGGATCATTCCGCCGGAAGATGAAGAGGCGCTCAGAGTCTCAGGCGTGGCTGGCGTCTATACACCCAAGGACTTCGACCTCAACAAGATCATGAGCGACATTGTCCGTATCGTGGATGCAGACAGCGCGGCTTAGCCCTCGTCGACCTTGATTTGCTCTGTAACGTCGGACATTCTTCTTAGGAAGCATGTAAATGGCAGTTTAGGGGTAAGTATCTTGAAAAACGGTATTTTGAAGTTTACCGGGGTTGCGCTGTTGGCGATCAGTGTAAGCGCTTGCAGCAGCAGTTGGTCTTCGACAAACACTACGCGTTCTGGGGCGGCTGTCGCAGACGGCACCAAACGCCCGATGAACCAAATCATCATCACGGAAGAAGATATTACAGATAAGCCCTATCGGGTGATCGGCGATATTGATGTGACGGTCAACAAGACAACGTTGTTTAACGCAGATCCAACCAGAGAGATGGTCAACGAGGAAATGCGTGAAGAAGCCTACAAAGTAGGTGCGGATGCTGTGGTTCTGGTTCGCTATGGGTCCGTCGGAGTTGGCCTCATGTCATGGGGGTCACTTGATGGGAAAGGCCGGGCCATTGCGTTTACAGAATAGTGGTGTGTTGCTCGTCAGCTTGTTGGTAGTGGCTGCCTGTGCGCGTTCTGCGCCGTCATTGCCATCGTCATCGGCAGTATCTGCCTCTAGTCTCACCGAAGGCGAACGATCTATGTCCTGTGCGGATATTGATTTGAAGCTGGTTGAAAACAAGCAGGAAGGCGAGCGTCTCACTGGCGTTATCCAGGGTAACCGTGGGCAGAATCAGGCTGTTGGTTATGTTGCCGCAGTGGCCTTCCCTCCACTTGCTCTGGCGACCGAATCCAACACAGAGGAGAAAGAAGGGCTCGACCGCCTCCAGGCAGAACGAGATCAGCTCTATACTGTGAAGCGGGCGAAAGCCTGTAAGACGGATTTCGAGTGATCCTGACTTTTCACCATCGATGGTGAAACTTCTTCGGGGTGTCGTTGCTGCGACGCCCTGTTTTCTTTTGTGCGCCCAAATGGCGATTTTGGCAGCTGCGCAGCCGCCATGGATCTGTCGGTTCACTGAAAAGTTAGCGTTAACACACTTTCGCCCCATTTCAGGGCTGGTTTCGCCGCAAAGCTTGAGCAAGACTTAAGGCCTGGATCTTCGATCTGTGCGGCGTACGGGGATTTGGAGGGGAATTGCTGCGTTCATCTGTTTGCTGCCTTTCCCGTTCTGCAACATGAGAGAGGTGCGCCATGAGCTGGGGGCAAGATAACCAAAAACGGGAAGAAGAGCTGCGAGCGGCTGCCGAGTATGGGCGGCGCGCTGAGCCTCTTCCCGATATCCACATTCATTCTGTCCTGACCCAGGCTGACGCTGAATATGGTGAAGAGTTGCGGGACCGCCGTGCGCGCCAGGAACACCTGGAGCGGGAGATTGTTGGTCTTGGCCGCCGTCTGTCGGCGCCCATGAGCGATGAAGAGAAACCGCGTCGACGCTGGTTTCGCCGCGCTGCCAAAACAGGGGAGGCATGAGACCTATGAAATTTGTTTCTTCTTCCCTCGTGAGTGACGATCAACGTCACAAAATCAGTGAGAATTTTATCGCCAGTCAGCGGGATGCGCGGTTTCGCCCCTTCTATTTCGGCGCGATCCTGTTCACGGTTCTCGTCGCGGGCGGTGCCCTCTTTGTCGACTATATGATCGTCACAGAATTTTGGACCCGTGCGCTCGCCAACGAATTCCTTGAGCTTCCCGGATCACTCGCAAGCTCAGTAGCGTTCAAAAGCTTGCAGGTTCTCTTCGCCACACTCGCGGCTCACATCTTCATTGAACATATGGGCGTCTTTGGACGTGCCGTCTTTGTCCGTGTGCTCTTCCTGCTCGCCCTCACCATGCTGGGCGGTGTCGGGCTGTTGCTGGCGTTGATGTCTCTGCCTGCTGGTCTCGCCGATGCGGGCCTTGGCGGCAATGGCGCGTCTCTTGGCACAGCGCTTTCAAGCCTTGGCATTGAGACCGAAGCTGCTCGCGAAGCAGCGGTTGCGCAGACCGGTCTTGATGAGGCACGTGCCTACCAGCCTGTGCTGTGGATGGCATCGCTTGGGGTGATCTTCCTGGTTGTGACAGGTGTGGCGGCGCTTTTCCTCCACTACGCTCTGATCAATCTCAAGAAGCTTTTTGAAACACGCGATTTTGCGGAGCGCAAAGCGGACATGAGCCGTCTGGCTGCGTTGGAAGCAGAGTATGCGCGCAATCGCGAGACCCTCATCGACATGGAACGGATGGACCACCGCCGCAATATGCTGTGGACCCGTCTTATGGATTCCTGTCGTGCCTACGAACGCGGGCTTGAAGGAACACGCACCAATTACCTCACCGGTCGCAAAGTTCGCGCTCTGCCTGCGCCTGGCCGTAAGCGTCAGGAGCGAGCTGCCGCTGAAGAACGAAGCGAACAGCTTAAAGCGTGTGCCGACAGTCAGCAGATTGCGCGCTATGAGGCGCTGTTTGAGGACTGGTGGTCGCGCCGTCAACGCATGTCCGTGAGTGATGGTGGTCCGCGCGAAGGTGTCGGCGAGGTTTTGCCGCCGGTCAATACAGGCCGCCGCGTTCCGATTAACAAAGCGGCGGAGTAAGGCCATGAAGCGGTTTGGTGGTATTGTTGCCGGTGTTGTCGTAAGTGGGGCACTGGCATTGAGTTTTTTGTCGGGCAGCGCAGACGCGGCGCTATCCAGCGAACCCTCCGAACCAACTCATCTGGTTATCGGCCTGGATCTTTCGAAATCCAACCCTTTGGTAACCAGCGATGTGTTTGCCGCCCAGGTTGCAAGCCGGTTGGCGGATGAGATCAGGGGCCTCCCTGTGCG
Source organism: uncultured Parvibaculaceae bacterium (assembly GCA_965283695.1). Classification (GTDB taxonomy): domain Bacteria; phylum Pseudomonadota; class Alphaproteobacteria; order Parvibaculales; family Parvibaculaceae; genus Mf105b01. The sequence continues at coordinate 18,180 of CBDIPP010000003.1, read as the reverse complement.
TTCCAAAGTGACGGTGCGCTCCTTTGGTGTTTACGACACAGGGTCCAATCCTCTTCGTATTGATCAGGTGATCTCAGCGCGGGCCCGTCCTGGCGATGTGGCCGATGGTATTCAGACCCTTGTGTCGAACCTTCCCCGGCTGGTGTCTGAAGGACGGCTCGAAGCGCAGATGAAAACAAACATCGTTCCGTTTCTTGAGACGATGGCGGGCGGTATTGATTGCTCCAACCCCACTAAAATCGTGCTGCTCACCGATGGCGCTGAGGATAGTGAGCTGGGCCGTTTGACCCGCTCCGGCGGCACACTGCCTCCGGCTCAGGTGGGGTCATTTTCAGGATGTGGTGAGCTCCTCATGTTGGGAATGGGCCGTGGCTTTAACAGCCCGAGCACAACTGCGCGTTTCCGGACCGCCTGGACTGAATGGTCTGATGAAGCCGGGTTTGATCGGTTTGTCGGCCTCTACGACTGGTAATTGTCCGCTTTTCTGATATCGCGTTTTCGAACCACAAAAGTCGTGCAACTTTTGCTGAAAACGCTTTGGTGGGTCCCACAATAAAACCCTTCGATTTTTGTTGAAAAGGCTTTAGCTTCCGGCCCGCGCGGGTGGTCTTTGTTTTTTGCCCGCTTAAGCGGGGTTTTCCATGGAAGCGGCGCAACTTGTCCTGCCGATCTTTTTCATCATTGCGCTTGGGTATTTTGCCGGTCGCACGAAGTTTCTGAGCGAAGAAGCGATCGACGGGATCGACAAATACGCCTTCACGTTTGCCATCCCTGCTCTGCTCTTTCAGGCACTCGCCAATACTGAACTTCCGGAGGCACTGCCCTGGGGACTTTGGCTCTCTTATTATGGCGGCGTGATGATCGTATGGGCGGTGGGTGCATTGCTTGCGCTCACGGTGTTGCGTCGGTCACCGGCTGACAGTGTGATTGTCGGCTTTGGGGGTGGGTTTTCCAACACGGTGATGTTGGGTATCCCCATCATCTTGACCGCTTATGGCGAAGAAGCGGGTGTGCCGCTTTTCTTCATTCTCGCGTTCCACGGTCTTACACTTTTCACTGTGGCGACATTTCTTCTGGAGACAACCAAACCGCGAGACGGTGCGGCATTGTCAATCGGATCGATCCTGGTTGAAAGCGGTCGAGGCATGATCAAAAACCCGGTGATCATTGCGCTCGGGTCAGGCATCGCTTTCGGGCAGACCGGGATTGCGATCCCGGGGCCTTTGGATGTGACGCTGGAGATGTTGGGGCGGTCGGCTATTCCCTGCGCCCTCTTTGTGCTCGGCGCCACACTGGTGCGCTATGAGATTAAGCGCTCCATCGGAGCAGCGTCTCTCATCGCAATGGTGAAGCTGGTGCTCCACCCTATCGTTGTGTTCGGGCTCTCGATGTATGTGTTTGCGCTGCCGCCGCTTTGGATCAAAGTGCTGGTGACCATGGCAGCGATGCCAACAGGGGTTTACTGCTTCATCCTGGCCAATCGCTATCAGGCCGCACCAGGGGCGGCCTCATCCGCGGTGGTGTTGGTGACGGGCCTCAGCCTTGTCACCCTCACTGTGGTGCTCAATCTCTTTCTGTAGAGCTCAAGCCTTTGCTGGCAGCAGGTTTGGTTCCTGGCTCATGCGGAACATTTCCGGCCGGACGAACAGGAAGGCAAGCGGGGTCTTTTCGATCAGCTTGAAGCCGATCAAAGGTGCTGCCACGGCAACGATGGTTGCGGAGAGCGCAATCAGGTCAGCATTTTCGATGATGCCTGTTTTTGCGAGCCCGATCCGCACAACCGCGCCTGGCAGGAAGAAGGCGAGATACACATAGAGCGAGCGCTGCCCGACATAAGCGAGCCATTTCAGGCGCCCATGATCGGCTGCAACTGACAAGAGTGCGATGGTTGCCGCGCCGCCACCAAATGCGGCCAGCAGTCCGAAGAGTGGTTTCGTCGCGATGCCTGCGTCAACGAAGAAGTAGACCATGGCAAAGGCACCGATTGACCCTGCAAATACCCGAAGGGCATTCTCCCTCGCAAATTCTGCAAGGTTGAAGAAGTACTGAGCGCCCACATAGCCGGCCACAAAGAACACGTAACGATCAGCGAACTCGTCAATTGCGCCCCAGCCTGTATCAACAGGGGATGCATAGAGAATGACGGCGGCACTCATCAGGATGATGGGAGGCACGTTTTTCAACAGGCGCGTCACCATGAAGAAGATGGCAAGCGCATGGATGAACCAGAGTGTTGAGATCGGCTCGATGGGCAGAAGCAATATGTCATTCAGGCTGAATGTGTGATTGCCATAGCCTGAGAGGCCAACTTTCACAGTCAGCTGGATAGCGGCCCAAAGGAAGTAGAAATAGACAAAATGGAACAGTTTCGCGTCGACGAATTTGGCGCGGTTCCACTGGAGTGACCGGGTGACAAAAAGGCCTGCAATCATGAAAAAGAGCGGCACGCGGAAGGGACGTGCGAACTCAACAATGTCGACCATCCACATATGGGTGACGCCCATGCTCTCCATTGTGCCAAGCGAAATATGCATCTGGGCGACCAGGATAATGGTCACGCCCTTCACGTAGTCGATCCAATCGATCCGTGAGGGGGGTGTTGCAGATTGAGGCGCTGTATGGGTCATGTCAGTCATGGGGGTCACGTCCGTTGAGCGTTTTAGGCTGTTTTTGTCCCGAAATGGCACAGGTTTGTGCGGTCGCGGGACGGGTCGCAGCTGGTTACGCTTATCAGAGCAGGAACCAGGCCATCTCTTTTGACGCGCTTTCGGACGGAAAACCGCGCCACACTTTTCCTGAAAGCGCTTTGAAACTCTATATCCCTATCAGCCGACGGATATCAGCTGGTGTTTTTCCGGCTTCGCGTAGGTCTTTCAGTCCCATATCCTTGGCACTTTTAGAGAGGCGGCGACCAGTTTCATCTTCTATGAGCCGATGATGGCAGTAGCGCGGCTCAGGCAAATCCAGCAGCACCTGCAGAAGACGGTGGATAAAGGTTGCTGCATAAAGATCCCGGCCGCGGGTGACATGGGTGATGTTCTGCAGTGCATCATCAACCACGACGGACAGGTGATAAGAGGTCGGCACATCTTTTCGGGCGATTACCACATCGCCGAAGAGTTCAGGTCTGATCGGCTGAGTGCCAGTTTTGCCTGACGGACTGCCCTCTAATTCGGTGAAAGTTATTGGGCCGCCGGATTTCTCCGCCGCAAGCGCCATGGCTTTCTCCGTATCCAGGCGCCAGGCATAGCTCCGGCCTTCCCACATCAGCTGGGAGCGGTCTTTGGTGCTTATGTCCTTATAGATGCCTGGATAGAGAAGGGCGCCGTCGGGATCTCGAGGCCAGCGTTCCCTGTCAATTCCACTATCGGCAATGGTCTGCTCAATCTCGCGTCTGGTCGCAAAACAGGGATAGACGACGTCCAGGTCGCGCAGCTGTTTGAGGGCGGCCTCAAAGTCTGAGAAGTGTTCCGACTGGCGGCGGACAGGTGTCTCCCAGGTGAGGCCCAGCCATTCAAGATCTTCATAGATGCCTTCGACAAATTCCGGTCGACACCGGCCCACATCAATATCTTCAATTCTGAGTAGAAACCGCCCGCCGAGCTCGGCTGCTTTCTCTGCGGCGTAGAGGGCCGAATAAGCGTGACCCAGGTGGAGCCTGCCATTCGGGCTCGGGGCGAATCGGATGATGGTGTCTGGTTTCTGCATCAGCGTCTTTTTACGCGAAACCTCTTGCGTGGCGGATTCTTGACCGATTTGACGCAGGGTTATGAGTTGCGGCTTCACACCAGCGTCGCACTAGATATAGTATTTTCCCAACGACAGTCGAAGCGAAGTTGAATCCGGGTAAGTTTAGACGATTCCAGGAGGACGTGACGGTGCAAGGTGAGTTTGCGACGCCAGAAGGGTGTCCGGCGTTGGTGCTAAATGCGGATTTCAGGCCGCTTAGTTATTATCCGTTATCGCTGTGGTCTTGGCAGGATGCGATTAAGGCCGTGTTTCTGGATCGCGTGAACATTGTCTCCAATTATGATGTGGCAGTGCATAGCCCAAGTTTTGAGATGCAATTGCCCTCGGTTGTCTCCCTTAAGACTTATGTGAAGCCCGCCCAATTCCCAGCGTTCACGCGGTTCAACCTTTTCCTGCGCGACAGTTTCCTCTGTCAATATTGTGGGGATGGTCAAGAGCTGACGTTTGATCATGTCATCCCGCGCCGTCTGGGGGGGCTGACGACCTGGGAAAATGTGATCACGGCTTGTGCGCCGTGCAATTTGCGCAAAGGGGGCAAGCTCCCGAAAGAGGCAGGCATGATCCCGCGCCAAAAGCCATTCCGGCCAACGGTGAATGAGTTGCACAAGAACGGGCGTCGGTTCCCACCGAACTATCTGCACGAGAGCTGGCGCGACTATCTCTACTGGGATAGTGAGTTGGAAGCTTAGATTTCTCGTTTTTGTTGCGCGTTTCTGGACAGAAAACCGCCCAAGTTTGATCTGGCACTTTTCTTGGAAGCGCTTACGCCTTTTCCGACGCGCGGATGGCCGCTCGACAGATTGTCTGGATCACATTTGAGAGCACCGGATAGCCGGGAGCGTCTTCGGCGCCGTTCTCCAAGGCTTCCTGTTTGTGGGCGAGTTCTTCTTCGCGAAATTGAATGATCGTTTCTTTCAGATCTTCTTCTGTGTCGAGGGCTGATAGCTCGTCAATCTGGCGCTGATAGTGCTCATCAATAACCGATTCTACGGCTACCGTGCAGGCGTGCGCTGCCTTTTCACCCATGAGGGCGGTAGCCGCTCCCATTGCGAAGCCGCCAATATGCCAGAGCGGATTGAGGGCTGTGGGGCGAACCTGGCGCTCATTCACAAGCTTGTTGAAACGGTCGAGATGCTCTTCCTCTTCCGCAGCCATGCGGGTCAGACTCTCGGTGATCTCTTTTTTGTGGGGCAGGTTTCGGAAGACAGCGAGTTGTCCCTCATAGATGCGCACCGCACCGTACTCGCCTGCGTGATCGACACGGATCATTTCCTTGATCCGCTCTGCCGTAGAGGGACGACCGGGATGATCTGCGGCGGGGTTGAGAGAGGGTTTGCTCATCTACTCTTCCTCCAATCCTGTCATGGTCCAGTAGCGCGCAAGAGCCAGGGACCCGAGTGCGGTCAAGAGGATTGAAATCAGAAAATTGTATCCAGCCATGGAAATGCCGAAGAGGCTCCAGGGGATTTCATCGCAGCGCGGGACTTTGACGCCGTCCAGTTGTTGTCTGAATTCGTCAAGGCTTCCTGCCATCAGATTGACGCCTGTGCAGCCTTGCGGGCCCTCCCACCATTTATACTCAACGCCCGTATGGTACCCTGCCAACACAACGTTCGCTGCTGCGGCCAGTGTGCAGAGTGCGACCAACAGAAGAGGCAGTTGCCCCAAATTGGTTTCGCGGGACAGAACCCCGGCGATGAGGGAGGCTGGGATGAGGAAATAGTAGGCGTAGCGTTGCTGAAGGCAGAGAGAACAGGGGTCAAGACCGCCGATATGTTCGAACGCGAGCGCTGCGCCGAGCGTCACCACCGAGATGGCAAAGATCAACCAAGGCACTTGGCGGTTTGCGATGGGTAGGGTGGTGAGCAAAGACATGGGATGACCTTACAGGATCAGGCCCACCAGGAGGAAGCCGCCGATCAGGAGTGCGACAAAAAGGATCGAAAGGAGCCCGAAATATCGATCGATAAAGGTCTGGATGGGTTCCCCGAACCACCATAAAAGGCCTGCGACGGCGAAAAAGCGGGCACCTCGGGCGACAAGACTGGCTGCCATAAACACCAGGAAATTGAGGCCGGTGGCGCCGCTTGCGATGGTGATGACCTTGTAGGGGAAGGGTGTGAGCCCCGCGATCAAGACAATCCAGACACCATACTCATTGTAGCGCTCAGCGAAGCTCGCGAATTGGTCCGAATATCCATAGAAGCCAAGAATGGGTTCGCCCAGCTGAGCGAAGAAGAAAAAGCCAATCGCATACCCAGCAACACCACCGAGAACTGAGGCCACGGTGCAGATAAGCGCATAGACCCAGGCCAGCGCGCGTTTTGCCAACACCATTGGGATAAGTGCGACGTCGGGTGGTATGGGAAAGAAAGAGCTCTCAGCAAAGGAGACCAGCGCCAAGCCCCAACGCGCATGGCGGTGGGCGGCGAGGTTCATGGTCCAATCATACAGGCTGCGCAACATGGGTCCCGTGATAACAGGGCATAAGATTTCTGTCTATCAGGCTCTCTTTCCCTTTGACCTGAGCGTCGTCCTGCCTATCATGGCGCCGCTTGACGGGCGGTTCTCGTACGTCATGCCCCTGTGGCGGAATTGGTAGACGCGGTAGATTCAAAATCTGCTGTCCGTACGGGCGTGCTGGTTCGAGTCCGGCCAGGGGCACCATTTCTCTGTTGTATGTATTACATTCGTGGACCTCTCTCATGTCCTTTGAAATCAGAGAAGCAACAGCCGATCAGTTCGAAGAAGTCTGGCCGATCTTTCGCGAGGTTGTCCGTACGGGTGAGACCTATCCTTATCCGATGGATACGGATCTGGAGGAGGCGCGAGCGTTATGGTTCGCGCCTGGTGCTCGGGTCTATTTCGGGTATCTGGATGGTGTTGCGGTTGCAAGCCGGTACATCGTGCCTAACAAACCAGGGCTTGGCGCGCATGTCTGCAATACCGGTGTGATGGTTGACGCGACTGTACGCGGTCAAGGTCTCGGCAAGAAGATGATGGATTTTGGATTGGCAAAGGCCAAAGAGCTCGGTTTCAAAGCTATTCAGCTCAATCTCGTTGTCTCAACGAATGGGGCGTCTCTTGAGATCTGCAAACGCAACGGTTTTCAGATTGTCGGGACGCTGCCAGATGCTTTTCACTTTCGAGGTGAGCGTTTCGTAGACGCCTATGTCCTGTATCGTGATCTATCCTAGCGTGGCTGGGCGTCAGACGCCGACCATGAACAGGAGCCAGACGATGCCATCGCGAATATCAAACGTGAAGGCGACCGCGTAGACGAAGAGCAAGATGCTTGCCCAAATTCCGTAAGCTGAGTTAAACCGAATATCGGACTGGTTCGATAGCAAAGACACTAAGCCAGGCGTCCAAAACACCACGTGCAAAAGAGAGACGAGGCCTGCCCTCAAAACCATGCCTTCTGTGTTTTCAATTGCAATGGTCGCGACGTGACTTCCGATAAAGCTCGCAAGCACCCATCGGGCGGGCACATGGTTCCACGCAAATAAGACTGACGATAGGAATGTCAGCGCCAGAAATCCGAGCCATATCATAAGCCAGAGAGGCAGGCTTGTGCGGGTGTCGTTGTTCCACAACTCAAGAGCGGGAGAGCCACCTATGCCTGTTATGGCCAGAAAGATGCCTGTCACCGTGACCAGGCAGAACAGCAATCCAAGCTTTGTTCTGAGAATAGGCATCGGTCAGCCTCCCTACATGTTTATTGCTAAAACTATCATATATGATGATATTATCATATTTCAATCGTAAAGACGCTTGTCATGCGTTGCACGGAAAGACATAGAGCTCTTTGATAGGCGGCTGGGCTTTACTAGTGTCATCTATTCCATAACCAAATGAAGTGGACGCCATGCAATCTTCACAGCAGACCGTTACCCAAAACTCAGATGTACGATATCTCGGGAATTTGCTGGGTGATGTCATCCGCGCTTATGGCGGAGATTCGCTGTTTGAGAGAGTTGAGCGGGTTCGGTCCGTTTCCGTAGACCAGCATCGTGGGCTTGTTGACGCAGAAGATGTTGATCGGGAGTTAGAGACCCTTGGGCTGGATGATGCGCTTCACTTTGTGCGCGCCTTCATGCTTTTTTCCATGCTGGCCAATCTGGCGGAGGACCGGCAGAGCGGCGTCATAGAAGGCGAGACGGGTTTGGAGGACGTGCTTGAACGCCTTCAGAGCTTAGGTGTTGAGCGCGGCCAAGTTCAGGACGCTCTTTCGGATATGCTGGTGATGCCTGTTCTCACAGCGCACCCCACCGAAGTTCGCCGCAAGAGTGTCATCGACCATCTTAATCGTATTGGCGAGCTCCTCACCTTAAAGGATGCAGGGCAAACAGAAACAGCTGCGGGCCGTTCAATCGATCATGCCATCCGTCAGCACATTGCGTTACTCTGGCAGACGCGCTTGCTCCGGCACCAAAGACTGACTGTGTTGGATGAGGTTGAAATAGAGCTCGATTACCTTCGCGACGTGTTTCTGCCGGTCTTGCCGGCGGAGTATTCCCGCTGGGAGCGTTTGTTGGGCGAGGACTGCCCTAGTTTTCTGAAGATCGGGAGTTGGATCGGGGGGGACCGTGACGGCAATCCAAACGTAGATGCGGCTTGTGTGGAGCATTCAGTGTCGCGTGCTGCACAAACTGTCCTAGAATACTACCTGGATGGTGTGCATGCGCTGGGGGCGGCGTTGTCAATTTCACTGGAACATGCTGACGTTCCCCCAGAGGTGCGTGCGCTTGCCGATGCGAGCGGGGATGACAGCCTTGCCCGTCGTGACGAGCCCTATCGCCGGGCACTGAGTGGCATTTACTCTCGTCTGGCGGCCACCTATGAAGTGCTCATTGGACGTGCTCCTCCCAGAACAAGTTCGCTTGATGGGACGCCCTATGCTGATGCTGATGCCTTTCGCGATGATCTTTTGATCCTGGAGCGGGGGTTGCGTGCGCCCGATGGACAATCGGCTGATGATGGAACGTTGAAGCAATTGCTGCGCGCTGTTGAAACGTTTGGCTTTCATCTCACCACACTCGATTTCAGACAGAATTCGGACGTACATGAGCGTGTTGTTGCGGAACTGCTGGCGGGCGGCGGCGTGGACGCTGACTATCTTGCCCTGGATGAAGGCGCGCGGGTGGCATTACTGCGACAGGAGCTCGCAAATGCGCGCCCCTTGTCCTCGGACTTTTTGGAGTACTCGACGGAAACAGATTCCGAGCTCGCCCTCTACCGTGCTGCAGCCCGTGTGCATAGCAGGTACGGCAAAGGAGGCATCTCCAACTATGTCGTTTCCAAAGCGGATAGCGTGTCAGATCTCCTCGAGGTGTATCTGCTTCTCAAGGAAGTGGGGCTTTACCAGCCGGGAAACCCGCCTTCCTCTGATTTGATGGTGGTTCCGCTATTTGAAACGATTGGCGATCTGGAAAATGCGCAGTCGATTATGCGCGACTGGTTTGCGTTGCCTGAGATGCGGGCCCTATCTATGTCGCGCGGCCATCAGGAGGTGATGATCGGATACTCTGATTCAAACAAGGATGGGGGGTACCTTTCATCTGTTTGGTGCCTGTATGACGCGTCCCGGAAGCTGGTCCCCATCTTTGAGGCGGCCGAGACAAAAATGCAGCTCTTCCATGGTCGTGGCGGTGCGGTGGGGCGTGGCGGCGGGCCTGCGTTTGAGGCTATCCGCGCGCAGCCTTCTGGGAGTGTTCAGGGGCGCATTCGAATTACCGAGCAGGGCGAGGTCATCGCAGCGAAATATGGCACTCAAGAAAAAGCGGCCATAAACCTAGAAGCGATGGCGTCGGCCACTCTCATGGCGACCATCGAGCCAGATCAGCTGTCATCTGCGGATAGCGAGCGGTTTGGTGGGGCAATGGCGGCTTTGTCTGCCGATGCTTTCAACCACTATCGGGGCCTTGTGTATGAAACGCATGGGTTTCAGACATTCTTTCGGCAGATGACGCCGATAGCGGAAATCGCCGGTCTCAAAATTGGATCACGCCCCGCAAGCCGCACGACCTCAGAACGGATCGAGGACTTACGGGCCATTCCCTGGGTATTCAGTTGGGCGCAATCCCGGGTCATGTTGCCTGGCTGGTTTGGGGTGGGGACCGCGCTTACACGTTTCAAGGACCAGAATCTCCTGAAGGAGATGGCTGATGAATGGCCTTTCTTCCATACGACGCTGACCAATATGGAGATGGTGCTCGCCAAATCGGACATGGAGGTTGCTAAGCGTTATGTGACCCTCGTGGAGGACAAGGCGTTGTCCCAAGATCTTTTCGCTAGCATTCGATCGGAGTGGTCGCGCGCCCATGATGCGCTGTTGGAGGTAACGGGACAGACTCGTCTTCTGGAAAAAAGTCCCTCTACGGAAAACGCGCTCCGGTTGCGTCTGCCTTATGTTGAACCGCTTAACATGCTCCAGGTTGAATTGATTAAACGTCACCGGTCGGGCGAAACCGATGCGCGTATTGAGCAAGGGATACAGCTTTCAATTAGCGCCATTGCAACGGCACTCAGAAACAGCGGTTAAGTGAAGCTAGCTAGGGCGCCTGCGTCTTCAGGCGACGCGGATATATCCTGCGAGGCCTGTTTTCTGATGCTCGATGACATGGCAATGAAAAGCCCAGTCGCCGGGATTGTCGGCAACAAGGGCGACATCGAGTGTCTCTTCCTTGAGCAACAAGGCTGTATCTGTCCAGTTGGGTAGGACGGTGCGCTTGTTTGACCTTATGGGTTTGAATGTCAGTCCATGTAGGTGGATAGGGTGGATGTTGGGGCTCTCATTGCGCAGGCGCAGGATGTAACTTCCGCCCATTTTCAATGTTGCGAGTGGCCCTGTGCCTGAAGCGTCTCCCGGCCAGGGTGCTCGATTGATCGACCAGAATGTGTATCCAAGAGTACCGCAAAACCCATTGTTTGGCAGATCGCCAGACGGAGACCAGCCGAATACAAATTCATGAGTCTCGGCATCTTTAAGGATAGGCTCCGAGATTTTGTTTGGGACCAGCGGTTTCAGCTCGCCGAGCCTTCGCCGCTCAGGTTTTCCGACAGCGCGGAGGCGGGCGAGGCTTTTGGGGCGTCCCCCGATTTGGCCCATGAGGCTGAGCTCTTCGCCTTCCCGTTCCGGCATTTCAACAGCAATATCGACGCGCTGCCCGGGCGACAGTATCAGCGGTTCTTGTTCCGTGGGCCACGGCAAGGGCGTGAGAAGCGGGTGACCATCCAATGCGATGATGCGTCCGCGCGCGTTGGGCAAGAAGAGCTTGTAGATGCGTGTTATGTCTGTTGCGAGAATTCTAATGCGGGCGACGCCGCCCGTTTGCACATCGTAGACGGGGTTCTGCTGCCAGTTGGTGGTGAGGACATTGCCGAGCGTTCCGCCGCGTGCCGCACCGCGAGGCGTAAAGAGCTCTTTGAACTGGCCGTCTTTTCCCAGACGAAAGTCGCGTAAGTTGAGAACAATATCGTTGTGGAAGCCTGGGTCTGCGGCCTCTTCGACAATCAGTGCGCCGGTGAGACCCAGCGCCATCTGCTCCATTGTCATGCAATGGGGGTGATACCAGTATGTTCCGGCGTCCGGTGGTGTGAATGTGTAAGTGAAGGTTTCGTCCTTGCCCAGCGGGAATTGGGTCAGATAAGGCACGCCGTCCATCTCATTGGGCAGTCGGATGCCATGCCAGTGCATGGTTGTATAGTCAGGCAAACGATTGGTGACGGTAGCTGTGAAGGGAACGCCTTGCTTTGCCCGCAGAATGGGTGGTGCGGCATCTGGCGACAGGCTCACCATGTCAGTTGTGATCAGATCTGGCATGACATTGAACTGCGCCCGCTGAATGTCGAGATTGTTTGCCTGCGGTGTTATGAGTTCTAAGGGATCGCAGCCGACCAGTCCCGCCGCAGAGATGGAAGCTGCAGCGCTTTGCAGGAATTGACGTCGATGGAGCATTTAGGGGCTCACCTTGTGATCTTGGGGGATCAGCACAGCAAACTGCGGGTCACCTGGCAAGGGATGCCGGTGATGACATGTCGTCGCGGTGGGGACCGGGCGCGTTAGCCTTTGTCGGCGGAGAAGCCATCAGGGAGCGAATAGGCGCCGAGCATCTCGCCAAGCCATTTTCTGAACCTGCGGGGTGCATCTTGATCGTCGCCGAAGCCGCAGGCCTCATAGAAATAATCGCCGACAACGGCCTCGCCAAAGGCAGTGTTTGCTATGAGAAGCACCAGAAACATGGTTTCTTCGCGATCGGGGTGGGGCAAATTCTCGCTGTCTGCGAGTTTGCACCGTGCTGCATGTCCGCGATCTGCGATCTCTGTCATGACGCCCGTGGTTGGGTTGCCTTCGGGACTAGAGTCGGTCAACAGCATCCAGGAGAGGAGCTTGGCGGTGCCCTGATCGCTCAGCGCTTCAAATGTGTTGTTCACGAGGCTTGGCATCTGCGCCCCGATCGTCTGGTCGTCTTCTCCGTCCAACACCCCCAACAGTTTTTCTCGCAACTGAGAGGTGGTGCGATCCACCAGAGCGTTCACGAGACCTGCGCGACTTTCAAAGTGGTGCAGGATTGCTGGGTGCGAAATGCCGACGTCGCGGGCGATGTCCTGAAGCCGGATGCCTTCTGGCCCTTGTTCTGCGAGGCGTTTTGCTGCTGCATCTAAGATGACGCGGCGGGACTCTTCCGCCGAGCGCCGGATGCGTTTCGTGGGGGCGGGTTTGCTCTCGACCGCCAATTCTTCCAGTATTTTGCTCATAGGCTCGTTTTGCCCCATCCCCGACTTCAATATTGATAGCCCCATCATACTGACCTCGGCTCATCATGAAAGTGCGGAGATCTACTCCACAAAATGTGAACCGTGTGTTTTCAAGCCGAATCCGTCCAAAATGGCTTTGTTCAACGAGTGGAGGCGTGATGATTAAGGTAAATGGGCTGAAATCCTGCGATACATGCAAGAAGACGCTGAAATGGCTTGATGCGGAGGGGCTTGAGTATGCCTTCCGCGATGTAAGGGCAGATGCGGTCACTCTGCCGGAAGTGAAGCGTTGGGGCAAAGCTGTTGGTTGGGACCGGCTTGTCAACAAAGCCAGCACAACCTGGCGAGGGCTTTCTGATGTCGAAAAGGAGGCTGCCGCCGGTTCTGGCGCGGCTCAACTTCTCGTAGATAATCCAACCCTCATCAAACGGCCTGTTTTCGAGTTGGGGGACGCGGTGCTTGTTGGCTTTAAAGCGGATCAACAGGCGGCCCTAAAGGCGGGATAATCGTGGCATGCGCTCTCTCATTACCCATTGAAACAGAGCGGCTTTGCCTCCGGGACTTTTGCTCAGGGGACCTTGACGCGTTGCATTCCTATGCTTGTTTGGATGAGGTGACGCGGCATCTGATGTGGGGGCCGAACGACTTGCAGGCGAGTAAAGCGCAGCTCTCTACTTTCATCGATGCCGCCGCTGACATGCCGCGGACCATCTATGAGCTTGCGCTCACGTCAAAACCCGGTGGGCGCGTGATTGGAGCACTTTGCCTCTATCTGGACGAACCAACAGAAAGCGCGACGCAAGCGGCAGAGCTGGGATTCGTTCTGCATCCGGCCTCCTGGGGCAAAGGCTTGGCCACGGAGGCTGCTATGGTGCTGCTGACCCGTGGCATGTCTGAGCTCGAGCTAAACTACATCTGGGCGACCTGTGACACGCGCAATCTTGCGTCAGTTGGCGTATTGGAAAAAATTGGGATGATCCGACAAGAAACCATTCGAGGTGCCCGCGACACGGTGGACGGTCTGGTGGATGAGCACCGATTTCTCTACCAAGCTCCCCGAAGTGCCTAGACCTTTTCGGATCTGCATTTGATCCGAAATATGAGGATCTGGTCTTCCTTGGCGCTCTCCAGCAACTCATGACCGCTTTCATGGCAAAAGTGCGGAAAGTCGATCGCGGCGATGGGGTCGGTTGCCAGGACTTTGAGGATGACGCCGGGAGAGAGCTCCCGCAGCCTCTTCTGGGCCCGCAAGACGGGCAGTGGACAGGTTAGGCCTGTTACATCAAGGACCGTGTCCTGATTTTCTGTCATTTGACCCTCAAAGTGTCTCTGCGCATCGCCGGTCGGGGAAAACCCCGCCCAGTGTAGGGGATCGGGCAGGTCTTTGACCGGTTCTGCTTGACCCAAAAAATTTGTCCCGGTTACATACCATTGTTGCAAAAGAAGAAAAATGGGAGGTGACCCGATGGGTCTTATTCAAAGTATTGGCAATGATGTGACCTTCGCGCGCGCCGCCCTGCGTTCCCTGAAAAAGGTGAACGCGATCTATGCGGATGAGACACGGACGTTTGCTGACGTGATCGAGGATTTTGCTCGAACAAAACCAAACAATATCGCCATTGTCTCCGATGAGGGTACGATGACCTATGCGGAGCTTGATGCGGCTGCCAACAGATACGCCCGGTGGGCGAAAGAGCAGGGTGTTGGACCTGACGTCTCGGTGGCTCTCCTTATGGAGAACAGGGCCGAATATCTGGTGGCCTGGATCGGGATCATCAAGGCGGGCGGTGCTGCGGCCCTCATCAATACAAACCTGATTGGCGGACCTTTGGTGCATTCGCTCTCCATCTCTGGGGCGGATCATCTGGTTCTCGGGGCGGAACTGGCTGAGAACTTCTCGACCGCGGTCGATAGTCTTGAGCGTCCGATGAAGGTATGGGCGACAGGCGGTGCGGTTCAGGGAACAGAAGACCTTGATGCTGTTCTGGCGGATCGGTCCCCGGAAGCCCTTCCAGGGGATTACCGCAAAGACCTGACGACGGATAATACCGCTCTCTATATTTACACCAGCGGCACGACCGGCAACCCAAAGGCTGCGAAGATACCGCATGTCCGTCTCCTCATCATGATGGGGGGATTTGCTGCGGCGGCGAACTCAACAGAGAAGGACCGGATGTATGTTTGCTTGCCGCTTTATCATTCAGCCGGCGGGGTGTGTGCTGTGGGTACTGTTCTCACGGTTGGTGGGGCGTTGATCATCAAACGGCGCTTCTCGGCACGTGAGTTCTGGGACGATGTGGTCGACCACAAAGCGACCCTCTTTCAATATATCGGTGAGTTGTGCCGGTACATGTTGAACACCGATCCGCATCCTAAGGAGCGCAAACACCGGTTACGCACCGTTATCGGGAACGGGTTGCGCCCGGAAATCTGGCCGGCGTTTCAACAGCGCTTCAAAATTCCGAAAGTGCTTGAATTTTATGGCGCGACCGAAGGCAATGTGGCGCTGATGAATTATGACGGCACGGTAGGGTCGATCGGGCGTATCCCAGGGTGGGCAAAATCAAAATACAATGTTGAAATCGTCAAGTTCGATGTTGATAGTGAAGAGCCCATCCGTGGTGCGGACGGACTTTGTGAAGTTTGTGCACCTGGCGAAATCGGGGAGGCTTTGGGTAAGATTGACTCCAGTCTGCCAACCGGTCGCTTTGATGGATATGCGGATAAAGCCGCGACCAGCAAGAAAATCCTCCGAGATGTGTTCGAGAAGGGCGACGCCTGGTTTCGGACTGGTGATCTGCTGAAGCAGGACGAGAAGGGCTACTTCTATTTCATCGACCGGATTGGTGACACTTTTCGTTGGAAAGGTGAAAATGTTGCTACGTCTGAAGTCGCAGAAGCGATTTCAGTCTTCGAGGGCATCAAGGAAGCCAATGTTTATGGCGTGAATGTGCCAGGGGCCGATGGCCGTGCGGGCATGGCCTCGATTGTGTCTTCCAAAGAAGTAGATCTGCCGAAGCTTCGCTCCCATCTGGAGATGGAGCTTGCAGCTTACGCTCAGCCGCTCTTTATCCGGATTCAGCCGGAGATTGAAATCACAGGAACGTTCAAACATCGGAAGGTCGAACTTGTGAAGGAAGGGTTTGATCCCGAGAGCGTGTCTGACCCGATCTATTTCAATGACCCGGCAGCAAAAGCCTTTGTTCCGCTGGACAAGGCGCTTTACGACAAAATCAATGCGGGTGGCGTTAGGGTCTGACCTACCTAACAGAGAACAAAAAAGGGCGGTTCCGAAATGGGACCGCCCTTTTCTCATTTCTGGATGAGTATTACTCAGCGGCGTCTGTTTTGTGCATTGCGGCAGCAGCAGTCAGAATGTCCGGGCTGATGTTCTCTGTGCCCTTTTCTTCGATATGTTTCGCGATCCGTGTGCCAACAGCCGCGATAGCCGCGCCCATAAAGGTCTCGTGATTGTCGCGTGCCCAAGCGTATGACTGTTCGCGATTTGTGTTGAGGCCCTGGAACTTCGGCATCACATACCGTGCCATCAATTCGTAGGAATTTTTGGTGCGTTCGAAGTTTGCCCAGTTATGCGCCATAAAGAGGAAAGCTCCGTAGCCACCTGACTGTGTTTCGAGGCGGTCAAGCTGTGCGATGGCGTCTTCCGGTGTGCCGATCACCGCAAGGCCGGATTCGATCAATGCGTCCACGGGATCTCCGGCATCATCAGGCGCCAGCGGGAGGGCGGCGACTTCGCGGAAATAGGCCAGCCAGTTTTTGAGGCCAAATTCAACATCAGCACGGGCCTGTTCGCGTGTCTCTGCAATATGCATCGGCCCAACAAGGCGCCAGCCGGCGCGGTCCATGACATTGCCATGGTCCTTGGCTTTTTCTTCTGCAATGGCCCAGTTGGAAGCCAGGGCGTTGAAGCCGCCAGATGAGGTGGCGCCGAGAGAGAGAAGGCTGAGGCCGAGACGACCTGCTGCTGTCGCGCCAGTTGGAGAGACCTGGCTTGCGGTTGCGATTTCCACTGATGGACGAGAATAGGGCGTCATCTGCAGATGCGCCTCGTTGAGTTCAAACCAGTCGGATTTGTGGGTGACTGTCTCGCCGCGCAGCAAGGGGACGAGTACTTCAAGCGCTTCGTCCATTTTGTCGCGCTGGGTCTGAACATCAATGCCCATCATGAAGGCATCGGAGGGAAGTGACCCTGGTCCAACACCAAACATCACCCGGCCACGTGTCATGTGATCAAGCTGGTTGATGCGGTCAGCGAGCATCAGAGGGTGGTGATAGGGGAGCGAAGAAACGCCCGTACCGAAACGAATGTTTTTTGTGCGTTCGGCCGCCGCGGCAATGAACAGTTCCGGGCTGGCGATGACTTCGAACGCAGCTGAGTGATGTTCGCCAATCCAGGCTTCGTCATAGCCCAGCTTGTCCATCCACTCGACCAGTTCCATATCGCGGTGCATGGCCAGAGATGGATTTTCGTCTAGAGCGTGAAAGGGTGCGATGAAGGCACCGAAGCGCAGTTTTGGTCCAGGCATGTTTGTTTCCTCTGTGTTTTGCTTTTTTGTTCTTTTAGGTCTTTAGGCCGTTCAGCATGATGTCGAGCAGGTCTTCTCCTGCCGATTTGGGAATGTCTTCCCTATTGTTGCTCCAAGCTGAAACGAAAGATCCCCAGCTTGCGACAAGGGCTGCGGCAACAAGGTCGGGTGCTACTTTGCTCCCGAATTCACGTGCCTGCTGCCCTTCTCTGACGATATCGGTGATGAGATCGAGAAGGCCTTCATTTGCTTCTGTTGCGGCTTCTGGCAGTGAGGGTTGGTTGAGAAACTCTCTGACCATTTTGCGCATGATCTCAGCATTTTGTTCCCAATCATCGACGAGGGCGCTCACCATGAAGCGAAGCTTGTCCTCTGCGCTGCCAGACACATCGATGAGGCGTTCCTGAAGGCTTGCTGTCAGACGCTCGTTGAATTCGGTAAGCAGTGTGGCCTTATTCGGGAAATGGAGAAAGAAGGTGGCCTTGGCCACGTCGGCGCGGTCGCAAATGTCTTCAATTGTCACGGCATCATAGTCACGGTCTGCAAAAAGCTTCATTGCAGCGGAAAAGATGCCTCTCCGGGTCTGCTCCTTTTTGCGAGAGCGTCGAGATGGCTGACCTGTGATCGACAGATTTTCAGATGCTCCCACGCCCACAGCCTTCCTTGCCCCACAAAAACTAGACCGCAGTCTAATTTTACGAAATAACTGAGTCAAACTGCGGTGTTGGGCTTAAAGTCGCGGCATCGAAAAACAACGAAAAAAGGGAGAATACAATGGGACGTCTGGACAATAAGGTGGCTTTGGTGACTGGCGGCGGCAGCGGTATTGGGCGCGGATCGGCGATTGCTATGGCAGCCGAGGGTGCAAAAGTGCTTGTCACAGACATTGATGTTGAAGGTGGCGAGGCAACTGTCGCGCAAATCAAGGAAGCAGGTGGATCTGCCAAATTCGCTCCGCAGGATGTGACCGATGAGGCCCGCTGGGGAGAAGTTGTTGCCATTGCGGTTGAGAGTTTTGGCGGTCTCCATGTGCTGCTCAATAATGCCGGCATCGCAATTGGTGCCCCCGTCACCGAAATGAGCCTGGAAGATTGGCGTGTCCAAACGTCCATCAATATTGATG